>NZ_CP050308.1:0-1200000 GCF_014189535.1 Rhizobium lusitanum | reverse complement strand
TCCTCGCCAATATGAGCCATGAAATCCGCACGCCGATGAACGGCGTTCTCGGCATGGCGGAATTGCTGGCCAAGACCGATCTCGACGCCCGGCAGAAGACCTTCATCGATATCATCGTCAAGTCGGGCAATGCGCTTTTGACGATCATCAACGATATTCTGGATTTCTCAAAGATCGATGCCGGGCAGATGCGTTTGCGCACGGCTGCTTTCGATCCGGCCGAAGCGGTTGAGGATGTTGCGACGCTTCTGTCGTCGCCGGCCGCCGAAAAGGACATCGAGCTTCTGGTCCGTGCCACGCCCGGTGTGCCGGCCATGGTGCTGGGGGACGCAGGCCGCTTCCGCCAGATCGTGACCAACCTCCTTGGCAATGCGATCAAGTTCACCGAGCGCGGCCATGTGCTGGTCGAAGTGGATAGCCAGCCGATCGACAATGGCGAGGTCATGCTGACGCTTCGCGTCGAGGATACCGGCCTTGGTATTTCCAAGGAGAAGCTCGATTCCATTTTCGAGAAGTTTTCGCAGGTCG
Organism: Rhizobium lusitanum; assembly: GCF_014189535.1. NCBI lineage: Bacteria > Pseudomonadati > Pseudomonadota > Alphaproteobacteria > Hyphomicrobiales > Rhizobiaceae > Martinezella > Martinezella lusitana. The sequence continues at coordinate 1,199,472 of NZ_CP050308.1, read as the reverse complement.
ACGCCTCCTCCACACGCCGCCACGAAGGCACGGGTCTCGGTCTTGCGATCACCGCCGGGCTGGTCGATCTCTTCGGCGGCTATCTCGACGTCGACAGCGAATGGGGCAAGGGCTCGGTCTTCACCGTGCATCTGCCCATGCCGCCGGCAGTGGTGCGCAGTGAACCGCGCGCGGTGCCGGTCAATGTCAAGGGCGCCGCCATTCTGGTCATCGATGACAACGAGATCAACCGTCGGATCTTGAGCGAGCAGTTGCAGCAATGGGGCTTTGACGGGTACGCCGCTGAGGACGGTAAAACGGGGCTCGCCATTCTTCGTACGGCTTTCGACATGGGTGTGCCGGTCGATGCTGTGATCCTTGATTACCATATGCCGGACATGAATGGCGACGAGGTGGCGCGCATCATTCGCGCTGATGCCCGCTTCGAGGCCATTTCGCTGATTTTTCTGACATCCATGGATGTCGTCGGCAGCGACAAGGAGTTCGCCGCACTGAACGGCCAGGCGCATCTGATGAAGCCTGTGCGTGCCAATGTACTGCGCAGCACCATCATCGATGTCGTGCGCATGGCGCGCCGGCAAAGGATGACCAGCTATGCGACTGCGGTCACCTCGCAATTGCCGATAGAGGCCGAAGCGGAGGCCGCCATCCGGGCTGTCGAGCAGGATGTATCGGCAAGACCCGTCAGCGCCATCGATGTCCTTGTTGCTGAGGACAATGAGGTCAACCAGATCGTCTTTACGCAGATCCTGCAGGTCACGGGTCTGCGCTTCCTCGTGGTCCCGAATGGCCAGGAGGCCGTGGACGCTTGGCTTAAGCTGCGGCCATCGCTGATCATGATGGATGTCTCGATGCCGGTCATGAACGGCCATCAGGCGACGCGCACCATCAGGCAGCTGGAGGCGGAGGCTGGGCTGGGGTGCCATGTGCCGATCGTCGGTGTTACCGCCCATGCGCTCGATGTCGACCGTGATATGTGCCTGGAGGCCGGCATGGACGATTACATGTCGAAGCCGATCAGCCCGGAATTGCTGGAGGCCAAGGTTCGCCGCTGGCTCGGCGACGACGTGCTTAAGACGGAACGTTCCCGCAGTTAAGCCTGTTTGATGCCGCAGAGCATTTCGCGCTTGCCAGCAAAGCCCTTGCGGCGCTCGACCGTGAAGCCTGCCGCCTGCAGGTTGCGGCGCACGAAGCCGGCTGCGGCATAGGTGGCGAAGCTGCCGCCGGGGGCGGTCTTCTCATAAAGAAGCTGCATCAGTTCCGGCGACCACATATCGGCGTTTCGCGACGGCGCGAAGCCATCGAGATACCAGGCGTCAAAGCCTGCTTTTGCCTGGCTTAGGCCATCCATTGCCGGGCCACAGACGACGCTGAGGCGCGTGCGGGCATCAAGGGTGAGCGTGACGATACCGTGCGGCTCTGCCGGCCAGGCGGCGACAAGCCCCTGACGCTCGGCGTCGATCTCCGGCCAGCGTGTGAGCGCACGGCCGATCTCCTCGGCGCGCATTGGGTAAAGCTCGAAAGACATGAAATGCAGTTCCGAGTTCGGCGCGCCATGCTGCTTCCATTGCCGCCAGGTCTCGCAGAAATTCAGGCCGGTGCCGAAGCCGAGTTCGCCGATCAGGAAATTCTGCTGTTCATCCCAGCGTGAGGGCAGCCCATTACCGGCAAGGAAGACGTGGCCGCATTCCAGCCGGCCGTCGGTCTGGCAATAAAAGTGGTCGCCAAAGGCGGTCGAATAGGGCATATCGCCGTCGCGCCATTCGAGCTCTTGGCTTACTGCAGTGGTCTCGGCCGCGTGCGTCCGATCGGAAACTGGATCTGTCATGGGAAAAGCCGATAATCCTCCGGGGCCTGCCGGTCAATCATCCGTCGAACTTCTGATCGTCGGCGGCGGTATCATGGGCCTGTGGGCGGCGGTGCATGCGGAGCGACTGGGCATCGAGACGCTGCTCGTCGACAGCGCCCGATTGGGAAGCGGAGCTAGCGGCGGCCTGCTCGGCGCGCTGATGCCGCATATGCCTGACAAATGGTCGGAGAAGAAGCAATTTCAGTTCGATGCGCTGGTGGCTCTGGAGAGTGACATTGCTGCACTTGAAGCGGCAACCGGGCTTTCCGCCGGATATCGTCGTTCCGGCCGGCTCATTCCCTTGCCGAAGCCGCATCTGCACAGGATCGCGCTTGCTCATTCGCAGGACGCCGAGACGCATTGGCACCATAACGAGCGGCGGTTTCATTGGCAGGTGCTGGACGCTGCGCCTGTCGACGGCTGGATCGATGCCGCCGCCGGCGAAAGCGGGTTTGTTTTCGACACGCTCGCTGCCCGCGTCGCGCCGCGCGCCTTGCTGAAGGTGCTGGCCGGGTTTCTCGGCAAGGCGAAACATGTTCGGCTTGTCGAGGGAGTGGAGATCGAGAGCATCGATCCGGATAACGGTATCGCGGTGACCCGCGAGGATGCCATTCATTTTGGCCGCTGCATTCTTTCCGCCGGTCACAGCTCCTTTCCGATACTCGACGGCTTGACCCCCGGCCGCCATTCCACCCTCGGCCAGCCGGTCAAGGGCCAGGCGGCTTTGCTGAAGGCGGATGTCGATGCTGGCCTGCCGGTGATCTTCCGCGATGGGCTCTATATCGTTCCGCATGAGGGCGGGCTGGTGGCGATCGGAAGCACCAGCGAGAACCGTTTTGACGATCCGACGTCGACGGATAGTCAGTTGGACGCTCTGCTCGCCGCCGCCCGAGCGATGGCGCCGGTTCTTGCCGATGCCGAGGTGGTCGAGCGCTGGGCCGGTCTGCGGCCGAAGGCGATCGATCGGGCCCCGACGGTAGGAGTACATCCGGACCATCCGCGCCTGATCGCGCTCACCGGCGGTTTCAAAGTCAGCTTCGGCCTGGCACATCGTCTGGCTGAGGCGGCAGTTCTGGAAGCGGCGGAGATTCCGTGTTCTTTCAAGCTGCCACAGGGCTTTGCGCTTTCGAACCATATTGTAGTGGCATCACATAAAAGGTGAACATAAGCTGCGTTCAGGTCGTCAATCTGTCACGCAAATCACCTATCTCCTTGCCCATCGGCAACCGGCTGGATCAGCCGATTTATCGCCCTCTGGAGGAGATTTTATGCGCTACGCCATTTGCTTCACGCCGTCCGCGAGCGATCCGCTGACGCTCGTGGCTGCGAATTGGCTCGGCCGCAATGTCTACTCCGGCGAGATGGTTGAACCGCCCGCCACGCGTGGGCTTGGTATTCACGAAATCGCTTTCCATACCGCCGTGCCGCGCCGCTACGGCTTCAATGGCACATTGAAGGCGCCGTTTCGTCTGGCACAGAATATGTCCGAGGCTGGGCTGCTGCGCGATCTCATGCGCTTTTCCGGCACGCTCTCGCCCTTCGAGATTCCACGGCTGGAAGCCGCGCGCCTCGGCAGCGCTTTTGGCCTGGTGCCGTCGGTGCCCTGCCAGCAAATGCATTTCCTCGCCGCGTCGGTGATGCAGGCCTTCGATCACTACCGCGCGCCGCTGACCGAGGCGGAAATTGAACGCAGCGACCCGGACGGCCTTTCGGCGACGCAATTCGCCAATCTGCACCGCTGGGGTCACCCGCATGTCATGGACGAATTCCGCTTCCATATGATGCTGACCGGCACGGTCAATCCCGCCGACATGGCGCGCATGGAGCAGGTATTGCGTGATTTTTTCGAGCCGGCGCTTGCCGAGCCGGTGCCGGTATCGAACATCGCGCTGATGATGGAAGAGGGCACCGGTGGGCCATTCCGCGTGCATTCCCTGCATCCGATGGGCAAGATCAGCGCGCGCAAAATCGCCTAACAGGCTATAATTGAAAGGAAAGTGGGTTTCGCACTTTCCGTCTCGACTTTCCGTCCGTGGATGCTACCGTCTCCGCATATTCGAGAAGGTGCTTTCATGTCCGATACCTATCCCCGCAATCTCGTCGGCTACGGCCGCAACACGCCCGATCCGAAATGGCCCAGTGATGCCCGCGTCGCGGTGCAGTTCGTGATCAATTATGAGGAAGGCGGGGAGAGCAGCATTCTCGACGGCGATCCGGCTTCGGAGAATCTGCTGTCGGAAATCGTCGGCGCGGTAGCCTGGCCGAACCAGCGCAATCTCAACATGGAATCGATCTATGAATATGGCTCGCGCGCCGGTTTCTGGCGGCTGTGGCGCATGTTCACCGAGCTCAAGGTACAGGCGACCGTCTATGGCGTGACGCTTGCCATGGCGCGCAACCCCGAAGCGGTCGCCGCCATGAAAGAGGCGGGCTGGGAGATTGCCAGCCACGGTTATCGCTGGCTGGAATACAAGGATTTCCCCGAGGATCTGGAGCGCAAGCACATCCTCGAGGCCGTGCGTCTGCATACCGAGCTGACGGGAGAGCGGCCCTACGGCATGTATCAGGGCAAGCCTTCCGACAATACGTTGCGGCTTGTGATGGAAGAGGGCGGCTTCCTCTATTCGTCGGATTCCTATGCCGACGATCTTCCCTTTTGGGTCGATGGCCTTAACGGCAAGCCGTTCCTGATCATCCCCTATACGCTTGACACCAATGACATGCGCTTCGCCACGCCGCAGGGCTTCAATTCCGGCGATCAGTTCTTCACCTATCTCAAGGATGCCTTCGACACGCTCTATGAAGAGGGCAAGCAGGGCAGCCCGAAGATGATGTCGGTCGGCCTGCATTGCCGTCTGGTCGGACGGCCGGGTCGCGCGGCGGCGCTCAGGCGCTTCATCGAATATGTGCTGAAGCACGACAAGGTCTGGGTGCCCAGGCGCATCGATATCGCCAATCATTGGCACGAGCATCACCTGCCCACGGGCGCGCTCTGAGATGGTGTCGCGTGACAAATTTGTGGCTCGTTTCGGCGGTGTCTTCGAGCACTCGCCGTTCATCGCCGAACGTGCCTATGACGCCGGTCCCGTTGCCGAGCCGTTGACCTCGGGCGGCGTGCATGTCGCTTTAGCCGCTATTTTCCGCGCTGCCAGTGCGGATGAACGGCTTGGCGTCTTGCGGGCGCATCCCGATCTTGCCGGCCGGTTGGCAATTGCCGGTGGGCTCACCGAGGATAGCCGCAAGGAGCAGGCCGGCGCAGGGCTTGATCGGCTAAGCCCCGAGGAGCATGCCCGCTTCACCGAACTCAACACGGCTTACGTGACGAAATTCGGCTTTCCCTTTATTATCGCGGTCAAGGGTCTCGGCAAGGACGACATCCTTGCTGCCTTCGAAACGCGGATCGGCAATGACCGGGACGCGGAATTTACGACCGCAACTGCGCAGGTGGAGAAGATCGCCCTGCTGCGCCTGCAATCCATGCTTCCGGATGGAGGTGTGTGATGCGGTTCCGTCTTTTCGGCAACAAGGCCTAGGTATGACTACGCAAGGCCCTGTCTATTATCTGGATCGCATGCAGAAAGCCGCGGACGAGGCGCGTCTTTTCGTTCGAGGCATGGATGGGGTCGCGTTCGCTGGAAACAAGCTTGTGCAATCCGCTGTCGCCTATAGCCTTTGCGTCGTCAGTGCAGCGGCAACGGAATTGCTGGAAAAACATCCGGAATTTGAGCTCGAGCATCCGGACGTGCGCTGGAACGCGCTGCGGGACATGAGCAAGCGCCTATTGGCCGAAGAAGCTGCGATGGGTGTCGAAGCTCTCTGGGCTGCCGTTGCGCATGCGGTCCCGGAATTGCTATCCCAGCTCGAAGCGATCCGCCACTGGCGGGCAGAAGGCGAATGACCACAATGACCAAGACACTCGAAATTCACCCTCTGACAAAGGCCGCCTTCGCGCCGTTCGGGGATGTGATCGAGGCCGATCCGGCGACGATGCGGTTCATCAATGGCGGCACGACGGAGCGGTTTCATGCGCTTTCCAGCGCAGAGGCCCTTGGCGACGGTGCGCGGGTGATCCTGAACCTCTTTCGCGGCCAGCCGCGCGCCTTCCCCTATGCGATCGACATGATGGAACGCCACCCCTTTGGCAGCCAGAGTTTCGTGCCGCTCAACGCTCGTCCGTTCCTTGTCGTCGTTTCGAAGGATGAGGACGGCAAGCCGGGCAGGCCGCATGTCTTTCTGGCGCGCGGCGATCAGGGCGTGAACTATCGGGCCAATGTCTGGCACTATCCGCTGATGGCTCTCGATCAGCCGAGTGATTTCCTCATTGTCGATCGCGACGGGCCGGGCAATAATCTGGAAGAATTCTTCTTCGACACCCCCTTCATCATCGGAGCGCCGACCCTATGACCGGATTGACGACCCATGTGCTCGATACTGCTCTCGGCAGGCCGGCCGAAGGCTTGGTGATCGATCTCTTTAGGATCGAGGGCGAGGCTCGGACGCATGTGAAGACGGTGACGACCAATTCCGACGGACGCGTCGATGGCGGGCCGATCCTGATCGGCGACAGCTTTGTCGTCGGCACCTATGAACTGCTCTTCCATGCTGGCGATTATCTGCGTGAAAGCGGGGCCAAGCTGACCGATCCGGCTTTCCTCGATCTCGTGCCAATCCGTTTCGGTATCGCCGACACGACGGCGCATTATCATGTGCCGCTGCTGATTTCGCCCTATGGCTATTCCACCTATCGCGGGAGCTGAGTTTTGCGTTTTGCTGTCATTGCGGACATCCACGGCAACCATCTGGCGTTGGAGGCGGTGCTTGCCGATATCCGCGCGCAGGGCATCGATGACATCGTCAATCTAGGTGACTGCCTCAGCGGGCCGCTGACGGCGGGGAGGACGGCCGATATTCTCTTGGGCCTGCACGCTGTGACGGTTCGTGGCAATCACGATCGCTATTTGATCGAAAGTCCGGCGGACGCGATGCCGAGTTGGGAGCAGATTGCTTTCAGCCAGCTTTCGCCGGCGCATCTCGACTGGCTGCGCACCTTGCCCTTCAGCACGATCTACAAGGACGAAGCCTATCTCTGCCATGCGACGCCGACGAACGATAATGTCTACTGGCTCGAAACGGTCTCGCCGGACGGTCATATCTGTTTGAAGTCACTCGAAGAGATCGAAACCTTCGCCGCCGGCATTGATTTTCCGCTGATCCTGTGCGGCCATAGCCATATTCCGCGCGCCGTCCGCCTTTCCGACGGTCGCCTGATCGTCAATCCCGGCAGTGTTGGTTGCCCGGCCTATGACGACGATCTTCCGCATTATCATAAGGTCGAAGCAGGCCATCCCTTCGCCTCCTATGCCATCATGGACAAGATCGACGGCATCTGGGTACCGACCTTCCGGCAGGTGGCTTACGATCATCGGGCAATGGCCGAGCTTGCCGCGCAAAACGGCCGCGCCGATTGGGCGAGCGGGCTGGCGACGGGCTGGCTGCGTTAGCCCTCCGCGATAATTCCCCGGTCCACCGCCCTGATGTCGCGCTTACCGCAGAGCGCCATGGACATGTCCAGCTCCTTGCGGATGATCTCCAGCGCCAGCGTTACACCGTCCTTGCCCATGGCACCGAGGCCATAGAGGAAGGGGCGGCCGATATAGGTGCCCTTGGCGCCGAGCGCCACGGCCCGCAACACATCCTGGCCGGAGCGGATGCCGCCGTCGAAATGCACCTCGATCCTATCGCCGACCGCATCGACGATGCTGGGCAGCATGCTGATGGAGGAGGGAGCACCGTCGAGCTGACGGCCGCCATGGTTGGAGATGATGATGGCGTCCGCGCCGGTGTCGACTGCGGCCTTGGCATCCTCCACGTCGAGAATGCCCTTGATGATCAGCGGCCCGCCCCATTGTTCCTTGATCCAGGCGACGTCGCTCCACGACAGCCGTGGATCGAATTGCTCGTGCGTCCAGGTTGACAGTGATTTCAGGCTGGTGACATTTTTGGCGTGGCCGATGATGTTGCCGAAGGTGCGCCGCTTCGTCTGCAGCATGCTCATGCACCAGGCCGGTCGTGTCGCCACTTGCCAGATGTGTTCCGGCGTGAATTTCGGCGGCGCGGAGAGGCCGTTACGGATGTCCTTGTGACGCTGGCCGAGGATCTGCAGATCGGCGGTCAGCACCAAGGCCGAGCACTTGGCCGCTTTGGCGCGGCTGATGAGGTTCATCACAAAGTCGCGATCCCTCATCACGTAGAGCTGGAACCAGAAGGGCTTCGTCGTCGCGGAAGCCACGTCCTCGATCGAGCAGATGCTCATGGTCGATAGCGTGAAGGGAATGCCGAATTCTTCCGCCGCCCGCGCCGCCAGCATTTCGCCGTCGGCATGCTGCATGCCGGTCATCCCTGTCGGTGCCAGCGCCACCGGCATCGACACCTTCTGGCCGATCATGGTGCTTTCCAGCGAGCGGTTGGTCATGTCGACAAGGACGCGCTGGCGCAGCTTGATCTTCTTGAAGTCCGCTTCGTTGGCTTCGTAGGTCGACTCGGTCCAGGAACCGGAATCGGCGTATTGGAAGAACATTTTCGGTACGCGCCGTTTAGCGAGCTGCCTCAGGTCGGCAATGGTGAGCGGCGCGGTCATGGCGGTCTGCCTTCTTGACGAAAATGGTATGGGGAGATTGGATCAGAACGGTTTGTTTCCGGATGTGAGACTTTGATAATCGCGGGAGAAAGCTGTCAATTCAAGACTGATTTCGCAGGTTTTCCCGCGACATATGTCTCCACGATCGCCCGGTCGTCGCCCATCGTCTGGAGCAGGAACAATTCCTCGGGCAGCGTTTTCACCACTTCCATCTTCAGTGCCATGGCCGGTGTGGCGGCGGCATTGAGGATGGTGAGGTCGGCGTCGGTGCCGGGGTCGAGCGTGCCGATCTTGTCGGCGAGCGACAGGGCTTCGGCGTTGCCGAGCGTGATGTAATAGTAGCTTTCGAGCGGATTGAGGCGTTCGCCGAGAAGCTGTTGGATCTTGTAGGCCTCGTCCATGGTGCGCAGCATCGAATAGCTGGAGCCGCCGCCGATGTCGGTGGCGACGCCGATGCGAACCGGCTTTTCACGGCGCGCCAGCGCTTTCAGCGGGAACAGGCCGGAGCCAAGGAAGAGGTTGGACGTCGGGCAGTGGACGGCGATGGCGCCGGCCTCGCTCATGGCGTCGGCTTCACGCTCGGACAGGTGGATCGCATGGCCGAACAGGCTTTTCGGGCCGAGCAGGCCGTAACGGGCGTAAATGTCGGTATAGTCGATCGCGTCCGGATAAAGCTCGCCGGTGAATTTGATCTCGTCGTGATTTTCGGACAAATGCGTCTGGATGTGCAGGTCGGGGAATTCGCGGGCAAGCGCTGCGGTTGCTTCCATCTGCTCCGGCGTCGAGGTGATGGCGAAACGCGGGGTGATGGCGACGTGGTTGCGGCCCTTGCCGTGCCAGTCTGATATCACCTGGCGGGTTTCGTCGTAACCCATCTCAGGCGTGTCGAGCAGGCCCTGCGGCGCGTTGCGATCCATCATCACCTTGCCGCCGACCATGCGCATGTTGCGGCGCATGGCTTCGGCGAAAAAGGCATCGGCGGAGGTCTTGTGGACGGAGCAATAGGCAACCGCCGTCGTCGTGCCGTGGCGGATCAGTTCGTCGTAGAAATGGGTGGCGATGCGCTCGGCATGGGCGCTTTCGACGAAGCGGCATTCCTCGGGGAAGGTGTAGGTATTTAGCCATTCCAGCAGGTTTGCGGCATAGGAGGCGATCACCTGCATCTGCGGGAAATGCAGGTGCATGTCGATGAAGCCCGGCAAGATCAGATGCGGCCGGTGGTCGACTTCGGCAACGTCTGCCGGCGCTTTTGCCTTCACTTCGGCATAGGGGCCGATCGCGGCGATGACGCCATTCTCGATCAGCAGGCCGCCATCGCTTTCATAGGTATAGCTGTCTGTGTCATCAAGGCTTTGCGGCGCACGCTTGAAGGAAAGCAGGCGGCCGCGCAAAAGGGTGGTCATTGGTCTTTTTCTCCGACGGAGCTTTCGAACCAGGCGACCAGCAGCTTGCGTTCCTCCGGCGTCACTTCTGTGACATTGCCGGGAGGCATGGCGTGGCTGCGGCCGGCCTGGATATAGATCTCGCGGGCATGCATAGCGATTTCTGCGTCGTTTTCCAGCTTCACATCCTTCGGCGGGCGCACAATGCCCTCATAAACCGGCTCGGCGGCGTGGCACATCGAACAGCGCGTCGAAACCATCTGCTTTACCGCCGGGAAATGGGCGTCTGATGCGAACTGCTGGAAGGCGGGCGCGACGGCCTCTGCATCCTTCTCGCCAGTCAGTATCTTCGGCACGGTCGAAAGCCACATGATCAGGATGAAGAGGATGACGGTGACGATCCAGGTCCAGGTCGGGCGGCCCTTGCGGGCGTGCGTCGTGTTGAACCAGTGGCGGATGGTGACGCCCATCAGGAATACCAGTGCCGCGATGACCCAGTTATAGGCGGTGCCGAAAGCCAGCGGATAATGGTTCGACAGCATGAAGAAGATGACGGGCAGCGTCAGGTAGTTGTTGTGCAGCGAACGCTGCTTGGCGATGCGACCGTATTTCGGGTCCGGCGTGCGTCCGGCGATCAGGTCGGCGACGACGACCTTCTGGTTGGGGATAATGATCATGAAGACATTGGCCGACATGATCGTCGCCGTGAACACGCCGAGGTGCAGGAAGGCCGCGCGTCCGGTGAACAGATGCGTGTAGCCCCAGGCCATGAAGACGAGGACGGCATAGAGGACCGCCATCAGGCCCCAGGTATTGTTGCCGAGCGGCGACTTGCAGAGCAGGTCGTAGACGATCCAGCCGCCGGCGAGCGAGGCCAGCGAGATCAGGATGGCAACGGGAACGCTGACGTCGAGCACATGCCGGTCGATCAGGAACAGATTGGCGCCGCCGTAATAGACAATACAGAGCATCAGGAAGCCGGAGAGCCAGGTGAAATAGCTCTCATATTTGAACCAGGTCAGGTGCTCCGGCATCGAGGCCGGGGCCACCAGATATTTCTGGATGTGATAGAACCCGCCACCATGCACCTGCCACTCCTCGCCATAGGCGCCGGGCGGAAGATGGGGACGCTTCACCAGCCCGAGATCGAGCGCGATGAAGTAGAAGGACGAACCGATCCAGGCAATGGCGGTTATGACGTGGAACCAGCGGGCAGCAAAAGCCAGCCATTCCCACGCGATGGCGTATTCATACATTCAGTTCCCCTTTTTCTTCCTCCGACTCGGCACATTGCAAAATGTTGGGGACGGAGGGAAGAGGGGAGTTTGATGTGTCAGGGAAAAGCGACACTCTTGTCCAGCGTTTGGCTCGCATTAGATCAGAATATGGCGAGTTTGAAACGCCATCGGCTGCTTTGAGCGGACTGCGTCCGCGTCAGCCGTCCATTTCGACGGAGAATTGCCCATGCGTGGTATTCTGGCGTTCGTATTCTTTCTCTTTGCTACCTCGGCCATGGCGCATGACGCGCCTTCCGGCTGGGCCTATGATCCCTACTGTTGCAGTGGCGACAGCAAGACCGGCGATTGCGAGATGATCCCGTCGCGCACGGTCACCGTTATTCCGGGTGGTTACCGGATCATGCTGGAACCGGGCGATCATCGCTATGTGACGCATGCTCATATCTTTACGCTGCCGCAGGGCAAGACGATGCGTTCGCCTGATGGCTCCTATCATCTCTGCCTGTTTCCCGACGAGAATACGCCACGCTGTTTCTACGCGCCGGATATGGCCTATTGAGCTCTATTCCAGCGGCATGCCGAATTCGCCGAGGATCCAGTTCTTGAAGGCACGGATTCGCGGCGTATGGCGTCTGCTTTCCGGGTAGGCGAGCCAATAATTCATACCGTCGTTGCAGAGGATATCGAAGGGCTGAAGCAGCCGGCCGGCGGCAAGGTCGTCGACATAGAATTCTGGTGTCAGGACCGCGACGCCTTGTCCGGCGATGGCAGCGCTTGCCTCGAAGGATTGTGCTCCCAACCTGCTTCTCGGTCTGCCTTGCAGGCCGGGATCGGGCACTCCGGCCGCCTCGAACCATTGCACCCACCACGGATCGCCGGCATCGATGATCCGGAGTTTCAGCAGATCGCTTGGTGTATGGACGCCGCCGATGCTGGCGGCGAGCTCTGGGCTCAGCATCGGCGTGAAATTGACCTTCATCAATAGATGCGCACGTAAGCCCGGCCATGCTCCGCGTCCGCTGCGAATGGCGATATCGGACGACACACGGGAGAAATCGATGATTGTGTCCGAGGTGGAGAGCCTCACCGCGATGTTCGGATGCTTGAGCTGAAACGAGCCGAGGTGACGCGCAAGCCACTGCGAGGCGAAGGTCGGCGTTGAATGAATGAGAAGCATGATTTCGGGGTCGTCGCTGACCGAAGCCATAGCATCCTGAAGTATGCTGAAGGCCTCGCTCACCTTCGGCGCCAATCGCTCGCCGACTTCCGTCAACACGATCTGGCGTGGACGTCGCAGGAACAGCGGCTCGCCGATATTCTCCTCCAGCAGCTTGATCTGGTAGCTCACCGCCGTCTGCGTCATGCCCAGTTCCTCGCCGGCGCGCGTAAAACTACCGAGCCTGGCTGCGGCTTCGAAGACGCGGAGTGCGTTCAGCGGAAACTGTTTCGACAGCTTCATGGATAAGCTCTCTTTATGCATGCAGACGATTGTTCGATTGGAATTTCAGCATTTTCCGCCGCAAACTGCAATCCATATCATCGATTGGATTGAGGTGTCGTCATGGATTACTATGCTGTAGAGCAAGCTAATGTCGCGAGGCCGTCCGTTCTGGCTCGCGTGGCGGCGGTGCTGTCAAAGGCCTTCGCCGGCCACACGAAGCCGGCGCCGCGGCTTGATCTCGACGAGATGTCCGAGCAGATCAAGCGCGACCTCGGATTTCTCGACGGGCGGGCGCCGCACTACGAGGATGATCGGATGCGGTAGGTCGCAAAGGTCGTCAGCAGTTCGGCGGTGGTCATGGCGGCGATGACTTCGGGACGCTTGTCCTTCACCGCCCCGCCGCCGATCGGCAGCGTCAGCCGGTCGAGCGTGGTCTTGTCGCCGCCTTCGCGAGCGAGCCAATGCGAGAAGGTGGCGCGCTTGGTCGCCGAACCGATCATGCCGACATAGGCGAGATCGGTGCGGGCAAGCGCTTGCTGGGCGATGAGGAAATCCAGCGCGTGGTCATGCGTGAGGATGACAACTGCCGCGCCTGCCGGAATATCCGATATCAAGGCTTCCGGCATGGCGGCGAGGCGGGCGTTGATATCAGCGGGGAGTTCGTCCAACTCCTCCTGCCGCGTCTCGATGACGGTGGTGACAAGCGGAAGCGGTTTCAGCGCGATCGCCAGCGCGCGACCGACATGGCCAGCGCCGAAGAGATAGACCTCCGGCCAATCGCCGCTTTCGTCCCGAAGCCTTAGCTTTAGTGAGTCGATCGTCTCAGGCGTCGCTGGCCGGCAGCGCAATTGCGTGCGACCGCCGCAGCATTGGCCGATCTCGGGGCCGAGCGGAATATCCATGAACTCCATACCGCCCGTATCCGCCAGCATTTCACGGGCATTGCCTATCGCCAGGTACTCAAACTGCCCGCCCCCGATCGTCCCCCAGATATGATCCGTGGAGACCAGCATGAAGGTTCCGGCCTCACGTGGGGTGGACCCCTGCGTGCCGATGATTTCGATCAGGATGGTATGTGGGTTTTGGGCGAGGAAGGTTTCCAGGGATTGGGTCATGAGTTGTGACCCTTGGAGTACGCGGAGAGTGCGTACCCCCCTCTGTCACTTCGTGACATCTCCCCCACAAGGGGGGAGATCGTTGGGAGGGCACCATGCTGCCGAACAAAGCAACGAGGCTCTGTATCAACAGTTTCGATTTGTATTTGGTCCGAGAGGGTACCACGGGTTACCAATCTCCCCCCTTGTGGGGGAGATGCCCCAAAGGGGCAGAGGGGGGCGTTCGTCGCGTAGCAGCGAACACCCTGAGCGCAAGCGAAGGGCATCCTTTAATGAGCGGCCTCTCCCAGACCATCACATCCCCTTCAACCGCTCGACCGCCATCAGCACCCGTTCCGGCGTCGCGGGTGCGTCCAGCCGTGGGCAGACACGGTAGTCCGCGACGCTGGCAACGGCCATGGACAGGGCCTCGAGAACGGAAATCGCCAGCATGAAAGGCGGTTCGCCGACGGCCTTGGAGCGGCCGATGGTGGCCTCGGCATTTTCGGACCATTCGGCGAGGCGGACGTTGAAGATCTTCGGGCGGTCGGAGGCGAGCGGGATCTTGTAGGTCGAGGGCGCGTGGGTGCGCAGCCGACCCTTGGCATCCCACCAGAGCTCTTCGGTGGTCAGCCAGCCCATGCCCTGGACGAAGGCGCCTTCCACCTGGCCGATATCGATCGCCGGGTTCAGCGAGCGGCCGACATCGTGGAGGATATCGGTTCGGTCGATCAGATATTCACCGGTCAGCGTGTCGATTGAGACTTCGGAAACCGAGGCACCGTAGGAGAAATAGAAGAACGGCGTGCCGCGCCCGGCCTTGCGGTCCCAATGGATTTTCGGGGTCTTGTAGAAGCCGGCGGCCGAGAGCTGCACACGGCCGAAATAGGCCTGTTTGATGAAATCAGGGAAGGGGATCTCGGTGTCGCCGACGCGCACGCGGTTCGGCAGGAACTGCACTTCTTCGGCCCCGACGCCCCATTTCTCCATGGCGAAGGCGATGAGCCGCTCCTTGATTTGCCGGGCGGCGTCGAAGGCTGCCATGCCATTCAGGTCCGAGCCGGAGGAGGCGGCGGTTGCCGAGGTGTTCGGCACCTTGCCGGTGGTAGTTGCGGTGATCTTCACCCGCTCGATATCGACCTGGAAACTGTCGGCCAGTACCTGCGCCACCTTGGTATAGAGACCCTGGCCCATTTCCGTGCCGCCGTGGTTCAGGTGAATCGAGCCATCCTGATAGACATGCACCAGCGCGCCGGCCTGGTTGAAGGCGGTCATGGTGAAGGAGATGCCGAACTTCACCGGCGTCAGCGCGATGCCCTTGCGGATGAAGCGGCTGGAACGGTTGAATTCGATGATGGCGTTGCGCCGCGCCTGATAATCGGAGGATTCTTCCAGCTCATCGACGATGCGGTGGATGATGTTGTCCTCCACCTCCTGATGATAGGGTGTCAGCGTTCGGCCGGAACCGGGCTGGCCATAGAAATTGGCGCGGCGGATCTCCAGCGGATCCTTGCCGAGCGCATAGGCGATTTCCTCGATAAACCGTTCGCCGCCGACCATGCCCTGGGGGCCGCCGAAGCCGCGGAAGGCGGTGTTGGAAACGGTATGCGTCTTCAGCGGTTTCGAGGTGAGGTGCACATGCGGATAGAAATAGCTCGAATCCGCATGAAACAGCGCGCGGTCGGTGACCGGGCCGGAGAGGTCGGAGGAGAAGCCGCAGCGGGCGGCATAGGTCGCGTCGACCGCATGAATGCGGCCCTCATCGTCGAAGCCGATTTCGTAGTCGACCAGGAAGTCGTGACGCTTGCCGGTGGCGGCCATGTCCTCGTCGCGGTCGGGACGAAATTTGACCGCACGGCCGAGCTTCTTGGCGGCGACGGCGGCGAGTGCGGCGAACTGGTTGCCCTGCGTCTCCTTGCCGCCGAAGCCGCCGCCCATGCGGCGCACGTTTACGGTGACGGCATTGGACGGAATGTTCAGCACATGGCCGACGATGTGCTGGATTTCGCTCGGATGCTGGGTGGAGGACCAGACGGTTACTTCATCGTCTTCGCCGGGGATCGCCATGGCGATGTGGCTTTCGAGATAGAAATGCTCCTGGCCACCGATGCGCATCTGCGCCTTGATGCGGTGCCTGGCATTGGCCATCTCGGTTTCCGGCTCGCCGCGCTTCAGCGTCATCGGCTCGTAGACCAGCGGGCTGCCATTGGCGAGCGCCCCGTCGATATCGCTCCAATGCGGCAGGTCGCGGTAGTCGATCTTGGCAAGCCGTGCGGCGCGGCGGGCGGCATCGCGGGTTTCGGCGATGACGGCAAAGATCGGCTGGCCGTGGAACTCGACCTTGGTCTCGGTGAGCAGCGGCTCGTCATGCATGCCGTTGGAGCTGGTGTCGTTGACGCCGGGGATGTCCTTGCCGGTGAACACCCAGACGACGCCCGGATAGGCTTTGACGGCGGAAAGATCGATGCCGGCGATGTCGGCATGGGCACGGTCGGAGAGGCCAAGCGCGCCATGCAGGAGGCCAGACGGTTCCGGCAGGTCATCGATATAGTCGGCGCTACCCGTCACATGCTTGTGCGCCGAGTCGTGCTTCTGCGAACCATGCATCGAGCCATTGATGACCTTGCGTTCCTCGAAGGTGGACTTGTCCATGATTACGCCTCCACCGTTGCGAAGCGCTTCAATTCCTGCGGCGCGCCAGCCGTTTCGAGATAGAAGCGGATCAGCAGGTTCTTGGCGGTTAGTTGCCGGTATTCGGCGGTGGCGCGCCAGTCGGTGAGCGGCGCGTAGTCGACATCGAAGGCGGGGCGGGCGGCGGTGACTGTCGCCTCGGTCCAGGGCTTGCCGATCAGCTCGGCCTCGACAGTGCGGGCGCGCTTCGGCGTCCCCGCCATGCCACCAAAGGCGATGCGGATATCGGCGACATCGCCGGCCTGATCCAGCGCTAGATGGAAGGCGCCGCAGAGCGCCGAAATATCCTCATCACGGCGTTTGGAGATCTTATAGACGGCGAAATGGATGTCTTCGGCGGGGTAGGGCACGAAGATGCCTTCGACGAATTCGCCGGGATTACGGTCCTGCTTGCCGTAGTCGATGAAGAAATCCTCCAAGGGCAAAGTGCGGCTGCCGGCAAGCGAACGCAGCTTGACGGTGGCGCCGAGCGCGATCAGCGGTGGTGGCGTGTCTCCGATCGGTGACCCATTGGCGATGTTGCCGCCAATCGTTCCCATATTGCGCACCTGTTCGCCGCCGATGCGGTTGATCAGGCTTGCGAATGCCGGGATCTTTTCGGCAATGGCTGTGAAGGCGCGGCTGTAGGTGACGCCGGCGCCGATGGTGAGGCCCGTGTCTTCGATGGTGATCTTCTGCAGGTCGGTCAGGTGATTAATGAAGACGATCGGGTCGAGTTTGCGCATCTGCTTGGTGACCCAGAGGCCGACATCGGTGGAGCCGGCGACAACGGTGGCCGTCGGCTCGTCGGCGAGCACCTGCGCAAGAGCTAAAACCGAGCCCGGTATAATTAGCCGATCCTCGCCGGAGGTGATGGTGATGGTATCGCCGCCCTGTAAGGCCCAGAGGCGGGCGACAATGTCGGACCGGGTTTTTTCCAGCGGATCGAATAGGGCGCTCGGGCGCTTCAGGCCCACCTGTTCGGCCGCTTTGACAATAGGCTCGTAGCCGGTGCAGCGACAGAGATTGCCCTGCAGGCTCTTTTCGATCTGCTCCCGGCTCGGCTTTTCGGTCGATAGCCACAGCCCGTAAAGCGACATGACAAAGCCCGGTGTGCAGAAGCCGCATTGCGAGCCGTGACAGTCGACCATGGCCTGCTGCACCGGATGCAGCGTGCCGTCCTTGGCGGCCAGATGCTCGACTGTGACGACGTGGGTGGCATGCAGCGAGCCGACGAAACGGATGCAGGCGTTGACGGACTCATAGTGAAGTCCACCGTCTATCAGTCGGCCGACCAGAACCGTGCAGGCGCCGCAATCGCCTTCCGCGCATCCCTCTTTCGTTCCCGTCAGATGTCGGTTGAGACGCAGGAAGTCGAGGAGCGTCTCGGTCGGGCGCAGGCTGGAAAGTGAGATATCCTCGCCGTTGAGGATAAAGCGGATGCTGTCGTTCATGTCGTTCCCAATTGTTTTTTGTCGTTCAGGGCCGGACGTGTCGCCGAATCCGGCCCTAACCGTCTATCGTTATTCCGCAGTCCAGCCACCGTCAATCGAGACGTGCGTGCCGGTGACCTGGCGCGCGTCGTCGCTGGCAAGATAGATCGACAATGCGCCGATCTCCTCGGCCTTGACGAATTCGTGTGTCGGCTGCGCCTTGAGGATCACCTCGTTCTTGACCTGCTCCTCGGTCATCCCTCGGGCCTTGGCCGTGGCCGGGATCTGCGCTTCGACGAGTGGGGTCAGGACGTAGCCTGGGCAGATCGCGTTGACCGTGACGCCGAATTCGGCAAGCTCGAGTGCCACCGTCTTGGTCAGGCCCAATATACCATGTTTTGCCGCCACATAGGCGGATTTGAACGGCGAGGCGACGAGGGCGTGGGCCGACGCGATATTGATGATGCGGCCGTATTTCTTCGCCTTCATCAGCGGCACGGCCGCACGAATGGTATGGAACGAACTCGACAGGTTGATGGCGATGATCTGGTCCCATTTGTCTATCGGGAAATCCTCGATCTTCTCCACATGCTGGATGCCGGCATTGTTGACCAGAACGTCGACGCTACCGAAGGTCGAATTGGCGGTCGCGATCAGGTCGGCGATCTCTGCGGGCTTGGTCATGTCGGCTGGATGGTAGATCACTTTGCCGCCGCCGGATGCTTCGAGCGTGTTTCTGATGGCATCGATTTCCTCGGGCTTGCCGAAGCCGTTGATGACGATGTTTTCACCCTTCGCGGCGAAGGCGGTCGCGATGGCGAGGCCGATACCGCTTGTAGACCCGGTGACAACGACTGTTCTTGCCATGATCTTCTCCTTGGACGCGCGGCATCTTGGTGCAGCGCAATAGCAGTCTGAGGTTAGTCCCAAACCGGCGAATATGGCAATCGCATCGCTGCAAGACTCTTTTGCGACAGCATGCTTCATATATTCGCGAGCGGGAACGGGACGTTTTCGACAAAAATTTCGTTTTGCTTTCTTTTCACATTCGTTTTGCTGTCGTATCTGTTGTTTTAAAGACAGAACTATCGGGAGGAATGCATGGGCGGCTATGTCTTGGCGATCGACCAGGGAACGACCTCGACACGGGCGATCGTTTTCGATGGCAATATGAAGGTTGCCGGCGTCGGACAGAAAGAGTTCACGCAACACTATCCGAAACCCGGCTGGGTCGAGCATGATCCGGAGGAAATCTGGGCTTCCGTGCTGTTCACTGTCGGCAAGGCCATTACGGCAGCCGGCATCACGGCAAAGGATATCGCTGCCGTCGGCATCACCAACCAGCGCGAAACCGTTGTCGTCTGGGACCGCGATACCGGCAAGCCGATCCACAATGCCATCGTCTGGCAGGACCGCCGTACCGCGAGCTATTGCGACAAGCTGAAGCGGCAGGATCTGGAGAAGCTCTTCACTCGCCGCACCGGCCTGCTGCTCGATCCTTATTTTTCCGGCACCAAGCTTTCCTGGATGCTGGCCAATGTGAAGGGCGCGCGAGCCCGGGCCGCCAAGGGCGAGCTCTGCTTCGGCACCATCGACACCTTCCTGATCTGGCGGCTGACCGGCGGCAAGAGCTTCGTGACCGATGCGACCAACGCCTCGCGGACGTTGATGTACAATATTGCCAGCAATGAGTGGGACGAGGATCTGCTTGAGATCCTGCGCGTGCCCGCCGCCATGCTGCCGGAGGTGAAGGATTGCGCCGCCGATTTCGGCGTCACCGATGCATCGCTTTTCGGTGCAGCCATTCCCATCCTCGGCGTTGCCGGCGATCAGCAGGCGGCCACCATCGGCCAGGCCTGCTTCGAGCGCGGCATGATGAAGTCCACCTATGGCACCGGCTGCTTCGCGCTGCTCAATACCGGCACGGACATTGTGCGTTCGAAGAACCGGCTGCTGACCACCATCGCCTACCGGCTGAACGGGGAGACGACCTATGCGCTGGAGGGGTCGATCTTCATTGCAGGGGCGGCCGTGCAATGGCTGCGCGATGGGTTAAAGGTGATCAAGAGCGCCGCCGATTCCGGCGCACTGGCGGAAAAGGCCGATCCGTTGCAGGAGGTCTATCTCGTGCCGGCCTTCACCGGCCTTGGTGCTCCGCATTGGGATCCGGATGCGCGTGGTGCGATCTTCGGGCTGACGCGCAATACCGGCCCTGAGGAAATCGTCCGCGCCGCGCTGGAAGCCGTGTGCTACCAGTCGCGTGACCTGCTGGATGCCATGCACAAGGATTGGCGCAATGGCAGCGGCAAGGAGACGGTACTGCGCGTCGATGGCGGCATGGTCGCCTCCGACTGGACGATGCAACGGCTTGCCGACCTGCTCGACGCCCCCGTCGATCGCCCCACCATCCTCGAGACCACGGCACTCGGCGCCGCCTGGCTTGCCGGCAGCCGCGCCGGTGTCTGGCCGGACCGCGAGGGCTTTGCCAAGGCCTGGGCCCGCGACCAACGTTTCGAGCCGGCGATGGACGAGAAAACGCGGAGCGGCAAGCTCAAGGGATGGAAAGACGCGGTGCGGCGGACCTTGAGCGCGGGATAACAGGACAAATTCGGTGCACAGCTCACCTAAGATTTGATCGTGTAAGATTTCTTTATTTTCCTAATGCAACTCGAAGCAGCGATAGTTGATCCTACGAGCGACCCGGCAACATCTCGTTGCGGGGTTCGCTTTCGGTGGGTTCGACTATCTTTCGGTGAACGCCTTCGGGGGTCTTAGGGCGAGGCATGACTGCTAAATTTACGGAACTGAAGAAGCATTTTTATCGGCGCTTGAAATATCGGCTTCTCCGGCCGAAGCCTCCCGCGCTGTGCGAACCATTCTCCGGACCCGTTGTCGTGGTCGGATCGGCGCCAGTGTCGCACAAGCCTGCGGATTTCGACGAGACCTTCCGGGTGATCACCATCAATGGCTCCCAGGTCGTGACCAAGGCCTGGGGTGTCGAGGCGCCAGATGTCGCGCTGGTGCAGTTCAACCAGATCGAGGGAACGAACACCAATGCCGTCGAAGTCCGGCGCGTGCTGAATGGCGAGCGGGCAAAGATGCTGTACATCCTGCTCTGGCGCGACGGTCGCAAGCGACTCGAGGATGGGCTGAAAGCCTTCAACTATCGGTACGACAATCTCGAAATCGTCGACCGCTACCGGCGCATGGCGCTTCTCGACTGGGTCGGCGGCATGCAATGCAGCGAACTGGGCGCCGACGACAAATGCTCGAATGGCATCAACGCCGTGCTTTTCGCGCTCCATAACGGCGCCTCTGCCGTCATCATCACCGGGATCAACCCCGATTCCGGCGGTCATGTCTACAATCAGGAAAATCTGACCCGCTTGCACATTGGCAAGGACAGGGAGATCCTGTTGCGGCTGATCGAGCGAGCCTATCCGATCTTCACCGCCGACCCGGCCGTATCGCAGTCCCTCGGCGTGCCGCTCTGGGAAGGCAAGGCACGCGCCCGGCAGATATCCGAAGGCTCGGCGAAGGCCGCGCGGTCGGTTTCAAAAGCGGCAGGCGTCTTGAACCCGTCTCTCGGTTGATAAGCTAAGCAGCGGACTCATAAATTCGCTCTATTGGGTTCGCACAATTAATGTCGTGGCAATTCGCCCTTGCCGAAAACATACCCGTAAGCGCTTGCTTTTTCGAAATTGGTGCTTGTTAAGTCCGCGCCGTCAAAGACAGCAGCATCGATTGCCGATCCGGAGAATGTTGCCGCTGCCAGCTTTGCTCTCGAAAAGTCGGACGTTTTAACATTGCAATCTGAAAAGTCCGCCCCTTCGAGGTTGGCTTCTGTAAAGCTGGCAAAAATGTAATTTCCGGCGAAAACGGCACCACGAAGATCGCAACGGCTAAAATCGTAAATGCCGTCGTCGCGGTCCAGATCCCGAAATACACGTTCCCCTGCCGCATAGCGCGCAAGGATTTTTTCAGATTTGGTGTCGCGGTTCATGTCGTCAAGTAAAACAATAAAACTCTGCCGCAGGTCAATAGGTTCCTTAGCGTTCAGGTACAGCGTGAGGCTGAGCCTCCATGATCGGACGAGGTGATGCGATCTTGCCGACTTCGACTGGCGTACTATCGAGCCGCTGTAGCACAATAAGGCGAGAGGCGCCCCCGACCGACGTTATTTTGAGCGGCATCTTCTGAGTTTTACGATCTGGCGCACCATGGCGCGATCTACCCCTAGTTCTTCGATCAAAGGCTGACGCCTGTCGTCATTCCATGCCAAAATCGCGGCATGGAATCACTGGATCATGTAAAGACCGACCGGGTTCTGACGCCGCCGCCATTGCGGCCGGGCGATAAGATCCGTTTTGTCTCTCCCGCTAGCCCGCCCGACAGGGATAGGGTTCTCCGGCATGCCGAAATACTGAGAGGCTGGGGGCTCTACGTCGATTTCGGCGAGCATGCCTTTTGCAAGCACGATTATCTTGCCGGGACCGATGAGGAGCGATCGGCGGATCTCGATGCCGCGCTTCGCGATCCCGAGGTTCGGGCTATCTTCACCACGCGTGGCGGCAAGGGATCGTACCGGATTGCCGACCGACTGGATTTTGCGGCTGCCCGGCGCGATCCGAAGTTTCTCATCGGTTTCAGCGATATTACTGCCTTGCATCTCAGCCTCCTGAAGCATGGCCGCTTGATCGGCATTCACGGCGCGTTTTTCGTCGGTCCCGGGGAAGAGGATGTGAGTTCGGAGACCAGCAACTCCCTTCACCAGGCGCTGATGACGACGGAGGATATCGTCATCCGATCCCGCCCGGAGGAACCGACGTCGGCGCTGACGACAAGCGGAATAACCACCGGCCAGCTGATCGGTGGGAACCTCGACATGGTTGCGACAGCCGCCGGTTGGGCGTTGCCGGATATGCATGGGGCGATCCTGCTGCTGGAAGCGGTCAGCCTGTATCGCGGGCAGGTCGACCGGCAAATGACGATGCTGCGTAAGGCCGGGCATCTGGATGGTTTGGCAGGTGTTGCCATTGGCCAGTTCACGGATTTTGAATTCGATCTCCGTTTCTCGGTCATCGATATTCTGCGCGAGCATCTTGACGTGCTCGGCGTGGCGGTCCTTGGCGGCTTACCGCTTGGGCATGGGCGTAGCCCTGTCAGCGCGTTGATCGGGGCCGTCGCGGAGCTTGATGGGGGGTCAGGGACATTGACGATCCGGCGTGACGCGTAGCGTCTTCCAGCGATAATTTTTTGACGTGGCCTGTCGGTGCGGGTGATACTCCTTCGTCTTTAGGGAGAAGGAGACTCGCATGCTGTATGCCATCCTATGCTACAACGACGAAGATACCGTGTTTGCCTGGTCCACGGAGGAGGAGCAGGCGACGATGGAGCGGTTGCTGGCGGTGCAGGCGCCGCTTGCAGAGGCCGGCAAGCTTGGCCCGGTCGCGCGGCTGATGCCGACGACGGCGGCAACGACGTTGCGCAAGGGCAAGAACGAGCCGCTCGTCATCGATGGCCCCTTCGCCGAGACCAAGGAGCAATTGCTTGGCTTCTATGTCATCGACTTTGAGACGCTCGACGAAGCGATTGAATTTTCAAAGAAACTGGCGGTTGCCAATCCTGGTGTCGGCTCCTATGAGATCCGACCACTCCACGTCTTCAGGCCCGGGACGATCGCGACATGACCGACATAGCCTGGATCGATATCGCGCTTACGAATGCCCGGCCTCAGGTGGTCGGTGCGCTGCTGCGCTATTTCCGCAATCTCGATATCGCCGAGGAAGCGTTTCAGGAGGCGTGTCTCCGGGCCTTGAAGACCTGGCCGGACAAAGGGCCGCCGCGTGATCCCGTCGCCTGGCTGATCTTCGTCGGCCGCAACAGCGCCATCGATGCCGTGCGCAAACAGGCGAAGACGCAGGCGCTGCCGGACGAGGAGGCGATCTCCGACACCGGCGACGCCGAGAGCGATCTCGCCGAGCGGCTGGACGGCTCCAACTATCGCGATGATATCCTGCGGCTGCTGTTCATCTGTTGCCATCCGGATCTGCCGGCGACGCAGCAGATCGCCCTGGCGCTGCGCGTCGTTTCCGGCCTTTCGGTGGCGCAGATCGCCCGCGCCTTTCTCGTCAGCGACAGCGCCATGGAGCAGCGCATTACCCGCGCCAAAGCGCGCGTGGCTGCGGCCGGCGTGCCCTTCGAGACGCCAGGTGCTGTCGAGCGGGCGGAGCGCGTGGCGCTCGTCAGCGCCATGATCTATCTCATCTTCAACGAGGGCTACTCTGCCGGCGGACCGGGCCGCGAGGCCGCCGCCTTTGCTGACGAAGCGATCCGGCTTGGCCGGCTGCTCTTGCGCATCTTTCCGACCGAACCCGAAATCATGGGGTTGCTGGCGCTGATGATGCTGCAGCAATCGCGCAATGCGGCGCGCTTCGATGCGAGCGGCCAGATCGTGCTGCTGGAAGATCAGGACCGGTCGCTCTGGAGCCACACGCTCATCGATGAGGCGCTGGCTCTACTCGACAAGGCGATCCGCCATCGTCTTCCCGGCCCCTATCAGCTTCAGGCGGCAATCGCGGCGCTGCATTCCAGGGCCAAGCAGGCAGAGGATACGGACTGGGCGGAAATCGATCTGCTCTACCAAACGCTGGAGCGACTTCATCCGTCGCCGGTCGTGACGCTGAACCGTGCCGTCGCCGTTGCCAAGCTCGAGGGGCCGGAGGTGGCATTGGCCCTGGTGGAGAGTTTGGCGGAGCAGCTCGACAGCTATTTCTATTTTCATGGGCTGAGGGGTGGCCTGCTCATGCAATTGCATCGGGCGCGGGAGGCGCGTTCGGCCTTCGACCGTGCCATCGCACTTGCCCGCTCGCCGGCGGAGGCCGAGCATATCCGCCATCAGCTCGACCGTTTGAGCACGATGGCTCCCGCAATCGCAAAATAATCGACGGATTTTCTCATCCCCTGTCGGGATGAACTGGCCGCAAACGTCCTTGGAACATAGGCCGATCGGGCCGATGCACACTGGAGAGATAGGATCATGACCGAACAGACCGCACGCCACGAGCTTTCGCTGACCCGCATCATCGACGCGCCGCGCGAGAAACTCTATCGCTGCTGGACGGAGGCGAATCTGCTGAAACATTGGTTCGCGCCGCTGCCCTGGACGACATCGGCTGCCGAACTCGACGTTCGTGCCGGCGGCACCAGCTCCGTCACCATGTGCAGCCCGGAGGGTGAAAACTATCCGAATGTCGGCGTCTATCTCGAGGTCGTCCCGAACGAGCGGATCGTCTTCACCGATGCCTTCACCAGCGCCTGGGTGCCATCGGCCAAGCCCTTCATGGTCGGGACCATCCAGCTCGACGATCTCGGCGGCGGCAAGACGCGCTACACCGCGACGGTTCTGCACTGGACGGCGGAGGATCGCGAGGCGCATGAGAAAATGGGCTTTCATGAGGGTTGGGGTCAATGCGCCGATCAGCTCGCGGTACTGGCGGCCAAGATCTGAATTGCTCATTCCAATCCGGGGGATACATCCATGTCCTATGTAACAGATTCACCATCCGGTTCGCGAGCGCAGCGCGTGGCCGGCATGATCCTCAGCGGCTTGATCGTTGTGTTTCTCGTTTTCGACGGCGCGATCAAGCTCATGCCTCTGCCTGTCGTCACCGAGACGATGACGGCGCTCGGCTATTCCGGTGATCCGACGCTCGCGCGGCTGCTGGGCGTCATCACGCTTGTCTGCGCGGTCCTCTATGCCATCCCGGCGACGTCTGTCCTCGGGGCCATCCTCCTCACCGGCCTGCTCGGCGGAGCGATGGCGACACATTTAAGGGTCGGCAGCCCGGTATTTTCGCACCTGCTGTTCGGCCTTTATCTCGGCATCATCGCCTGGGGCGGACTTTACCTTCGCTATGAAGCAGTTCGGAAAATGATTCCGTTCCGACGCTGAAGCTGTTGATTTCGGATTCGATTTGCTAAGGCTCGCTCCCGCATGAACGAGAGGAGCGATCCATGCTGCACGTCACCATAGCGCCAATCGCGCAATCGGATGCCGAAGACCTGATCGCGGCCAATATTGCGAGCCGCGCCTATCACGCGCCCTGGGCCTTTCCCTTTGTCGATCGCGATGGCTTCGATGTCTGGTTCGGCCAGACCGTGACCGGACCCAATATCGGCCTGGTGGCGCGCGACACCAGTTCGGGTGGTATCGTCGGGGTGGTCAATATCAGCCAGATGGTTTGGGGCGGTTTCCGCAGCGCCTTTCTCGGCTATCACGGCATGGTGGGTTTTGCCGGCCGGGGTTTCATGACCGAGGCATTGCGCCTGGCCATTGTCCACGCATTCGATACCGTCGGCCTGCATCGGCTGGAAGCCAATATCCAGCCCGCGAACCAGGCCTCCATCGCGCTCGTGCAGAGGCTCGGTTTCCGCATGGAGGGATTTTCGCCGCAATATCTGAAGATCGGCGGCGTCTGGTGCGATCATGAGCGCTGGGCCCTTTTGGCGGACGATCCGCGGCTCTGATCTGCAACATGAGGTGGTTCGGAGACTGATTCCGAAGCGGTGGTGAAGATACTGATTTTGGATTCCTATTAGGGGTCGCTATCAACATTATCGAACAAACCGTTCGATAATTCACATTTGCGATTACAGCCCTGTCTTCCTATTTCGTTCATCAACAACGAATGGATGTTTCACCATGGAACTTGGCCTTTACACTTTCGCCGACGTCAGTCCCGATCCCGCTCTCAACAAGGGCGTGGAAGCGGCGCGGCGTCTGAATAATCTGATCGAGGAAATCGAGCTGGCTGATCAGGTCGGTCTCGATGTCTTCGGGCTCGGCGAGCATCATCGCCCGGACTATGCGGCGTCGGCTCCGGCTGTGGCGCTTGCCGCCGCTGCCGGGAAGACGAAGAACATTCGGCTGACCAGCGCCGTGACGGTGCTGAGCTCGGACGATCCGGTGCGCGTTTTCCAGCAGTTTTCGACGCTCGATCTCATTTCCAATGGCCGCGCCGAGATCATGGCGGGGCGGGGCTCGTTCATCGAGTCCTTCCCGCTGTTCGGCTACAATCTCGAGGACTACGACCAGCTCTTTGAGGAAAAGCTCGATCTGCTGCTGGCGATCCGCGATGGCGAGCAGGTAAACTGGACGGGCGAGATGCGCGCGCCGATCAACGGGCGCGGGGTCTATCCCCGGCCGCTGCAGGATCCGTTGCCGATCTGGATCGCGGTCGGAGGCACGCCGCAATCGGTGGCGCGTGCCGGTGCGCTGGGCCTGCCGATGGCGATTGCCATCATCGGCGGCGAGCCGCGCCGGTTTGCGCCGCTGGTCGATCTCTATCGCGAGGCCGCCCGCGGCGCCGATCAGGATCAGGCTAAGCTGAAAACCAGCATCAATGTCCACGGCTTCGTTGCCGATACGACCGAGGCTGCCGCCGATCAATTCTACGGTCCGCAGGCCGAGGTGATGAACCGTATCGGCCGCGAGCGTGGCTGGGGGCCGACGAGCCGGGCGCAATTCGACCAGTCGCGCGGACCAAACGGCGCGCTGTTCGTCGGCGATCCTGAAACCGTAGCCGAGAAGATTGTCGCGCATCACAAGTTGTTCAAGAATGACCGTTTCCTGCTGCAAATGGCCATCGGCACGATGCCGCATGATCAGATCATGCGCGGCATCGAGCTCTACGGCACGAAAGTCGCGCCGCTCGTCAGAAAGGCATTGACTGAATTGGGCGGAGAGGCGAAAGCGATTGCTTGAGCCTTCGCGTCGGGAGTGTGCGGGGCACGCGAACGAGCCGGAAGCCGTGAATGATCATCTCGAACGACGACGAACTGACCAAGCTGAAAGAGATCGGTCGCATCTGCGCCAATGCGCTGCAGGCGATGGCGGTGGCGCTGGAGCCGGGCATTACCACGCTGGAGCTGGACGCCATCGGCCGCAAGGTTCTGGAAGACGCTGGCGCGCGTTCCGCGCCGGAGCTGGTCTATCGATTTCCGGGCGCCACCTGCATCAGCGTCAACGAGGAAGTGGCACACGGCATTCCCGGCCCGCGGGTGATCCAGGCCGGTGATCTCGTCAATCTCGACGTTTCCGCCGAGAAGGACGGGTTCTTTTCCGATACCGGTTCGTCCTTCGCCGTGCCGCCGGTCAAGCCGAAGATCGAGCGTCTTTGCCGCGATGGCAAGCGGGCGCTCTGGGTCGGCCTGAACCAGGTGCGCAGCGGCGCGCCTTTCTCCAAGATCGGCCACGCCGTCGGTGCTTTCGCGCAGAAGAACCGCTATACGCTGGTCGCCAATCTCGCCAGCCACGGCATCGGCCGTTCGCTGCATGAGGAGCCCGCCGAGGTTTCCACCTGGGCGGACCCTGATGAGACGCGGATCATGGAGGACGGTCTGGTTTTCACCGTCGAGCCATTCCTGTCGCTTGGCGCCACCTGGGCGGAAGGCGGCGACGATGCATGGACGCTTTATGGCGATCCGCGCGCGCCGACGGTCCAGTTCGAACACACCGTCGTTGCCACCCGCAATGGGCCGATGATCCTGACGCTGGCGGATAGCTGATAGGCTGGGGCGGTTCAGCGCGCCAGCCTGTTGTCCTGATGCTATTCTTGGAATTGTTCCGGCTCAGCCCTCCGTCTTCGTCTCGCCGCGAATGATGTCGGCGGCTGCCCGCTCGAGGATCGCCGCGATACGCGTGCCCTCGGCCTTGCTCCAAGGGTGTTTAGAGCGCATCGCTGCGTGCAGAAGGTGGCGAGCGCGGTGGACGTCGCCGCCATCGCGGCCGAATGGGCCGTCGCGGCCTTCATCGTCGCCGTTGTTCTCGCCGTCAAAAGCCCGTTTGACATGCGCCATTCTTTCACCGATGGCACCCAGCTTGGCGAGCGTCGCCTCGACCAGCTCGCGGTTCTCTTCGACCCGCTTCTGGCCGCTTTCGGTGATGCGGTAGAGTTTCTTCGTGCCGCTCGCCTCGACTTCGGCCAGGCCGGTTTCTTCGAGATAGGTGAGGGCGGGGTAGATGACGCCCGGGCTCGGCACATAGAAGCCGCCGGAGCGCTCTTCCAATGTCTTGATCAGTTCATAGCCATGCCGCTGCTGCTCGGAAAGCAAAGCGAGGATGATGAGCTGCAGATCGGCGGCGTCAAATTTCCGGCCAGTGCGAAACCCGCCGCCGAACATGCCGCCCTTGAAGCCTCTCATGAACTCTCTCCCATGCCTGCCGCGGGAATCGCGGCGTTCGCCATGTCGTAGGATATATGCCTCGACGGTGTCAAAGCTATCGCCGAACATGTGATCTCTAAAGCCTTTCATCGTGTATCTCCTGTTGAGGTGGTGTGATTTTGTATCGTTAGCCATGTCGTAAGATATATATCGTAAGATAACATCTTGCAAGGGGACGTCGAATTTTTTGCTGAGTGGGATGGGTGGGGCGTGCGGCGGAGCGGGAGAGCTGCCTATGGCCGGCTGAACAATCGCCTCACGATCACGGGATAAGCGATTACATCTACGTAAGAAACAGGCTGGGCCGGTTGCCGCCTCTTGCGAACTGCCTTAGGTTCGCCGTTAACAAACGTCATTGCGGTTCGAAATCCCAATCAAGAAAGCTGCGCTTCTCGTGTTTCATTCCTTTTTCCCTCAGCCGAAATTGTTCTTCACGTCTATGCTCTTGTGGACGATCCTGTGCATCGCAATCTGGTATGGGGCCGCAGACAGTTTCGGTCAGCATCTCGGTTTTGTCATGCCGCCGGAGGGACAGGAACCTTATGACCTGACCTACTTTGTCCTGTCGGGTAATCTCTGGTTCTACGGCTTCTTCATTCTCTGCATGTTGCTATTCTGCGGCGTGTGGCATCTGCTTGCCAGAAACCATCCGTGGAAGATTTGGTCCGTTTGGGGATCGGCATTCGTCATCTTCGTTACCTACTACAGTGTTCAGGTCGCTGTTGTTATCAACAACTTCCGCCGCCCAATGGGCGACACGATGCAGCGAGCCTTCAACAAGGACCCAACGTTAACGCAATCGGACTTCTTTAATTTGATACTTATTTTCGGACAGGTTGCTTTTGTAGCCATGTTCATTTCAGTGCTTACCGATTTCTTTACGAGCCACTACATCTTCCGCTGGCGCACGGCGATGAATGACTTCTACATCTCGAAATGGGAGAAACTCCGCCACATCGAGGGCGCGTCTCAGCGAGTTCAGGAAGATACGATGCGCTTTTCGAGTACGCTGGAAGGATTGGGTATCAGCCTGATCAATTCAGTCATGACGCTCATTGTGTTTTTGCCGATTCTCTTGTCGCTTTCCAATTATGTGACGGAGTTGCCTATTTTGGGCCACGTCCCGCGTGCGTTGTTCTGGCTTGCTATCTTCTGGTCGATTTTCGGGACGGTATTGCTGGCCGTTGTCGGCATCAAGCTGCCGGGCCTCAATTTCAAAAACCAACGCGTGGAAGCAGCCTACCGCAAGGAATTGGTTTACGGCGAGGATCATGCCGACAGAGCCGAGCCGGTGACCGTTAAAGAGCTTTTCTCCAACGTGCGCCGAAACTATTTTCGGATGTATTTTCATTATCTCTATTTCAACATCGCTCGCGGCTTCTATGCGCAAGCGGACAACATGTTTCTGTTGATTATGCTAACTCCAACACTCGTTGCCGGCGCGTTGACATATGGTATCTGGCAACAGGTTTCCACGGCATTCAGCCAGGTCAGCAATTCATTCCAGTACCTCGTTTCCCAATGGACAACGATCATCGAGCTCCTCTCGATCCACAAGCGCCTCAAAGCCTTCGAGGCGGCGATCGACGACGCGCCGCTGCCGAAGATCGATCAGAATTATCTCGAGCGTGAGGCAGGCGTCATTCACACGGATGGCTGACGAAACGAGGCTCCGGAAACGGGGCCTTTTTCATGTCTCGATGATGGCGCGTAAGGTCATGTCGGTCACGGTCTCATCCCGCAGTTGGACTGGCGAGAGAAGATCTGCGTTTGCCGCACCGCCGGCCCTTCGCTTTGGCTCAGGGCGTTCGTCGCTGCAATCGACCCACCGGGTCGATTGCTCCAGCTTTGCTGGATCGCTCCTCACCCCTGCTGCGGCTTGCCCCGCGCCGCGATCAGCGGGATCGCCTCGGAATAGCTGACGCAGGCGACGCCGTCCTTGTGGCAGACGTCGCTGACGAAGCGGTCGAGGGCGCGCCAATAGGCCCCGTCGTTCATTTCGACGAAGTGAAAGCCGAGCTGCAGCGGAATGCGGTCGCCGTTGTACTGCTTGTCGAAGGCGGCTTCGAAGGCCGCGAAGGTGCGGTCTTCATAGGTCTTGGAATTGGCCTTGTCCTCGACGCCCTTGGAATGGCGGACATAGAGGTTGTAGTCCATGCCGATCACCAGACGGTTGTCTGGGCCTTCGGGGATCAGCGGCAGGCCGAAGCGATAGAGGCCGTCGACCACCTGCGGCAGCGCGGGCCCCTTGGTGACGAGACTTGCGTCATATTGAAAGCCCATCGCCTTTTCCGCCGGCACCAGCCCGTCGCTGGTGGAGAGATATGGCGCGCGAAAACCCTTGACGTCGTGGGTGGCGAAATCTTCCCAGCCCTGCGGCTCCTTGTCCGCCAGGCCGACATTCTTCCAGGCGTCGCGCAGCGCCACGCGGGCGCTCATGAAATCCTGCTTCCAGTCGGCCGCGCTCCATGTCTTGCCGTCGAAATGACCGCAGGCGTGGCTGGAAATATCGTGGCCTTCCAGATGCGCGCCCCAGATATTGGCGATGCGGGTGCGCACGTCGTCCTCGCTCTTGGCAAAGCCGACATTGGATTTTCCGGCCCGCTGACCCGGCGCCTGATAGGCCTTGGCCTGGGCGCGATTCATCAGGAAGGTGCAGGAGAGAAAGTAAGTAAAATGCGCGCCGTTGCGCGAAGCGATCTCGCGGCTCTTCGTCCACAGTGCGGTGTCATGCGCGCCGTCGAAGGAGATCATCACCAATTGCTTCGGCTTTTCATCGGCCTGTTCATCGGCCTGTGCGATTGCCGGGAGGGCAACGGAAAGGGCGAGGGACGCAAGGGAGACAAAACGAAACATGGGCACCGCGATTGTTTGAGTGAGCATGCTCTCATCCGAAAACGGATTCATACGTTTCGGGATCACGCTCTAACTTGGTGGCTTCCTGTCGCCTAAATGCGGCAAAGCTGCGGTGACGCTAGTAATTTTCGCCATAATCGATACTGATGTCATTACAACGGCGAAACAGGATTTCCTCATGTCATTGCTCATTCTCGGCATCGTTCTTTTCCTCGGTCTCCACCTGATCCGCGTCGTCGCGCCGGGTTTACGCAGCTCGTTGATCTCGAGCCTAGGGGAGCCCGGCTGGAAGATCGGCTATTCCATTGCCAGCGTCCTGACGCTGATTCTTCTCATCTATGGGTTCGGGCAGGCGCGCGACATGACCCCGATCTGGTCGCCGCCGTTCTGGATGAGCCACATCACGATCCTGTTGATGCTGTTCGCGATGATCTGTCTTGTCGCCTCGCTGTTGCCAGCGGGGCATATCGCAGTCAGGGCGAAGCATCCAATGGTGCTGTCGGTGAAGATTTGGGCTTTGGCGCATCTGCTCTCCAATGGCGATGGCGCCGCCATGCTGCTGTTTGCCGCTTTCCTCGCCTGGGGCGTTATTCTCCGGATTTCGCTGAAGAAGCGTGAGCGCGCCGGTGAGATTTCGCTACGCCCGTTCGTTTCGGCGAAATACGATCTCTATGCGATCGTCATCGGCGTCGTCGCCTGGGGATTGATTATTTGGAAGCTGCATGCGTGGATTATCGGGGTTTCGCCGCTGGTTATGTGACGATTTCTGCCATTCCCCCTTACAACGGACGCAAAATGGGGTAGAAGGCCCACAACCCCATAAGCTCTTTGGAATAATTTGGCCTGGGCCGGAGACGAGAATGGCATTCAATGACGACAGCTTCATCCGTGAGGTGAACGAGGAACTGCGTTCGGACCAATTGCGGTTCGTATGGCGCCGTTTTGGCCGGCTTATCATCGGCGCTGCCGTGCTTGTCGTTGTCGGCACCGCCGCCTATAGCGGCTATCGCTACTGGTCCGGTCAGCAGGCTGGCAACAGCGGCGATCAGTTCATTTCCGCGCTGACGCTGGCCGATCAGAACAAGACCGACGATGCGCTGGCAGCACTTGCCGTCATCGAAAAAGATGGTAGCGGTTCCTATCCGCTGCTGGCGCGTATGCGCGCCGCTACGCTGCAGGCGCAGAAGGGCGATACCGCCGGTGCTGTTGCCGCTTTCTCGGCAATCGGCAAGGAGACAGCTCTTCCGACGGTTATCCGCGATGCGGCTCGCCTGCGTGCGGCATATCTGCTGGTCGATACGGGCACTTATGATCAGGTCGCGGCCGAAGCCCAGGAACTGGCGGTGCCCGCCAATACGTTCCGGCATTCGGCGCGTGACGTATTGGGTCTTGCCGCCTACAAGGCAGGCGATTTTGCCAAGGCACGGCAATGGTTCCAGGCGATCGTTGATGATCCCCAGAGCCCGCGCAATGTCGGCAATCGCGCCCAAATGCTGCTTGACCTCATTACGGCATCCGGCAAAGCTCCGGCTGCGAACGGCTGAAGGGTAAATTATTAAATGAGTTTCACGGTTGCGATCGTCGGTCGCCCGAATGTCGGCAAGTCCACGCTGTTCAACCGTCTGGTTGGCAAGAAGCTGGCGCTTGTCGATGATACGCCGGGTGTCACGCGGGACCGTCGTCCCGGTGAGGCCAAGCTGATCGACCTGCGTTTCCGCATCGTCGATACCGCCGGTCTCGAAGAAGCGGACGAAGAGACGCTCGAAGGCCGCATGCGCGCCCAGACCGAGCTGGCGATCGATGAGGCTGACCTGACGTTGTTCGTCGTCGATGCCAAGATGGGCTTGACGCATGTCGACAAGACGCTGGCGGAAATGCTGCGCAAGCGCGGCCGTCCGGTCGTCCTGGTCGCCAACAAGTCCGAAG
Organism: Rhizobium lusitanum; assembly: GCF_014189535.1. NCBI lineage: Bacteria > Pseudomonadati > Pseudomonadota > Alphaproteobacteria > Hyphomicrobiales > Rhizobiaceae > Martinezella > Martinezella lusitana. The sequence goes on along the minus strand of NZ_CP050308.1, from coordinate 1,165,720 downwards.
CACGCGGCTCCGACAGCGGCTTCTACGATGCCTATGCGCTGGGCCTCGGCGAGCCTTGCCCGATCTCGGCCGAACATGGCCAGGGAATGATGGATCTGCGCGACGCAATCGTCGAAGCAATCGGCCATGACCAGGCTTTCCCGCCGAGAGATGACGAAGCAGAGACGAATGTCAGAATTCCGCGCTCCCCCACAGGCGAGGATGGCGAGGAGATCGAAGAAGAAGAGCCGGTTTATGATGAGACCCGGCCGCTGCGCGTCGCCATCGTCGGCCGCCCGAATGCCGGCAAATCGACTCTGATCAATCGCTTTCTCGGTGAGGATCGGCTGCTGACCGGCCCGGAAGCCGGCATCACGCGCGATTCCATCTCGGTCGACTGGTCCTGGCGCGGCCGCACCGTGAAGATGTTCGATACCGCCGGTATGCGCCGTAAGGCCAGGGTGACCGAGAAGCTGGAAAAGCTTTCCGTCGCCGACACGTTGCGCGCCATCCGTTTCGCCGAGACCGTGGTCATCATTTTCGACGCCACTATTCCCTTCGAGAAGCAGGATCTGCAGATCGTCGATCTGGTCATCCGTGAAGGCCGCGCCGCCGTCATCGCCTTTAACAAGTGGGACATGATCGAGGATCGCCAGGCCGTGCTTGCGGACCTTCGCGAAAAGACCGACAGGCTGCTGCCGCAGGCTCGCGGCATCCGCGCCGTGCCGATTGCCGGCCAGACGGGTGACGGCCTGGACCGGCTGATGCAGGCGATTGTTGACACCGACAAGGTCTGGAACAAGCGGATCGCCACCGCCAAGCTCAATCGCTGGCTGGAAACGCAGCAGGTTCAGCATCCGCCACCCGCTGTTTCCGGACGGCGCATCAAGCTGAAATACATGACCCAGGTAAAGGCACGTCCGCCTGCTTTCATGATTTCCTGCACGCGCTCGGACTCGCTGCCGGAATCCTACGTGCGCTATCTTATCAACGGCCTGCGTGCGGATTTCGCCATGCCGGGCGTGCCGATCCGCATCCATTTCCGCACATCGGAAAATCCCTACGAGACCAAGAAAAAGCGGTGACGGGCTGAGGGATCAGGCCGCGCCCTTGTTCAGCGCTTCGCGCAGGGTGACGATTTCCGCTTTCAATCGCGTCAACTCAGCTGCCGTCGTATTCGACGCATCAAGGATGCAAGGGGGGATGGCGGCGGCTTTTGTCTTCAGCGCCGTCCCTTCACTCGTCAGGCGGATCAGTACCTGCCGTTCGTCTTCCTTGCTGCGGATACGCTGGATGAAACCCGCGACTTCGAGACGTTTCAGCAGCGGCGTCAGCGTGCTTGATTCGAGAAATAGCTTCTCGCCGATACCGCCAACCGTCTGACCATCCTCCTCCCACAACGTCACCATGACGAGATATTGCGGGTAGGTGAGGTTCAATTCATCGAGCATCGGCTTATACAGTCGGTTCATTGCATGGTTCGCCGAATAGAGGGCGAAGCATATGAAGTTGTCTAATTTCAATAGGTCGTCGGTCATCTCTAACACTCCGTAAGGGAGTCTATTTAAGTCGTGCGATAAACAATCGTAATCATAAAAATGCATGACTGCCATGCATAGTTCCGGATTTCCCGAAAAATGATCGTTTGAACCCCCGGACGCCGTCCGCCATTATATTCTCTCTCGACTTCTGTGTGCAATTACTCAATAATTCATCCATGCTCACTCAAAATTCATGAGATGAAAATGATCCGCGCAGGCAAGCCAACAGAAATTATCGATGGCAAAACCGTCAAGAGCCTTGCCGAGGCGCATGCGATCCAGGGTGCGGTGGTCGTCGGTCAGCCTGGCGGCTGGGCCGTTCTTGTTCGCTATGGCACAGCCGAGCGAGCCGTCGCCGCGCAGCGGTCACATCAACCGCGGCTCTGGCGGAATCTGAACACTGCGGTTTCTTTTGTGCGCGAGGAGTTGGGAATGCCGCGTTTCGAAATCGATACTGTCGACTACGATCCGGAAGCGATCGAGCGCAAGCGCCCCGACCAGACGGAGCGACTCCGCCAACAGCAGGAGGCGGCGGCGTATGACACATGGTTTCGCGCGCAAGTGCAGGAGGCGCTTGACGGGATCAAGGATGGGACGAACCGGGTTGTGCCGGATGAGGAAGTCAAAGATCGACTTGACGCTCTGCGCGCTGAATTGACGCGTCGGGCGCGATAAAGCGGTGCGATTGGTCTGGCATGAAACAGCAATCAGCGATGTCGAGCGATTCATGCTTTATATCGCCGAACGCAATCCGGCTGCGGCTCGAAGCCAACTTCGAGAGGTCGAGGCGCAAATTCAACGGCTTGTAGATTTCCCTCATTCCGGTCGCATTGGCCGATTACCGGGCACGCGCGAACTGGTCGTGACGCGAACCTCGTTTCTCGTCGTGTACAGGGTCGAAGACAGTATCGAGCTGATACGTGTCTTGCACGGCGCGCAACAATGGCCGCTTGTCGACAGCGAGTAACAAGAGCCTAGTGTTTGCGAACCAACATCCGGCCGCGATGGTTGGCGACGCGGACGTTGCCGATGAATTGGGTCGTGGCGGCTTCCCAGGAATAGTTGAGCGCCAGCGCTCGGGCTGCCTCGCGAGAAGAGGAGAGTGCGGCGCGGCAGGCTTCCCCCAGGTCATCATTGACGACGCCGGCCGTTTCGTCGCCGGCGAGAATGTCGGCGGGGCCGGTGACGGGGTAGGCGGCAACGGGAACACCGCTTGCCAGCGCTTCGAGGATGGCATTGCCGAATGTGTCGGTCTTTGACGGGAAGACGAAGACATCGGCCTGGGAATAGGCGTGCGCCAGGGCTTCGCCGAACTTCGAACCGAGGAAATGCACCATCGGATAGAGTTTCTGCAGCTCGGCGCGTGCCGGCCCGTCGCCAACGACGACCTTCGAGCCCGGCAGGTCGAGATCGAGGAAAGCCGGCAGGTTCTTTTCGAGAGCGACACGACCGACGGTCATGAAAATCGGGCGGGGCAGGCCGAAGGGGGCGTCCTCCAGCGGCTGCGGACGAAACAGCGCGGAATCGATGCCGCGGCTCCAGGGCAGCAGGTTGGAGATGCCCTTCTGCTTGAGTTCGTTGGCAAGGCTCGGTGTTGCGACCATGCAGCCGAAGCCGGCATTGTGGAACCATTTGACGAAGGCGTAGAGCCAGCTTTGCGGGATCGGCAGCCGGGCGGCGACATATTCGGGGAAGCGGGTGTGGTAGCTGGTCGAAAACGGCATGCCGTTCTTCACGCACCACCGCCTGGCCGTCAGCCCGAGTGGGCCTTCCGTGGCGATATGCACATAGGTCGGTCGCGCTGCTTCGATCCGGGCGGCGACCTTGCGGTAGCTCGCGATCGACAGGCGGATTTCTGGATATGTCGGGCAGGGAATGTTGCGGAAGCCTTCCGGTGTGATCATGGTCACTTCAATGCCCATGCGCGCCAGTTCGCGGTTGGTGTTTTCGATCGATCGGACAACGCCGTTCACCTGCGGATGCCAGGCATCGCTGACGATGATCAGGCGTTCGGGCACTGAAACCGGAGTTGCCGCCTCAGCCCATGCCTTGTGATCGATGTCCGACAAACGTTGCAACATGTCCAAAACGTTCCATCTGCACCGCATCCTGATGATGCCGGTACAACCAAATGCGGGGCAACAAAGGTGATTCCCGCGCTTGCTCTATTGTGCGGGTTGTCCATGATGGAAATATTACAGCGCTTAGTCGGCTGTCTGGAGCTTCTCGGGGGGCACCAGGGCGCCGTGTTCCTGGATGACTTTGGCGGCGATCACAGCGGCGAAATGGGCGGCAGCTATCGGGTCGTCGTGCTCGAGATAATCGGCGAGGAACGCGCCGTTGAAGCTGTCGCCGGCGCTGGTGGTATCGACGACCTTGGCAACTTTCACCGCCGGAACCAGTGTTTCACCGGCGTCTGTGCCGATGGTGGCACCTTCGGGGCCATTCTTGACGACGACCATATTGGCGCCGTGCTGCCGATAGCGGCGGATGGTGCCGGCAATCGAGTCGTCGCCGAAATGCGCCGCCTCGTCGTCGAAGCTCGGCATGACCAGCGTCGAGGCGCGGGCGCCTTCGCCGATCAGTGTGTGCATGGCGTCCAGGCTTGACCAGAGGCGCGGACGGATATTGGGGTCGAAGGCCACCAGCTTGCCGATGGCCTTGGCGCGGCGGAGTTCGGCGAGTAGCGTCTCGGCATCCTCATGGGACAGGATCGCTAGGGTGATGCCTGAGAAATAGAGGACGTCGGACGCTTCGATCGCGGTGCGCAACTGGTCGCCGTCGGCGGCGAGCTGGCGGGCGGCGGAACTGTCGCGCCAGTAGCTGAAGGAGCGCTCGCCGTCCTTGAGGTTGATCATATAAAGACCCGGCGTCTTGCCGAGAAGGCGGCGGATATTTGCCGTGCCGATGCCGTGCGCGCCCATGAAATCCAGCATCTCGTCGGACATGGCGTCATCGCCGAGCGCGGTGAAATAATCGACCGACCAATCTTGCGGCATGCAGGCGCGAGCATACCAGGCCGTGTTGAACGTATCACCGGCAAAGCCCTTGCGCAGATGCCCGTCCTTGGCCTGCGACAGCTCCACCATGCATTCGCCGATCGATAGAAAACGCCCGCCCAAGACTTGCCTCCCGCAGTTTACCTGCTTGCTGCATACCCGCATGGGGCCGCTTGGGCAAGGTGGACGGCGGGCTCCGCCGTCCACTTTTGCAGCCTTACGGCAAGTCCATATGATAGCACGCCGCGGTCTGGCCCGGGCGCACCTGCTCGGTCGGTGGCGCCTTCGTCCGACAGATATCCGTCGCCTTCCAGCAACGCGGCGAGAAAACGCAGCCGGGCGGTGGGTTGAGCGGCGAGGGCGGGTCACCCTGCAGGCGGATGCGCTGGCGGCCGCGCGCCAGTTTCGGATCCGGGATCGGTGCAGCGGAGAACAGCGCCTGCGTATAGGGATGTGCCGGATGGTCGAAGACGGTGGCGGCAGAGCCGGCCTCTACCACCTTGCCGAGATAGAGCACCAGCACGTCGTCCGAGATCAGGCGCACGACGGAGAGGTCGTGGCTGATGAAGATCAGCGTCAGGCCGAACTCCTTGCGCAACTTGCGCAGAAGCGTGATCACCTGGCCCTGGATCGAGACGTCGAGGGCGGAGACCGGCTCGTCGCAGATGATCAGCTTCGGCCGGGTGATGACGGCGCGGGCGATGCCGATGCGCTGTGCCTGTCCGCCGGAGAACTCATGTGGATAGCGGTTGATCATCTCCGGCACCAGGCCGACCGCCGCCATGATCTCACGGACGCGGTCCTGCCGCTGCGCTCTCGACAGCTTCGGCTCGAACACGGTCAGTGGTTCGGCAATGATGTCGCCGACGGTCATGCGCGGATCGAGCGAGGCGATCGGATCCTGGAAGATGATCTGCATGTCGCGGCGGGCGGCGCGCATTTCTTCTTCGGACAGATCCAGGAGGTTGCCGCCCTGCCACATGATGCGGCCCTTCTGCGCCTTGATCAGCCGCAGGATGGAGCGACCGAGCGTGGACTTGCCGCAGCCGGATTCTCCGACGATGCCGAGCGTGCGCCCGGTCTTCAGCTCGAAGCTGACATCGTTGACCGCCGTCAGGATCAGCGGCGGTTTAAAGAAGGATTTCGACGGCAGCTCGAATTCGGTGGTGAGGTGCTCGACCTTCAGAAGCGTTTGCTCAGCCATGGACGAGGCTCCGTTCCTGATTAGCCGAAAGGGGGTGGAAGCAGGCAGCGCAACGCTGCGGCGCGAGTTCGTTGAGCGGCGGCGCAGCGTCCAGACAGTCGTCCTCCACATGGGCGCAGCGCGGCGAGAAGGCGCAGCCACGCGGCAGGTGCATCAGGTTCGGCGGCCGGCCTGGGATGACGGCGAGATCGTCGACATCCTGATCCGGCCGTGGGATGGAGGCATGCAGCGCCGCCGTATAGGGATGAGCCGGATTTTCGTACAGCTCGTCGACCGGGGCTTCCTCGACGATGCGGCCGGCATACATGACGGCAACGCGATCGGCGAGACCGGCAACGACGCCGAGATCGTGGGTGATCATCACCAGAGCCGTGTTCATCTCCGCCGTCAGCTCGTTGAAAAGATCGAGGATCTGGGCCTGGATGGTGACATCGAGCGCCGTTGTCGGCTCGTCGGCAATCAGCAGCTTCGGCTTGGTCAGCAGCGCCATGGCGATGACGATGCGTTGGCGCATGCCGCCGGAGAGCTCATGCGGATAGAGATTAAAGCGCCGGGAGGGGTCGGGAATACCGACGCGCTTCAGCATGTCCAGCGCGGCTGCCGAGGCGGCGCGCGCCGAAAGCCCACCATGGACTTCGAGCTGCTCCGTCAATTGCCGGGAGATGCGCAGCGACGGATTGAGTGCCGTCATCGGGTCCTGGAAGACCATCGCCACATCCTTGCCGCGCACATGATCGAGTTCGCGCGGCTTCAATTTCAGGATGTCCTTGCCGTCCAGCAGCGCCTGGCCGCTGGTGCGGCCGTTCTTGGCGAGCAGGCCCATCAGGCCGAGAAAGGTTTGGCTCTTGCCGGAACCGGATTCGCCAACGATGGCGACACGCTCGCCACGGCCGACCTTGAGGTTCATCTTCGAGACGGCGGCAACTTCGCCCTCCGGCGTGCGGAAGGTGATCGAGTAGTCTTTGAGTTCGAGAAGTGTTTCTGTCATGTCAGCGATCCTTCGGATCGAAAGCGTCGCGCAGGCCGTCGCCGATGAAGAGCAGGCTCATCAGCAGGGCGACCAGGAAACCGGCGGGGAAGAACAGGATCCAGGGCGTGGTCTCCATGCCGGCCGACCCTTCAGCGATCAATGTGCCGAGCGAGGTCAACGGTTCCTGCACGCCAAAGCCGAGATAGGACAGGAAGCTTTCCGTGGCGATGATCTCGGGGATGGTGAGCGTTGCGTAGATGACGACCGGCCCGACGAGATTCGGAACGATGTGCTTGAGGATGATCTTGAACGGTCGCTGACCGGAGGCCCGCGCCGCTTCGATGAATTCCCGCTGCTTGATGGAGAGTGTCTGGCCACGCACGATGCGCGCCATGGTCAGCCATTCGAGCGCACCGATTGCCGCGAACAGCAGATAGACGTTGCGGCCGAAGATTACCATCAGCAGGATGACGAAGAGGACGTAGGGCAGCGCGTACATGATATCGACGAAGCGCATCATGACGGCATCGACGCGGCCGCCGAAATAGCCCGAGACGGCGCCGTAGAGCACTCCGATGACGACCGAGACGAGCGTGGCGACGAGCGCGACGGTCAGTGAAACGCGCGTGCCGTAGAGCGTGCGCGCCAGTAGATCGCGGCCGTTACCATCAGTGCCGAAATAGTGGCCGACGGCAAAGTCCGGAGCGCCTCGGAAGGAGTTCCAGTCCGGGTCCTCATAGTTAAAGGGAAGCAAGCTCGGGCCAACGATGGCGACGAGCACTAGCAGAGCCAGCACAATGATGGAGAGGGCGGCTGCCTTGTTGCGCAGGAGGCGGCGCATGGCGTCGCCCGTGAGGGAACGGCCTTTCGGTGCGAGCCCCTCGGCTGCAAGCAACTCTGCTTCCAGCAATTCACGTTTTGCGGAATTGAGGATCATCGCATTCTCACTTTCGGATCGAGCCAGGCGTAGGCGATGTCGACGATCAGGTTCAGAATCACGATCAGCACCATGTAGAAAATGACCGTGCCGAGGACCATGCCGTAGTCGCGGTTGAGCGCGGCGCCGACGAAGTAGCGACCGATTCCGGGAAGGCCGAAGATGCTTTCCACCACCAGCGAACCTGTGAGCAGATAGCTTGCCGCCGGTCCGAGATAGGAGACAACGGGCATCATCGCCGGTTTCAATGCATGACGCATCACCGTGAGCCTGGGCCCGATACCCTTGGCCTTGGCGGTGCGGATGAAGTTCTGGCCCATTACCTCGATCATCGAGCCGCGCATCAGGCGTGAGATGCGGGCTGCGTGCGGCAGGGTCAGAACGATGATGGGCAGGACCAGGAACCGGATCGAGCCGTCGCCCCAGCCGCCGACCGGCAGCCAGCCAAGCGTGTTGCCAAAGATAAGCTGCAGGATCGGGGCGATCAGGAAGCTCGGCATGACGAGGCCGAGGAGTAGGCCTCCGCCCAGCCAATAGTCGGCGCTCCGGTTCTGATAGAGCGCCCCAAGACAGCCGACGAACACGCCGATGATGGTCGACAGGATGAAGGCGGCGCCGCCAATGGTCAGCGTGTAGGGAAAGCCCGACATGATTTGCTGGGTGACGGTGAAGTCCTGATTGGCGAAAGAGGGGCCAAGGTCGCCCTTCATCACGTCACCGACATAGATCAGGTATTGCTCGACCAGCGGCTTATCGAGATTGTAGTGGGCCGCGAGGTTGGCTTTGACTTCCGGCGGCAATGGCCGTTCGCCATCGAAAGGGCCGCCGGGAGCGAGACGCAAAATGAAAAAACACACTGTTACGGCAATCCACAAGACAGGGATTGTCGACAGCAGACGACGGAGAGCATAGCGAAACATGGGTGCGTTGAGGCCCCACCCGGCAAGAGCGGGTAGGGCCTTTTCCTATTATTGTTTGATGGACAGCCAACGGGTGCGGTGAATGTCCTGAATATTGTCCACGAAGCCTTCAACCTTCGGAGCAACGATATTCTGGGAAACATAATAGTAGATCGGGATCGCGGCGCTGTCGTCGAGCGCAAGCTGTTCGGCCTGCTTGTAGACCTCGGCGCGCTTCTTCAGGTCGATTTCCGCATTGCCCTGTTTGATCAGCGCGTCATATTGCGGGTTGCTCCAGCGGCCGTAGTTCATTTCGACGCCGGTCGACAGCAGGTTGAGGAAGTTGATCGGATCGTTGTAGTCGGCGAGCCAGCCGGCGCGGCCGATCTGCACTTCGCCGCGCTGCATCTCGTCGTAATGCACCTTGGTTTCGGTGTTGTAGAGCTCGATTTCGACGCCAAGCGGCTTCCACATGGCGGCGATCGCAACGGCGATGCGCTTGTGGTTGTCGTTGGTGTTGTAGCGAAGCTGTGCCTTCAGCGGATGGTCGGGACCGAAGCCGGCTTCCTTGAGGAGCTTCTTGGCCTCTTCGACCTTCTTGCCGTAGGGCTCGTCCTTCCAGCTTACATAGGCTGGCTCGCCATAATTGGCGGTGCCCGGCGGCACCCAGGAATAGGATGGCAGTTCGCCGGTGCCGAGGATCTTCGGGCCGATGACTTCGCGGTTGACGGCCATGGAGAGGGCCTGGCGGAGGCGCTTGTCGTTGAAGGGCGGCTTGGTGGAGTTCAGGACGTAATAATAGGTGCCGAGGAACGGTACCACATGCGCCTGACCAGGAAGGTTCTTCTGGATCCACTCATACTGGTCGGCGGGGAAAGAGGTCAGGATGTCGAACTCACCGGCGCGATAGCGCTTCAGTGCGGCCGCCTGATCTTCCAGCGTATAGTAGTTGACGTTGTCGATCTTGATGTCCTTGGCGTCGTAATACTGATCGCTCTTGACCATGCTGACATGCGAACCAGGCACCCATTCGGTGGGCTTGTAGGGGCCGTTGGTAACGATGTTGCCGATCTTGACCCACTCGTCGCCCTTGGCTTCCACGACGTGCTTCGGCACCGGATAGGCGGTGTAGTGCATCAGCGCGTTGAGGAAATAGGGGGTGGGGTTTTCGAGCGTGATTTCCAGCGTCTTGTCGTCGATCGCCTTGACGCCGAGCTGGCTGAGATCCTTGATCTCGCCCTTGTTGATCTTTTCCGCGTTCAGGATCGTATATTGCAGATAGGCGTATTGGGCGGCGGTCTTGGGGTCCATCAGGCGCTGGAAGGAGAAGACGAAGTCGCTGGCGGTCACCGGCGTGCCGTCGGACCACTTGACGCCGTCGCGCAGCTTGAAGGTATAGACCTTTTGGTCCTGGGAGATGGTCCAGCTTGCGGCCTGCCCAGGAATGGGGTTGTCCTTGGGATCTTCCGTCACCAGGCCTTCGAAAATATCGCCGTCGATGCGGTTTTCCCAGTCGCCGGAAATCTTTTGGGGATCAAGCGACGTGGGGTCGCCGCCATTGTGGATATTGAGGGTCGCCGCATGTGCGGAAACGCTCAATAAGGTGCCGACGAACGCCGACGCGATGAATTTCCGGGTGAAATAAGCCATATATATCCCCACCTTTCTGGAGTTACGGACCTTGTTTTTTCAAGGTTATTTTAGTTCCGCAGATGACCTGGACGTGCAGGTCAATGTCGCAAGTTATCTGATGCGACGTCGCTTTCAAGCCCCCCTGACAAATCGTCACTGGCGGCGAAGACGTTTCTACCCATGGGAGTTTTGCAAAATCAGCCTCATAAAACCTCTGCGTTTAATTCGGGTGACATGCTTCTCCGATTGGCGGCTTGCCGCCTCTGGCTTAGTGTGCGACTTGAAAGAACCCTTATGAAATCGAGGCGGATTGTTGATGAGCTCAGCGAGCAAGGTGGCGGAAGCTGATTGGTGGCGTGGCGCGGTGATCTATCAGGTCTATCCGCGATCGTTTCAGGATACAGACGCCAACGGGCTTGGCGATATCAAGGGCATCACCCGCCGCCTGCCGCATATCGCATCGCTCGGTGTGGATGCCATCTGGCTGGCGCCGTTCTTCACCTCGCCGATGGCGGACATGGGCTATGACGTCGCCGATTATTGCGATGTCGATCCGATCTTCGGGACGCTCGCCGATTTTGACGAGATGATGACATCGGCGCATGCGCTCGGCATCAAGGTCATCATCGATCAGGTGATCTCGCACACCTCCGATCGCCATCCCTGGTTCGTCGAGAGCCGGGCAAGTCGCGACAATCCCAAGGCGGATTGGTATGTCTGGGCCGATCCGAAGCCGGACGGCACGGCGCCGAACAACTGGCTGTCGATCTTCGGCGGACCGGGCTGGGAATGGGACGGTGTGCGCCGGCAATACTACCAGCACAATTTCCTGACCTCGCAGCCGGACCTGAATTTCCACAACAGCGAAGTCCAGGACGCCTTGCTTGCCACGGTCAAGTTCTGGCTCGATCGCGGTGTCGACGGCTTCCGGCTGGATACGGTCAACTATTATTTCTGCGACAAGCAGCTGAGGGACAATCCGCCCGCGACCACTGTCATCGGCGGGCTGGATGCACCAGAGAGCAATCCCTATGGGATGCAGAACCATCTCTACGACAAGACGCAGCCGGAAAATATCGATTTCCTGAAGCGTTTCCGCGCGCTGCTCGATCAGTATGAGGGGCGTGCGACCGTCGGTGAAGTGGGCGATGGCGCTCGCTCGCTCCAGACCGTGGCCGCCTATACCAGCGGCGGCGACAAGCTGCATATGTGCTATACCTTCGATCTGCTTGGGCCGGATTTCACGCCGGCGCATTTCCGCCGCTGCGTGGGGGATTTCCAGGAAAATGTCGCTGATGGCTGGGTTTGCTGGGCTTTCTCCAACCATGACGTCAATCGCCATGTCAGCCGCTTCGCCGAAACGGAGGCCGAGCAGCCTCGTGTTGCCAAGCTGGCAATTTCGCTGCTGTCGACATTGCGCGGCTCGATCTGCCTCTATCAGGGTGAGGAACTGGGTTTGCCCGAAGCGGAGCTTTCCTTCGAGGACCTGCGCGATCCCTACGGCATCCGCTTCTGGCCGGCCTTCAAGGGCCGCGACGGATGCCGCACACCGATGCCCTGGGAGGGGAGCCGCGCGCATGCCGGCTTCACCACGGCGGAGAAATCATGGCTGCCGGTGCCCTATCAGCACGCAGCACTTGCCGTCGACAAGCAGGAGGCGGATCCGCAATCCGTCTTGCACCATTATCGCCAGACGCTGGCCTTCCGAAAGCAGCATCCGGTACTGCTCGACGGCGACATGACCTTCCTCGACACGAAGGAAGACGTACTCGCCTTTACGCGCAGCAAGGGCGATGCGACGCTGTTCTTTGTCTTCAATCTTTCCCGCGAGCCTGTGAAGGTCACCCTGCCGGAGGGGGTAAAGGTGGCCAAGGTCGTGCCTATGCCGGGCTTCGAGGGCTCGGACGTGGGCGAGTTGGTGACGCTCGCAGCACTGGATGTGTTCTGCGGACAGGTCGGGTGATCAGCCGATCAGCATGAACTTGTCGACATCCACAAGGCCCCGGTCCGAAATCTTCAGATGCGGGATGACCGGCAGGGGCAGGAAGGCGAGTTGCAGGAAGGGTTCTTCCAGCGTCGCGCCGAGGGCATAAGCCGCCTGGCGCAGGTGATGCAGCGTGTCGCGCACGCTTTCATAGGGCTCCAGACTCATCAGGCCGGCGATGGGCAGGGCGATTTCGCCGGTGACGATGCCGCTTTCGACGACGACGAAACCGCCGTTGATTTCGCTGAGACGGTTGGCGGCGCGGGCCATGTCATCCTCGTTGACGCCGACGACGCAGATATTGTGGCTGTCATGGCCGACGGTCGAGGCGATAGCGCCCTTCTTCAGGCCAAACCCCTGCACAAAACCATTGGCGTGATTGCCGTTCTTGCCGTGGCGCTCGATGACGGCGACCTTGATGATGTCGTTGCCGAGGTCGAGGTCGGTCTGGTTGCCCTTGAGCGGCAGACGGTAGCGGCGGTGTTCGGTGATGATCTTGCCGGGGATGACGCCGATGACCGAGCTTTCGCCCTCGGTGGCCGGTACGCCGAAATCGGCGGCATTGATCGGGCTTGCCCTGACGCTATCGAGGCCGACGGGGGAGACCGGCTTGCGGGTGGCGAATAGCTCTGTGGTGACACGACGGCCAGCCGAGAACACCGTCTCCGCCTTGCAATTCTCCAGGCTGTCGATGATGACCAGATCGGCACGCCAGCCGGGCGCCACCAGACCGCGGTCGCGCAGGCCGAAGGCGCGAGCAGCGGAGATCGAGGCGGCGCGGTAGATCGCCAGCGGCTCGACGCCATGAGCGACGGCCGTTCGGATCATATAATCGAGATGACCCTGTTCGGCGATGTCGAGCGGATTGCGGTCGTCGGTGCAGAGGGCCAGATAGGGCGACAGGCGCTCGGTCAGGATCGGCATCAGGGCGTGCAGGTCCTTGGAGACCGAACCTTCGCGCACGAGAATATGCATGCCCTTGCGGATCTTTTCGAGGGCTTCTTCGGCGGTGGTCGATTCATGCTCGGTGCGGATGCCGGCTGAGAGATAGCCGTTGAGATCATAGCCGCGCAGCAGCGGCGCATGGCCGTCAATATGGCCGCCCTGGAAGGCATCGAGCTTGGCCATGCAGATAGGGTCCTTGTAGACGACACCCGGGAAATTCATGAACTCGGCAAGGCCGATGACTTTCGGATGGTCGCGGAAGGGCAGCAGCTTCTCGATCGGCAGATCGGCGCCTGATGTTTCCAGATGCGTGGCCGGCACGCAGGAGGAGAGCTGGACGCGGATATCCATGATGGTCTCGAGCGAGCTGTCCAGGAAATACTGGATGCCGTCCGTGCCGAGCACATTGGCGATCTCATGTGGGTCGCAGATGACGGTGGTCACGCCATAGGGCAGGACGCAACGGTCGAACTCATGCGGCGTCACCAGCGAGGATTCGATATGCAGATGCGTGTCGATGAAGCCGGGGACGACGATCCGGCCCGAAATATCTATCTCTTCACGGCCCTGGTAATCGCCACAGGTGCCGACAATCCGGTCGCCGCAGATGGCGATGTCGGAAGCGACGAGTTCGCCGGTTACCAGATCGAAGAACCGCCCGCCCTTGAGCACGATATCCGCCGGCTCCCGGCCGACGCCCTGGTCGATATAGCGTTCAAGTTTGGCGGTCATGTTCATTCCTCGCATAAAATTCGCCCCTCATATCCGACCATTCTGCGTTTGCAACAATGGGAATATGAGGGGCGTGGATTTCTTGAAGTCTAAGCCTCAGATATTATTCTGCAAGATCTCCCTGAGCTTGCCGAAGAGTTCGTCGATGTGGTGTTTTTCGATGATCAGCGGCGGGGAGAGGGCGATGATGTCGCCGGTGGTGCGGATCAGCAGGCCTTTTTCGTAGGCCTTGAGGAAGGCGGTGAAGGCGCGCTTGGTGGGTTCGCCGGCGATCGGAGCGAGTTCGATGGCGCCGATCAGGCCGGTGTTTCTGATGTCGATGACGTTGGGGCAGTCCTTCAGGGAGTGCAGTGCGTCGGCCCAGTAGTCCGAAAGCTCGGCGGCGCGGGTCAGCAGGCCTTCTTCCTTGTAGGTATCGAGCGTGGCAAGAGCCGCGGCCGCGGCGATCGGGTTGCCCGAATAGGTGTAGCCATGGAAGAACTCGATCATGTGTTCGGGTCCCTGCATGAAAGCGTCATGGATTTCCGAGGTGACGAAGACCGCGCCCATTGGGATGACGCCGTTGGTCAGGCCCTTGGCTGTGACGATGATGTCGGGGGTGACGCCATAATATTGGGCGGCGAACGGCGTGCCCAGGCGGCCGAAGCCGGTGATGACTTCATCGAAGATCAGCAGGATGCCGTGCTTGGTGCAGATTTCGCGCAGCTTCTGCAGATAGCCCTTCGGCGGAATCAGCACGCCGGTGGAGCCGGCGACCGGCTCGACGATGACGGCGGCGATGGTGGAGGCGTCATGCAGCGTGACGATACGCTCCAGTTCTGAAGCGATGTCGCCGCCATGTTCGGGCTCACCACGGGTGAAGGTATTCTTGCCGGGAACATGCGTGTGTGGCATGTGGTCGACACCGGTGAGTAGCGTGCCGAACATTTTGCGATTGGTGACGATGCCGCCGACGGAGATACCACCGAAATTGACGCCGTGATAGCCGCGCTCGCGGCCGATCAGGCGGGAGCGGGAGCCGTTGCCCTTCACGCGATGATAGGCAAGCGCCACCTTCAGCGCGGTCTCGACCGATTCAGAGCCGGAATTGGTATAGAGAACGTGGTTCATGCCTTCTGGCGCGATATCCACCAGCCGGTTGGCCAGTTCGAAAGCCTTGGGATGGCCGAGCTGGAAGGCCGGTGCATAATCGAGTTCGCCTGCCTGCTGGCTGATGGCTTCGGTGATCTTCGGGCGGCAATGCCCGGCGTTCACGCACCACAGACCCGCCGTTCCATCCAGCACCTGCCGCCCGTCATGGGTGGTGTAGTACATGTCCTTGGCACCGACGAAGAGGCGCGGTTCCTTCTTGAACTGGCGATTGGCCGTAAACGGCATCCAAAAGGCGCTGAGATCATTGGGGGCGGCGTTCAGACGAGTGGACATGCTGTTCTCCATGGCTATTCGGGGGCCATTTCCCGATCGCGGCGCGGGTCGCGTGATTATTGACTGTCTGGTCAAATTATCAGTCGGCCCCTTGGCGTCAAGATGAAGCTGAGGGGAGGCAGGGGAGGGGCCGAACAAGACGAGACGAGACAGAGTAAGGGCAGGATGTGGTGATTTCGTTTTTCGTCCTGTTCTGTCTCGTCTTGTCTTGTTCGCGTGGGCCAAATCAGATCAGATCGCATCTAGTATGGAGAGAAGCGACTAGCGAACGCGATGGGGCCGTGACGTGTGTCGCTTGTACGCAGATGGGGGCTCAACGCGAAAAAGCTGGCAAATTGAAAATTTGCCAGCCAAATCAGATATATGTGTGGTCATGAAAGCAGCTTGATCTCAAGGGTTGGAACGTATCGTCCCCCTGAGGATCATGCTTCGGCAGTCTTAGAGCCAGTTTGGGCTCTTAAGCAGCCGTTCTGCTTTTTTCCGGTTCACAATAAATGTCTTCCAGTGTTTCCAGGACCCGGATGACCGACTCTGAAGTGCTGGAGTAGTAAATTGTTTGAGCATCGCGGCGCGTCTTCACCAGCTTCTGGGCACGGAGCTTTGAAAGGTGCTGGGAAAGTGCAGATTGGCTGAGCCCCACCTGGTTGGCCAATACGCCGACCGGGACTTCACCCTTGACCAAACTGCAAAGAATCATCAGGCGCTTGGGGTTCGCCATTGCAGATAATAGTGCTGCCGCCACGTTGGAGTGGTCGGCCAAATTTCTTGTTTTCATCTCTTTGATCTTCCTAATGCGGAGCGTACATCAGAAATTGCGTAATTTCTAAACCGGGGAGCTAACCCGATAGCTAACAATACCAAGAGGGGTGAAAGATTGTATATACCTAAATTTAAGGTATCGAGTATGCTATTTTAGATATGCGTGTTGTAAGGTCGTGTCCCGCCCATATGGGTAGGGCGAATTCCCCTCTGAACGCCCCATTTTCCCAAATTAAGTCGATTCCTGCCGTATCCAGGCCGTAAATCCGTCAACACTCGCCCATTTTCCCCTCCGGCCCACCCCTGATGACCGAGACTATATCGGGACGCGAGCTACTAATTCTCGCACTACGGCATCTGCCTCTTTCGCGAGCATTTCGTTAGCCGCCGAAAGAGATCATCAGATCGGACCCTGGCAGAACGAAGGCTTTACCGAAGCCGCCATTCAGGCTGGCGGCAAGCGGGATCAGGCGGAAGAAACAGAAATCCGGAAAATCGACATAGAGCTTCGCCTTGGGATGGCGGGCGAGAAAACGCGCACGAATGCGTTCATGCCGCGGATCTTCGCGATCGACGCGCTCGGCGTTGCATTGGACGCTGAGGCGTGGATGGGCGAGGGGATCGCCCTTGCCGGGCTCGCCGAAAAGGGCCGAGACGCGCGGATCCTTCGACAGCGCCTTGGTATGGGCCGAAAGGCCGGACACGAGGATGACCGGCACGTCATCGATATCGGTGCCGGTCAGCACGCGGCTGACGGAGGGAAAGCCGGTCTCGGAGTCGAAGACGGCAAGTGCCGCGAAGCGGGCCGAGCACAACAGGGTACGCGCCTGCTTACGCGCTTCGTCGTCGGTCTCCCGTAACAGGGACGGCTTGTCGTTCATCGTCTCTCTCCCGCAGAACAGAAAGAGCAGTCCAGATGGACTACTCCCTCCGTCGGTGGCTGGTGAGGCCAGCCACGACGTCCTGGGCGGAAATCGTCCCGATAACCACGCCATTGTCAACGACGCCAATATTGCCCGGTTGGCGCGTCAGTGCGTCGAGGATGTCGACAAGCGGCGTCGAGACCGTCGTCGTGGCCGTGACCGAACCGCTGTTGGCGGAGTGGCCGAGGCCCCGTTGCATGACATCGCCCGCCGTGAGCATGCTGATCGGGTTCATGTGCTGCACGAAGTCGGCGACATACTGATCGGCGGGGTTCCTGACGATTTCCTGCGGCGTGCCACACTGGATGATGTGCCCGCTCTCCATAATGGCGATGCGATTGCCGATGCGGAAGGCTTCGTCGAGATCGTGGCTGACGAAGAGGATCGTCCGCTTCAGGCGGCGCTGGAATTCCAGAAGCTCATCCTGCAGGCGGGTGCGGATCAGCGGATCGAGCGCCGAAAACGGCTCGTCCATGAGCAGGATCGGCGCGCCGGTGGCAAAGGCGCGCGCAAGGCCGACACGCTGCTGCATGCCGCCGGAGAGTTCGTTGACCCGGCGGGTTGCCCATTGCGTCAGGTTGACGAGTTCCAGCTGTTCGTCGACGCGCTTCTTCCGCTCCGGCTCCGGAACGCCGGCAAGCTCGAGGCCGAAGCCGACATTGTCGGCAACGGTGCGCCAGGGCAGCAATGCGAACTGCTGGAACACCATGGAGACCGTGTGCATGCGCAGGTCACGCAGCGTCTTGGGACTACAGCCATAGGGGTTGACTGGCCCGGTCTTGGTGTTGACGACGACATCGCCGCGCACGACCGGGGCCAGGCCATTGACGGCGCGCAGCAGCGTCGATTTGCCGGAACCGGACAGGCCCATGAGCACGAGGATTTCGCCTTCCTCGATCTCCAGCGAGGCATTGGCGACGCCGAGCACCATGCCGGTCGACTTGCCGATCTCGTCGCGGGTCTTTCCTTCGTCCGCGAGCTTGAGGGCAGCCTCGGGACGGTCGCCGAAGATGATGCTGACGTTGTTGAAGGTGACGGCGGTGGTCATGAGCGGTCTCCTTCGCCGGGGGCGCGGAACATGCGGTCGAGAATGATTGCGAGAATGACGATGCAGGAGCCGGAATCGAAGCTCTTGGCGACATTGACACTGTTCAGCGCACGCAGTACCGGCACGCCGAGGCCAGGTGCGCCGACGAGGGCGGCAATGGACACCATCGAGAGCGACAGCATGATCGTCTGGGTCAAACCGGCCATGATCTGCGGCATGGCGAAGGGCACCTCGACTTTGCGCAGCACCTGTTGCGGCGTCGCTCCGAAGGCTTCGGCCGCCTCGACGAGAGAGGGCGGCGTCGAGATGATGCCGAGGCGGGTCATGCGGATCGATGCGGGAATGGCGAAGACGACCGTGGCGATCAGGCCTGGCACCATACCGAGGCCGAGCAGGATCATCGCCGGCACCAGATAGACGAAGGTCGGGATGGTCTGCATCAGGTCGAGGATCGGCCGCATGAAGGCATAGAGCCACGGGCGGCGCGCGGCGGCGATGCCGAGGGGGACGCCGACGAGCATGCAGACGAAAGTGGAGGCCAAGACCAGCGCAAGCGTCTCCGTCGTCTCCTTCCAATAACCCTGGTTGATGGTGATGAGCAGGCCGATGAAGGTGAGGGCGGTGACAGCAACGCTCCGGCGCATCCAATAGGCGATGGCCGCGATAACGACGACGACGATCAGCGGATGTGGCGCTTGCAGGAGGAATAGCAGCGCTTTGATTCCATGCGAAGCGACGAAGGAAAGGCCGTCGAAGAACCATATGAAATTGGTCGTCAGCCAGTCGACGACGGCTTTGGCCCATGGGCCGATGGGGATGCGATAATCGGTTAACCAGTTCACGTTCTTGCCCACTCTTTGGGCGGCGATCCCGGACGTCTTGGGTCGTTCCGGATGCGGCCGCCGGAGAATAACAGCCTATGGCGCCACATTGGACGTTGCCCGATGTGCGGCGCGATAGGAGGGAAGCAGTCCTTCCATGGAAGAGAAAGGGGCGGTTAAGCCGCCCCTTGTCCCCTCGATGTTACAGGCCAAGCTTGGCCTTGACTGCCGCAAGCCCGTCACCGCCATCCTTGGTGGTAACGCCGGCGAGCCAGGGGGTGATTGCTGTCGGATTGGCCTTCAGCCATTCCGTTGCAGCCACTTCCGGTTCCTTGCCGTCGGTCAGGATCTTGCCCATGATCTCGTTTTCCATCGGCAAAGAGAAGACGAGGTTCTTCACGAAGGTGCCGACGTTCGTGCATTCCTGAAGATAGCCCGCGCGGACGTTGGTATAGACCGTCGCACCGCCGTAGTTCGCTCCGAAGACGTCGTCGCCGCCGGAGAGATAGGTCATCTTGTAATTGCTGTTCATCGGATGCGGGGCCCAGCCGAGGAAGATGATCGGCTTGCCTGCCTTGTCGGCGCGAGACACCTGGGCAAGCATGCCCTGTTCGGAAGATTCGACCACTTCGAAGCCCTTGAGGCCAAAAGTGTTCTTGTCGACCATGTCGATGATCAGGCGATTGCCGTCATTGCCCGGTTCGATGCCATAGATCTTGCCGTCCAGATCGTCCTTGTGGGCGGCGATATCCTTGAAGTCCTTGATGCCGAGCGCCGCGCCCTTTTCGTTGGTCGCGAGCGTGTATTTCGCGCCTTCCAGGTTGGCGCCGACGGTTTCGACCGACTTGTCTTCGGCAAACGGCTTGATGTTCTCGGCCATGGAGGGCATCCAGTTGCCGAGGAAGACGTCGATGTCCTTGTTTTTCAGCGACTGATAGGTCACCGGCACCGCAAGCACCTTGACGTCGGTGTCGTAGCCGAGAGCTTTCAGGAGGATGGAGGCAGTCGCCGTGGTGGAGGTGATATCCGTCCAGCCAACATCGGCGAAATGCACGGTGCTACAGCTTGCCGGTTCGGCGGCGGAAGCTGCGGTTGCGCCGAGTGTCAGCGCGGAAAGGGTTGAAGCGAAGGCAAGTGCGGTAAATGTCATTTTTATCATTACGTGACTCCCAGTCTAACGTTCCCAAGCAAGCACCAATAACTGACATTTACAAGCGACCTCCGCGTATTTGCGCCGGTTTGGTGGGGCTGATTGCGACTCCGGTGTTTTTCCGATCCGCTGTTGCAAAACCAGTCCTATTTCGCCCCGGCTGACCGTAATTCCTGTGGTTTTCGTCAAAGGCGTCTTTTCTTCGCGCGGCGGAGCACCCATGAAACGGTCAAGGAGAATGTTATGGCCAAGCTCTACTTCCATTATTCGACGATGAATGCCGGCAAGTCGACCATGCTGCTGCAGGCCGCCTACAATTATCAGGAGCGCGGTATGCGCACTGCGGCCTTTATCGCGGCGTTGGACGATCGTGCTGGTCGCGGGAAGATAGCGTCGCGTATTGGTCTGACGATGGAGGCCATTCCGTTCGACGCTGCCGACGATCTCTACGCCTTGGTCGATCAAATGCATGCCGAAGAGCCTCTGGCTTGCGTCTTCGTCGATGAGGCGCAATTCCTGTCGCATGAACAAGTGTGGCAGCTTGCCCATGTCGTTGATCGCCTCGACCTGCCTGTCATGGCCTACGGGCTGCGCACGGATTTTCATGGGAAGTTATTTCCGGGTTCGCAGGAGCTGCTGACCATCGCCGACGAGTTGCGGGAAGTCAGAACGATCTGCCATTGTGGGCGCAAGGCGACGATGGTCGTGCGCCTGGATGCTGCCGGCAAGGCGGCGCGCGACGGTGCGCAGATCGAGATCGGTGGCAGCGACAAATATGTTTCGCTCTGCCGCCGTCACTGGGAAGAGGCGATGGCGGAGGAGTAGAACCGTCCGCGTCATTGCGTCATCCGGCAAGCGGCCGCAAATGTCTCTATGGTCGCGGCAACGGGATGGATCGCTTCCCGATTAGGGAGGAATAATGAAATCGCTCTGTCTGCTGGCTGCGGCCACTGTTTTTTTCTCCAGTTCGTCCGCCTTTGCCGATGGCGATGCGATCGCCGGCGCGGCGGTCTTCAAGAAATGCGCCGTCTGCCACACAGCGACCGCGCATGAAAACCATGTCGGGCCATCGCTGATGGGCGTGGTCGGCCGTCCCGTCGCCACCGTGCCGGACTACAACTACTCCTCGGCGATGAAGGCGTTCGGCGCCGACGGCAAGGTCTGGGACGAGGCATTGCTCAGAAAATACCTGCCCAGCCCGCAATTCCTGGTGAAGGGCACAAAGATGACCTTTCCGGGCTTGAAGAGCGACAAGGATCTCGACAATCTCATCGCCTATCTGAAGAACCCGGCTGTCGCGCAGTAAAAGGGCAAGCTCTGCTGTCGCACTAGTCGTGCAACCGCTTCAGAACCCCTTGCAGGCGTGTTTCTCCAACCCACTGGGAAAAAAGCAATGCGTTTCGTGAATCCCATTCCGTTTGTTCGCGACATAAATTGCTCAAAGGAGTTCTACAACAAGCGGCTCGGTCTGAAGATCATGGAAGACTTCGGAAATTTTGTTCTCTTCGAGACGGGCTTCGCGATCCATGAAGGCAGGTCGCTTGAAAAGACGGTCTGGCGGCAAAATATCGATCCCGCCAAGTCTTATGGGCAAAGAAACTTGCTTCTGTATTTCGAACATGAGGATGTTGATGCGGCCTTCGCAAATATCGCGCCGCATGTTGAATTGATTCATCCTGTCGAAAAACAGCAATGGGGTCAGCGGGTCTTCCGCTTTTATGATCCGGATGGGCACGCTATCGAGATCGGCGAGCCGCTGAGTAAAGTACCCAAGGGTAATTGACGTAAGAGCAGATGTGTCGCTCGGCGACGGCTGAAGCCGACAGGCAATACGCGCGTTCCGCCATTTTCTTTGCACCTATAAGCGGTTAATCTCGCCTGTAACGGCAATTGAGAGACGCTTTCATGGTCAAGGTTCATCCCTTCGACGGCGAGCTCGACAAGGCGCGCGCGACGCTCGACGATGCGATCAAGGGCTTGGGTGCGGCAAACACCATGCTTGCCGGTCACGCCCGCGGAGGCGCACGTCTCGGCCCTATCAATTTCCCGGTGGAGGAGACGCAGGTGCGCGAGACGCTTGAGTTGCTCGAGCGCTGGAAATTCCTCGGGCGGTCGTTGGTCAAGGAACTGGATAGGGTCACTGCGGCGGCCGATTTGCAACATCGGCGATTGTTCGATGAAAAGGCCGGGCCCGAAAGGTCAAGTTGGTTCGGGCGCAGGATCGGCCAAGGACATGTCAAACCGGCGTTAATCGTGGCGGAACTGGATGCGGCGCTGGGAGCATCAGCCTCGCTCGATGCCCTGTTCAAGGCGGCCAGGCCCTTGTTGATCCAGGCTTTTCATGATTGCGAGACGCATCTGGCGCAGGTCATCGAGCGGCGGCAGCACGCCGATTTCGAGATAGAAGACGTGCAGCGCCAGGTGGATGATTTGGCGCCGAGAATTCTGGACCGGCGCGCTGGCGCCTCGTCTATCCGCAATGCGGCTTCGCAATCCGAATTGGAAACGGACTATCAGCGGCTGCTTGCCGAGCAGAGCGATCTGCGAGCGCGTGAGCAGGCTCTGCAGCCGGAGAGGACGGCGCTGCAGCGGCTTATCGATATCTACGAGGAGGTGGCGACAGTTCTGAATGCGCAGGTCGCCGCCGTCAATGCGATGGCGGGCAAGCTTGTGGTCGATACCGAACAGCGGATCGCCTTGCTGAAGGCAGTGATGTCGGAGGTTGTGCCGCCTTTGCCCGCCGTTGAAAGACCGGCCCCGGTCGCCGCGTTGATGAGTGCATTCGAGGCCAATGTGCTCGCCGGTCATGATCTTGCAAGACGCAAGGAGCATGCCGACAAGGTCTTTATGCGACGGCTGGAATCTCCGCTGTTGGCCACGCCGGTGATGGAAGGGGAGCAACTGGTCGAGCCTGAGCCTGAGACCTCGTCATCATCTGCGATTGAAAAATGATATCAGCCGGTTGCCGTCTCCTTCGGAAACACATATCTGCATGGGCGTGAATATGTTGCGCGGTTTCAAAGTGTCTTTGCGTCCTTTGCGTATCCGAAGGACTGCGGCGCTTCAGGGGAGACGTCCATGCTCGATCTCGATTACTGCGTTCTTCAAGCGGATCGGCGCCGCCATCGCGCGCGGCCTTGGGCTTCTCGTCGTCGGGATACTCTGGCCTTTCATGGCCGCCCACGGCTGGTATCAGCGGCGCAATTGGCTGATCAAGCTGCCGGTTGCCGCTTTCGTGACGCTGATGGCGGTGCTCTACATATATTTTGTCTGGCAGACGCAGGTCTGGAGCGGCTTCGACACCAGCTATCCCAGCGTCTACAGGTTCGAGGACCGCAAGGTCGGGGCAGGGCAGGAGTTGCCGGTTACGAGCGGGCAGCAGGTCGCAGCGACCACGCCGAAAGCCTGCCAGACTTCGGGGACCGTCGACGTCACCGCCGATCTTATCGATTTCAATGTGAACCAGAACGCCTGGATCTCCTCGATGCTGCTTTTCAAGCTCGGGTTCTTCGGCGTCGCCTGGGACGACACGCCGTTTCTCGACAACAAGGCAGCCTTTCAGCGGGGCGTGAACCAGGCGGTACGGCGTACGGCGGTGGAGCTGGTCGACACGCTCGGCCGCGTGCGCGGTACGTCGGGTATCAACGGCGACCTGCAAAGTGCCCGCGGTAATCTGCAATTCGACGAAGCAAGCTGGTATTTCGGCATGCGCCCCTTCGGTCCGAAGACGCCGACCCCGAGCTACTACCGCGCGGCCATCACCAGCCTGCGCAAGTTCAACACCGATCTTGGCACCTGCAACGCCGTCTTCGATGGCCGCGCCGACAACCTCCTGCAATTCATCGATCGTGTCGCCAATGATCTCGGCAGCACGTCGGATATCCTTGCGGAGCGATCGGAGAACCACAATTACGGTTGGTTTGACACGCGCGCCGACGACCGATTCTGGTTCGCCTATGGCCAGCTCTATGGCTATTACGGTATTCTGAGCGCCGTCGAGGCCGACTTCCAAAAGGTCATCGCCGAGCGCAATCTCGGCACGCTCTGGGGCGGGACCATGAAGCAGCTGGAGGCGGCTCTGCGCATCCAGCCCGCCATCATCTCGAATGGCCGCGAAGACGGCTGGATCATGCCGAGCCATCTCGCGACGATGGGCTTCTATATCCTGCGCGTTCGCTCGAATCTGGTGGAAATGCGCTCTGTTCTTGGCGGACGTTAAAACGACAGGGCGATCGTTGCTCTAACGATCGCCAATTCGCCATTGCGACCTGCAGGATCGACAGGCCAGAAATTTCGGAATTCTAGGGAGTGACCAATAAGGCTAGCTGATCAGTTTCAGCCGGATAGCCTTTGCGACGAGCTGCGTGCGGTTGACGCAATCGAGCTTCTTGATGGCATTCATCATGTAGGCGTTGACCGTATGGTCGGAGAGGGAAAGGATCTGGCCGATTTCGACCGAGGTCTTGCCCTGCGCGGTCCAGCGGACGACTTCCAGCTCTCGGGCCGAAAGCATGTTCAGCAAGGAGCCCTCATTGCGCTTGAGGCAGTTATAGATGTCGATCGCCTGCAACATGAGCATGTTCAGCTCGTTGAGCTCGCTTTGCCCGAGGCTGCTGCGATCGCCCATGAACCAGAAGACGAGGCGCTGCCCATCGAAGGCGTTGATGGGGATGACAATGCCCATCGGGCAATTGTGACTGAGCAGGAGCGCATGCAGTTCGCGCGGCAACTCCATGTCCTGCGAGATGTTTTTTTCCAGGAGGTGCCAGGCGCGCGGCATCACGGAGTCCCGCACCCGCAGCAGCATCGGGCAGCGGCGGAGCAGTTGCTGACGATCGAAGTCGCGCAGAAATTGTGGTTGTATCGAGCCTTCGATGACGAGCGGCGTCAGCATGGAGTCTTCGGAAACCGGAGCGTTGAGAAAGGCCACCTGGCTGAAGCCAAAGGCAGAGCTCGTCCGTTCCAAAGCTTGAGCAAAAGCCGTCTGCGTCCGGGCTGTGGCCAACTCGGCAGAAAGCAATAGTTGTCTCTCAGCAGTGATGAAATAGGACATGTGACTTATTGGCGCCCACAGCGTGTTCTCGCTATCAAATACTGGATTTGCAGGCGAATGCTAGACGCAAAAATACCACATATCCAGATAATATTTTATTTTCATATATCTTAATATTGTAAATTGCTGATTTATCATACTTTTTTAAAATCACCTGATGCGGGTAAAAAGGCTGTCCACTTGATTTTTTCAGAATGGTGACGGGATGTGCTTTCCGAAGGTCCGGAAAGGGGAATGATTTCGGGCAAAACTGGCGGTAAACCTGCATGATGAATACATGCATGAGTTGAGCTTGGAGGGTTCGGCATTGTTGATATCGGTAGCAACCATATCAGCCGTAGCATGATCGACATGCAGCCGGAGGGCCGGTCATCTGCAACGCTTCGTGCTCAAACGAGTGATTTCCGGTAAAGCCGCAGCGGTCGGTGGCAATGCCAGCCCATCGAGAGGGATAGGCGTGATGCCAGCGCGCCTTGCGAAGGCCCAAAGCGCTTGCTATCGGTCTTCAAATAGCAATTGCTTCCAGGCGTTTATTTCATGCCCTTTCGTATTTCCCAACAGCTTGTTGCACGCTGTTGCCGGCAGACCTCATGGTTTCTGGCGGGTATTTTTCTTCTCGTCTTTTCCTGCATGTCCGCCGAGGCCGCCGGCTCCGGCGTTGGCCAGCCGATGGAATTCCTGCTGGTTCACGGTGACATGGCCAGCTGTCGCGAGGCTAATAGTTGCCCGGACTGGATTTCCGCCGAAGGGCAGATCATGGCGGATTCGCCGAGGAAGCTGCAAAAGCTGCTGAAGCGCCTCGGTGGCAGAAGGTTGCCAATCATCGTCAGCTCGCCTGGTGGCGATGTTCGGGCGGCTATGGAGATGGCCTATGTGATCCGCAAACAGAAGCTGGCGATTGCCGTCGGCCGGACGCGCTCGCGCGATTGCCCCTATGCCGAGCCGATCTGTTCGGCGGCGCGATCAAAGGATGGGTCCATCAAGGGCGAGACATTTTCGGTCGGCTCCATCTGCTTTTCGGCCTGCCCGCTGTTTTTCGCCGGCGGCGTCCAGCGCGTTTCCAGCCCCTTCGCACTCCTCGGAGTGCATCAGATTACCACGACCTACAGCGAAGTTCGTATCCGATACCGCACCGAATACGAAACGGTGAACGGCAAGCGAAAGGTTCTCTCCAAGCAGGAGATCGGACGTCAATTTGTCGGGAAATACGACACGACCAAGCTCGGTCGGCAGCAGAGGGGAAGGCTTACCGGTTTCCTGAAGAAAATGGGTGTCGATGAATCCCTTTTCGATCTGATGCTGGGCACCCAACCCGCTTCGATCCATCTCATTGCGCAGATGGATGCGCTGAAGCTGCGGTTGACGACGGAGCTTGCCGCCGCCGATCAGCTCATCGTTGCGAGGGACTGCAAGGACAGGCAGTCGATTGCGGACTGTGCGACGCCGCCGCCAGCCGCCGCAGTACCTGCGACGGTCGGCGAGTAATCCCGCGCTCCGATCTCAGGCGTCCTTGTTGCCCTTGGCTTTCGCCATGATCATTTCGAGGTAGCCGAGCAGGACGGCCGAGACGACGAAGGCAAGGTGGATGATCGTAAACCACATCAGCTTGCTATTGTCGTACTGGGTGGCATTGAGGAAAATCTGCAGCAGGTGGATCGAAGAAATCGCCACGATGGAGGAGGCGACCTTGATTTTCAGGCTGCCGGAATCGAGCTTGCCGAGAAAGGAAACCTGATCCTCGCCTTCATCGAAGCGGCTGACGAAATTCTCGTAGCCGGAGATCATCACCATGACGATCAGGCTCGCCACCAGGGCAGCGTCGATGAGCCCGAGGATCGCAAGAATCATGTCGGACTCTTCGTATTGGAAGACGTTGATGGCGACCTTGTAGAATTTGTAGCCGAACGAGATGGCATAGACCGCGAGCGAGGCTGCGAGGCCGAGATAGAAGACGACCAGAATCCATCGGCTGGAGAGAATGATGCGTTCGATCAGTAGTTCCAGCGACTTCATGTCTTTTCCTTTTTCGTTCGTCCGGCGTGGGACAATAGGTGGGCGGCCGCCTCGCGGCAAGGCGGGATAGTTTCACGACGGACGACAATTCGTGGCTATTCACACTGGATATTTATTGGGTTATCCCGGTTGTGTGAATACCTCATGTCCAGGGTGGGACCGGTTATCATGGCGACGGTAAAATCCGACATAGAAATCGCGCGTGCCGCGAAGAAGCTGCCGATCATCGAGATCGGCGCGAAACTCGGCATTCCGGCCGAGGATCTTGCGCCTTATGGTCATGACAAGGCGAAAATCGGTGCGCAATTCATTGGCGCGCTGAAGGACAAGCCGGACGGCAAGCTGATCCTCGTCACGGCGATCAATCCGACGCCGGCGGGCGAGGGGAAGACGACGACGACCGTCGGTCTTGGCGACGGGCTGAACCGTATCGGCAAGAAGGCGATCGTCTGCGTGCGCGAGGCGTCCCTCGGCCCCTGCTTCGGTGTCAAGGGCGGGGCTGCCGGCGGCGGCTATGCGCAGGTCATCCCGATGGAAGACATAAACCTGCACTTTACCGGCGATTTCCATGCCGTCACCTCGGCCCATAATCTGCTGGCGGCGCTGATCGACAACCACATCTATTGGGGCAACGAAGAAAACATCGATGTCCGCCGCATCACCTGGCGGCGCGCCATGGACATGAACGACCGGGCGCTGCGAGACATCGTCGCCTCACTCGGGGGCGTTGCCAACGGCTATCCGCGCGAGGGCGGTTTCGATATCACCGTCGCCTCCGAGGTCATGGCGATCCTTTGTTTGGCTTCGGACCTGAAGGATCTGGAAAAGCGGCTCGGCGACATCATCATCGGCTATCGCCGCGATCGCACGCCGGTTTATGCTCGCGATCTCAAGGCTGACGGGGCGATGGCGGTGCTGCTGAAGGATGCGATGCAGCCGAACCTGGTGCAGACGCTGGAGAATAATCCGGCGCTGGTGCATGGCGGCCCCTTCGCCAACATCGCCCATGGCTGCAATTCGGTGATCGCCACGCGCACGGCGCTGAAGCTTGCCGATTATGTCGTCACCGAAGCGGGGTTCGGTGCCGATCTCGGGGCGGAAAAGTTCTTCGACATCAAATGCCGCAAGGCCGGACTTTCTCCGGATGCTGCGGTCATCGTCGCCACCGTGCGGGCGCTGAAGATGAATGGCGGCGTCAAGAAGGACGATCTCGGCCAGGAGAATGTCGAGGCCCTCGTGAAGGGCTGCGCCAATCTCGGCCGGCACCTTGCCAATGTCCGCAAATTCGGTGTGCCCGTCGTCGTCGCCATCAATCACTTCATCTCGGATACCGAAGCCGAGATCGAGGCGGTGAAGAATTATGTCGCGCGGCTTGGCGCCGAGGCTATCCTCTGCCGCCATTGGGCCGAGGGTTCGGCGGGGATCGAGGAGCTGGCCTACAAGGTGGTGGAGCTTGCCGAATCCGGGCAGGCGAAATTCCAGCCGCTTTATCCCGATAATCTGCCGCTGCTCGAAAAAATCGAGATCGTCGCGTCGAAAATCTACCATGCCGGCGAGGTAACCGCTGACAAGGCCGTGCGCGACCAACTGCGCTCCTGGGAGGACCAAGGCTATGGTCATCTGCCGGTCTGTATGGCGAAGACGCAATATTCCTTCTCGACAGATCCGAACGTGCGCGGCGCTCCGGAGGGGCATATCGTACAGGTGCGCGAGGTGCGTCTTTCGGCCGGAGCCGGTTTCGTTGTCGTCATCACCGGCGAGATCATGACCATGCCCGGTCTGCCGAAATCCCCGGCGGCGGAACGGATTTTCCTCAATGATCAAGGCTATATCGAGGGATTGTTTTAAGTTCTGATTCTGGTGGAACTGGCTTGTTTCGAGGTGGCTGCTCTTAATGGCAGTATCTGAACTCGCCCTTCCTCTTCAGTACATCCAGATGGAAATGCGTCTCATGGGCGGCATCGCTCTCCGGGTCCAGGACGGTCATAAAATAGAGGCAGGCCGAGGCGCTGGCGGCGCGCTGGAACGCGCCTGTCAGCGTCGGGTCCTCGCGGCGGGGTTCGATGCCGATGGTCTTGCCGTTCTCGAAGGTGAAGCTGGCGATATCGATGGCATTGCCGCGCGCATGTTCCGAGATCTTGCCGGTGGTGGCGTTGTTGCGCAGGCGGCAGATATAGGTCGAGGCCTGGTTGATCGTGACGATCTTGCCATTGTCCTTCAGCGCGGCGGCGGACGGTATCACGCTTTCCTTTATCCAATGGGCGAGTGCCAGGGCCGCCTCGCAGCGCATCGTGCCTTGCGGTTTCATCTGGATGCCCGGTAGGGGCTCGGTAAGGGCGATCGGCTTGTCGATGCCACAGCCATTGCCGTCATCGATTCGGGGGATATCCTTGAAGGTGGCGCCGATGGCGGTCAATTGCGCGAGGCAAGCCTTATGCTCCTCATCAGGTTCCGCCGCGATGGTCAGCGGCGGCTTTGGCGGTCCCTGCATTTCCCCGGTGGACGGCTGGGTCTCCGGAGCAGCCGGTTTCTCCATGGGCGTGGGCAGCTCGGCGGCGGGCTGCGTTTGCTCACGATCGGGTTTCTGCTGTGGCGTCGGGCCGGTTTGGGGGAGGGCCGCTGCCGTCAGCATGGTGATGGCAGTCGTGGCGGAGATGATCCGAAATAGCATCAAGTATTTCACCCACTTCTAATGATGACATGGTGAGAACGCTTGGCGCAGCGATTTCGTTGCAATTCAGCAACTTTTCCGATCCACTTTTAAACATGATAATTTTATTCATGATTATCTTGGTCGGATATATTGACAATAATACTCATGTTTTTTATTGCGGCAGAAAGAAGGCGGAGCTTTTCCGCTTTGTTGACAAAGTAAGCCCAGCCAGCCCCTTGCGCTCTTAACAGTAGCAACCAGCCAGCCCGGTAAAAGCAATTCGAAAGGAATGGTTATGGTTGTCCGGCGCTCCCGCTCGGTTCTCTTGGCATGCACTGCGTTTCTGGCCCTTGGGTTCAGCACGGTGTCCTATGCGCAGACTGCAGCTCAAAATGATGTGGCCACAGACGATGCGGCGCCGAAGGGCGATCGCGTCACGAACCTGAAGCCGATCGTCGTCAAGGGCAAGGCGACGAAAGACGTGCTCGCCGACTCGCCGACGACCACCGAAACGACGGCGCAGCAGATCGACGACAAGCAGATTACGCGGATCGAGGATCTCGGGCGCAGCACCGAGGTCGGCGTCGGCTACAATCGCACCACCGGCGGCATCAATATTCGCGGCCTCAGCGACGGCCGCGTATTGACCACGGTCGATGGCATTGAAATTCCCTATATGCTCGATGTCGCCCGCGGAGCTGACGGGGGCGTCAACAGCTTCGATTTCAACTCGCTTTCGAGCGTCGATGTCGTGCGCGGCGCAGACTCCAGCCGCGCCGGTTCGGGCGCTCTCGGCGGCGCCTTCGTGCTGCGCACGCTGGAGCCGGAAGACTTGATAACCCCCGGTTCCAACTGGGGGGTATCTTCAAGTTCGGCTATAACGGTGACGACCGGAGCGTCGGCGGGTCGGCAGCGGTTGCCAAGCGCGTCGACAACACCGCCGTTCTTTTTGAGGGCGGGTACACCCATGGTCATGAGCTTGAAAACAATGGCGACGTCGGCGGTTATTCGACCAAGCGTACCAAGGCGGATCCGGCCGACTACAATCAGAAAAGTGGCCTCTTCAAGATCCGCCAGTATACGGATATCGGCACCTTCGGCATCACTGCGGAGCACTACAACAAAGATAAAGACATCGATGCGATGCACCTTCAGAGCCTGACCGGAAACCTTCGGCCTGGTAATTACGATACGAGCGACAATACCGAACGTAACCGCGTTTCGCTCGACTACAAGTATGAGGCTGAGAGCGCCGATTCCCTCCTCGATACGGCCAATGCAGTCTTCTATTGGCAAAATGTGCTGCGTGAAGAAGGCCTCAACGGCTATCGCTACACCTCCGTCATTGGCGACTACTCGCGCCGCAACGAAATGGAAGACCGGAGCATCGGCTTCAACGGCAACGCCTCGAAGTCCTTCGATACCGGCAGCCTGCATCACAAGGTCACCTTCGGCCTCGACACCGCTTTCGGCAAGGTGCATCAGTACTCTGCAGGCAAGGACGCTTGCGGTCCCGCCCGCTGGGCTTTCTCTTGCTCGTTCCTGCACACCAATCAGTCTGATATGCCCAATGTCGACAGCAAGCGCGTCGGTGCTTTTATCGACGACAAGATCGAGATCGGTTCCAGTGGCTTCTCGCTGACACCCGGCTTGCGCTTCGACTGGTATGATTACGCGCCGAAGAACACGGATGCCTATCGTGACAGCGCCAATTATAGCGGCCTGCCATCCGGCCAATCGGACAGCCGTTTCTCGCCGAAGCTGCGCGCGGCCTACCAGCCGCAGGACAATGTCGAGTTTTATGCACAGTGGGCCATGGCCTTCCGTGCTCCGAATGTCAGCGAGCTTTACGTGAACTACGGCGTGCCCGGCGGCTATGTCAGCTACGGCAATCCCGACCTGAAGCCGGAAACCAGCAACGGCATCGAAATCGGCACCAACCTCGGTGATGACGATTTCGGCGGCCATATCGGCGGCTTCTACAACAAGTACAAGAACTTCATCGACTCGTCATTGTCAGCCGATCCAACGCGCACTTACCCGCTCGGCATTACGGAATACTTCAACCGCGCCGACGTTCGCATGTTCGGCGTCGAGGTCAACGCGCACAAGAAGTTCGACAACGGCATCCACGTCAAGGGCTCGCTCGCCTATGTCAACGGCAAGGACTCTGATAGCGGCGAATGGATCAATTCCGTAGCTCCGGCCAAGGCGGCCTTCACCGTGGGATATGCAGCCGATGTCTGGGGAACGGACCTGACCTTCATCACTGCGACCAGCGAGCCGAAGAAAACGAGCGATAATTTCCGCGCGCCGGGTTATGGCATCTTCGATCTCACAGGCTGGTGGGAGCCGGAGCAGGTGAAGGGGCTGTCGCTGCGTGCCGGTGTCTACAACATCTTCAACAAGACCTACTACGACGCGATCAACGTCGCTTCCACGGGCCTCACGCAGCCTTCGGCCTACTATTCCGAGCCCGGCCGGGTCTTCAAGCTGACGCTGACGCAGAAGTTCTAAGTCGTCTTTTCGATGCAGCAAACTTGGGCGGTGCTTCGGCATCGCCTTTTTTGCGCTTTGGCCTGGTGTCGTCGGGTGCATGCAATTGTAAATCGCAGCCTTCGATGCTATTCAGACTGCGCAACCTATTCCCTGTTTTGAGAGAGGAGGACCGTATGACTAAGATAGTCTGGCATATTCGCCAGTTCGGTCCGACTCCCGCCCTGCAAATGCGTTTGCAGGGCTGATCAGAGGCTGTCACTCAATCATTTCCTTCTGGTCTGCCCCTATGGGTAATGCAGCGCCGAACTTTTATGTTCGCGCGGCTGTGTCATGATAATTGACCGAGCAACTCCGGCATCATGAGGCGATAGGACGTCTTCGATCGATGCAGCGAGGTGTTTGGGTCAGACCGGAAGAAGACCATGACTCTGATCAATCTCCGCAATTTCGGCGTCACCCTCGGTGTGCCGCTGATGTCCAATCTCAATTTCACCGTCACGGCCGGCGATCGCATCGGCATCGTTGCGGCCAACGGGCGGGGCAAGTCGACGCTGCTCAATTGCGTCGCCGGCAGGCTGGAGCCGACGGTGGGGGATATCACCCGCTCGCGCGGCCTCACGGTCGGCTATGTCGAGCAGAATGTGCCCGCCGATCTCGCGAATGTGCCCTTTTACGATGCGGTTCTTCGTGCTCTGCCGGCGGAGCAGGCCGAGAGTGAGGGTTGGCGCGTCGATGTCACGCTCGATTCCCTCGACGTGCCGGAGGTGCTGCGGGAGAGGGCGCTTAGCGAACTCAGCGGTGGCTGGCAGCGGCTGGCCATGCTTGCTCGCGTCTGGGTGACGGAGCCCGATGTTCTGCTCTTGGACGAGCCGACCAACCATCTCGATCTCGCCAAGATTGCCCTGCTGGAAGAGTGGCTGAACGCTTTGCCCCGCGATGTGCCGGTGCTGATTGCAAGCCACGACCGCGCCTTTCTCGACGCCGTTACCAACCGCACGCTGTTCCTGCGCCAGGAGCAATCGCAGAC
Organism: Rhizobium lusitanum; assembly: GCF_014189535.1. NCBI lineage: Bacteria > Pseudomonadati > Pseudomonadota > Alphaproteobacteria > Hyphomicrobiales > Rhizobiaceae > Martinezella > Martinezella lusitana. Next base: position 1,132,527 of record NZ_CP050308.1, on the reverse strand, counting down.
CTATGCCTTGCCCTATGGCCGGGCTAGGGCCGCGCTGGATGAGGCCGACGCCTCGGACGAGCGGCGTTTCCAGAAGGACATGAAGGTGGCGCAGCAACTACGCAAGCAGGCGGCCAAGCTCAACAATCTCGGTATCAACTCCGGCAGCGACCTGCTGACGGTGAAGACGAAGCAGCTGAAGGCGCGGGCCGAACGATTGGAAGACGCGGCCCGGCCGGGCTATCTGGAGCGTTCGGCGGGCGCGATCAAGCTTACCAATCGCGGCACTCAGGCGAAAATACTGGTGACGCTAGATGACGCCTCCGTCGAGACGCCGGACGGGACCCTGCTGTTCAAGACCGGCAAGCACTGGATCTGCCAGGGCGACCGCATCGTCCTGCTTGGGCCTAACGGTGCCGGTAAGACCCGGCTTGTCGAGATGATCCGCAAGGCCATTGTCGGTCAGGACGCCTTGGGGGGCTCAAGGCGACGCCATCATTGGTGCTCGGCTATAGCGACCAGGCCTTGTCCAATCTCGGTCAGGACGACACACCGCTTGGCGTCATCACGCGGCTGTTCGAGCTTGGTGAGCAACGGGCACGCACACTGCTGGCAGGTGCTGGCATGGGCATCGACATGCAGGGTCGCGCCATCGGCAGGCTGTCGGGCGGGCAGAAGGCCAGACTGGCGATGCTGGTGCTCAGACTCACCAATCCCAACTTCTACCTGCTCGACGAGTCGACCAACCATCTCGACATCGACGGGCAGGAGGCGCTGGAGGGTGAGCTGATGGCACAGGAGGCAAGCTGCCTGCTCGTCTCCCACGATCGCAGCTTCGTCCGCAACATCGGCAACCGTTTCTGGCTGATCGACCGGAAGCGGCTGGTCGAGGTGGAAGGGCCGGAAGTGTTTTTCGCGGAGGCGGGACGGCGGGAGTAAAAAGGGTGCGGAGCCTTGTCTCGCCCCTGGCGGGCGAGAAAGCAAAAACTTTGGCTTAGATGAGGGCTCGTCCCTCGTCTAAGTCTTAGTTTTTGCAAGAGAGGGGGTAGGTAGGGGTGCGATGCATTGCCGGTGCGTTAACGCAGGAAGCAGACCCCGCTCTTGCAATTTCAATGGCTTAGAAATTGCGCTAAGCTTTTGAATATGCTGAATCTCCGGCGCCGCAATTCCTAAGCCAATGAAATTGCTTTCTCGCCCGCCAGGGGCGAGATCGGCCCCGCGTCTTGCCGTGCTTGCCGTCCGCCTAGAACTTTCCTCCCATCCCCCGCTTGCGCATCATCTCATCTCACGCTAACAATTCGCACCATGAACATGTCTTTGAACAACAACGTATCGTGGTGGTGGGCTCGCTAAAGCGGCCTCGACCAATCGTGTTCAAAGACGACGAGTGAGCCGCCCGAGATTTCGAGGCGGCTTTTTTGTTATAATGGCCGCCTGTCATCCGGGCCTGATAACGGAGTGAGGAACAATGGTAACGATCCTGCGGGATGACGGTGCTGAAATCTACGAGACCAAGGGCGGGATCACCGTCACCCGCCAGCGCCGGCCGACGCCTTATGCGGATGCGGTTTCATCCTATATTGACAAGCTCGACGAGCGCCGCGGCGCGGTGTTTTCTTCGAACTATGAATATCCTGGCCGTTATACCCGTTGGGACACCGCCGTCGTCGATCCGCCGCTCGGCCTGTCCTGCAATGGGCGCGACGTCTGGATCGAAGCCTATAACGAGCGTGGCGAGGTCATTCTCGCTTTCATCACCGAAAAGCTGAAGACGGTTTCCGAATTGACGTTGGGTGCCTCGACCGCGCGTAGGCTCGACCTGACGGTGAAGACGCCGGATCGTGTCTTTACCGAGGAAGAGCGCTCGAAGATGCCGACGGTGTTCACCGTGCTGCGCGCCGTGACCGATCTCTTCTATTCGCAAGCCGATGCCAGCATCGGTTTCTACGGCGCCTTCGGCTACGATCTCGCTTTTCAGTTTGATGCCATCAATCTGAAGCTCAAGCGTCCCGACGACCAGCGCGACATGGTGCTGTACCTGCCGGACGAAATCCTGGTGGTCGACAATTACTCCGCCAAGGCGTGGATCGATCGTTATGATTTCGCCAAGGGCGGCATTTCGACCGAGGGCAAGGCCGGTGATATCGTCACCGAGGCTTTCCGCCACACCGACGCCATTCCGCCGAAGAGCGATCATCGCCCCGGCGAATATGCGGAACTTGTGACCAAGGCCAAGGAGAGCTTCCGCAAGGGTGATCTCTTCGAAGTGGTGCCCGGCCAGAAGTTCATGGAGCGCTGCGACAGCAAGCCGTCGGATATTTCCAAGCGGCTGAAGGCGATCAATCCGTCGCCCTATTCCTTCTTCATCAATCTCGGCAATCAGGAATATCTGGTCGGCGCTTCGCCGGAAATGTTCGTGCGCGTCTCCGGTCGCCGTATCGAGACTTGCCCGATCTCGGGCACGATCAAGCGTGGTGACGACCCGATCGCCGATAGCGAGCAGATCCTGAAGCTCTTGAACTCCAAGAAAGATGAGTCCGAGTTGACCATGTGCTCGGATGTCGACCGCAACGACAAGAGCCGCGTCTGTGAACCGGGCTCGGTCAAGGTCATCGGTCGTCGGCAGATCGAGATGTATTCGCGCCTTATCCACACGGTCGACCATATCGAAGGTCGTCTGCGCGACGACATGGACGCCTTCGACGGTTTCCTCAGCCATGCATGGGCCGTCACCGTCACCGGCGCGCCGAAGCTCTGGGCCATGCGCTTCATCGAGAGCCATGAGAAGAGCCCGCGCGCGTGGTATGGTGGTGCTATCGGCATGGTCGGCTTCAACGGCGACATGAACACTGGCCTGACGCTGCGCACCGTGCGCATCAAGGACGGCATTGCCGAGGTGCGGGCCGGTGCCACGCTGCTGAACGACTCGAATCCCGAGGAAGAAGAAGCCGAAACCGAACTGAAGGCCTCCGCCATGCTGTCTGCCATCCGTGATGCCAAGGCTGCGAATTCCGGCAAGCAGCAGCGCGATGTTGCTTCCGTCGGCAAGGGCGTGAAGATCCTGCTGATCGACCATGAAGACAGCTTCGTGCACACGCTGGCGAATTATTTCCGCCAGACGGGGGCTACGGTTTCGACCGTGCGTACGCCGGTGCCGGAAGAGGTCTTCGACCGGCTGGATCCGGATCTGGTGGTGTTGTCGCCGGGACCGGGCAATCCGAAGGATTTCGACTGCAAGGCGACCATCAAGAAGGCGAGGGCGCGCAACCTGCCGATCTTCGGCGTCTGCCTAGGCTTGCAAGCGCTGGCCGAAGCCTATGGCGGCGAGCTTCGCCATCTGGCAGTGCCGATGCACGGCAAACCGTCGCGCATCCGCGTGCTGGAGCCGGGCCTGGTCTTCTCCGGCCTCGGCCGTGAAGTCACCGTCGGCCGCTATCACTCGATCTTCGCCGATCCCTCGACCCTGCCGCGTGATTTCATGATCACGGCGGAAAGCGAGGACGGTACGATCATGGGCATCGAGCACGTCAAGGAGCCGATCGCGGCGGTGCAGTTCCATCCGGAATCGATCATGACGCTCGGCGGCGACGCCGGCATGCGGATGATCGAGAATGTGGTGGCGCATCTGGCGCGCCGGGCGAAAACCAAGGCGGCCTGACGCGAGAGCCATTAGCCGCGAAATTTGGACACCCCCATGCACTCTGAAAAATGCATGGGGGTGTTTTGCTGCAAGTCTTGCTCGCACAGGTACGTTATAGGTGGTTTGACTTGCCGTGGGCTGTAAATTAATCTTCCAGCGTTCCTGTGGGGCACATCGGCATTGGGGCCGAAAGGGCTAGGCCTGCCCGCTGATAATCCTCAGCAGGAGTCCGCCCATGCCAACCCTCGATACCTATCGCAAACAAGCCAAGCTGCTGATGCGCTGGCACCGTGATCGCGACTATTCCATTGGTGGAAGAGTTCGAACGCTCGACCGTTTCAGCGAGTTGACGGATCGCGAGATCCTGGCGATGAAATTCCCTCTGACGCTGGCGCAGGAGATTGTTGCGGTTGAAGCGGGCCACAAAAGTTGGGCCGAGTTGAAGGCCGTGGCAGTGAATGCGCCGAAGACGCCGGCCATATCGCCCGAGCCGCCGGTTTTCAAGAGCGTCATACCGATCCTTTTCGTGCGGGATGTGACGGCCAGCGCGGCCTTCTTCAGGGACAGGCTGGGCTTCGTGACAGATTTCCTGCATGGCGCACCGCCGTTCTATGGAGCGGTCTCGCGTGACGGCATCTGGATTCACTTGCGGCTCGTCTACGAGCCCTACTTTGCAGCGGCAGCGGCAAAGGAAGGGTCGCTCATTCTGGCTTCGATCGAGGTTTCGAATGTCCAGGGACTGTTCGAAGAGTTCAAGGCCAGGGGCGTGGAGTTCGCGCAGCCGCTTACCAAGCAGGCATGGGGTGGCACCGATTTTCATGTGCGCGATCCGGATGGTAACGTGATCTCGTTTGTCGCGTTCAGATCGTGACGCTTGAATCCGTCGGGGGCTGCCGGAGAGCGGCGACCCCTTACATATCCTCGCAGTCCTGCCAGCCTTCCTCGAAGACAAGCTTGTCGAGCGGCAGGCGGTCGCGCCATCCCTTCACGGCGAGTTCGGGCATGTCATAGAGTTCATCGACATAGCCGACGCAGAGCCATGCGACGATTTTGACATGCTCCGGTATGTTGAGGATCGTCTTGATGGCGTCCTCATGGAAGATGCTGACCCAGCCGACGCCGACGCCCTCGGCGCGGGCTGCCAACCAGAGATTCTGGATGGCGCAGACCGTCGAATAGACATCGGTTGCGGGATTGTGCGTGCGCCCAAGCACGACAGGACCGCCGCGCTTGGTATCGCAGGTAATACAGATGCTGAGCGGCGCCTTGCGGATGCCTTCGAGCTTCAGCCGCTGATATTGCGCGCGGCGATCTCCTTCGAACATCAGGCATGCTTCCTCATTGGCGTGGCTGAAGGCCTGCCACACGCGTTCCCGCGTCTCGGCCTGCCTGATCATGATGAAATTCCAAGGCTGCATGAAGCCGACGGACGGCGCGTGATGGGCCGCCTCGAGCAGGCGGCGAACGAGGTCTTCAGGCAAGGGATCGGAGCGGAACTGATCGCGCACGTCGCGGCGGGTTTCGATAGCGTGGTAGACAGCAGTGCGCTCCGCTTCCGAAAACGCGCAGGCCGCGATCAGATGATCCAGCTCCTTTGGTGACGCGTCGGCGGCCGGAGGAGAGGTGTTCGGATCGATGCGATCATCAAGAGCGGGCATATTCAACCATGGTTTTACCGAAGGCGGCGATGTGTTGGGCTAGGATATAGCTTAGTGCGCGATCGCGCGGGAAACTACCAGTATGATTTTCACTGGCGTGCGCGTGACCAGCTTGGCGGCTCGGCTTCGTTTAATCGGTGTATTTGGGATAAATTGTGGTGTGCGAGGTGCAGGTCATCCTTTGACAAATGGTACGTTCTGCACCATATGAGCCCCCAATGAGCCGCCTGCGCGATTTTCGCGTGGGCGGTTTTGCATTTCAACGGCGCTGTTTTTGCAATTCATTCGCATATGCATGGGCCGCATCCGCATTGGAGAAACGCGTGAACGAACAGGGCAACCAGACAATACGGCAGCTGGCCTTCTGGGGCATGCCGCTATCTCTAGGCGTCATGGGGTTGAAGATGGCCGCCTGGTGGGTAACGGGCTCCGTCGCGCTGCTATCGGACGGTCTCGAATCCGCCGTCAACGTCGTCGCCGCCTTCATCGCCTTCTTCGTCATCCGCTATGCGCAAAAGCCGGCCGACCACGACCATCCCTTCGGTCATCACAAGGCGGAATATCTCTCCGCCGTCACCGAGGGCGTGATGATCGTCGTTGCGGCGCTGATGATCGTGCAGGAGGCGGTGGGGCACCTCGGCAATCCGCAGCCGATGCAGGCGCCCGTCCTCGGCCTTGCCATCAACCTCGTCGCCGGCGTCATCAATGCCGTGTGGGCGGTGATCTTGATCCGCGCCGGGCGCGAGCATCGTTCTCCGGCGCTGACGGCGGACGGGCAGCACATCATGTCGGATGTCTATACCTCGGTCGGCGTGCTCATCGGCCTGCTCCTGGCGCTCGGCACCGGCTATCCGATCTTCGACCCGGTGCTTGCCATTCTCGTGGCGATCAACATTCTCTATCAGGGCTGGAAGGTCATCTCCACGTCCATCGACGGGTTGATGGACAAGGCCGTGCTGCCTGAGGAGGAAGAGGTGATCAAGCAGGCGATTGCGACGCATGCGGATGGGTCGCTCGGCGTGCACGATCTGAAGACGCGCCGGGCAGGGGCCGTGACTTTCGTCGATTTCCACCTTGTCGTACCCGCCGCCATGCCTGTACGGGAGGCGCATCGTATCTGCGACCGCCTTGAAGACGCCATACGGGCGATCCATGCGGGCGCGGAAATAACCATTCATGTGGAACCGGAGGGCGAAAAGGCCCACGGCATCCGCGTCAAAGTGATCAAGGAGACCTGATATGCCCAAGACCGATGTTTCCGGCCTGTCGATGCTCGGCAACCAGACGGAGACGGCCGCGAACCCCGAGGTGGCCGTTCTCGAGAAGGTGCCCGCTGGCCATGCCGGCACGGATTATGTCGTGCGCTTCACCGCACCGGAATTCACCTCGCTCTGCCCGATGACGGGCCAGCCGGATTTCGCCCATATCGTCCTCGACTACGTGCCGAACGAGTGGCTGGTGGAATCGAAGTCGCTGAAGCTCTTCCTGCATTCCTTCCGCAACCATGGCGCGTTCCACGAGGATTGCTCGATCTATATCGCCAAGCGTCTGGTGGAGTTGCTGGAGCCTAAGTGGCTGCGCATCGGCGCCTATTGGTATCCGCGTGGCGGCATCCCGATCGACGTCTTCTGGCAGACGGGCAAGCCGCCGGAAGGCGTGTGGTTGCCGGATCAGGGCGTGCAGCCCTATCGCGGGCGCGGTTGAATTGAAAAAGGCCGCTATCCCGAGGGAGGCGGCCTTTTCTTATGGGTCAAAGACGATTGGCCTCAGGCAAATGAGCTGTCGTCGCCGCTATTGTCGAACGAATCGTCATTGGCGTCGTCCTGAGCGTCCTGGGCAGCATCTTGGGCGTAATCGGCCGCGCTCTGATCATTCTGATTGTTGTTGTCGTCGTTGCCGTAATAGTTGTTGATGACTGTCTCCTGGGCCGGCTGTCCGGTAATGCCGGCAGCAGCGCCAGTGCCCGTGCCGCCGAAGAGGCCGCCGAGACCGCCTGCGGCGGAACCACCGAGATGGGGGCTGAAGAGGCTGGAGAGCGATTCTGCCAGCATCACGCCGCCGGCGACGCCGGCTGCCGTACCGAGCGCGCCGCGCAGGAAGCCGCCACCGGCCGAGGCTGGTGCTGCCTGCTGGCTCCAGGGACCGCTCGGCTGTTGTTGGCCGCCCCATGGACCCGGTTGTGGCTGGGCATTGCGGGCGTAGTCGTCATAGAGGCGGCCCTGCTGCTGCGGGTAGCCGGCTTGGGGTGCAGGGTTGTGCTGCTGCTGGCCGCCGCCGAAGAGCGAGCCGAGGCCGCCGAGGAAGCCGCCGCTCTGCCCCTGCTGATGGTTGTCGCTGCCCTGCTGCTCCAACTCGTGCACGCGGGCTTCGAGCTGCTGGATGCGATCGGCCGCAGCCTTCATGCCCTGTTCCTGCATGATGACGGCCTGCGCCAGAAAATAGGGGGCATAGGGCTGGTCGTGAACCGACTGATTGATGAAACTCTCCGCGTCGGCATCGCGTTGGGTGCTGGCGGCGGAACGCACGCGATCGAAGAGAGACGCGAGCAATTGACGTTCTTCAGGCGACATGATGGCCTCCTTGGCGATCTGCTGCTGCAAATTCGGGGCGCGATTTATCTCGCGCTGACCTGACGTAAGATGCAATTTCGGTTTTTCAAAGCCGCTGCAAGTTACATTTCGGTAACCCGCAACCATAACGCCATGCTTTCACCGACTATTCGCGCCTTGTCTTTTTCCTGCATTGTTTTACGGATTGAGTCGCACTATGTGCGGTGAACGACGCATCATGCTGGAGACTTGCGAATGAACGACGAAGACGAACAGGAAGACAAGAAGAACGAAGCGCCGTTGGGCAAGGACGCGGAGGCGAATCTTTTCAAGTCGCGCTCGATCTTCATTTACGGCGGCATCACGCAGGAACTGGCTCAAAAGGTTTGCTCGCAGCTCGTGGCACTTTCCTCCGCCAGCGATGAGGATATACGCATCTACGTGAATTCGCCCGGCGGCCACGTCGAATCCGGCGACTCCATTCACGACATGATCAAATTCATCAAGCCGAAGGTCTGGATCATCGGCACAGGCTGGGTCGCCTCCGCTGGTGCGCTGATCTACGTTTCGGTTCCCAAGGAGCGTCGTATTTGCCTGCCGAACACGCGCTTCCTGCTGCACCAACCGTCCGGCGGCACGCGCGGCATGGCCTCCGACATCGAGATCCAGGCTCGCGAAATCATCAAGATGAACGAGCGCCTGAACCGGATCTTCTCGGAAGCCACCGGCCAGCCGATCGAAAAGATCGCCAAGGACACGGATCGCGATTACTGGCTGTCCGCTGAAGAAGCCAAGGCCTATGGTCTGGTTTCGCGGATCGTCACGTCTCAGGCCGAGATTTGATCTAGCGATATCGATTATCGACGCCCTCGCTTGCCGGAAGGCAGACGAGGGCGTTTTTCGTACGGTTACAGCGACCTTAAGAGCGAATGACGGGTTGAGCTGGCACCCAGCAACGGCTATCTGGTGCCAACCCCAAGCGGACCTTCCGCGAACAACAAGGCGCATATCGGCATGACCCCAGATTTCCTCGTCACCCATTCCGGTGGCTTTCATGCCGATGAACTGCTGTCCAGCGTCATCTTGACCCGGCTTTTCCCGCAGGCGCGTATCATCCGCAGCAGGGCGCCGGAATGGATCACGCCCGGCGCGGACCGCATCATCTACGATGTGGGCGGAAAATATGACGCCGTAGAGCGGATCTTCGATCACCATCAGCGCGGCGCACCGCTGCGCGACGATGGTCAGCCCTACAGTTCGTTCGGATTGATCTGGAAGCATTATGGCCGCGACTATCTTGCCGCCTTTGGCCTGCCGGAAGCGCATATCGAGGCGCTACACACCTCTTTCGATAACAGCTTCGTTTTGCCGGTCGATCTGGTGGACAATGGCGCTCTCAGCCCCTCCGTTGCCGGGCAGCTGGCTGGACTGACGCTGCCAGCTCTGCTCGAAACACTGAAGCCCGTCTTCGATGAGACCGACCCCGAGGCTGAAGATCGCGGATTCCAAAACGCGCTTGGCATTGCCCGCAGTTTCGTCGAGGCAAGGCTAGCTCAAAGCGCGGCAAAATTGCGAGCTGAGGCGCTTGTGCATCAGGCAATCGTGGACACAGGCGAGGGTCGTATTCTGGAGCTTCCGATGGGAATGCCTTTCCGTCCCGCCATCGTGAAGGCGGGTGCCGATCACCTGCTGTTTGTCGTTCACCCGCGCGACAAGGATTGGTGCCTGACCGGCATCCGCCGCGCTGACCAGGGATTTGAATTGCGGGCCGATCTGCCTGCGGCCTGGGCTGGCCTGACCAATGGTGATCTGGAGGCGGCTAGCGGCGTGGAGGGGGCGAGTTTTTGCCATAATGGCCGCTTCATTGCGGCCGCCAAGACCCGCGAAGCCGCTCTCGCCATGGCTGAGTTGGCTGTAACGGAAGCTGTCTCCATCGCGCAGAAGCCCGCAGTCGACGCGGGCCTCGTGTAAAGCCGGCTATTCTCGTCACCTGACAGCGAGGATTGGCGGTTCGTCTGTTCTCGTCGTATACATGGTTCTGACAAGCGCATGGGGCAGTCGCCCCGCGCGGCTGGCACCAGCCGTGCCAAAGGGAGTTCGAGATTGGCCGTTGCCTTCACCAAGGAAGAGAGTTTCGAAACCGCTTCGGAAACCCTGCTGCCGGACCGTCCGATCTCACCACACCCGAACCTTGTGACGGAAGCGGGATTGAAAGCCCTTGAGCTGCAGCTGCAACAGGCGCGCGCGGCCTACGATGCTGCACGTACGATCGAAGACGTGAACGAGCGTCGGCGGCAGGCAGCCGGCCCCTTGCGCGATTTGCGCTACCTGGCGGAAAGGGTTCGCACGGCTCAGCCTGTTCCCGCACCTGCTTCGATCGATACGGTTGCCTTTGGGAGCACGGTGACCTTCAGCCGTGACGACGGGCGCGTGCAGACCTATCGTATCGTCGGAGAGGACGAAGCTGACCCCAAGGCCGGATCTATTTCCTTCGTGTCCCCGGTCGCAAAGCTGCTGATGGGCAAGGCGGTTGGAGATGTCGCGAGCGTCGGCGATCAAGAACTCGAGATCGTTGCCATCTCTTAGAGCGCTCATTTGGTCATGCATGGGCCGAGAAGGTTACCCTGATGATGAGCGCCATCGTTCCCCTATCGTGAGAGGTTTGACCGGTTACATCCGAATAGTCTTGTCTCAAAGGTGACTTTCGGCGCCGTAGCGACTTTTCCAAGGTACTGTGCTAAGCGGCCGATGCTGGACAAAGAACCATTGCGGCAGTCGCCTTCATTTCTTTGAACATATCCCTTATTCGAGCTTCGGGAATGCCGGATGCGACCCATTGCTCGGGGGTGAGCTCGGGATCTATTGCAACTGCCTCAATGGTTGCGACAGTCTCGTTGTGTTTAAGTGCGAATGTCGTAACCATGTTGAACCTCCCATAGTTTGCTGTCATTACCAGTCGATGCGATCCAAGATCGGTTATCTTGATATTCTTCTGAGCAATCATTGTTTTGGGTCCATTAACGTAGACAAAATTGCCTCCGCGCACGACAAGGAAATCACCCTTGCAAGAGTTGCCTATGGCATGCAGTTCACTGCTTTCAAACTTCTGCACGTCTGCGCTTTGATTTCCATCGGAGCACGAGCTGAATCCAACAGCGCATAGAATGAGGGTTACAAAACCGCGCAGTCGTCTTTGTAGAAGTTTTATTTGGGAGGTTACTGGTGCTGCAACATTGCCCATTATTTGTCTCGCTCAAATTAGTTGTGTTGCGGAGCTTAACTCGCCATAAGCTAGAGGCGAATAAATGCGGTCTATAGATTTTTAATCATCCGCCTTATCAGCAGCATCGAGGCGAAGCTGTTGCCTGGTTCAGCGCCGCGCCATTCTCTTTCCCCAAAACAGCACTTGCATGACCACCGTCTAAGATGCTCCATGCGCTTCCGCCGTATCCACGAGTCTCCCGTCACTGCCATGCTCAAAGATTTCTCCCTTCAAAGCCTGTTCATGGGCTGCCTCATCGCTTTTGTCGGCTTTGCCAGTTCCTTTGCTGTCATCGTGCACGGGTTGCAGTCAGTTGGGGCGACGGATGTGCAGGCGGCGTCCGGGCTGATGGCCCTGTCGGTTTCCATGGGTATTTGCGCCATTGTGGTCAGTGCGGTGACGAAAATGCCGATCAGCATCGCCTGGTCAACGCCAGGGGCTGCGTTGCTTGCCAGTACTGGCCCGATCGAGGGCGGTTTTCCGGCGGCAGTTGGCGCGTTTTTGGTCTGCGCGGTGCTGATCGTGATTGCCGGACTGTTCCGGCCGCTTGGGCGCGCTGTGGCGGCTATTCCGGCGCCGCTGGCGAATGCGATGCTGGCCGGTGTGCTGATCGGGCTCTGCTTTGCGCCGGTCAACGCGATCGCCTTCAATCCAATGCTTGGCCTGCCCATCGTCCTTGCCTGGATCGTGGTCGGCGCGGTCAAGCGGCTCTGGGCGGTGCCGGCGGCGGTGGTCGCCTTTGCGCTGGTGCTAGCCTTCGGCGTGAATATACCGGATGGAGCGCTGATGTCGCTGGAGCATTCGTTGCTGCCGAGCGTCGAACTGGTCAGGCCGGTCTTCACCGTCGCCGGGCTTATCTCCATCGCGCTGCCGCTGTTTATCGTCACCATGGCGTCGCAGAATATTCCGGGGATCGCGGTGCTGAAGGTGCATCATTATGATCCGAAGCCCGGCCCGCTCTTTGCCGTCACCGGCCTGTTCTCGCTGTTCAGCGCGCCCTTCGGCGGCAATGCCGTCAATCTCGCCGCCGTCACGGCCGCGATGTGCGCTGGGCAGGACGCGCATGCCGATCCCAAGCGGCGTTATTGGGCGGCGATTATTGCAGGCGTCGTCTATATCATTCTCGGATTGCTCGCGAGCGCCGTCATCGCCTTCGTGACCTTGGCGCCGCCGGTCCTGATCGAGGCGGTCGCGGGGCTGGCGCTGGTCGGCGCTCTGTCCAACTCGGCTATGAACGCTTTTCAGAGAGTAGAATCGCGTGAGGCGGCGGCGGTCACGTTTCTCGTTACGGCATCCGGCGTTTCCTTTGCCGGGATTTCCGGCGCCTTCTGGGGCCTGATTGCCGGCTTGTTGATGATGGCGCTCTCGCATTTGGTGCAGATGCTGAAAAGATAAGCAGGGGGTTGCTTCCTTTCCGCCGCGCGGCTATAAGCGCGGTCATGAAGACGACTGGCGCAAAGATTTCTGAGCAGATTGTACGTGGGCGCATTGCCCTGCGTGACAATACGCGCGCCCTCACTTCGCTTCTTCTTCTCGGCCTTACGCGCGGTTGCCGGGTCCTTTGAGGGGCGCTCGGCGGCCGTAAAGCCCGCCAGGCCATCGCTCCTCGAGACATATCCCCAAAATCGACAGCATACCCCTAGCGGGTCCGCATTTGTCATCGCCAAGCCGCCTGTGATCGGTTAATACGCGGGGCAAATGACGGGAAAGGAAGAGACGAAACCATGGACGCGAACAGCCATTCCCCCAAAGGCATGCCCGAAGCAGCGGTGAAGTACCGCTCTTATCCGCAGATCAACATTCCCGACCGAACCTGGCCGTCAAAGGTCATCACCAAGGCGCCGATCTGGTGTTCCGTGGATCTGCGTGACGGCAATCAGGCGCTGGTCGACCCGATGGGCCACGACCGCAAGGCCCGCATGTTCCAGCTGTTGCTGGACATGGGTTTCAAGGAAATCGAGATCGGTTTTCCCTCGGCCTCGCAGACCGATTTCGATTTTGCCCGCTGGTGCATCGAGCAGGGCAATGTGCCGGACGATGTGTCGCTGCAGGTTCTGGTGCAATGCCGGCCGGAGTTGATCACCCGCACTTTCGAATCCCTGGAAGGCGCTAACAAGCCGATCGTGCATTTCTACAATTCCACCAGCGAATTGCAGCGCCGCGTGGTGTTCGCGAAGGATGTGCAGGGCATCAAGCAGATCGCCGTCGATGCGGCCAAGATGATCACCGACATGGCGGCCAAGGCCGGCGGCGGCTACCGTTTCGAATATTCGCCGGAAAGCTTTACCGGCACCGAGCTGGATGTGGCGCTGGAAATCTGCAATGCTGTCATCGAGGTGGTGAAGCCGACGCCGGACAACAAGCTGATCATCAATCTGCCGTCGACCGTCGAAATGGCAACGCCGAACATCTATGCCGACCAGATCGAATGGATGTGCCGCAATCTCGACAATCGCGAAAACCTGTTGATTTCCCTGCATCCGCATAATGACCGCGGCACCGGCATCGCTGCCGCCGAGCTGGCGCTCCTGGCCGGCGCCGATCGCGTCGAAGGCACCTTGTTTGGCAATGGCGAGCGCACCGGCAATGTCGATGTCGTCACCATGGCGCTGAACATGTTCACGCAAGGCGTCGATCCGGAGCTCGACTGCTCCAATATCGAGCGCATGAAGGACGTCTTTGAATATTCCAACCAGATGGCAATCGGCGAGCGTCATCCTTACGTCGGCGAACTGGTCTACACCGCCTTTTCCGGCTCGCATCAGGATGCGATCAACAAGGGCATGAAGGCGTCGAAGGTCGCCAACCATCCCGTCTGGGAAGTGCCGTATTTGCCGATCGATCCGCAGGACGTCGGCCGCTCCTACGAGGCGATCATCCGCATCAACTCGCAGTCGGGCAAGGGCGGCATCGCCTACATCATGCAGCAGGATTACGGCCTCAATCTGCCACGCAATCTGCAGGTGGAATATCGCGAGGAGATCCAGCGGATCACCGATGAAGAAGGCAAGGAACTGCCGGCCAAGCGGATCTATGAGCACTTCATCGAGCGCTACGTGACGCAGCCTGACGGCCGTATCCGCTTTGTCGATCACCACACCTTCGCCGATCCCGAGCACAAGGGGCAGCGCATTGTCGCCGCCGAGATTACCGACAACGGCGAGATGAAGCGCATTGAAGGCCGTGGCAACGGCCCGATCGATGGCTTCATCAACGCTCTCTCGATCTATCTCGGCATTCAGATGACAGTCGAGGACTATTCCGAGCATTCGCTGCAACATGGCTCGAACGCTGCGGCGATCTCCTATGTCGAGACCTCCTATCCCGGCGGCAAGCTCTTCGGTGCTGGCATCAACACCAATATCGTCGCGGCTTCCCTCGAGGCGATCGTTTCGGCGGCGAATCGGGTGCTCGATATCAAGGCGAAGAAGGGCTGAAATTCAGCCGCTAAAGTCCAGTGAAGACAAAATCCCCTTGATGTGATCGAGGGGATTTTTCGTTTCTGCCTATTCAGGCACGGCGGGATCGTCGTCACCGATGAAGCCGCCGGATTGGCGTGCCCAGAGAGCGGCGTAAATGCCGTTTCGGCTGAGCAGTTCGCCATGTGTGCCATTCTCGACGATCCGCCCTTCGTCGAGGACGACGATGCGGTCCATGCGGGCGATGGTCGAGAGGCGGTGAGCAATGGCGATCACCGTTTTACCTTCCATGACGCGATAGAGCGTGTCCTGGATCACGGCTTCCACCTCCGAATCCAGGGCAGAGGTGGCCTCGTCGAGCACGAGGATCGGCGCGTCCTTCAGGATGGCGCGGGCAAGCGCGATACGCTGCCTTTGGCCGCCCGAAAGCTGGACGCCGCGTTCGCCGACATGAGCATCGTAACCGGTGCGACCCTCGTGGTCTCGCAGGGTGGCGACGAATTCACTAGCCGCAGCTTTATCCAGCGCCACTGCAATCGCGCTCTCGGAAAAGCGCGGATCTCCATGAGCGATATTGTCACGAACGGAGCGATGGAGCAGGGCGGCATCCTGGCTCACCATGGCGATCTGCCGGCGCAGGCTTTCCTGGGTGACGCGTTGGATATCCTGCCCGTCGATCTCGATGGAGCCAGCTTCGGGATCAAAGAACCGCAGAAGCAGATTGACGAGCGTCGACTTGCCCGTGCCGGAGCGACCGACAAGGCCGATTTTTTCGCCCGGTGCTATAAGCAGCGAGACACCGTTCAGGCCGCCATTGCTCTTGCCGTAGTGGTGCGTCACGTCGCGGAAGGCGATCGTGCCGCTGTTGACCACAAGCTCGCTCGCGCCGGGCTCATCCGCAATGGCGAGCGGTTGCGCCACGGTCAGCAGCGATTGCCGCATCGCGCCGAGATGGCCGAATAGCGACGATACGGCGTCGAGCATCCATTCTGCCATGCCGGTGATTCGGAAGCTCAAGGCGAGCGAGGCGGCGATCAGGCCAAGCGGCGCGCTGCCGCCCTGCCACAGGATGACGGCATAGCCGACCAGCCCGACGATCAGAAAGCTGCCGAGGAACAGCATGCTGGAATTGACCAGGACCTCGAGCTTCTGGACCCGCACGAACGTCTCGCGGGTTGCCGCGAAACGCTCCCGTCCTTCACGGTCCTCCTTGGCCGCATTGGCGAAGAGCTTGATGATGTCGATATTGGCATAGGTATCGACCAGCATGCCGGTCAGGGATGCATAGGCGCCTTGAAACTCTTCGGATGCCTCGCGCAGCTTGGGGATAACGACGGCCATCAGGCCGAGATAGCAGCCGACCCAGATGAGCAGTGGCCAGACGAGACGCAGATCGATCGAGGCCATCAGCCAAAGCGAGCCGGCGACATAGATGATGACGAAGGATAGGGTATGCAGCACGGCATAGGCCGCTCCGGTGGCGGAGTTGCCGATATCGCGCACCTGGGCGGCGATACGTCCGGAAAAATCCTGGCGGAACCAGCCGACGGATTGCCTGAGCACATGGCGATGCGCCCGCCAGCGGACCAGTGTTTCGGCATTCGGCCGGAATGCGATGTCGTCGAGGCTTTCCCGGAGATAGCCGGCAATCGGCCGCCCGATGACGGTGAGCGCAAGGCTCATGGCCATGACGAAGCGGAAGGGACGCAGATTGCTTTTGAGATACCGCCAGGCATCCGGCGGCGGGGTCAGGTCGTCATAGTGCTGGAATGGATCGACGAGCTTTTCGAAGCGACGAAACATGAGTGCCCTCCAGGGGCGAGAGATGGCAATTTGATGGATGGGCTGAAGAAGTAGCCTTTCACGGCACTGCTTTTCAGCGGTGGTTTCCTGTGCCGTGGGTTCTCATCAAAGTACTCTCCTCTGAAAGTCGCTTGGTGGTTGTATAGCGCATGACGGCGGCGATGTCAGTAGGGTTTTCTGGCTCGTGCCATCGGCGCGGGTGCTCTCATCCCGTGCTGACGTCAGTACTGTTCGTTAACTCGGAAGTTTATGTAAAGATCAGAGTTTTTAAAGAAAATACCCTGATGGTGATCTTGAAATCAGTATTTTCGGAAATACGTTCGTGTGATATTTTTGAGATCCAACAAACTCATGGGGGAAATCATGCCGCGCATTGCCAATCTATACTTCAGGACGGCGATTATATTCCTGATCGTCGGAATCGGGATGGGTCTCAAAATGGCGATCACCGAGGATCACAGCGTCATTGGCGCCCATGCGCATGCGAACCTTCTCGGCTGGGTGACCATGGCGATATTCGGCGGTTATCATGCGCTGAACCCGCGAAAGGCGGAAAGGCGGCTGGCGATGATCCAATATTACATCTACACGGCGGGCGTCGCGGTGATGGTGCCGTCGCTCTATTTCATGCTGCTCGGCAATATGGCGTTGGAGCCGGTCGTGGCGGCGGCGGCGATTGTCACATTCGTCGGTGTGCTGCTGTTCGCCTTCATCATCTTTTCAGGCGATGAAATCGCGACGACGGTTTTGCCGGCGCCGTCTCACTGATCCTATAAAAGGAGACGGGAAGGGCAATCCGCTCCTCCCGTCTTTTCGCGCTCAGGATTTAAGTCTTGGAAAGCTCGTCTCGACGCTTGATCAGGCGTTCGAGTTCTTCTTCCTGATCGGCGATGCGATCCGACGCCCGTTCTTCGTCCGCCGCGCCGGAATAGGCGGCGGCTTGCTCGATCAAATCGCGCAAGTTTCCCCTGATTGCCGCAATGCGCTCGTCAATCTCCGGGATAGTCAGCAGGATGTCGGACATCATTGATCTCCAGGGTTACCCATCGCACGATACCTCCAGGTGCGATTGATGGAGGAGTAGTATCCTCCCGCTGGGCCAAAGCCGCAAGCAGGACCTCGGTCGGCGATCGGCTTAAATTTCCGTCGAGACCCGGTTGGCGATCTCATCGAGCATCGCGTCGGAGGAGGGGCCGACGACGGCGTAGGCGGTGCTGTTGCGATGCCAGGATACGATACTCACATCGTCCTTGATCGTCTCATCGAGATTGCCGTTATCCGCGACGCCTTCGTCTTTCGTGAAACAGATGGCAATGACGTCGCCGTCGAGATTCTTGTAGATCAACTGGCCGGCCGGCTTGCCGTCGGCGATGAACATGCGCGCGCCCTGGAAGACGAGCCCGTCGGCGGCAAGATCCGGCAGATTGAATTTCACGCCGACGGTGCCCGTCAGCCATCTGGTGATCTCGTCGGCCTCGGTTGCCTGTACTTCGACCATATGGCGCGGCTGACGCGAATAGATGCGGTGGTAGGCGGCGATGTCGTCCAGCCAGGTGCGGTTCTGCGCGGTCGCGGGCGGGGTAGGGGCTGGCGCGCCTGTCGGCAGGATGCCCAAGAGATAGCCGATGCCACCGCCGATGACGAACAGGATGAGGGCGGCGGCGAGCGTTTGACGGCCGGTCGGGGCAAATTTCAGGGATGGCCGGGAAAACTTGGGAGCGGGCTCGCGCGCCTTCGGGGGCTGCGCGCTCTTGATGGAGCGCACCAGCGCCAGCGGCACGGGCTCCTTCAGCACTTCCTCGAATGCCTTGCGGCCGACGTCGGAGCCATGCCTCAGCTCGTCGAAAATCCGGCGCGCTTCCGGATCCGATGCGATGAGCCGCTCCAGCTCGTCCTTCTCCTCACGGCTCGTCTCGCCGTCCATAAAGGCGGACAGGCGGGCTTCGAGCGGCATTTTCTTCATGTCCTGCAATGCTAAAACCTTCGCGGCGATCGGCTGTGTCCCTGGGCGGCAAGGTGAAGGCGGGCGCTGGAAAGCCGCGACGCCACCGTCGACAGAGGGATGCCGAGAATATCGGCC
This sequence comes from Rhizobium lusitanum, assembly GCF_014189535.1. Classification (NCBI taxonomy): domain Bacteria; kingdom Pseudomonadati; phylum Pseudomonadota; class Alphaproteobacteria; order Hyphomicrobiales; family Rhizobiaceae; genus Martinezella; species Martinezella lusitana. The sequence continues at coordinate 1,114,137 of NZ_CP050308.1, read as the reverse complement.
GTCTGCTTGTAGCTATGCCCCTCGATATCGACGAGCAGGAAGACACTGGCAAGTCCTTCGGGCAAAGATGTGACCATCCGGTGCGCTTCGCTCGCTTCGACCGGATTAATATGTATGCCCGGCGTCGCCGGCTCGCCCTTTTCCAGCGCGCTGCCTTTGGTGACCGACCGCAGCCGGTGGCGCCGTGCCTCGTCCACCCATTGGTGGCGGGCCATGGTATAGAGCCAGCTGTCCAGCCGGCCGTCATTGTTCCAGAGGTGGAATTTGGCGATACCGCGCTGACAGACGCTCTGTATCAGTTCGTCCGCCTCGGCCAGGTCACCGGTCAGCGTTATAGCAAAGCGCCGGAGCTTCGGGAGAAGGCTGACCAGATCGCGTCTGATATCGATGGCTGCTACCGGCGTCGGCATTGTCTTTCCAAGGAAGTGTTGAGGGTTGTCGGGTTGCGGATACCTCGCGGCGAAAGACGGCCTCTCTCTGCGGAGAAGCTACGTGAGCCGAAGGATCGTTCTGTGTTGGTATGAACCATTTTCCTGTTGCTTCGCAAGTCTTCAAAGGCGGTTGGGCGCTTCCTCTTGGCGGTCTCACACGATCTTGAGGAAGGCAGTGCCCCGTACCGTCTCAATAGGTGATCTGACCTTTCAGCGATTGCTGTAGCGAGCGATAGGCCCAGCTATTTTCGCCGCCGCGATCGCGAATTTCGACGAGCTGCACACGGGCCGCCTGGACGTCGCCCTGTTCGAGCAAGGCCTGACCCATGTAGGAGCGCGCGAGGATATAGTTCTCGTCCCGCTGCAAGGCTTTTCGGTAGTAGCTCATGCCGAGCTCCATGCGGCCGGCCTTGCGGTTGGAATAGCCGAGATAGTTGAGAATGCGGGGATCATCCTGGTTTCTGGCGAGCTTCAGGACGGTGATGGCGTTGTCATACTGGCCGGCATAGGCGAACTCGCGCGCTGCCTGGAAAAGCCGGTCGTCGTTGAAGCCGCTTTTCTGCGGTTTCACGCATTCCTTCTTGTCCTTGTCCCAGACCTTGCCATCGGTGCATTGGGTGGTCGTTTTGGTCTTCGGCGGCGGCGCGGTCTCGTCGCTCTCTGAGCCCGCGGCGAAGGCCTGCAGGCTGGCGCCGATCAGAAATCCGGCGGCAAGCGCCATCATGGCGGAATTCTTCATCGCGACGCCAAAGCCCATATCATCCTCCCGAAATCACATGGGCTGATTGTAGCTCCGGATATTCGAAAACGCTACCGAAACGATAGGGCCGCTTTCACAAAGTGCCACCTTTATCACGCCAGGATGTCGACACCCTGGGCATCCACGCCATCGCCGTGGGCATTGAGGCTGAAGCGCTCGGCCTTGAGCTCCCAAGCGCCCGGATGGCCGGCGATGGTAAAGAGATTATAGGCGGCCGCCGGCTTCAGCCCGCTGGGGCCTTGCGAGGCCGAGGCGATGCCGATAACCGGCACCGGGCCGGTCGGGCCATTCAGCCAATGCAGCGTGTTCAGATGGGTATGGCCGTGCAGGACCAGCTCGGCGCCACCGGTGGAGATCACGGCGGCAAAGCGGCGGATGCCGATCATGCGCTTGTAGAAGCTGGTCGCGCCACGGATCGGCGGATGGTGGATCATCACGACGCGAAACAGACCGGCCTCGCCGGCGGCACGCAGCATGTTCACCGTCTCGCGCGCCTGCCGGGCGGAAAAAAGCCGCTGGCGGCAAAGGGGGGCGTTGCCACCGCCGTCGAGCAGCCGATCAGGGCGACACGGTCGCGGATGCGCAGATAGGGGAAGATGTGCTGGTTGTTCGGCCACTCCGGCGGTGCATGATCGCCCTGAACATAGGGATACCAGGCGCGCATAGCCTTCTCATAGGCACCGGGCACATAGGCATCGTGGTTGCCGGGAACGACGGAGGTGAAGGCGGGGTCGCCAACGGTCTTCAGCCATTCGGCGGCGGTGCGGATCTCAATGCCGCTGCCGAGATTGACGAGATCGCCGGTCACCGCGAGATGGTCGGCCTGCTTCGCCCTGATATCGTCCAGAAGAAGATCGAGAGTGCCGCCGAAAAGATGCTTGCGCCGGTTTCGGTGCCAGTTCACAAATCCGGTAATGCGTTTGGAGGCGAGTTCTCTGATCGAAAGCCGGGGCAAGGGACCCAGATGAACGTCGGAAATATGCGCGAGTTTGAACATGGGTTGAGACATAGCCCAGTCCATTGTCAAAACAAATACATCCATTTGCCGCTGGTCGATCACATCGGCGGAGCCGAGGCATGAGCGAGGGCGTCGCTCCCGACGAATCCCGCAGCTGGCGGGCAAGGCTGCTTGGTTGGATGCTCCACAGCTATTTCGCGCTCACCCGCAGCATGACCATGGGCGTGCGGGCAGCGTGCTTCGATCAGGAAGGGCGGATCTTCCTGGTGCGGCATTCCTACATCGCGGGCTGGCACATGCCCGGCGGCGGCGTCGAGCGTCATGAGACGGTGGAGCAGGCGCTGGCAAAGGAACTACGGGAAGAGGGCAATCTGGTGATATCCGGTCGGCCGCAGCTCTTCCAAGTCTATCTCAACAACCGCACCAGCAAGCGCGACCATGTCGTCTTTTTCCGCGTGCAAGTGGAACAAACCGCGCCGCGCAAGCCTGATCTCGAGATCGTCGAAAGCGGATTCTTTTCGCTCGACGCCCTGCCGCCGGGGACGACCAAGGCGACGTATCGGCGGCTGAAGGAGCTGGAAGGTGGCGAGGCGCCGTCGAATTACTGGTGACGGCTTTCGTTCCGAACATCATGACGCGGTTCGACGTGGAAAGCCAAACGAGCGGCGGGGGAAGCCTATCTCGCCCTTGGCGGGCGAGAAAGCAATTTCACTGGTTTAGGAATTGCGGCTTTGAAAGCAGCTCAGGATTCGAGGTTTGGCGCAATTTCTAAGCCATTGAAATTGCAAGAGCGGGGGTCTGCATCTTGCGTCCCTGCTTACCCCCTCTTTTGCAAAATCTAGCACTTAGCTGACGCTAAATGCTGATTTTGCTTTCTCGCCCGCAAGGGGGAGAGATTGACCGTGCCTCAAGCCGTCTTCACCAATCCTTCCCGCCCATGCGGATGGTTAAAATCCAGATCGGGACCGACGGGGACGATGCCGGTTGGGTTGATCGTCTTGTGGCTGCGGTAGTAGTGATCCTTGATATGCGCAAGGTTGGTCGTCTCGGCGACACCGGGGACCTGATAGAGGTCGCGCAGATAGCCGGACAGGTTGCGATAATCCTCGATGCGGCGGATGTTGCATTTGAAATGGCCGACATAGACGGCGTCGAAACGCACGAGCGTGGTAAAGAGCCGCCAGTCGGCCTCGGTCAGCTGGTCGCCCAGGAGATAGCGATTTGCCCCCAGGCGCTTGTCGAGCATGTCGAGGGTTTCGAACAGGCGCAGCACATTCTGCTGGTAGGCTTCCTGCGTGCCGGCGAAGCCGGATTTGTAGACGCCGTTGTTGACTGTGTCGTAGACCACCTCGTTCAGGGTATCGATCTCGGCTCTAAGGTCCGTCGGGTAGAAATCATCCTTCGCGCCGGTCAGGCCGTCGAAGGCGCTGTTGAACATGCGGATGATCTCGGCAGATTCATTGTTGACGATCGTGCCGGTCTGCTTGTCCCAGAGGACGGGAACGGTGACGCGGCCGGAATAATGCGGATCTGCCTCGACGTAGACTTCCCAGAGCGCTTTTGCGCCAAAGAGATGATCGATCGTGCCGCCGTCCTTGCCTTTGAATTCCCAGCCATTTTCCAGCATCAGTGGATCGACGATGGAGACGGAGATCAGGCTCTCGAGCTTCTTCAGCTTGCGGAAGATCAACGTGCGGTGTGCCCAGGGGCAGGCGAGCGAGACGTAGAGATGGTAGCGCCCGGCCTCGGCCTTGAAGCCGCCCGTACCGCTCGGCCCCGGCGCGCCGTCGGCGGTGATCCAATTGCGAAACTGCGAGGCAGCGCGCTTGAAATGGCCTTTGGTTTCCTTCGTGTCGTACCAGACGTCATGCCAGACGCCGTCAACCAACATGCCCATTGCCCGATCCTTTCGGAGATCCTGTCTAAAAACTTGATCTGGAAAATACGGTATGTTCGTGGAATTGCGAGACGGTAAACGATGAACAGTGCGTTACGACATCCTCGCGAAAATCGCGAAGCGATTTTCGGACAAGATCATGTCCTGGGCAAATGTCATCATCTCGACACGATCATCCGTCAACAAAAGACCGCCCGCATTTAACATTGGACGAACCGAAAATTTCCTGCTATCCGGCTTGTCACACTTTGAGGACCGCTTGTCATGACAGCAACCAGAAGCCTGCGACGACGCTGATGATCCCGAACGCTCGAGAAGCGTTTTCGAGAACCATCCCGTCTGTCTATCTGGTTTCATTGGTCTAATGTACAAGCACGATCTGGTCTACCTCACTGAGGATGCGTCGCACGACGCTGTCATCGAACTCATCAACGAAGAAGCATTCGGTCCCGGCCGGTTCACCCGCGCCGCTGCGCGGATTCGCGAGCAAGGGCCGCATGACCGCACGCTCTCCTTCATCTGCGCCGACGACGGCGAGACGATTGCCTCCGTCCGGATGACGCCGGTTCTTGCCGGCTCGGTCAAGGGACATCTGCTCGGACCGCTCGCCGTTCGCCCGTCGCACAAGAACCGGGGCATCGGCCGGGAATTGGTGCGGATCGCGATCGAGGCTGCCAAGCGCAAGGGGTCGGAAGCAGTCATCCTGGTCGGCGATCCGCCGTATTACGGCCCGCTCGGCTTCGAGAAGGTGGCCTATAATGCGCTGGCATTTCCGGGGCCGGTCGATCCGGGCCGGGTGCTCGTCGTGCCGCTTGCTGTTGATACGCATGAGCGGCTGAAGGGCATGATTGCCTGGCATGATGACGCCGCATCGGCTGTCCTTGCCGATGACGTTGACGACGAAGATTTGCCGCTGGTGGCGATCGCGGTCTAACCGCAACGATTTTCACAGATCCGGCCAACCACTGCCCGCGCGCTCCCTTGCGCGGGTATTTTTCATCTACCTGTCATACGGCCAACCTAGAGTTTTGCCTGTTCTGATGAAGAGCGATTGCGAAACTTTTGGGGGTAGTGCAATGACTGAAAATCTCACGCAAAAAGATATATTTCCGACCAGTCAGCTGGAAGACGCTGACGGGGAGGGCCATAACTGTACCGACAATCCGACGATGGGGGAAATCATCGGACGTCGCTTTTCCCGGCGCGGCTTCCTGCAAGGGTCGCTCGCTGTTTCCGCCATCGCTGCGACGGTAGGGCCGCTCGCATTGGTGAGCGCGGAGAAGGCCCGTGCGGCCGGCGGCTCGGCCTTCGCCTTCAAGGAAATTGAAGCCGGTGTCGATGCCGATCACCATGTCGCCGAAGGCTATGACGCCAATGTGCTGTTGCGCTGGGGCGACGCGCTCTTTGCCGATTCGCCGGCTTTCGATCCGAAGAACCAGTCCGCCGAGGCACAGCGTCGCCAGTTCGGCTATAACAACGATTATGTCGGCTATATCCCGTTGGAGGGTTCCTCCGAACACGGGCTGCTGGTGGTCAATCACGAATATACCAATCCGCATCTGATGTTTCCGGGTCTGGTGACAATCGCCGACGGCAAGATCAAGCAGGCGCCGCTGAGCAAGGAGCAGGTGGACATCGAAATGGCCGCGCATGGCGGCACCGTCGTCGAGATCCGCAAGGTCGACGGCAAATGGCAGGTCGTGCCGGATGGCAAATACAATCGCCGCATCACCGCGACGACCGAGATGCAGTTGACCGGCCCGGCTGCCGGCAATGATCGGCTGAAGACCTCGGCCGACGCGACCGGCGCCAAGGTTTTCGGCACGCTCAACAATTGCGCCGGCGGCGTTACGCCCTGGGGCACCTACATCATGGCCGAGGAGAACTTCCACGGCTATTTTTCCGGTAAGCTGCCGGAAGGCCATAAGGAAGCCGCCAACTACAAGCGCTACGGCGTGCCGGAAGGCAGCTACGAATGGGCGAATTTCTACGAACGTTTTGATCTCTCCAAAGAGGCGCACGAGCCGAACCGTTACGGCTGGGTCGTCGAAGTCGACGTTCTCGATCCGCAATCGGTGCCGAAGAAGCGCACCGCACTTGGCCGCACCAAGCATGAGGGTGCTGCCAATATCGTCTCCAAGGACGGCCGTGTGGTCCTCTATCTCGGCGACGACGAACGGTTCGATTATGTCTACAAGTTCGTGACCGCCGGCACCTATAATGCCGCCGACCGCGCCACCAATCTGGATTTGCTCGACAACGGCACGCTCTATGTCGCCAAGTTCTCCGAGGACAGTACGCTTGCGTGGCTACCGCTGACCTTCGGACAGGGGCCGCTGACGGCGGAACATGGCTTTGCCAGCCAGGCCGACGTGCTGATCGAAACGCGCCGTGCCGCCGACTTGCTCGGCGCGACCAAGATGGACCGGCCGGAAGACATCGAACCCAATGCCGTCAACGGCAAGGTCTATGTCATGCTGACCAACAACAGCAAGCGCAAGGCCGATCAGGTCGATGCCGCCAATCCGCGTGCCGATAATGCCTTTGGTCACATCATCGAGATCAGCGAAGAAGACGGCGTGTTCTCGGCAACCAAGGGCAAGTGGGAAGTGCTGCTGAAATGCGGCGACCCCTCCGTTGCCGCTGTCGGTGCTTCCTTCTCGACCGAGACGACGAAGAACGGCTGGTTCGGCATGCCGGACAACTGTTCCATCGACGCTGCCGGCCGTCTCTGGGTAGCGACGGATGGTAACAGCAACAAGGCGACCGGCCGCACCGATGGTCTCTGGGCCGTCGATACGGAAGGCGATGCGCGGGCGACCTCGAAGCTGTTCTACCGCGTGCCCGTCGGTGCCGAACTTTGCGGCCCGCTGTTCCTGCCCGATGACCAGACGGCTTTCGTTGCCGTGCAGCATCCGGGCGATGGCGGCGATGACTGGTCCGGTCACGGCCGGCCATCCTACTACGAGGATCTGTCGACGCGCTGGCCGGACTTCAAGCCGGACATGCCGGTGCGTCCCGCCGTGGTGGCCATCACCAAGACCGGCGGTGGCAAGATCGCCGTCTAAAGCTTTGTAAAGAACAGGCTATCGCCCCGTCTGCCTCAGCGGGGCGATAGTTTTTTCTGCAGGAAATAACGGCTGCGACCCGCAGGGAAGTCCGGTAACTCGCCGAAGATGGCGTAGCCCTGTCGCTGATAGGCGCGTAGCGCCTGCGGATTGAAGGTGTCGATCCAGGCGCCGAAACAACCTCGCGTCACCGCTTCCGCTTCCGCCGCTTCCAGCAGCTTGCCGGCCATGCCCTGGCCGCGCAGTGTTTCCGGCACGAACAGCCAGGCCGTGAACAGCCAGCCCCAGGCCGTATAGCCCGAGACGCCGCCAATGGTCTTGCCGCTTTCGTCGCGGATCAGAACGGCAAGCGCGCGGCGCTCGGAGGGCCCGACATCGGCAGCGTTGAAGGCCGTCAGGCCTTCGCCGATCGCCGCGAGGTCGCTTTCGGAAGGAGTGTCCGTTACATCAAGTCGCGACATGGCAATCACCGTCCTTCACGCCACCACATGGCGGAAAAGCCAAAGAGGAGGGCGGCAAGACCGGCAAAGCCCGCAAAGAGCGGCAGGTTGTTGATGCCCTTCAGGATGGTCTCGTCGGTCATGCGGATAGTCAGGCGCTGATCGTCGGCGACACGGACCGCACCGCGCACCGGCAGGATCGGCGGGACGGTTATACCGCCGCTGGCGGTGGCGACCCGGGTGACAAGTCCTTTGGTCTTTTCCGCCAAAGGCTTCAGCGTCTCCGTGGTCGAGATCATCGCCTTGAATTCCGGCGCGTCGACTGCGCCGACATGCACCAGCGTCGAGAGATTGCCATTGGCGATCTGGTAAAGCCCGATCTCGTCCATGCGCTTCTCGGCCTGGTAGAGCCCGGGCTCGCTCTGTTTCAGCGGCAATGTCTGTGTCTTGCCGGAGGGAGACTTGATGGTGGCGGGGCCGGGATCGTCGCCGATCGTCTGGCGGGTGACTTCCAGCGTGCGGCCGGCGGCGCGCGCCGTCAGGGCCTCCTCCTCGAGTGCCGGTTCCTTCAGCAGCCAGTGGGCGATGCGGCGATAGAGCGACACATGTGGGCCACCGCCTTCGAAGCCACGCGCCCAGAGCCAGCCTTCGTCGGAAAGCAGCATGGCGACGCGGCCCTGACCGACGCGGTTCAGCACCAGCAAGGGATTGTTATCGGCAGCGACCATCACGGTCTGGCCCTGCGGCTTCTCGACATCGACGCTGCGGAACCAGCGACCCCAATGCGGCGGCTCGGTATCCGACCCGTCAAGGCCGCGCGTCACCGGATGCTTGCGGCCCTGATCCGACAGGCGCGGATAAAAGGGCTTCTCGTCCATCTGTCCGGTCGGTTCGGCCGGCAGCACCGCGGACAGCGGTGTCAGCGCGATCGAATTGCCGGCCGCATGTTCGGGGCCGGCAGCCACCAGCAGCGCGCCGCCATTTTCGACATATTGGGCCATGTAATCGTAATAGATCGTCGGCAGGACGTTGGGACGGTCCTGGTAACGGTCGAAAATGATCAGGTCGAATGAGTTGATCTTGTCGACGAAGAGTTCGCGCGTCGGGAAAGCGATCAGCGATAACTCATTGATCGGCGTACCATCCTGCTTGTCCGGCGGGCGCAGGATGGTGAAATGCACGAGGTCGACGGAGGCGTCCGATTTCAGCAGGTTACGCCAGGCGCGCTCGCCGGCATGCGGCTCGCCGGAGACCAGCAGCACGCGCATGTTCTGGCGAATGCCTTCGATCATCTGGACGGTGCGGTTGTTGATGGGCGTGACTTCGCCCGGCACTTCGGCGACAGCGAATTCGAGCACGTTGTTGCCGGCGCGCGGCACCTTGAAGCTGAAGGGCGTATCCTGGCCGGGTGTCGCCTGCAGCGTTGCGATCTCATCGCCGTTCATCTTGACGGTCACGGCACCCGTGCCGCCAGGGCTTTTGCCGTCGTCGATGACACGCAGCACGAGCTGCTGTTCGTCGTTGACGATGCCGAAGCGCGGCGCGCGCACCACTTCGATGCGCCGGTCGAATTCGTCCGGCTTGCCGGTGATCAGTCCGTGGATCGGCGCGTCGAAGCCGAGCGCCTGATTGACGCCGGGAATGTCATGGATCTCGCCGTCGGTCAGCAAGATCGCGCCGCCAACGCGGGCGGGCGGCACGTCGGCGATCGTCGAGGAGAGCGCGGAGAAGAGCCGCGTCGAGGGAGATTCGGATTCGGCGGGTTCGCGCACCTCGACGATGCGCGGCTCGATGCGTGGGAATTGCGCCAGCCGGTCCTTCAGCGCGTCCAGCGCTTCGTCGGTCATCTTGATGCGTTCCGGCGTCTGCTGGCTCAGGCTGCGGTCGACGATGACGGGGACGATGGTGGAGAGCTGATCGCGATCCTCCTGCATCAGCACCGGATTGGCGAGTGCCGCCAGCAAAGCAAATGCCGCGAGCGCGCGGATCCAGCCGCCACGCATGCGCCGGAAGACCGCGAGCGCGGCAATGGCAAGTGTGATCACTGCGAGGGCGGTGAGAACGGGCCAGGGTAGGAAGGGGGCGAAACCGATATTCATTCTATTGCCCCAGCCGTTCCAGGATATCAGGGATATGCACCTGGTCAGCCTTATAGTTGCCGGTCAGCATGTACATCATGATGTTGACGCCGGTGCGGTAGGCATATTCGCGCTGCGTCTCGTCCGGCGGCACAGTCGGCAGCAGCGGCGAGCCATTGTCGCCGATCGCCCAGGCGCCAGCGAAATCATTGCCGGTGATCATGATCGGGGTCACGCCATCCGCCGAGGTGACCGCATTGCCGTCGCCGCGCGTATCCTGCCGCGCCTCGATCCAGAGCGGACTGTCGGCATAGCGGCCGGGAAAGCTCGAGAGCAGATAGAAGGATTTCGTCAGAACATGACCTTTCGGCACGGGCTCCAGTGCCGGAATATCGAGATTGGCGAGGATCGCCTGCAGCCGTTGGCCGTTTGGGCTCGGCGTGGTGTTGTCGCCCATCGTGTCGATCGCGTCGCGCGTGTCGAAGAGCACGGTACCCCCGTTGCGCATATAGGCGTCGATGCGGTTGATGGCATCGTTGGACGGCATCGGCGCGGTGGCGGAAATCGGCCAATAGATGATCGGATAGAAGGCGAGTTCGTCCTTGGTGGGATCGAGCCCAACCGGCGGACCGGGCTCCAGCGTCGTGCGATAGGTTAGAAAATCGGAAAGGCCGGCAAGGCCGCGCTCGGAAATGTGGTCGACCTCCGACTCGCCGGTGACGACATAGGCAAGATGCGTCTTGTCGAGCCTCGAAAAGATGGTGTCGTCGCCGGGCTTGGAATCGTCGGCTGAGGCGTTCCCCGGATGCAGGAAGGTGGCAACCGAGACTGCGAGCAGCAGCATAGCGGCACCGGTTGCGGCCGTCCTCGCCGATTTGCGAAGGCGTGGGAAAGCGCCGTTCATGAACAGCACGATCAGGCTGTCCGCCAGAAGCACAAGGAAGGCCATGGTGAAGAGGATCGGCTTGGCCGACCAGGCCTCACCGCCGATAAGGCCTTCTTGCGCAACCGAGAGGCTCGTGGTGGAAGCATCCAGCGGCTTCAGTTGAGCGCCATCCGGTAGAACGTTGAGCGCGACAAAACCTTCTTCCGAGCCGTAAAGGCCGGGTGGATTGTCGAAATTGGCGGCGATCGTGCCTTTGTTGTTCGGCTCGAGCGGGCGGGCATTGCCGGCTTCGCTGGTCAGCGCGCCCTTGGCGGTTAGCAGCCGGTAGGGCGGCATGGCTTCGCTGGTCTTCGGCGCGTTGTTGCCCGTGGTGACGCCACCGGAGCGGGAGAGTTGCACGATACGGCGCAGCATTTCGACGAAGTCACCGGAGATCGGCAGGTCGGACCATTGCGGTTCGGCGCTGACATGGAAGAGGACGATGCGGCCAGCCTTCATCTGTTGCTCGGTCACCAGCGGCGTTCCGTCGGCAAGGCTTGCCCAGGTGCGCTCCGCAAGATCAGGTGTCGGCTCGGCCAGTACCTGCCGCTTGACGAGCACATTGGCTGGCTTCGGCATGCCGGCGAAGGGGCCGAAGGCGGGAAAATCGGCGAGCGGCTGCGGTTCGGCCCAGGAGAGTGCACCGCCGAAGGTGCGTTCGCCCTGGCGCAATGTTACAGGCACCAGAGGGTCTTCGGCGGGAGCAGCGGCGAGGCGTGGCCCGGCAAAGCGCACCAGCGTGCCGCCATTCTGAATCCATTGCTGTAGCGGCCCATAGCTTTCCTGCGGCAGGCGGCCGACATCGGCCATGATGATTACGGATGGATTGCCGGCAAGTAGTTCAGGGATCGACTTTGCCAGATCGGCGCTGTTCGGCTGGATCAGGTCGGCATAGGGCTGCAGGGCGCGCTGGATGTAGTAGAGCGGCGACAGGATCGGCTGGAATTCGTCGGCGGACTGCCCGGACAAAAGTGCTACGCGGCGACGCTTGAAGCCGTCGTCGAGCAGATGCACGGTGCTGGCGCTCGCATGCCGATCGATGCTGATGCGGGCGAAATCGTTGCGCATTTCGAAGGGCGCGGCGATCGAGCCGGTCGCAACCGTCTGGCCGCTGGAGAAATTCAGCGAACCGGCCGCGATCGGCCGTCCCTGATTGTCGAGTGCAGTCAGCCCCAGCCGAAGCGGGCTGCTGCCATTCAGCCGGGTCGCCGTGACGGTCATGTCGTTGGCGGCGTTGTTGGCGCCGATGATGGCCAGTACATCGCTGCCGTCGCCTTGGATCAGGCGCAGTTCGTTCGGCTTCAAGGCGGCGAGCTGGTTGAGAATATCGTCCTTGTCCTTGCTTTCGACGCCGTCGGAGAGAAAGGCAATCGTGCCCGGCTGGGTGCCATTGAGGGCGGCCTCGATGGCCTGGGTGGCGCGCTGGCGATCGGGCACCAGCGGCCTTGAGTTGATCGCATGTAACTTGTCGCGGGCGGCCGTGGCCGCGCCCGGCGTGGTGTCGTTGCTCTGTTCGGCGGTGAAGGCGATGGAGACGGGTATGCCTTTGGCGTCGGCATCGTCGATCAGCGCGTCGGCCGTCTGTACGCGGCGCTCCCAGTCGGAGGCCGTCGCCCAGCTATTGTCGATGAGCAGCACCAGCGGCCCGCTGCTCGACAGCGTGTTGGTGCGTGGATTGAACATCGGATTGGCGATGGCAAGGATGACGAGGGCGGCGAGCGCCATGCGCAGCAGCGTCAGCCACCAGGGACTGCGCGCCGGCGTTTCCTCGCGCTTCAGGATCGTTGCCAGAATGCGCAGCGGCGGAAAGACCTCCGCCCTTGGATGCGGCGGGGTGAGACGCAGCAGCCACCAGATCGCTGGAAGCAGGATCAGGGCGCCGAGGATGGCGGGGGAGGCGAATGCGAAGGAGAGACCGCTCACGGTTGCCCTCCAGATGTCGCCCTGGCCGGCATGCCGGAAAGATACATGTGCACGGCCACCAGCGCTTCCGATGCCAGCCGGTCGGTGCGATGGCTCACGAAGGTCCAGCCGAGATGGCGCAGCGACTGGCCGAGACTGTCGCGGCGGGCGAGATAGGCGCGCTGATAATCCTCGCGCAGGTTCTCCGGCCGTCCGGCCACCAGCTTCGTGCCGGTTTCGGGATCGCTGAATTCGGTGCGGCCGCTATAGGGAAAGATTTCCTCGGCGGGGTCGGCGACCTCGACCACATGGCCGCGCAATCCCCGGCGGCCAAGCGGCCCGATCCGGCTCATGACATCGTCGGCATCATCGAGAAAATCGCCGATCAGCACGATATCGCTCCAGCCGCGGATCATCGTGGTCTGCGGCAGGCCGCCCTCGAGCGGGGTGTGCATCAGCGCCGCCGCCAGCCGTTCGGCGGCATTGCGGGTGGAGACCGGCTCCATGATGCCGGGGCAGCCGACGCGTTCGCCCGAGCGCGCAAGGATCTCGGCAAGCGCCAGCATCAGCACCAGCGCGCGGCTTTCCTTGGAGACATGGCCGTAGGTCGATTTGTACATCATCGACGGCGACATGTCGGCCCAGAGCCAGATCGTGTGCGCTGCTTCCCATTCATGGTCGCGGATATAGGTATGATCGTCGCGGGCCGAGCGGCGCCAGTCGATGCGCGATAGGCTTTCGCCCTCGCTATAGGGACGGAATTGCCAGAAGTTCTCACCAATGCCGCGCTTGCGTCGGCCGTGCCAGCCGGCGATGACGGTATTGGCTATGCGCTTGGCCTCAACGAGGCAATCCGGCACGAGGGCGGCACGGCTGCGAGCGCGGGAGAGGGCATCATTGCCTGAGGTCGGGCTGACGATCTGTCCGATGGATGCCACGCGCTTATAGTCTCCTCGATATTCCGAGTTACGTTCTTGACTGCTTGACCAGCCCTGCGATCACGTCTCGTACCGACATGCCTTCGGCGCGAGCCGAAAAGGTCAGCGCCATGCGGTGTTGCAGCACCGGCTCGGCCAGCGCATGCACATCGTCGAGCGAAGGCGCAAGCCGGCCTTCATAGAGCGCGCGAGCGCGGGCGCAGAGCATCATCGCCTGGCCGGCGCGCGGACCCGGACCCCAGGCGACATGTTTGTCGGTCGAGGCATTGCCCTGACCCGGACGAGCGGAACGCACCAGGGAGAGGATGGCATCGACGACGCCGTCGCTGACTGGCATCTGGCGGATCAGCGTCTGGATCTCGATCAATCGCTCGGCATTGATCACCGCATGTGGTGTCGCTTCGTTGAGGCCCGTGGTTTCGAGCAGGATCCGGCGTTCGTCGGCAAGTTCGGGATAGTCGACGTCGACCTGCAGCAGGAAGCGGTCGAGCTGCGCTTCCGGCAGAGGATAGGTGCCTTCCTGCTCCAGCGGGTTCTGCGTTGCCAGAACATGGAACGGCGCCGGCAGATCGTAGCGCTGACCGGCGATAGTGACGTGATATTCCTGCATCGACTGCAGCAGCGCCGATTGCGTGCGTGGCGAGGCGCGGTTGATTTCGTCGGCCATCAGCAATTGCGCGAAGACCGGGCCTTTGACGAAGCGGAAGGAGCGGCGGCCGCTTTCATCCTGGTCCATGACTTCGGAGCCGAGAATATCCGACGGCATCAGGTCCGGCGTGAACTGCACGCGGCTGGCGGCAAGGCCGAGGACGGCGCCGAGCGTGGTCACCAGCTTGGTCTTGGCAAGGCCGGGCACGCCGACCAGCAGGGCATGGCCGCCGCCGAGCACGGCGAGAAGCGTGTTTTCGACGACGCTTTCCTGACCAAAGATGACCTTTGAAACCTCGTCGCGGATGGTGGCGATATCGCCCAGTGCCCGCTCGGCCGATGCAATCATGGCCTGGTCATCGAGGCTCGTTTCGGTCGATTTGATCATGCCCATTTGCATCTCCAACGGCTGAAAAACGGTACGCGCGATTCGCAGACCTTACACATTTGCCTCATACTCAATACAACTTACCGCCATGAAGATAGCTGACAAGCGCGTTTCGAATGACTATCTCGTGAGAAACGGCTGTATTCAGGACTAAGTGCAAACCGGGACGGAACAATGGCAAGCGAAGAAATCAGGGCGACGAGCGATGCGGCAAGTCTGGCTGCGCTGATTTCGCGCGCGGCCGGCGACAATGGCGGACGCAAGAAGGGCCTGCCACCCGTAGAGCGCTGGAACCCACCGTTTTGCGGCGATATCGACATGGAAATCCGCGCCGACGGCACCTGGTTCTATATGGGTACGCCTATCGGGCGCGCGCCGCTGGTGCGGCTGTTTTCCACAGTTCTGCGCAAGGACGCGGATGAAAAGACCTATCTGGTCACGCCTGCGGAAAGGGTCGGCATTCGCGTCGTCGATGCGCATTTCGTCGCCGTCGAGATGAGCGTGACCGAACGCGACGGCAAACGGCTGCTGACGTTCCGCACCAATGTGGGAGATGTCGTCGAGGCGGGCAGGGAGCACCCGATACGTTTCGTCATCAGCGGTGACAATGACGAACTGAAACCCTATCTGCATGTTCGCGGCCGGCTGGAAGCGCTGGTGACACGGGCGGTGATGTATGATCTCGTCGAACTCGGCGAGACGGTGGTGATTGCCGGGCGGGAGATTTTCTGCGTGCGCTCCGGCACCTCTGTCTTTCCCGTCATGCCGGTTGCCGAATTGGATGCCCTGACGCGATGAGCGAATTTCCCCTTTATTCCGCCGGCGAATTCCGGCGGCGTGCGCTCAATCAGAGCGGTGGCCCGGTCGAGCTTGCCTGGCGTGACCATGGCGACCATGTGCTTAACCCGGAAACGACCTTGCAAGCCGAGGGTCTGACGCTGCGCGATGCGGCGGTGCTGGTGCCTGTGGTGGATTATGGCGAGGACGCCAAGGTCATCTTCACGCTGCGCACCTCGACTTTGCGCAAGCATTCCGGCCAGATCGCCTTTCCAGGCGGCGCCATCGATCCGGAGGACGCATCGCCGGAAATGGCGGCGATGCGCGAGGCGGCCGAAGAGATCGGCCTCGCGGATATCTTCATCGAGCCGGTGGCTCGATTGCCGCATTATCTGGCCGCGACCGGCTTTCGCATCACGCCGATCCTGGCGGTGGTCAAGCCCGGTTTTGAGTTGACGCTCAATCCGACCGAGGTGGAGGATGCGTTTGAAGTGCCGCTTTCCTTCCTGATGGATCCGGATCATCACGTCACCGACAGCATGGTGTGGCAGGGGATCGAGCGCCAGTTCTATCGCATGCCCTATGGATCGCACATGATCTGGGGCATTACAGCGGGCATTGTCCGGACACTCTATGAAAGGCTCTATTCATGACTTCCGTTGCCGGTGAGACCTGGTTCAAGGACGAGGCCCTGCAGCGCGTGCTGTCCCTGTTGAACGCCGATGGCGGCGAGGGGCGTGTCGTTGGCGGCGCGGTGCGCAACAGCCTTATGGGGCTGCCGGTCGCCGATATCGATATTGCCACGACCTTGCTGCCGCAGGCGGTCATCGAAAGGGCCGCTGCCGCCGGTATCAAGGCGGTTCCGACGGGTATCGCGCATGGGACCGTGACGCTGATCATCGATGGAAAACCATTTGAGATCACCACCTTGCGCCGCGATGTTGAAACGGACGGTCGCCGCGCTCAGGTGGCGTTCAGCGATGACTGGCAGGCGGACGCCGAACGGCGTGACCTGACGATCAACGCGCTCTATGCTTCGGATAGCGGTGAGGTCGTCGATATGGTCGGCGGACTTGCCGATCTCGAGCGCCGCAATATCCGCTTCATCGGTGATGCTGCGACGCGGATCGCCGAAGACCATCTGCGTATCCTGCGCTTCTTTCGATTCTTCGCCTATTACGGCAGCGGCCGGCCGGATGCTGACGGGTTGCGTGCCTGCGCGGCGGCACGCTCCAAGATCGCATCGCTGTCGGCAGAGCGCGTCTGGTCGGAAATGAAGAAGCTGCTTGCGGCCAAGGATCCAGGCCGGGCCTTGCTCTGGATGCGGCAGGTCGGGATCCTGACCGAGGTGCTGCCGGAAACCGAGAAATGGGGCATCGACGCCATTCCGGCGCTGGTCGCCACGGAACAGGCGCTTGGCTGGACGCCTGATCCGTTGCTGCGGCTTGCGGCCATCGTGCCGCCGGATGCTGCAAGGCTGGCAAAGCTTGCCGAAAAGCTGCGGCTGTCGAAGGCGGAGGCTGCCTCTTTGCAGGGCTGGGCAAATGCGCCCGGTATCAAGGACGATATCTCCGAAGCGGCCTTCGACCGCTTGCTTTACCGCTATGATACGCCCGGCGTTGCCGCTCGGCTGAAGCTGGCGCTTGCCGTTGCGCGAGGCAAGGCGGAAGGCGATTTTGAGGAGATGGCGCGCACGGCCCGGCTGGGCAAGCTACTGGAGCGGACGACAGGCTGGAAGAAGCCGGTCTTTCCGGTCAGCGGCGCGGATGCGCTGGCTGCGGGCGTCAGCGCCGGGCCTCGGGTCGGCGAAATCCTTGGCAAGCTCGAGCAGCAATGGCTCGACGGCAATTTCTCCATGGACCGGGCGGCTCTGCTCGCCCGGCTGAAGGAATTGATCGAGTCCTGATGCCTATAGGCTGAGATTAGGCGGCATTCGCTTCGTCGCGAATGCGGGCCTTGATATTGTCGACCATGCCTTCCCGGATGGTCGTCTCGCCATGGGCGTTACGCATGTGCTCGACGGCGCGACGAACCACTTCGGCATCGTCATTGGCGCGGGTGTGCCAGTTGCAGCCGGGCACGAGCGTCCCACATTCGAACAGTCGCATATCTGCCTCCTGATATTTCAACGCGATGTCATTTGTTCATGCCGTAGGGCATGAAGGTCAAAACGCGAAAGGTGGAGAAAGGTTTCCTCCGCCCGGCAAGGCCTCCACCCCCCGGACGATACTTTCCGGACATCAGTCCGGCATGGCCCACGCCTTGAAGCAATCCGCGGACTGATATCTCGGCGCAGGCGCTTGCCGGGCCGGACGATCCGCCGCCATGCTGGCGATCTCGCCAGGTGACTTACCGGCGAGCTGCATTCTGACCTGCTCGATGAAGCAGGAGAGGGGCAGATCCGATCCGCTTCTGATCCGCATATCCTCAGCCAGCCGAACTATGAATTCCGGCGTGTCGACGCTGCGCGAAAGCTTCTGTTCATTCGCAGTCTCTGCCGTTTGATTCTGTACTGCCATTACAATCTCCTCCGATTGAAACGCGCATTACCTAACCTAGGTACTCCTCCGAACGATTTCAGGGTGCTCCTGATGTTTTAATGTCGGCGCTTACGGCCAACGCACCACGGGCGGCAGGGAAGATAGGATCGACTCGACATTGCCGCCTGTCTTCAGCCCGAAGATTGTACCTCGGTCGTAGAGCAAATTGAACTCCACATAGCGTCCGCGACGGATCAATTGTTCGTCGCGATCCTCTTCGGTCCATGCTTCGTTGAAGTTCGAGCGCACGATCCGGGGATAGACCATGGAAAATGCGCGGCCGACATCGCGCGTGAAGGCGAAATCGGCGTCCCAGCCGCCGGCTTCTTCTGTGGAATGCAGCCAGTCGAAGAAAATGCCGCCGATGCCGCGCGATTCATTGCGATGCTTCAGATGGAAATACTCGTCGCACCAAGCCTTGTAGCGCTGGTAGTCCGCCACTTTATGGCGATCGCAAACGATCTGCATCGCGCGGTGGAAGAGGACACTATCGGTGTCTTCCTGCGTGCGGCGCCGGTTGAGCATCGGCGTCAGATCGCAGCCGCCGCCGAACCATTGGCTTGTCGTCACCACCATGCGGGTGTTCATGTGCACGGTCGGCACGTTCGGATTAACCGGGTGGGCGATCAGCGACAGGCCTGAAGCCCAGAAGCGCGGATCTTCTTCTGCGCCCGGGATCTGGCTGCGAAAATCGGGCGAGAATTCGCCATAGACGGTGGAGGTGTGAATGCCGACCTTCTCGAAGACGCGGCCTTCCATCATCGACATGCGCCCGCCGCCGCCTTCGCCGTTCTCCCGCTGCCAGTCCTTGGCAACGAAGCGCCCCGGCGTCTGATCGGAAAGGGGGCCGGCGAGGTCGTCCTCCAGCTGTTCGAACTCGGCGCAGAGCGCGTCGCGCAGGCTCTGAAACCAGCCTTGTGCTGCCTCCTTTTTTTCTTCGATATCCTCAGGCAGTTCCTTGGGGAGGTTCGGTCGTTCCATATGTGCTCTCCGGATACGGGCGGCCAGAGGCCCGCGATTCGATTTGTCGCCTTGAATATCAGCAACATCGTGGCGGAACCAGCGCACTGGTCTCACCGGAGAATCGACTCGCAAATTGTCAAATGCGGTATTATCTTCTCTCTCAAAGGCGAGGTTTCATGATGAAGATACCCGGACCGCCGCCCCTCGATGGGTTGAAACAGAGAATATTCCGGTACCGGCAGGAAAATCCCGCTGGCAGAAAGAATGATTTCGTTCGCGAGACGTTTTGTCTCAGCCGCCCGGAAGCACGCGCCAAGGCGCGCGAATGGTTCGATTCATTTCCGAAGGCTGCTTACTGGACCGAAGTCGAAAGCTGGCGGCAGGTCGATGGCGACCGCATCGAGTTCACCATGCGGCGCCTGCCATCGGCGGATTGATCGGAATATGGCAACAGCTTGCCGTCGCCAGCGGTTGGAAGCGGCTATTGCGTGTTCCGCAGCCGACTTTCGATCAATAGCCCACTCTCATCCAGGATCGGATGCGCCACGGAGACGATGTGGGCGTTGATGCGCTTCAGGTCGCGCAGCATGTCGAGATGCAGCGAGCTGGTCTGCAGGCTGTCGACGCGGCCGTCGCGCAGGCGCTCGAGGTGGCGCTCGGAGGATTGCTTCTCAAGCCGGCGGACATCGACCTTTACCTCCATGAGCTGACGGGCGAGGTTGAAATCGCGGGTGACGAAGATGGTCTGGGCGATGCGCAGATTGTCGATCGTCATGCCGAAGAGCTTTTTCAGTTCCTGATAGCCGTCGTCCGAGAAGGTCAGGCCCTTGCCGATCTTCTTTGCAACTTGTTCGGCCAGGCCCTTTTCGATGATGTCGCCGATATGCTCGAGGTTGATGGCGTAGTCGATAATGACGATCGAGCGGCGGCCGTTTTCGTCGTCCAGCCCTTCGCGCCCGAGCTTGGAGAGGTAGATCTTCACGTCCTGCTGGATGCGGTCGACGCGCTTTTCCAGAACCGCGATTTCCTTCAGCGGCGACAGGTCGTTGTGGTTGAAGGCATTTTCGGTGCGGATCAGCATGCGTTCGATGAGATCGCCGACGCCGAGCACTTCGCGTGTCGCGCTGGCGAGCGCCACGACTGGCGTGCTGAGTGCGTTATGGTCGAGAAATTTCGGCCCGTCATCGGTCTTAGGATCGTCGGCCACCATCCGCAGCATCGTCTTCGACAGAAAGGACGAGAACGGCCAGGCAACGATGGCGAGGGCGATGTTGAAGAGCAGGTGCACGTCGACCGGCAGCTTGGCCGGCGAAAAATGCATGCCCTGCATCCACGCGCCGATATAGCTCGCAAAGGGCAGGACGATGAGACAGCCGATGGTGCGCACGATCAGGTTGCCAAGCGTCACCCGCCGGGCGGTGGCCGGGCCGGAGAGGGTGGCCATGACGGGCGGGATCGCGCCGCCGAGATTGGCGCCGAGCACGAGAACGACGGTGAGGGCTGGGGAAAGGATGCCGGCCGAGGCAAGCGACAGGATCAGCACGACCACGGCGAGGCTGGACGACGAGACGAAGGCGAGCACGGCCGAAAAGATCAGCGCCACCGGCAGTGCTCCATCCAGCAGGCCGATGAAGGCCGCGAGCGCCGGCGATTGCCGCATCGGCTCCGTGGCGAGGCTCAGAAGTTGTAGCGACAGCAACATCAGGCCGATGCCGATCAGGGCTGTGCCAGCGCCCTGTTGCGTAGTGGCTGAGCGACGGTAGAGCACGATGCCGATCAGAATGATCAGCGGTGACAGCCATTCGATGCCGGTCGCGACGATCCACGCCGTCACGGCGGTTCCGACATTGGCGCCGAGCAGCACTATCTGAGCCATGCTGGGCAGGACGAGATCGCGCTCGACGAAGGAGGCGATCATCAGCGCAGTCGCGGTCGAGCTTTGCAGCGCCACGGTTGCGACAAAGCCGGAGACGAAGGAGCGAAGGCCGCCGCGTGTGCCGCTGGCAAGGCCAGTTCTAAGCCGGGCGCCGAAGGCACGCGACACACCATCCTTTACCTGTGCGAGGCCGAACAGCAGCAAAGCCACGGCTCCGAACAGATTGATCATCACGACGGTGGAATCCATGTCGTCTTTTTATATCTTTCCCATGCCGCGATGCTATTGACGATGAATGGAAATTGTACGGAAGGCACTGAAAAGGCATGTATTTCAGTATCTTTTCTTTCATATGGAATCGCAGCAATTTAACTTGCCGGCTAAGGTTTATACGCGCGTTGCGCCCATGCTCCAACACTATGAGCGACATATTGGGGCAATATTTGCGCAGTGCCCGATTTTAATGCGGTTTCGGCGGCGGCAATTCGGCGGAAGGACCGGGTTCCTTCGATGGAATATGGGGCAAGCTCTTGTCAGAGAAGGATTTTTTCACCTTCTCGATCGTCGCAGGACGCCGCCTCGCCCGCACTGAAGGCGAGGGGACGGTGGTTTCGGCTATCGAAGCGTCTGTCTTTGCCACGACATGCAGCGCCGATGCGGCGAGAGCCTTTCCGGCAATCGGCGCGACGGCCAGGATCTCCTTCAGCACGGATGTCACCGGCAGATGGCTGTGAAAATCCGTATTGGTGTGATGCCCGGCATGCGGAACGCGGCGATCGGTGGAAATGAACGGCCGGGAATTCATTTCGCCGAACCAGTCCCATTCGCCGATAACATCGACCACATCGGAAAAGATCGGCGGCATGGCGATGCGGGTGCCGATGGTGACGATCTTCGTATCCTCCGCCAGTTTTGCGGCTCGGGCCTCGTCCTGCCTGCCGAGATCGTGAAGTGCTGCCGAGAGCACCAGATTGCCTTTGGAGTGGCCGACGAGCAGACAGAAGGAGAAGCGGGGATCTGCCAGAAGCGCTCGCACCGTGCGAGTGTCCAGGCTGGTACGTGGCGCTGTCTCGTCGCTGCGCGCGTCGGTGGCGCCGAATTTCGGTCGTCCGGCAAAGTCGTCCAGTATTTCAAGGACCGGGCGCAGGCCCTTGAGATGGCCGAAGAAGAAATATCCGCCAAGCGTCTCGGTGATGACATCGGCGAGACCGTAGCCGGAGACGACGACCGCGACGGGTGCCGCGATCGCATCAGCCACATTGCGGGCAAAGGCCGCTGCGCCTAGAGCGGAGCCGCCGATCCCGGCAACCGCCAGCGCTTGCACTTCACGACCGCCGCGCCGCGCAAACTCTTCCAGCGTTTCGCATAGAATGATCGCGCCGCTGCCGCTTGGCGGAACGATCATGATCGTGCCTTCGGCTGCTAGAGAATCGCTGATGTAGAAGGCTTCTTCCGGGGTGATGACCTTGACGTCGTAAAACAGCGCATCGAGCGTCGTGTTGCGCTGGCGAAGGGCTTCCAGGGCAAGATTGCGCATTGGCGAGCGTTGCAGCCGTTCGGGAAGGCTGAGGGTACGCGCGAACTGAGTAAGAGTGAGGGTGAATGCCGTCTGGAACATGGGTCACCTCGTCAAGGCTGCCGTAGATTAGAGCATTCCGAAGGAAAGCTTCTCACACTTTATTCGGCATGCCAACGACAATTCAGCGACGTTGTGCTCTGAGACGGCGCGAGATTACGACCACGTCGTCTGCCGTAAAGCTTCGCCCGATATCATCGCGACGGACATGGCTAGATTGATGGAGCGCTGGCCTTCGATCATTGGAATCAGGACGCGGCCATCCGCCCTTTCGTGGACGTGATCCGGCACGCCGGCGCTCTCGCGGCCGAAGAGCAGGATATCGTCTTCCCGGAAGGCGAAATCCGTGTAGCGCTCAGCCGCTTTGGTGGAGGCGAGCACCAGTCGCCGCCCGGTTGTCGCGCGCCAGGCCTCGAAGCGTTCCCAATTCACATGCCGTGTCAGCGCGACGGCGGAGAGGTAATCCATGCCGGCGCGCTTGAGGTTGCGGTCCGAAATATCGAAGCCGGCGGGCTCGATGATATCGACGCCAAAGCCGAGGCAGGCGGCAAGCCGAAGGATCGTGCCGGTGTTGCCGGGAATATCGGGCTGGTAGAGGGCGATGCGCAGCGAAGTCATGGTTTGCAACTAGCGAAAACAACCGGATTTGTCTTCGGCTTTCGTCGAATACCCCTATTTTTGTGATGTCCTCCATCAGCAAAATTGAAGATTCCGGCGCGTTTTTGGGCATATTTCGCTTTTCAAAGCCGAAAATGCACGGTAAAAGGGAGCCGCTCTGCAACTTGCGACATGGGAGGCTCAGATGAATATCTCGTTTGTTATGATGCGCCTCCCGGCCATGCGCACATGGCTGTGATTCAGGCGCTCTAAAGCGCATTTTCGCGAGTTCCCCCTTTTTCGATTCGTTACGCGGCTGATATGGCCTCGTTCTTTATATCACCCGGCCACCATATCAGCCTGCGATCCCTTGAGATGCAGCAACCATGGCCAAAGGGTCGAGTCTTTGGAGCATTTCATGTTTGGCTGGTTCGAACAGCGACTGACCCCGTTTCCGACCGAGGTGCCGGATGTTCCGCCGCGGGGTCTTTTTGCCTTTTGCTGGCATTATACCAAGCCGGCGGCGCCTTGGCTGATCGCCATGGCGTTTCTCACCATGCTGATCGCTATCGGCGAAGTCGCGCTGTTCCAGTTTCTCGGCGACATCGTCGATTGGCTGTCGCATGCCGACAGGGCGACGTTCTTGCAGACGGAGTGGCACAAGCTCTTCTGGATGGGCGCCATGGTGCTGGTCGGTCTGCCGCTTGCGGCTGTGCTTGACAGCATCATCATGCATCAGGTGCTTCTCGGCAATTATCCGATGAGTGCCCGCTGGCAGATGCACCGCTTCCTGCTGCGTCACAGCATGACCTTCTTCGCCAACGAGTTCGCCGGTCGTGTCGCCACCAAGGTGATGCAGACCTCGCTTGCCGTACGCGAAGCCGTCATGAAGATTCTCGATGTCTTCGTTTATGTCGTCACCTATTTCCTGTCGATGATCCTGGTCATCGCGATGGCGGACTGGCGGCTGATGTTGCCGATCCTGGCGTGGCTGGCGATCTATGTTGGTATCGTTGGTTATTTCGTGCCGCGACTGCGCAAGATCGCAGCCGCCCAGGCCGATGCGCGCTCGACGATGACCGGGCGGGTGGTCGACAGCTATACGAACATCGCGACGGTGAAGCTGTTTTCACATGCGGGCCGCGAGGAGGTTTACGCCAAGGACGGGATGGATGGATTCCTCCAAACCGTCTACGGGCAAATGCGCAAGGTGACGTTGTTCTACATCGCAGTTTATATCAACAACTGCGTGGCGCTGTTCGCCATCTCGGCGCTGTCGATCTGGTTCTGGCTCAGTGGCTCGATCTCGATCGGCGCCATCGCCATCGCCATCGGCCTTGCCATGCGCGTCAACGGCATGTCGCAATGGATCATGTGGGAAGTCTCGGCGCTGTTCGAGAATATCGGCACGATCTATGACGGCATCGAGATGCTGACGAAGCCGCACGATATCGTCGATGTGCCGGCAGCGCCGGCGATGACGGCCCAGAAGGGCGCGATCCACTTCGATCAAGTCCGCTTCCATTATGGCAAGGCCAAGGGTGTCATCGACAACCTGACCTTCGATATCAGTGCCGGCGAGAAAGTCGGCCTTGTCGGCCGCTCCGGCGCCGGCAAGACGACGCTGATGAACCTGCTACTTCGATTCTACGATCTGGAAAGCGGGCGCATCAGCATCGACGGCCAGGATATCTCCAAGGTGACGCAGGACAGCCTGCGCTCGCTGATCGGCGTGGTGACGCAGGATACGTCGCTGCTGCACCGCTCGATCCGCGACAACATCGCCTATGGTCATCCGGAGGCGACCGACGCCGATATCATCCAGGCGACCAAGCGCGCCAATGCCTGGGAGTTTGTCGAGGGTCTGGTCGATATGCAAGGCCGCGAGGGGCTCGACGCGCAGGTCGGTGAGCGTGGCGTCAAGCTCTCCGGCGGCCAGCGGCAGCGCATCGCGATCGCCCGCGTCTTCCTGAAGGACGCGCCGATCCTGGTGTTGGACGAAGCAACCTCGGCGCTCGATTCAGAAGTGGAAGCGGCGATCCAGGAAAACCTCTTCGCGTTGATGCAGGGCAAGACGGTGATCGCGATCGCCCACCGCCTGTCGACGCTGACCGAGATGGACCGCGTGATCGTTCTCGACAAGGGCCACATCATCGAGACGGGCACGCATCACGACCTAGTCCAGAGCGGCGGCGTTTATGCCGATCTCTGGAACCGCCAGTCCGGCGGGTTCCTGGCGGACCATGAAGAGGCTGAGGCGGCGGCGCAGTAAGATCAAGAGAAGGGCGGGCTTCGGGGCTCGCCCTTTTTGTTTGGGTTTGCATACCTCAATGTATTTGGTGGCTACTTCTTCTTATCTATTGAGAACAGTTAAGAGCGCGTGCTAATATAAATCTCAAATGGAGATAGGATGGCGCGCGATGGCTACCGTTACAATATCCCTGCCGGACAACCTGAAAGCCTTCATGGAAGGGCAAATTGCCAATAAAGGCTTCGGGAATGTCAGTGAATATGTTCGCAGTCTGCTTCGCGAGGCACAAGCCAAGGAAAATGAAGCGCGCCTGCAGTCATTGCTGCTCGAGGGGCTGGCCTCCGGGGACGGGCATGAAGTAACTGAGGAGTTCTGGACTGAACTTAAGGCGGAAGCTGCTGAACTATTCGCCAAAGCGAAATCCGGAAAAGTCTCTCAGTGAAATTGATCGTTAAGCCGGCGGCCCGCTCGGATATTCTTGAGCAATTGCGATATTATACCGATACCGGCGGTAACGATGTTGGTGATCGCTTTTTCGTGGGGATCCGACACTCCTTGTTGACTATTGCGCAGGCCCCATCGGCTGGATCGCCTCGTCATTTCGACAACCCGGCTCTCGATGGCCTGAGATCGCGGATGGTATCGGGTTTCGAGTCAATTCGCGTTTATTACCTTATCCGAGATGAAACGACCATCGTTGTCCGCATCTTGCATGGACGGCGTGACCTGCTAGCTATTCTGAGCGAAGACGACGGGGCGACGTGAAGTGCCGAGTGCTTTTTGGCGCCAAACATGACAAAAATATAATGTTTTCCACCCACGGCATTGCTTTGCGCGCTCGGCGAAACCTCCTATATCGCATGGGATGTTGATCCGTTCCGTCTACCGATTGTTCGAGACTTGGATTGATCCCTACGACCGCAGTGGCGACCTTCAGCCGCCGCGGTCGCTTTGGGCTTTCATCTGGTATTATGTCGGTCAGGCGAAAGGCCCGTTCCTGGCGATGGCGGCGCTTGGCGGGGCCGTGGCGATGCTTGAGGCGGCGCTGTTCTGGTTTGTCGGGCATCTCGTGGATATCCTGGACAAGGTAAAGCCGGGCGAGGGCTGGACTGGGCTGCTCGCTGGCCATGGCGGCACGTTGCTCGGCATGGTCTTCGTCGTACTGGTCGTGCGGTTCTTTGTGGTCAGCCTCGGCGCGCTGGTCGAGGAGCAAGTGGTCGTTCCCGGCTTTCTCAATTTGGTGCGCTGGCAGGCCTATGCGCATGTCGCGCGTCAATCGATAAGCTTCTTTCAGAATGATTTTTCCGGCCGCATCGTCACCAAGGTCTGGTCGGCGGGGCAGTCGACCGGCGATCTCGTCGTGTCGCTGCTGCAGGTGGTCTGGTTTATCATCATCTATGCCGCCTCGACTATTGCGTTGGTTGGAGGGCTGGACTGGCGCCTGGCACTCGTAATCACGGTTTGGATCGGCGTCTTCTCGCTGCTCGCCCGTTATTTCGTGCCGCGCATCCGCCGTCATGCCCGCAATTCGGCCGAAGCAGCGTCGGTGTTGAACGGCCGCATGGTCGATGCCTATGCCAATATCCAGACACTGAAGCTCTTCGGCCGTGAAGAGCAGAACGACGATTACATCCGCAACGGCTTCGATCGCTTTCAGGCGGCGGTCATTCCGTTTACGCGACTTCTGACCGGCGTGCGCTCGTCGCTGGCACTTCTGTCTGGCGTGATGATCACGACTATCGCGGCCCTGGCCATCCATCTGTGGCTTGCCGGCGACATCTCGACCGGTGGTGTTGCCTTCACGCTCAGCATGGTGCTGCGGCTCAATATGCTCTTCGGCCGGATGATGTCGCAGTTCAATGCCATCATGCGCAATCTCGGCACGATCCAGAACTCGGCGGAAATGATCTCGGAGCCGATCGGTCTGGTCGATCAGCCGGGCGCCAGGGATCTGCAGATCGTCCGCCCGGACATCCGCTTCGAGCATGTGGCCTTCCACTACGGTCGCGGCAGCGGCATCATCGAGGATTTCTCGCTGACCGTCCGCGCTGGTGAGAAGGTCGGCATCGTCGGCCGCTCGGGGGCAGGCAAGACGACGCTCGTCAATCTGCTCCTGCGCTTCTACGATCTCGAAGGCGGCCGTATCCTGATCGACGGACAGGATATCGCCACGGTCCGACAGGAGTCGCTGCGCGCCGAGATCGGTATGGTCACCCAGGATACTGCGCTTCTCAACCGCTCCGTCCGCGACAATATCCTTTTCGGCCGTCCGCTAGCGAGCGAGGAACAGCTGGCGCAGGCGACGCGGCGGGCGGAGGCGGACAGGTTCATCGCGACACTGGAGGACCAGAAGGGCCGAAAAGGCTATGCCGCCCATGTCGGCGAGCGCGGCGTGAAACTCTCCGGGGGTCAGCGCCAGCGCATCGCCATTGCCCGCGTCATGCTGAAGGACGCGCCGATCCTGGTGCTGGACGAGGCGACCTCGGCGCTGGATTCCGAAGCGGAGGCAGCGCTGCAGTCCAATCTCGAAACGTTGATGGAAGGCAAGACGGTGCTGGCCATCGCGCATCGGCTCTCGACCATCGCCAAGCTCGACCGGCTGATCGTCATCGACAAGGGCAAGATCATCGAGGATGGCACGCATGACGAGCTGATTGCCCGTGGCGGTCTCTATTCCGAGCTTTGGGCACGCCAATCCGGCGGCTTTATCGCAGAGGATGCGGAGTAAAGCCGTCATCGCAAGCGTCTGGCGACTTTCCGATAAGTTGACACAAAATCAAAGTGCTACTTTGAAACGCTAAACTCGGTCATCAGGCCGAAATGGTTCGAGCCCATGGCGTCGGGTATCTGTCGGACGGATATCAGCCGCAACGGCGCGCGCGCAAAAACATGGTCTATTGCGATGCCGTAAGCACCGGCCATGACCGGCCAGGTGGCGGGCTCCGGAAAAGCATGGCTGAGTTCGGTGTCCTTGAGGAAATCCCGCATATCCGGGGCAATCACCGACGCATTGAAATCACCGGCAAGGATCAGCGGTCCGTGAATTTGCCTGAGGATTGGGCCGAGGATGCTCAACTCGTCCGCATGAAATTCGTCGAAATAGGGCTTGCTCAGATGCGCCGAAGCAAAGTTCACCGGCTGGCCGCCCATGTCGATGGTCGCGAGAATGAAACGATTGCGCCAGAGGCTGCCGAGGCTGCGCATGTCCTGCGTCTGGAACGGTCGCTTCGACAGCAGCAGGGAGTCGCAGTCGTCGGTCATGACTCCGCAGCCGATGCGATAGGGGTAGATATCGCTGATGCGCTGCAGCTCGGCTTTGATCGGCTCGGCCTCGAAAATCTCCACGACATCGGCGTTGGAGCTAAGGATGAAGTCGGCGATGCCGGCGCCGTTTTCGAAATTGCTGTTCTCGATGTTGAAGGAGAGCAGCTTGAAGCTTTTGCCCGCATCGGTCTCTGTTGCAGGGGAGGCGGCATGTTCCCGAAGCATCAGGACCGAATGGACCGCGAGCCCGACCCCGAAGACGACGAGGAGAACCGCATACCAGTGCCGCCGGAAGAGAAGCGCGAGCAGGGCAAGCAAAATGCCGAAAAGGCTGAAATGCGTCTGCAGGCTCTCGAAGAATGCGAGCAGCCAGATGTCGATGGCATAGCGTGCCGCCAGCGTGACCAGCAATAAGGTCACCAGCACGCATAAAACGCAGTAAATCGTCTGCCTCATAAACATATCCTTGGCATTGCTAAAACGCAGTTCAAAAGCGGGCGGCAGAGCGTGAAATGATGCGTAATGCGGTCATGAAATCCATAGTGTCAAAAGGCAAGGAAAGACTATCGTCTTAGAGATCAATGACCGGCGTGTCATTGAATTTGTTGCGATGCAGCATTGAAATCATTGTTTATTTTGCTCCGCAATGAGAAAATTTATTATGCGAATCTTACGGTTTTTCATGCTCTTACGCCGATTTGACTGCTGGCGTTGATTTTAAGCTCGCTGCGCGCGGCCAAATAGCGCGCTTTTCCCGCGACATTGTGCCTCCACCCCTTGCCAAGACTGGACATAATTTGCGATCAAGCTTAGAACGCGGCGGGATACGGAGGAATCTATGGCGGAATTATGGTCGCGTTGATTCGCCGTTAGTGAGGGGGTACCGCAGCGCTTAGCTGCGGTTTTGCGGAAGAGGATGGTCCGGCTTTGAGCGAGCATACTACGACGAGTGAAACCACGGGCGAGCCAACTCGCCGAGACTTCCTTTATCTGACGACGGGCATGGCCGGCGCGGTCGGTGCCGTTGCCGTTGCATGGCCGTTTATCGACCAGATGCGACCGGATGCCTCGACGCTAGCTCTTGCTTCCATCGAAGTTGACGTGACCAGCCTGGAGCCGGGCATGTCTCTGACGGTGAAATGGCGCGGCAAGCCGGTCTTCATCCGCAATCGCACGCAAAAGGAAATCGACGACGCCAAGGGTACGGAGATCAAGGATCTGAAGGACCCTGTCGCTCGCAATGCCAATCTGGCAGCGGATGCGCAGGCGACCGATGTCGCGCGTTCGGCCGGTGATGGGAAAGAGAACTGGCTTGTCATGATCGGCGTCTGCACCCATCTCGGTTGCATACCGCTCGGTCAGGCAGGGGAATATGGCGGGTGGTTCTGTCCCTGCCATGGTTCGGTCTATGACACCGCCGGTCGCATCCGCCATGGGCCAGCGCCGCAGAACCTCGCCATTCCGCTATATGCGTTCACCGCAGAAAAAAGATCAAGGTCGGTTGAGGGGGAACTGAATCATGAGTGCTCATTCGTCTTACGAGCCATCCACAGGGCTCGAAAAATGGGTCGATGCGCGGTTGCCGCTGCCGCGTATGGTCTATGACAGTTTCATCGCCTATCCGGTCCCGCGTAATCTGAACTATGCCTATACGTTCGGCGCCATGCTGGCCGTGATGCTTATCCTGCAAATCCTGACCGGTGTTGTTCTTGCCATGCATTATGCGGCGGACACGACCGTCGCCTTCAACTCGGTCGAGAAGATCGTGCGCGACGTCAACCATGGTTGGCTGCTGCGCTACATGCACGCCAATGGCGCGTCCTTCTTCTTCGTTGCGGTCTATCTCCACATCGCCCGTGGCCTCTACTACGGCTCCTACAAAGCGCCGCGCGAGATCCTCTGGATCCTCGGCGTGATCATCTACCTCCTGATGATGGCAACGGCCTTCATGGGCTACGTTCTGCCCTGGGGTCAGATGTCCTTCTGGGGCGCGACCGTCATCACTGGGTTCTTCTCGGCCTTCCCCTGGATCGGAGACTGGATCCAGTCCTTCCTGCTCGGCGGCTTTGCCGTCGACGATCCGACGCTCAATCGCTTCTTCTCGCTGCACTATCTGCTGCCGTTCATGATCGCGGGTGTCGTTATCCTGCACATCTGGGCGCTGCATGTGACCGGCCAGACGAACCCGACAGGCGTCGAGGTCAAGTTGAAGACCGACACCGTGCCCTTCACGCCCTATGCGACGCTGAAGGATGCGCTCGGCGTTTCCATCTTCCTGCTGGTCTTCGCCTATTTCGTCTTCTACCTGCCGAACTTTCTTGGCCATGCCGACAACTACATTCCGGCCAATCCGCTGAAGACGCCGGCTCACATCGTTCCGGAATGGTACTTCCTGCCGTTCTACGCGATGCTGCGCTCGATTACCTTCAACATCGGCCCGATCGACTCCAAGCTTGGTGGCGTTTTGACGATGTTCGGTGCGATCATCGTGCTGTTCTTCCTGCCTTGGCTGGACACGTCGAAGATCCGCTCGGCGGTCTATCGTCCCTGGTACAAGCTGTTCTTCTGGCTGTTCGTGGCCGATGCCGTTCTGCTCGGCTGGCTCGGTTCGCAGCCGGCGGAAGGTAATTTCGTCGTGATCTCGCAGTTTGCGACGCTGTTCTACTTCCTGTTCTTCCTCGTCGCCATGCCGGTTCTCGGTCTGGTCGAAACACCGAGGCGCATTCCAAATTCGATTACGGAGGCGGTCCTTGAGAAGCAGAACGGCAAAACAGCCGTTCCGGCTCAAGCGTAACCGGGGAAGAGAACAATGAAAAATCTTGTTGCCGGCCTTCTGTCGCTCGCACTTATCGGTGGCTTCGCCACGGTTGCCGCCGTTGCCGCGGAAACCAAGCCCGCCGCCGAAGAAGCGACACCGCACTACCCGCTCAAGGAGCCGAGGACGCAGAACTGGACCTTCTCCGGTCCCTTCGGCTACTACGACAAGGCGCAGCTCCAGCGCGGCCTCAAGGTCTACACGGAAGTCTGTTCCGCCTGCCATTCGATGAAGCTGGTGCCCTTCCGTACGCTGGGTGAGCTTGGCTATTCGGAAGCGCAGGTCAAGACTTTCGCGGCGAACTACGAGGTACAGGACGGTCCGAACCCTCAGGGCGAGATGTTTACCCGCAAGGCGCTTCCGTCCGACCACTTCCCGTCGCCGTTCCCGAATGACGAGGCGGCAGCCGCCTCGAATAACGGGGCCGTGCCGCCGGACATGTCGCTGCTCGCCAAGGCGCGTGAAATCGAGCGCGGCTTCCCGCAGTTCGTTTTCGACATCTTCACGCAGTATCAGGAAGGCGGGCCGGATTATATCTACTCGCTGCTGACGGGCTATGAAGAGCCTCCGGCCGGTTTCAAGGTGCCGCAGGCCTCGCACTACAATCCTTATTTCGATGCCGCCGCGACCTTCGCCATGCCGAAGCCGCTTTCCGACGGGCAGGTCACCTATGACGACGGCTCGCCGCAGACGGTCGATCAGTATTCGCACGATGTTTCCGCTTTCCTGATGTGGGCTGCAGAGCCGCATCTGGAGGAGCGCAAGCATCTCGGCTTCATGGTCATCATATTCCTGCTGATCTTCTCGACGCTGATCTATCTCACCAAGCGGTCGGTCTACGCCAAGGCTGGCGCTCACTAAGCAGTTCAGCCATGCAACCAACAAAAAAAGGCGGCTCTAATAGGCCGCCTTTTTTGTTGGTATCGCGCATGCGTCTTGATAGGGTGCGACCGGCCCTATCATAGCCTGAGAGTATATATTTCCATGAATACTATCGCTTCGGAGCTTGCCGCCAGCATCCGCTCCATTCCGGACTATCCCAAGCCCGGCATCATCTTTCGCGACATCACCACGATGCTCGGCAACGCCAAGGCGTTTCGCCGGGCTGTCGATGCGCTGGTGCAGCCTTATGCCGGCACCAAAATCGATAAGGTCGCCGGCATGGAGGCCCGCGGCTTCATTCTGGGCGGCGCGGTGGCGCATCAGCTGTCGGCCGGTTTCGTGCCGATCCGCAAGAAGGGCAAGCTGCCGCATGATATTGTGCGCATCGCCTATAGCCTCGAATACGGCGTCGACGAGATGGAGATGCACCGCGACGCCGTGAACCCCGGCGAAAAGGTGATCCTAGTCGACGACCTGATCGCGACCGGCGGCACCGCCGTTGGCGCAACACAGCTGCTGCGCCAGATCGGCGCCGAGGTCGTCGCCGCCTGCTTCGTCATCGACCTGCCGGATCTCGGTGGCCGCAAGAAGCTGGAAGCGCTTGATGTACCGGTTCACACGCTGGTGGAATTCAGCGGGCATTGAAGACCAACCTGCCTTCGCCTCAAACGGGGCGAAGGTGTTTATTCAAACTCCAGCACAGTGCTCTCGAAGCGTATCACCGGCACGCCATGCTGGTTGGTTCCGTCACAGAGGATGGTGTTGAGCGTCCAGCCTGGGCGTGAGGCCAATGGGCGGCTGGAAAGCAGGGTGACGCCGTAGGTGACGGTATCGCCGGCAAAGACCGGGCGCAGCCATTGCAGCTTCTGGAAGCCGGCCGAGGGGCCGAGTTTGGGCGGCTTTTTGCCCTCGGTGATCAGGCGGGCGGTTTCGCCCTTCCAGTAGTCGATGAAGGTCCTCATCCAGGCGGCGCAGGAGTGCCAACCGGAAGCGCAGAGCCCGCCGAACAGCGTGTCCTTGGCAGCTTCCGCGTCCATATGGAAAATCTGTGGGTCGAAGCGCGAGGCGAAGCGGACGATGTTTTCGGGCGTAAACGTATGGCTGCCGATCTCGGTCCGCTCACCCGTGGGGTAGAGTTCCATCATCTTCATGCCGAGGTCTCCACGGGCGAGCGCATGCGGATCATGGTGGCGTTCTCGCCGAGGCAGACGAGTTCGCCGTGCTGGTTCTTCACCTCATGCCGGAACTTGACGATGCCGATGCCGGGGCGGGAACGCATGGCGCGGGATTCGAGTACGATCGAACGGCCGGAAATCGTGTCGCCGGCGAGAACCGGCTTCTTCCACTCCATGAAATCGATGCCGGGTGCGCCTTCGGATTCGGTGTTGAGCAAATAGCTGTCGCACATCATGCGCATGAACATCGCCGAGGTATGCCAGCCGGAGGCGGCAAGCCCGCCGAGAATGCTGGCGCGGCCGGCAGCTTCGTCGAGGTGCATGGGCTGCGGGTCGAACTCGCTTGCGAATTCAATGATTTCTTCGGTCGTCACATGCTTCGGCCCGAGCGGAAATACCTGTCCCGGCTGAAAATCCTCATATGTCAGTTTCGCCATATCCGTCACCGGCCTCCTCATTCCCTCCCTGCGCAATCGCATGTCGGGCAGGAGTGGCGCAAGTATTTTTCGCGGCGATGACGGGGAAAGGGTGCGGCTTGAGCCGGGTCACGGTCCGGCTGTTGCCGGGATCCGCAGAGGGAAGATTGCCGGCGCTCAGGTGAGGGCCGGCAATCCCGTCATTTCCTAGGCATTGAACAGGAAGTTGAGAACGTCGCCGTCCTGTACGACATATTCCTTACCTTCGGAGCGCATCTTGCCGTTTTCCTTGGCGCCGACTTCACCCTTGAAGGTGATGTAATCGCCATAAGCTATGGTTTGGGCGCGGATGAAGCCGCGTTCGAAATCGGAATGGATGACGCCGGCGGCCTGCGGGGCCTTGGTGCCTTCCTCGATCGTCCAGGCGCGTGTTTCCTTCGGGCCGACGGTGAAATAGGTGATGAGATGCAGCAGCTTGTAGCCGGCGTAGATCAGCCGGTTGAGGCCGGCTTCCTGGAGGCCGAGTTCGGAGAGGAATTCCATGGCTTCCTCCTCGGGCAGTTGTGCCACTTCCGCTTCGATGGCGGCGGAGATGATCACCACTTCGGAATTCTGCTCCTTGGCCATGGCGGTGACGGCAGCCGTATGCTCATTGCCGGCAACGGCATCGGCTTCGGCGACGTTGCAGACATAGAGCACGGGATGCGAGGTCAGAAGGTTGAGGCTCTTGAGGATATGGAGTTCCTCCTCATCGAGCTTCGACAGCAAGTTGCGCACCGGCTTGCCTTCGTTCAACAATTTGAGCGAGGCTTCCATAAGCGGCAGCATCGCCATGGATTCCTTGTCTTTGCTGTTGGCGCGCTTGCGTGTCTGCTCGGTGCGGCGCTCTAGGCTCTCGAGATCGGAGAGCATCAGCTCGGTCTCGATGGTCTCGGCATCGGCAACCGGATTGATGCGGCCTTCGACGTGGGTGATGTCGCTGTCTTCGAAGCAGCGCAGCACATGTACGATGGCGTCGACTTCGCGGATATTGGCGAGGAACTGGTTGCCCAGGCCTTCGCCCTTCGACGCGCCGCGCACCAGGCCGGCAATATCGACAAAGGAGATACGCGTCGGGATCAGCTCTTTCGACTTGGCGATTTGGGCAAGCTGCTCCATACGCGGATCGGGAACCGCCACTTCACCCGTGTTCGGCTCGATCGTGCAGAACGGATAATTCGCCGCCTGCGCCGCCGCCGTCTTGGTCAGCGCGTTGAACAGAGTGGACTTGCCGACATTCGGCAGCCCGACGATACCGCATTTGAAACCCATGGCACCTTGTCCATATCTTGAAAATCTTTGCAGTGCGTATGGGGGAAGGGCCGTTGCGGGTCAAGTCTTGCAGGGGAAAAGCGCCGTTTTTCTGCAAGAAGGGCGGCTCTAACGGTTCTGCAATCGCATGCCGTTTGTATGTTTGCCGACGTGCGGACGACGGCGTTGTCGCCTCCTGTTCACAATCGGTTGATCCCGGCGGTTATCGTCGGGCCATCGTTTTGCTTGAATGGCTGGTTGCAGTGCGATATAAACCTGTTATCAGCGAAAAGCTCTTTTCCCTCCTGTCATCAACGGTGCCTCCGATGAGTGACAATGATATTGTCCAAAAACCGAAGACCAAAACGAAGCCGAAGGTCGAGCGGCCGAAGCTCTATAAGATCATTCTCGTCAACGACGATTACACGCCGCGCGAATTTGTCATCATGGTGCTGCAAGCCGTCTTCCGCATCAGCGAGGAGACCGGCTATCGCGTGATGATGACTGCGCATAAGCTTGGCAGCTGCGTGGTGATGGTCTGCGCCCGGGATATCGCCGAGACCAAGGCACAGGAAGCTATCGATCTGGCGAAAAGTGCCGACTTCCCATTGATGTTCACCACCGAGCCGGAAGAGTAGAGTCGGGCCGGGAACGTCAGGCCAGGGCCGGGCGACGGATCTGGAAGCCGGTTTTGTCCTGCGAGAAGCCGCAATTGGTGTAAAAGCGCAGCGTCGCCGGTTCCTTCGAGCCGGTGAGCAGCATCACCTTGTAGCAACTCTTCTCCCAGGCCGTTGCGATGGCTTTGTGGATCAGCGCCCGGGCGTGGCCGCGCTGGCGATGGTCGGCGTGGGTGACGACATTCTCGATCAGCGCATAGGATGCGCCCTGGCGCGTTAAATTCGGGACTACGACAAGGGTGACGGAGGAGACGGCGAAGTTACCGGCAAACGCCACGAAGATCATCATTCCGGGGTGCGCCAGGATCTCCGCAAAGCGGCTTTCCGCCAGCGCCGGTTCCAGTTCCGGATCGTCGTGATTGAGGTGCCCATAGAGTGCGAGAAGGGTGGGGAGATCGCCGGCGGCGGCCGGGCGGATCACCACCATGTCGCCGCCGTTTACGGCTTCCGCCATCTCAATCGTCCTTCTTGCCGAACATTCTCTTCAGCATCTCGGCCATCGGGCCGCTCTCGGGCATGCGCGGTTGATTGTGATTGCGGGCCTGATGAACGTGAGATTTGGCCACGGCCTTCTTTTCCGGTTTCGGGGCTTCTTCCTCCGCCTTGCCGCCCAGTGCCAGCGCGATCTTGTTCATGAGCTGCGAATCCTCGCCGCGCACCAGCATGTCGGCATTGTCGGCAATCGCATCGAACAGCAGTTCCAGCCAGTCGCGGTCTACCTTGGCGAAATCGCCGAGCACGTGGTTCTGTACCATCTCCTTGACGCCGGGATGGCCGATGCCGAGGCGCAGCCGCCGGTATTCCTTGCCGCAATGGGCGTCGATCGACTTGATACCGTTATGGCCGCCATGGCCGCCGCCGGTCTTTAACCGCGCCTTGGCGGCCGGCAGGTCGAGTTCGTCATAGATGACGACGAGGTCGGAAGGCTCGAGCTTGTAGAAGCGCATGGCCTCGCCAACGGATTCGCCGGAAAGGTTCATGAAGGTCTGCGGCTTGATCAGCAGGACTTTCTGGCCGCCGAGTTCGCCCTCGGCAATCTCCGCCCTGAACTTCTTCGACCAGGGTGAAAAGCTATGGCGACGATGGATCGCGTCCACGGCCATGAAGCCGATATTGTGACGGTTGCCCTGATATTTGGCGCCGGGATTGCCGAGGCCCACGATGAGAAGCATGCGCTTCGCCCTTTGGAAAATGCCGATGCCCTTCACGACAAGGAATTGACGGCAAAGTCAAGGCGAGGCCTTCCGTCAGTCGCTGAGGTGCAGGCCGTATTTCAGGAATATTTGCTTCTGCGTGCCGTCGGCAATCAAGCTGTCGAGCGCTGTCTGCATCCTCTTCAGCAGATCGTCCGGAAAATCCTTCTGGCAGGCGATGCCCATGGGCTGCGCGGAAAGAACTGTCACCTTCTCGACGGCGTTGCCTTCTTTCCTCAATTTGTCGAAATAGCTTTCGGAGATCGGCATTAGGTCGATGCGGTCGCTCATCAGCTTTTTCAGTGTGGCCCTGAAGTCGCTGCCGACATCGATCCGCGGGAAACTGGCCTGCCGCAGGATGGTCTCGGTATAGTCTTCCCGCCATGTGCCGACAGTATACTTCCGTGCCTCATCGAGCGTGGCGGCGGTGACGCTGGATCCAGTGTGCTTGATCAGGATGTTACGGTCGACCAGCACCGGCTGGACCCACTTGAACAGCTTGTCACGCTCTTCATTGTGTGCTGTGGCGAAGACGCAGGTCATCGGTACCGTCTGCGCCTGGGAGTAGGCCCGTGCCCACGGCATGACCTCGATCGAATAGTCGACGCCGATATCGGCCATCACTTTGCGTACCTGGTCGACGGTCGCGCCCACGGCCGTCTTGCCGTCGCGGTAGTTGAAGGGCGGATATTCTTCTGTGGTGAAAGCGATGGTTGCGGCTTGAGCTGTAGAGAGAAGGCCGCTGGAGGCGAGGCTGAAAAGGATGAGGCGCAGCAGTTTTCGCATGTGGTTCTCCTCTAGCTACGATGCTTGCGCCACGGAGGGGAGGCCCTCTGCTCGTGGTCCTGCCAGTGTCTTCATCAGATCGTTTGGATGCTGTGGCCGGTGGAACAGGTAGCCCTGACCGTAATCCAGTCCCATGGCGCGTAGCGTCGTGCATTCCTCCTCGGTCTCGATGCCTTCGGCGATGACCGTGCAGTTCATCTTGTGCGACAACGTCGTGATGCTTTCGACCAGCATACGGCTCTTGGCGCTGACATCCGAGGCGGTGTCGTTGATCGCGCGGATGAAGGATTGGTCGATCTTGATGATATCAACCGGGAAACGGTTGATGTAGCTCAGCGACGAATAGCCCGTACCAAAGTCGTCGAGCGCGATGCGGCAGCCGTAGCGGCATATTTCGTTGATGACCATGCGCGTTTCCGGATTGTCGTCCATCAGGACTGCTTCGGTGATTTCGACGACGATCCGCTTCGGGGAAATATCGTGGCGGGAGAGCAGGGCGGCGATGCGCACAGGCAGTTCCGGCTCGAACTGCAGTGGCGAGAAATTGATGGCGAGATAGGTGTCCTGCATGCCGTCGAGGCGCGAGAGACGAGCAAAATTGGAAACCGCCTTCTCCATGATGCGATTGCCGATGCGAATGATCGAGCCCGTCTCCTCCGCGACCTCGATGATCCGGGCCGGCGGCAGAATGCCCTTTTGCGGATGATGCAGCCGCATCAGCGCCTCGAAGCCGGCGATGGAGCGATCGTCGATATTGACGATCGGTTGCAGGTAGGCCTCGAACCAGTCTTCGCTGAGGCCGCTTTCGATATGGTTTTCAAGTTCCGCACGGCGGCGGGATGCGTCCAGCATGCTGTTGTCGAAGATCTGCGCGCCGTTCTTGCCGTCATGTTTTTTGGCATACATGGCGATATCCGATTTCAATAGCAGCTCGGCGGCGTTGGCGGCATGGCGGGGGTAGATGGCGATGCCGATACTGGCGCTGAGGCGGGCGTCGCCACCAAAGGGTTCTTCGAATATCTCGGAGATGCGGGCTGCCATATCGATCGCCTTTGCTTCGGCGTTCTCGGCAAGCAGCAGGATAGCGAATTCATCTCCACCAAGGCGGGCGGCGATGTCACCGGGTCCCAACCGTGCCTGCAAGCGAGCAACCAGCTCGCGGAGCGCCGCGTCGCCGGCGGCATGGCCCTTGTTGTCGTTGATCCATTTGAAGCGGTCGAGATCGATGAAAAGGCAAGCGAGTTCGCGCTTGCGCTTGTCTGCCTCGTTGATCTTGCCGTCCAGCGCCGTCTCGAAACCCTGACGGTTCAGCAGGCCGGTCAGATGATCGGTGATCGCCTGGCGCAGGTTCCGGTCTTCGGATTGCTTGAGATCGGTGACATCGGTCATGACCGAAAGCGAAAGGCCATCCTGGATCGCTGTCGTCTCGAGGATCAGCACGTCCATGACCCGGTCGTCCTGGCAATAGAATTTTACCGTCACGTCGAAGCGGGCGGCACTGTCGGGATGGCTGCGTTTGCGTTCGATGTATTTCGCGCGCGATTCCGGAAGGACGAGGCTG
This sequence comes from Rhizobium lusitanum, assembly GCF_014189535.1. Taxonomy (NCBI): domain Bacteria; kingdom Pseudomonadati; phylum Pseudomonadota; class Alphaproteobacteria; order Hyphomicrobiales; family Rhizobiaceae; genus Martinezella; species Martinezella lusitana. The sequence continues at coordinate 1,075,065 of NZ_CP050308.1, read as the reverse complement.
ACAAACTTGCGGCCGAGCACGTTGGAGCGGGCGTAGCCCGTGGCGGCTAGCCAATAATCGCTGACGGCGGCGATGCAATCGTCCTTGTCGAGCGAGAACAGCATGGCCGGCGTCAGATTATAGGTATCGGTGGCGCGGCGATGGGCGAGCTTCAACTCGGTCTCCTCGCGCTCCAGCTTGCTCTGCATCTCGTTGAAACTATGGGCGAGCCGGCCCATTTCGTCGTTGGACTGCCAATCGACATGATGGCGCGAGCCCAGCTGCCGCGTCGCCTCTATCGCGTGGGTCAGCCGCATTAGTGGCTGAATGACGAATATGCGGTTTCCGATCAAGGCGGCGCCGAAGACGGTCAAGACGGCGAAGATGAAGATCGAGATGAAGACGATCTCCTCGCTCTTCAATCCGTCGAAGAGGCCGAGCGTGGGATAGTAGACAGTGATGGAGCCGAGATTCCTTGCGCCATCCACGCCATTGTAGATGATCGAACGCGAGACGGCTTCCAATGCCCCCTTGTAGGATTTCGGGATGGTCGATTGCGTGACGTCGAGCTGGCCGGAGAGGTCGCGGACATTGACCTTGACGATCGCACCCTCGGCAACCGTCGTCGCGCTGATCTGCGTGACGCTGTCCTCGTCGAGATCCCATAGCGGTTTGGCGAGCGCCTGGGCGTTGGCGACCAGCAGAACGGAGATATGGTCCTTGATTTCCTTTTCGGCGCGTTCGGACGAGAGGAAAAGAAAGAGCACAAAAAGCGGCGCGACGAAAACCAGCAGCGCACCGCAGACGATCGCGAAAAACCTGTTTTCGACGGAATGGTTCATAGTTCCGCTTGCTCCCCGGTCGCAGACCGGCTGATCTTGGGGCGTGCCGTTCTCTACAACTGTTTGGCGTAAACTTTCACGAATGTGTTAAATGTTGCTGAAACCATGGGGTTAATGGATTTAAACCAAGTATTGATTCTGTAGTTCGCAAGACTTTCTGCGACTTTTATTAGAATTTACACATGAAAAAACCCGCCATCCCCAGAGGGGAGGCGGGTCTGAATGTGTAGCGACGAAGACGCTGATTAGGCGCTGGCTTCTTCGCTGCCTTCTTCTTCCGTAAGGCCGGCTGCCGGAGCGACGATCGTTGCGATCGTGAAGTCGCGGTCAGCGATGACCGGAACTACGCCCTTAGGCACGGTTACATGCGAGATGTGGATGCTGTCGCCGGCCTTCAGACCCGACAGGTCAACAGTGAAGAATTCCGGGATCGCATCGGCCGGGCAATGGACTTCGACTTCGTGACGAACGATGTTCAGCACGCCGCCAGCCTTGAGACCCGGGGACTTTTCCTGGTTGACGAAGTGAACCGGGATTTCAACGGTCACCTGGCTGTTGCCGGAGACGCGCAGAAAGTCGATATGGAGCGTGAAGTCACGGACCGGATCGAGCTGGTAGTCCTTCGGCAGAACCTTGATCTTCGTGCCGCCGACGTCGATCGTCGCGATCGTGGTGAGGAAACCACCGGCATGGATACGCTTCGTCACTTCATTGGTGTTGAGAGTGATCGAAATGGGGGCCTGCTTGTCACCATAGATGACAGCGGGAATCAAACCATTGCGGCGAAGTTCACGGGCGGACCCCTTACCAACCCGTTCGCGCGCCTCGGCCTTGAGCTCGTAGCTTTCGTGGCTCATAGCTATTCCTTTCGAGGTTATCTGGAGAGCTCATCCGGTCGGTCATATGCCGTATCGGTTGAACTGGAGGAGGGCGTGCCCTGCCTCATCCGCATTGCCTCCAAGGGTGTCTGCGCGGACGCGTGGCGTATAATACAAAGTGGCCGCAGGCGCAAGCATCTCCGTAGAAAGCGCAGCTGTGATGAGATTGCAACTCCCAATAAAGAGCCGGCGATGCTATTTCTATCAACGCCTTGACATATACCCTTGGCCTCTTCAACAGTCGATTTCAATCGATCAGGGTCAAAAGGAGAGATCGGGCATGCGCTCCAGGGCTATCGCCGCCGCCGCGGTTTTTTCCATCGGTCTTGCTGGCGCGTTGCAGGCGGCTGACGTCAACGAGCAAGGCGCAAAGGAATTGCGCACTATCCTGACGCATTCCCTTTCGCGGGATCTCGCCCGCAGCGATTTCGTCACCGTCACGCCGTCGGGCGATCAATATCAGATCACCTACGACCTCGCGAAATTCTTCGACAAGATCAATTCCAGCGCGCTCTCGGTTACCGGTTTCAAGCCTCTATTGCTGTTCGCGCAGCCGCTTGCGGAAGGCAAATGGCACCTGAAGGGCGATAATAGCCTCGACGTTTCGGTTCATTCGCCGACAGCGGATGTCAGCTATTCCGTTGCCTCCAACTCGGTTGACGGCATTTTCGATCCGGCGCTCGAGGTGATGCGGTCGCTGGAGACGAAGAGCAATGGCATCAAGTTCTCCAGCATTGGCACTGGCAGAAACACCGGCCATGCGATGGACGCCACCATCGATAACGCATCGTTCTCCAGTTCGGTGACCGACGGCACCCAGGCCGGCAAGGTCAACCTGCAATCACAGGGCACATTGCAGCGTTTCAATGAAACGGTGACCGGGCCTGGTGCGTCGTCCGTCAATCTCAGCGCGGACAGCATCGATATCAAGGTGGCGGCGACAAGCCTGCCGGCGAAGGAACTGCGCGAACTCGTTCACTTCTTCATTCAGCACGTCAAGGCCAAGCAGCTATCCAACAGCGGCAGCGAGAAATTCGCGGAGCTGGTGCGCCGCACCCTGCCGGGATTCGGTTTGCTGGACGAAACGGTGACGTTGAACAATCTGCTGGTGACGACCGCCAAGGGAAAGGTCGGCGTCAAGACAGTCGATTACAGCTTCAAGATGGATGGCCTTACAAAGGCCTCCGACGTCAATTTCGGCCTGCACGCGGAGCACTTCACGCCTGACCCTGGCCTCATTCCGTCGGCCTATGCCGCTTTCCTGCCAGAAACGCTCGATGTGCAGATCGGCATGCCCAATATCAATTTCGATGGCATTATCGATGCGGCCCTGAAGAATGTGGCGACGCGTGCCACGCCGGTTTCCGGCGAGGCGCTGAAACACATCGCGTTCCCAGGTGGCCTTGCGACTCTCGAATTTCCGAAAATCAGCGCGACCTCCGGCGTCTACGATGTCGAGGTCTCCGGCGCGTTGAAGAGGAGCACCCAGTCCCACGCCGGCTACTCGCTGCAGGCAACGATCCTGGCCCGCGATTTCGACAAGACGATCACCGCCATCCAGGACGTGGCCAAGACGGACCCGCAACTGAACAAGGTTTCCTTCAGCCTGATGGCCGCCAAAGGTTTCGCCAAGACCGATGCGGATGGCCGTCAGCGCTGGGATGTCACGATGGATGAAAATCGCGTCGTTACGGTGAATGGACAAGTGCTTAAAGGCCCCAAAGGCCCCTAAGAGTTTGTACCCGACACTCGTTTCGGCGTCTTCGATCTGATCAAGAACCCACTTCAGGGTTCTTCTGTTTCCAACTGTTTTTCTAGGTAATTTGGGGGAATGAAGCATGCGTTTTAAAGCAGTAACCGCGGCGGCGGTTTTCGCCGTGGGTGTGGCAGGTGTGTCGCAGGCGGCGGATGTCAATGAACAAGGTGCAAAGGATCTGCTTGGCAACCTTACGCATTTCATGCCGGACGACATAGCGAAGGGTGGGATCGTCGCTGTCAAGCCGGTGAACGGTCGCTATGAAGTGACCTATAACCTTAAGAAACTCCTCGACAAGCTGAACGTCACCGGTTTCGCAATTACGGGGCTCAAGCCGTTGACGGCGTTTGCCACGCCGCAGGATAGCGGCCTGTGGAACATCGAGGGCAGTAATGCGATCGATGTCACCGCCCGCTCGAAGACCGGCAAAGTCCCGAGTGTCGAGCTCCGCTATGCGCTGGCCTCCTCCAGCTTCCAGGGCGTCTTCGACCCCGCGCTTTACTATGTGCGCTCGATGGAGATGAAGGGCAGCGGCATCACCTTCGCCACGAAGACCACCGATAAAGACAAAACCGTACAAAAGAGCGATGCCACGGCTGACAGCATCGTTTACACGCTGTCGTCGTCCGACAGCGGTGAGCCGGACAAGCTTGATCTCAAGATGGACGGCAGCCTGCAATCCCTCAACAACACGATCTCCTCCTCCGATGTGACGCTCGCCGAGATCAAGGTCGGCGCGATCGATTTCAACGCATCGGCGACCAAGCTGCCAGTGAAGGCGTTGAATGAACTGTTTCGCTTCTTCTCCGAGCACAAGGAAGCGAAGACCCTGTCCGAGGACGAGAGCACGGCGCTCAAGGCGTTGCTGCAGAGGATGATGCCGATCGTCGGTTCGTTCGGCGAGACGGTCGCCCTCAAGGATGTTTCCGTGACGACCCCCTTGGGCGATGGCGGTCTGCGGCAGATGGATTATTCCTTCAAGGTGGCGGGACCGAGCAATGCGATGAATGCCGATTTCGGCCTCCGCGCCGAGAAGCTCACCCTGGCATCCGGTCTCGTGCCGGAAGACTATGTTGCCTTCATTCCCAGCTCTGCTGAAATGCAGGTGCAGCTGCCGAACCTGAATTTTGCCGCTCTTGCGGAGGTTCTGCAGCAGACCGATTTCAACCATCCGGCCGGCCAGGACGCCGTGGACAAACAGTTGCGCGAAGCCATGTTTCCTGATGGAACGATGACGGTCAATTTTCCGAAGATCAGTGCGGTTTCGGAGCTCTACGACGTCGAAGCTTCCGGCAGTATGCATGGCGCGCTGGACGATACCAACCGTGTCACTATGAACATGACGATACTTGCACGCGACCTCGACAAGACGATCGCTGCTGTTCAGGAGGCCGCGAAGACGCAGCAGGATCTCAGCCAGTTCTCCTTCGGCCTGATGATGGCCAAGGGCTTCGCCAAGACCGATCCCGACGGACGTTCGCGTTGGGAGGTCAGCATCGCCGACGACAAGACCGTGACGATCAACGGCCAGGTCATCAAGTAAGCCGCTCGAATACCAGAATGCGAAGATGTTTGTCCTAAGGCCGCTGGCCCAGCGCTCGATTTCTCTCCTATGGGCCGGCCAGGTGCTGGCGGCGACCGGATCCGAATTCTACATGGTCGCCGTCGTCTGGATCGCGGCGGATTTCATTGGCAGCAACGCGGGCTACGTGTCCGCGTTGCAGTCGGGCATGCTTCTATTCGGCAGTCTCTTCGGTGGGATACTCACGGATCGCTGGCGGCATAGCACGACGATGATTTCGTCCGATGTGCTGCGCGCGCTTTTGTTGCTGGTACTGTCCGTGGCCGGCTTGATGCATGTCATGAGCCTGCCGTTGCTGATCGTGCTTGCCGGATGCATCGCCTTGCTGACGGCAGCGTTCGATCCGTCGTTGCAGGCGACCTTGCCGACGATCGCGGTCGACCCCGACGTTCGGCATGCGACCAACGGATTGTTCGACGCCACGAGGCGCATGGCCCGCATTCTGGGGCCGAGCTTGATTGCATTGGTCAACGGCTTCCTGCCGAAATCACAGTTCTTCACCGTGACGGCGGCGACATTGCTGCTGTCTGCCCTGGCGGTCTGGCTGGCTGTCGCCAGAGTGCCGCCCGCGCCTCGCCGTCGCGATTTCTCGGGCGCGGCTGCGGTGATCGACGGTGTGCTGGGCGGATGGAGGGCTGCGCGAGGTCATGCTGCCATCCTCTATGGCCTGTTCACCAACCTGATGGGAAATATCGCCTGGGCCATGGGCATTCTGCTTGGGATGATCCTGCACCTGCGCGAAACCAGCAGCGATCCCTTGACCGATTACAGCCTGATGATGATGGCCTATGGTGTCGGCAACGTGACGACCAACCTCATCCTCAGCAATATGAAGCCACGGCGGCCAGTGGTCTGGATCATCGTGGCAAAACTGATTTTCGGCACCGGCGTCTTCCTGCTACCGCTGATGCATGACCGTCTATGGTTGATGGCCGTTGCATGCTTTGCCTCGATCAATGGCCCCTTCGAGAATCTCGCCATGCTGCATCTGATGCAGACGAGGAGCGAGCCACACCGTCTGGCGCAGATCTATCGCTTGATGATGTGCGCTATCTTCCTCGGCCTTTTCCTCGCCTATCTCATGTCGCCGACGCTCTTTGCCTGGTTCGGCATCGGGCCGTCGATCATGGGGGGCGGGTGCCGCGGTTTTCGTCGCCGGGCTGATCGGAATAGGGCTGCTTGTCTGGCGGCAAAGGCATCCGGCCGGTGTGACACCGGCATGAGGAAGGGATGGCCGGTTTTCAGTCGAACAGGCTGGAAACCGATTCTTCCTGGCTGGTGCGGTTGATGGCTTCGCCGATGAGGCTGGCGGTGCTGATAACGCGGATGTTCGGCGCGGATAGTACAGCCGTCGTCGGCTGAATGGAATCGGTGGTCACCAGTTCCTTCAGCTTCGAATTGGCGATGCGGGTCACGGCGCCACCGGACAGAACGCCGTGAGTGATATAGGCCGTGACGCTGGTCGCGCCATTCTTCAGGAGCGCCTCGGCGGCATTGCAGAGCGTGCCACCGGAATCGACGATATCGTCGATCAGGATGCAGTCCTTGCCGGTGACATCGCCGATAATGTTCATGACTTCGGACTCGCCCGGGCGATCACGGCGCTTGTCCACGATCGCGAGCAGACAGTCGAGGCGTTTGGCAAGCGCGCGGGCACGCACGACGCCGCCGACGTCGGGCGAAACCACCATGACGTTGCCGATATCGTAGTTGGCCACGATGTCGCGTGTCAGAATTGGCAAGGCGTAAAGATTATCCGTCGGGATATCGAAGAAGCCCTGGATCTGGCCGGCATGCAGATCAAGCGTCAGGACGCGATCGGCTCCGGCCTCGGTGATGAGGTTCGCCACGAGCTTTGCCGAGATCGGCGTGCGCGGACCGGCCTTACGGTCCTGACGAGCATAGCCGAAATAGGGAATGACAGCCGTGATGCGCCGCGCCGAAGAGCGCCGCATCGCATCGACCATAATCAACAATTCCATGAGGTGGTCATTGGCCGGAAACGATGTCGGCTGAACAACAAAGATGTCCTCGCCGCGCACGTTTTCCTGGATCTCAACAAAGATTTCCTGGTCCGCGAAACGCCGGACACTCGCCTTACCCAAAGGAAGATTGAGATAGTTGCAGATCGCTTCGGCGAGTTGCCTGTTCGAGTTGCCTGCGAAAATCTTCATTTTGGCCCGCCTGTTACCAACCTGATAGCCGCGCTTTTAACCGCCTTGCTCTCGAATGCAAGGGGGGAGAGGTACGATACCTTTTATATTTCGGAAAAGCCTGTGGCTATCCACCGCGAGAGTCACGCCAGGAGTTGAATTCCGACATGGTTTTGGTGGCGATTTTTTGCATGACGGAGGGAGGAACGGCGGTCCATGGATCGCCGCGCTTCAGCGGCGCGCTTTCAGCCCCCTGGATTCGGTGCAGGCGGGCACCGCTATTGTCGAGGACATCCCAGACATAGGTGACGGAAATCTGCGGTCCATCCTGGAAGGCGGAAAGATAGCCCTTCAGAATATAGCTGGCGCTGGAATCGCTCGAACTCTTGATCGCCAGGCCAAGCGAACGTGCCTCCGCGCCAAGCTGGCGTGAAAGCGGGGTGACGGCCTCGACCGGAGCGCCGATGATCGGCAGGAAACGAACGCTGTTTCCACCGGTTACGGCTGCCGGGGCGATGGAAGCTTGTTGCTGCTGTTGGTCGGGCTGTTGCTGGTCGTCCTGCTGGTTTTGAGTAGCCTGTTGTTGTGGCTGCGGGTCATCGGCGAGGCGGCGGTCGACTTCGCGCTGCTCATCGGATTCGGATGTCGGTGCATTACCCGGTGGAATGGATGCGGTTTGGGAGCCATCGAGGGGGCGGGAGGCGTAAGGATTGCGACCGTCGCTTCTCAGCGCTGCCGCCTGATCCTCCAGCGAGCCTCCGCCAGAGCTTTGTGGTTGATAACCCTGCTGCTGATAACCCTGTCGTTGGTAGCTATAGCTGTCCTGTGCTGTCTGCTGGCGCTGTGGTGCGGAGGCCATGCGTTCGACATCGCGTTGCGTGACGGGGCTGGAGCCGGCATCGCCGATGGTCCCGGGCGGCGTCAGGGCGTCTGTCGTGTTGCAGGCGACAAGCGCAAGGCAGAAGCCAACGGAAATCAACGTTGTCCTGACCAGTCCCATATGCGCGATCCTTTCCTTCGAGGGTCACCCCGTTCAGGATCGCTATTTTACGCTGCTAACGGTTAAGAAATTCGAGCTGATGGCGCGACAAAGCTCGCGGTCCCTGAGATGTCGTCAGATAGGTCTGGCCGAGCGTCATCGCGGTGCCGGTATCTGAATCCATGATGATCATGTGAACGAAGAGCGACATGCTCTCCTCGATCTCCTGCGGATTGCCGGCAACAAACATCTCATGCTCCATCCAGGAGGGGGAGAAGCGGGCGCCGAGCGAATAACCGCAGGCATTCAGCCGGTGGCGGGCAAGGCCGCGCTCGTCCATGATCTTGGCATGCATGTCGAAGACGTCGCCGAAGGTATGGCCGGGTTTCAGCACGGTTTCGATCGCCTGGATGGTTTCGAGGCAGGCGCTGAACAGCTCGCGGTGGCGATGGGTGGGATCGCCAACGACGACCGTGCGCATCATCGCGGCATGATAGTGGGCATAGGCGCCCGCCCATTCGAGGGTGAGCTGGTCGTCGGCATCCAGCTTGCGTCGGCCGGCCTTGTAGCGGCAGAGCAGGGCCTCTGGCCCGGAGCCGATGATGAATTCATTGGCGGGATAATCGCCGCCACCGGAAAAGATCGTGCCTTGCATGGCAGCCAGAATATCGGCTTCGTCGGCACCGGGCTTGATCAGCGCGAGTGCGGCATCCAGCGCATCGTCGGCGAGGGTGGCGGCGCGCTCGACATAGGCGATTTCCGTCGGGCTTTTGACAAGGCGCAGACGGCCGACGAGATAGGAGGCATCGACGATCTGGCCAAAGGTGGCGATCTGGCTGTCGAGCAGGCGGGCGACGCGGCCGGTCATGCCGTGCGTGTCATATTCGACGCCGATGCGGGCGCCGAGCAGATCGAGCTCGACCAGCAATTCCTTGAGATCGACCGTCGGATCGGCATTGACGCGATCGACCCAGATGCGAATGTCGGAAATGACGGAGGTGAGCTGCGCCTGGCGCAGATCGGCCGAGCGGGTCAAAAGCACCATCGTGCCATCCGACTTGACCACCAGCGTCTGGAAGAAGCAGTAGCCGAAGGTATCGTAGCCGGTCAGCCAGTACATGCTCTCCTGCGCGAAGAGCAGCATGGCATCGAGCTTCTCCTCCTGCATTTTTGCGAGGAGACGGGCCAGACGGGCGTCGAATTCGCTGCGTTCGAAATGCAGGGCCATTTTAGGAGGTCTCCTCGATGGCGATGGCGGAAATTTGCCGGCCGTAATCCGGCTCCTTCGCATGCGTGGTGCGGCGATAGGAGAAGAAGCGGTTGGCATCGGGATAGGTGCAAAGAGCGAGGCTTTCGGCGGTCACGCCGGCCCTGCGCAAACGATCGACCGTTAGCGCCGGCAGGTCGAACATCGCGTGGCCGGGTTTTTCGGACGGAATGAAGTACTTGGTATAGTCCGGGTCGTAAGCGGTGAAGCGATCGACGAATTCCGGGCCGACTTCATAGCTTGCCTGACTGATCGAGGGGCCGAGGCAGGCGGTGATCGCCTCCCGCTTGGCGCCAAGCGTGACCATTGCCTCGATGGTGTTCTCCAGCACGCCGGTGAGTGCACCCTTCCAGCCGGCATGGGCAGCGCCTATCACCCGGTTTTCGGGATCGGTGAAGAGGATCGGTCCGCAATCGGCGGCGAGCACGCCGAGTACAATCCCCGGTGTCGCCGTCACCATGGCGTCGGCTTGCGGCCGATCACCGTCGTAGTCGGCATCGATGGTGATCACGTCGGGTGAATGGACCTGGTGCACGGTCGCAAGCCGCTCTAACGGCAGGCCGAACCAGTCGGCGACACGGCGGCGGTTTTCCTCTACATGCGCGCGATCGTCATGGGAGCCGAGGCCGACGTTCAAGCCGCGATAGAGGCCCTGTGAGACCCCACCCTCGCGGGTGAAATAGCCGTGGCGGATACCGGCGCTTTTGGCGGCGCTCAGCAGTGTGCTTTCAATCGGAGTCGGCAATACCGCATGTCCTTTGATGGGTTCTTTGGCGTGGGTCGTGATGAATAACGCATCTGTGGCGAAGCGGTTCGATTTGGCCGGGATGTTGGCCCAGCCATGCGCGCTCTGTCAATCCGCTGGCTTTAGCAGTCTTGCTCAGCGTGCAAGGCGAAAAGGCTGGAGATCGATCGTCGGGCTTGAGACCGCCAGCACCTTGAAGAGCTCGCCCATCTTGCCTTCGCCGGCACCGGCAAGCCGTTCGACGGCGACGCGGATTCCCTCTTGCGTCGCAGCGTCGCGATCGCGGCCAAGTGCAGCAGCTCGCTCCAACAGACCGAGCCCGATGAGGAAATCGCCCTGATGACAGCATCCGTTGATTTGCAGGCCGGAGGCGGCAGCTGTTTCGGCCAGATGTTGGAAATCGACATGGCTGGTGAGATCCGCTTCGCCGGGATGCTCCAGCGGCGGATCATATTCATGCATGCGCACGGCCTGTAGCGTATCGCCGAAGCCTGTCGCCATGTGTCCGTAGTCAATGGCGAGCGCGGTGCCGCCATGAACGGCGAGCCGATCGCAGACCGTTGTCATTACCGCCTGGCGGGCAGGGGCTATCTCAAAGATCGCGCCGATCGGTGGAACCGGCCCGTCCGGGAGAAACGCCGGGTCCAGGCTGGCGACGCCGACCGCGAAGGTCAGTTCGTCATTGGCATCGAGCCCGACCGTGCGCTCGCGAAACCCGTTTGCCGTGCGGACGAACTGGCGGATGGGAATGGCGTCGAAGAGCTCGTTGGCGGCAAGCAGGGTGAAACCTGCCGGCACGTCATTGAAGTCGGTATGCCAGGAAACCTTGTCACCATGGTCGGCAAGCGTCTGTCGCTGAAACTCCTGCAGCCGATCGCTGGTTTCGACCAGGTGTACGTTCATGGCATCATAGAGCGCCGGCGCAAGCTTGCTGATGACGCGGAGCATATCGGCCATCATCGTGCCGCGACCGGGGCCGATTTCCACCAGGCGGACATCGGCGGGCGAGCCGTGGCGCTGCCAGGCATGCACCATGAAAATGCCGATCATCTCGCCAAAGAGCTGGCTGATCTCGGGCGCGGTGACGAAATCGCCGACACTGCCGAAAGGCTCGCGCGTCTTGTAGTAGCCGTGCTGCGGATCGGCCAGACAGAGCGAAAAATAGTCGGTGATGCTGACCGGTCCGTTCGCACGGATAATGGCTTTGATTTTTTCGCCGAGCGGGGTCGTCATCATTTGGTCTCGCTAGAGCATGATTCCGAAAAATATAAGGCAGTTTTCGGAAGGATCACGCGATATTTCACCCCAGAGATCAGGCCGTCTGCCGGGCGGCTGCCTGGCGGGCGCGAATGACTGCCCAGAGGCCGATCGCGACCATCGGCAGGGACAATATCATGCCCATGGTCAGCCAGTTGGTACCGAGGAGGTAGCCGAGCTGCTCATCGGGCTGACGGAAGAATTCGACGAAAATACGCGAGAAGGCGTAGCCGATGACGAAAACCCCGCTAATGGTGCCGGGTTTCTTCAGAGCCAGGGCCCAACGCGTCAGGATGAAGAGGATGACGAAGAGGACAATGCCCTCGATGCCGGCTTCGTAGAGCTGGCTTGGGTGGCGCGGATCGGGGCCGGCGGGGCAGACGCCCTGATGCGCGGCGATAATATGCGGGCTGCAGAAGACCATTGCCCAGGGGACGTCGGCAGCCCGGCCCCAGAGTTCGCCATTGACGAAATTGGCGATGCGGCCGAAGAAAAGGCCGATCGGCGCGACCGCGGCGACGATATCGAACAGGCTCCAGACCGGGATCTTGCTGCGATTAGCGAAAAGAATCATGGCGATGGTCGTGCCGATCAATCCGCCGTGGAAAGACATGCCGCCATTCCAGATCTGAACGGCTACGATCGGATTGGCGAGCACCTTGTCGAGATCGTAGAACAGGATGTAGCCGATGCGGCCGCCGAGAACGATGCCCAAGGCGACCCATAGGATGAAATCGTCCAGATGAACGCGCGTCATCGGAGCGGTATCATTCAGCCAGAGCTTGCCGTTGTCGACCAGCCGCCGCGCATAGAGCCAGCCGAGCAGGATACCGGCAACATAGGCGAGGCCGTACCAGTGGATGGACAGCGGACCGAGCGAAAAGGCGATCGGATCGATATCGGGAAATGGCAGGATGGCGGCAAGATTGGCGGATGTCAGCAAGATTGTCAGATCCGTTAGGGCATGGTTCGCAAAATTGCGATGCGATTCTTGGATAAGAGCATGCTAAATCCAATGTGGCCGGAAGATGGCGTTCGGCATTGAAACGGTCAAGTCGATTTTCATAAGTCTTTCGTCATGGGCCGGCTTGTCCCGCCCTATCTCAATTTGCTTGCATCGAACCCTCGGAAATCTTACCTCAGCACTATCTGGCCCCTATATGATGCCATTCAATTTTGAGGCTGACGACCGCAAGGAGACCACAATGAGCACTGGACCGAACCGTATCATGGACGAATTCGCCAAGTTGATGACCGATGCCGCCGGTGCGGCCCAGGGAGTGCGCCGCGAGATCGAGACGGCTTTCAACGCGCATGCAGAACGCTGGCTGAACAGCCTCGATATCGTCAAGCGCGAGGAGTTCGAAGCTGTCCGTGAAATGGCGATCAAGGCTCGTGACGAAAACGAAGCGCTGCTCGCCAGAATCGAGGTTCTGGAAACGCGTCTTTCTTCGAAAAGCAAGTAATTGCAATCAATTTTGCGAGAAAAAGGCGCGGCAGGCCTCTGCCGCGCCTTTTTCCTCTAAAATTTTCGGCGATTTATCCACCTGTGGACACTGGCAAAAAAGCCAATCGCCAGAGTCAGTTATGACTCCCTTCTGAATAGACATCGGAAGAGCTGTCCACAGCACCGTTGCCCAAAATCTCCCTTGAGGGGCTGGCATGCCGGGCATGCCGTTATACACTGATTTTAAATGATGATTCGAAACGGACTTGGTAAGCTCCGGGCAGGGTGGATGCGTTAGTCTGGCAGCCGTTCAACATCATCCCGAAGATGTTTCCGGAGTAAAGCAGTTTGCGTTCTTTCAATGTTGAAGCACGCGAAAGCTGCATTCTTTCCGGTCAAGAAGGTGTTGCATGAGCCTTATGGAAATAGAAGTCGAACGCCAGTCAAATCCGGTCGATATGATCGAGTTCGTGGCCGCCAATAACGACTGGTCGTTTGAGCGGTCGGGCGAAGACGAAATCGCCATGACCGTCGAAGGTAAGTGGACGGATTATCATGTGTCCTTCTCCTGGATGGAGGAGTTCGAGGCGCTGCATATCGCCTGCGCTTTCGACATCAAGGTCCCGGACATCCGCGCCAACGAAGTCATCAAGCTTTTGTCCTGTGTCAACGGGCAGGTGCTGATGGGCCATTTCGACCTGTGGCGGCAGGAGGATATCGTGATCTTCCGGCAGTCTCTGCTGCTTGCCGGCGGCGCCGAGCCGACCAATCGGCAAGTGGAAGTGCTGCTGTCCAACGCTCTTGACACCTGCGAGGCCTATTATCAGGCTTTCCAGTTTGTTGTCTGGTCCGGCCTCGACGCAAATCGCGCCATGGAAGCCGTGCTGTTCGAAACCGTGGGCGAATGCTGATATGACGACTGAGGCATCTTCCAGCGCGCTCTCATCCTCTGGTGCTATCATCTTGATTGGCGCTGGGAATATGGGCGGCGCGATGCTGACGGGCTGGCTGAAGAATGGTGTGCTTGGTTCCTCGGTGATCGTGGTCGATCCCAATCCGTCCGAGGCGATGCGGACGCTGATAGCCGATGCCGGCGCAAGCCACGTCACCGGTGTTCCCGCCGGCGTTACTGCGGGTGTTCTCTTCATTGCGGTCAAGCCGCAGGTCATGGATGCCGTGCTTCCGCCGTTCAAGGAAACGGTCGGGCCGAATACGGTGGTGGTGTCGATCGCAGCGGGCAAGACGCTTGCTTCTCTCGAAAAGAACCTGGGGAAAGCGGCGATGGTGCGTGCCATGCCGAACACCCCGGCCATGGTCGGCCGCGGCGTCACTGGCGCCTTTGCCAATACCGAGGTCGGCAAGAACCAGCGGCAATTGGTGCATGATCTTCTAAAGGTGTCCGGTCCGGTCGAATGGGTGCCGGAAGAGGCCGATATCGATGCCGTGACGGCGGTGTCCGGCAGCGGGCCGGCCTATGTTTTTTATCTCGTCGAGTGCATGGCGGAAGCGGGCCGGAAGCTTGGCCTGCAGGCGGACCTCGCCATGCGGCTCGCACGGGAAACTGTCGCGGGGGCTGGTGAATTACTGCATCAGTCCCCCGATGACGCCTCGCGCCTACGCCAGAATGTGACGTCTCCAGGCGGCACGACAGCGGCGGCCCTTGCCGTGCTGATGGCCGAAGGCGGGATGCAACCTCTGTTCGACGAGGCGCTGGAAGCGGCGCGCAACCGAGCACAGGAACTGGCCGGCTAAATTTCCAAGATCTAGAGGGTGTGTTTATGACGGAAGAGATCACCTATGGCGATTTCGAGCGGGTGGATATCCGCGTCGGGACGATCATCGAGGCCGAGGCTTTTCCGGAAGCGCGTAAGCCGGCCTATAAGTTGAGGATCGATTTCGGGCCAGAGATTGGCATCAAGCGCTCCTCGGCGCAGATCACCGTCCACTACACGCTGGAGAACCTTATCGGCCGCCAGATCCTTGCCGTCGTCAATTTCCCGCCGCGCCAGATTGGCCCCGTCCGCTCCGAAGTGTTGACTCTCGGATTTGAAGACGAAAATGGCGCCATCGTACTTGCGGCCGTGACGCAGCCGGTGCCCAACGGTCGGAAGATGATGTAGTTCAACGGTATATCGCCGTTAGTGGATATCCCGCGATACCGGATCGCTCACGCTGAAATCCAGAAATTCCGCTTCAAATCCCTCGCGCCGCGGTGAGCAGAAGGTGGGGCCGACGGAGACCTCTTCCAAGGTCGGATCGAACCAGGCGAGCCGGGCCATTCGCCACTCGGCCATCTTATCGGTACGGTACTGGATGAAAAGGGCGTCGCCGTTACGCGTCACACGTACCGACAGGGCATCGAATTCGTGATCGAGCGGAAAGGCGGACCAGTCGGAATTGCCGTTGGTGACCACGACGCTGAAATGCTTGGCGCCGTCGGTATATTCGATCCCACATTTCATCCAGTGCGTGGCGTCATAACGGAGCATCAGGCCGGCCTGGTCGTAGAGCTCTTGATAATGCCCGATGAAGGTGGTTTCAGCGGTGAAGTCGCCTTGGCGTGGCTGGCCGAGGAAGTGGCCGTTGTCGCGATGGAAGCCGTAATAGGTTCCTTGCCAGAAATCGGTCTTGTCGCCGGAGCGGACGAGCAGGCGTCCCTGGTTCATTTCCCAGACCGGTGGCGCATTCAGCCAATACATGTCGTTGATGTCGATCGTCATGTCCGTCCTTATCAAGCAGGAATTCGGATGGTGGCGCGCAGGCCGCCGAGTGGACTGTCGCCGAGCGTGACGTTGCCGCCATGACTGCGGGCGATGTCGCGGGCAATCGCCAGGCCGAGACCGGTGCCGGAATTGTCGAGATTGCGCGCCTCGTCCAGCCGGAAGAACGGCTTGAACACGTCTTCTCGAGCCTTGACGGGAATGCCGGGACCATCGTCGTCGAAAATAATCGTCAGCCATTTGGCGCTGTGCTTGGCTTCGATGCGGAGCGTATGGGCATAACGGCGCGCATTGGAGGCGAGGTTCGTTACAAGCCGCGCGAAGGCGTTCGGACGGACGGAGATTTCATCATCGCCGTCGATCGAGTAGGTCACGGATTTGCCGTGGAGAGAGAAGTCCTGTTCGACCCTGTTGAGGATATCGCTGAGATGGAGCGTGCCGACATCCTCTTCTGCTTCGCCGCGAGCGAAGGCAATGTAGCCCTCCAGCATGCTTTGCATGTCCTCGACGTCCTCGCTGAGGCCGTCGAGGTCGGGATTTTCGCCCACAAGGGCGAGCTGCAGCTTGAAGCGAGTGAGCACCGTGCGCAGGTCATGGCTGACGCCGGAGAGCATCGCCGTGCGCTGCTCGATCTGCCGTTCGATACGCTCGCGCATCAGGATGAAGGCAAGGCCGGCGCGGCGGACTTCGTCGGCGCCGCGCGGTGAATAATTCTCCAGCCGCTGGCCCTTGCCGAAACTTTCGGCGGCTTGCGCCAACGCCAGGATCGGCCGGATCTGGCCGCGCAGGAACAGAACGGCGATGCCGATCAGCACCAGCGACGTCCCGACCATCCAGAGAATGAAGATATGGGTGTTCGAGGCATAGGTCTGGCTGCGCTTGGCAAAGACGCGCAGCACCTTGTCCGGCAGCTTGACGCGGATTTCTACGAGGCTGGAATTGCCGAGCGTGTCGACCCAGAAGGGCAGGTTGATCTGGTCGCGGATTTCATCGCTGAGGATGCCGTCGAGAATCGAGAAGAACGGCTTTTCGCGCGGCGGCGGCAGCTCACCGCCTGGCTCGATCGAGATGGTGAGATCGAGCTTTTGCCGGGCTATCTGCGTGACGGCCGAATAGTCGGCATCCTGCGGGTAGGTTTCGATGATCGCGATGATGGCGGCGATGTCGCGCGTGGTCGCCATTGACAGGCGCTGCGTCACCATCTGCCAGTGGCGCTCCATGAAGACGACGGTGACGACCGCCTGCAGGATGATCATCGGCAGTATGAAGATCAGCAGGGAACGGGCGTAGATGCCGGTCGGTAGACGTCGACGCAGCCAGCGCGACAGCCAACGCATGCCGCTGGACGGCGGGTGGTCCTGATCGCGTCGGATCGAATCGAATGTCACCATCGCCGCTGGTCCCAGAGAATTGATATCAATCTATGCTCAGGCGGTAGCCGATGCCACGCACCGTCTGCAGCCAGATGGGGTTGGCCGGGTCGTCCTCGATCTTGCGGCGCAGGCGGTTGATCTGCACGTCGATGGTGCGCTCGCCGACTTCGGCATCGCTGCCGATCAGCTCGTGGCGTGGAATCGTATCGCCGGCGCGCTTGGCAAAGAGCAGCATGATTTCCTGCTCCCGGTCGGTCAGGCGGATGAGCTCCGAGGCCCTCTTCAACTCCTTGCGGGTCAGCGAGAAGGTATAGGGGCCGAACATCACCTGTTCGATCTTCGGCGCGTCGGCCGGCGTATTGCGGCGGAGGATATTGTTGATGCGCAGCACGAGTTCGCGCGGGTCGAAAGGCTTCGGCAGATAATCGTCGGCGCCAGCTTCCAATCCGGCGATGCGTGCATCGGCTTCGGCAAGGGCGGTCAGCATGATGATCGGGATGTTCTTGATGGCGCGGAGGCTCGACGTCAGCGTAATCCCGGACTCGCCGGGCATCATCACGTCCATGATGATCAGGTCGAAATCCAGGCCTTCGAGCTTGCGGCGGGCCTCGGCGCCCTCAGCGGCGACCGTCACCCGGAAGCCCTTTTCCATGAGGTAGCGGTTGAGAAGGGCACGGATACGCGTGTCGTCATCCACGACCAGGAGATGCGCCGCATCATCCGAAATTGCTGTTTTTGTCGTCATTCAATCCGTCTCGATCTTGTTTTATCTATTTGATTGAGATGATCTTATCCCAAACCGCGCTTCGCGGTTCTCCGGTTTGAGATCATGTCTTAGTCCTGCATTCCCCTCAGGAACCGTTTGACGCTTTCGCGCGTCGCGTCGGACGCGCCTTCGAATGCCCGTTCAATACGGCGTGATTGCGGCTCCGCCAGCGCCAACGCCAAATCGCGACCGGCCTGCGTCGGATACAGCTTACGCTGGCGACGATCCTCAGGCCCGGCCACCTGACGAATATAACCCGAATCGATCAATTGTTTGAGGACTCGCGCCAAACTCTGTTTTGTGATCTTCAATGTTTCCAAAAGGTCCGCAACCGTCATGCCGGGTTCGCGGTTAACGAAATGGACGACACGGTGATGCGCGCGCCCGAACCCACTCTTGTCGAGGATTTGATCCGGATCGGATACGAAGTCGCGATAGGCAAAGAAAAGCAGCTCGATGATTTCGAAATCGATGATCCCGACATTCTCCATCGGCGCTGCCAGTAGCTCCGGTTTTGCCGCTTTTGGGTTCACCTGTCGTGTCACCTTGGCATTTCCTTTCCTGTTTTGGGGCAAGGGGGAAACTTGCGTAAAAATATGTCAGCTTTATTGACGTATTTTTGCGTCACTGCAAGTTTCGCCAACCTTTTGCACTCCGGACGGATAGCCATAACTGGAAACTAGACCGGGCTCGGCAAAACTCCAACAGGTCTCATCTCTTCCCACGTACTTTGTGGAGAAAGGGCTGTCGGAATAACAACCAACAATCATGAGGCCAGATGCGACTGGTTTGGGGGCGATTCAACGATCATACTCGACTATCGCAGCAAGATAGCAGAGGGATGGGCGCCAACTTTGTGTCGCCAAGGGGCGACATTCACAAGCCGCCGCTGTTGCTTCATCGCTTTACGTTGATGGCGATCAACGAAAGCCCGATGAGCGGCCATATAATGAAAAGCTGCCCGACTGCCGCCGCTGTCGGGCAAATCGTGGAGTAACCAAGGAAAGCCGGATGCGGTTTTCCCCCGCCCGGCTTTCTTTGATCTGATATTCTCGTCTTACTTGCGACCGAGCACTGCGCCGACGATTGCCGAGAGCACGCCGCCGGCGACCAGTGAGGAGAGGCCCTGTGCGATATAGCCGGTCAGGGCTTCGCTGCCGATCAGGTTGAGAATGAGGCCCCCGCCGAGACCGCCGACAGCGCCGGCAATCGTTCTGGCAACGAGATTGATCCCATCCTGCTTTAAAACGGCGCTGGCCCCGTTACCGCCGATAGCGCCGGCAATCAGTTGCGTGATGATAGGCCCTAAACTTTCCATGATCAGCCTTCTCCCATTGTACCGGAAGCCATTTCCGGATGCCGTCGCGCCGCGTCCCGGATCGAGCCTTGGGAGTGGCGATAATCCTCATTTATATAAGGATTACATCATGCATCGACCGGTGGAAATAGAAAGGCAACTCAAGCGGGAGAAATTAGCAATAATTCGGGGGAAAAGCCGTACTGGAGGGGAGGCGGCCATACGGCCGGCTTTGATTTGGACATATTGCTCCCGTCGCAATGCGAATCAGCGATAGACGGAGACGATGCGGCTTGTATCCGGATCGCCGTCGGGATCCGGCGTGCCGTGCTTTTTCGCCCGGGCATTTTCAGGGCAAGGGGCTGTTTTGCCCGGTGTTTGTGATTATACCGGCAGAACGGACATTCAACAGACGAGGCGCTTCATGGGCATGCTCCAGGCCGGCATCATTCCGGTGACACCTTTCGAACAGAATTGCACGATCCTGTTCGACCCGGAGACGAACGAAGGGGTGGTGGTCGATCCCGGCGGCGATGTCGATCTCATCCTGCAGACGGTGCGTGAGAATAACATCACACTGAAGGCGATCTGGCTGACGCATGGTCACATTGATCACGCTGGCGGCGCGGCCGAAGTGCGCGAAGCGCTTGGCCTGGAAGTGATCGGCCCGCATGAGGATGACCTGGCGCTGCTGCAGGATATCGAGGCCAAGGGCAAGATGTTCAACATCGAGGGCGTGCGCAATGTCGTGCCGGATCGCTTCCTTAGCGATGGCGACAAGGTGTCCTTCGGCGAGCACGAATTCGAGGTCTTTCATTGCCCCGGTCATGCGCCGGGCCATGTCATCTATGTCAACAGGAAGCAGAAGTTCGCCCACCTCGGCGATGTGCTGTTCAATGGCTCGATCGGCCGCACCGACCTTCCGGGCGGCGACCATCAGCAACTGCTGGACTCGATCCGTGACAAGGTGTTTCCGCTGGGCGACGATGTCGGCTTCATCTGCGGTCATGGTCCCGGCGGCCAGATCGGCGAGGAACGGCGGACCAACCCCTTCCTGCGCGGGCTTTAGGGTCAAAAAAAGCGCCGCGGGAGGCGGCGCTTCGTATTGTGACATTGGCTGATACGTCGATCAGTTGCAGAAGTGACGCATGCCGTCATAGCCGACATAGGTGCCGCTGCGACCGTCAAAGCTCCTGTAGCGATCATAGCAATAGCGCATCCATTGGGACGACCAGGGACGCAGGCCTACGGTCGGCGGAGCGTAGTAGCTGACATCGCGCTCGACATAGACGCGGCGCGGCGGTGCGCGATAGTAATAAGGCGGGGGCGGTGCGTCGTAGTCGGGATCGACATAAACCGGCGCGGGTTCGGCATAGCGTGGCTGGCTGGCGATAGCGGAGCCGACGATCAGGCCGGTGGCAAGGCCTGCGGCGCCACCCAGTACCCAGCCGTCGCGGTGATGCCAGCGATCATCAGCCGAAGCAGCCGACATGGATGTCAGCGTCAGCGTTGCAGCCATAGCGGACATAAGGAGGGTTTTGCCGAGCATGTTCATTCGTCTATCCTCTGAACGGGAACGAAAACACCGTTGTTCCCAATCTTGCATGGGGGATAAACTAGGCACGGCTAACTGAATACAGACTGAACGACAAAACCCGGCATCTCTGCCGGGCCTCAACTCGAATGGTAGCCGTAGGGCGTTTTAGCCGTCAATCTGGAGATTGACAGCCTTCGGTCCCTTGCCGCGGCGATCCGGTTCCGTGTCGAAGCTTACCTTCTGGTTTTCCGACAATCCTGACAGGCCAGAAGCCTGTACTGCTGAGATGTGTACAAAGATGTCCGCGCCACCCTTGTCCGGTTTAATGAAACCGAAGCCCTTATCGGTATTAAAAAACTTTACAGTGCCAGTCTCGGCCATGCGTCAGGTCCTTTTCTCTCTGCCCACCATCCACACGGGCAGCATTGCTGTATTGCCCTTGCGGGCGCTCGCAGGCAGTTCTCGCAATTTGAAGGAAAAGGTCCCCTATACCTCGGCGTGGCCATGAAGCGATATCCGCGTATCGATTCTCAGCCAGGCTGACCGGAATATTAGCGTTCCCGGCGCGCACTTTCTTAAGGACTTCCCATGCTCTAAAAATGCCCGAACACCATTGAGAGTGCTGTGTTTATCGGGAATTGGCAAGCAAAAGTTTTTTACGTCTTAAAAGGGACGTATTGCCATATTGGGCCTGCGTTAGGGCGATTCGCAAGTTTTCCCTCGCGGGAAATGGATTTCCAAGGCTTTTGTATCGTTTGCGATATAAGTTTGGTGAAATTTTCCCAAATGGTGCCCTCGAAATCCGTCTTTCGGATCATTTAAAAAAGTTAGTGAAGGCGACTGGGAACAGCCATAGCGGGCATTTTTCGTAGCTTTTTTACACTGCGACGCTGCGCCGTCGGGTGAGTTCGGGCACCAATTCCACCGCTAGCATCGCAGTGAACATCAGGGCGCAACCGGCATAGCCGAGCGGTCCCATGGTTTCACCGAGCAGCAGTGCGCCAAGCGAAGCGCCGAACAATGCCTCAGAAGAGAGGATGATCGCCGCCTGCGGGGCGCTGGTATAGCGCTGCCCGATAATCTGCAGTGCAAATGCAAGTCCGGACGAGAATATCCCGACATAGAGGATCTCGCCGAGCGCCGCCCCGATGGCGGCAAAGCTGATTGGTTCGGCCACTGCGGCGACGATGAGGGCAAGGATAGCCGTGATGGCGAATTGTGCGGCGGAAATACCAAGAGGCCGACCGGTTTCACGAACAGACGAGCCGGCGAGGGTGATTTGCACAGCCCAGAAGACGGCGCAGACGACGGTCAGGAAATCGCCGGACGTAAGCCGGGACAGAGAACCGCCGGACAGCAGATAGATGCCGCTCAACGCCGTTAACGCTGCCGGCCAGATGATCCAGTGCGGCTGCCGGCGCAAAAACACGACGGCGATCAGCGGTACGAAGACGACGTAAAGGCCGGTGATGAAGCTGGAATTGGTCACGGTGGTCGTCAGGAGCCCGAGCTGCTGCGTTGCCGCGCCGCCGAAGAGCGCAATACCGATGCAGAGGAAGGATAGCCAATTGCTGCGCGTGAGTGGTTTCTCGGCCTTGCGGTTTTCCATCCAGACAAAGGGCAGGACGACGATGGTGGCGACGGCAAAGCGCAGGCCGATGAACCAGAACGGACCGATCGCCTTCATCGCCGTCGACTGCGCGACGAAGCCGCCGCCCCAGATGGCGGCAGCCAGCAACAATACCAAATTCGCCTGTATGCGAGTCATCGACATCCTGCGGGAGAGGGGCAAAGGAAGGAAGATGATGGTGCGTTATCAGCTGCTTTTTTCCGGGGCAAGAGGTGAAGGCTGACTGCCAGCGGCAAATCCCGTTGCTAGTTCGTTGCCCTCGAGACGCGCAGCAATGCGCCGTCATCCTCATCGGTGGTGATCAGCAGTGCCCCATCCGGTGCGACGACGATATCGCGCAGGCGGCCGAAATCGCCTTCGAACAAGCGTTCCTGCTCGACTACCTTGCCACGGCCGTCGCGATCCAGGCGCGAGAGAAGCTTAAATTTCAGCGCCGTGACCAGAAGGTCGCCGTTCCATTCCGGAAACATCTTGCCGCGATAGACGGCGATGCCGCCAGGCGCGATCGACGGATCCCAATAGAAGATCGGTTGCTCCATTCCTTCCTTCGCCGTGCCGATCCCGATCTTGGTGCCGGAATAATTGCGTCCGTAGGAAATGACCGGCCAGCCATAGTTTCTGCCCGGTTCGGGCGCGTTGATCTCGTCGCCACCTCTGGCGCCGTGCTCGGCCGTATAGAGTTTGCCGTCGGCGGTATCGAAGGTGATGCCCTGGGGATTGCGGTGGCCCTTGGACCAGATCTCCGGTTGGGCCTTGGCGCCGTCCTTGAAGGGATTGTCGGCGGGTATGCTGCCATCGGCCGTGATGTGGATGATCGAGCCGGCGTCTTCATGGAAATCCTGCGCACGATCCTGTTCGCCGCGGTCGCCGAGCCCGACGAAGAGGCTGCCATCCCTGGCAATGGCGATGCGTGAGCCGTATTGGATATTACCGGACGAGAGCTTGTTCATCAGGAAGATGCGCTTCAAATCGGTCAGCCGCCGTTCGTCCGGCGACAGGGCGGCTCGAAAGACGGCCGTGCCGCTGCCGCCGTCCTCGGCGATGGAGGCGGTGAAGAAGATGGTGCGGTTGCTCGCAAATTTCGGATCGAGGGCGACGTCAAGCAGCCCGCCCTGGCCACGGGTATGGACCTCGGGCACTCCGGCGATGGGATCGGACAGCTTGCCGTTGCGGACGATGCGCATGTGTCCCGGTCGTTCCGTCACGAGATAGGCGCCGTCGGGCAGCGCCTCCACGGCCCATGGGTGATCGAGCTCGCTTGCGATGGTTTCGATCTTCACGGCAACCTTCAGCGTGTTGACCGTCTTGGCCGGATCGGCGAGGGCAGTACTTGCCGCGAGCAAAGCAGATGCCGCAAGCGCTATGGAAAATCCTGTTCCGTGAAGACGCATCGTTCCATTTCCTCCGTAGCAAGGATAGCTTACGCAACGTGGGGTAGGCGGATTGCGGTTCAAGCGCGCCAGGGTGTCGATAACGTCATTGTGTCCGTCGAGACGATGTCTTCTCGAAACACGGCGACTTCGCGCGTCGGCGGTTATGATTGCGCGACAGGAGTGTGGAATGTAGGTTGCCGCTGGTTCGAACGAGACGCCGAAAAAGCATTTCGGCATGCTAATTTATGGCGGTTGAGATATATAGCGATATGCCTGATATTAATGAGATATTTCGACCGAGTTGAGAGATTGAATCAGGTTCTTCACAAGCTGATTCAGCCGCTGAACTGAACGCGTGCGTCTGCGGGCTTTTGGCTGCTCTTTTCAGTCGGGCGTGTGGCGTTACTTCGCTTTGGGAAGCGGCGTGCGTATAACAGCCGAACGACAACGTGTGGCGCGCCGTCTACGCGCGCGCTAAATAACGTCACGGTGACGCCTTTCCACTTGAAACGGCGGCCCACATTCGACATAGAGCTTAGCGCAGAAATCTGGTCCACAGGCTTTCTGCCCATTTCAACCGAATAGGACCGATCATCATGGCCTTTCTTGCCGACGCCCTTTCCCGTGTAAAGCCTTCTGCCACTATCGCCGTTTCCCAGAAAGCGCGCGAGTTGAAAGCAAAAGGACGCGACGTGATCGGCCTCGGTGCCGGTGAGCCTGATTTCGACACGCCGGACAATATCAAGGTGGCCGCCATCGACGCGATTAATCGCGGCGAGACGAAGTACACGCCGGTTGCTGGCATCCCCGAGCTGCGCAAGGCGATCGCCGCCAAGTTCAAGCGCGAGAACAATCTCGACTACGCTCCCGAGCAGACCATCGTCGGCACGGGCGGCAAGCAGATCCTGTTCAACGCCTTCATGGCGACGCTGAACCCCGGCGATGAAGTCATTATCCCGACGCCATACTGGGTATCCTACCCGGAAATGGTGGCGCTGTGCGGTGGCACCCCGGTTTTCGTCGAGACGACGCAGGCCAACGGCTTCAAGCTCCAGCCTGCGGATCTCGAAAAGGCGATCACGCCGAAGACCAAGTGGTTCATGTTCAACTCGCCGTCGAACCCGTCGGGTGCTGCCTATACGCATGCCGAACTGAAGGCGCTGACGGACGTGCTGGTCAAGCATCCGCATGTCTGGATCCTGACGGACGACATGTATGAGCACCTGACCTATGGCGACTTCAAATTCGCCACGCCGGTCGAAGTCGAGCCCAGCCTCTATGACCGGACGCTGACGATGAACGGCGTTTCGAAGGCCTATGCCATGACCGGCTGGCGTATCGGCTATGCCGCCGGACCGCTGGTGCTCATCAAGGCGATGGACATGATCCAGGGTCAGCAGACCTCGGGCGCGACCTCCATCGCGCAGTGGGCTGCCGTCGAAGCGCTGAACGGTCCGCAGGATTTCATTCCGCGCAACAAGAAGATCTTCGAAGGCCGCCGCGATCTCGTCGTGTCGATGCTGAACCAGGCGAAGGGCATTTCCTGCCCGGTGCCGGAAGGCGCTTTCTACGTCTATCCGTCCTGCGCCGGCCTGATCGGCAAGACGGCTCCGACCGGCAAGGTCATCGAGACGGACGAAGACTTCGTGTCGGAACTGCTGGAATCGGAAGGCGTGGCCGTCGTCCACGGCTCCGCCTTCGGTCTCGGCCCGAACTTCCGCATCTCCTACGCGACCTCGGAAGAGCTTCTCGAGGAAGCTTGCCGCCGTATCCAGCGCTTCTGCGGCGCCTGCAAGTAAGCAACTTGCTCAAGCGAATTGAAAGAAGCCCGTCAGTGATGGCGGGCTTCTTGCGTTTATCTGCTTCGGAAGCGGTGCTACTTCATCACTTGATTCTAGTCTCTCTCAATCCGATTCCGCTCTTCGTTCTAAGTCGCTGAAATCAGACTCAAAGCCCCAGTACCGTCAGCATGATAAAGGTGGCGAAGAGGATGAAATGGGTCATGCCTTCGATCGCGTTCGTCTCGCCGTCGTTGAGGTTGATGGCTGCTGCGATGAGGGTGATCATGATCATCACGGTCTGCACCGGCGTCATGGCCATGATGAAGGGCTGGCCGGTGTAGAGCGCGATTCCCTCCATGACCGGCACTGTCAGGATGACGGTCGATAGCGAAGCGCCCATGGCGATGTTGATCGTCGCCTGCATGCGGTTGCGCAGTGCCGAACGCAGCGCCGTCAGGATTTCCGGGGCAGCGGAAATGGTGGCGACGACGATCGCCGCGATTGCGGGTGGCGCACCGCTGTTCTTGAGGCCGACATCCATGAAGGCGGACATGAACTCGGCAAGGCCGCCGATCAGCACGACGCCGATCAGGATCGTGACGATGGAGTTTATCGTCGATTCCTCGCCGTGATGGTCTTCCTCTGCCCCGTGCTGTTTCTCGATGCGCGGATAGCTGTAGCTGAAGAAATAGCTGTGCTTGCCGACCTGCATGCGCAGGAAGAGCGCGTAGAGCGCAACCATCGCAACAATGGTGAAGGCGGAATAATAGTGCCATTTCACCTCGGGGATGAATTCCGGCACGATCATCGATATGCCCATGGCCGTCAGGATCATCACGCCATAGGATTTGCTGGAGTCGTCATTATAGGCTTGCTCGCCGTGCTTCAGCCCGCCGATCAGCGCGGCAAGACCGATGATGCCGTTGATATCGAGCATGACGGCGGAATAGATGGTGTCGCGCACCAGCGTCGGCGAGCTTTCACCACCCATCAGGATTGCCAGCATGATGACTTCGACCGCGACGGCCGATAGCGTCAGGATCATTGTGCCGTAGGGGTCGCCGACTTTCGTGGCGAGGATTTCGGCATGATGGGCAACGCGCATCGAGACAAGTATGATGGTGGCGATCAATGCCACGGCTGCCAACATCGATGCTGCGCGCCCCATCTCCAGCACGGAATGTTCGCAGAGATAGGCAACCACCGCGATTGCTAATGCGATGATCAGGAATTTTTCCTGCTTCAGCCAGTTCGATATTGTCAAGTTCCCCACCTCTCGCGCCGATTCACGTTCGCAGTCTAAACCAATGATTTCTCACATCAAGCATGTGTTGGGATGACAAAATTTGCAGTCAGCGCCGTTTGATGGAATACTGTATGCATAGGTCTGCCCAATGCTACATCGCGGCATCCTTGCAAAAACGTCTCAGACGGACCGCGTTCCCGCCGGGTGGCACCCGGACCTCAAAGTCTTGGCAGATTGAAAGGGAGGCTATGCATGGTCAAAGTCACTTATGAAGTCGTGCCGCATGATGGCGGATGGGCGTATCGTCTCGGTGGCGCCTATTCCGAGGCATTTCCGACGCACTCTGAAGCCGTGGAGGCAGCCAGAATCGTAGCGGCCGAACAGCAGATCGGTGGCGATTCAGCCGAGATCAGTTGGCAGGATGAAAGGGGCAAGTGGCACGAGGAATATGCCGACGGCGGCGATCGCCCGGAAACGGAAGTGGTCGACGGCAAGGCGCATTTCCCGCCGGTTGATACGGCGCCCGGCGCCTAGTTTCGAACGTAGTCCTGCAACCCCGCCACCAGCGCGTCGAACGTCACGCGGCACCGCGGTGATGTCTTGAGATTTTCATGCATGGCGACCCAGGTGTCGAGCGGCAGTTCGATCTCGGGCAACAGCCGGACAAGCTCCCCATCCCTTTTTGCAAGCGGTACCTGATAGAAGCTGATGCCGATGCCAGCGCGCAAGGCGTTGTGCAGGGCGATGCTATGATCCGACTTGAAGGCGAAGGAGATGCCGTCGAGCAGGGGATAGCGCTTCATCATGGCGCGGATGTAAGCGGTCTGGCGGTCGAAGCCGATCAGCCTGTGCTGATGAAGTTCGCCGATGCTCTTGGGTTCGCCATATCGGTCCAGATAATTTCTATGTGCGAAGAAGCCCAGGGGAATGGAGCCGACATGACGCGCCAGCAGCGCGTCCTGCGCAGGCGCTACCATGCGCACAGCGATATCAGCCTCGCGCTGCAACAGGTCTTCCACGGTATCAGAGGCGGATAGCTCGATGGTGAGGTCGGGATATGCTGTTTGCAGTTCGGCCAGGATCGGCGGCAGAACTTCCACGCCGATAACCTCGCTGGCGCTGATGCGGACTGTGCCGGTGACGCTGTTGCGGGAACCGGAGGCAGCACGCAGAAGAGCGGCGGCGGTGCTGGCCAGCGTTTCCGCATAGGGCTTTAGGGTGAGCGCCGCATCGGTCGGTAGAAGGCCTTGCTGCGATCGGGTGAATAGTTCGGCGCCGACGGCTTCTTCCAGTGCGTCGATATGGCGACCGATGGTCGGCTGAGTGAGGCCAAGTTCCCGGGCGGCGGCCGACAGCGAGCCATGCTGCAGCACGGCGAGGAAGGTACGGTAGAAATCCCAGCTCGGTTCCGATGTTTTCATAAATTTTTGTATATCATATGCAGATTTTTCGGCAATTTCGTTTATCTGGATCGTGCGGCATAGTCACATCATCAAAGTGATGGAGATGGCGATGACTGAGCAGATGGAGAATGGAAAGACCGCGCTCGTAATGGGTGCCACGGGCGGCATCGGCGGCGCGGTTGCCCGCGGACTTGCCGCGCGCGGCTGGCGCATCCGGGCGCTAAATCGTAATGCAGCCGAGGCCGCGCGTCGTGAACCTGGTTTCGACTGGGTGCAGGGCGATGCGATGCAGGCAAGCGATGTGCTGAGGGCGGCGGAAGGTGCGGATCTGATCGTGCACGCCGTCAACCCACCCGGATACCGCAATTGGGGGCAACTGGTGCTGCCGATGCTCGACAGTACAATCGCGGCGGCGAGGGCGGTCGGAGCGCGGATCGTTCTGCCAGGTACGGTCTATAATTTCGGGCCTGATGTCTTTCCCGACGTGACCGAGGACAGCCCGCAGCGTCCCCGGACGCGCAAGGGGGCGATCCGCGTTGAAATGGAGCGTCGTCTGAAGGCGGCGGCGGAGAGTGGGACGCCGATCATCATTGTTCGCGCCGGCGATTTCTTTGGCCACCATGGCGCTAACGGCTGGCTGTCGCAGGCCATTGTGAAGCCTGGCAAGCCGGTGACGTCGGTGAGCTATCCGGGGAGGGCGGGTATCGGCCATCAATGGGCCTATCTGCCGGATGTCGCGGAGACGATAATCCGGCTGATCGAGAAGGGCGATGCACTTCCCGCCTTCGCGGTCTATCACATGCGCGGCCATTGGGACGGTGATGGCCGGCAGATGATTGGGGCGATCGAGCGCGCAGTAGAGCATAAAGTGAAAGTGAAGGCTTTTCCGTGGTGGGTGCTGCCGCTTGCCGCACCCTTTGTGCCGCTCATGAAGGAACTGCGCGAGATGCGTTATCTCTGGAACGTGCCGTTGCAGATGAGAAACGACAAGCTCGTGGCAGTGCTCGGTGAAGAGCCGCATACCCCGATCGATGTGGCGATGAAAGCAAGTCTGGTGGGAATCGGCTGCTTGCCGGCGCGATAAGACGCGCCGTCAGGTCTGGAGTTCGGCAAGTGCGATCCGGGCGACGGTAAAATCCGACTCCGCATTCTTTGTGTCGCCGTCGCTGAGGAACCAGGTGGCGGAAAGGCCGGCATAAGCGATGATCCACCGCAGCAATCGCTTCGGCTCCAGTGCCGTCTCGGCGCAGACGATCGGCAATTGCCGCTGTAAGCGGCCCGGAGCGACGACGATCGGTAGTTCTGGATTACAGAAGGTGTTGGCGAAGTCATAGCCACGCTCGCCGTAGACGCGCTTCGGGTCGATAGCGAGCCAACCGCGAGGGCCGAAATCCAGGATGTTCTCGTGGTGGATATCGCCGTGGAGCACGGTAAGATCCCGCTGATCTGCTAGCAGACCGTGGGCAACCTCAGCGCAGGTGGCCAGCATGCCGCCATGGGCGCGCGCGGCCGGCTCCAACTCGTGGAACCAGCGGTCAAGCGGAACGAGATCGGCTGGCAATTCCGCCAGCCGTGGCGCGTGCAGCTTCGCCGCCGTGCGGCACATGATCCGGCTTGCCTCGTCATCGTCGCCGTTCATGGCCATTGTCAGCAGCGAGCCCGGTCCGGTTGCCCGCTCGAGAAGTGCCGCGTTTTCATCATGTTGATAGACGTAAGCAGCCCCATCGCCGTCCCACCAGCGCAAGACCCGATTGCCGAATTTCTCATCGATGTTGAGCGCGACCTTCAACATGGCCGGCTTATCGCGCCAGATGACCGGCAGGAGATTGCTGGAATGGGTGATGATGGGCTTGCCATAGGCGATGAGCGACCAACGGTCGATGTAGGGTTCGAACATGCCTGCGACTTTAGCGTTCATCGTCCAAAAAGAAACCCCGCCTTCCGACGGGGTTTCTGCGTCATACCGGAGCTTGTCGGCGTTACGCCACTTCGTCCAGGGTCGGATAGTCCGCGTAGCCCTTTCCACCGCCGCCATAGAGCGTTGCCTGGTCGAGGGTGTTGAGCGGGGCATTCTCCTTCAGACGCCGGACCAGATCCGGGTTGGAGATGAAGGGCTTGCCGAAGGCGACGACATCGGCCCGGCCGCTGTCGACCGCTTCGATCGCCATCTGGCGGTCGTAACCGTTGTTGAGCATCCAGCCGGCCTTACCGCCCGCAGCCTTATAGGCAGCGTGCAGGGCATCATAATCGAAGGGCAGGAAGTCGCGTGCGCCACCGGTCTGGCCTTCGACGACGTGGATATAGGCGAGATCATATTTCGCCAGACGCTCGATGACGTAGGTGAAGAGTGCCTCTGGCTGCGGGTCGCTGGCATCGTTCGATGGCGTGACCGGCGAGATGCGGATTGCGGTGCGACCGGCGCCAATTTCCTTGGTCACGGCGTCAACCGCCGCGAAGAGGAGGCGAGCTCGGTTTTCGATGGAGCCGCCATATTCGTCAGTGCGGTCGTTGACGTCGGCGCGCAGGAACTGGTCGATGAGATAACCGTTGGCGGCATGGATTTCGACGCCGTCGAAGCCGGCGTCGATCGCGGCGCGGGCGGCCTTGCGATAGTCTTCGACGATCCCCGGAATCTCTGCGGCTTCAAGTGCGCGTGGCTCGGAGGTATCTGCAAAGCCGCTGGTGCCGTCATTGTGGACGAGATAGGTCTTGGCCTGGGCAGCCCTGGAGGTGGAGGATACCGGCTTGCCGTCGTTCGGCTGCAGGCTGGTGTGGGAGATGCGGCCCACATGCCACATCTGCACGACAATCTTGCCGCCATTGGCATGCACGGCGTCGGTCACTTTCTTCCAGCCGTCGAGGGCTTCCTTGCTGTAGAGACCGGGCACGTCGGCATAGCCCTGGCCCTGATGGGTGATGGCGGTCGCTTCGGTGATGATCAGGCCTGCCGTAGCGCGCTGGGCGTAATATTTGACGTTCAGATCGTTCGGAACTGCATTGGGAGAGCGGTTGCGCGTCAGCGGTGCCATCACGATGCGGTTGGCGATGGAGATATCGCCAAGCTTTGTCGGTTCGAAGAGTTTGGTCATTGGGGGTCCTTTGCTATGCGGATTGTTGGGTGGAGGAGGGGCTCGATGTGAGGGTGAAGAGAGCCAAGGCTATTGTCAGAGTTCCTTCTGCAAGGTCGCGAGGAATTCGGCGATGGTTTCCTCGTTGCGCTTGTAGAAGATCCACTGGCCAAGGCGCTTAGTGGTTACCAGCTCTGCGCGCAGCAATGTGCCGAGGTGGGCCGAGACGGTCGATTGCGATAGGCCGCAGCGCTCGAACTGGCTAGCGCAGACGCCCAGCTCCAGCGGGTGCTCCTGAGTGGGAAAATATGTGTTTGGATCCTTGAGGTGATTGAGGATTTCGAGCCTGGCCGGGTGGGCCAATGCCTTCAGTATCTCAGTCCTGTCCATCGCACTTACCTCACGAATATCGAAAGTAGACGATTTATGTATCGTCGGATTTCGATATATCAAGGTGTGAGACGAGATATTATTTTTGCGCGACGCATTTTGATGCGTGCTTAGAAAATGGGCAAAAAAGAGGGCCACCGGAATAAACCAGGGCCCTATAGGTGTGAAGGTCAAAAACCTCCAGAGGGGAACAGCCAATGCGGTGGAACTGGGAGGAAAAGCCACCATGTGCATCAGCTGTGGGCGTTATGATGCTAATTTGTGCACTGCGCAATGCTTTTTTGTGCATGGCAGTTATGCGTTTGCGACGTCTGGCGCAAAAAGGCAAAAAAAAGGGCCTCCGGAGTAAACCAGGGCCCTATAGGTATGAAGGTTAAAAACCTCCAGAGGGGAACAGCCAATGCGGTGGAACTGGGAGGAAAAGCCACCATGTGCATCAGCTATGTGCGATATGGTGTCTAAATGGGCATGCTTCAACTCTGTTTTGTGCATATCAGCCATGCGAAATACGCTTAGCTGATATATTAGATCAAAAAAGTGTTGAATTTCCAATCATTTAGGTTGGATTAGAAGTTCCAGTTTCGTGCCTTTGCGACGACAAAATCGCGGAAAACCTTAAGTTTGGCCGCATTTTTCATCTCGTCGGGGTAGCAGAAATATGTGTCGAAGGACGGCACGTCGGCATTGATCGCGAGCTGAATGAGCCCGGGGTCTCGTCCCACAATATAATCCGGCAGCACAGCGATGCCGATGCCGAGCAGACAGGCGCGCTTGATCGAGGTCTGGCTGTTGATCTGCAAATGCGCAATGCGTTTGTTGTCCGACGAGCGCCCGGCAATCTCCAGCCAGTTGACGTCGAGCAGATAGTTTGGCGCAGGCTCGCCGAAACTGATGATGCGATGATCGTCCAGATCCTCCACCGACTGCGGCTCGCCGTGGCGGTTGATATAGGAGGGGGCGGCATAGACGTGCATGTGCACGGTGAAGAGCTTGCGCTGGATCAGATCCGATTGCTGCGGCTGGCGCAGGCGGATGGCACAGTCAGCATGACGCATGTTCACGTCCAGCTCCTCGTTGTCGAGGATCAGCTGGATCTGCATATCGGGATAGAGCTGCAGGAACTCCTGGATCTTGTCGGTCAGCCAGCCCTGGCCGAGGCCGACCGTCGTCGTCACACGCAGCTTGCCGCTCGGCTTGTCGGTCGTCTCGGTCAATTGCATCTTGACCGTTTCGAGCTTCAGGAGAACGTCGTGTGCGGTGCGGTAAAGCAATTCGCCTTGTTCGGTCAGGATCAGCCCGCGAGCATGGCGATGAAACAGCTTGATGCCGACATCCTGCTCGAGTGCGCTGACCTGACGGCTGATGGCGGATTGGGACAGATGCAGTTTGTCGGCTGCGTGCGTGAACGATCCCGCTTCGGCAGCCGCGTGAAAAATACGCAGCTTGTCCCAGTCCAATGGCATGCCGCTTCCCCTCATCGGCTATATCACTCCGCAGCCACGGCGACGGGCATGTGCCCAGTCAGGTAACGTTCCGCCTCGAGCGCGGCCATGCAGCCCATCCCCGCTGCGGTGATCGCCTGTCGGAACGTATCGTCGGTCACGTCGCCGGCGGCATAAATGCCTTCGACGCTGGTCGCAGTCGAATCCGGTGCGGTCCAGAGGTAGCCATTGTCCTTGAGCTTCAGTTTGCCCTTGAACAGTTCGGTCGCCGGCGCATGGCCGATGGCGACGAAAATGCCGTCGATGCTCACGTCGGTTACGACGCCCGTGCGGATGTCGCGCAGGCGCGCACCGGAAACCGATGGCGGCATCGGCGGCTTGGCCGGTGTTCCGGTGACTTCGGCGACTTCGGTGTTCCAGAGAATCTTGACGTTCGACTTGCCGAACAGGCGCTCCTGCAGGATCTTTTCGGCGCGGAAGGAATCGCGGCGATGCACCACCGTCACCGATTTGGTTATGTTGGAGAGATAGAGCGCTTCCTCGACGGCGCTGTTGCCGCCGCCGACCACGATCACATCCTTGTTGCGATAGAAGAAGCCGTCGCAGGTAGCGCAAGCCGATACGCCGAAGCCCTGGAACTTCTGTTCGCTCTCTATGCCGAGCCACTTGGCCTTGGCGCCGGTCGCGATGATCAGCGTATCGGCGGTCCAAACCTGGCCGCTGTCGGTACGCGCCACGAAGGGGCGCTGATTGGTGTCGACTTCGGTCACGAGATCGTTGACGATCTCGGCGCCGACGTGCTTGGCCTGCTGCAGCATCTGTTCCATCAGCCAAGGGCCCTGGATCGGATCGGCAAAGCCCGGATAGTTTTCGACATCCGTGGTGATCATCAGCTGACCGCCCTGTTCCATGCCGGCGATCAGGACTGGCTCCAGCATGGCGCGCGCGGCATAGACGGCAGCCGTATAGCCGGCGGGGCCGGAACCGATGATGAGCACCTTGGTGTGGCGGGCAGGCATAGTTTAAGTCCTTTCAATCTCAGCGCGTCGTGAATTTCAGCTTCAAATGGGCGAAGCAGGCGATTTCACGATCTGCTGACCCATTTATGATTGCCGCATGCATTTATTCAAGGGCAGCCTTGCATTACCAACAGAGCAAATCTGCTTTGTGTAAGATTCGGTTACGCAAGCGAAACTTTCTTGCGAATTTCCTCGCTTTATATAGAAGCTGGCGATGGGGAATTAAAGAAAGGCAACAAAAGTGCTGCGAGCTGAACTCGACGCCATCGATATAAAGATTCTGCGGGAACTCCAGCGCGACGGACGGATGACCAATGTCGAGTTGGCCGATCGAGTCGGCATATCCGCGCCGCCCTGTCTGCGCCGGGTGCGCAAGCTGGAAGAAGCCGGCATCATCGAGGGCTATCATGCCATGCTGAACAGCCCGAGGCTCGGCTTTGACCTCGTTGCTTTTTGCATGGTTGGCCTCAAGCATCAGTCGGAGGCCAATCTCAAGGCTTTCGCAAGTGCCACGGCGGAGTGGCCGCTCGTGCGCCAGGCCTGGATGGTGTCCGGCGACAGCGATTTCTTGCTGCATTGCGTTGCGGAAAATCTCACCCGCTTCCAGGACTTCGTCATCGAAGTGCTGACGGCCAACGAGCATGTCGATACGGTCCGCACCATGCTGACCATTCGGCAGGTGAAAAAACTCGGTCTCGTGGAGCTCTAAGGACATGGTGGACCGTCCCTGGCACCGAACGCTGGTCAAGCTGGGCGCGCGCGTGCTGCTCGGAAGCTCACGCGTTCATGCGCAGGACTGGTTTCCAGGGCTCAATATCGTGCGCAAGAGCGGCGTGGGGGAGGTGTTTTACCACCGCACCAAGATCGCCGATCTCTCGAATAGCGATCGGTTGCGCGACGGGGCGAGCGACAACATCTACATCGTCGGTTCCGGCCCATCGATCCGCGACAGCGATCTGACGAGCCTGGAGAAAGATAGCGCCATCCTGCTCAACGGTGCCATCGGATTGATCGGCGAGCAGATCGCCGCGCCGCTTGCCGTTGCGGTGGAGGATGAGCGTTTCGTCTGGCGGCATTCGGAGATGATGCGGCGCAGGATCAAGCCCGGTACGATCTGCCTGTTTTCAGTCCCCGTGCTCAGGGCGATTTCGGAGCTGGATAGCCGTTGGTTGTCGGACAAGACGGTTATTCTGATAGACAATATCAGTAAGCCCTATGGCGCCCGGCGCCGTCTCACAGACGATATCGGCAAGCTCGATTTTGTTCGGCTCAACGCCGCTGGCACTGCTGGTTTCTCCTTTGCGCCGGATCTGGGTGTTTTCCAGGGAGGCTCGGTCGCCGTATCGGCGCTGCAGTTCGCGCTTTATTGTGCGCCTAAAACGATCGGCTTCCTCGGGATCGACATTTCCAATGCCGGCGAGCCACGTTTTTATGAGACGAGCGATGAAGCCGCCTTTTCCGGCATCGCGCGAGCCGAGGGCCGGATACTGGAACATTTTGTTCTGGCAAGGGAAATCGCCTTGGAGCGAGGCGTGACATTTGTCAATTATTCGCCGGTTTCGGCGCTATTGAAACATGGGTTCGGCTATGATGACAGGTTCGCCGCCGCATCGACGATCTGAGTTGCAGGGAACGGACGCATGGGTTGGCTGAAACCTAAGACTGCCGATGCCAAGAAACTGGCCATCGATCCGCCGCAGCCTCAAGAGGGCCGGCACGGGATCGCTATCGCCGTCTGCGTCAAGAATGAGGCGCGCTACATCGGGGAATGGGTGCGTTTCCATCGCGCCGTCGGTATTCGCCACTTCCATATCTACGATAACGGCTCGACGGATGAGACTTGTGCAATTCTGCGCGATCTCCTCGATGCCGACACGCTGACAATCATCCCCTGGGCCGGGCGGATGAAGGATGTTGCCACCGGCACGACGCTGAATGGCCAGGTTATTGTCTTTGCCCATGCCATCCTCAATTTCGGCGGCGCCTACCGCTGGATGGCCTTCATCGATGTCGACGAATTTCTACTGCCGAAGGAAGGGCACACCGTCGAGCAGGCGCTCGAGGCAGTAGGAGGCTTCCCGAATGTCTCGCTACCCTGGCACATGTTTGCCACCAGCGGCCATGCGACGCCTCCCGGCGGTCCGCTGACGCTGAACTACACGATGCGCGGCGCTGATCCGATGACATCAAAGGAAGATGTCCGCAACTTCAAATGCATCGTCGATCCCTGCGAGGTGACGGAAGTCAGCGTGCATCAGTTCCAGACCCGCGAATTCGGTGATCTCACGGCGAACGACGCGGGAAAGCGCTTCACGCGCCGGGCGCGGAAATCGCCGGAGTTCTATTCGAACCGGTTTCTGCAGCTCAATCACTATTACACCAAATCCCGCGAGGAGCTGATGGCGAAGCTGGCGCGCGGATGGGCGTACGACACCTCGCCGACCAAATATCGGGACAAGGTTTTGTCGATCGTCAAAAGCATCGAGGAGGATGTGGTTGAGGATCGGGCGATGATCGATTTCGTCGAGCGCAACCGCATCGATCTCGGTCAATAGCCCGGCCGCTCAGCCGAGCAATTGCCGATAGATATCGCCGATCGCTGTCGCTTCCTTTTCCAGGGCGAATTCGCCGCGGACGTGGCGCACGGCATTTTCACCCTGCTGGATCGCCTGTTCCGGATTGGCCAGATAGAAGGCGATTGCCTTGGTCAGCGCCTCTCCGTCGCCGGCGGGCACGACCGCGCCGGTTTCTTCCGGCACGATCATCTCGGCATAGGCGCCTGCGTCGGAGGCGACGACCACCGTGCGCGAGGCCATGGCCTCCAGCGGGGTCAGTCCGAAACCTTCATTGCGGGAAGGGGCGACATAAAGCGTCGCGCGGCGATACCAGGGCCTGACGCTATCGACTTCACCCAGAAAGCGGATGCGCTCAGTGAGGCCGGCAGCGGCCACCATCTTCACCAGTTCGTCGGCAAAGCCGCGATGCTCAGTGGTCACACGGCCGCAGATGACGGCCGTCCAGTCCGGATAGCGTGGCAGAAGCTCGATCATCGCCTTGACGAAGAGATCGGTGCCCTTCTGATGGCGGACGCGGCCGAAGCAGCCGACCAGGTAGGTGCCAGGTAGGCCGCTGGCGGCCATGCGGTCGTCGGGCACTTCCGGCGGATGAAACAGGTTGAGGTCGACACCATGCTGAATGACAGTGTGAGGCACCTCAAGGAAACTGCCGGAGCGGGTGCTGGTGGCGATCACCGCGTCCATGCGGCGGATCAGCCAGCGCGTATAGCCGGTGTGGCGGCGCTGGGCCGCCGAGGTGAAGACCAGTTTCAGCGGCATGCGCAGCACGGAGCGTAAGAGCAGTCCGACCAGCATCTCATTGTTGCGGCGGGCATGCCAGACGCGGGCGCGATGGCGACGTGGCCTCAGCCAGAGGCCAGGAAGCCGCGCCCAGCCGAGCCTCGGCAAATCTTCCGGCAAGCCCGGGCCAAGCGTGACGATATGGCAGCCAAGCTCGATCTGCTTCGGGATGAGCTGCACGATGGTGGAGGTAACGCCGGAAAGCCGGCGTTTGAAGTTCGTGGCGATGACCTCGATCTCGCTGAGATCGCTTGAGTGCGATATCTCGCGGTCACGCACGGGCGATCAGCCCCAGGTGATGGAGAGGATTCCATAGGCCTTGGCGCCGCCGGGGGCGTTGACCTCGATGGAATCGCCGACTTCCTTGCCGATCAGCGCGCGGGCGATCGGTGACGAAATCGAGATACGGCCGGCCTTCACGTCGGCTTCCTGGTCGCCAACGATCTGATAGTTCTTCTCTTCCTCGGTGTCCTCGTCGATGAGCTTCACCTTGGCGCCGAACTTGATCTTCGAGCCGGACATCTTGGAGAGGTCGATGACTTCGGCGCGTGCCGTCAGGTCTTCGAGTTCGCCGACGCGGCCTTCATTGTGGCTCTGGGCTTCCTTGGCAGCGTGGTACTCGGCGTTTTCGGAAAGATCGCCATGGGCACGGGCTTCCGAAATCGCTTCGATGATTCGCGGGCGTTCTTCCTGCTGGCGCCAGCGCAGTTCTTCCTGCAGCTTGACGAACCCGTTCTGTGTCATCGGTACCTTTTCAACCATTTTTCTTGTCCTTCACTCCCTGTGTTGCCCTGTCGCAAACACAAAGAAAACAGGTCCCGAAGCGGTACTTCGGAACCATGTTGAGCCATTGTTCTGTCATCTATAGCAGATTGCGACAGTCGATTTCCAGAAAATTCGAAGACTTATGGCGAGGCTGATCTTGGTCAGCACCCGCCAAAGCCAGTTTTACACAATCAACGACCGGGAGCTCGGAAGCAGCGGCCGCGAGCCTCGTTTGCCTCAGAAATAGCTCTGCAGAGTCCGGACTTCGAGGCTGCCGGCCTTGAGTGCCTTGATCGCCATGGCGGCGGCTTCGGCGCCGGCCATTGTGGTGTAGTAGGGCACCTTCTGCATCAGCGTCGCGCGGCGTAGAGACTTCGAATCAGAGATCGCCTTGTTGCTGTCGGTCGTGTTGATGACGAGCTGGACCTGCCGGTTGCGAATGGCGTCCTCGATATGCGGACGGCCTTCCAGCACCTTGTTGATCTTGGTGGCGGCAATGCCCTGTTCGGCCAGATAACGCTGGGTGCCACCAGTGGCGAGCACCTTGAAGCCCAGTTCGGTCAGCATGCGGATGGCGGGCAGGACGCGCGGCTTGTCGTCGTCGCGGACGGACACGAAGACTGTTCCGTCACGCGGCAGTTCGACTCCGGCGCCGAGCTGTGATTTGGCGAAGGCCAGCGCGAAATCCGTATCCAGACCAATGACTTCGCCAGTCGAGCGCATTTCCGGTCCGAGTAGAATGTCGACGCCGGGGAAACGGGCGAAGGGGAAGACGGCTTCCTTGACGGCGATGTGCTTCAGCTTGCGCGGGTCGGGCTTTCCACCATAGGCGGCAAAGACCGCGTCCAGCTTTTCGCCGGCCATGACGCGGGCGGCGATCTTGGCGATCGGCGCGCCGATGGTCTTGGCGACGAAGGGCACGGTACGCGAGGCGCGCGGGTTGACTTCGAGCACGTAGACGATGCCGTCCTTGATGGCGAACTGCACGTTCATCAGGCCGCCGACATTGAGCGCCTTCGCCATGGCTTTTGCCTGGCGTTCCAGTTCGTCGAGCATGGCAGGCGACAGTGTGCGCGGCGGTAGCGAGCAGGCCGAGTCGCCGGAGTGGATGCCGGCTTCCTCGATGTGCTCCATGATGCCGGCAACGTAGACGTCTGTGCCGTCGGACAAGCAGTCGACGTCGACTTCGATCGCATTGGCGAGGTAGCTGTCGAACAGAAGCGGGTTCTTGCCGAGCAGGGTGTTGATCTGTCCGGTCTTGTCGTTCGGATAGCGCTGCTTGATGTCTTCCGGGACCAGTTCGGGCACGGTGTCGAGCAGGTAGGTCTGCAGCATGCTTTCCGAATGAATGATCTGCATGGCGCGGCCGCCAAGCACGTAGGACGGGCGCACGACCAGCGGGAAGCCGATTTCGGAGGCGACGAGGCGGGCCTGCTCCACCGAATAGGCAATGCCGTTGTTCGGCTGGTTGAGGTCGAGCTTCATCAGAAGCTTCTGGAAACGGTCGCGGTCTTCGGCAAGATCGATCGCGTCAGGTGCCGTGCCGAGGATCGGGATGCCGTTCTTTTCGAGCGCTTCGGCGAGCTTCAGCGGCGTCTGGCCACCGAACTGCACGATGACGCCGACCAGTTCGCCGTTTTCCTGCTCCGCGCGGAGAATTTCGATGACGTCTTCGGCGGTCAGAGGCTCGAAATAGAGCCGGTCGGACGTGTCGTAGTCGGTCGAAACGGTTTCCGGGTTGCAGTTGATCATGATCGCTTCATAGCCGGCATCCTTCAGAGCGAAGGCAGCGTGGCAGCAGCAATAGTCGAACTCGATGCCTTGGCCGATACGGTTCGGGCCGCCGCCGAGGATGACGACCTTCTTGCGGTCCGAGACCTGCGCTTCCGAGCGGGCGGCGCCGACGAAGGGCGTCTCATAGGTCGAATACATATAGGCGGTCGGCGAGGCGAATTCGGCCGCGCAAGTGTCGATGCGCTTGAAGACCGGGCGAACGTTCAGGCTGTTGCGCAGTTCGGCCACTTCCTTCGGGCGCTTGTTCGTCAGTGTCGCCAAACGGGCGTCGGAGAAACCCATCGCCTTCAGCATGCGCAGGTTGGTCGCGTCTTCCGGTAGGCCTTGTTCGCGGATGCGGGCCTCCATGTCGACGATGCTCTTCAGCTGTGCGATGAACCAAGGGTCGATCTTGCAGCCTTCGTGCACCTCTTCCGGGCTGAGGCCGACGCGCAGCGCCTGGGCGACCATGCGCAGACGGTCGGGCGTCGGCGTGCCGATCGCGGCGCGGATGGCGTTGCGGCTGCCTTCGCCTTCTTCGGTGCCGGGAATTTCGATTTCATCGAGGCCGGTGAGGCCGGTTTCGAGGCCACGGAGCGCCTTCTGCAGCGATTCCGCAAAGGTACGGCCGATCGCCATGACTTCGCCGACCGACTTCATCGCGGTGGTCAGGACAGGCGAGGCGCCGGGGAATTTCTCGAAGGCGAACCGCGGGATCTTGGTGACGACGTAGTCGATCGACGGTTCGAACGAGGCGGGTGTCGCGCCGCCGGTAATGTCGTTTTCCAGCTCGTCCAGCGTATAGCCGATGGCAAGCTTGGCGGCGATCTTGGCGATCGGGAAGCCCGTGGCCTTCGATGCAAGTGCGGAGGAGCGCGACACGCGCGGGTTCATTTCGATGACGACCAGGCGGCCGTCCTCCGGGTTGACGGCGAACTGCACGTTCGAGCCGCCGGTCTCGACGCCGATCTCGCGCAGAACCGCGATCGAGGCGTTACGCATGATCTGATATTCTTTGTCGGTCAGCGTCAGCGCCGGCGCAACGGTGATCGAATCGCCGGTATGGACGCCCATGGGGTCGATGTTTTCGATCGAGCAGATGATGATGCAGTTGTCCGCTGTGTCGCGGACCACTTCCATCTCATATTCCTTCCAGCCGAGCACCGATTCCTCGACCAGCACTTCCGTGGTTGGCGAAGCATCGAGGCCGCCGCCGACGATTTCGAAGAATTCGGAGCGGTTATAGGCGATGCCGCCGCCGGTGCCGCCGAGGGTAAAGGAGGGGCGGATGATGGCGGGCAGGCCAACATGGTCGATCGCCTGGGCGGCGATTGCCATGGCATGGCTCATGTAACGCTGCTTGCGGTCGCTTTCACCGAGGTTCCACTGGTTCTCAAGCTCGTCGAGCGCCTTGTCGAGTGCTGCGCCGGAAAGAGAGGCCTTCAGCTTGCTGCGCTCGGCCTCATGCGTCTTGCGGTCGGCGTCCTTGATATCGGTGGCGTTCGCCAGCATCGAGCGCGGTGTTTCGAGGCCGATGCGAGCCATGGCTTCGCGGAAGAGGGCGCGGTCTTCGGCCATGTCGATGGCGGCCGGCTTGGCGCCGATCATCTCGACATTGTAGCGGTCGAGTACGCCCATGCGCTTCAGCGAGAGCGCGGTGTTCAGCGCCGTCTGGCCGCCCATCGTCGGCAGCAGCGCATCGGGGCGCTCCTTGGCGATGATCTTGGCGACCACTTCCGGGGTGATCGGCTCGACATAAGTCGCGTCCGCCAGGCCCGGATCGGTCATGATCGTTGCCGGGTTGGAGTTGACGAGGATGACGCGGTAGCCTTCTTCGCGCAGCGCCTTGCAGGCCTGTGTGCCCGAGTAATCGAATTCGCAAGCCTGGCCGATAACAATCGGTCCTGCACCGATAATGAGGATCGATTTGATATCTAGGCGCTTCGGCATGGGCTCTCATCCGTTTTCTTGTTGCGCGAAAAGCCGGCCAGGGTGGGAGATCACCGGCCGGTGCGCATGGTCAAGTCTTTTCAGGCTAGAAGCGGCTTATAGGCAAATGTATCTATAAACGGAACCCCATAAATCGCGGAATCGACAGGAATCGACAGCTCCCGCTGCTTCTATCCAAAGCGTCGTCGTACATCCTCGGCATAGGGGTGGCTTACCGGGATTGCCGGGCCGTCATGCGTCACCACAAAAAAGCTTGCCATTGTCGCCCTTCAGCCTTTTATGAGGTCGCCTTTATCGGTGACGCGCCGCCGTCGTTTGTTATGGTCTATCGATAGCGACCTTCCTCGTTTGGCTCGCCATTTGTGCAAGTAAGGAAGCGCCGACATTTGATTTGATGAAGCTCTCACGGAGAACTGGCGTTGCCTCCCTTCCTCGATATATAAGTGTATTAAACACTATCGATTCAACGTATCGCCCGGAGGTGCACCATGGACTGGAAGGGACGTCGGCAATCGGACAATATCGAGGACGAACGCGGTTCCTCGCCGACAGGAGGCGGGCCTCTCGGTGGCGGCGGGTTCCGCTTTCCCGGTGGCGGCCTAGGGGGCGGCGGCTTGAGCTTCCGCACCATCATCGTCCTGGTGGTGATCTTCCTGATACTGAGAGCCATGGGCGTCGACGTCATCGGGTTGCTGCAGCAGAGCGGCGCCTTGACTGGCGGCTCCAGCTCCCCCGGCTATCAGCAGAGTGACAACAGCGGCGGTACCACCGCGCCGGCCAATGACGAGATGAAGCAGTTTGTGGCTACGGTGCTCGCCGATACCGAAGACACCTGGACCGGCATCTTCAAGTCCATGGGCCAGACCTATACCGATCCGAAGCTGGTGCTGTTTTCAGGCAGTTTCCCTTCGGCTTGCGGCACGGCCTCGGCGGCGACCGGGCCTTTTTATTGCCCGAGCGACCAGAAGGTCTATCTCGACATGGCGTTCTTCCAGCAGATGAAGGATCAGTTCGGCGCCTCCGGCGATTTCGCGCAGGCCTATGTGATTTCGCATGAAGTCGGCCACCATGTTCAGGACCTGCTCGGCATCCTGCCGAAGTTCAATCAGGCTCGCCAGACCATGAGCGAGGTGGACGCCAACAAGATGTCTGTGCGCATCGAACTGCAAGCCGATTGCTTTGCCGGTATCTGGGGCAAGTTCACGCAGCAGAAGGGCATTCTGCAGCAAGGCGACCTCGAAGAGGCGCTGAATGCCGCGCAACAGATCGGCGACGATACGCTGCAGAAGCGCAGCCAGGGCTATGTCGTTCCCGACAGCTTCAACCACGGCACTTCGGCGCAGCGTATGAAATGGTTCAAGCAGGGCTTCGATTCCGGCAAGCTCAGCGATTGCGACACCCTGAACAACCCGGTTTGAGATCTCAACCCGTTCTTCCCGCTCCTCAATCTATCGAAGGGGCGGGGAGATGACGATCGGCCGCATCGTTTGTGCCTCGCTTCAACCCTCTTGCAGTGCTTGGAGCCGGGTCGATTTTCCGACGCTAGAGTGAAGGCGGACGCCTGGGGCGGCCGGCATCCAAAGAGCGAAAGATCAAAAAAATCGGTCGATAAATCAGAAAGATTGAAGCGTTCACGGATTGTTTCGGGTGAAATCTTTAGGTATTGGGGACGCACCGGTTTTTCGTTCACGTTCTGTCTCTTCATGAAGATAGGGCCACCAAAAGGCAAACTCCATGATCGACCAGAAATTCGCACGCCGCGGCTTGTTGCTCGTCTTTATTATTCTCTTCCTTGATGTCATGGGCCTCGCCATCATCATGCCGGTGTTGCCGCAATATCTGGAAGAGCTGACGGGCGCTTCGGTCAGCGAGGCGGCCACCGATGGCGGTTGGCTGCTGCTTGCTTATGCCGCGATGCAGTTTCTGTTTTCGCCGCTGGTCGGTAATTTGAGCGATCGCTTCGGCCGCCGCCCGATCCTGCTTGCCTCCGTGCTGACCTTTGCGATCGACAATTTCATCTGCGCCATCGCCGGAACCTATTGGATATTGTTCGCCGGCCGCATCCTGGCCGGTATCAGCGGTGCAAGTTTCTCGACATGTTCCGCCTATATCGCCGACATCAGCAATGACCAGAACCGGGCGAAGAATTTCGGCCTGATCGGCATGGCCTTTGGCGTCGGTTTCGTGCTCGGGCCGGTCATTGGCGGCTTCCTCGGTGAATTCGGTCCGCGCGCACCTTTTTATGGCGCGGCCGTGCTGGCACTGCTGAATTTTATTGGCGCCTATTTCCTGCTGCCGGAAACACTTGAGGCGAAGAACCGTCGCCGTTTCGAGCTCTGGCGCGCCAGTCCGTTCGGTGCTCTGCGGCAGGTGCGTCGCTATCAGGGGCTCGGCTGGATCTTCGTCGTGATGTTCTTCAACTGGCTGGCGCATGGCGTCTTTCCGGCTGTCTGGTCCTTTGTCTCTTCCTATCGCTATGACTGGACGTCGTTGGAGATCGGCATTTCGCTCGGCACCTACGGCATTGGCATGGCGCTGGTTATGGGGCTGGTCCTGCCTCGCATTGTGCCGGTGCTCGGCGAATGGA
Organism: Rhizobium lusitanum; assembly: GCF_014189535.1. Classification (NCBI taxonomy): domain Bacteria; kingdom Pseudomonadati; phylum Pseudomonadota; class Alphaproteobacteria; order Hyphomicrobiales; family Rhizobiaceae; genus Martinezella; species Martinezella lusitana. The sequence goes on along the minus strand of NZ_CP050308.1, from coordinate 1,030,704 downwards.
AAACCGTGGTGTTGGGACTTGCCTTTTCCGGCATCGGCTTGGTGGGTTATGCCTTCGCCTGGCATGGCTGGATGGTCTATGCGGTTATCATCCTGACGGTGATCGAAAACGTTGCGGATGCGCCGTTACGCTCTATCGCCGCAAGCAAGGTGTCGCCGTCGGCGCAGGGGGAGTTGCAAGGCGCTCTCGGCAGCCTTACCAGCATCACGGCGATCATCGGACCACTGCTGTTTCCCTATCTGTTTCGCTTTTTCACCGCGCCGGAAGCACCCGTCACTTTTGCCGGTGCCCCCTTCATCATGTCGGCGATCCTGATCCTGACCGCGGTGATCATCTTCGTCGTCAAGGTGCGCAAGGATGAGCCGAAAGCCGTGGTGGAATCGGCGGCTCAAGAGGTGGCCTAAATAATCATCAGATATTTTGATGATCTGATGAATTCTTTAGCATCTTAGCTTTGCCAACTGGCTTTTTTGTTGAAGTTGCGCTAAGGCGGCAGGCTCGCGCATCCTTGGGTAGGAGCGATTTGCGCGTCTCTTAAAATCGAGTTTTCAAGATGGATATGCCGGCAACTGCGCGCCCGTTCGCGCACGACAATGACAATTCGTGGTCAGCGCATGTCCGCGCCACCCTGGCGCTTGGCATCCCGCTGATCGGTGCCCAGCTGGCGCAGCTCGGTATCAACACCACGGATGTGATGATCGTCGGTCGTCTCGGCGCCGAGCAGTTGGCCGCCATGGTTCTGGCTGCGCAATTCCTGTTCACCATCCAGATTTTCGGTTCCGGTTTTTCCATCGCCGTCGTGCCGCTTGTGGCGCAGGCCTATGGTCAAGGCGATGTCATCTCGGTGCGCCGGGCGCTGCGCATGGGCATCTGGGTCGTCACTGCCTTTTGGCTATTGACGCAGCCGGCCTTCTTTTATTCCGAGCAGATCCTGTTGGCTGCCGGACAGAAGCCCGATGTGGCAAGGCTTGCCAGCGAATATATCGCCATTGGTCATTACGCCGTGTTGCCGGGGCTACTTTATAACGTCATACGCGCGCTGGTGAGCGCGATCGGCATGGCCCGCGTCATTCTCTATGTCACCATCGCCATGCTGGTGATGAACGCGATACTTGCCTACGGACTGGTGCTTGGCCACTTCGGCATGCCGGCGCTCGGGCTGCACGGCGCTGCCATCGTTTCGGTGGCGGTGCAGACGGCAGGCTTCCTGTTCATCGTCGCCTTCGTTCAGAGCCGCGAAAAGACGCGCCGTTATGAAATTTTCGTTCGCCTTTGGCGGCCCGACTGGCATGCATTGTGGGACGTGGTTCGTCTCGGTTTTCCGATCAGCATCACGGTTCTGGCCGAGGTCAGCCTGTTCACGGTGGCGTCGCTCTTGATGGGGCAGATCGGCACGATCGAGCTCGCTGCTCACGGCATCGCGCTGCAATGGGCCTCGATCGCCTTCATGATCCCGCTCGGCCTCAGTCAGGCGGCGACCGTTCGGGTCGGCGTCGCGCATGGGCAGGGGGATTACGTTGGTCTGACGCGCGCGGCGATCGTCGTGCTCATCGTTTCGAGCTGCATCTCGCTGTTGGGCAGTGTCCTGTTTGCCACCATGCCAACGTGGTTCGGAAGCTGGTTTCTCGACGTGACCTCGGCCGAGGCACCGCAGGTGCTTGCCTATGCGGCGCCGCTGATCGTCGTTGCGGGCCTGTTCCAGCTGGTCGATGGTTTGCAGGCAATTGCCAGCGGTCTGTTGCGGGGCCTGAAGGATGCGCGCGTTCCGATGATCCTGGCGCTGATCGCCTATTGGCCGATCGGCTTCTTCCTGGCCTGGCTGCTTGCCTTCCCTCTCGGCTTCGGTGGCGTCGGCATCTGGCTCGGCTTCCTCCTGGGACTGGCCTCGGCCTCGGTGATGCTTTGCGTGCGGTTTTACATTCTGGTGCGCTCGGAGAAAACGGCCGGCTAGTGCCGGTCTTTTTTGCGTTTTGGCGAGAAGACTGCTGACAGATATTGGCAGCATGTTCCCGTATATTGGCGTCATACCAATTTGATGGGAGACGACCATGACATACAATGCAAGCGATCGTAGTCAGGCCACGCTTTTCTCGCAGGATGGACATGTCAACCATGACGCCGTCGTGCACATGCTGCCGCGTTCCGATGCGTCGGTTCGGCGCGAGCGGCCGGCGGTAAAGTCGTATTGGTTGGCTGTTGCCTGTGCCGCGCACGTCCGGCATGGGCGGGCACAAGGCTTCATGCAGGTCAATCACGGCAAGCAGGGGCCGCTGAAGCGCATCAAGCCGGGCGACGGCGTGGTCTATTATTCCCCCTCGGTGGCCATGGGCGACAAGGACGGATTTAAGAGCTTCACGGCGATCGGATATGTCCGCGATGGCGAGCCCTATCAGGGCGAGATGGCATGCGGCAAGGCGTTTCGCCGGGATGTCGATTGGCTTGATGTGCCCGAACAACCGATCCGCCCTCTGCTGGACTGGCTCGATTTTACCCAGGACAAGAACTGGGGTTACAAACTGAGATTTGGCCTGGTTCCGTTCAGTGAATCCGATTTCGAGTTCCTGCAGGAAATCCTCACGAGCGAACTGGAAGAGGTCAGGCGCCGCCGCTTGCAGGCCTGATCAAAGCGGTATCGTGCATTCTTAAAGACGAAAGCCCCAGATTGATGATCAATCCGGGGCTTTTGTTTTACACGATGGTGATGGCGGCGCTGCTTATGCGCGCTCGGCCAAAGCCGGCTCGCCCTTCTTCTCGCGCACCAGATTGACGAAGCGGCGGAAGAGGTAGTGGCTGTCCTGCGGGCCCGGAGAGGCTTCCGGGTGGTGCTGTACCGAGAAGACCGGCTTGCCGGAAAGGCGCAGGCCGCAATTGGTGCCGTCGAAGAGCGAAACGTGAGTCTCTTCAACGCCTTCCGGCAGCGTGCTCGCGTCGACCGCGAAGCCGTGGTTCATCGAGACGATCTCGACCTTGCCCGTCGTGTGATCCTTGACCGGATGGTTGGCGCCATGATGACCCTGATGCATTTTTGCGGTCTTGGCACCGAGTGCGAGACCGAGCATCTGGTGGCCAAGGCAGATGCCGAACAACGGGATTTCCGTCTTCAGCAGATCCTTGATGACGGGCACGGCGTATTGGCCGGTCGCGGCCGGATCGCCGGGGCCGTTCGACAGGAAGATGCCGTCCGGCTTCAGCGCCAGCACATCATCGGTGGATGCGGTTGCCGGCAGCACGGTGACCTTGCAGTCGAGGCCGGCAAAGAGGCGCAGGATATTGCGCTTCACACCGTAGTCGAGACAGACGACGTGATACTTGGCATCGCTGGCCTTCAGCTCGCCGTAGCCTTCGTTCCAGATCCAGGGTGTCTGCGACCATTGCGACGACTGGCCGGAGGTGGCGACCTTGGCGAGGTCGAGGCCTTCGAGGCCGCTCCAGGCCTTGGCGTCCGCCTTCAGCTGGTCGATATCGAAGACGCCGTTCGGGTCGTGGGCGATGACGCCGTTGGGCATGCCGTTTTCACGGATCCAGGCGGTCAGTGCGCGGGTGTCGATGCCGTACATGCCGATGATGCCGCGCGCCTTCAGCCATTGGTCGAGATGCTTGGCGGCGCGGTAGTTCGAAGGCTCGGTGACATCGGCCTTGAAGATCACGCCGACGGCGCCGTGCCGGGCGGCGGGCGTCAGGTCTTCGACGTCTTCTTCATTGGTGCCGACGTTGCCGATGTGGGGGAAGGTGAAAGTAACGATCTGGCCGAGATAGGAGGGGTCGGTCAGGATCTCCTCGTAACCTGTCAGCGCCGTGTTGAAGCAGACTTCGGCCTGGACCTTGCCGGTCGCGCCGATGCCCTTGCCTTCGATCACGGTGCCGTCTGCGAGAACGAGCAGGGCACTCGGCTTTTCAATTGTCCATGGAGCTGTGGCGGTCATTGTCATCCCGTTTCCGGCGTCATGCGCGGCCTTGAAAAGGCCGGGGGCTTCCGCCATGTTTGTCGCAGATTGCAGCCAGCGACATGCGTCGCGGCTTGAGACCTTAATATCGATCTAATGTGCAGGTGTTGGACATAGCCAAACAAGGCGTTCCGGTCAATGCGCCGTTTTCGTTTCCCGCCAAGGAATTCGCCGAGTTTCGGCCGCAGGCACGCAATTGCATTGATCGCTGCTCATGGTCTATGAGACTGGCAACATGAAATGAGAGGCTGGGCGATCGTCGCCGGCCTGCTTAGGGAGTTAAAGACATGATCCGCGAAACGCTTTCCAACGCCCAGAAAGATGCCATGAGGGCCAAGGATGCGGCTAGGCTTTCGACCGTGCGCCTGATCCTGGCCGGTATCAAGGACAAGGACATTGCCAATCGTGGTCTGGGCAAAGAACAGGCAAGCGACGACGAAATCCTGCAGCTGCTCGCCAAGATGATCAAGCAGCGCGATGAGTCGGTGAAGATGTATACCGATGGCGACCGTCCGGAGTTGGCTCAGAAGGAACGTGAGGAAATCACGGTGATCCAGGGCTTCATGCCGGAACAGCTCTCCGAGGATAAGGTTCGCGAGATCTGCGTCACCGTCATCGCGGAACTCGGCGCCCAGGGCCTGAAGGACATGGGCAAGTGCGTCGCGGCGCTGCGCGAGCGCTATGCCGGACAGATGGACTTCGCCAAGGCTTCGGCGATCCTGAAAGAACTGCTGAAGTAAGCCGTTCGATTCTCGATATTTTATTCTGCAATAGGCCCAAAATAGAGAAGGCAGGAGCTGGGGGAGCTCCTGCCTTCTTGCGCTTTGCAGCCGTTTGATAACGCAGGGTGGGGCCCAAAAATCAAACGTCTATTGCAAAGGCACCCAGGTGAGGCGGCGCCGGGGGTAGGGATGGTGCCTCACCTGGGGATAGGTAAAATCTTATCTGGTGATCCTGACCTGTTGCGGCAATTCCATGCCTTGCGATTCCAGCCAGGATATTTGAACTTTCACACCGGCCTTTAGAGCCGGAACTTTAATATCGACCGGAAGCTGGTAGCCAGCGCCGGTATAGAGCACGTTTGTGGCTGCCACAGGTGCTGCGCCATCCGTCATCGTTGCCGAGCTATAGTTAGCTGTGGCGAAGAGAGCGGCGGCGGCAAAGGGTACCAGCAGAACGCGCATTTTATCTCCTAAACTGAAAACCTGTACCTTTGGCTTCCTGTTCGTCGGGGCGTCTAGGCATGTCGCGTCGCGAACCATTTTTAGTTCGCCGGCTTGTCTCGTCCCTTGAGATGAAAGCTATTGCGCTGCACGCGAACAATCAAATTACAAAAAAATAATGTTTGGCTTACGAACTGTGCCGCAAATGTGCCACCAACAGGGAAGATCGCGCGCGCCCCGATCTTCGGCCAATGGTTGCGGCGGGTGTTGCCGCACTCTCTTCTCCCCAGCCGTAGTTGTAGGCAAGCAGTTGCTTTCCATCACTTTTCTTACACGGAGGAGCTGTATTTTCGGTGCGTACAAAGGTCGCTCGGAGTCGCTGTGGCTTCCGTCATCAGCGATGTCAAAATCGCTTTTCAGGCGGATGTGAGGACATTAACAACGCCGATGCAATCACGGTCTTGTGATCGAAGTGATGGAGTTTCGGCCCATGCCCGATGGGCTGTGAATAGCGGGCGTGGTGAAGGGTTCCTCGTGGCAATGCGCGCTGTTCCTGCTTATAAGGGGGCAAGCCAGAGGTAATTATGCGATTTTCCAATACGTTTCTCGACGAGATTCGCGACCGCGTTCCCATTTCGGACGTGATCGGCCGCCGTGTGACGTGGGATCGGCGCAAGACAAATGTGCCGCGGGCCGATTATTGGGCCTGCTGCCCGTTCCACGGTGAAAAATCGCCAAGCTTCCACTGCGAGGACCGCAAGGGCCGTTATCATTGCTTCGGCTGCGGCGTCACCGGCGATCATTTCCGCTTCCTGACCGACCTCGAAGGACTGAGCTTTCCTGAAGCCGTGCAGCAGATTGCCGATATGGCCGGCGTTCCCATGCCGATCGCCGATCCGATGGAGGCGAAGCGCGAAAAGGAACGCACTTCGCTGCTCGACGTCATGGAGATGGCGACACAGTTCTTTCAGGATCAGCTACAGACGGCAAACGGGGCGAGGGCGCGCGCCTATCTGCGTGATCGCGGACTGACCGGCCGCACCATCGACACCTTTCGTCTGGGTTACTCGCCGGAGAGCCGCAATGCGCTGAAGGAATTTCTGGCCGGCAAGGATGTTGGCAAAGAACAGATCGAAGCCTGCGGTCTCGTGGTGCATGGTCCGGATATTCCTGTCTCCTACGATCGCTTCCGCGACCGCATCATGTTTCCGATTCTGTCTTCCCGCGAAAAGGTGATTGCCTTCGGCGGCCGGGCGATGTCCGCGGACGCGCCGGCGAAGTATCTCAATTCCAACGAGACCGAGCTCTTTCACAAGGGCAATGTGCTCTATAATTTCACCCGTGCGCGGCGTGCCTCACAGGGCAGCGATGGCAGCGGGACGATCATCGCCGTCGAAGGCTATATGGACGTCATCGCGCTGCATCAGGCCGGCGTCGAGAATGCCGTCGCACCGCTCGGCACGGCGCTGACGGAGAACCAGCTTGATCTTCTGTGGAAGATGACGCCGCAGCCTGTGCTCTGCTTCGATGGTGACGGCGCCGGCATTCGTGCCGCCAATCGTGCTGCCGATCTGGCGCTGCCGCATATCAAGCCCGGCCGCACGGTTCGTTTCGCGCTGTTGCCCGACGGCAAGGATCCGGACGATCTCGTCCGCCACGATGGCCGCGCGCCCTTCGACAAGGTGTTGGCGCAGGCAAAGCCGTTGGCGGAGATGATCTGGAGCCGCGAAACCAGCAACGGCACTTTCGATACGCCGGAAGCGCGTGCGGAGCTCGAAGCCCGACTGAAGCAGATGATCGCGGTTATCGCTGATGAAAATGTCCGCCGTCACTATCAGCAGGATATTCGCGACCGATTGAACGGCCTGTTCCAGCCGCAGTTCCGGCGCAACGACAATCAACAGGGGCGCGGCTTTTCCCGCGACGGCAACGGTCGTTCCTTCGGCGGCCGTAGTGGACAGGGCGGCAATCGGCCGGTGGCGGTCAGCACGAAGGCGACGGATCGTTTGACACGTTCGGGCATGATCAAGGGTCATCTGGACGTTCCGGGCCTGCGCGAAAGCGTGCTGGCGGTGACAATCGTCAATCATCCGCTGCTGTTGCAAGACGAATATGATGAGATCGCCGCGATCGACTACGAGAGCCGCGAATTGCAGCGCCTATGGTCTGCCATGCTCGGAGCGGCGGCAACCATATCGGCTCAGCAGCTTAGCCGAGAGCGATTGATCGAACAGCTGGAAGAGCAGGGTTTCGCCGCATTGCTGAAGACGCTCGACCAGCAGGTGCGCAATGCCCGCCTGTGGACGGCGACCGAGGAAGCGGCGATGGAGGATGCGCGCGAGGGCTATCGCCAGGCGCTTGCGCTCCACAAGCGCTCGAAGGCGCTGCGCTGGCACAAGATCGAGCTGGAGCGCGCCGTTGCCGAGGCGACGGAAGAGGGTGACGGCGAACTCATCGAACAGTTGATGCGCGCTTTGCAGGAAGTGCAGCTCGAAGCCTTGCGGCTGGAAAACCAGGAAGCGATCATTGACGGCTTCGGGGTGCTTTCCGGCCGTATCAAAGGACCCGCAGGGAAGTAGGGGATAGATGTCACAGCCGGATAGACAGGAACCGCGGTTTTCCGCCGACGATGCGCTATTTGCGGAGCGCAGTTCCGGAATGGCGCCGCTCGACATCCTCAAGCGGGTCTACGGCTACCCGGCCTTTCGCGGCAAGCAGCAGCAGGTGGTCGAGCATGTCGTGGCCGGCGGCGACGCGGTGGTGCTGTTTCCGACCGGGGCTGGCAAGTCGCTGTGCTTCCAGATTCCGGCCCTTTGCCGCGATGGCATCGGCATCGTCGTCTCGCCGCTGATCGCCCTGATGCGCGATCAGGTCGAGGCGATGAAGCAGCTTGGTATCCGCGCGGCGGCATTGAATTCATCTTTGTCGCGTGAGGAAGCGAGCGATATCTATCGCGCCGTCTCCAGCGGCACGCTCGATATGCTCTATGTCACGCCCGAGCGCATCCTGACCGATGGATTCCAGCAGATGATCGCCAGGGCGAAGATTGCCCTGTTCGCGATCGATGAGGCGCATTGCGTCTCGCAATGGGGACATGATTTCCGGCCGGAATATCGCGATCTCGGCAAGCTTGCGGAACTCTTTCCCAATGTGCCGCGCATCGCCCTGACGGCAACGGCGGATCCGCATACGCGCGACGATATCATCGAAAGGCTGGGGCTCGACAATGCCCAGGTTTTCACCACCAGCTTCGATCGACCGAACATTGCCTATGAGATTGTCGAGCGTGACCAGCCGCGCCAGCAGTTGTTGCGCTTTCTCGATGGCCATCGTGGCGATAGCGGCATTGTCTATTGCCTGTCGCGGGCCAAGGTCGAAGATACTGCGGAATGGCTGAACGGGCAGGGCGTTCGCGCGCTTGCCTATCATGCCGGCATGGACCGCTCGGTTCGCGATGCCAATCAGGACGCATTTTTGAAGGAAGAAGATCTTTGCCTGGTGGCGACGGTAGCCTTCGGCATGGGTATCGACAAGCCGAATGTGCGCTATGTCGCCCATCTCGATCTGCCTGGCTCCATCGAGGCCTATTATCAGGAGACAGGCCGCGCCGGACGCGACGGGCTGCCGTCCGAGGTCTGGATGGCTTACGGCATGGCCGACGTCATCCAGCGGGGGCGGATGATTGATGAGGGCAACGCGGCGCCGGAGATCAAGCGCGTCGAGCGCGGGAAGCTCAATGCGCTGCTTGCGGTCTGCGAAACGGCTGGCTGCCGGCGACAGGCGATCCTTGGGCATTTCGGCGAGGCGCATGCTGGCGGCTGCGGCAATTGCGATACATGCCTGAAGCCGGTCGAGACCTGGGACGGGACGGAAGCGGCGATCAAGGCGCTGGCCGCCGTCTATCGCACCGGCGAGCGCTTCGGCACCGGCCATGTCATCGATGTGCTGATGGGCACGGTCAACGAAAAGACCGAGCGCTTCGGTCATGTCAACATGCCGGTTTTCGGGGCCGGCAAGGATATTCCCTCCCGCACCTGGCAATCCGTCTTCCGGCAACTGTTGGCAAACGGCTTCATCAGCGTCGACCATACCGCCTTTGGCGCCATGAAGCTGGAGCCGGAGGCAAAGGCCGTGTTCAAGCACGAACGTCAGGTCTTCTTCCGCAAGGACCGGCCGGAATCGGGCCGTCGCACCAAGAAGGGTGCGCGGATGGAAAAACGGGAATCGGGCCTTTCCGGCGAGGCACAGCCTTTGTTCGACGCTCTGAGAGCGGAGCGCACGAAGATCGCCAAGGCGCTCGGAGTGCCGCCCTATGTCGTTTTCCCGGATACGACCTTGATTGCCTTTGCGACGGAACGGCCGACGAGCCGCGACGCTCTGCTTGGGATCTCAGGCGTCGGACAGGCGAAGCTGGAGCGCTACGGGGATGCGTTTTTGAAGGTCATCAAGGATTTTGCCGACCGGTGACGTTTGGGCGCTAGGCCCATTCACATCCTGACGGTCATGCCGCCGTCGACGGTCAGGACATGGCCGTTCACGAAGGAGGCGGCGTCGCTGGCGAGAAACAAGGCGGCGCCTGCGATCTCCTCCGGCCGTCCCCAGCGCTGAACCGGAATGCGCTGGCGCACGAAGGGGATCAGTTCCTCATTTGCTGCCATTGCGGCGTTGGTTTCCGTCGCGAACCAGCCCGGAGCGATAGCATTGCTGGTAATGCCATATGGGCCGAATTCCACGGCCATGCCACGCATCAGGCCGGTCAGCCCCTGCTTGGCTGCGGGGTAGACGCAGTCGCCGGGCATGACGACTTGGCCGCTGATCGAGGTGACCGAGATCAGGCGTCCATGATTGCGTTGTTTCATCAGGCGGGCGGCATCACGGGAGAGCATGATCGAGGCGGCCAGATCCGTGTTGAGCAAAGCGAGGATCGCGTCATCATCGAAATCGGCCAGCGGGCGCCTGTCGCGGGCGCCGACATTGTTGATCAGTATGTCGAGCCGGCCGTGGTTTTTCTCGATATCCGCCATCGCCGCGCGCTGCGCCTCGCGGTCGGCAATGTCGAAGGCGGCGGCTTCGGCCATGCCGCCTGTTGCTTGTATGGCTTCGACGGCGCGGTCTAGCGTCGCGGCCGTGCGCCCATTGACGATGACATACGCTCCCGCATCGGCAAGCGCCTGCGCCATTTCAAACCCGAGGCCGCGTCCGCCACCGGTGACGAGTGCGACCCGGCCCGCGAGGGAGAATCTGTGAACTATGCCCATGGCTCTCCCCTTCTACTGAGATCAACATCGACTTGCGGCAAAATAATGGACTCAGTCAAGTAATTTTTGCAATAGCAATTGACGGGGGAGGCTGAGAACTTGCGTGTTTTTCGTTCGGTTTGACAGATAATATCGAACTTGCCCCCATATCGTGCCAGCGCCACGGCGCTACGCATTTTGCCGCTGCTGGATGCAGCAAGCGGCCGAATCCTGTGTTATTTCTTGGCTAGTTAGGCACTGTGACCAGCATCGGAATGCGACCATGACCCCTACGTTCATATCTCACTTGCGTACGGAACTCGCCGGCTTGAAAGAGGTGGGGCTCTATAAGTCCGAGCGCGTCATCACCTCGAAGCAGGCGGGGGAGATTACGGTCGCCAGCGGCGATCGGGTGTTGAATTTCTGTGCCAACAACTATCTTGGTCTCGCCGACAATGACGAGTTGGCCGAGGCCGCGAAGACGGCGCTCGATCGCTACGGCTACGGGATGGCCTCAGTACGCTTCATTTGCGGCACGCAAGAGGAGCACAAGCAGCTCGAGGCGCGGATATCGTCCTTCCTCGGTATGGAGGATACGATCCTCTACTCCTCTTGCTTCGATGCCAATGGCGGGCTGTTCGAGACACTGCTGTCGGAGGAGGATGCGATCATCTCCGACGCGCTTAACCATGCCTCGATCATCGATGGCGTGCGCCTCTCAAAGGCGAAGCGGTTTCGCTATGCCAACAACGACATGGCGGCATTGGAGGAAGAACTGAAGAAGGCCGAGGGCAGCCGCTTCAAGCTGATTGCCACCGACGGCGTCTTCTCCATGGATGGCATCATCGCCAATCTCGGCGGCGTCTGCGATCTTGCAGAAAAATATGGCGCCATGGTCATGGTCGATGACAGTCACGCGGTCGGTTTTGTCGGCGAGCATGGCCGTGGTTCGCCTGAATACTGCGGCGTTGAGGGCCGGATTGACATCATCACCGGTACGCTCGGCAAGGCGCTAGGCGGCGCATCGGGCGGCTATACCTCGGCGAAGGCCGAGATCGTCGAGTGGCTGCGGCAGCGTTCGCGCCCCTACCTCTTCTCCAATACGCTGGCGCCAGTCATCGCGGCTGCCTCGCTGAAGGTCTTCGACCTCATCGATAATGGTGACGCACTGCGCGATCGTCTCCGCGGCAATGCCGAGTTTTTCCGCAGCGAAATGACCAAGCTTGGCTTTACGCTGGCTGGCGCCGATCATCCGATCATTCCCGTCATGCTCGGCGACGCGAAAGTGGCGCAGGAGATGGCGGCGCTGATGCTGAAAAAGGGTGTCTACGTGGTCGGCTTTTCCTTCCCCGTCGTGCCGAAGGGGCAGGCGCGTATCCGCACGCAGATGTCGGCTGCACATTCGAAGGCCGACGTGGAGCGCGCTATTGCTGCTTTCGCCGAGGCGGGACGGGAACTCGGAATCATTTGAATCGGATGGAGACGACAGATCATGTCGAACATGATGAAGGCGCTGGTCAAATCGAAGCCTGAAGTCGGACTATGGATGGAGCATGTTCCTGTTCCCGAGGTCGGGCCGAACGATGTGTTGATCCGGGTCAGGAAGTCGGCGATCTGCGGCACGGATGTGCATATCTGGAACTGGGATCAATGGGCGCAGAAGACCATTCCGGTGCCGATGGTCGTCGGTCATGAATTTTGCGGCGAGATTGCTGAGGTCGGCTCGGCGGTGACGAAATATCATGTCGGAGAGCGTGTCTCCGGCGAGGGGCATATCGTCTGCGGCAAATGCCGCAATTGCCGGGCGGGCAGGGGGCATCTCTGCCGCAACACGCTCGGCGTCGGCGTCAACCGCCCAGGCTCCTTTGGCGAATTCGTCTGTATTCCGGAATCCAACGTCGTGCCGATCCCCGACGATATTCCGGATGAAGTGGCCGCGATCTTCGATCCCTTCGGCAACGCCGTGCATACGGCACTGTCCTTCGATCTGGTCGGCGAGGACGTGCTGGTCACCGGTGCCGGGCCGATCGGCATCATGGGCGCCATGGTCGCCAAGCGGTCCGGCGCGCGCAAGGTTGTTATCACCGATATCAATCCGAACCGATTGGCGCTCGCCAGTAAGGTCGGCATCGACCATGTCGTCGATGCCTCGAAGGAAAATCTTGCCGATGTGATGAAGTCCATCGGCATGACCGAGGGTTTCGACGTCGGTCTGGAAATGTCGGGTGCTGCTCCCGCCTTCCGCGACATGATCGACAAGATGAACAATGGCGGCAAGATTGCCATTCTTGGCATCGCGCCGGCCGGCTTCGAGATCGACTGGAATAAGGTGATCTTCAAGATGCTGAACCTGAAGGGCATCTACGGCCGTGAGATGTTCGAGACCTGGTACAAGATGATCGCCTTCGTTCAGGGCGGGCTCGACGTCTCGCAGGTCATCACTCATCGTATCGGCATCGATGATTTCCGCGAAGGGTTCGAAGCGATGCGTTCCGGCAACTCCGGCAAGGTGGTAATGGACTGGATTTGAGCTTATTTGTGGCTTGATGGCATCAGTATAGTCCGCAAACAACGGAAATGCTGACGTTTGACAAGGCTGCTCTTGTCATCGTGCGGGGACTTCCTAAATACGGGAAACTATTGTTTCCGGCGTGCGGAGCCTGTGGATAAGGCTTTTTCACGATTTTAACAGGCTTTTTTGCTGGAAAAGCTTGACGTAGGCAAAAATTGTAGGAATCACCGTTTGTCTTCAGAAAAACGGTAAACTGGATCAGGCGGATCATCATGCACCATGGCCGGAAATCCAAACGCAATCCAGCTTTGCTGTCCGGTGCCGGCGATCGTGGTTAATCAGGCATTAAAGGTCAATCCGTTAGGTCTTCGTCTGTGATTCGGGGCTGGTGCGAGGCGCGCCGGGCCAGAGCGGTTATTCACCGCGTATAAGTTTTAAGCGTCAGGGAAAGCGACGATATAGAGATGGCAACCAAGGTCAAAGAAAACGAAGAAGCTGAAGTCGAACGCGACGGCACCTCCGATGGCCCGCTTCTCGACCTTTCCGATGACGCGGTCAAAAAAATGATCAAGGCCGCGAAGAAACGCGGCTACGTGACGATGGACGAGCTTAACGCTGTCCTGCCGTCCGAAGAAGTGACGTCCGAACAGATCGAAGACACGATGGCGATGCTGTCCGATATGGGCATCAACGTCATTGAGGACGAGGACGTCGAAGAGGCGGGTACGGCAACCAGCAGCAACGACGACGACGATTCCAACGACGATGAGGGCGGGGAAGGCGGCGAGCTCGCACCTTCCACCGGTTCGGCGCTGGCAACCGCCAAGAAGAAAGAACCGACCGACCGGACCGACGACCCGGTGCGCATGTATCTGCGCGAAATGGGCTCCGTCGAACTGCTGTCGCGCGAAGGCGAAATCGCGATCGCGAAGCGCATCGAGGCTGGTCGTGAGACCATGATCGGTGGTCTCTGTGAGAGCCCGTTGACGTTCCAGGCGCTGATCATCTGGCGTGACGAACTCAACGAAGGCACGACGCTGCTGCGCGAGATCATCGATCTCGAAACCACCTATTCCGGCCCGGAAGCCAAGGCGGCACCACAGTTCCAGAGCCCGGAAAAGATCGAAGCGGACCGCAAGGCTGCTGAAGAAAAGGAAACAGCCCGTCGTGGTCGTTCGCCCTCTGGTGGTGACGACATCACCGATGTCGGCGGCGAAGGTTTGCCGGGTGAGGAAGAAGAAGACGACGAGGACGAATCCAGCCTCTCGCTCGCTGCGATGGAAGCCGAGCTTCGCCCGCAGGTGATGACGACGCTCGATACGATCGCCGAAACCTACAAGAAGCTGCGCAAGCTGCAGGACCAGCAGGTCGAGCAGCGCCTGTCGGCATCGGGTACTCTGTCGTCGGCGCAGGAGCGCCGCTACAAGGAGCTGAAGGACGAGCTGGTCAAGTCGGTCAAGTCTCTGTCGCTGAACCAGAACCGCATCGACGCTCTGGTCGAGCAGCTCTATGACATCAACAAGCGTCTCGTACAGAACGAAGGCCGGTTGTTGCGCCTTGCCGAATCCTACGGCGTCAAGCGCGACTCGTTCCTCGAACAGTATCAGGGCGCCGAACTTGATCCGAACTGGATGAAGTCGATCGGCAATCTGGCCGCCCGCGGCTGGAAGGAATTCGCCAAGAGCGAAAACACCACGATCCGCGATATCCGCCAGGAAATTCAGAACCTTGCGACTGAAACCGGGATTTCCATCTCGGAATTCCGCCGCATCGTGCATATGGTGCAGAAGGGCGAGCGCGAAGCGCGTATCGCCAAGAAGGAAATGGTCGAAGCGAATCTTCGCCTCGTCATCTCCATCGCCAAGAAATACACCAACCGTGGTCTTCAGTTCCTTGACCTTATTCAGGAAGGCAATATCGGCCTGATGAAGGCGGTCGATAAGTTCGAATATCGTCGTGGTTACAAGTTCTCGACTTACGCCACCTGGTGGATTCGTCAGGCGATCACCCGTTCGATCGCCGACCAGGCCCGCACGATCCGTATTCCGGTGCACATGATCGAAACGATCAACAAGATCGTTCGCACATCGCGCCAGATGCTGCACGAAATCGGCCGCGAGCCGACGCCGGAAGAATTGGCTGAAAAGCTCGCCATGCCGCTCGAAAAAGTGCGCAAGGTGCTGAAGATCGCCAAGGAACCGATCTCGCTCGAAACGCCTGTTGGTGACGAAGAAGATTCGCATCTTGGCGATTTCATCGAGGACAAGAACGCGCTTCTGCCGATCGATGCCGCCATTCAGGCCAACCTGCGCGAGACGACGACCCGCGTGCTGGCATCGCTAACGCCGCGTGAAGAACGCGTGCTGCGCATGCGCTTCGGCATCGGCATGAACACCGACCATACGCTCGAAGAAGTCGGACAGCAGTTCTCGGTCACCCGCGAACGTATCCGCCAGATCGAAGCCAAGGCGCTGCGCAAGCTGAAGCATCCGAGCCGCAGCCGCAAGCTGCGTTCGTTCCTGGACAGCTAAGCGGTTTCTACCGTTACAAAATCAAAACCCGGTTCGTGAATGCGAGCCGGGTTTTTGTTTGCTGCCAAAGAGCTTGTTTTACGGCTATTGGCGGAAACCGGCAGTTGGCATCGCATGCTATATGGCGTGATCACGCAGGTGTGTTTTCGAGGCATTGCGGAGGGGGCGAGGGCCTGACAAGCTGGCTTTTCGCTATTGCCTCTTTCGGGCCGCATTGTTGCCCACCATATGTCGGGTGTCTGTCGCCGCTCGATCTGGCGTTTTCGGTAAGGTTCTGATGAAATTGATATGCGTTTTCCCATCGGCTGCTTTTGCCCGGCGAGCCGTTCGCTGAGCGATGGAACAGGCCACGACAAAGCAGGATAGGAAGATCGGACGAGGCTTTGCCTTGTCGATCCTGCTGCATGTCGCGCTGGCGGCTGTCTTCCTGCTGCGGCCGTTGATGATGCCGCCGCAAGCCACGCCGGAAGAGAATGTCAACGTCGAGCTTGTGCCCCAGCCACAGGAGCAGCAGGAGAACGCTACGAAGCCGAAGGAGGCTTCTGGACAGGTTCCGACGCCAACACCCAGGCCGGACGAGAAGACGCAGCAGGCGGAAGCGCAGAAACAGCCGGCCCCGGCGCAGAAGGCGGGCGACCCCAAGGCGCAGTCGGATCAGCAGGACAAGAAGGCTGACGCTACCACCAGCGAGCAGAACTCCAACACGCCTGCGCCGAAGCCCGAACAGCAGGCCTCGGCAGAAGAGACACCCCTTCCAGACATGAAGGGGGAGGAGAAGGATTCCTCAACGACACAAAAGGCGGATGCGTCGGCGCAGACGAATGCCATGCCAACTCCGAACGATGGCCAGACCGAAGATCAGGCCACCGTGTCACCCGCCAAAGAGCCCAACGCCCAACCGGAACAGCAGGAATCCAGCCCTCAACCGGAGCCAAGCGTACAAGCCAATCAAGCCAATGCCGCGTCGCCGGCCACCGATCCTAAACCGGAGCCGCAACAGACGCAGGCAGCACCCGATAAGCCCGCCGAGCAAGCCAAGGCTGCTTCGCCGGTAGTCGACCCCAATTCCCGCGATCCTGCCTCCATGCCGAAGCCGAAGGAGCTTGCGACGGACCAGCCTTCGGATGCGCAAGTGGCCCAGCCGGAAGCTCCGGCGACGGACCAGGATGGCACGGACACGCAGGAGAAGGCGGCGGCGACATCTGACCCCGAGACGGAGCAAGCGAATGCCGCTGTTCCCGACCCGCAACAACAGCCGTCATCCGCCGACAACAAGGTCGATCAGCAAATCACTGTGCCGACCGTTGCCGGTCCCCAATCGCAACCGCCGTCAAAAGAGCAGGCTGCGTCGGACAATAAAAGCACTCCGGCGAACGGAACGTCCTTCGTCACCGAACCACAACAGCAAGCCGCCAAGGCCAAGTCGGGTGGAGAGAAGGGACAACTCACACAGGTCAAGAAACTCTATTCCGGCAGCGAAATGGCCAAGTTGTCCAAGAGTGACTACGATGCCTGGAAAGAGCTGCCGCGGCGCGATCGCATTCGGTCTCTTTGTCGTAGCGAGGCGCTGGCACAATTTGGCAATTATCTTAACTCCGCTCTCTCTCCTACCATGTTGACGAATACTGGAGCTTTTGGTGATGGACTGGCGGTAGAAACGCCCAAAGGTTGGCAGCAGGTCAAGTTTACGTGCCAGGTGGACGACGCCGCTTTGAAGGTCGTCGCCTTTTCGCACGCTGTTGTTGGCCGTATCCCGAGAAGCCAGCTCGACAGACTTGGCTTGCCTAAGTTTTGATCTGGCAACACCGGCCCCATCGCTTTGAAACAATAGTTTATTTCAGCGCCGATCGAAATTCGGCCCATTTCATCATACAATTGCTCGCAGCTACGCGATTCAACTTCCCTCCCTTTGCATTGCACAATCCGATGACATCGATCACTGCCGATTCCAAATCCTTGGCCGCCGGCCATTCCACGCTTCGCGGCGTCCTGGTGGCGTTCGCGTCCTATGCCGTCTTCGCCTTCAGCGATGCGTCGATCAAGATGCTGCATGGGACGGTTCCGTCCTATCAAGTGGCCTTCATCGGCGCGCTTTTCGGCCTCGTCGCCGTCCCGTTCCTGAAGAAGCGCGACGATGACTGGCTGGATATGGTGAAGACGTCGAACCGGCCTTTATGGATGCTGCGCTTCGTCTGCGGCGCGACCGGCGCCATTTGTTCCATCGTCGCCTTTACCAAGCTGCCGATGGCGGAAGCTTTCGCGCTGCTGTTTCTGTTGCCCTCCTTCGTCACGATTCTGTCGGTCATCTTCTTGAAGGAGGATGTCCGCTGGCAGCGCTGGACGGCGGTGACACTCGGCTTTATCGGCGTTCTCATCGTGCTGCGGCCTGGCTTTCGCGAGCTTTCGATCGGCCATCTCTGCGCCGCGATCGGCGGCTTGGCGGCTGCGATCTCGATTGTCGTCAATCGTGCGCTCGGGGCGAAGGAGAAGCGAATTTCGCTTTATGGCGCGGGCCTGTTCGGCACGCTCATCGTCAGCGGTTTTCTCATGCTGTCCGAAGTAACCATGCCGACCCCTTGGCAATGGATGTTTTTGGCGAGCTATGGGCTGCTTGGCGCTGCTGGCAGTGTGCTGTTACTGCTTGCCGCGCAGATGGCTCCGGCTAACCTTGTCGCGCCGCCGCAATACAGCCAGATGATCTGGGCGATTGCTTTCGGCTACCTGCTGTTCAACGACAGCATCGATCTGCCCATGGCGCTCGGCATCGTCCTCATCATTTTCTCCGGCCTGCTGACGCTGGCGCGTGAGCGCAAGCGCGGCACGCCTTTGCCGGCGGCCGTCACGGCCAATACGCAGGCAGCGCTCACGACGACCGCGCAGGACAGGCCGGAGACGTGATATATGCTTCGGCCGACAGCTTTCAGCAGGGTTGAAGGGCGAGGCGCATGAAGACCGGCCAGTTCAAGATGTTTCGCTCTCATGTGGCAGGCATCAAGGCCGTGAAAGCCGAAACGGGCTACAGCTTTCCAAAGCATACGCACGACCAATTCGGCATCGGCATCATCGAATCTGGCGCGCATGCTTCGCTGAGCGGGCGCGGACTGGTGCGGGCCGAGGCCGGAGATGTCATCTGCTTCAATCCGAATGAGGTCCATGACGGCATGCCCATCGGTGAGAGCCGGACCTGGACGATGCTTCATTTCGATCCGCCGCTGATCGGCGATCTGTTGAGGGATATCGGCGAGGGTGGGATAGGCGAGGTGGAGTTTCCGTCGCCTGTCATCCGCAGCAGCCAAGTTGTGGCATGGTTCAAAGCCCTGTTCCCACTCTTGGTCGGCAATTCCGAGCCGCAGGATGCGCTGTTGCGCGATGGGCTGCTGTTATCGCTGGTTGCGGCTGTGATGGGCGAGGGCGCGCGGACATCGCGGGCTATTGCCGTTCCTGCCTCTATCGGCTGCGCTCGCGATCTGATCGAGGACGATCCTTCAGCTCCTCTGACGCTTGCTGAACTTGCTGACGCCTGCAGGCTGAGCCATTTCCAGTTCCTGCGCGCATTCACCAAAGTGACGGGGCTGACGCCCCATGCCTATCTGCTGCAGCGCCGTATCCACGCGGCGCGGCGGTTGATCGCGGCGGGCACGCCGTTGGCCGAGGCGGCCTTTGCCAGTGGCTTTGCGGATCAAAGTCACATGACACGCCTCTTCGTGCGCAATTTCGGCATATCGCCCGGCGCCTATGCGGCGGCTGCCTGCTAGATCCATGCAATTTTGTTCAAGACCCGGCAATGACGACGGGCTTTTCTGCGGCGGCAAATCAGAACCGCGCAGAAGGAAAAGCCATGTATTTCCGCCATTCGAACGAGATGTGGAGCGAATTCCCCGATCTGGTCCCCGGTGTGCTCTTTGTCGAAGGGATTACGGCGAATGCCGTCGTCACTGATCCCGTCGCAAAATTCCATGCCATTGCCGAGCAGCGGCTGGCGGCGGGTTCGGAAAGCGAAATGCCGGAGATACAGGCCTGGCGGCGTAGCTTTTCGAAGATGGGACTGAAGCCGACGCAGTATCGCTGTGCCTCCGAAGCGCTGCTTCGCCGCTTCCGCCAGGAAAAATCGCTGCCGCAACTGCACCCGCTGATCGATCTGTGCAATGCCATCTCCATCGCTTTTGCCATTCCAATCGCCGTGTTCGATTTGGAGAAGATTTCGGGCAATCTCGAAGTCCGACATGCGACAGGGCGTGAGACCTATCTGACCTTCTCCGGCGAGACGGAGCATCCGGAACTGCGTGAAGTGATTTTTGCCGATGGCGCTGAGCGGGCGCATGCGCGGCGCTGGACCAATCGGCAAAGCGGTCTTTCCGCCGTTCGCGCGGATACACGATCGGTGCTGATCGTTGCCGAGGCGATGCATGAAACGGCTGGTCGTGATGTGCCGAGGCTGATTGAGACCATTGCTGCGGAGCTTGCCGCTGTATGGAAGACCAAGGCAAAGACCGCGCTGCTCAGCCGCTCTTCACCACGTTTTGATCTCTAGCCTGATGTCTTTTTCGAGCAGAAGGCTGATCGAAACAAAAACGCGGTTGACAATTGCCGTGTTCGGGCAGAGCAGGGAACTCAACTCAATATCTCATATTTCCCATGAAGATCGTTCCGTTCCCTGTGCGCGGAACCGAAGAAAGACCAATGGACACCCTGCAGAGCCAAGACCGGACAAGCGCGCTCGGTCATCCCGGATACCGTTCCTTCGCCGCTTCCCGCGTCTTTTCCTCCATCGGCTTCCAGTCCGTCACCGTTGCCATGGGCTGGATGATCTACGATCAGACCCATAGCGCTTTCTATCTTGGCCTGGTCGGCCTTTGCCAGTTCCTGCCGATGGTGGCCCTGACCTTCATCGTCGGGCATGTGGCTGATCGTTTCGACCGGCGGCGCATCGGCCTCGTCTGTCAGTTGATTGAGGCGTTGACGGCGCTGGTGCTGGCCGTCGCCGTCTGGCAGCAATGGATCGGCCCTCACGGCATTCTCGCCGCTGTTGCGGTCATGGGAGCCGCCACCGCCTTCGAACGCCCGACCATGGCGGCGCTGTTGCCGAACATCGTGCCGCCTTCGATGCTGCAAGTGGCGATCGCCACCTCGACTTCGATGATGCAGACAGCCTTCATCATCGGTCCGTCGCTCGGCGGTCTGCTGTACGGCGTCAGCCCGGTCGCGCCTTTCCTCGTGGCCGCGGTGCTGTATGTCATTGCCAGCGTCAATGTCATTTCCATCCGTGTCGAGCGGCAGCAGCCGTCCTCACGCGAGCCGGTGACGCTGAGTTCGGTTTTTGCCGGCGTTTCCTTCATCAAGAGCCGGCCGGTGATGATGGGCACCATCTCGCTCGATCTCTTCGCGGTTCTGCTCGGCGGCGCCACCGCGCTGTTGCCGATGTTCGCCCGCGATATCCTGCATGCCGGCCCCTGGGGGCTTGGCCTGCTGCGCGCGGCACCTGCCATCGGCGCGCTGGTCATGTCGATCTGGCTGGTGCGGCGGCCGCTGCAGAGCGACGTCGGCAAGAAGATGCTGATCGCCGTCTTCATCTTCGGCGTCGCTACAGTTGTTTTCGCGCTCTCGACCAACATCATCCTTTCCGTTGCGGCGCTGTTCGTTGTCGGTGCGTCGGATACGGTCAGCGTGGTGGTGCGCAGCTCGCTGGTGCAGCTCTTGACGCCGGATATCATGCGTGGTCGCGTCAATGCCGTGAACTCGCTATTTATCGGCACATCGAACCAGCTCGGTGAATTCGAATCCGGCATGCTCGCCAGCGCTTTTGGTCCTGTGCTCACCGGCATTATCGGCGGCGTCGGCACCATTGCGGTCGTGCTGCTCTGGACGCGGATCTTCCCTGATTTGACCAAGGTCAAGACACTCAACGGCTGAGGCGCAATCCGACACGATGAGTGATCCCGCAGGCTCATTGGTCGTCCAGGATATGATCCAGCCCTGCATCTCGTTTGAGATGGTCGCTGAGACTTAGGATGCTTTCGCGTGCCGCTTTGTTCTCGGGGTTGGATTTTCGCTGGCATGGGAGCGCCTGAAGTCGTTGATCGATCCGCTTCAGGACGATCCGTAGCCTAATAAATCCATGAGAATATCTCATCTGTCGTACACCTTATGATCCCGCGATCAAAAGGAATGCGCCTAGAAATTTGCTGCGTATAATGAAGCTTCCATCGGTAATACATGAAGGATTTTCATGGGTAAGAGACCGCTCCCGCCATTGACCGTCTTGCAGGCATTCTGCGCCATCGTCGAAACCGGCGGCTTCGGGCGCGCGGCTGAGCGGATGGGACTGACGCAGACCGCGATCAGTCAGCAGCTTGCCCAGCTCGAAGGCTGGATCGGCGGCAGGCTTTTCGATCGAGGACGGTCGGGTGCGCGATTGACGCTGCTCGGCGCGCGTCTGCATCCGTCAATTGCGGAAACGGTCTCTCAATTGGAGAAAGCGCTCTATCAGGCGCGGGCGAGTGTGTCGGTCCGTACTCTGGCGCTGTCGGTGACGCCGGAATTTTCAAGCCAATGGCTGGCCTCGCGACTGCCGGATTTTTGCCAACGCTATCCCGACATCGAATTGAAGATGGCTGTCGGCTATCAGAGGCCGGATTTCGGACCTAGCGGCGCCGATCTCGCCATCTGGCTTGGGCGGGCCGAAGCTGGGCTTATGCTGGAGGAGCTGCTGACGGACGAGGAATTTGTCGTCAGCTCGCCGGACCTGTCCGAGCGATTGCCGCCGCGCAATGCGATAAGGGCAGCACCTCTGCTACGCTACGCCGGCATGCGGCATACGGTGCTGGATTGGCAGCGCTGGTACGAGCAGGTGACCAGCCGTGGCGAAGACGGTGATGTCTCGAGTTTCGATATCGGCCAAGCGGTGGAAGCCGGGCCGTTGTTCGAATCCTTCGTGGACATGCTCAAGGCGTGCCGTGATGGCCTAGGCTTTGCACTGGTGCGCAGTTCGCTTGTTGCGGAAGACATCGCGGATGGAAGACTGCTGCGTTGTTTCGTGGAGGTTCAGCCGGCGGCCGTCAGCTATAATCTGGTCTATCCGCCCAATGCCCTGCAGAACCCATCGGCGGCGCTGTTTCGCAATTGGTTGATATCTCAGGTCAACAAGGCTGATTGAGAGAGAAGTCGCCGTTAATCGCGAAGCTTGATCACGCCGGCTTCGGTCGCCCTGAAACCCAGGTTCCGATAGAAGCCGGCGAGATGCGGTTCGAAATCGACATGCAGCCAATCCGCGCCGCGTTCGCGCGCAACCTTCGTTGCCCTTTCGACAAGACTGGTTGCTATTCCCCGCCGACGGAATTCGGGGGAGACGCAGGTGTCGAGAATGAAGGCATGGATGCCGCCATCCCAGGCGACATTGACGAAACCGACCAGGCGCCCTCCGGTAAAGGCGCCGATATGAGCGAGGCTTCTCGACAGGATCAGCGAAAAATCGCGTGTGGTGGGTTCATTCCAGGCCGCAGTCCACAGGGCGTTGAGTGCTTCGTTGTCGGGATAGGGATCGGTCCTGAATTCAACCGTCATAACCGTTCCCTGTTGCCGATTGTTGGTGAAGCCGTGATGCCAAGCTTATCCGCAGGCTCAGAGGATGCAACAGCCGCATATGGTTGATGACCTGCGAGCAATTGGAATGGAAAAGTGCATCCCATGTCGGATCGCGCTATTGTCGATCGTCCTTTGCAAGTGAGAACAGAACAGAGGAGGCCGATATGCCCTATGTGGATGGTTTTATTCTTGCCGTGCCGAAAGACAAAATCGAGGCCTACAAGGCGCTGGCACACACGGCTGGCGAGGTCTGGAATGAGCATGGTGCGCTCAGTTACGTCGAGGCGATCGCGGATGACGTGCCTTATGGTGAGCTCACGTCGTTTCCACGCGCCGTCCTGGCCACGGTAGACGAGGTCGTGATTTTCTCCTGGATTACCTATGAGAACCGCCAGCATCGTGATGCTGTACTGGAAAAGGTCATGGCTGATCCGCGAATGAAAGATGGGATGCAGAACATGCCCTTCGATGGCAAACGCATGATCTATGGCGGTTTCGATATCTTCCTGCAGATCTAGCTCACCGGCGGCTGGCAGGCTTGACTTTCCGGCCGCGGCGCCCGACCTCATGCGCTTCGCCGTCATCATTTCGGGAAGAGACCATGCCGCAAACCGTCATCACCTTGTCTACCCGTGGTCAGGGACTTTACGAGTTCACGGAGCAGGCGGCGGATTTCGTCCGTGCGGCGAGTTCAGGCGCGGGCGAGGGGTTGCTGACTGTCTTCGTCCGCCATACCTCTTGTTCCCTGCTGATCCAGGAAAATGCCGATCCGGATGTGAAGACCGATCTCAATGCTTTCTTCCGCCGTCTCGTACCGCCGTCTTCCGATCCCTCGATGCGGTGGATCGTGCATACGACCGAGGGGCCGGATGATATGCCGGCGCATATCAAGACGGCGCTGACGCAGGTATCGGTCGGCATTCCCGTGACGCGTGGCCGGATGGCGCTCGGCACCTGGCAAGGTATCTATCTTTTCGAACATCGCGACCGGCCGCACCGCCGCGATATCGTGCTGCATCTTTCCGCCTGAGCCCCCGGATATCGGCGTCAATCCTTTGTTAACGCTCCTGAATACATTGTGAATGGCCAGTTCGCGTTCGGTTCAGCTTGGCTGACCTAATGTGTCTCCAATCCCAAGGGCATCGGACCAATTGATGGGACCGGATTTCGGGATTGCAACGATCCAAGAACTTGAAGGAGAAACACCCATGATCAGCCTCATTGCAAAGGCAGGCATTGCAGCCCTCATCACGCTCGGCACGATCTCCGCCACGGCCGCCACCGCATCGGCCAATGATTTTTCGGCCAGCGTTCACCAAGCGCGCTATGATAATCATCGCGGTCGCGCGTGCTCTCCGATCGCGGCTGTTCAGAAGGCCCGCGCCATGGGTCTGCGCCGAGCCCATATCGGCAACATCACGCCGCGCCGTGTCGTCGTCGACGGCTTTAGCCGCCGTGGTCCGGACCGCATCGTTTTCGCCAACGCGCGGGGTTGCCCGTTGATTCGGCGTTAAGATCGGACGGCGGTGGGTAGCGTAACCGCTTGCGGGCAAGATCCAGCCGCTTCTATACAATTCCAAGCTTAGTAAAGTCGCCCTCATGAAAGGGGGCGGCTTTTATTTTTCTGGTCTCCGCCGAACCTGCCTCTGGCATCGGTTTTGTCTTCGTTGTACCTGATTAGGGCATGAGCGGTTGATTCTGGACTTGTTCAGTGTCGGACCGTTACTCCTCAGGCGCTCACTCGGGAGATGCGGCAAGCATGTTGAGGGAGCGGCCTTTCACTCCATGGAGGATAGAATGAAAAAAATACTGGCAAAATTGGGGGTCGCCGCCGCCATCGCGGTGACCGCGCTGGCGGGTACGGTTGAAACCACTTCCGCACAGGGTCTGGACATTTATGTCGGCCCCGGTCGTCATCGGCCGCCACCGCCGGATTATGACAACCCGCCGCCGCGCTTCGACCGTCGTCGCGGCTGCGATCCGCGGGAAGCCGTGGATGTCGCTCGCAGCTACGGTCTGCGCCGTGCTCGCGTGGTTGATGTCACGCCGCGCCGCGTTATCGTTGACGGCTTCACCCGCCGTGGCCCGGATACGATGATGTTCGCCAATGTTCGCGGTTGCCCGTTGATCGGCCGCTGATAAGGTTGACGGGCGCGTCTAGCGTCCGACGACCACTATTTTACGCTTTTGCTTTATCGGCGGGGGCCGCGAACCGCCCTTTGCTCGGTCCAATCGGACTTGAGCGAAGGGCGGTTTTGTTTTGTCCTATTGCTGGATTTCGTAGGTGATGCTCACCGACGCGTTATAGGTGTTTTCACCGCTGGCCACCGGCACTGCGCTATCGGCAGATGCCTTGGCCGCCATAGCTTGGCGCATATAAGGCTGCGGCGGAGCCATGATCGAGCCCTCGCTGATCGAAATGACGCGACCGAGTTTGACGCCCACTGCGTCAGTCAGCGTTTTTGCCTTGGCTGCGGCATCGGCGACGGCGTTCTTGCGGGCCTCCTGGAGCGCCGCATCCGGCTTGTCGTTGGTGAACTGGATATCGCCGCCCTGGTTGATGCCGAGCTTGACGACCTGGTCGAGAAGGGTGCCGAGCTTGGAGAGATCGCGTACGCGCACCGTCAGGCCATTGTTTACCTGATAGCCGGTGAGCGTCGGCGGCTGCGACTGGCCGTCCTTGTCGCCCGGGTAGACATATTGCGGCTGGATCGAAAAGCCCGAGGTCTGCAGATCGCGCTCGGCAATGCCACTGTCCTTTAACGTCGCCAGCACCGCACCCATGGCCTTGTTGTTCTGGTCGAGCGCATCCTGGGCGGCCTTCTCCTGCTTGACGACCGAGAGTGTCACGATCGCCATGTCCGGTGCAATTGCCGAATGTCCCTCACCGGAGACGGTGATAATCGCCTCGCGCGGCTTGGCGCCCTCCGCGAATGCCTGGGCGGCGGGCATGAGGAGTGCCGCGCTGAATAGAGCGGGAAGAATGAAATCTCTGGTTTTCATCAGGGGCATGGTTCGTTCCTTGGTTGGTGTTTCCTCAGTATTCGTTTTTGCTGATTGATTGTGAAGGTATTGCGGCAGTCCCTTGTGGGAAAAGAAGAATTGGGTTAGATCGAGACCGGCTCCAGGGAACCATTGCTCCGGCGCCGCGTGTACGATCACTTTAATATCGTGCCGGGCCTGTAGCTCAATGGTTAGAGCCGGCGGCTCATAACCGCTTGGTTGGGGGTTCGAGTCCTCCCGGGCCCACCATTTCATCTAGTTCGTCACGAACGATGATTTTTTCGTCAATACGATTGCGCTGGCTCTCATTGATTTTATTATCATAATCGTATTATGGCCACGAAAGACCACTTCGAAATGGCTCAGCCACACCGATTCGGCTCGGATCGCAAGGGGCTATACAGCAACGTCGTCGCAACTATCGACCGGAAAATACAGCGGCTGGCGTCCAAGACGTTGTATGTTGGTACGGTGAAAAAGTCTCTTGAGATGTACGACAAGATCAACAAGAACATGAGGGACACTGCAGCGGAGGGCATTTTCCGCCTCGTGGATGTCGACATAGAAACGACGGCGAGCAAGCTGCGGGTGCTGGAAACACAACAGCAACTCGCAATACAGTCTCTGGCAATCGCCAATACGGCGTCTGGTACTCTCGCGCGGCTGTTCCAGTAGTCACCGCATGCGTTCGATATATCTGGCCAGCGTTCTCGGATGTACACCGTACCGCCTGGCAACTTCAAGCGCGTCTTCTCCCTGAACGACAGCATTGCACGCCGACTGACGCTCGGTGTCGCTCAAAGATGGCCGTCGGCCAAGACGCTGCCCTCGTGCACGGGCAGCCTCAAGTCCCGCGCAGGTTCGTTCTCTGATCAAACACCTTTCAAATTCTGCCATCGAGGCCAAGACATGGAAGACGAAGCGACCGCCCGCAGAAGTAGTGTCTATGTTTTCCGTCAGGCTCTGGAAATCGATCTGTCGTTTACGGAGTTTTTCGATGATCCCGATAAGGTCTTGAATCGAGCGCCCCAGACGGTCCAGTCTCCAGACGACTAAGGTGTCGCCAGATTTCAGTGACCGCATCGCGGAGATCAGCCCAGGTCTTTTGATAGTCGATCCCGAAATGCCTTCATCCACGACGACCCGGTCGCATACCAGCTGTAATGCTGCAAGCTGAAGATCAAGGCGCTGATCCTGCGTCGATACCCGGGCATAACCGACTTTCGTCATCGAATTCCATTCCCCGCGCGTTGACAGAAACGACCGTTTTCGACGGGGTGGGGCGCGGAACCGCATGATTACAATCCGGGCATAGTTGCAATGGTTTAGACAAGTGACAAAAACACAGTCGACCGATGACAAATACGGTCGAATCTGGCGACGTCTGCTAGTATCTTCGCAGAAGCGATCCGCCGGTGAGGCCGAGAGGTTTCGCCACCTTGGCACAACAATTGATTGACGTTTGGATTTCACAAGATGAGGTCGATCATCCGTCCGGGCTTTCGCGTGTAGTCGGCGACCAGCTCTCCGCCAATATGGTAGTCGCCGTAATCACTTTGACCGCAGGCGGTGCTACTGAGTTCGATATCCATATCGTCCGCGATTATAGTATTCCAACCACCTACGCAGAGGTCCCTGGCGTCCTGAAATTGCGACTTCCCATGTTGCCAGGCGGACGTCTTCATCCGTCAATCCAGAAGGCAATAACCAGCCGTCGCCCTTCGCTCACCTTGGAAACCGCGCGCCACGACAATATGCAAACGAACTTCGAGATGTTGTCGCTTCCACGGAAGACCGAAAAACCGGGAGACGACTGGTGCCTTGTCTTCGGTATCGTGAATTACATTCTTCGGTCTCCGGCAAGGCCGAAAGATCTGGACGACATCGATCTCGCGATCCTTCAGCTACTTCGGGAAGGACTGCAGATGAGGGACATTGGCCATCGGGTCTCGCTGTCTCCGCGTACAATCGAACACCGTGTAGAGCGCCTCAAAGTGCTGACTGGAGCAAGAACGCTCCATGATCTCGTTGCCCGTTCGCTCTAAACGTCGGGATCGCCAGCAAAAGCTTCATCGAGACGAAGGCGGACTTTTCCGCTGGCTCGCATCGCGCACCTCCAGCGTAGCCCCCTGTTCCGAGAGAATCTGTGCGAGGAGTCGGGTAATCTCCTCGGGATCACTGCCTGCCGACAGCAGCTCATTGCGAAGTTCGTTTGCCTTGCGGAGGTTATCGAGCTTGTCGGAGATAACGCTCTGCCGGACTTTCGCAGCCTGGGCCGACCGACGCTCTATTTCGGTTTGGTAATAGAGCGTTCGGTCGAGAACTTCGGAGGCCAAGCCCGCCGGAATGCTTTTGAAGAAAGCCCAGATATCGAACGGATTGGAGAACATTATCTGGTCTACTTCGACCGATACACCTATGTCATGAGCCGCCCTGAGGAAGTCCTTCGAATGCCAGGATGCGCAGGCATAGTAGAACAGCTCGATTGCCAGAATGTTTAATTCGATATCCTGAGGCAGCAGCGCCCCGGCTAGCGACTTTCGAGTATCCATTCTGATATTGACGACGGCCATCGCTGTCCTCCCGGTTTTCGACTCTGGAAGCTGATCCTATTTAACGATTAATAACCTTGCTACCACTGTGGTGTCTTGAATTCGCGCAGAGGGTGAAATCCCCGTCAAAAATTGCCGAAAACAAAATTCGAATGAGGGATTGTCCTCGTATTCGGGCGCGCTTCGATGCGACCGACTTCAGAACCTCAAGACTGACATCGGGGATATCATGAAAATCACCCTTCTCGCCGCCATGACCGCGATACTCGTCGGAAGAGGCGCTGAAATACGCGCAGCCGAATTTGATATCAATGGGATGTCATTAGGTATGAGCGCCGACCAAGTCATCGCGAGATTCCAGGAAATCCGGCCGGACGCTGAATACGAGTTCGCAAAATGGAAGCTGCCAGAAGGGACTGAATGGGTCGCAAATGGCCGAACCTTGTACAACGACCTAGCCAATCCAGACGACATGGAACACGAGCGTATGGAGTTCGCATTCACGGGTCTGGGTTCTGGCAACAAACTGTTTGCAGCGAAGCGTGAATTGAAGTTCAGGCCGTCGCGACGACCGACGACTGAGTCTGTTTATGCGGCGGCCGTCCAGAAATACGGAGAGCCTTCAGTAACAGGAAAAAGCGCAACCGGCATCTGGGCCGCGTGGAAATTCGGTTCCGCCGGCTCACCGGCCGAAAAACTAGAATCGCCATTGGGCTGCATTGGTAAGAGCGATTTCCCTGCCGGTCTTGATGACCTTACCGCAGGAAAGGCGAGGCAGTCCGCAAGCACGTGCGGCATCTATGTCGACTTCGTCGTCCGGGGCGACCCTGTGGGTTTGGCAAACGAGCTTGAGATGAAACTGATGGACCAGCTGCATCTGGCGCAGGATTTCGAGGCGGACAATTCTGACGCGAGAAGGCGGATCGATGCGGCCAGAACCAAGGATGTTGGAAACGCGGCACCCGCTCCGAAGCTGTAGTTGCAGCATAGAGCGGACCCCATACTTGGGAGCGGTGTCAATTTTTGGGTGTAAAAGTCGGCGTTTGTGATCGACCGCCGACTGGGTGTGGCGGCCACTGGATCTGCGCTGCTTCGAGAAGCTCCGCGACATTATCGAAATTGCTGACGTTTTCTGACAACGCTCGCAATTGGACTTCTGAGATATGACGCATAGCCCACAAATTGAACTCAAGCGGGAACGAAAATCCCAGACCCGCCTGCAACGCCGTCAACGTTTCCGCAATCTCTGCTGCGAAATCTCTTCCCTGGCGCTCTGAAATCGCCATCCAAGTTTGCACAACTCTCTCTTCTACGTTTTGGACCTCTCTGTGATCGCCCACCGGTATCCGCTCCCACACATGCATCCCTCTGTCCCGAAGGGAGCCGACAATGATGCAAGTGACTAGCTTGGGGATTAACTCAAGTCGATTGTGACGATATCGTCGATAGATCACGTCGATGAGGCCTTCTATGAAGCCTTGCTCGTCCTCGATCGTTCGTGCCAGAAGGCCAAGCATCGCGTAGTCAAGGTTCCCGGTGCTCAGCATCGCATGAGCGTCATGATCGCCTGCATCGACGAAAAGAAAACGGCTCACGAGTGACCAATTGGCATTTTCAATGTTCGCACGTTTTCTCAGCTTTCGATCCCACTGAACTCGAGTAGAGCCAGTGTAATAGTACATTTGGTAGAGTTGGACTTCATAGTTCAGACTGGCGCATATCGTGTTCGCATATTCAGCCATGCGACGCAGCATTACGACCCGATTGTGCTTTGTCTGTTGCTCTACATGAATGAAGGAACCTTCCACAGATGCTAACAAATCGCTCCGGAAAACGATCTGCTCATTCTTGTATTCCTCGGCGAGCCATTCCGTTGTACCGTCCGTGATCGCCGGTGGAAACTCTCTGACCGCCTCCTTCAGTCGCACGATTTCGGAATTTCGAAAATCGTTCCAAAGCAATTTTAGGACGCCTGGCCTTCGGATCACGGCCTTGAGTTCCGTGTCGAAAGGCTTGAAGTCCTGATCTCGGATTAGTTGCGCAATTTTGTCATGGATTGAAGGCATCGCTGGTCTCCGCTGCCACCGCATACCGCCGATTTCTTGAGAGATTGTTACAATCTCCCGTTTTACCGGTTGATCTTTAAAGGCCGTCGGATGTTCTTGCGGTTGCCCCGCCGATTTGCCCAAGTGCCGTGATCAGTTAGATTGGTAGATTGTAGTCGGTTCTGTGGTCCTTGGAACTTTAGGTGCAGCTATGACACGACTTCTCGCCCTCTCGGACATCCATAACAACGTCAACGCAGTCCGGCAGCTCAAGGCGCGCGAGGGCAATAACTACGATGCCATGATCGTGGCTGGTGACATCGGAAGCGATGCTGCTAGTGAGATATTCGAGGTACTCAGATCCTTCGAATGCCCGGTTCTCTACGTTTTTGGCAATTGGGATCACAGCCTCAAATACGACAGGGCTTTCGGCGACAGGTGCCATCACGTGCATCTTGCGCCGTTCCGCATTGGTGAACTCAGCATTGTTGGAGAAACCATTGACGGGATTGATCCAGAGTGGGAGCTATTGCGATCAGAAATCGAGACGGAAGATCCGACCAATATTCCAGCCGTCAAGAAAGAGTTTTCCGCACGGCAACGAGCGAAGCTATCCGCAATCGTCGAGACTGAGGGGCCAGAACGCACCATTGTGGTCAGCCACTATCGCCTAACGAAAACCCAAAGCTTTCTGAAAGGTGTGCCGTTTTTTCTTTTCGGGCACATTCACCGCTTTGAAGACAGCACCTCTCGCGGTCAGCGGTTCGTCAACGTCAGCGCGCTCGACAACAAGGTCATGGTTGCTCCGCGCGGATTGAAGCGGATCACGCGCAGCGATTATCGGCTCATAAATGACGGGAGCTACGTCGTCATAACGCATGAGCGAGACACGGGCTTTTCGGTCGAGCCACGTCGGTTCGATCCTGATTTTTCGAACTGGGACCGCGTCGAGGGCATATTCCATTCGGCGGCGACCGAGGTAGGGTAAGCAGTTGAACGAACCTATATCGCGGCAAGCGACACAACGAGGTCAAATGCCAACAAGACTGACTTTCGGGGTTTCCCAAGCCTTCGGGGAAGCCCTTGCTCTCAAAGTCTCCACCCCAGGCATACGCCCCGTCGATGCGATCGAGCAGTTGCTGGCGGGCACCCTCGCTCAGAACCTTCGCGATTCTGCCTCCTTGACCCTCGTCAAACCGCCCTCCGTCAGACTCCACTCCATGTACTACAAGGACCGGTGTGCCGCGCTTCCGAAGTTGGCGGCCGACGGCTATGCCACATGGTACGTCGAGCTGGCGCTCTCAACGAAGCGAGATGATATCCCTGAGAAGGTCGAAATCGATGTGATCGGCTTCGAGTTGGAACCAATAAACTATGGGCCGGCGGGGCTTGCCGCTCATCGGCTCTGGTCGAAAAAAACTCAAAACTCAAGCCAACCACATATTACGGCTGAATCACCTTATTTTGCCCCCGTCGATTTTCTCCGACACGCTTCGTGCCCTCGAAGTAATGCCGCCGCTGGAACAGCCTTATGTGGCCAATCCCCGGCCTGGGCCACGCTCAAACGGTTTCGAGTTGGGGATACCGGGTTTCGAGGTTGTGTCATTTGATCATATTGTGAGCGGTGAGCGATACTTTTGCTCATGCGCGCGCCTCGCCCATGATAGAATGAAAACCACAGTGGACAACATGCATGCTGGCGACAATGCGTGGCCACGTCAGGTTACCCGCCTTCTATCCAACGTCGCCTACCGAGAGGGCGTTTGTCATCTCTGTGTTGCGCGGCGATCGGGAACGGAGGCCGTGGGCCTTCTTTATGGCGATGAGGTGCAGGAGTTCGTCTCCGCGTATATCGACCAGCTTATGTTGACCCATGATCTCGACAGGGCCACTGCTCGCTCCGAGGTTCAGCAAATCCTTGGGCTTAGTCGTTGGCTCCGAGAGGCGGAGATGTATAGCATCGTCAAAAAGCTGTTTCGTGATCAGGTTGTCATGCGAGAGGCTTCTCCGTCGTGGCTCGGTCGCCAACGCTTGGATGTGTTCATCCCGGCCCTAAACCTTGCGCTGGAGCACCAGGGAGAGCAGCACTACAGAGCGGTCAATGTATTCGGAGGCGACGAGGCATTGAAGCGCGGCCTGGAACGGGATGCGGTCAAAAGGCGCTTGTGTGAAGAAAACGGCGTGCACCTGGTCGAAATCAGGTTTGATGAACAGCTGACCATATCACGGCTCCGCCAAAAGCTGCGGCGCTATATTTGAACCGCTCGGCAAACGCGATCCTACGAGATAAGCGCGCCGGTGCGTGTAGGGCACGCCGCTTCGCAACCATCTTGTGGATAGCGGGAACATAGCGCGAGCTCTCGTGGCACCTAAGTAGATATTCGGGCAGAGTATTTTGATGCGTGCCTCGTTGATTTGGCACGCCTTCAAGGATCGCATGGCATTATCCCGCACTCAAATTCCGAAGCCGGAAAATCATCAGGATTTCGAGCGCCAATGTGCGATCCTTTGGTCGGAAAAGCTAAAGGACCCTAATCTTCAGCGCTTGGGGCGAAGTGGTCAAAATCAGCACGGTCTCGATATCATCGGCATCCGCGATGATGACCCGCGAAAACGGGTCGGAATTCAGTGCAAGTTGAAAAGTGGGAACGGAAAACTCACCGAAAAAGAGGTCCTCAGGGAGTTCCAAGCGGCACTCGCCATCAAGCCGCCGCTCACGGAATTTCACATCGTCACTACGGCCGACCGCGACACCGAAATCCAGCTGTTCGCTGATCGACTTGCTGTCGAGCAGATGGATGCCGGTCGCAAAATCCGATTTATCATTTGGGGCTGGCAGGCGATAACTGATGAGTTGGGGCGATACCCCGACGCTCTACTGGCGTTCGATGATAGCTACGGCGTATTCGGGCAACAGACGGTGGCCGCCGTCAACAAAGGCATCGACCTCCAACAGGAGGGAGAGAAAAAGGTCCTGGCGGCGTTGGCCGAAATGCATTCATCCATCAAGATGCAGGCTCCAGCCGATACCACCGTTGAACTCGCGCTTGCAATCGAGAAGTACCTCGACGCCGAGATCGACGGATACAGAGATGCGAACAAAGGTGGCCAACGCAGAATCGCTCTCACCCAGTTCACAGCACTTCTCGAGCGCGTCCAACGTGAGAGCGTCAGCGGCCGCATCCTGTTCCGGATAAAGGCGAATATCGGCTCCTGCCATCTGCTTTTGGGTAATGAAGCGGAAGGTATAAAATGGCTTCTCGAGGCGTACGACCACGCTCCACTCGAGCCCAAGGCGATCGCCAACAAGGCATATGCCCATCTGTTGATGGAGGACTGGGAGACAGTCCTCGCAATGGGGCGCGAAAACCTGAAGTCCGAAACCGCCGACGAAATGCTGTCGTCGCACGTCATCCAAGCGGCGAGGTTTTCGGGTTTCTCCGATGACCCTCTCACATTGGTGCCGCCGAAAGACCGAGAAGTCGCCTGCGTTCTTTTAGCGGTGGCACTTTTCCAGAGATCAAAGCCAGGCGAAGACTGGAAGACTTTGTCCCGGACACTCGCCGAACGCTTTCCGGAGGAGAGACTGGCTCGCCAGCTCGCGGCGGAGGCCGATCTCGACGATGTCATTGGCGATAATGACTATATCAACCATGTCTCGCTCACAGAGGGCGATCTTGAAAAGTTGAAGCGGTCCTCGCTCACGCTGGCGGAACTTTGGCAGGAAGTGAAAGCTGAAGATAAAAAGCTCGACGAGGCGGAAATCGCCATCTGCGGCAATCTGATGCTGTCTTATAGGGTCCTTGGTGATCACGCATCGGCGATGATCATCGTAAGAGAAATGCTTGCGATACCCGATCTTGACGATGACTCCGTGTTGCGAGCCGCCGCCGCTGCCATGGAAGCGGGTGACCATCCCGCAGTCGAAGAAATTCTACCGCGGCTTCCGGCCTCTTCATCAAGGAATCTCCTGTTTCTGCAGATGGCCGTGCTCAAGGGCGACTGGGACACGCTCGCCAAGCTCGATCCGGATGATGAAGAAGCGTATCCACCAACGGAACGGATATTGTGTCGCACCGCGATACGACTGGGCCAGCTCTGGCGACTTCGTGATGAGGAGAGTATTCCGCAACTGGCGAAAGTGATTCAGGATGTCGAGAAGCATCCCCGCGCCAGCATCATAACCGCTCAATATTGCGCGAACAAACGTCAGCCCGCACTCGCCGAAAAGGCCTGGGTTAATGCCCGCTCGAATATCGACGACAGAAGTCACATCGCCAGCCGCATGATGGTAGCGATGTACGCCTATCGCCATCGCTACTGGTCGGATACCGCAAGCCTACTGATAGAGCATATCGCGGTGGATCGCGATAGTGAGGAATTGAGAGCATTGGCCGGCTCGCTCGTTCAGGAGCGACCAATCAAACAACGGGCCACTGCGTTCTTCGCAGGTCTACCTGCAGAGGTTAGATCGTCTGCTCATTACCGTTATCTCGAAGGCCTCATGGAGTTCAATCGGGGGAACCTTCCTTCCGCCGAGCTGATCTTCAGCGCAGATATGGACGCTTCTCCGCGCCTCGAACTCCTACTCATGATGATCATGATCCTGCGCCGCCAGAACCGGGGCACGGAGATCCCCCCGCTACTGGCTCGCTTCGACATCGAAACGTTGGACGGTACGCCGATCGAGAAGATGAGAATCGCAGAGGAACTGCGACGTGCTGGGCACGAGCGAGCGGCGATTGGAATGGCCTATCCGGTGCTACGGGCCAACCTCAACGACGAAGCGGTTAATCTCTCGTATGCCATTCTAGTGTTCTCGATGGAGCACTTTGGCGACACTATCGGGACCAATGGGGTGGATGTCGGAACATGGGTCCAGCTTTCGGGAAGCCACGGAAAGGACTTTGATTTCGTCATAGAAGAAGGTGCTGACGACCCGAGCGGTGGATACTTGTCGCCGACGCATAAGCTGGCAGCCGAGGCAATCGGCAAAGCCGTAGGTGACACCATAAGCATTCCCCAGCAAATCGGGGATCATATCACCTGGACGATCAAAGAGGTCAAGCACCGCTATCTCCATGCCTTCCATGATATCCTAGCCAACTTCCAAACCAAATTTCCTAGTTCAAAAGGCCTCTTCGCCTTCGCAATGAAGGAAGACGACCTATCGCCAGTTCTCGATATGGTGCGCCGTCTCGCGGAACGTAGCGAGAAGGCGATAGACCTTTATGTGAAGGCGCGTATCCCCTTCCAGCTCGTGGCGGCAGTGTTCCACGAAAACCCCATCAATATAGCCGGCGGTATCGTGGAGGCAGACGAAGATATCAGCACGTGCTTGGGGATCGATCCAGAGCGAGAGGCGGCCTATGCCCTCATCAGAAACAGCAATCGAAGAGGTGTGGTGTTAGACGCCCATGCCGCTTGGACGGCGGCGACCCTCGACGTGCTCGATATCATCGAGGCTTCCCTCGGGCCTATCTATCTTCCCCAGTCATCGCTCGATAACCTCATTACGTTCCGTGGATTTGGCGACATCAAAAAGTCCCCATCGATGACCCTTTTTCATCGCGGCGGGGAGACCTTCCGCCGGGAGCACACTCAAGAATATGTGGAGGCACGCGAGCAGTATATTAGCCAACAGATCGAGAAAATCGAAAAAACCTGCATTGTCGCGCCGGTCGCAGCTCCGAATGACATTACACCATTTGAGAGCATGATCTTGGAAGAGTGCGGGGAAAGGGTATTTGACCCGATTTATCTCTGTACGGATGGCCGTGTTCTCCTGTCCGAGGACCTTCGATATAGGCAGTTTGCCAAAGAGATGCGGGTCGAAGGCCTTTGGCTGCAGGCGATTTTGATGGAGGCCAGGGGCAGAGGCGCGATTTCCGCCCAACGATATGCCGATGCAGTGGTCAACTTGGCGATCCTCCGCCATGACCCCGTAGCTATCGACGCGCCATTGATCAGATCGGTCATCGACCATGATCCCAGCGGGGACCTACGAACGCTCGACGCTCTGGCGCGCTACATCGGCAGCCGAGGGGCGGATTATGTATCTCATACGGCGGTTGTTCAGGAGTTTATCAACGCCACAGCCAACGACAGATCCCTCGACCGCTTGGTGAGACAGCGGTCCATTAGCATTCTCCTGCGGAAACTGATCCGTCACACCGGCGACGATTGGCCATTGCCGATCGCAATGCTGGAAGAGCAGCTGGGCTTTGACGACAGGACGTATCTAATAGGGTGGCTCAAGGGGCATTTTTTGAACCCGGCAATTGTCTACGCGCTAAGAAGACGTGTGAGTGCTTTTGTGGTCCAGCAAACGCTCGCTGCCAGCCGACATGGGGCTGCTACGTCGTCACAGCAAGCCTTGCTGGATACTCGTGGAGCACCAGCGCCAGCACTGCAGTCTCCGAGATCGCCGCGTAGCTCTGGTCGCCCAGACCTTCCTCCAAGCAAACGCAGATCAAAACGCAGACGGTGACGAAGTCGACGAACTTTTTGTGCGCACTGGCCAGAAATACAAAACACCCCCGTTAGGGAGCGTTAAGATGACCTCAAAATGAGACCCACAGGCTAGACCTGAGAGCTTATTTCGTGTGCGGATTGAATGATAATCAATTCGTATCTGGAGCCGCAACAAAATTCACAGAGCTGACCGGGACGAGGCTCCCTACTTTGTAAGCGCGAATTTCTCCGCACCTTCTGTAGTTGATTGAGCTTTGGCATTAGGTGTCCACCTAAAAGAGGTGGACACCTAGTTATGGATGAAGGTCAAAAACTCGCCGTGCGGCTGGTTGGTCGGAATGGAAGACGCCGCTTCGATCAAAGTTCGAAAGATCGCCTTGTTGCGGCCTGCCTTGAACCCGGCGCATCGGTATCGAAACTTGCGCGAGAAAACGGGGTCAACGCGAACCTTGTCTGGAAATGGATCAGGAAACACACCCAAGCCGATCCGTTATCCCCTTCTTCGACATCGGCGTTTATTCCGGTTCAGATCGCCGCCGCATGTAGCAGGTTCGACAATGAGATGCCTGCGACAGATCGTGATGAGCGATTACCGACGGCGGAGAGGAGCGGCCCGCTGTCCTCTCCAGCGAAGGTGAACGCTTCACTGCCGAATGGTGTGAGATTGTCGCTGGAGTGCAGCGATATCAGCGTGTTGACGGCGATAATCGGAGCTCTGGGCCATGTTTAAGCTTGGCGCTGATCTCAAGGTCTACCTCCATCGGGAGCCGATCGACTTCCGCGCGGGCATCAACAGCCTCGCGGTCCTGGTGCAGGAGGTGATGGAGCTTGACCCGTTTGCGCCTGCGGTTTTTGCCTTCTGCAATCGCCGTCACGACCGGGTAAAGCTGCTGTTCTTCGATCGGTCCGGCTTTGTCATGGTCCTGAAGAAATTGACGGAAGACAGGTTCCGCTGGCCCCGCCGAGAGACTGCGGTGGTGACGCTCTCGACCGAGCAGCTCCACTGGATACTCGACGGCATCGATATCGACGCGATGATCCGTCATCCGATGCGGCAATATCAGATCGCCGGCTGAAGGTGGGGAATTGAGCTGTTGACGCAAAGGGACGGTTCAGATTCAAGAATCGAATGGTCCGAGCCGGCGATCCTGACATTGCATTGCTGATGGCGCAGTTGGCGGCGAATGCTGCCGAAATCGCTGCGCTTAAAGCCGAGAAGGAAGCGCTCTCGCGACAGGTCGTGAAGCTGGAAGAGGAGCTGGCGCTCGCAAGGCTGCATCGCTTTGCACCCCGCAGCGAAAAGCACATTGATCGTCTCTTCAATGAGGCAGAAGACGCTGCCGTCAATGATGGTAGCGAGGAAGGCGATGTCGCCGATCTTCCCGACACCGGCCTGCCAGCGGTCGATAGCATCGCGGGAAAAAGCGTGGCCGCAGGCCTCTGCCGGAAGACCTGCCGCGGGAGCGCGTCGAATATGACCTCCCCGACCATCAGAAGTCTTGTCCCGGCTGCCAGGGTGAGATGCATCGCATGGGCGAGGCTGTTAGCGAACAGCTCCATATCGAGGTCAAGGCAAAGGTCCTGCAGAATGTGCGGTTCAAGTACGCTTGCCGCCATTGCGACCGCAGCGGGATCAACACTCCGGTCGTGATCGCGCCTATGCCGACGCAGCCCCTGCCGGGCAGCATTGCTACCGCCTCGACGCTGGCCTTCGCGTTCGTCCACAAATACGTCGACGGCACACCGCTCTACCGCGTGGCTCAGACATTCGAGCGTGCTGGTGTTCCGATCAGCCGGGGCGCTCTCGCTCACTGGGTGATCGGCTCAAGCGAGAAGCATCTGCACCGCATCTATGATGCGCTGAAGCTGCGGTTGCGATCGCAGCCTCTCATTCATGGCGATGAGACGACGGTTCAAGTCCTCAAGGAAAAGGACAAGGAAGCCACCAGCACATCGTACATGTGGGCGTATCGCAGCGGCGAGGACAGTGACGAGCCAATCGTATTGCTCGACTATCGGCCGGGGCGCGGCCAGATCCACCCGCAAACCTTCCTTGGTGACTACCGCGGCATATTGGTGACCGATGGCTACACCGCATGGCGAACATTGCATGGCGCAACCCATGTCGGGTGCATGGCTCATTCCCGGCGACGCTTCGTCGAGGCCCTCAAAACCAGGAAGAATGGAGGCGGACCGCCGGAACAGGCCCTCCGGTTCTTCGAGCAGCTCTACCGGATCGAAAAGCAGGCGCGAGACAAAAAGCCCGACGCCGGTGAAACGCAGGTCGATTGCATTCGCTACTTCCGGCAACAGCACAGCTTGCCTGTCCTGAACGCTCTAAAGGTGTGGCTCGACAATATCGCGCCAAAGATCGTGCCAGACACGAAGCTCGGCGATGCCGTGTCCTACACCCTGAACCAATGGGATTATCTGACACGCTATACCAGCGACGGCAGGATGCCGATCGATAACAACATTCTGGAACGCGATATCAGAGTTTTTGCGACCGGAAGAAAATCGTGGCTGTTCAGCGATACCGCCGACGGAGCCAAGGCCAGCGCCGTGATCTACAGTCTGATGCTGACTTGCCGCGCCTGTGGCGTCGACCCACTCTCTTGGCTGCGCCACGTTCTCACTGAGTTGCCGCAGCGCGACGAAGCCGCCGACATCGGCGACCTGCTGCCGTCCAACTACTCCAAGACTACCGTGACCTGATAGAGCCGGATATCGAAACCGGTGCGATCGCGCTTTAGCGCTGCCAAAGCCGTCAAGGCGCATCGAAAATCGCGCTTACCCTACTTTCGTAGTCTTCTTTAAGCAAGTCACGACATACGACCGT
Organism: Rhizobium lusitanum; assembly: GCF_014189535.1. NCBI lineage: Bacteria > Pseudomonadati > Pseudomonadota > Alphaproteobacteria > Hyphomicrobiales > Rhizobiaceae > Martinezella > Martinezella lusitana. Next base: position 990,823 of record NZ_CP050308.1, on the reverse strand, counting down.
GGATATCGGATGCTGCGCACGTTGACGCTACCGATACGTGTTGTAGGTTCATGGCCAAGGCTGGGGGGTTCATGAACAAAATTGCAACGTTTTCGACCAATAGCATGGCGAGTATACTGGACAAGGAACTTGCCGAACTCTCCGGTGACGCCTTCGGTCACAGTCACTTTGCCGAAGTCCTCCAAAATCTAATCGAGGGCGGGCATACGCCGCCGTTCAGTATCGGATTGCTCGGTTCATGGGGAACGGGAAAAAGCACAATCAAGGAGCTGTACCTCAGGTCGTTGCGCGACGATAAAACCGGATCGAGAGGTGAACGCCGGAGTGATAAGGTACGCGCTATCACGTTCAATGCTTGGCGTTACGGAGGAGAGCAGGACCTCAAGCGGGCGCTTCTCCGACATGCTTATACCGAACTCGGCGGTGACGACGAGGCTCTTAGGCGTGAACTCTATAATCAGGTGTCAGCAATCGGCCAGGTCAAACGTGGTTGGTGGGAGTGGTCAAAGGAAGCGCTTCTTCAGGTTACCGCTTCGCTTGTCTTATTTGTTGGGTTGCTTGTTGTCTGTGTTGGCATCCTAACTATCGCAGCGCTTTATCTCGGCGGCACGGGAGCAATTACCGCGAGCGCTGTCGTTGCCGTCGCGGCTAGCGTGGCCGCAATCTTGGGAAAATATATCGTTGATCTTAGGCTTCGCTCGCCCGCTCTCTTCAATCCGCAGACGACAATCAAATTTCCGACCACTAGCGCTGAGGAATACGAAAGGCTTTTGATCACCCAGATTGCCAACTTTCGGCGGGCAAGCAAAAAGTGCGAGCGCTTGGTCGTCTTTGTTGACGACTTGGATCGTCTCTCCGCTACGGAAATGGTCTCGGGCCTGGACGCGATCCGGACCTTTCTCGAACTCTCGTCCAAAGCTGATGCCGATCATTTTGGCGTCATTTTCGTCATCTCCTGCGACGAGGACCGCGTTGCCGACGCGCTTTCGAAGAACAGGGGTCGTCTCGCGGAACTGCCGGGTTCGGTATTTACCCGCGCCGATGCGAGGCGGTATCTAGATCGCCTCTTTCAGTTCCGGCTTGAGATTCCGCCGTTTCCGAAGTTGGATATGCGGCAGTTCGCGACCGAAAAACTAGCCTCGGCGGGCTCCATTGGAAAAGAGATCGAAGTCGCAAGCGGTGCATCTTTGCAGGATATTGTCGAGCGGCTCATCCACGTGGGTGTGCAGAGCCCTCGAAACGCAATCCAGCTCATAAACGCATTCTCGCAGACATGGTGGTTAGCTGTAAGGCGCGAACGCGACGGCGACAGTTCAAGATTGCCCGGCGGGCTGTATTCGGGCGCGGTGACCAAACATCCGATCGCGCTTGCCGCGCTTTGCGTGCTCCGTGTTGACTTCCCGGATTTCTATAACGCACTTCAAAAGCGGCCCGAACTTATTCAGGAGTTCAACCGTGTCGTCCTCCGTGGGGAAGCCGGCACTGGCTTAGCTCCCGCGGCCGAGTTCGCGTTGAAGGAGTTTCTCGTCGTCAAAGACGAACAAATTCAAAGTGAATTGAGGCCGGAGCATCGGCAGCTTCGTCAATATCTGGCCAGCCTATCGGGTGTCCGGTGGCCGAAATCGTTGCAGCCGTTATTGCTCCTCGCTGAGGATTCCACGAGCAGGAAGTTTGGCGATGGTGCTTCCGCTCTGAACGACGCCTTTGTTTCTGGCGACGTAACGGGCGTCCTCGAAGTATTTGGCCGCCACCTGGACACCCGCCCGCTGGATCGCGATGACGTTCTGCTTCTCCGTGATTTGACCGAAGGATTGGCGGATGAAACGGAAACGCGGCGTATAAATGGTGCAAGGGTGCTAGCCGCGATTGCCGCTCGCATCCCGGACGACATTCGAAATGGCATAATGGTCCCGCTGGCTCGTAGCTTGACCCAACTGCCACAGGTGCGAGTCATTGTCGGTGCGCTGCAGGCCCGGACGGTGATCGAAACGGTCGGTTCCGATGATCGGCGTGACGTCGCCGCACGGTTCGCCACGGACCTTCTCACGTCCCAGCAAAAAGAGTGGCGATTGCCTACGGGCGAAACACCAAATCTTGGGGAACTTGTAGCGGCCGTGGAGGACGCTGTTTCTTTGATCCTCGACGTACGCGAGCGGGATGGCATCGACCCCAACACCGATAGGGTCCTCAAAGAATGGTTGCTGGTTCGAGGTGTCGCGTCAAAAGAAGGCGGGACGACGCTTCCATTCAGCAAGCTGGAAATTTGGGTTGAGGAACAGGCTCCGGGACTGGTTAGCCTCCTCGCAGCGGACTATGTCGATCTTTGTATAGCAGAACTTAGTGCGACTAAGCCGCAAGTAGGGGACGTCACGCGTGTCCTTGCGACAATCGCTAATGTACATAAAAAGCTGGATCGCGAAGGCCAGGAAAGCCGTGAGATTGTCTGGAGGCAACTGACATCGATGGTGGCTCTCCGCCACGAGAAAGCAGTTTCCACCTCATGGGAAACCGCCGCCGGCTACGCAAGCGGCGCGCTACCATCGCAGACCAACAGCTATCTTGCCGCGTTCGCTGATCGTCTTGCGAAGGAGATGAGCGATGACAAGGCATGGGCACTAAACTGGAAAGCAGGGTCAACCTATTTCCTCGACCTTTTTGCAGGATGGGCGGATGCCGTAGATAGCACCAGCGCCGAAGGGTTACTCCCATTGCTGCTGTTGTGGGCAGGGTACGACGAATTGGGTTCTGAGTTCCAGCGTGGTGCCGAAATTCTGAGGTCTCGCCACCTTGTCGCATGGCAATCGCTTATGGGGCAGCTCGTGGCGAAACCAATCAAAGCAGTCGATAACGGCGCATTGCGGTATCTTGCCAAGAGCCTTCCCGAGTTATCGGACGAACAAAAGGTAGCGTGGGCTGTTCAGCTTTCCGCGGTACTCAGTAAGTCTCCGACGGACGATGGTGATGCGGAAAGCTATCGTCTGATTGTCGAGGCGTCCGATTTGAAAACTTGGGAAGGGCCTCCATTGCAGGCCCATGCTCAAGCACTGGCAGACCGCATTATCAACTCCGCTGGGCAGACAAAGGTTGTTGCCTCCTTTTTTCCTTCGGCGCTCCGACTATTGCCGGCTCTTCCAAAGAGTTCCTCGGGAAGTACCTTGCAGTCGATCTTCGAGCAGGCCTTCGGCGTCCCGGAAACCTATGTCCTGCTTCACAAGGAAATCAAAGGAAAATGGCCGAGGCCTGGCACCGAGGTGGGAACTTACGATGGTGATCACTTGTCCGCGAGAGCAACACAATTTGTCCGAACTCAACCTACCGTAAGCGGGATTGGGGAAGTATTTGAATCTCAGGTCGAAATGGTTGACAAGGGGATTGCACCCGAGACATCCCGACCTGCAATCGCGGCGCTTGTCCCCCTCATCTGGTCTTCGGCACCGGATTCGGTGATTGCTTGCCTTGGTTCGATTGTCTCCGCAATCGAGCCGTCCGACGTCGCCGCTGCCTTGGCGGGCGGCAAGCCCGAAGCTGAAGCAGTCAAGCAGATTGCCAAATCTATCGCGTCAAATGCGGATGGGAACCGTCGCCAAGCGATCACGACGGCCATTCTCGCATCCCCGCCAGTCGCATACGAGGGAGAACCGGACGGCTCGCTGTGGATTTGGGCCGATGCGCTCGGCGAGGAGTTCATTTCCACGTTCCGCGTCGTTTTGGCGGATACGGGCCTGACGGACGACCAGGCACAACGACTTGTCGCCCAAATCTTGGCAAGAAAGCAATCGCTTGGCGTCCAGTTTTTCGTCTCTGACCTCGCTTCTCTCTTCGCTTTCACCGGGCGTCCAAAGGCAAATGCCCTTGCATTCTCACAGATCGACGAGATCGTGGCAATTGTCCGCAATCAAGATCAGAGGAGCGCCCTCGCGAGCGCGTTTATTGCACTGCTGCCGTCATGCTCGGTTGCCCAGATCAGAGTGCTAGCCCCTGTTGTGAGAGATTTGGGCGGGACTGCGAACCTAGAGAAAAACGGCTCCGTACAGGCAGAGCTGGACGATGATCAACTCGCCGCTATTGTAGAAGGATTTCCAGAGGCCAAGCCGCTACGGAAGGCGCTGGAACAGCGTTCTAAAGATGGATGAATGGGTTGGTCTCGTTAATCTCGGAAAGTCCTATTACTCTCCGAGAAATAGAAATCATACCGTTTTGTCCGTCTGCACTACATAGGATCTGCATACTAGCAGGATCGCTGTTCCCTCTAACCTATCCCTTCACACCGCCGCCGAGAAAATCGAGGCGATAGCAAAGATTAATTTCCGGAGCATCGGCAGCGCGTACCGGATGTCCTAAATGGCGGCCTGATGCTCGGACGCCACCCAATCAGGCGGCTACAATAAACTTCTGATAGATGGCAGAGAACCTCCACTGTGTTGATTTCCGCTAGGAACTGGCCCAGTCAGAGGCTTTCGCTCAAATGCAAGAGGCTGACGCAAGGAGCCGAGAGGCCGAAGAAAAGAAGCGGCTGGCTCCATATGTCAAAAAGCTCATAGCCGATGCTCGCTTTCTCGCCCCGAAAATTAGTGCCTCCAAGCGAGAGGCGCTGGCGGAAACACTGTTTCCAGATCTTGATCGATCAACGGTACGCAAGATCGCCGAGAAGGCCGCGACCGACCTCTGGTTAACGGGCATTGAGAAATACCCATGGATTTCAGGGATGTGACGGCGGTCGCGTTACTGACGATGCACGCGCCAATCATAGAAGAGCTAGTGGTCCCGACGTCCTGCGGAATGCGAGCACCGATTACGCTGCTTTACGGACTGTGGTCATCTTAGTGAATTCGGATAGTATTTCCGGATAAAACTCCGCGAGATGGCGTACCACCCTCGCATTGCTTATTATCCGCGTCACATAGCCAACAGCGAGCACGAGGTCGAGATGATCGGTGCCGTAATCATGCTCTATGGCTTTGAACTCACGATCAAGCGTCGCCGACTCCCGCTCCATAAGCAGGATTTGGTCCTCGCTAAGTCCAGCAATCTTTTTCTTTGGAGCCACGAGCATAGAGTCGGGACTGGCGGCAACCAGCGACTTGGCATAGCTGACCGAGAACTTGTTCATTACGACCATCAATCCAGCGGCCTCGATCTGCCGCATAGGTTTCATTTTTCGTAATTCGCCGATTGTGTTGATAGGAACATGCTTTTCTTTGAGCATGTCGATAGCCTCGTCGCACATCCCATCCAGCAAGTTCTTCTTATGACGAATGCTCGAAATGTTTACATTGAGTGCCCGCGCCAAGCGTTCTTCGGGCACGCCTTTTTCAATTGCCTTCAGGATCATCTTATGTTCCTGGATCGTGGCTAGACGGCTTATACGGCGATTATACGTGTAAGCCTCGTCCTCTGTGGCAACCAGACAAACGACTTCGGTCTCGCCGCGCTTGGCAAGGACGTCGAGACGGACATGACCGTCCAAAAGATGAAATTTATCCGGCTGTCGTCTGTCTCGGATGACGACTGGAGGCTCGATGATACCTACCTCCGCAATCGAAGCCGCTATTTGCCCATATTTCATAGACTTCAGTGCGGCAGGTGATAGCTGCTTCAGAGGCAGAATTTCGGCTATCGGTATTCGCAGGCTCATGTTTTCGAACGCTAACGGAATAGATGAACCGAACACAGGGGATTTCATCGGGATGATCCTCCTGCCGCTTGGAGTTTCGCTGCCAGCGCTTCGGGAAGTGAGGCAAATCCCTCCTCGGATAAGATGGCATTGAATTGAGCATCCGCCAGGAGTTTGCGAATGGCCGCCGTAATAAAGGTAAGGCGAGCTTTGGCGGTCTCCGCCCGGCGTATTAGCATACGCTTGCGATCAACGTCGTCTTCAAATGCCTTGAGCAAGGCCTCCGATGACATAGGGCGCGGGCGGGGGTTGGAGGTATCATATTTCAATGTCCTGCCGCGCCGTCGGCGTATTTCGACGATCCTCTTGGCAATCAATAATTTCTTGCCGCGCAAGAGCTTTTTCTCGTACGCAGATTGAAGAGCGGCTTGAATATCCTGGTCTTCGGCGTCGGCGATCTCCACAGCAACGCTGAATGGAATTTGGCCGGATTCCACCGATCTTAGTAGCCGTTCCTCGCCTTTCTCGATTAAACGAACAACGGCGTAGACATATTCAGCGGAAAGACCGGTCATTCGGGCGATTTCTGGAATGCCGTGGCCTCGCTCATGCATCGCACCGATGTCCTGCAGGAGATCAACTGCTCGATGTTGTCTACGGGCGCAGTTCTCAACAAGGCTTGCGACTAGGCAATCTTCCTTGTTCGCATTGACGACAAGAGCTGGTACTTCCTGTTGTCCCAGTGCTCTGAACGCCTCCAGACGCCCCTGTCCGCACACGAGATCGTAGAATGGTCCGCTGGCCTCCATCCGACGCGTCACGGTGATCGGGCGCTTCAGTCCAATCTCCCCAATATTTGCGATGATTTCCTTGAAGTGTTTCTTGTTACGAATACGCGGATTGACCACCGTAATCTTATTGATCGGGATCATCTCGACTTTTTGTGCAGGAACCGCAACCATTACGCCACCTCCGAGAATGACCTGCGGGCCGCCATCGCATAAAAACGCGACAGCGTCTCACAGCGATACGCATCAAGAGACAAACCGTTGAATTCGCAGAGCCGCAACACAGCCTGATGCATGTCGAATAACGGCAATAGATAGTAGTCATATGGTTCGAGGTTGCCTGGCCCCATTCGGACCACGACCGTGATGTCAGGCCTGAGCACCGTATCCAGGCGCATCTTCCACCTGAGCGATCCCGCTGCTGTCTGCAAACAGCGAACGATGACGACTGAAGCGGAAAACTCCTCGTTAATAGTCAGTAAATCCGTCTCCCGGTCCTGCGAAACAGAACCGCCTGCTGATCGGAGACCTTGAATTACCCCGGCGAGAAGATCGGGATACATACGGCGGAGCGCCTGATTGATCTGCAAATAGCGATAATCATGGTCCGGGACGAACCCGACCAGCGCGTAGGCACGCAACAGGCTGCCAAAACGATGGGAGTAGGAACTGCTGGATGGGCAGTCTTCCATCTCATCAATAATCAGGCCGGACAGATACCCCTGATTTTCGAGGACCTTGGCAAGCTTTTCCAGCATCGCGTCATCGGACAAACGATCTGCACGAGCAGCAATGGTCTCACGGGCTCTTTGGAACATCTCGACAGGTACGATACCTGTAAATGCTCCGTTGGCACGAACCCACTCGCCCTCAGGGTTCCTTACATGCGATTGCTTGAGTTTGAATGACGTGCGACCCCAGACGTTGTGCCCGACATACTTCTCGTTGATCAGTACCTGATGAACAGTGCCACGAGTCCATGGTCGATCCCAGTCGGTCAAAATTCCTTCTGCATTCAGGATCGCTGCGATTTCGGCCTCGATCTGGCCCTTGATGACAAAGAGGTCGTAAATCCTTCTCACAATTCGGATTTCTTCCTCCGGACCGGGAATAAGGATGACCCTGTCGGTCGCAATACTCTTATGTTCGCCGCGTGCCAGCTCCCCTTTGGGAACACCATTTTGGTCAACGAGTTGGCGACGCAAACCCATGCCAGGAGCGCCGCCCTGCCTATAACCAAGCCGGATGAGATTGGCCTGACCGTTAAAAACCTTGACTGATAAATCGCGACTATATTCGCCAGCCATTGCCCGTTTCATGGTCTTGATAATCGAGGAGCCCATGCTCCCGTCATTTGCAAACTGTTCGGCACAATAGTGCACAAGAATTCCTTGCCGCTTGCAGCGAAGCTCGATTTCTGCGGCCTCGTCAGGGTCCTGGAACCTGCCCAAGCGGCTGACGTCGTACACGAGAATGGCCTTATAGTTCGCCCGACCACCTTCAACATCGGTGAGTAAATTCTGAAGAGCGTCACGGCCAACTAGGCGCAATCCACTCTTCCCTTCATCAGCGTATGATTGGATAATTTCGAAACCATTTTTCTCGGCATATCGGTGGATGACAGCGAGCTGGTTGTCGGTCGAGTATTTTTGATGGTCAGTGGACATTCGAACGTAAGTCGCGGCCGGAACTTTTGGCCGCTCGGGCGAGGTCGTATCGCCGTTCTTCTGGCTCCACTCTATAACCATCACATGTCAACAATTCTCGTTACGATAAGACTGCGGCGGCGGGAGTATATATCGAGGAGGCAGGAAAGATGGTTCCGATTAAGGGCACAATTGTTCACGGTGGCGACCCGAAGCTTCGCGACGGTTACGTCGCTACAATTTCGGAGGCGTTACGACATGAACTTGGGTCAAGCGCGCCGGCCATCAAAACGATAATGCGATGGACGGGAGCAAGTAATCGCGCAGCCAAATATTGGCTTGCTGGAGAGCGAGGCCCTGGCGGCTGGCATTTGATTCAACTGGCAAGGAATTCGGATGCGGTACTCCATGCTTTTCTGGCGATGGCCAACCGAGACATATTTGAGGTTTCAATCGAGTTGAACGCTGCCCAGGCGTCACTCGCTCGCGCCGCCGCCATTCTAAGTGCGTTGGCCCCGCGGCGGTGAAATGTGATACGTCTCGGAGGACAGGGTTGACGACGAAGCGATTGGCATTTGCGCCGCGACCTAAGATGCCCGGAGGGAAAATCGTTTCCCGAACCGCTATTCTTTCAATTTGATGTCGTCCTTTTCGGCGAAGTAGTACATATGTCCGGAGACGCCGCGCCATCCTTCCTCAGGTATCGCGTTTGACCGCAGTTGGGTGGCACCGACAAGCCGTTCGAGATCGAAGAGTTTCAGATCGAAAATCATGCCGATGGTGTTCTGGAAGTCGGCGAGACCGAAACGGCGGATGTGATCGTGCTGATGGAACCGCCTGGTCCGCTCTTCGCCTGAAAGATTTCCGAGGTCGCTCTCGTAGTGCCCGTCATGGATCGGAATGCAGAAAATATGCTTCCCACCAGGCTTCAGACTTCTGTGCAGGTGATAAAGCACTGCGGTTTCGTTGCATGGAAGGTGTTCCATGACGTGTGAATGCAGAACGATATCGTAGTGCTGCGATGGCAGCTTTTCGGCACCTGTGACCAGATCGAGGAGCCGGGTATTGAGTTCCGGAGGATATCGCTCCGGGCTGATGTCGAAAGCCTCATAGCCCTTGCCGACGATATTCTTGATGAATAGGCCGATGCCGTATTCCGGTGCGAGATGCATAACCCGCTGACCTGGCTGAATCCAACCCGTGGCATCGAGGATGGTTTTCAGGATTCGGGTGCGTTCGACCGCCCCGCACGACGCGCAGATCGCCGACGGTCGACCGTTGAAATCCCTTAGGTTTGAACTTCCACATACATTGCAAAACACCATATCGCCCCATCTCTTGGTAGAATCACTGCATTTTTGGGAGCGTATGAATGGGCAGTTACCGAGTATCCGCATAACAGAGGGGGAAACTACCCTCTGGGGTACAGGATGATGATTTGGTGATCTTCGCCGCAATGATGTCAGCCCTCTAAACCGGACCACTCCGAAGCGTGGGATCAAAGAAGCTCGATGGGACGAGGCAAGCTTCGGCATCGAATGATCGATCTCTTCTGGCTTCCAGAACGGGACCCACTTGCAATTTACGACGCACTGCACTCTTGCTGGTTGTCTAAGCAGAGGGTGCAGGGGCGAGAACATGGCAGATTGGCATTACGCCGTAGGGCAGGACCAAAACGGTCCCATCAGCGACGAGGAACTCCATTCACTCATCAAGAGCGGAAAGATCGATAGAGAAACCTACGTGTGGCGCGACGGAATGGATAACTGGCAACACGCCGGGGAACATCCCGACCTTGCCAAGGCGTTCGTATCGCCGCCGCCGCCGCTGCCGTCCGTCAACCCGCCGAGGCTGCCGCCTCCGGCGTTTCAGCCTATCTCACCGAAACCCGGGGGCGTTATCACGTCGCGGCCATGGCCCCGTTTCTGGGCGAGATTCATCGACAATCTCATACTCGTCCCGCTGTTGGGATTTGGTGTTGGAACTGCGACCGCTATTTACGCACCCGACATCTACCTGCAACTCCTCACGATGAATTCCGGTCTGTTCGGCGTACTCATGTTGCCATTCGTCGCGCTGCTCCTCGCTCTCTCTATGATCCTGACAGGTTCAACGATCGGCAAAGCCATCGTTGGCGTGCGCGTGTCCGTCCCAACTGGTCGTAAGCGTGTCGGGTTTTTCCTGACAAGAGAGTTCCAAGTGTGGGCTTCCGGTCTCGGTCTGGGCATCCCGTTCGTCGCGCTTTTTACGCAAATCCACCAGTACCGCCGCCTCTCATCAGGTAACTCGACGAGCTATGACGAAGGAAATCCGATCGTCATCGCCAATCCCTCGACACTGAGACTCGGTTTGGCGGTCGTCATCGCGCTGGCCGTCTTCTGCGGCAACATCTTCTTAAGGGTCGCGGATGAAGACGCTAGCCGCAACCTGACGACCACCCAGACCTGGATTAATCCGGTGACTAATAGGTCAGCGATTATTGCCAAGACCTGGCAACCCAAAGAAATGGAGACCAACGGTGGCCGTGCCTTTTACTTCGCTTCGAACGAACTGCTGGCCGAAGCCATTTTCGGCTACGAACAATATCCGTCCGTAGGGGTAAACGCTCTCAGCTATGCGGAGGCAATCAAGCAGGCACTAGCGTCCAGCGTCACCATAACTTCAGAATGGCGGCCGATCACGGTCCAGAGCATGCCGGGCCTGCGTGCCACAGGAAACTCTGTGAAATTCAAGGACAGCGTGGTCGAGGTGACCATTGTCGTGTCTGGCAAGAACGCGTGGAGGACGATCACCTTTGCCAGAGGCAGCTCTCCGCAGCAGTCGGCCGAGAAAGACAAGTTTGTCCAGGCCATGTTCGGGACTGTGAATTGAATGCTCATACACGACTAGACTGCATCGGCTTCCATTGTGACGCGTAGTTTGGAGAACTCGCATACAATATGAACGGCATGGAAGCATAGGTATCGGGCTATTTGTAGCGCCCCATGATACTGGAGGAGGTGGACTTCTAGCTGCGCGATTGTAATGTGATGCTTTCTCAATCGGTGGTCCACGGTATGCGCGCAATCATCTACATAATCGGCTCCCTTGCGGTGGCCATCTTGGTCGGCTGTGTTGCTTCTAATCCGGCCCAGTCGAAGGGCGCGCAGGAGGCTGCTACAAGGGAATGGATCGCATGCATTCGCGCCGCGGTGAAAGAAGTTGATGATGGTAAGTCAGATCCGATGACGGTTGCTATCGCGGTCCAGCCCTCGTGCAATCGGCAGAAAGTTGCCGTGGATGCCGCATTTGAGCCTCCGCTAACCTATGAGCAGCATGTTAGGTTTCAACAGAACATCGAACAGAAGAATATCCAAAATACCGCATTCATTGTCCTGCAACAGCGCAAAGGATCTTGATGGACGCCGAAGTCGGGGTAGTCGGCGGCGTATTTTAACTTTGGTGAGGGGTGCGGCAAGCCCCAACCAAAGACGGCGAATTCGATGCCATCGGGCATTGAGCAAAGCCCCGAACGTCGTCCGACCATAGCCGACGATCTGCCCTGATGCCGATTACAGCGTGCGGAGGAAACATGACCGAAAGCGCTGCCTTCGATAGAATAGCAAAAGAAGTGATCTATGGATTTCACAGGCAAGACGACGGCTGAGCTGCTGACGATACACGCGGCGATCATGGAAGAGCTACGCGACCGGAAAATATTGCGGAGCGCGAATAATCCCACCGGCGATTTGGCGGAATACCTGTTCTGCTCGGCTTTCGGCTGGAAACAGCAAGGCAATTCCACGAGGAGTTATGACGCTATCGATCTCGCTGGGATCAAATATCAGATCAAGGGCCGACGCATCCATCAGCGTAATAAGTCTCGCCAGCTCTCTGCCATCCGGGATCTCGACGGCTTCGATGTTCTGGCCGTTGTCCTGTTCGATGACGACTATAAAGTTACCAGGGCCGGACTGATACCCTCTGCCAGGATCAGAGAAGGGTCATCCTATATCGCTCACACGAACAGCTATCGGTTCATGGCGAGGGACGCTGTCTGGGATGTCAGCGATGTCGTTGATGTAACTGTGGAATTGCTAGCTGTTCCCTGACTGAGAGACCGGGAGACCTTGAAGGGTGGCATGTATGAGGGCGCTAGCGGCCGCAAATTGGATGTTGCTCTGACGGCATAACTCGAAAATTCAACTTTGCCGCGTGCGTCCTCTTGACTATGCACGTATTGTTCTCTATTTGTTCGCCTCATGGAACAGCGCCGCGCCCTCATACGAATACGTTGATCACGAAAACCGCCCGTCGGCGGTTCTGATCATCCATGGCTATCGAGGTGCTCTTATGGGTATTGCGTCCCGCGCGCTGACATTGCGCGCCAGCAGAAAAACCGCGTCTATTCGAACCTATTATCCGGTCGGCACAATCAAGTGTGACGGGGTCACCATCTACCGATCCCAGGTCTCGCGCGACGCCGCCTGTATTTTCGATTTCGATCCGGTGATCGTCAGCTGGAAATGCCTGCCGTTCTCGCTTCCTTATGGAGATCAGGCTCACGTTCCGGATTTCGAAACCCTTGATACCGACGGCTGCCTGGAGTTGGTGGATGCGCCCGATAGGGATGTCGACGTGGGCCTGCTGGAGGCATCGGCACGTAGAATGGGGATGTCCTATCGGCAGCTTCGGAGAGACGAAATCTATGGCGGGCAGAGACTTCGAAACGCGAAAGACCTTCTCCGATACGCCAATTACGAAGTGTCGCTTGGCGATCGCCTGCGGCTGCTCTCCGGTCTTGAAGAAAACGGAACGCTCACTGTTGCGGAAAGCCTGACGGCGTTTTCCGAAACGAAGCCCGTTGCGGGACTGGCCGTCATGATCCTGAACGGCTTCATCGAAGTCGATCTGGATCGCTCGTTGATCGGCCCCGAGACGTTGGTGCGACGGATACGCGCGTGAACTCTCCACCCGCGCCATAATCCAGAGCACTGAGGTCACCATGACGATCAAGAAGAATAATAGAAGTCTCCCCAAGCAATATTTTGACCCCTACGGCGAAGAAGAGAGTGATGCGTTATCCCTGCCCACTCATCTGGCGGTCATCGCAATGTCGCGATTTATCCGCCCCTTCCTCAAGAAGAAATCGGCATTCGTCGGTGCCTTTGTGGTGCCGCCTGGCGGGGATCTCAATTCTTATAGGCGAGCGGCGTCTTGGCTCCTCGACGACTTGGTTCGGGTAAAACCGAAGGAAGGCTACAACTATACAGTACTGGTGGCCGACGAGAATGATCTGCATGATGACTTCGAATCGTTCAGACGCCTGAAGAAGCTAAAGCGCGCGATTATCATCATTGCCGACAAGCAGCTCCTGAAAGACGAAATCCGCCTGGCGGCAGACGTCGTTGCGGAACTACCTGCTCCGTCCGTCGGCGACCATCGCATCGCGGCATGGCGGATGGGGTTCGGAAATATCAGTGACGCGGACGCTGCGTTTCTCGCCAGCCAACCGCCGATCCGCGCAGCGCTCGCAATCCGTCAAGGACGTCCAATTGCCGACATCATCAAGAGGATGCGCCTCTATCCGCCGAGTACAGCCGTCACCAAGGGTGTGCCGTCAGGACCGACATTGCACGACCTGTCGGGCTACGGCAAGGCAAAGGCCTGGGGACTGGAACTCGCCGAGGACCTAAAGGCATGGCGCGACGGGTCGATTACCTGGGAAGACGCAGATCGCGGCGTCCTTCTTTCGGGGCCGCCGGGATCGGGCAAGACGTCATTTGCTGCGGCGCTGGCGAAGACCTGCGACGTCCCCTTCGTGAGTGCATCTGCGGCGCAATGGCAATCCGAAGGCCATCTCGGGGACATGCTCAAGGCAATGAGAAGGAGTTTCTCAGACGCCGAAGCGGTTCGCCCTTGCGTGCTTCTGATCGACGAATTCGACTCCATCGGAAGCCGAACGGAAGATGCTGGAGGCAATTCTTCCTATCAGCGCCAGGTCGTGAACGCTGTCCTCGAACTCCTTGACGGAGCACATTCAAGGGAAGGCGTGATCGTCGTCGGCGCGACAAACTACCCTTATCTGATCGACCCAGCCCTGCTGCGCGCCGGCCGCCTTGAGCGCCATTTCGAAATCGGGCTTCCCGACGAGGATACACGTGCGGGCATCTTCCGTTACTATCTGCGCGGACGCCTGTCCGACGAGGACGTCAAGATCGTGGCATCGGATGCGGAAGGCTGGTCTGGCGCGGATATCGAGAAGTGCGTCCGGCAGGCGCGCCGCAGCGCCCGTCGGCATGACCGCGACCTGACCTTTGCCGACGTCAAAGATGCAATGCCACCCACCCTGAAAATTCCGATGGCTATGCAACGGCTCACGGCGGCACATGAGCTCGGCCACGCAATCGTTGGCGTTCTGGTGGAAGCCGATAGCCTGATCTCTGTTTCGATCAGCGAAACGGTTCGAGTGGAAGGAGGGCCGCAACTCGTGGGCGGAGCTCTGTTCCAGGAACGTATGTTCACGAGGAAGACCTCGACTTACTTCCAGAACAAGATCGCGGTTTTGCTTGCGGGGATCGCCGCCGAAGAACTCCTGTTCAGAGACTTCGGGAGCGGCGCGGCGGGCAACCCCGATGCCGACCTGAACAAGGCAACCGAGCTGGCCACGATGATGGAGATTAAATGGGGCTTCGGCGGCAGCTTGGCCGTCGAACTCGCGGACACGCCAAAACGACTGGCGGCGCTGAGATCGACGCGCAAGGGTCTTCAGCAAGCGGTAGATGCGACACTGACAACACAATTCGAGAGGGCAAAATCGCTGCTCCAAGATAACAGGAATGCGCTCTTGGACATGCACATCCGGCTTCTCAAGGAGAAGTTTCTGACGGCCGATGATGTCAGGGCGGCGGTCGAGGCTGCGGACACACGGCAGACTGGGGAGACACGTGCATGGAAGTCCTAGCCGAATTTCCAAGGTTGAAGGATGATGTTCTGGGCAAACTGGCCGGCGAGGGGGCGGCTTTTGGGGGGCGAAAGACCCCAAAAGCGACGCCCCGCAAAAAAATATCGGAAGACTCGAAAATTTTTTTACGGTGTCGTCCGGCGCGTTGCCAGGCGTTGGCAGGCGTCGCCCGGCGACGTCATTCGCGTCGGTACCGGCATAGGTTGCAGTCTGGCCAAGTGTGCTGTCATTACGAGGTAATACTTCGGCCGCTCTGCCACAAGGAAATAACGTCGAAAAACAAGCATCGAGTTCTTGAATATTAAGGCCAAGGAATTTCAGCGAATTCTTTGTCTAGAAAGGAAAATCGAAATGGTTCGACCCCATTTACAAGGATTGGAGACGACTCTCCGCAGGAATTCCGAATGTCGCAGTCCAGCATGGTCGCGCGCCTCGAAATCCGCACCTGCTAACAATCTCGATGCGGTTGATCTGAGTCCGAAAACTCCGGCGTACCGGGCAGGTCATGGGGTTCGCGATGTGGTCGCCCGGATCGTCCCGCAAGGATTCAGTTCGACATCTGTGAACCCTTTTATCGTGCATCGGTGCAAGGAATTAAAAGCTCGAATCCTTGGTTTGAGGTTGCATGAAACACTCAATGGGACGAGGCAAGGAGTTTCCTTGCGAGTTCTTGAATTTATCAAGGAATTCAGTGGAGTGTGCGAGTTCTTGAATTTTCCTTACTATCCGGATCGTGACCGGGGAAGGTCGAAATTTCCGCCAAAACCGCCGTACGCGGCAGAGTTGTGGGTGGTCCATTTGCTGCCCGCTCTGATGCCCGCTCGGGGCGTCTCCGGGGACTTGTCTATGCGTGGGATTGCATCCTATATGATCGTCAACGGCATGGATGAGCGGCTTATTGAGGGCCTTGATCAAGTGCTGGAAACGGAAACGGGCCGCTTTCGCGAGCGACCCGCTTTGAGGCGGCTGGACCTGTTCGAAGCAGGCGTCAGCCTAATGGCTCACGTATGGAGTAAAAAGCCATGGCATACATGTAGTCGGGTACCGCCCGGAAATCAAACGGAAAACCGGTTTATCTGCCATATGACGCGTGAAGCGTTAATGGTCGAGGTCGACCTGTGTTTACCCGCACGCCGGATGTCGGACGCCGGGGCAGCCATTGCCCCGGTGTCCACCACGACCAGGTTCACGGACCTTGGGCGAATAGGCAGGCGGCGTCGCCTGACCGCTTACGCCCTGCTCCGGATCGTCTAGGTCGGCACCAGACGGAGCTTCGCTTCCATTTCGTTCTGAACAACGCCGCCGCCTTCGCGAGCGGCCAAGGGAAAACTGCGCCATGTATCTGTCCAAACACGCTTTCTCGTCCGCAACCCTCATTGATGCCGACGATATCGACTTCCTCGCGCTTCCTGACCTGATGCCGATCCCGGTGGACGAGGAGATCGCAAGGTTGATCTGCTCGGTATCCAACCGTCCGGGTCGCCACGGCCTCTAAACAGCAAACCCTGAAAACAAGCTGCCAGCCGCGGGAACCGCCGTTCCAGCGAACGGCGGAGCCATGGAGATCCACCATGAAGCACATCTTCAACGAACCTTATGTTCCGGGCCGCCAGATCAAGGATCGCGCCCGTCATCCGACGCTCCCGGGCGTCTTCCCCACCCGCAAGGCGAGGACATCCTGGGTCAGAACGAGACTACCCCTCATGATGGATGGTTTGATCCATCTGGAAACCGATCCGCGCGTCGTCCGGATCGCAGTCTATCCGCCAAAACTCGAGTACTCCGTCTGGCACGACCTCTCGGGCCGTTCGAAGGTCAGGTCGGTGTCTCCCGATGTCGCCGTGCTTGAGGATGACGGCCACGTCACCGTTGTCGAATACGTTCCTGTCGCCATCCAGGACGAGCGCCGCGGTTTCGCCGACAGGGTGCGCGTCCTCAAGGAAATTTACGCCGAGGAACACGGTTGTGGCTACGCCGTACATTCCGAGCTGTCGGTCCGCATCGAACCCAGGATGACCAACCTGCGTCGGCAGTACGAGCACAGCTTCGTAGATGATCAAATGGCGCTCGAAGCTGTGCGGGACGTCATCTACCGGAACAGCCTTCCTTCGACGATCGGCGTCATCCGTGCTGCCGTGGACCTGCCGGCCCCCGTCTATCAAGCCCTCGGTAGCGGCGGCGAGGCTGTTTTCTCGCGGCCGCTCGACGAAGTTGACCGCCACTTCACCGCCCTCATGCAGCTCGTGCACCGTGGCGAGATCGAGATCGACCTCTCGCGGCACTACGACGAGCGCTCTGTCGTTCGCTGGCCGCGTCACCGTCCGATGGAGATCGCCCGATGAGCATCTACAGCAAACCCAGCGACTTCCTGAATTTCGGAAGCCTACCGCTCGCCCTTACCGTTGTCGAACTGGAGGTCCCGAAGCACGACTTCGCCGCCCCGCTGTCCCAGCCAGTTTCGATCTCGGTGGACGAGAAGTACATGATCTTCAGTCCTGGACGTCGTAAGGTCGGACACTACTCCGTTCGTTCCTGGGACGCCGACGATCATCACGGCGCGGTGGCCACGCTCGTCAACCTCTATGGCGGCGGCACGCTCTATCTCACGAACTATCAGCTCGTGACCCTCGAACAGCAAGGTCGCTTCAAGCCGTATAAATCGTCGGGCGGCATCGTGAACGACGGCCTGACCCTCGCGCTGAAGGACTGGCAGCTCGAGAGCGCGCAGAAATGGCTGGGCTACGTTAGCGAGATCGCGGAAGCCGCCGAAAAGCGCGGTCGCGAAGCGGACAAGGAACTGATCCTGCAGGTCGCGGCCGACCGCGCTGAACGCGTCGGCGACAATCCGCCGCCGTCCTACAGCCGTCTCAGGCAGAAACTCGTCGTCTATTACGCAAACAGCTACGACGCGCTAGTCGCGCTCGCACCGCGGTTGTCAGCGGGCAATAAGCTTCTGAGCTTCTCTTCCCTCACAGAACAGCTTTTGGAAGACGCCGTCCATCAGGTGAGTATGGAGACCGAAGGCGACTGGGATGACGTGAAGACGCTGTTCCTGAATTGGGCGGCGCTCCCTGAAAACGAGGCTGTTGGCCGCGAGGTCTTCGACGGCAGCGGAAATTATCGCGGTCCCTCCGACAGCACGATCCAGCGCCGCTGGGCCAAAGTCGACAAGTTCGTCAAGCACGCAAACAGATACGGATCAGAGGCCGCGCAGAAGAAGTTCGGCATCTACATCCGTCAGGTACTGCCCGACAGCGCCCTGGATATCGTTGACGTGGATTGGACGCAGGCCGACATCACTGTCATCGACGATGTCTACCCCGTTTTCTGGGATCGCCCCTGGCTCTGCATCTTCCGCGATCGTTGCACGGCCGCGGTCGTCGGTTTCGCGATCTCCTTTGAAGGGCCGAGCTACATCGGCACTCTCGCCGCCCTGAAGCATGCGATCTATCCCAAGGACACGTCCGCGTTCCCCGGCCTGATCTATCTGCCGTACGGACTTCCCGCGAAAGTGGGCGTCGATCTGGCGATGGAGAACCTGTCGAACAACATGCGTTCGGCCGCCGCCCAGCTCGGCTTCCAGATCGTGGAATATCGCGGCTCCCACGGATGGGAGAAAGGTGGCATCGAACGCACGTTCAGGGTTATCAACCAGGACGTCCTCCACATCGCGCCAGGGTCGACCTTCTCCAACCCCCAGCGGCAGAAGCTCTACGACGACGCCAGAATGGCGGGCCTGCCGGTCCTCACCTTGTCGGAGCTGAACGCATGGCTCCTGACCTATTTCGCCACGAAGTACCATACGCGGCCCGTCAAGGGCATCGGCGTCCTCCGATCGATGAAGGCGATCCCGAACGACAAGTGGGCCGCGACGATCAAGCAGGCACCACCCCGTCGCCCTGTCGATCCGCTTGTTTTCGCGCGGCTCGCTGGCGACTTCACCTACAGGACGATCCAAAACGACGGCATCCTGTGGGATAGCCTGCGCTACGCCGATCCGGGGCTGGCCGTCCTCATGGCCGACCCGAAGCACCGCGCGGCCGGAGATCGTTCGGAGACCACGAAGTACAAATGCGTCCGCGATCCGAATGACCTTGCGCGCATCTGGATGGTCAATCACCACGTCAATCCGCCGACCTTCATTGAGGTGCCGATCTGCGGCTCGGATGCCGCCTACGCCACGGGCATGACGCTCGCCCGCCACCGCGCCATCCAGAAGGTCTACCGCGAGCGGATGAATGAGGACGCTGCGTCGGTGACGAACCTCCTCGCTCTTCGCGACACGATGACTGACGAAATCAAGGAACTCAACAAGCGCCGGGAGAAGATGCGCGTCAAGCATAACTTCGAACGCTTCTTCGCCGGTCTCAAGCGCAAGTTCGCCCGCAGCCGCATCGTCGATCCCGTCCACAGTGCGGCGGCAAGCTCGGAGCGCATGCGCATCGATGAGCCGTTCGAACCAGCTCCGACGAACAGGTCCCGCATCGACGCCGAGTCCCGGCGCGGCAACACGCCTGCGGAAATCTTTACGCCTGGCCCCGAGACCTCCGATGACAGTCATGTCGTGCCGATCTCCAGCGATCCGTTTGCCGGACATGCCGCAGACATCGAACCTCGTTCCCGGCGCACGCAGGTCGCGCCGCCGCCGCTCGACGGCCGCACCGAAACCGAGGTCCGCGCGTCCGCAGCGGACCTATTCAGCAAGTTCCACAGCGAAGGAGAAGACGAATGAGGGTATTCCCGCAGTTTAACGTCACCCCGATGGTGACCCCCGAGCAGCGCGTCGAAGCGGCGTCCAGTCCTCCTGCCGAGCGCCAGGCCATGGTGCGCGACGTCCTCTTTCGCAGTGACGACTTCCTCGCGCGGTTCAAGGACATCAAGCGTTTCCATATGCCTGTCGAGGGTGGCACCCCCGATGTCGGCCAGGTTGGAACGCTTCTCGGCGACTACCGCAGCGGCAAATCTTTCGTCCTGCAGTACTTCGCCAGCAAGCACCCTCCGGTCCAGGCAGAAACGGGCTACCAGTATCCGGTGCTTTACATTGAGGCCCGCCGCGACTGGAATTCGATGTCGCTTGGCCGGGAAATCTACGATGCGACGGCCGCCGCCGCGATCCCCAACCTCTCGGCGGCCACGATCAACAAAATGGCGACGACGAGGCTCATGAAAATGGGCGTGAGGCTTCTCATTATCGACGACGCACATGCGATCCTCAACGATCCTGGCCAGCGCCGGACCGTCGCTATGTCCCTCGTGAAATACGTCGCCGACCGTCGCTTCTGCAACGTCCTGCTGGCAGGACATCCCGCCATCGAACCCGCCATGTCGGAAATGCCGGAAATTGAAGGGCGCGGTGGTCTCCCTCGCTTCCGCATGCGCAAGTACGACCAGAACAGCGTGGAGGACCGCGAACGCCTCCAGTACTTCCTCCATGGCGTCGACCGCCTCCTGCCGTTCCGCGAGCTTTCAGGTCTCGGGGAGAACGACTACGTCGCCGATTTCTTCCATATCTGCCGCGGCACTATCGGCTGGCCGATGAACGTCATCACCGCTGCGGCCTTCTTCGCCATTAACGACGACAGTCCGCGCATCACCCTCCAGCACTTGCGTCGTGCCGCCGCCGAGCGTCTCTCGCTGGACGCCAACTACGTTCCGTTCGGCCGCGGAGGCGCGCGCCATGTATGACCGCCTGATGTCACCGTTCAGTAACTGGGCCATCGAACCCGGGAAGGTGGAAGGAGCACACGGCTACTTCTGCCGCCTCGTGGACGACGAGGGACACGACAGCATGCGCGTCTACTCCAACTGGATCGAGGTCAATGGTCGCAACATTGTGCCGGCGGCGATGCTCGAGGTCGTCTCTCGCCTGCCCATCACCGACGAGCGCCGTCGGGGTCTGGCGCATGCCACTCCCATGGAAAAGGACGGATCGTATTGGCTCGGAGGCCAGCGCTTTGCCCGGCGTGACCTTTCGTTTTCGACGCGGCGCTGGTGCGCGGCGTGCCTTGCCGAGAAGGCCTATCACCGGAGCTGGTGGGACATCGTCGCTCTGCGGCGCTGCCCTTACCATGACATCGAGCTTGCCGATCGCGATATCGACAACAGTCCGGTCGGCTGGTGGTGGCCGAGGTTCGATGTCACTAAAAGCGGAAACGGTCTGGCATGCCCCCCTATGCCGAAAACCCTGCGCCGCGGGACGCTGGCAGCCTACCTGCTGATGCGCATGGGCTATGAAGAGCGCTGGACAGCGCCGCTGCTCGACAGGCTCGACGCGACGGATGCGGTCGACGTATGCCACCTCATCGGCCGCCTCGTGTCGAACCAGAAACTGGACGCGATCCCCGATCTGACATCCCGCACGGTGGATGTCGGCTATCGCGCCCTGTGTGCTGACCGGACGCATCTCGTGACGGTGATCTCCAGCTGGCTATCCAAGAACCTATCGAGCGCCGAAATCGACGCTTCCTATTCGAACGTGTTTGGCTGGGCGTATCTTCAGGCCCGCTCCCTTCCTGACGTGGCGACACGCCGAATGTTGTTGACGGTATTCCGAAAGGCGCATGCCGCCGTTCTGACCGGAAGTCGTGTGCTCGATGCGAATGACGACGGTTTGATCAGCTTGACTGCGTTGGCAAGCGATCTCGGGGTGGACCGTCGCGGTCTCGCCAGCCTCGTCAGCGCCCTTGGTACAGTTGACGCCGAGAGGCGTGGCCGCCGCCGGGTCTCCTTCGATTCCTCTCAGGTCGCCGAGATCAGGCGGGAAATCGACGCGTTGCTGACAAGGAACGAGGCGGCTGAACTGCTTGGCATCCGGGGTTGGGAAATCGCACCACTGGTGTCGGCCGGTTATTTCAGCCCGATCGCGCGTATGTCCGGCGAAGTCCGCGGCCTGAGGTTCCTGCATCGCCAGGTCGACGACATTCTTCGGAGCCTTGTTGCAATCCCCCTGACGTCGTCCGGGGCGTCGAGGAAGTTCCGGGCATACTGCCGCGCTCAAAACCGTCGTGTCGGCGACGTGGTGGTCGCCATCCTGAAAGGAGAGATCGGCGTTCTGCGCGTCGATCCGGGCCGCGCGGGATTCCGCGGGCTTCATGTTTCCGTCGGCTGTGGTCGACCCGCCGCCCGACCACAGCAGCCAATTGTCGATCTCAATAGCGAGGAACCTAGCGAATGAAGCATAGAAAGACCATTCTCATGCCTGCACGGTCCGTTTTTGCAGAAAATCAGTCCCGTCCGGCCGCAGCGAACCAGGCACGGCTCAGAGGAGCACTCGAAGCTTGGAATTCCAACGCGGTGACCATTCCGAGAAAGCCTGCCGCTCGTGAGGTATACTGGATTGCAGCGGCTCCCGGGTCCCGCAAACCGGAGTTCACCGGATATCATCCGGGGGTCATCCTTCGTCCTCCGGTTTCGATGTCGCCAGTGGATGGTGCCGTGATATTCGTTCCCCTGACTAGCGAGCCACCCAGCGAGATCGAGCTTGACCGTCCACTCCCGCCATACTGCCGGCAGCTTTCGGAAAATCCAGGGCCGGACAAGGGGCGCACGGTCTGGGCGATATGCGACAATGTCATGACCGCCAGCATCTGCAGGCTCGAACGCTACGTGGACTACAACAGGAACGGCTGCCACTGGGTGCCTAAACTTTCGCAGCAGGACTTCGAGGCGATCCTTGACGGCGTTGCTAGCGCCATCGTCCCTCTGCGCACATTTATCGAGAACCGCGTGGGTATGAGGCATGCAGCCACGTTGGCGGAAGTCGTCCACGAATATGAACGCCGTGTCGAGTTCCTGGAGGGCGAAATCCTCGAACGGCTAACCGCACCGAAAAACGACGATGGGCCTGTTGACGCCCCCGTTGGTGCCCGGTAAATTTTGGTTCTGATCTGCGGATCGGCACCCATCTCGGACGCGAGATGTAGTCTCTTCTCTGGCCTGCGGGCCAGCACCAAAGGCAGGGTTTCCCCTGCCTTTTAGATTTTCTGGCGACGCGCCGACATTCGAGGTGGTTGGGGCTAGCGCGGCCACCGCGCTCTCTGCTCAGTCGATTGACCGACCCTTATAACCCAGCGCCCTGATAATTTTTTCTGTTAACTCTTCAGAATATCCGTCAGCGCGATAGCTGGCCCGCATTTTCTCGTAGTCAAAATTGCGAGGCGTCGTTCGCAAGTCATATAGAATATCGGTACCTGCGGGAATCCATTTCGCATTCATCCACGATTCACGGTCATCGGAACAGGTATTGCCTATAGCGTTCACTTTCGACATCGAACTCTCCATGCCACCCCTTAATCTCACCCAAAATCTTTGACGATAAATCTACGGGCGGCAAATGGATATCACCCTCGATCTTGCTGTTTGCGATTATTGGGAAAACGTCGGTTTGGTCGGCAAAAATTAATTCACTAATAGTTTCAGCGACTTCTGGCGGGAACTCATGTCGATAAGCTCGAAAACTCTTCTCTATTTCAGCTTTATTTAACTTCCAAGCGTTCGCCGTGGGGCGAAAACCAAGTGCCGCCCAAGTCACGCATCCATCTTTGACAGCGTACAATGTCATCTTACGTAAGCCGATGGAGCGAATGGCATTGTAGAGTTCTTGCGTGAAGCGCCGACACAGGCCTTGTCTTCGTAGGTGCGATGCCACAGCGACGTTATCAATATCTGCGACTAAGTCCCCAAACAGAAGCTGAATCTTTGCTTGTATGACCCCGCTAGTTCGGATGGTGAATACAAACGGTCGCTCCTGGGTGACGGTGACTTCGAGACCGTGAATCGCGCGACCTAGATGAATGGCCACAGCGTGCGCGCGCTCGGCAAATGAAGGTGCCGTGTCCGCATGCGTTTCTAAGTGCGTGACCTGAGGGGACACCATCTTCGACAATGAAAAGAGTTTCGAGAAAATCGATTTCAAAGTTGGCTCCACCAAATGCATTCAGTGGGGATATCGCCAACTGGTAAATTCAACGTTGAGTTAGCTAGAGCGTGGCGTTGTTTCTGACTCCGTCGTTTGCCTCATTCTTCTCCGCTAGTTGTCAAGTCGGCTGTCATTGGCCGAAGCTCTTCCTCCTTGAGTAGCCGACAACCGTAATGCCTACGGTCATCAAAATTATCGAATGTGAGAAAATGGGCCCGTGGGAGCAACGAATGTGACGACAGGGTACGACGTTGCCGAAGACAGCCTGGCGAAAGACTAATGTTTTCAATGCCTGGAAAATCATCGAATGTGACGAGCTACATTTCATCTCAGACGGTCCTATACTGTGATCTGCGAGACGGCGCTGAATGCGGTTTGCGTGCGATTGTCGGTACAGAGTTCGGTGACTTGGTAAATATTCTCAATGAATTGATCGCAAGCCGGTCGGCTAAAGTTTAGCCTTCTCGACGACGGACGAGGTCGCTGCTGCGCTTTCGTCCGGTTTGATCAGCGTGTCGGGCAGGCCCGCCTGTTCCAGCGACGAGCGGATATTGATCTGCGCGCGACGGGAGTTTAGCGCAAGGCGCTCGATTGATTCCGTATCCCGCGTCATGTCATCAGCACCCGAAACTTCATGACGAAGAGATCGCAAAATCTCATCGTGAAAATACGTCGACCAGTGATACGCAAACCCTTCACCCCATTTGTCGAAGCCGTCCTTTGACCCGGGTACTAGCTCCATCACTGTTTTGCTGAGGCTTCCAGCCTTGATGAGACCGCCCTTGTCTCGCAGGGGGATGCTAAAGAGTTTCATCATCATCGCGGCGTGGATGATGATGCTTTCATAAGCGTCGAAAGCTTTCAGAGACTTATCGCTAAGATACAATCGTGGAATCGTCTTATCGATTGCTCCAAGTAATTTGATCTTCTCGTCGATGTCGAACGGCTTTACCAGCGTTTCGATGAACTCGGCGATCTTCGGATCGTTGGCGTCCTTGAGTATCTGTTCAGTGTTCAGAATTTTCATGTACTCAACGAGCATCGAGAGTTGAGCAAGTCCGTGACGTGCGCGCAACAGCGTTTCTGCCGCTTCCAACCGCTTCGATTGGATCGCAGTGTCGCGATCCCTCCGGGCCGAGACCAGGAACGACCTAATTTGGTCTAGCTCCTTTTCGTTGTCCCGGATGTCTGCCTTGAATGTCTCTAGTTTTTTTCGAAGCGGTGTTCGACAGCCTTCGAAAAGAACTTGGCCAAGGTGTCGCGCATTAAAAGCGCCACAAGTCCTATCAGCCCAGTAGAGGTGAGAACACCAAGCAGCCACTTCCAGAATTCAACTGACATGAACCTACCCCGCAACAGCAACCGTACTGTTGTAGTTTTGATTCACGTAAGAAGAAACAGCGGCGGAGCGGTGGTCAACGGAATCCACAAGGCTAGCGCTTAACGCACTTCAATCTTGTCCACAGAAATCCCGGAAAATCCCAAAAAGTGTTGGTCTCAGTATTTGTATAGGCTACCTCATGAACCGATAAAGAAAGCCGATTACAACGAACTAAGGCGATTTTCTTGGTTCAGCCGGCCTGACTATTTTTTCAGAAGCCATAAGAACAATCGCAGACTTGAGTGCATGATTCTGTTTGATTTCCGGTGTCGTGGGCCTAGATAAAGCAGGAGACGATCCGATAGGAAAGACATCGATGGCTGATAATTTCGGACATAGCGCTTCAGATTTGTCGCTTGATCGCGAGTTCTTCGATCTGCTTGTTGGGAGCTATGCTCGTATTGTCGGTATGCCCCTCGTTGAGCAAGGGCTTGGACCGGAGTGGCTGTATAGGGATGCACCCTTCGTTGTCGTTGCGCACAACACGGATCCTGATCCGCGGTTCGTCTATGCGAATAGAGCTGGCCAGGCTTGTTTTGAATATCCGTGGGATGAATTCGTGACCCTGCCGTCGCGTCTGTCTGCGGAGCTTCCCAATCGGGCTGAGCGTCAGCAATTGCTGGATGCGGTCACGCGCGACGGCTTTATCTCCGATTATCGTGGGCTGCGGATCGCAAAATCGGGTCGGCGTTTCTGGATCGAGGATGGCATCGTCTGGCAGCTCATCGACCGGGATGGGCATAGACGAGGGCAGGCCGCGACATTTTCGAGATGGAGAGACGCTTAACCCGGCGTGAGCGTCACGCCACTGGCTCCAATGCTTTTTCCCGTCTGATCTCATGAAACACGTCATGATCTGTCTCCATGGACTGCTCGTATTCACAGGCGAACAGTTCGGCAGCGTGGCGGCCGGGAAGTGTTTTGTCGTTTTCGATCACGGAGGCGATGCGCCGGAACAGCTCGGCCTCGAAGGTGCCTGCCTTTGCAGCCGGGTTTGGTCGCGCTAACCGGGCGCCGCCATCCAATCGGATGGTCGAGACGTAAAATTCGCCATCATAGCCGTCTCCGGCGGATGTCAGCTCGGCGCGGCCATAGAGGAGCAGGCCTGATTCCCAGCGATCGCAGAGATTGATGGTGAGCTCATCGAAGGAGTATTCGCAGGAGAAGGCATCGTTGGGTGCCGTCATGCTGCCATCCGTGTTGCCGATGCGGACGATTGGGCGGTCAGGCGATCGATCTCTGCCATGAGCGTCGTTCGATCCTTTGCGATCGGCATTCCGAATGGCCGAGCGTCGACGCGCAGCAATTCCAGCTTCAGGCTTGTCAGTCGCTCGGCACGATGCTGATCTTCGGTCTTGGTCGCGTCTGTTGCCTGCTGTAGCGCCCAGATCCAAGCCGTCGCCAGAGAGTGGGCGAACCATTTGCGCCTGCCATCTGCCGTTAGTGGCCGGCGCAACCGCGTATCGCGGTGATAGAGCGCCCAGGCAACGATCATGACGTCTGACTTCGCTGGCATGAAGTAGCATCCTCCTTCTGCGTGCCCGTCGGGCCGCGACATTCATATTCGCTCGATCTCCGATCCGGTTTCGCGACTTCACGCAATATTTTCAAACTTGCGTGGGCTCATTCCGTCTTGGGCGATTGTCTCGCGAAAGGAAAGATGTCATGCGACACGATCAATGTCAACATTATACATGTTTATCGATCACCTTTGTAGACATAATTAGTGTTTTCCGGCTCCGAGCGCCGAATGTCCTGTCTCTCCTGATTCCGGCAAGCTTGCGGGAGCGGGTGATTGGAGGGCTAGGCTGCCCGGCTTTTATTTTCGGGCGATATGCCCGCAGATACGCCCAATGATCGTCAGCCGCGCCAATTCCACTGTAAAGGTTTCCAGCGCCGGATTGTCGGAGATAATCTTGACCTGGCTGGGTTGGGTGAAGGGGACGCGCTGAAGGCGTTTGATCTGCGGCTCTGAATAGCCGTCGCTGATGGCATAGACCGTGTCCGTCACCATCAGGTTCTGCGAGAGATCGACGATGACGCGGTCGCCGGGCATGTAGGTGGGCTGCATGGAATCGCCGATCACCTCCATGATGATGGTGTGGTTTGGCGATGCCTTTGCTTCGTTGCGCAGGTAACCTGCTGGAATCACCCACTCCGCGACGATTTTGTGGCCGGCGACATTGCCGGCGCCGACCGGCAGATTGATGACCTCGCCGACAATGCCGCTGCCTGCGCCGAGCTTGACATCGAGCTCCGGCGTCGCGCCCTCAATCTTCGATTGCCAGTGCTCCCGGCTGTAGCTGACGTTCTCGCCGTCCTCTGCAAATCCTTCATTGTATTGTTCATCGGGGTCGAAGGACGTGACCATACGTGGCCCTGATCGCTCTCCCTTGCGTGGGCCTTCACCAGTCAAAAGATAGCCGGCGGTGGTGCCGAATTTCTTGGCGTAGCGATCGGCGATTTCGGGGCCGAATTCGTTCTGGCCGTTTTCGTGTGCCCGATAAGTGGACAGGCTGACACCAAGCGTCTCCGCCGCCTTTGTCGCTGAGGAATAATTTGCGGCTTCGCGCGCCGCCTTCAGTCGTTCGCCCATGGATTTCTGCATGACCAGACACTCGCAAAATAATTAACATAAATCATGTTGACATCGACACTAATAACAACATAATTTGTGTCTATCAAGATGCCTGCGGAGAAAATCGCCGCGAGGCTGACGTGCTGAGGCGAGTGTCGCCTGGTGAACAACGGTTTTGGGAGCGGTCGCATGGTCTCGATCAGGAAAGGCAGAAGGGTGGGTTCCAGCCCATTCTATTTCGACTTCTTCTGGGGTTGCCCCGGCTGTCGGCGGGCCTTGTCGATTGCCGAGGTAATCGAGTGGCATTGTGAAGCCTGCGAGGAGCGTAGCGAGCCGGTGGAGATGTCCGATCGCGGTTTGCCCGGGTGTCAACAGGACGCGGAGGCGATCACATGAGTGAGATCGCTCAGGGGTTTCTCGCGTGCATTGGTGCGGCTCTGTGTTTCGTCTGTGTGCTTGCGGCTGTGGCGCCGATCATTTCGTCGCCGAAATATGCAAGCGAGAGTGACGACGTCAGCGGTGCGCCGGAGGGTGATCAGGTTCATTTCCGGACAGCTGAGGATGTATCTCAGCGCGGAGCGAAGCTGTGACGGGATCACGGCCATAACGCGCATGATGTTGCCAAGCATCTGAATTTCTTACAAAAATTAATCCAAATAACTGGCCGGGGGCGGCCAGAGGAGGTTTCTATGAATGAGTTTCAGATCGGAACGGAAGCTGTCGCGGGCGGTCATCTTGGCTGGATACGCAAGGTTCACCGCGCCACCAACGACGTCCTGAAGGACAGCCGTGGCGAACCGATTGTCTTTTCGACCCAGGATGCAGCCAAAGCGGCCGCTGGCGAGGCGATCGTTGCCTATCTCAACACGCCGATGCTGCGAGACGGGGCGAGGGTGGAGATAATGTCGAATGCGGAAGCCCTGTTCAAGCCGAGGCGTCCCTCTGCGGCAACCGAAAACGGGACGGTTGCATGATCGAAATGATGCCGCCGACTGCTTTGAATTTTCCTTGTTGAAGGGAGGAATGTGCCCATGACCAAAGGCAGGCTCGACACTCTTCTTGACGGCCTCGGCATCAAGCTGGTTCCAGTCCATCGCCGCCGCGCCCCAGCGCAAAGCCATGCGCGCGGCACCATGCAGGAAATCCGGGGGCAGCACGGCGACGGCCATCTCATCTTTGCCCTGCGCTGCATTCGCCAGACAGGCAACAATCGTGATGAGCTCTGGTCGGACACGATCGGCGCCGTCTCCGACATCCTTGTGCAGCGCCAGGATTGGGCACTGCGGCGGCCCGGCGATCTGCTGGCCGCCTTCGACGATATTGCGCTGGGGGCCTTGCGAACGGATGCCGTGGCGCGGCGACCTTGGCCGGTGCGCGCGACGCTTCGGATTTTGATCTACCGGGAACTGGAGAAACGCCTTGATGTACCAGAACGCCTCGCAGTTTAACGACCTTTCGCGACGCGCGGCAGAAGTCGCTGATCTTAGCCTGATCGTTCGTGCTCGCTTCGTCGAGGCCGCCGACACGATGGTGCATCTCGATGTGCGCGGGGTGCGCCCGGATCGAATGCGGACGCTTTGGCCGGATGTTCTTCCCGAGCCCGGGGATCATACCGATATTCGTGTCCGCTATCGTCCGAGCGCGGCCGCCATCAGCCGCGCGGAGGAGGTGCTGCAGGGCTGGTTGTTGGCCCATGTCCAGGACGGGGAACGTCGCATCCTGCTTTCCCGATGGTCCGTTTGTCTTGCGGCGCCACATATTGCCGGCTCCTTCCGCGATTTCTGCGCAAAGACCGGGCGGGTGCGGCGAACGGCGGAGCGGTGGATTCAGGCGGAGTTCCAGGCTGTGGCCAAGGCTCTGCTCGCGGTTTCGCCTGCATTGCAGGAACCCGATTGGTCTCGCATTTCGCCTATGATGCCGAATTCGCCCAGTAGTCTCGAACGGGTGAAAGAGCCTGCCGCAAAACATGAAACATATTGGTTACCGGACGATGCAAAGCCTGTGTTCGATGCGGCCAGCCCCGAGCTGGCGGCACTGGCGAAACGCTTGGAGCGAGAGAACAGGCGGCGAGCGAAGATGAAAGCCTAATTTGCGAGAATGGCCCTGGTTCGAATCCAGGGTTTTTTTCGTTATGATGGATCCTTGTCGCCTTGGTCGAGCGGTGGCGGTTTATCTTCAAAGGCAAACACTCCACTCGGCCTCGTACTTCCCGCCGTGTCGCCAAAGTCCGTCACGGCATATTCCGCCAGCAGGCGCAGCCGCGAATGCGGCAGATGGGTGCGCCATGGATCTCCAATCAGGATGTCCATGCCTCGCTCGAGGCAACGGTCGAGAAACATAGTCACGCGCTCGGCAAGTGCAGCCTCATAGAACAGATCTCCGACACAAACGATATCCGCTGCGGGAGGTTCGCCGGTCGTCAGATCGGTAAGAACAGGTAGAATCGTCACTCTGTTGATAGCGGCATTCAACTCCATGGCGGCAATAGCGTAGGGATCGATATCGGCTGCGATCACCTTGGCTGCCCCTGCTTTTGCTGCGGCTATGCCGACAATGGCGGAGCCGGCGCCGAGATCGAGCACGCGACGGCCGGCGACGACATCGGGCTTGTCGAGAAGATACCGTGCCAGCACCAGCCCTCCGCCCCAGTAGTGCGCCCAATAGGGTGAGCCGAATGCCTCGTCGCGCTCAGCAAGCCGCCGCAGACCGCTTTGCGGGCCTGCCTTGTGCAGGCGAATCTCCGGAATCGATGGAACCGGCAGAACGGGAAGATGAGCGGTGATGAAAGTCCGCGCTGCATCGATCGTGGCTGCGGCTTGCGCCACGCCCTCCGATTTGTCTCCGTTGTCGATCGGCTCCCTTTCGCGCGACGGTGTCGTGCGGATAAGGGAGAGATCCTGACCGAGTTGATGTTGGTCCTGCTTCTTGGTCATTCGCTTGTCTGATGTTGAAAGCGTTTCAACGGAGGAGGAGAGTAATCTTGCTCTAAGCGTAGGACGATAGAATGCGATATTTTGGTGTAATTTCAAATAATTATCTATGCCTCTCACAAAGACTTCTCAATCCTTGCAGCTAGTTTCCCGATCAAGGGTGTCGCCAACAGCACCGAATTGGGGTACTCATTTATGCATGATGAGAACAGTTGCAGCGACGCACTGTTGACCGAAAGCGGCTCTCTTTCAGCCGCTTGTTTCCTTTCAACGTTCCATCGGAAATCACACAGCATGTCCACAGCCGACAAGCCCGTCGTGCCGCGCAAACCGCGCGCCCGGCGGCGCAAAACCGTGTCCGCCGGTGATACGCCGCTCGACTATATGCTGAAAGTCATGCGCGACGACGAAGCGGATCAGAAGCGACGGGATGAAATGGCGAAGATCGCCGCATCCTACGTTCATCAGAAGCCGAGTGAACGCCCGGGCAATGGAGCCAAGGGCGGACAAAGTTTTACGATCGACTTAACCAACGCCACGGATGAGCAGCTTGCGACACTCGAATCCCTCTTCGGTCCGCTCGCTGGATCCGGTAGCGATGATGGCGGCGATCCGTGAGGAGAAGGCGAAACGGAAGGCTAATGCCGACTGGGCGGAGCTTACCCGAAGGATTGCCGAGGATGCCGAAAGGATTCGGGAGCAATGTCATTCGCTAGCCGGTTTCGTCCGCGAAGCTTGGCATGTGGTCGAGCCATCCGTCGACTATGTTCACGGCTGGCACATCGATGCGATCTGCCGGCATCTCGAGGCGGTGACGTCAGGCGAGATCACGCGGCTGCTGATCAATGTGCCGCCGGGAACGATGAAGTCGCTTCTCTGCGGCGTCTTCTGGCCTGCCTGGGAATGGGGACCGAAGAACAGGCCAGAGCTGCGCTATCTAGGCTCCTCCTATTCGGAACACTATGCCAAGCGTGACAACAGACGCATGCGCGATCTTGTTGCCTCCGAGTGGTATCAGATGCTTTGGGGCGACCAGGTGAAGCTGACGCGATCGGGCGAAATGGCTTTTGCCAATACGCGCACCGGCTTTCGCCAGGGCGTGCCGTTTTCAAGGCTGACGGGCGGGCGCGGCGACCGGGTGATCATCGACGACCCACATTCGGTCGATGGCGCAGAATCCGAAGCAGAGCGACTATCGACGATCCGCACCTTCCGCGAATCCGTGCCGACGCGGCTCAATGATCCGCAGCGTTCGGCGATCGTCGTCGTCATGCAGCGGCTGCATGAGGCCGATGTCTCCGGCACGATCCTGGCACTTGGGCTTGGCTACGAGCATCTGATGCTTCCCATGGAGTTTGAGCCCGAGCGTTGTTGCCGAACATCGATCGGGTTTGCCGATCCGCGAACGGAGGAGGGCGAGTTGCTCTTTCCGGAGCGTTTTCCGCGCTCCGTCGTGGAACGGGACAAGGTGCCGCTTGGTTCCTACGCCGTCGCCGGCCAGTTTCAGCAGCGGCCAGCGCCGCGCTCGGGCGGGTTGTTTCAGCGCGGCGATTTCGAGATCGTTGAGGCGGTACCGGCGGGCACGAAACGCTGCCGCGCGTGGGATTTTGCTGCTTCAAAAGCGCGTCCGGGCCGCCAGCCGGACTGGACAGTCGGCCTGCGCATGGCGGAAGCCGATGGCATCTTTTACGTCGAAACCATAGCTCGCGGCCGCTGGTCGCCGGCGGAGGTCGAGCGCAATCTGAAGAACATGGCGACACAGGACGGGCCGACGGTGATGATCCGCATGCCGCAGGATCCGGGCGCCGCCGGCAAGGCCGATGCGGAGACGAAGATCAAGCTGCTGGCTGGCTTTCCCATGAGGGTCATGTCCATTACCGGTGACAAGGCAACCCGCGCCAAACCGGCTTCGGCACAGGCCGAAGCTGGGAATGTCAAACTGTTGCGCGGCGATTGGAACGAGGCATTTCTCGATGAGATCTGCGCCTTTCCGAACGCGCAGTTCGACGATCAGGTGGATGCTTTTGCCGATGCGCTGAACGAGTTGGCGCTGGGCTCCTCCTTCAGTTTCAAGAATTTCTAGGCCCGCGCGGATGCGGGCCTCTCCTTCACAGACATGCCAAAGGATAATCAATCCATGGGACACGTACTCTCGATGGTTCGCGATGGGCTGGTGAGCCTTGCGTCTCGCATGGGGACGGAGCGCGACAAGGCGGCATCGGTCTTCTATGCGCAACCGATCCTGACCGATGAACAGATCATCGCCGCCTATCGCGGCTCCTGGCTGCCGCGCAAGATCGTCGATATTCCGGCGCTGGATAGCTGCCGCAAATGGCGGAACTGGCAGGCCGAGAGCGGTCAGATCGGCTTGATCGAGGCTGAAGAACGCCGGCTGAACCTGCGCGGCAAGGTGCTGGAGGCGTCGAAGAAGGCGCGTCTCTTCGGCGGTGCGGCTTTGTTCATCGGTGTCGGCGATGCCGATCCCTCTCGGCCACTCGATATCGAACGTGTCGGCAAAGGTGGGCTGAAGCATCTGACTGTCTTGACGCGTCGCCAACTTGCCGCCGGAGAGATCGAACGCGATCCCGCTTCGGAATGGTATGGCAAGCCGAAATTCTACACGCTGACTGGCGCAAGCGGCGCGCAAGTCGCCATCCATCCGTCTCGACTGGTGATTTTCAATGGCGCCATGGTCCCGGACGAGGATTTTGGCGGGACGCTGGGGCAGGGCAGTCACGGCTGGGGCGAGAGCGTGCTCACTGCGACCCTGGATGCCATTAAGAATGCCGACAGCACGGCCGCCAATATCGCCAGCCTCGTCTTCGAGGCGAAGATTGACATTATCAAGGTGCCGCAGTTCTCGGCCAATATCGGCAACCAGGCTTACGAGGATGCCGTGCTGCGCCGCTATTCGCTGGCCAACACCATCAAGGGCGTCAACGGCACGCTGATCCTCGACGCTGAGGAGGAATACGACAGCAAGAGCGCGCCGCTTTCGGGGCTGACAGACATTCTCATGGCTTTCCTGCAGATCGTTTCCGGTGCCGCCGATATTCCGGTCACGCGCCTGCTCGGGCAATCTCCGGCCGGTCTCAACGCCACCGGCGATGCCGACATGAAGAACTATCACGATCGGATCCAGGCGATCCAGGAGCTCGACTTCACACCCGCCATGTCCCGCCTCGACGTATGTCTCATTCGCTCTGCCACCGGCGCTCGTGATCCGAATATCTATGCCTCCTGGGCACCGCTGGAGCAGATGAGCGAGAAAGAAAAAGCCGATATCTTCAAGACCAAAGCAGATGCTGCACGAACCCTGTTCGGCTCATCCTCCGGGCAGGAGATCATTCCGCGCCAGGCATTGTCCGAAGCACTGGTGAATACGCTTGTCGAGGACGGATCGCTGCCGGGACTGGAGGCGGCGATCGCGGCATTAGGGGTCGATGCAAGCCGATCAGCCAGAGCCTGGCGCGGAGGAAGCTGGGAGCGAGAATACGGTGCCTAGCGCAGCCTCTTCATAGCCCGAAGACATACCCATCAACCAAAGTCGGCTCCGACCAAGGGATATCCAATCATGAATTTCACAGACATTGTCACCGTCGCGGGAACGCGGCGGACCGGCGACGGCTATCTTGTCGCCGATGCCCGGGTCGCCCGGACGGGTATTCAAAACTATCTTGGTGCGGAAATCGGCCGGCCGGAGATGCGCACCGTGCGCGTCTATCGGCCGGGCGCGGAAGTGTTTTCCGAGGACACGCTGAAGAGCGCTGCTCACCGGCCGGTGACAAATGAACATCCGCCGGAAATGGTTACCTCGGAAAACTGGAAGAAGTACTCCGTCGGGCAAACTGGCGATGAGATTGCCGGTGAGGGCATCTTCATTCGCGTGCCGCTGATGGTCAGCGACGAGGCGGCGATCCAGGACATCGAGAGCGGCAAGCAGGAGCTTTCCGCCGGTTATGTCTGCGATCTCGACTTCATCGCGGGCGTGACATCCGCCGGAGAGGCCTACGACGCCGTCCAGAAGAACATTCGGATCAATCATATCGCCATTGTGCGCCGTGGCCGAGCGGGATCGAAAGTCCGCATCGGCGATGCCGCTGCACCGTGGGGCTGCGCTCCTCTCGCAGCCCCACGCCCCATTTCCGATCAGCACGAAAACAAGGAAGGGATGATGCCCACAAGGACAAATACCGTCGATGGCATCGGGATTGAAGTCAGCGATCAGGTTTCGGAGCTTATCGCGGAGCTCCAGCGACAACTTGCCGATGCCAAGGCCCAGATCACGGCGACCGATGCCGCCTATCAGAAGGCCATCGCTATCCGTGATGCCGAGCTTGACGCCGTCAAGGCGAACCTCGTGAGCGATGTCGAGATCGAACGGCGAGCCGAGGCTCGCGCCGATCTCATCGGGCTTGCCAAGGCAATCGTCGGCGAGGTGAAGACTGTGGGCCTTTCGGACGCGGCGATCCGCAAGGCGGTCGTCGTCGCGAAGATCGGGGAGGGTGCGGTCGAAGGCAGGTCTGAAGCTTACATCGATGCTCGCTTCGACATGCTCGCCGACGCCGTCCGCGAAACGCCGGATCTCTTCGCTGCCGCCGTTAGAGGCGGCATCACGCCGCCGCAGACGTCGATCTCCGCAGCCTTCAGCGCCTATGCCGCCATGGTGCGCGACCTGCAGTCCGCGCATCAACCGGCCAATCCCGTTTAACCAGGTCAACGAAAAAGGAGACGCTTCAATGGCGACTTACCAGACCACTTATGGAAACGCTCCTCAGAAGGGCCTGCACGGGCAGATCGCTTCCGAGGAAAAATCCAACAAGATCAGCCGCACGGTGGAAAATGCCGCCGGCATCAAGTTCGGCCAGCCGGCCCAGCGCGGTCTCGCCGATCACGGTGTCGCGCCCTTTGCCGCCGGTGGCAAGTTTCTCGGCATTGCCGTGCTGACGCCGACCGTGTTGCCCGGTGCGACGCAGGTCGACGGCTATGCGCAATTCGTCACCGGCGCATTCCTGACCGCCGGCCAGATGTATGTGCGGGCGGGCGGCGCGGTCGCTGATGGCGATGCCGTCTACTACAACCCGACCACCAACGCCTACGTCAACGTGGCCGGTTCCGGCATCGTCGGCCCCATTCCCGATTGTTTCTTCGACACGAGCGGTGGGAACGGCGACATCGTCGAAATCTCGCTGAAGCACAGGAGCGCCTAATTCATGAACCAGTTCGTTCGACAGCATTTCGCCGATGCCCAGGCGGCCTATTCCTTCGTCATCGCGCAGGGCCGCAATATCGAGACGCGCATCTACCAGCGCCGCTATCCGACCTTTAATTACGGACTGCATGTGCCCGTTGTCACCGAGGGCAATGAATGGGCCGCCGGTACGACCTTCTTCACCGTCGACAGCGCGGGCGAAGCGAAGTTCCTTTCCGGCGCCGGCACGGACATGCCCTTCAACCAATCGACGCGTGACAGCGCCAGCCATGATTTCGCGATGATCGGCTCCGGCTGGGAATGGAACCTGGAGGAGGTCAATCAGGCCGCGCTCTACAATCTCGACCTCAATGCCTCCAACGCCATCTTTGCCGCCGACAAGATTGAGCGTCTGCTGAATTCCGTTGCCATGGTCGGTTCGGTGGAGAAGGGCTGGACCGGTTTCGTCAACGATCCGAACGTCTCGCGTGTCGATGTCGCCGCCGATGGCGCCAGCTCATCAACCCATTGGTCGGCCAAGACCGCCGATCAGATCCTGCGCGATGTCAACGATCTGATCGGCGGCGTGCGCTTGAGCACCGGCGAAGTGGAGTGGGTGGACAGCTTGCGCCTGCCGCCGGAAGCATTTCGGTTGATCGCCACCAAGCGACTTGCCGATACCGATGGCTACATCAGCGTTCTGGAATTCCTGCGCCGGGGCAATGTCTATACCGCCGAAACTGGCCTGCCACTGGATATCCAGCCGTTGCGCGAGCTTGCGACCGCATCACAGGATGGCGGTGGCCGTATGGTGGTCTACCGCCGAGATCCCGAGGTGCTGCGCTTCCATCTGCCGATGCCGCGTCGCGTGCTGCAGCCGCGCCAGAAGTCGATCATGAGCTTCGAAACCGGCATAATCGCCCGCACCGGCGGCACGGAAGTGCGCCTGCCGGCGGCCATGGCCTATGGCGACGAGATCACGACGGCGGCGTGAGTTTAGCGTCCTCCCTCCGTTTCGGCGGGGGAGGCATCCGCCTTCTTCATTGATAGACTGGAGCTCTTATGCCCGCAGCTTTCTATGGCACGCTCGATGCTGCCGATCTCTATTTTGCCGATCGAGGCAATGTGACCTGGGCCGCGGCTGGTG
Source organism: Rhizobium lusitanum (assembly GCF_014189535.1). Taxonomy (NCBI): domain Bacteria; kingdom Pseudomonadati; phylum Pseudomonadota; class Alphaproteobacteria; order Hyphomicrobiales; family Rhizobiaceae; genus Martinezella; species Martinezella lusitana. Next base: position 953,688 of record NZ_CP050308.1, on the reverse strand, counting down.
AAAATGATCGCACGGCTGCGCTGGTGCGCGGGTCGCAAGTCGTGGATGGCCTTTATGAGCCGCGTTTTCCAGGTCTTCGTGCTGGCGGCTATGAGCAGCCACTGTCCTGGCCACGCAGGGCGGCTGTGACGGCGAACGGCGAGGCTGTCCCCGACGACGTCGTGCCGCTGCCGGTGATTTATGCTGCCTATGAGGTTGCCGTGGTCGAACTTGCTGATCCCGGCAGCCTGACGCCCGTGGTCACAGCGGCACAGACCGTCAAGCGCGAGAAGGTCGGGCCGCTGGAGACGGAATATGCCGTCGCCAGTTCGCTCGACGACAGCATCACTGCCGCAAGGCCTGTACTGACCATGCTCGACGGTTTGCTTTATCCCTTCCTACGTCCGGTTCTGCCGGGCATTCTGGTGGTGTGATGGCTGGTTTCGACTATGCGAAAACCCGGGCGACCGCGGAGCAGCTGATTGCCAAGTTCGGCCAGCAGGGCCAACTCCGGCGCATCACGGCTTCCGGTCCGGACTACGACCCCGTGCAGACGAGCGAAGACTTCGCTTGCATGCTGGTCGATCTCGACAATACCCAAGCGCATATCGGTGGCACGCTGATCCAGCGCGGTGGCCGGATGGTCTATCTTTCGACGGCGGGGCTCTCGATCGAGCCGACGCTTGCCGACAGGTTGGTGATTGCCGGTGTCGAGCACGCGATTGTCGATGTGCAGCCGCTGTCACCGGGCGGCATTGCCGTGTTTTGGCAGTTGCAGGTGCGCCGGTGAGTGCGGTTGCTCGTTTCAGGGCCGTGCTTGCGCTTTGGTTGCTTGTCCGGCTGATCCGGAGGCTGGAGCGATTGTTATCGTCGCCGGAGATCGAGCGGATGGTGACGGAGAGGCTGGCCGATAGAGGCGCCGCTTCCGCGATCCGCGCGCGTTATGGCGCGCTGACCTTTCTGAATTTCAAAAAGCGCGCTCGTTCATCCGAACGGTGATGCTGAATCATTTCAAAGGGCTGAAGCAATGGCCTCTTCCGATTTCTCCGCCTCTGTCGCTGCCTGGGCTGAAAAGACCAAGCGGCGGATGGAGGATGTGGTCCAGACGTCCACGCGACTGCTGGCCGAAACGGTCATCGAACGAACTCCGAATGCCAGCGGTGCGCTGGTGAATTCGTTTCAGGTTTCCGGCTCCGCGATGCCGGTTGTCAACACCGGAGCATCCTCCGGCGATGCTTCGAGTGATTCCGATGCCGAGGCGGTCAACCCGGCAAGCCTCGGGGTGCCACTTGGCGGCATGATCTATATGGGCTTTACCGTGCCCTATGCGGCCGAGGTCGAATATGGCCGCGATGGCGAGGCAGGGCACGGCATGGTGCGCCGCACCGCGCAGGAATGGCGCGACATTGTCGAGCGGGCCGTCCGCGAGACGGACTGACCGATCGAGACTTTCAACATCATAGATATGGGTGACGCATGGCGACGGCAACGGACGCTCTCATTCTGGCGGCACTGCTGGACCATCTGGCGGCGCTGGCCTTTACCCCGCCACTGCCGGTGGCGCAGCCCGGCATCGCCTTTCCGCCCGCGGGGGAAAGTAAGCCGGATAATTATCTCGCCGTCAGCTTCCTACCCGCCCAGCCGCGGCAGGTGACGCTGGGCGACGATCCGCAGCAGAAGCGCGGGCTTTTGCAGGTTTCTGTCTATTGGAAGGCCGGCGGCGGGCTGATCAAGCCGCTCGATGCCGCCGGCCTGGTGATCGACCATTTCAACAACAAGACGCTGTTTGCCTCTGGCGTGAAGATCACGATCAGCGGCGAGCCGTGGGCCGCAGGCCCGATCCAAGAGGATGACCGGGTGCAAATACCGGTCACCGTTCCCTACACCGCCTTTGAACCGGAGAGATGATCCATGGCGAATAAAAGCACGAAGAAGGGCTCCAAGGTCTACGTATGCGAGACCGCCCAAAATACCGACCTGACGGCCAGCGCCTATGCCGCGCTGACCTGGGTGCAGGTCGGCAAGGTCGGCAATATCGGCGATTTCGGCTCCGACTCCACCATCAACAACTACAATACGCTGGACGAGCCGGTACAGCAGAAGCAGAAGGGCGTCTCCAATGCGGGCGACCCGGAGCTTGAAGTTGCCTCCATCGCCGACGATGCCGGCCAGATCATCCTGCGCACCTTTGGCGATCCGCTGAACATCAACAACATCGCGATCAAGGTCGAGCGCAACGATGCGCCGCAGGGCAAGACCAACACGGTCTTCTATTCGCGCGGCGTCGTTTCCGGCCCGCTCTATCCCGGCGGCGGCTCCGACGATTTCGATCTGGAGAAATTCAAGATCGGCCTCAACCAGCTGCCGATCCGCGTCGATCCCGTCACCGCGCCGTAAGCGCGATCTCGCGAAGCCTCGCGCGCGCTCAGTCGGGCGCGCGGCCATTCTCATAGTCAACCGATAAGGTGTTTCCTTGGATATCTCCAATCTCGTCAATTCCGAAGATCTCTTCGAACTGCAGCTCCTGCATCCGGCCAGCGAAGAGCCGCTCGGCATCTCCTTCATGATCCGCTCGGCCGAGAGCAACGAGGTGAAGAAGATCGTTCGCCAGCATAGCGACCGCTTCCTCGCCAGCCGCAAGAAGAAGCTGACCACTAGCAAGGTCGAGGCCGAATATCTCGACAAGGCCGCCGCCGCCATCGCTTCCTGGAGCTGGGGCGAGCAGCAGTGGAAGGGCGAGCAGCCGGTGCTCTCCTTCGAGAAGGCTCGCGAAGTCGTCGAGGAAGCCGGCTGGATCTACGATCAGGTGGCCGGCGCCTCGGAGGACCGCGCAAATTTTATGAAGAGCTTGCCGAAGGGCTTTCCGAAGCCGTAGGGATCGTCGCACGCTATGATTGCGTGCGCGACGCAAACGGAGAGACCCGGCGCGAACGCAACGAGGCCTTCGAGCTTGTCAGCCCGGAGGCCGAGGTGCCGGAGGCCGGCCATGCGCTCTGGGACTGGTTCTGGGACCTCCGTTCGGCGCAGGCCCCCGGTTTTTCCGGCCCGGCGCCGCTCTCCCACCAGGAGATGCTGGCCTGGCTGCAACTGACCGGCAACCTCCTGCGCCGCGAGGACATCGCCGTGCTGAAGGCGATGGACGGGCGTTATTGCCAGGCGGTGGAGGAGGAAACGGAGGCGATCAGGGCGCGGGAGGCGGGGTAATCATTTTGCTCTTCGAACAATTTTTCTGCGATTTTGCCGACGATACGATCAATGCAAATCCGCCCATGACATACCATCCACTGATACATCTTGTTCCAAAACGTTAGAAGCGTCATTGCCGACATAAGTGCATTTTGAAATGTGCCGTATGGGCGTGCCGTAAGTATTCGGCTCGTCGTAGTCGATATAGAGAGTAAACAAAACAGGCTTTTGTCGGCCTTCGTCAAAGTCCCGCAAAAACGTCTCGGTCAGCACCGGCTTGCCGCCATATATGCGCTGCTCTCTATCGGCAAGATAAGCCGCGTATTCTAGCCGACTGAGAGTTGACTCATGCTGTGTGATCTCGATGCGCTTATATCCCGACGGCGAAGTTAGCTTCCTTTTAAGGCCTGCTTCGCACGACTGAACAATCTTTGAGTCGAAGAAGTTGCAACTGCTCAATAGTGGCAGCAGAAAAAGCAGCGGAGCTAATCTCCAAATTGAGTTCATGGAATCCCCCAGGCGATACATGGGGTTGTATTTCGCACCTTTTTGAAACGGGTACCAGTGGGGAGATATTGCAATTCTGGGCAGCAGTATTCAGATCGACGATATCAGAACCTCAATCGGTGACTTCTAGGCCTGCCTTAAATGACCGGTCCGGCGCAGCCTTGCATGGATATGGCCGGCATAGATGCGATGAACGCGAGATAGTGCGCGGCGAATACCATCAGCATCCGCTGGAATAAGGATGAGGTGAACATGGTTGGGCATCACCCCCAGCCCCAGATCTCTACGCCAGCGGCACGACAATGATGGGTGAGGAGATCGCGATAGAGCGCATAGTCATCATCGCAGACGAAGGTTTGCGCCCGCCCGTTGCCGCGTTGGGTGACGTGATGTGGAATATTAGGAACGACGATACGAGCGAAGCCGGCCATCGATTGCGTTGGTCAGATCTGAAAGCTTATTGAGTGCACTGTCACCGTAATTCGTAATTCATTCATTAAAGTGTCAGCGCGTATTTTTCCTATTTGCAATAGCATCGAAAGCCGCATCCAGTTTGTGATATCGCTCCATCAGTAAATCACTGCACTTATCAACTGTGACCTTGGGATTCTTGTAAAGTGGGTCGCGCGCCATCTTTTTTTCCCATTCATCCATAATCTGGCGCGCAAGGTCGGCGCTTCCAGTTATATTGACCAATCCCGCTTCAACTGCCTTGCGCACTTTTAGATATGAATCAACGCCGATGCCGTTGCGGCAAAAATAGGCGGCACTCAGGCTGGCGTAACTGGCATTAGTAAACGCAGTCGTTAGTTCTGCGAGTTTTGGGTCGTCTCCAGCGATAGCAATGCCGCTTATCGTACACATGAAAGTTGCGAAAATTAATCGGCGCATGTTGCCCCCACAAGTTGATCTAAACTCTTAGATATCGGTACTCAGCCGAAGACACGTCTAAGCGTGTCGCGAATCCACCCCGCATAAGGGGCGATTGGCTTCGAGTTTCGCAACCTCTCTTCCTCCGTCGGGGGCGGATCGTTGCCGATGTCCCGTATTATCTGGGAAAAAGCGGAGGCATCCACGGGTGACGGGACGACTGACCAAATCGCAATTTGGGACGTGCGGCCGTCGGTGGAGAAGTATCGGCAAGTAACCGTTGTCGTGACGCGGTCAGCATTCCTGTTCGATGCGCTGAAGTTCAGGATTCCGGTATAAATTACTGGCTTCAGCGCTCCCGTATCAAACTCCTTCAGGTAGAATTTTTTCAGATCGGGATGCCGTAATTCCTCGTCGAGTTCGGCTCTGGTGGCAGGCCTCTCGCCGGGGATGAACCTATTACGCTCATAGCTTGACGGTGCCACGAGTTCAGGCTTCAGATTTTCCTCGCAAGCCGTCACGATCGGCGGGTCGAAGGCTCCACAACTGATCAGCAGCGGCAACAGAAACGCCGTGATCACAACATTTGAAAACAACTTGATGAAATCCCCCGAATGCGCTGGGTGATTTCTGCCATCAATTCGAAAGGTATGCCAGTGATAGACGTTGCAATTCATGGTTTTGCAGAGGCATTGTAATCTGAAATGGCGCTCTGCGATTCATGGAAAGTTCTATTAGCTTCGGTCGTCACCCATACGCACTTCATTACATCTTTTTCCTGCAATAGTTTTTTATCCCCTTTGAATCTGCTCTCAAGGGCATCAAATGTACTCTTTGTTGCTTGTGATGAAGCGCCAAGTTGCTGCAGGGCTTGCTCTCCATATGCTCGGATTGCTTTGTAGTAAGTTATGCCAAGTGCATCACGGCACGTATATGCAGCTAAGAGCGCGGTTGAGGAATTGCCTTTAACATTATTTAGCAATTGTATAAGTTTTTCATCTGAAGCAGCTGAAGCTTGTGCGCAAGAAATAAAAGTAAAAACCGCTAATAGAACTTGCAAATTCTTCATGTGATTGCCCATTTTGATTTCTGTTTTATTGAGAACTATCTCAAAAATTACAAATAATATTTGATGATTCCATCATTTATGGCGGTGGAATTCTCGCATATTTTGTCTGTTGCCCCGCTTTTTGCTAATCTCGCAGCCACAAGTTTTTTTGATGCTTATCACGCGCATCATTAGGTTGGGGCGGCCCGATGGTTTTTGCGGTTGCCATTTTAATATCTGCAACCCAAGGCAATATCGCGCACAATGCCTTTGTGTGTCAATAAATTTTGTTCTTTAAATGTTCTTTATGCTAACATTGTTAAATCGATATGTTTGGGCAAGACGCGTTAGTCGTGGCCGCCGTTTGTGGCCATAAAATTTGCTGACCAAACCTTGGAAACTTCCACTACCGCAGTGAGAATTTTCTCGTCGACCTCTCTGAAATGGATTGTTGTTGCTGCGCCTTAAGTTGCGCATGGGCGAAGGAGAATTATGATGGACGTTGCCAGTCTTGCTATCGCTATAGATAGCTCTAGCGTCCGCAATGCAGTGGCGGATCTCAATGTTTGGAATGCTTCCGTATCTCGTGCCGACAAAACGTCGGGAGCAGCCGCGCGTACTATAAAATCAATGGGCGATGAAGTACGCGGTCTCGGAGGAGTTCTTGCCAATGCTTATGCTGAAGCCAGCAAAGCGGGCAACAACTATAAAAACGTCGCCGGCCAGCTAACAAGCTATAGGAAGTCGCTCATCAATATAACCAATCAGGTGGCTGATGCGGGGCCGCCGGTAAACGGAAGCGGCGGCGAAGCCGAGAATTCTCTCAGTGAATCAAATCTGAAGAGGCTTAAAGGGCGTCCAACTTTTCAATTTTTGGTCGATCACGCATCGGAAACCGGCGTGCCTCTCGAGAAGAGCGACTCCCAGGTTGCTGCAGAAATTTTTAATAAGTTTCTAAAATTCTCAAAGAATTTTTTGCGCGGGACAGAAGCTAAGATGGCTCTCGACGCCGTTTCTGGTGTCGTTGACTGGGGCATTAGTGATACAGATTATAGTAAATTGAATGCCGCAAAAGATAAAATAGATGAGAAATACGCATACTCAAAGAAGAGGAATGAGGAATCTGGAGGGAAGATTAAGACATATCAAGATGATTTTCAGATTGCTGCTGAACTTAAGGAACTTTCAGATACAATCATCAAGCCGAGATTGGACATAGTTGATAAATATAATTCGGCTAAATTAATGATGAAGTCGTTTCAGAATGAATATAGTGATTTTGATGCATTTACGCGAATGATAGCCGCGCAAGTGAGATCCCCGTACCATAATTTTGCTGCATCATACGAATTGCTTAAAAACAAACTTGAAAAAGGAACTGCAAGATCGAGCGACGTGCAAAATGCATACGATGAGCTGGATAAAGTTATGCCACTGCTTAAGACGCCCGAGGATGTTGCTCGTGCCGAAAAGCTGAAGGCTACGTTCCATGGAATCGGCGATCAAGTTTCTGCTGAGCTCGATTCTATTGAAGCGATGGCGCAACAATCGCGTACAGCAGTGCAGGCACTTTCAAAAAGGTACTCAGGAGATGGAAAAGAGCGAGATCTAAATGCCGGTCAGCAGCCCACCATCAAAACAAGCGCGGCAGATATACAAAGCACAATTCAGAATTTAAGCACTGCTGCGACTTCTGTGCGAATCAACGATGGCAAGCCCAAGTCGATTGTTGATGCCAGCCAAAGCAAATTGGTTAGTGATCAAACGGCGGCAGTTCGCGATCTCAATCAAACCGACCAAACCTACACCGAGCAGACGAAACTCGGAACTCAAGCGTCCGTTCAATCTGCTGCCGCGACGGACAATGTGAAGTCGAAGGTTGTCACGCTGAAGCAAAGTCAGGACGATCTTCAGAAAAGTGGCGCAGCGCAGCTGGCGCAGATGCCGCAATTGACCAAGGCGGCCAACGACCAGGCTGATGCCTATCGGCGTGCCGCTGAGGCGCAGGAGCTGCAGAAGCTGGCGGGCGATATCCAGTTCCAGCAGGAGCAGATGGGCCGCTCGACCGTCGACCAGACGGTCGCCTCGACACAGAAGCAATATGGTCTTCCGGTCGACATGAATTCGGCCTCGGCCGGTATCATTCGCTACAATGAACAGCTCAAATATGCTCGTGAGCTTGCCGGCGATTTTGCCTCGACGCTTGTCAGCGGCTTGCGCAATGGCGAGGGTCTTTGGAAATCCCTGGGGAAAGCGGCGATTTCCGTGCTTACCAAGATTTCAGACAGGTTGCTGAACGATGTGCTCAACAGCCTGTTCAAGGTCAACAGCGCGGCTGCCGGCGGCGGCGGCGGGATATTTGGCGGACTCTTCGGCGGAGGCGGCGGGCTGGATCTTGGCATCCTTGCGCGGTCGCCACAGGCGGCGAGCGCTATAGCGAGCGGCTCGTCCGGGTTGTTTGCAGATGGTGGCTACACCGGCCCCGGCGGTATCCATGATCCCGCCGGTGTCGTGCATGCCGGCGAGGTCGTCTGGAGTCAGAAGGATATTTCGCGTGCTGGTGGCGTCGGCGTGGTCGAGGCGATGCGGCTTGGCCGGCGTGGCTATGCCGATGGCGGTGTAGTCGGCGAGGGCGGGCCGCAGTTTGCCAGGGTTCAGCCGGATGCCCCCGTTCCCACCCATCGCCTCAAGGCCGGCAATCAGAACGAAGCCTCCGGCTCCGGTTCCGGGGTGCATGTCACGGTCGGCGTTTCCGTCGACGAGGACGGCAATCTGAAGGCCTATGTGAAAAACGTCGCCCAGAGCGAGGCGCAGACTTCGACGCGGCAGGGGCTGAATGACTATAATCAGCAGCTTCCCGACCGCGTCGCGCAGATCAACCGCAATCCCCGGAGGCGATGATGGCTGTTTCCTATCCCTATAGCCTGCCGGCCTTTGCCGATCTCCTGAAGATCTCCAGCGTCGTCTGGGACATCCAGCGCAATGACGAGCTTTCCGGTTCCGGCGATGGCCGGGTCTGGCAGGCGGAGCTGGCGCCGCCGCTCTGGACCGGCACGGTGACGCTGGCCGATATGTACAATGCTGAGGCGAAACAGATCGCCGCCCGCATCCGCAAACTTCACGGCGCCCAGGAGGCGCTGTTTCTTTATGATCCGCTGTCGAAATATCCGCAGGCCGATCCCGATGGGACGAAGCTTGGGGCCGCGAGTGTCAGCATCGCAGCACTTGGCGCCGACAATGCCTCGCTCAGCCTCAAGGGGTTGCCCTCGGGGTATCGGCTGACCGTCGGCGACAAGATGCAGATCGGCTATGGCGGCCGCTATGCCTTTCTCGAAGTGTCGGAAACGGTGGCGGCGAATGGCGCGGGCACGACCCCCGTCTTCGGCGTCTTTCCACATCTGCCGGCCGGCTTTTCCGCCGGCTTGGGCGTGGTGCTGCTGCTCCCGGCCTGCAAATGCATCATCATGCCGGGCAGCCACAACCCCGGCACGGCAAGCGGCATGATCACCACGGAAGCCACCTTCAAGATCGTTCAGAAGAAATAGAAAATGAAAAACATCACGTCTGCTTTCTTCGCGGCGCTGACCGGCGCGCGCGACCGGGGGCTCGTGCCCCGTCGTTTCGTCTGGATCAAGGGCAAGAGCTTCGATACCGGCGTCATCAACCCGATCGGCCTTTGGACCGGCGACGACGATATCAACATCACCGTCGTTTCGGGCATCACCGGCCTGCCGGAGGCACGGACCTATTATGGCGGCCTCAATCTGCAGGTCAGCCCGATCGCGCGCACCGCCGATCTGACGATCCAGACGGTGACGATCACCATCGGCCAGATCGCCCCGGTGGCGCAGCAGCTGGTGCGCGGCTACGATCTGCGCCTGGCGCCGGTGGAAATCCACGACATGGCTTTCGATATCGTCACCCGCCAGCCGAGCGCCGCCCCGGAAATCGCCTTTCTCGGCATTACCGACGGCGCGCCGATCAAGACGCCGGCGGTCGGGCAGGACGGCAATGTCGAGATATCGGCAATCTCCGCCGCCATCGCCATGCTGGAGCGCACCAATCCAGCCAAATCCTCCTATGAGGGCCAGAAGCGTCGCAGCGGCGACGAGTTCGGCCTCTATTCCAGCACCGTCGCCAATTGGCAGATCCCCTGGGGGCAGAAGTGATTGATGATCTTGTCAGGGTCAAGAACTGGCGGGCCTGTTTCGTCGCCGAGATCGACCGGCTGAAGCGCACGCCCTTTGCCTGGGGCAGCCATGATTGCGGGCCGGGACTGGCGGGCAATCTGGTGATGGCGATCACCGGCGTCGATTGCGCCGCGCAGTTTCGCGGCGAATATTCGACGGCCGCCGGCGCGCTGAAAACCATGAAGGCGGCGGGCTTCGACAATCTCGCCGATCTCGTCGCCACCATGCTGCCGGAGATCCATCCGAGCGAGGCCTATATCGGCGATATCGTCGCGATCCCGCATGACGGCCCCTTCGGCTATGCACTTGGCGTCGTCAATGGCGAGCGTGTCTTCGTGCTGCGCGAAAACGGTCTTGGCACGGTCGACCTCCTCGACGCCACCAGGGCCTTCAAAGTCGGCTGAGCCGGCGCAGGCGTAACAATTTCCTCATCACCCTTCGGTGATATGTCGCTGCCGATCCTCGGCGGCGCACCCTTTTCCATGCGCCATTCGAGGTCGCCCGGTCCATGAAAATTCTCATCCTGATTCTGAACGTCCTCGGCTTCTGGCTGATCGCGGACGCTGCGCATGCTGATCCGATCAGCTTGGCGATCGGCGCGATCTCTCAATTCTTCGGCTCGATCAGTATCGGCAAGCTGATCCTGACGGTTGCCCTGAATGTCGGCCTGTCGTTGATCGAAAAGGCATTGGCCAAGAAGGAGCAGCCGCAACAGGCTGGCGCCAAGCTCGAGATCAGCATGGGCGACGACCACCCCATGTCCTTCGTCATGGGCAGCTATGCCACCGCCGGCCGGCGCAAATATGCCGGCTCCTGGGGCGATGACGGCAAGACGCCGAACGCCTATTTCACCGATGTCGTCGAGATCGGCAGCCTGCCCAACTATGCCGGCGCGCGTGGCCTCACCAGCGTCTGGATCGACGATCAGGAAGTCGGCGTGCTCTGGGAGGAGCCGCATCCCGACGGACGCGGCTATCCGGTGCAGCAATATCGTGTTAGCGGCAAAGATTATCTCTGGATCAAGTTCCTTGATGGAACGCAATCTGGCCCCGATGCCTTCTTGACGGCGAAATTCGGCACCGATCCGGATCGCCCTTGGAAATCGACCATGATCGGCCTCGGCTGCCAGGTCGTCATCCTCACCGCCCGCTACAACACCGACCTTTTCTCCGGAATTCCCTCCGGCCTCTATCAACCGCATCCTGTCCCGCTCTACGACATCCGCAAGGACCCGTCGGCCGGCGGCAATGGCGCGCATCGCTGGGATAATCCCGCCACCTGGGAGCCTACCAGCAATCCGGCAACGATGATCTACAATCTGGCGCGCGGCGTCTATTACGGCTCGGAATGGGTCTATGGCGGCCAGAACATCGCCGCCTTCTCCTTGCCGGCCGCAAACTGGATGGCGGCCGCAAATGCCTGTGACGCAGCGGTAACGCTCGACGATGGCAGCAAAGAACCGGCCTTCCGCGCCGGCTATGAAGTCCAGTGCGACCAACAGCCGCTTGATGTTATCTCCGAACTCTTGAAAGGCTGCAACGGCCGCATGGCCGAAGTCGGCGGTGTCTTCAAGATGCTGATCAGCACGCCCGGCGGCGCCATCTATTCCTTTTCCGATGACGATATCATCGTGACGGAGGAGCAGGATTTCCAGCCTTTCCCGTCGCTCTCAGATACTTACAATGCCATTGAGGCGACCTATCCGGAGCCTGGCGAAAAATGGGCAACCAAGGATGCGCCTGGGCGCTACAATGCTGATCTGGAGGTTCTGGATGGCGACCGCCGCTTACCGGCGCAAATCCAGTTCCCGGCCGTGCCCTTTGCCAATCAGGTACAGCGCGTCGGCCTGGCGATGATCCAGGACTATCGGCGCTTCCGCGTGCATCAGATATCGTTGCCGCCGGACGCCTATCCGCTGGAGCCGAACGACGTCGTCTCCTGGACCTCAGCACGCAACGGCTATGCGGAAAAGAAATTCCTGGTCGTCAAGGTTGAGCCGCAGGTGAACTTCCTGACGGTCGTCACGCTGAAGGAAGTCGATCCCGCCGACTATGATTGGCATAGCGGCCTGCAATTACCCACCGCCATCGGCTGGATTGGCTCGATCACGCCGCCATCGCAGCCGATGACGGGCTGGACCGTTGAGCCGGGAACTGTGAAGGATGCCGGTGGCATCGCCCGGCGGCCGGCTATCAAGATCAGCTGTGCGTCGGATATGGACGATGTCGAGCGGGTGTGGGTGCAGGTTCGGCTGAAGGAGACCGGTGACGTCGTTTTTGACAGCGACAGCACCCGCTATGAGTTACCATTCTCCTGGCTGATCTCCGGCCAGTGGACTTTGCCGAACACGGATTATGAGGCGCGGGGACGCTATATTCCGAAATCGAACCGTGCGACGGATTGGTCGGCCTGGCTGACCGTCAAAACGCCGAACATCCTGATTTCGACGGTAGACATCCTCGACGATGCCATAACGGCGGCCAAAATCGCCGACGCGGCCGTGATCGCGTCGAAGATCATGGACGAAGCGGTCACGAACCTGAAACTTGCTGATGCGGCCGTTTCGACGGCGAAGTTGCAGGTTGCGGCGGTGACGGCGGAAGTCCTCGCCGATCAGGCCGTAATCGCAGCGAAGATCGCTGACGGTGCGATCAATACCGCCAAGTTCGCCGCCGGTCTCAAGCCGGTGGAAGTCGTCACGTCCTTGCCCACGACAGGCAATGTCGAGGGGCGGCAAGCCTATCTGACAACTGACGGCAAGCTCTATCGCTACCATAGCGGCGCATGGATCGCGACCGTCGACGCCGACGACATCGACGGGACGCTGGGCAACGCTCAGATCGAAAGCCTTGCGGCCAGCAAGATCACCGGCCAGCTGACGGACGCGCAGATCGCCGCTGTGGCTGCGGCGAAGGTGACGGGCACGCTTGTCTCGACCCAGATAGCGGATGCTGCAATCACCAACGCGAAGCTTGCCGCTCTTGCCGTAGACGCAGCCAAGCTTGCCGACGGATCGGTTATCGCGGCAAAGATTGCGGATGCGGCAGTAACGGCTAATAAGATTGCTTCTGCCACTATAGATGCGACCAAGTTCGTCAGTAGCATCAAGACTATTGAAATCGTGGCAACCCTACCCTCTACAGGTAACGTAGAAGGGCGCACCGTCTACCTGACGACCGATGACAAGATCTATCGCTATACGGGATCGGCGTGGATATCTTCCGTTCCCTCCACTGATATTACCGGGCAATTGACGGATGCTCAACTTGCGGCGATATCGGCGGCGAAGTTGACGGGACAGATCACCGGAACACAGATAACCGATGGCGCTATCTCTACGCCGAAACTGGCAGCGGGAGCTGTGACAGCTAATGAGATTGCCGCAGGGGCCATTATAGCAGGCAAGATCGCGGCTGGTACGGTAACGGCCACGGAAATCGCCTCCGGTTCAGTGACTACCGCGAAGCTTGCCGCAGGGGCTGTCACAGCGAATGAACTTGCTGCAAACTCTGTTGTCGCGGGGAAGCTTGCCGCAGGGGCAGTGACCGCGACACAGATTGCCGCAAGCGCAATTACAGCCGACAAGCTGGCGTCGAATTCTGTCACCACCGATGCTCTCGCGGTCGGATCGGGCAATAACCTGCTACAGAACGTCAACTTTATGTCAGGGCTTGATTGCTGGTTGGCTACAACCAGTGGCACGATCCCCGGCCAGACGTTTGCGATCCGTCCGGCAACGCAAACGTACGCAGGGCCGGGTCAGCCAACGCTGATGGTTTTCCAGAACAGCGCCCCTACCGGGAGTGGCTATTTCACAGACGTACATTGGGTTAACCCGGCTGCACCGCAATTTTCGGTGGATTTGCTGAAATATGGGGTTCCCTGCGTCCCCGGAGAGTCGTTCGAGGCGACTGCCTATCTGTCCGCGCATCGCTGCACCGCATCGATCCGTATCGAGTGGCGTAACGCCGCAGGTTCCGCAATCAGTAGCACAGTGGCGGCATCAAACGTCGGCATTCAGGGAGACAGCGCTGCTCCCGACAATTGGACCCGCTATCGCGCGGTTGGCGTTGCGCCGGCGGGGGCTGTTTGCGCCGCTATCCTAATTCGGAAGACGGAGACGGACACAGGCCAGACGAACAGCTACATGTTCGTCAATAAGCCGATGCTCTGCCGCATCCCGGCAGGGGCCACGGAGGTGACCCCTTGGAGCGATGGAAGCGTCGTCCTGATCACCAATGGCGGCATTGTCGCCAACGCTGTCACCGCTGACAAGATTGCCGCAGGCGCTATCACCGCAAACGCCATCGCGGCAAACTCGATTACCGCTACGCAGCTCATGCTGGCAGACTTCGAGAATATGATCCAAGACGGCAATTTCGAGCAAGGGCAATGGGCGACGATCTGGACAATCGGGGGTGGGACGGCACCCGCCAACTTCTATCTTTCCACCGCCGATAGTTTGACCGGAAAAAACAGTATGGTTCTCGACAGTATTACTGTCGGCGGACCCGCTGTGCAGAAAACTTTCACAAGTCTTGCGGCTATCCCGGTAGAGGCGGGGACAACTCTCGCATGGGAGATCGCCACCCGAACATCGGACGGTAGCTCCGCAACTGGCCTTTACTATCGTATATTTTGGTATGACAAGGACTTGGTAGCACTAACTACACCTGCGCAGACAGACGCGCTCAATAATAACCCGATCAACTCGACATGGACTGTGCAAAGCGGAAGGCTAAGCGTTCCCGCACTCGCGAAATATTGCCGAGTTCGTATCTACTTGAACACAGGCTCCACGACCCGCTACCTTATGATCGATCGCATTTCCTTGCGAAAAGCTGAAGCGGCAAACTTGATCGTTGACGGTTCTATCTCTGCGGTAGCAATCGCTGCGGGAGCGATTACGACTGCCAAGCTTGCGGCGGGAGCTATCACAGCCAGTACGATTGCGACGGACGCGGTTACCACAGCGGCGATATTGGCGGGTAGTGTCACGACGGCAAAGATTGCTACAGGTGCGATCACTGCGGGCACCATCGCCGCAGGGGCTGTTACGGCTGGAAAGCTTGCAGCGAATTCGGTGACCGCAGGAAACATTGCCGCCAATGCGGTCGTCGCAGGAACCATTGCCGCAGGCGCTATAACCGCAACTGAACTTGCCGCCAATAGTGTCACTGCACAGAAATTGGTTATTCAGGATTGGGAAAACCTGTTTCCCGATAACCAGATGCAGACAACCGCCGCATGGCCCGTACTAAGTAGTAATACCGTCATAAACCCAGCGACTGCGCAGGCATTTACTAGCAAAGGATCGATTGATTACACATACGCAGGGGGTTCGGGGTATGGCAATGCCGCCCAAGGTGGATTTTTTCCTGTCGTTATAGGTCAACAGTATTTTGCGTCTATGCAGGCTATACGCACCAGTGGAACGACGATGAATATCTGGTTGCGTGTCGGATGGTTCGACGAGGCGGGAACCAATCTGGTGGCTACACCGTATACGACGATTTTTACCGGGCAAACTGCGACAGCCGGTGTTCAATCGTTCTCGGCTGCTATGACCGCACCGGCAGGTGCCGTGCAAGCAAGGCTCTACATCTACATCCAGCTTAGCAACACTGATGGCAATATCTCGTTCGGTGGCGCTAGTTTCCTACGGCAGGCGAATGCCAATCTGATCGTTGACGGCGCGATCAGTGCCGTAAAGATTGCCGCCAACGCGGTTACCGCAGGCAAGATTGCCGCCAACGCGGTTACCGCAGGAACTATCGCAGCGGGCGCGGTCACCGCAACCACAATAGCGGCTGGCACGATCACCGGCGACAAGCTCGCGGCAAACACCATCGGTGCAAACCAGATCGCGGCCAATGCAATTACAGCCAAGAGCCTCGTGCTGACCGATTTCAGTAATATCGCGGACAATGGATGGCAGACCGGGGTTATTGACGGCTGGGTCACGCAAAACTTGCAGAACTTCTATTTCGATAGCAACAATGTCGCCTCTTCCGGCTATGTACTTCAATCCCTCGGGCGCGATTGCGGGAGGTCTAACCCTATTGCTGTCTCGCCCGGTGAGAGCTACGCGTTCGATGTTTGGGTCTTCAACACCGATGCTAACACAGCCAACGTCATTGCTATGACGTCCACACCGTCTGGCGTTAACAATTTTGCCTTTATTGCAAGCACGAGTACCAAGAATAACTGGGTTCGATTGCAAGCCAAATTCACCGTCCCTGCTGGTAATGTTATGCTTGCCATGTTGTTACAGGTGGACAGGACAGCGGGTACGGGAAGTTCTTGCTACTGGTCGAAACCGATCATGCGCCGCGCCGTCAGTGCGGAACTGATCGTTGACGGGGCTATTACTGCCAACGCGATTGCCGCGAATGCCATCACGGCGGGCATGATACAGGCGGGCGCGATCAGCACCGACAAGCTTACTGTCGGCGGCGTGACCTATAACAACATAGCGCTCGGCTCGGTTGGCAGATCGTTCGCGCGTGCGTTCAGCTCGGGGGCCATCGGTGCTTGGACGGATATCACGTCATGGACGGTCGATAACGCTAGTCCATCTGCGGTCATGACCAATTTTTCGATCACACTAGCAACCAACGGCGGCGGCAGCAGCAGCGGTAACACCGGGTATGTGCGGCTATATAATGTCACCGAGGGAACGATCGTATGGCAGTATGCGGTCTTTGCTTCCCAAGGTAATCAAAACCAAAACAGCGGGAATTACCTCGTTCAGGTCGAGCCACAACCGGCCTCGCCGCGCGTTTCGACCTACGTCATTCAAGCCACCTCAATCTCATCATGCTCTGGTGCGGTCTACCAGACATGGAGCTATCGCTAAGGAGAACGCGATGTATCGCATAGACAGCATGTATGATCCGATGGTCGAGGCGCTGCTCGCTGCTCTCTGCTCGATCAGGGAGCAAGGCGGATCGTTGGATGGCCGGCGCCGCGTTCTGGCTCGGCCGCCAGCAGATCTACAATGTCCCCGATTACTGGCTTGCGCTCGCTGCCAAGATCACGTCCGGCCTCGATGTTGCCGACAAGGATGCGATCCTTGATCAGCTGAGCAAGTCGGAAACCGCGCTGGTCGACGCGGCCGGCGACTGGCCCGAAACCCCGGAAACCCTGCTTGCCGTCGTTGCCGGCTGGTCTCCGGAGCCTGTCGCGGTCGATCTCTACGCTTATGCCGCGACGAAGCGCTATACAATCGAAACGGGTGGCATTGTCATCAACGGCATGTCTGTCATGACCGATAGGGCGAGCCAATCACTGATCACCGGCGCTTATAATTACGTCGATGCCAATCCCGATATCACCGTGCAGTTCAAGACGACAGCTGGTTTCGTCGAGTTGACAGCCACTCAGGTCAAGGCGGTTGCCAATGCGGTCGCCGCTCACGTCCAGGCAAGCTTTGCCGCCGAAGGTGCGATTGATCAGCAGATTATCGCCGACACGATCACCACGACGGCGGAGATCGAAGCCTTCGCATGGCCGTCGAATAGTTGAGGGAGCCTTGATGTCCACTCTCGCAGAATCCCTCAAGAAGCAGAACGAGTTTCTGCAAGGCGAAGTCGAGCGCTTCGCCAATGCCGTCGATGCTCTCGCGGCCCAACTCGTCGACGCGCAAAAACAGATCAAGGCGCTAGAGGCGGTGCGACCGGAAATGGTGCCTGTTGACAATGGCATGCTGATCGACGGCGACGCACTCGCTGCCCAAAAGGTCACCGCAGCCTCTGTAAAGCGTTCACGCGCCCAGCGCTAAGCCGTCTCTTCACAAGCAACCCCTTGCCGCAAGTCGGCATCATTTCTCCAGGATCAAATTTATGGATCACGCGAAATTCTTCGTGGCGGTGCGCCCTTCGCTGTTCGCGGGGCGGCTGTCGGCAAATCAGGTTAACGGCATGGAGGCCATCCTTGTCGCATGGGAATCCAAGCCCTTCGATAGCCGCTGGCTCGCCTACATGCTGGCAACGACCTATCACGAGACGGACAATTCCATGTGCACCATCTCGGAAAACCTGAGCTATTCGGCAGCCGGCTTGCTAGCGACCTTCCCGAAATACTTTGCGGCCGCGCAGGCGTCCGCCTATGCCCGTCAGCCGCAGCGCATCGCCAATCGCGCCTATGCGAGCAGGATGGGCAACGGCAGCGAGGCCAGCGGCGACGGCTGGCGCTATCGCGGTCGCGGCCTGGTCCAGATCACCGGCCGGGACAATTACGCGAAATACGGCATTACCGACAATCCAGACGATGCGCTCGATTCGGCCAAGGCCGTAGAGATCCTGTTCGATGGTATGATTAATGGCCGGTTCACCGGCCGGAAGCTTGCCGACTTCTTCAGCGCAGCAGTGACCGACTGGACCGGCGCCCGCAAGATCATCAACAGCGCGGATCGGGCGAACGACATCGCTGGCTATGCCAAGAAATTTGCCGCTGCGGTCGAGGTGGCGCGCTCGTAACCGGCGCGGGATTGTGGGAGCACAACATCTCTTCGTTATCGGACTGAATTACTCGGTATCTCGATCTGATAAAGTTTTTGGGGAGCCTGTCAGGTGCTGAAAGCGGTGTGCTGCTTTCACGCCCACTGCAGTTCTCGACCCAGCTAAGCAATCGATCAATCGATGAAGTCGCCACGGTTTCTGTCGACGTGTTTTCTACGCGTCTCTGGATCCAACGTATGGTGGCAGCGTCATGCCACCAATGACGCAGGCTTTGGAAACAACAGCTTAGCGCCGATGTCGCTTGACAAGCCCAACAAATTTCATAGCCCCAAAGGAATCCGTATGTTTAACACCAATGCTCTGCACAATATTTTGAATATCCTCATTACCCTCTCGGCACTGTTGGTCGCCATTCTGTTGGCAACCGGCTGCACGCAGCTTGCCGATGGCACATTGGAATGCTCGCAATCCTCCGTTGGTCCGAGTTTCACGGCCCTTGCTGTTGCCGGTCTCGGTGCCCTTAAGATCGTCGTCAATATCGTTCGTGATGGGCTTTCCGGTTTGGTGAAGCCGCAGCCGCCGGTCATCAAGTGAGGCCGCTCTTCTCGCCTGTTTCTTAGCTGGAACAGAGGGGATTTTTGATTTCAAGAGACATTTGCAGAGGCAGGTTATGGCGGTGAACGAGTTTCTCGATGCGTTGGGCATCAAGGTTGGGGTCGTCATCGCTGGCCTCTCCGGTGGCATTTTGCGTGGTTTGTCTCGGCGTCGATATACGACCCGTGAAATCGTCGCGTCGCCGATCTGTGGGGCGCTTGCGGCAGCTTATCTGACGGAGCCGGCACTTTATTACCTACGAGCCGTCAATTGGCCTTTGCCGCAAAAGGATTTGGCTGCCATGAATGCCACGGCCTTCGTGGTTGGTGTTTGTGCCATGTGGATCGCCGACCTGATCTTCGATACTATTTCCCGCTGGATCAGGGGTGGGAAAGCCATGCCCTGATTTGGCGCTTTGTTGCGTCCATTGCACGCGGTTGGCTCCGTGTTTGTGATTTCCCTCACCCTCTCCTTAACGGGAGAGGGCGTTTTTTTGGTTTTGCGGCTTTTGTGATCGCTGCGGCCGATCTTCGCCAAACTACGTCAGCCGGTCTGCGGGCGACCCCGTTCACATTGCCGAGCGGAAAACCCTTTATTTGAACTAATCATTGTCGCCGTTGCCGTGGGGCTGGTAATACTGGTTGGTCGAGATGAAAGGCGCGCGCGATGAGGCACTGGCCAGACACCCGGATCCTTGATCTATTTGGCATCAGCCTTCCCATCATCCAGGCGCCGATGGCTGGAGCGACGTCGCCGGCGATGGTTGTTGCGGTCAGCGAGGCGGGTGGGCTCGGATCTCTGCCAAGTGCGCAATACAATGTCGAACAGTTACGCGTAGCGCTCGATACGATACGATCGGCCACGAAAAAGCCGATCAATGTGAATTTCTTCGCACATACCATGCCGGAGATTGATCTTGGGCGGCAAACAGAATGGCGAACGCGGCTTGCGCCTTACTACATTGAGGCTGGTCTCGACCCGGCCGCGCCGGTTCCTGCTGGCGGCCGGGCGCCATTCGACAGCTTTTTCTGCGAAGTCGTCGAGGCCTATCGGCCTGAGATTGTCAGCTTTCATTTCGGGTTGCCGGATATGGAGCTGGTTCGACGGGTAAAGGCCACGGGAGCGAAGATCATCTCCTCGGCAACCACCGTGGCGGAGGCGCGGTGGCTTGCCGATCGCGGTGTCGATGCGGTGATTGCCATGGGCTTCGAGGCGGGTGGCCATCGCGGTAATTTCCTGACTAAGGACATGGCGACACAGGTGGGCACGATGGCACTGGTGCCGCAGATTGTTGATGCCGTCAAAATTCCCGTTATCGCTGCAGGCGGCATCGGGGACGGACGCGGGATAGTGGCCGCTTTCGCGCTGGGTGCTTGCGCGGTGCAGATCGGTACCAGCTATCTGTTCACGCCCGAGGCAAAGATTCCTGCGGTTCATCGGGCGGCCTTGGAGCATGCTGGTGATGATAGTACCGCTTTGACCAATGTCTTCACCGGCCGGCCGGCGAGGGGTGTCATGAACCGCATCATGCGCGAGGTTGGGCCGCTCACGGATATTGCGCCAGCATTTCCGACGGCCGGCGGTGCGTTGGCGCCGCTGCGTGCCAAGGCGGAGGCGACCGGCTCCGGTGATTTTACCAATCTCTGGTCCGGCCAGTCCGCTAGGTTGACGCAGCCACTTCCGTCGTCCGAGCTCACCATCGGTCTGGCGAATGAGGCCATCGCACTCATCAAGAGGCTGGCCGAGCGTTGATGTATCTGTCGCCTATCTGATACTGCGGGAGCGAAAGAGGAGGAGAGACATATGACTTTCACAACAGATCTGGTGGATCGTTTTGCCGTTTCCACATGGTCGTTGCACCGTGCACTTGGTGGCACTTATCCTTACAAGCCTGGTGGAACGCAAACGCCTGAGCGCCAGCCAACCTATGGCGAAGGATCGGTAGAGTTGATTGATCTCCCGAAAAAATTCGTCGAACGTGGCATCTTCCGCATGGAGATATGCTCGTTTCATTTGCCGAGTCTCTCGGCCGCTTACATTTCTGACCTGCGTCAGGCCTTTGAGACAGCGGGCGTGAAGATACAGACGCTGCTGATCGAAGAAGGGGATCTCAGCAATCCCGAGACGGCCGAACGCGATGCTGATTGGATGGCGGGCTGGATCGAGATTGCAGTTGCGCTCGGCGCTGAAAATATGCGCGTGATCGCCGGCAAGGAGCAGCCGACTGATGAGGCATTGAGCCGGGCGGAGATGCACCTCCGTCGGCTGGCCGAACAATTGTCAGGAACCGGCGTCCGCCTCGTCATTGAAAACTGGTTTTCGCTGCTGCCGGGGCCTGTCGAGGTCAATCGGGTGATTGATGCTCTGGACGGCAAACTCGGTCTCAACGGTGATTTTGGTAATTGGCAAGGTCCGGGGAAATATGCCGATCTGGCAAAGATCATGGGGCGTGCCGAGCTATGCCATGCCAAGGCGCATTATTCGGAAACGGGTCTTGATGCCGAGGACTATATTCGTTGTGTCGAGCTCTCCAATGTTGCCGGCTATAAAGGCCCGTTCACATTGATCTACGATTCTTCATTCCACGACAACGAATGGTCCGGCATTCTGGAAGAGCGAGATTGCATCGCCGGCGTGTTGCGGAAGGCTGCCGCCGCAGCGTGATGGCTCGGAATAGCAGGCCGCTGGCGGCTTAGGTTCGCAGTTGCAACGTCAAATCCGGTTGAATCGGTGCTACGAATTTCAATGAAACTCGTATTCATGCAGAGCGCCAAGCAGCTGATCTTGCGTCTGATAGCCGGCCTCATACAGGCTTATCGCTACATTGGCTGCCGATAGACCTTCCTGGCTTTGCAGTTTGACGTTGCGTTCCGCGCACCAAGCGTAGAGTGCGCTGGCGAGGATGTCGACATCGTCGGGATAAAGGGGCGAGTTGACCATCATAGACATTCGCTACACCGTGTGTTGGAAGCTCAGACTTGAGCGGGGGCGGGGCAGAGACTGCTTTGATTTCGGAAGTTTGCAATCAACTTCGCGTGCCGACGTTAACGTCAGCCTGATATGATACAGGCCGAGTTTCGTATTGGCACAGGTGCTTGCGAAAGAGGCTATTGTGGTTTCTGGTCTGGCGCGTGCGGCGCCGGATTTTCGAATCCGTCCTTGCCATTGTGTGGCACAGCAAACAGCAGGACGCCGAGTACAACGGCCAGCCCCACCATAATGAAAAGTATAAATCGCGGCCGTGAAGGCATCATTGATGGACCGGATGCGAGGCCTCTACCGCTGCCTCTATCAACTCCTCTGCATAGGAGAGCGCGGAGGCGGTGTCCTCGCCATCGAGTTTCAATTCCCTGCATTTGTGATGCATGGCTCTACGAATTTCCACCAACAACGTGGCGTCGAGATCGACATGACCCTCGTAAAAAACATGCGTCAGGGCGGACTGGGCGACAACTTCGAGGACTGCGACACGACCTTCGATTTCGCCAAGCGAAGGAATAGCGTTTTTCTTAACGTGATGTTTGCAATCGCGATGAGTGGTGAGCATCTCGTTGGTCTCCTCTGAATAAGGCATAACCCGCGAGAGGCAAAAAGTTCAGCCGAATTCAAGGAAATTCTGAATTAACCCGACAATGTTTTCCGCCGCCGCAGGCGGCAATATATGCGGAAATCCTCACTTCATCGGGCAGAGACTCGGATCCGACAACACATCGGCGCAGTTGGGGGATCGGCGGAAATCGTCGTAGTAAAGCGTCCATTCCGTCGTGTCGGCGGCACGATAGGGGCCGAACTTGAAATACTGGTTCTTGCCCAGTCCCTTGTCGGCATGGCCTATGTGTCCCTTGATGGTGACGATCCATTTATCGTTGGCGAATAGCTCGATATGGCCGGTGCCATCGGGGCCTGGCTTGGTATAGATGGCGAAGTCGATCCAGCCGGAATCCGGCGTCGGCAACTTGTTGCCATGGTCGGTCACGGTGATGGCGCTGGTGCAGCCGGTAAATTCCTGGCCGTCGTCCTTGCCCCAATTGCTGTCGGTCGCGACCAGCGCTCGCATCTGGTTGGTGTCCGAGCGAAACCAGACGGGTGTCTGGTTGCCGTCACAGGCCTTTGTCCCATCGCGGGAATAGGTCTTTGGCGGGGGGACATAGTTGGTTTCGACCGTCGCGAAGAGCTTGCCGTTGTTCAGCCGCAGCGCCAGGAAGGGACTAAAATCACCCTTTGCCGTAGGTCCAATCTCTCGCTTCCATTGCGCAATGAGATAGCGATGATCGCCTGACGGAATGGGATCGGCGAATTTGACCGCAAAGCCGTACCAAACCCCTTGATCATAGGGGACGCGATATTTGGTGCGCTCCCAGATTTCCGCTCTTTCGCTGCAATTCGCCTTGCCTGGCGCGCAGAGTGGCTTGACGCTGAGTTTCAGCGCGCCCGTGCCGTTGCGCTTCACCTCCGATTGGAATTCGACCGTGCCGGCCTTCTGTTCGGAATTATCGCGATAGTAGAGATGGCCTGCCGGATCGAAATCGGTACCGTCGAAACCGTCGCGAAGAACCAATTGGGCGGGATCCTTGGCCAAGGCCGGGGTCATGGCGCTGGTGCAAGTGCAGGCCAAAAGGGCGGGCAGTGCATATTTCGCGTTCATGACGGAGAACTCCTGCGGCGGGTGATCATCGAGTGCTATCAATGACCTGTTCGTCTTCTGTGGGCAAGAGGAGGGTGCTTCGCGATGTTGTGACCCAGTATGGCCGGTCCGATATCTGGCGGCTCCGGCGGAGTTTCACATATCGATTATCTGATTTAATAATTCCACTTTAACCGCCCGTTAGACGCTTTCCGGTTCATATGATCCATATTGGGCTTTGCCTGCGGATATCAGCGCCCCGAACATGAAGGTTCGTCGCCGCAGCTTGAATCAACGATTTGAATGTTGGCCATGAGCGAGGCCGATCGAGAATCGCAGTTGGGGTTGCCCGTGACAGACCTGGAAAAAGGAGCGGCGGCAGAAGACGGCGTCGGGCCGGGACGAAAGATCGTCATTCTGACGTCGCATGTCTTTCTGCGTGGCTACCGCAAGGCGTCAGTCCATTTCGTGGCGTCTCGCTGGGCGGAGCAGGGACATGATGTTCATTTCCTGACGATTGGTCACAGTCGGCTGACCCTGCTGAAGGATCGCGCGCGCTTTCGGGCGATGTCGGAACGCCAGGCGAACAGGTTCGAGACGGTCGCACCGAATCTCCGGGCGGGTGCCTACCTGCCACCATTGCATGCCTTTAGTTCCGGCAACCGTATTCTGAACGCAGCGAATGGAATGCTTTTCCGGCTCTACGGCAATTACCTGCCGCGCTTTGCCCGCAGCACTCTTGCCGCAGCCGATCTTGTGGTGATTGAAAGCGGTTCAGCGCTTGCCTTCTTCGACTACATCAAGAAGCTCAATCCCGGGGCACGAACCCTCTATTTCTGTCGCGACCTGCTCCGAAGCGTCGGCGCAGCACCCGTGTTGCAAGATATGCAGGCGGCCGCGATTGGACGTTTCGGTACGGTCTGCGTGCCCTCTGAGCGCCTTGGCGCACTGCTACCATACGGTGGGCGCGTGCGGGTTATACCACAGGGCGTCGATGCGGTTCTGCTCGATCGCGTGCAACCATCACCGTATCCTCCAGGCAGCCGTAATGCCGTCTCCATCGGTAATATGCTGTTCGATGAGACTACGGTTGCCGCGATGGCGGCGGCGGCGCCGGACGTCATTTTTCACGTCTTCGGCGCAGATTGGCGCGGTTCTGCGCCGCCAAATATCACGGTCTATGGCGAGCGCGATTTCGAAAGCATCGTACCGTTTCTGCAGCACGCGGATTTTGGTATCGCGCCTTACCGGTTGACGCGGGACGAGATCTATCTGGCGGAGTCGAGCCTGAAGCTTGCGCAATACAGCTATTGCGGCTTGCCTATCCTCTTGCCCGACCTGATCCCTTTCACCCGCGCCAATGCTATCGCCTATCGACTGGACGGCGAAACCGCCTGGCGAGAGAAGATCGATATGGCGCTGGCAATGCAGCGTTCACCGGCGTTTCGCGAAGGGATTTTGACCTGGGATGATGTGGCCCGGCAAACGCTCGACGCTGCCTTCGAAACGAAGTAAACGCCTCAGCGTGGCGCGAGGAAGGCTAGCAAGCCGTAGACCAGCGGGCGGGCCGGTCCAGGCAGCTTGCCGCCGATCGTATCCATCAGCAATCGGCTATCGCTCGCCTCCACCAGACGCAGCATGCGGACCGCCAGCAGGTAGGCGATCGCACCAGCGGGAATGGCCGTTATGATTGCCACGAGGCCATCGAGATAATAGACGGCGACACCGGCTGTAGTGGCGCAAATGACGGCTGCAAATATCGTCCTTGCCAGCGCCTCAAGCGGAATGGCGGCATGGGCGCTCTTCCATGCGGTCCAGGCGAGCAGGACAAAGGTCAGCGTGGTGATCGTCGCGCGGGCGATTGCCGCGCCCTCGAGGCCCGACAGCGGCACCAAGGCGGCAAGCAACAGCACAGTCAGCAAGCCGCAGATAATCTGTACGCGCAACAGCAGATCACTGCGCCCGGAAGCGCTGATCATGCCCCAGGGAATGACCGAAAGGCCGGCAAGCCAGACGAAGGCAAGCAGTGTTGCTGCGGCCGGAATAGCAGGCTCGAAGGCATTGCCGAAGATGAGCGGCATCAGGTCTGGCATGATGATCGCACCGCCGAAACTGATGGGCAGCATGACGAGGGCCACCATACGGATGACGCGCCCATAGGTCGCCTGCAACGACTGCCGATCCCCCTTCGCATGGGCGTCCGTAAAGCTGACGATCAGCGCCGGCGAGATCTGCAGCATGACTTGCTCGATCAGTCCGGCGAGACCGAGGCCCGCTGCGAAATAGCCGATGCCGGTCGCCGAGAAGAAGAAGCCGAGAAACAGGAATTCGATGCGAGACAGTACCAGGATCTCTATGAGGTCGCTTAGCCACATGTAGCGGCCATAGCGGTGCATTTCTGGCGTCAACGCTCCGCTCGAAGCAGGGACGTTACGGTCGATATAACTGCGCAGGTGCAATGCTTGCGGCAGATAGCGAGCAACATAGCCGATCAGCGCCCCCGTGGGGCCGAGCAGCCAGGCGCCTGCGAAGACGAGGGGAATCTGGAGAGTGCCACCGACGACCGTGCTGCGCGCCGTTTGTCCGAAGCGATTGCGACCGCGAGCGATGGCGGTTGAAAAGACGTAGAACGCGTAGCTCAGGAACAGCAACGCCGTCACGACCCAGAACCAGGCGTGCCGCGCATCGCGATAGGTATAGGTGATCACGGCATAAAAGAGGATGCCGGTTCCCACCATGGCAACGGATATCATGAAACTGCGGAATGCTGAGCGCACCAATGCCTTCCAGGCGCCGCCTTCACCCGAAAGAGCGCCGGCATTGCGCAGCAATGTCTGGGGCAGGCCCATATCGGCCAAGGCAGTGGCGGATGTCGCGATCCAGAGCGCATAGGCGACCTTGCCTGAGCCGGCGGGACCGAGCAGACGCGCGGCGATGACGCTGCTGGCAAAGCCGGCCGCAAGCGAAATCACAGTCGCCGCCAAGCTGATCAGCGAGCTTTTTAAGAGATTGGATGTATAGGCACTCATGACAATCAATCATGAGGGCAGTCTCATAACCTTGTGTTAAAGGCGGACTGATACTTTTTACTAGCGTTCAAGTTGAAATTTGAGGCCGCTGCCGTGACGGATAAGACTGCCGAACGAGATGCATTCCTCATTCCCGGATATTTGCAGAAGGGATTGGGTGAACGCGCGCGCAACTTGCTCTGGCGCCTGATGTCCCCGCTGCCGGACAAGCCCTATTGCGCACTCAAATATTTCGTCATTCGCGGCAAGTTCCCCAACCTGACATCGCCGCGGACTTTCACCGATAAGATCCAGGCTCGCAAGCTCTACGACCGCAATCCGCTGTTTCCGCGTTTCGTCGACAAGGCCGGGGCTAAGACGCTGATTGCCGAGCGAGTCGGCGGCCAATATGTCATTCCCACGCAATGGGTTGGCAGCGATCTTTCCAAGCTCGATTGGTCCGTCATCACTTTGCCGGCCGTCGTCAAGCCGACGCATGCGAGCGGCGTCGGCCGGTTTCTCCATGGGCAGCGCGATATCGAGCAGTTGCTCAAGGACGATCCTTCAACCGAGTGGATGGCGATCGACCATGCCTCCTACAATAGGGAGTGGGCGTATAGCCGGGTTGAACCTCGCATTCTCATCGAGACCATGTTGCTTGCCGACGGGCACGTTCCCTGGGACTACCGGCTTTTCACGTTCAACGGCAAGGTCTCGCATATCGAGATCGACATCCGTGAAAATGGTCGAGGCTATTCCTGCAATTATACGCCTGAATGGCAGAAGCTGCCGTTCTACGATCCTGACTATCTTGGCCTCTATCCGGGCGAGGTGGCTCGACCATCGCGGCTTGATGAAATGATTCACATTGCCGAGACGATTGCCCGCGACATCGATTTTGTCCGCGTCGATCTCTATGCTTCTGCTGACTGGGTCTATGTTGGCGAGCTGACCTTTTATCCCGGTGGCGGCTTCGAGGCTTTCGAGCCTGAAAACTACGATCTCGTGCTCGGCCAGAAATGGCATCTCGGTTTCGAGATGCCGAAGAGATAGGTAGACAAATCGCTTTGCCCGCGTTTGATAGGCCGACCGAATTTTGGAGGAAGGATTTTCATGACGATCGAACAGGACCTCAGCCGCATCGCATTGCAGGAAGAGACGCTGCGTTTCGACGCTTTCGATCTTTCAACCGCCTGGGTGCTTGGCAAATTGCTGCATGACCTTGCCAGCGAGCGCAATCTCGGGGTCGCGATCGACATCACGCTGCATTCCATGCCTGTTTTCTATATTGCTTTGCCGGGTTCGACGCCGGACAATTCCAATTGGATCCGGCGGAAGCGCAATATGGCGCTGCGCTATTTCCGTAGCAGTTACGCCAGCACGTTGCGGCTGGAAAAGCAGGGCAAGACGATCGAGGACAACGGGCTTTCCAGCGCGGAATACGCCGCATCTGGTGGCAGCTTCCCGATCTTCGTCAATGGTTCGGGCTGTATCGGTGCCGTCACCGTTTCAGGTCTCCCGCAGCGTGAAGACCATAATCTTGTCGTTGAGGCCCTGGCGCTGACGCTTGGCCACGAACTGCACAATCTCAACCTGTCGTAAAAAGACGAGTGCGGCGCTAGGCTTGAAGCAGGCGCCGCCTTAGATCTCAGATCTTTCCGCCGGCCTCGGCGATGACTTTCGTCAGGCTGCCGGTTGCCGGGAATAGGGGGATGAGGCACGCCTGCAAGGCGTGATAAATGTCGCCCTTTCCGGGGAAAAGCGTATGGGCGGGAACGAGGTCTTCCGTCAGCTCCTCGTGCCAGCCGCCATTCCGGTGGTCGATGAAGGAGGTGCCGATGGCTCCCCAGATCTTACGGTAGCTCGCCTCGTGGAAGTCACTCGGCAGATGCTGGTTGAGATAGTGCGCAGCACCGGCGGCTTCGCTGGCAGGCCACCAGAGCTTATTACGCTTGGCTGGCACGTCGGCCCAATCCAGCGTATAGAAGAAGCCGCCTTTGTTATTGTCCCAGCCCAGTGACATGGATTGGGAGAACAGGCCTTTTGCGGCCTCCGGCATCCAGTCGTGCCGCTGGCCGCCGAGTGACCAGAGTTGCAGGATCAGGCGCGCCCATTCCAGCCAATGTCCCGGCGTCGTGCCGGATGGGCGGAACATCTCGTTGCCGCGATAGTCCTTGTCGAGCACCCAATCGGCATTGAAGTGCTCGGCAACGCGCCAGCCGACAGAACCGGCGGAGCGGCGGATGACGAGATCGGCAATGCTTTCCGCCTTGTCGAGATAGGCCTTGTCGCCGGTCGCTTCGAAGGCGGCCATCAAAGCTTCCGTCAGGTGCATGTTGGAATTCTGGCCGCGATAGCTGCCGCCATCGATCGGCGACCAATCCTGGTTGAATTCCTCGGCGATGGCGCCGTGCTTCTCTTCCCAGAATTTCGTATTCAGGATCTCGGTGACATCGGCGAGCATGCCGTCAGCGAGCGGATGGCCGATGATCTTGGCGGAGGAGGCGGCGAGCAGCACGAAGGCATGGCCATAGCCTTGCTTGCTGGCATCGACCGGACCGTCATTGTTGAGCGACCAGACATAGCCGCCGTGCTTGGTGTCGCGATGATGTTTCCAAAGATAGTTGATGCCGTGATCGACAATATCTTCTGAGCCCGGTCGTCCGAGCAGCGAACCGATCGCGAAGCAATGAACCATACGGGCGGTCGAGTGAATGCCGCGCACGGGATTAACCGCATCGAGCGGTTTGCCGGCATCGTCCATATCGTAGAAGCCACCCTTGGGATTGACGCTGCGATACTGGAAGAAATCGAAAAGCCCGCTTGCCTGGTCAAGCAGCCAGCGCCGGTGGTAGGCACGCGTGCTCCAATTCTCGAGAGCCGCCGTTTCACGCTGTATGCTCATGCTATCCTCCTGATACACTTTTGCCGTAAGCCCTATAGCGCCGCCTGAAAGCGCTGTCATGACTTTATGGGATGAAACTGTGTCGGTGGCTTTGCGTTATCCACCCCTGTCGGAATTTTTAATCGGGCGTATTCAGCTTTTCCGAAGCACCGCAAATCATGGCAGCATTGTTCTTGCGCCAAGGCGCGATAGCGGATAGATATGTTGACATAAAGATATCTTTATGTGATCTGGATGCGAAGTCGCAATCAGGCCAAAGGAATTCGCTTATGTTTGACAATCTTTTTGGTTCGGAAACGGCGAAACGCGACGGCAGCGAGGTGTTCGCTGCCTTGAGGCAGGCGGCGAGCGAGCGCATCCTTGTGCTGGATGGCGCGATGGGCACGCAGATCCAGGGCCTCGGCTTTGACGAGGAGCATTTTCGCGGTGATCGCTTCATCGGCTGTGCCTGTCATCAGCAGGGCAACAACGATCTTCTGATTCTCACGCAGCCCGATGCCATCGAGGAAATTCATTATCGTTACGCCAAGGCCGGCGCGGATATTCTCGAGACCAATACGTTCTCTTCGACCCGCATCGCCCAGGCCGATTATCAGATGGAAGGCGCGGTTTACGACCTTAACAAGGAGGGTGCCGCCGTTGTCCGCCGGGCAGCGATCCGCGCCGAGCGCGAGGACGGCAAGCGCCGTTTCGTCGCAGGGGCCATTGGTCCGACCAACCGCACCGCCTCGATTTCTCCTGACGTCAATAATCCTGGCTATCGTGCTGTCAGTTTCGACGATCTGCGCCTGGCCTATGGCGAGCAGATCGATGGACTGATCGATGGCGGCGCCGATATCATCCTGATTGAGACCATCTTTGATACTCTGAATGCCAAGGCGGCGATTTTCGCTTGCGAGGAACGGTTCGAAGCCAAGGGCATCCGTCTGCCTGTGATGATTTCCGGGACCATCACCGATCTCTCCGGCCGCACGCTTTCCGGCCAGACGCCATCGGCCTTCTGGAACTCGGTGCGCCATTCCAGACCCTTCACTGTCGGTCTCAACTGCGCGCTCGGCGCTAATGCCATGCGGCCGCATTTGCAGGAGCTTTCGGGCGCTGCCGATACCTTTATCTGCGCTTATCCAAATGCCGGCCTGCCGAATGAATTCGGCCAATATGACGAATCGCCGGAGATGATGGCGGAGCAGGTCGAAGGCTTTGCTCGTGACGGTCTGGTGAATATCGTCGGCGGCTGCTGTGGCTCTACGCCCGAGCACATTGCCGCGATCGCTCAAGCCGTTTCCAAATATCCTCCGCGTCAGCTCCCGGCGCACCGTCCGTTCATGTCTCTCTCTGGCCTCGAGCCCTTCGAATTGACCAAGGACATTCCCTTCGTCAATGTCGGCGAGCGAACCAACGTCACCGGCTCGGCAAAATTCCGCAAGCTGATCACAAATGCCGACTACACTGCAGCACTCGCCGTCGCCCGCGACCAGGTCGAGAACGGCGCGCAGGTAATCGACATCAATATGGATGAAGGCCTGATCGATTCCGAGAAGGCGATGGTCGAATTCCTGAATTTGATCGCCGCCGAGCCCGATATTGCCCGCGTGCCTGTTATGATCGACAGTTCGAAATTCTCGATCATCGAAGCCGGCCTGAAATGCGTGCAGGGCAAGCCGATCGTCAACTCGATCTCCCTGAAAGAGGGTGAGGAGAACTTCCTCAAGCAGGCGCGACTGCTGCGCAACTATGGCGCGGCCGTGGTGGTCATGGCGTTCGATGAGCAGGGGCAAGCTGATAGCTACCAGCGCAAGGTCGAGATCTGCTCTCGCGCCTACAAAATCCTGACCGAACAGGCCGGGCTGCCTCCCGAAGACATCATCTTCGACCCGAACATCTTCGCGGTTGCGACGGGTATCGAGGAGCATAACAACTACGGCGTCGACTTCATCGAGGCAACGCGGACGATCCGCCAGATCATGCCGCTGGTCCATATCTCCGGCGGCGTATCGAACCTCTCCTTCTCCTTCCGCGGTAACGAGCCGGTGCGTGAGGCGATGCATGCCGTATTCCTCTACCACGCCATTCAGGCGGGTATGGATATGGGCATTGTCAATGCTGGCCAGCTTGCGGTCTATGACAACATCGATCCTGAACTGCGCGAAGCCTGCGAAGATGTGGTTCTGAACCGCCGATCCGATGGCACCGAGCGGCTGCTGGATGTTGCCGAGCGATTCCGCGGGGCCGGTACCCGGGAAGCCAAGGTGCAGGACCTGGCTTGGCGTGAATGGCCGGTCGAGAAGCGGCTTGAACATGCGCTGGTCAACGGCATCACCGAATACATCGAAGCCGATACCGAAGAGGCTCGTCAGACTGTGGCGCGGCCGCTGCACGTCATCGAAGGGCCGCTGATGGCCGGCATGAACGTCGTCGGTGATCTCTTCGGGGCGGGCAAGATGTTCCTGCCACAGGTGGTGAAGTCGGCCCGCGTCATGAAGCAGGCTGTTGCCGTGCTGCTGCCCTTCATGGAGGCGGAAAAGCTTGCCAATGGCGGTAGCGGCGAACGCCAGGCCGCCGGCAAGATACTGATGGCGACCGTCAAGGGCGACGTCCACGATATTGGCAAGAACATCGTCGGTGTCGTGCTCGCCTGCAACAACTATGAAATCATCGATCTTGGCGTCATGGTGCCGGCGACAAAGATCCTGGAAACAGCGATTGCCGAGAAGGTCGATATCATCGGTCTCTCCGGCCTGATTACCCCCTCGCTGGATGAAATGGTCCATGTCGCGGCGGAAATGGAGCGGCAGGGCTTTGACATTCCATTGCTGATTGGCGGCGCGACCACCAGCCGCGTGCACACGGCAGTGAAGATCAATCCGCGCTATGAGAAGGGTCAGACGGTCTATGTCACCGATGCCAGCCGTGCGGTCGGCGTCGTCTCGGCGCTGCTGTCGCCCGAGGCCAAGCAGGGATATGTCGACACCATCAAGGCGGAATATGCCAAGGTGGCGGCGGCGCATGCCCGCAGCGAAGCCGAGAAGGTACGCTTGCCGATCGCGAGGGCTCGCGCGAATGCCGAGAAGCTGGATTGGGCAAACTATAAGACGGTGAAGCCGCAGTTCTTCGGAACGAAGGTGTTTGAAAACTATGACCTGGCCGAGCTTGCCAAATACATTGACTGGACGCCGTTCTTCCAGACCTGGGAGTTGAAGGGCCGTTTTCCGGCGATCCTTGAAGACGAGAAGCAGGGGGAGGCGGCGCGGCAGCTTTATGCCGACGCACAAGCGATGCTCGAGAAAATCATCGCTGAAAACTGGTTCCGTCCGCGTGCCGTCATCGGCTTCTGGCCGGCGGGCGCTGTCGGCGACGATATCAAGCTGTTCACCGATGAAGCTCGCTCCGACGAACTTGGGACCTTCTACACGCTGCGTCAGCAACTGTCGAAGCGTGATGGACGGCCGAATGTGGCTCTGTCGGATTTCGTGGCGCCGATTGCCAGTGGCGTCGAGGAATATGTCGGTGGCTTCGTCGTCACGGCCGGCATCGAGGAGATCGCCATTGCCGAGCGTTTCGAGCGTGCCAATGACGACTACTCCTCGATCCTCGTCAAGGCTTTGGCCGATCGCTTCGCTGAAGCTTTTGCCGAGCGCATGCATGAGCGAGTGCGGCGCGAGTTCTGGGGCTATGCCACGGATGAGAGCCTGAGCAGTGACGAACTCTTGTCAGAAACTTATGCCGGCATCCGCCCGGCGCCTGGCTATCCCGCCCAGCCCGATCACACCGAGAAGGAGACCTTGTTCCGTCTGCTCGATGCTGAAGCTGCGACGGGCGTAAAGCTCACCGAGAGCTACGCCATGTGGCCCGGGTCTTCCGTCTCCGGCATCTATATCGGTCACCCCGGCTCCTATTATTTCGGCGTCGCCAAGGTCGAGCGCGATCAGGTCGAAGACTATGCGGCCCGCAAGGGGATGCCTGTGGTGGAGGTGGAGCGCTGGCTTGGGCCGGTGCTCAACTATGTGCCGGAAAAGCGGGATGCCGTCGTGGACGACGCAGCATAATTGCGAGTCGTTTCGGTGGCTTGGGTCCCTGTGTTGATAAATTGATTCAGACTATTGGCGCGGCCGGAAGGTGAATCACCTTTCGGTCGCATCTTTTGATTCTATTCGTGATTTATGTTGTCGCGATCGTTAGCTCGGCTACAAAATCATAGGCATCGCCTCGATACAGTGAGCGTGTGAACTCCACCGCGCGGCCGGAACCGAGGTAGGAGATGCGCTCGATCGACAAGCCAGCCGCGCCGACGGGAACGCCCAGCAGTCCGGCGTCTGCGTCCTTCATATTGGTCGCGGATATGCGTTGTACGGCGCGTACCGGCCGGACCTGACGTTTTTCCAGCTCGGCATAGAGCGAGGAGGTCACGATCGAAGGGTCGGGCAGGAACTCACCGGAGACGCTGGCATGTTCGATGGCGAGTGGCTGATCGTCGGCGATGCGCAATCGGCTGAGGCGGGAGACCTTGGTATCGGCGGCAAGGCCAAGGATCATCATCTCGTCGGGCGAAGGTGTGTGTACGCCCTTATGCAGCCATTCGGAGCGGGCCGTCATGCCGCGCCGCGCCATGTCTTCGGTGAAGGAAGTCAGTTGCGACAGGCGCTGTTCGACCTTGGAGACAGGTTTGGTAACAAAGGTGCCGGAGCCATGGCGGCGGACGAGGATACCCTCGGCGACGAGATCGTCGATCGCCTTGCGCACTGTTACGCGGCTGACGGCGGCATATTCTGCGATGTCGCGTTCCGCCGGCAGGGCATCACCCTGCTTCAGCGTTCCGATCTTTACGGCATCCTCGAGCGTTCGGCGCAGCTTGACGTAGAGCGGGCCTGTGCCGCCGGTGAGCAGGCTCCCAGACGAGAAGATACGGCTTAGATCCTCGGTCATGGCGTGCTCCCCTTGTCATCCAGCAGGAGCTTAGCCGCCAGTTCCATCGCGCCGCTCAATGCATCGCCTTTCGGCTCCCGGAGAAGCTCCCTATGGCGGGTGTCGAGCCAGGGGTAATATGCCCTCGAAAGGCCCCCTAGCAGGCAGATCGACGGGCATTCAGGCCAGAGCAGAGCGTCGAGGCTTTGGAAGATTGCGTGTGTCGCCATCTTGACGATGTCTACGGCAACGGCATCGTTCTTTTCGGCATATTCGAAGACCATCGGTGCGTAGCGCGCGAAATCCTTCGGTTTGGCGGCATGCGCGAATTCGACGACACGTTCGGGATCGTCTTTGAATTCGGCCATGAGCGCTTCCGTTAGCGGTGAGGGGCGTGAGACCGCGTCATGCGCCAGAAGCGAGCGTTCAAGCAGGTCGCGGCCAAGACGCGCGCCGCTGGCCTGGTCACCAACCACAAACCCCCAGCCGCCAATTCCCCAGCTCTTTCCGTCGCGCCGGGCGTTGTAGACGGAGCCGGTACCGAAAGCGCCGATGATGCCGTCGGCGTCACCGAGCGCGCCTTGAAGCGCAATCGCTGCATCGGTGACGACATGAGCCTTCTTAAAAGGCAGAGCCTTTTCAAGACGCTTGCCGTAGTCACCGACATTGGCGCCGGCTGTGCCGATAACGACGGGCAATTTGTCCGTCAATCCCGGGTCGAGGCCGGCGTCAACAAGCGCCTGCCGAGCGGATGCTACGATGTTGATCTGAGAGTTTTCCAGATCGGACAGGATATTGGCAGCACCCGCCTTGCCGGTGCCGAGAACTTTTCCCGTCCTGTCCGTTACGGCAGCGCGGCAGCTTGTTCCCCCGCCGTCGATACCGATCGAAAATTCCGCCATCAGATCCTCCGGATACCATTCATTCCCCGTTTTTCCTTACAATACCAAAAAAATACCATTTACCAAGAGGCAATTCTCTGCTTTTTATTTCTGTGTATCATATTGAAAAACATTGATAAAATTTCTTTGTCAATTTTTATCGTGTCTAGAAGTTAAATTCGGCTGGACAATTGGTATTTTTTTGGCCTTAATTCTTATCAAGGGAACTGTTCGAACCGATATCGGCGGAACCGGCAAAATAACAATAGCCGGAAAGCCCAGCAGAGGGTGGCGGACCTCTGTCGTTGTCGGCAGCCGCGCGGATCAAGAAGGTCCGTGCGACGACGTTCGTCATGATTTTCCCGTGTGTTGAGTTTCCGGTGTGTCTGTCGGGTCATCCGGCAGGTCACGATCGATCGGGCGCACGGCCTCGATCGCCCTTGTGCATTTGGGGTCGGCAATATTGGCGGCCCTTGTGAAGCGTTGGTCGTTTCCTCGGAGATGCCAACGAATTTTCAGGTCGAGAACAGCGCCTTAACAGGCGCGCAAAACAGGAGAGGGAAATGAAAAACAATATTCTGAAAGGCTTGCTCCTCGCATCCAGCCTGCTGACGTCGGTCAGCTTTGCGCATGCGGCGGACGTAACGCTGACGGTTGAAAGCTGGCGCAACGATGACCTGCAGATTTGGCAGGAAAAGATCATCCCCGCTTTCGAAGCCAAGAATCCTGGTATCAAGATCGTCTTTTCGCCGACAGCTCCGACCGAGTACAACGCGTCGCTGAACGCAAAGCTCGATGCCGGCTCCGCGGGCGACATCATCACCTGCCGCCCCTTCGACGCGTCGCTCGATCTCTTCAACAAGAAGCATCTGTCGGACCTGACGTCGCTGTCGGGGATCGAAAACTTCTCGCCGGTCGCCAAGGCCGCCTGGAGCACGGACGACGGCAAATCGACCTTCTGCGTGCCGATGGCTTCGGTCATCCACGGCTTCATCTACAACAAGGATGCCTTCGACAAGCTCGGCCTCAAGGTTCCGACGACGCGCGACGAGTTCTTCGCCGTTCTCGACAAGATCAAGGCTGATGGAACCTACATCCCGATGGCCATGGGCACGAAGGATCTCTGGGAAGCTGCAACCATGGGCTACCAGAACATCGGCCCGAACTACTGGAAGGGTGAAGACGGCCGCCTGGCTCTGATCTCCGGCAAGGAAAAGCTGACGGATGCTCCGTGGGTCGAGCCTTACAAGGAACTTGCCAAGTGGAAGCCTTATCTCGGCGACGGCTTCGAAGCCCAGAGCTATCCCGACAGCCAGAACCTCTTCACGCTCGGCAAGGCTGCCATCTATCCGGCCGGTTCGTGGGAGATTTCGCTCTTCAACACGCAGGCTCAGTTCAAGATGGGCGCCTTCCCGCCGCCAGTCGCAAAAGCTGGTGACACGGCCTACATCTCCGACCATCCGGATATCGGTGTCGGCCTGAACTCCAAGAGCGCGCATCAGGAAGAAGCCAAGAAGTTCCTGAGCTGGGTCGCTTCCGACGAGTTCGCCAGCATTTACGCTAACTCGCTGCCGGGCTTCTTCAGCTTGAATTCGCATCCGGTGAAGATGAGCGATCCTCTCGCCCAGGAATTCGTCTCCTGGCGTGATAACCACAAGTCCACCGTTCGCTCGACCTACCAGATCCTGTCGCGTGGCACACCGAACCTGGAAAACGAAACCTGGACGGAATCCGCCAACGTGATCAACGCTACGGACACGCCGGAAGCTGCAGCCGCAAAGCTGCAGAAGGGTCTCGACAGCTGGTACAAGCCGGCTAAGTGATCCTGCTTTGACGCAATCCGGGTGAGGGGCCTCATAGCTCCTCACCCTTCGTCATTTCCTGTGCCAATAGACCGCCGAACCGGCGACTATCGCAACATCAGTATCGTGACGCGCCCGACATCGTTTCTCCATGCTTGGCTAAGGAAACCGGGACAGCAAACGGATTTGAACATTTGCGCTGCCCTGATCAGCAGCCAATAAAATCAGGCAGAAAGCCATGAGCGAAGCCGATATATCCGCCGCATATGACGCGGCTCCGATCAAGCGTCAGAGGCGCTGGCACATCGTCGTTTTTCTTCTTCCGGCCCTCATCGTCTACACGGCCGTGATGATCCTGCCCTTGATTGAAACGCTGCGGCTGTCGCTGTACAACGTGGTCGATGGTCAGACGATCTTCGTAGGGCTCAACAATTTCAAGGTATTGTTCGGGGACGAGCGCTGGTCGCACGACTTCTGGAACGCGCTGCGCAACAACCTGATCTTCTTTGCCATACACATGTGCGTGCAGAACCCCATCGGTGTGGCGCTCGCCGCTCTTCTGTCGTTGCCGAAGCTGCGTTTCGTCGCCTTCTATCGCACAGCCATCTTCCTGCCGACGCTGCTTTCCTTCGTCGTCGTCGGCTTCATCTGGAAGCTGATCCTGTCGCCGTTGTGGGGTGTTGCGCCCGATTTGATGAGCATGGTCGGCCTCAAATCGTTCTTCGCGCCCTGGCTTGGCAGGCCGGGTACGGCACTGATCACGGTCGCGCTGATCTCGGTTTGGCAATATGTCGGCATCCCGATGATGCTGATCTATGCGGCGCTGCTGAATATTCCGGAAGAAGTCATCGAGGCGGCCGAGTGCGATGGCATTACCGGCTGGAGCCAGTTCTGGAAGATCAAGCTGCCCCTGGTGTTGCCGGCGATCGGCATCATCTCGATCCTGACTTTCGTCGGCAATTTCAACGCTTTCGACCTGGTCTACACCGTGCAGGGGGCTCTGGCCGGGCCGGACGGTTCCACCGATATTCTCGGCACGCTGCTCTACCGCGTCTTCTTTGGCTTCCAGCTACAGCTCGGTGACCGCTCGATGGGCGCGACGATCGCGACGGTGATGTTCCTGATTATCCTCACCGGCGTTTCCTTTTATCTTTTCATCGTCCAGCGGCGCATCCGCCGCTACCAGTTCTGAGGAGTGGCGACCATGTCCAAGGCACGCACTTCCCTTGCCCGCACCGGCCTCGTGCATCTGGCGCTGATCGCCTATACGCTCGTCGCTATTTTTCCGGTGTTTCTCACCATCATCAACTCGTTCAAGGATCGCGCTTCGATCTTCCGGGCGCCCTTGAGCATCCCAACGCCATCCAGCTTTAGCCTGATCGGCTATCAGACCGTGCTCGGGCAGGGGAGTTTCGTCACCTATTTCGAGAACAGCTTCATCGTGACGATCGTGACGATCGTATTCACCTTGCTGTTCGGCGCCATGGCCGCCTTCGCGCTGTCGGAATATCGTTTCCGCGGCAATACGGTGATGGGGCTTTATCTCGCCATCGGCATCATGATCCCGATCCGCCTCGGTACGGTTGCCATCCTTCAGGGCATGGTCGCAGCCGGCCTGGTCAATACGCTGACTGCGCTGATCCTCGTTTACACGGCGCAGGCCCTGCCGCTCGCCGTGTTCATCCTGTCGGAATTCATGCGCACCGTATCCGATGACCTGAAGAATGCCGGCCGTATCGACGGCCTCAGCGAATATGCGATCTTCTTCCGCCTCGTGCTGCCGCTGGTCCGTTCGGCCATGGCGACCGTTGCCGTCTTCACGATGATCCCGATCTGGAACGACCTGTGGTTCCCGCTGATCCTGGCGCCGAGCGAGGCGACGAAGACGGTGACGCTGGGCTCGCAGATCTTCATCGGCCAGTTCGTCACCAACTGGAACGCCGTGCTGGCGGCGCTGACGCTCGCCATCCTGCCGATCCTCGTGCTTTACGTCATCTTCTCCCGCCAGCTCATTCGCGGCATTACCTCTGGAGCAGTCAAATGAGTGCATCCGAAAAGCCGATCCGCGTTCTGGTCGCCGGCCTTGGCAATATGGGCCGCAGCCATGCGCTCGCCTATCACAACAATCCCGGTTTCGAGATCGTCGGCCTCGTCAACCGTTCCACGCCGAAGCTTGCGGACGAGTTGCAGGGGTATACGATCCATCCGGATTTCGAGACGGCGCTGAAGGAATTGAAGCCGGACCTCTGCTCGATCAATACTTATTCCGACAGCCATGCCGACTATGCCGTCATGGCCTTCGCGGCGGGCTGTGATGTCTTCGTCGAGAAGCCATTGGCAACGACGGTTGAGGATGCAGAGCGCGTTGTGGCCGCCGCCAAGAAAGCCGGCCGTAAGCTGGTGATCGGCTATATCCTGCGCCACCACCCCTCATGGACGCGGCTGATTGCCGAGGCCCGCAAGCTCGGCGGCCCCTACGTCTTCCGCATGAACCTGAACCAACAGTCGAGTGGCCCCACCTGGGAGACGCACAAGGCACTGATGCGCACGACGTCGCCGATCGTCGACTGCGGCGTGCATTATGTCGACGTCATGTGCCAGATCACCGACGCCAAGCCGGTCGAGGTGCGCGGCATGGGTCTGCGCCTGTCGAACGAGATCGCGCCGGACATGTACAATTACGGCCATCTGCAGGTGATCTACGGGGATGGTTCCGTCGGCTGGTACGAGGCTGGCTGGGGCCCGATGATGTCCGAGACGGCCTTCTTCGTGAAGGATGTGATGTCGCCAAACGGCGCTGTGTCGATCGTCATGGACCCGAATGCCAAGTCCGACGATATCGACGCGCACACCAAGACCTCCGTCATCCGGTTGCATAGCGCCGAGACAGGCCCGAACGGTCAATTCATCCGGCCGGATCAGGATTTGCACATGGATGGCGAGCCGGGTCATCAGGAGCTGTGCGACCTCGAACAGGCCTTCATGCTCAAGGCCATCCGCGAGGATATCGACCTCAACCGGCACATGACCGACGCCGTTCAATCGCTGCGCATATGTCTTGCCGCCGACGAGAGCGTGCGCATCGGCAAGCCCGTTTATTTGTAAGGATAAGAAACTGTGGGATCGCTTCAACTGAAATCCATCCGCAAGGCCTATGGCAAGCATGATGTGCTGAAGGGCATCGACCTCGAGGTGAAGGACGGCGAGTTCGTCATCTTCGTCGGCCCCTCCGGTTGCGGCAAGTCGACCCTGCTGCGCAGCATCGCCGGTCTCGAAGACGTGACCTCGGGCGCCGTGCTGATCAATGGCAAGGACGTGACCGTGACGCCGCCCGCCAAGCGCGGCATTTCCATGGTGTTCCAGTCCTATGCGCTCTATCCGCACCTGACGGTGAAGGACAACATGGGCCTCGGCCTGAAACAGGCGGGCACCCCCAAGGAGGAGATCGAGAGCCGTGTCGCGAAGGCGTCGGGCATGCTGTCCCTCGAGCCCTATCTCGCCCGCCGGCCGGCAGAACTTTCCGGCGGCCAGCGTCAGCGTGTTGCGATCGGCCGCGCCATTGTGCGTGAGCCTGAACTCTTCCTGTTCGACGAGCCATTGTCGAATCTCGATGCGGCGCTGCGCGTCCAGACCCGTCTCGAAATCGCTCGCCTGCATCGCAGTTTGAAGGCGACGATGATCTATGTCACCCATGATCAGGTCGAAGCCATGACGTTGGCCGACAAGATCGTCGTGATGAACGCCGGTGCTATCGAGCAGATCGGCTCGCCGATGGAACTCTACAATCGTCCTGCCAATGTTTTCGTCGGCGGCTTCATCGGCTCGCCGCAGATGAATCTCATTCCGGCGGAAAAGCTCGAACAGGGCGGCGCCAAGACCATCGGCATCCGTCCCGAGCATATCACGCTATCACGAGAGCAGGGCACCTGGGCCGCCAAGGTCGTCCACGTCGAACATCTCGGCGCCGACACCATCATCTATCTCGAATCCGATCACACTGGTCTTTTGACCGTACGCCTGTTCGGTGAACATCAATATGAGCCGGATGAAACAGTCTATGCGACGCCGGATACCGGACATATGCATCGCTTCGACGAGAACGACAAGGCGATCCGCTCGTAAACCAGACTGACCGAGGCGAAGTGACAGTCTTCGTCTCGCTCGCCTACCGTGGCATGGATATTGTGTTCCGTCATTTGCTTTGCGAATTTGAGGGAACGCCTATTGCCAGGGCGGCTCGCTCGATGATTTCGGCGATGCGTTCGGAAAGGGCGGGATCGGAGACGGCGCGAGCAAGCGTCACACCGCCACTGAGTGTTGCCAGGAGAAAGATCGCACGATCCTCCGCCGTTGTTTCGGCGGAGTTCGCGCTCTCCGGCAGGCCAGCCGCAACATCAGCGATAAGTTTTCTCAACTCCGCCGTATAGACATCGCGCGTTTCATCGTCCGCACGCATGACATCGGGAGAGAGGCTCGGCAGAGCGCAGCTGTCGCCGAGATCGCAGGTTCGCTTGTAGCCGAGATAATAGCTGGCAAAGGCCTTCAGCCAGTCTTTTGGCTGACTTTCCTTAAGTGCTGAGATCCCTTGGCGCAATTCCTCCAATCCTTCCACGACAGCCGTGCGAAACGCTTCGCCCTTGGATTTGAAGTGTCCATAGAAAGCGCCGTTCGTGACGCCGGCCGCTTTCGTCAGGGCATCGATGCCCGCCCCGCCATAACCTTCCCTTCGAAATACCTGCCCCGCAGCTGCGACGACCCGTGTCCGGGTTTCCTGCTTGTGTTCGGCGCTATAGCGCATTTTTTGTCTCCATAAAGAGTGGTCACTCTTTATTGGTTGCATAGAGAGCGATCAGCATGTATTCATAAAGAGTGATCGGTATATATCAATTGCCGCCACAGGTCCAATAAGGAGATATCCCATGCCTATTACGCTCACCGTACCCGAAGGGCTGCTCTCGCCCGAAGCGCAGGCGCAGGCCTTTGCCGGATTGACGGATGCGGTCCTCGATGTTGCCGGTTTGACCGGCAATGTCTTCATGACGGCCCACGTCATCGGCACGATCAACGTGCTTCCGGCCGGGCATATTCTGGCTGCAGGAAAGCCCGTTGCGGCGGCCCTCATCGAACTAAAGCTGCCTGAGATCGCGCTTGCGACCGCAGAGGCTAAGCGCGCATTCATCGAAAGAGCGACCGATGTCGTCGAACAGGCGGCCGAAGGGCGGATCAAGCGTGAACACATCTGGTCGAATATAGTCTATGCGCCGGACGGTGCTTGGGGCATTGCGGGGCGCAGCTACAGTAATGCCGATCTGATCGGCGCCATTCAGGAGGCTGCGGCTGCCCAACTAAGCCAGGGTCTCTTAACCGCCTGAAGCGGCGGAATCACCGAAGTGTCGGACCGACGTGTACCAAGCCACCGTGGTCCGACGGCAAGAGGGAGGCAGGACATGCAACTCGCCAATTATCTGTTCTTCACGACACATTGCGAGGAGGCGCTTGCCTTCTACACCGCCTGCGGGCTTGGCCGGGTCACGCTTTTGATCCGCCATGGCGCGGATGGAATGCCGCTTGCTGAGGATTCTATGCGGGGCAGGGTGATGCATGCTCGTTTTGAGGGACCGGGCTTGCTGTTTTTTGCATCCGACAACCACGATGCCGAGCCGATGCGCGGCTCCGCCCATATGCTGGTTACAGATGACCGCGATAGCACCGACAGGGTTTTCTCTCTGTTGGCCGAGGGTGGTAGGGTAACGACACCGCTCGCCGTTCAACCGTGGGGGAGCTATTACGGCAAGCTCACGGATCGGTTTGGCGTTCAGTGGATGGTGGATTGCGTGAAGTAGCGATCTCGAACAGAAGGAATTTAGTTCGTATAGTCCGGTCGTCCGGACGAATTCACTCTACTGTCATGAAGCCGGGCTATCAAAAGTTCAGTCCACTCCAACAGCGAGCGCATCATGACAACCGCAACTTCCACTT
Source organism: Rhizobium lusitanum (assembly GCF_014189535.1). Lineage (NCBI taxonomy): Bacteria > Pseudomonadati > Pseudomonadota > Alphaproteobacteria > Hyphomicrobiales > Rhizobiaceae > Martinezella > Martinezella lusitana. Next base: position 910,751 of record NZ_CP050308.1, on the reverse strand, counting down.
ACGCGACATGGCATACCGAACCGAATGGCGACATCGCGATGGCGGAATCGCATAGTCCGCTTTGGCGGCATTTCATTGAGACGGTGCCGGAGCGGGATTTTTCGTCGAAGACGGTGCTGGATTTCGGCTGCAATCGCGGAGGCTTCCTCCGGCTGCTGCATGCGATGCGGCCGTTCCGTCGTGGTATTGGGATCGATATTGCCTCGGAATCCGTTGCCGCCGCTGACGCCGCCAAGGGCAATATGCCGCTGCAGTTTCACGTCACGACCGATCTTTCACCCTTCACCGATAGCTTCGATGTCGCTTTCAGCTATGAGGTCGTCTATCTGCTGCCAGATCTGAAGCGGCACGCCGAGCAGATGTTTCAGGTCATGCGCGACGGCGGCGTCTATTACGCCGTCACCGGCTGCCACAATGAAATGCCGCTCTGGCCGAAATGGCGGGAGCTGATCGGCGGCAACAGCAATGCGCCGGTGCAGGATCGGTCTCCGCAGGACTATATCGATGCCTTCGTTGCGGCTGGTTTCAATGTCTCCGTCAAGCGTTTCGGCTATGATGGCTTCGTGAGCGGTTCGAAGGACCGCAAATATTATCCGAGCATTCTCGACGCACTGGCCTATCCCGCCGAATACAAGCTGTTGTTCCGGCTCGAAAAGCGCGTGTGACATGGAGACGATCGATCGCAAGAGCGGCAGCGCTCTTTGGCATCAGATCGGCGAGGTCCTGGCGGCGGATATTGCCGCCGGGACGTTTGCCGCAGGCGCGAAATTGCCGACAGAACCGGAGCTGATGGAGCGCTTCGGTGTCAGCCGCTTCACCGTCCGTCAGGCGCTCGGGCATCTGGAGCAGCGAGGATTGGTACGCGCCGAGCAGGGGCGCGGCACGTTCGTGCACAAGGGTGCCATCGATTACACGCTCTCGAAGAAGACCCGGTTTTCCAAGAACCTTATCGAGCAGGGCTTCGAGCCCGGTGGGGAATTGCTGATCCATGAAATCATTCCGGCGTCCGAGCGAGTCGCGGCGCGGTTGAAGCTTGCGCCGAATGCGCTGGTTATCCATCGTCGCGGCGTGATGACGGCCGATGGCGTTCCCATTGAGCTCGGCGACACATATTACCCGGCGGAACGTTTTCCCGATTTCGACAAGGCGCGGCTGCAATATCCGACGATCACGGCCGCACTGGCGAGCTACGGTGTTCGCGACTACGAGCGGCTGTCGACCGAGATCGAGGCGCGCATGCCGACCGGCGAAGAGGCACGGCTGTTGCGGCAGCCGAAATCGGCGCCGGTGCTGGTGATCCTCAAGGTGGATGTCGATATCGACAGCGCACCCATTGCCTATTCGGAAACGGTATGGTCGGCGGAGCGGGTGACCTTCAAGGTCGATTTGGGGTAGGCGTCCTATCGGTGTGACAGAATGTTCACAATCCTGCCGAGCGGATCGCGGACGTAGAAGCGCCGGACACCCCAGGGTTCGTCAGTCAGATCATAGACGATGTCGAACTGCATCGATTGGGCGCGCGCGAAAAGCTCATCGACATCATCGACCTCGACGGAGAGATCGGGGACGACGGTTCCGGAGCCGCCTTCGCTGGCAATGCTGATTTGTGGCACGGTCGCGGCGTCGGAGGCGAAGGTAAGGATCCAGCCGTGATCCATGACGATATCGAGGCCCAGCAGGTCGCCGTAAAAAAGACGGGCGCTGGCCGGATCGACCGCATGGAGGTTGGGAATGATGCGCAGCACGGCCATGCGGTACTCCCGACGAGAAAATGGAGGCGGGGCCTTGCCGCGCCTCCATCATCTTAGCTCATACCGTTACCGATGGCAGCAGCTTGGCGCGCTCGGCGAGGATCTGCCGGCAGGAGCTCGCGACTTCGCGGCCCTTGAGGACGAAATGCTCCTTGAAGAATTCGATATGCGCTTCCGATTCCTGGAAATGATGCGGCGTCAGCACTGCCGAGAGGATCGGTACGCCGGTGTCGAGCTGGACGCGCATCATCGCGTCGAGAACGGTATTGGCAACGAACTCGTGGCGATAGATGCCGCCGTCGACCACGAAGGCGGTGGCGACGATGGCTGAATAGCGGCCGTTGCGGGCCAGCGTCTGGGCATGCAGCGGGATTTCCAGGGCGCCGGGCACATCGAAGATGTCGATGGGGGAGGCGCCCTCGGTCTTCTGCCATTCGGCAACGAAAGAATCGACGCTTTGATCGACGATGTCGGCGTGCCAACGAGCCCGGATCAGTGCAATGCGGCCCGGTTGTGTGGAAATGGAGATAGTCATGAACTCTGCCTTTCAAGGGTTTAACTCAATATCCCTTGGGCGAACACGCAAGGCCGCAGAACTCCTCGCGCGGAGGAGCCATCGACCCTGCTTGCTCTCTTCCATCCGGACTATACCGTCGGCTCCGGCCTCTCACCGGATCTGCTGACCCTTCCATTGTGTGGAAGGCGCTCGCGGGCTCGGAGACAAGTCTCCATACCGCCGGTGGGGAATCTCACCCCGCCCTGAGAACGATTGGAATATAAGTGCAGCGCAGCAGAAATCAAAGAAAAACACCGGGCGATTAACCCGGCGCTTGTGAAAAATTTGTTCAAGAGCGGTCGATCAGTCCTGGATGACCAGCAGATCGGAGGAGGCGAAGCGCAATGTCACCTTTTCACCGACGCTGGGCGGCAGCAGGCCGGGGCTATTGAACATGTCGAAGGAGATGGTATTGCCGCCGACATTCATGCGCGTGCGGATCACCGAACCGAGGAAATGCGCCGAGGAGACTTCGCCGGTCAGCGCGGTGTCACCCTTGGCCGATTCGGCCAGCGAGCCGGCTTCCGGACGCAGTGCCAGCGATACGGTGTCGCCTGGCTTGTAGGCTGTGACCGACTGCTTCAGCGTCACGCCCTGATCACCGATCATGATGCGGTTATTGTCCGGATCGACGACCTTGCCTTCGATCAGGTTCAGCGTGCCGACGAAGGAGGCGACAAAGCGGGTGGCCGGGGTGTTGTAGATCTCGTAGGGCGTACCGATCTGATCGGCGCGACCGCCATTCATGACGACGATGCGGTCGGAGATCGACAGAGCTTCTTCCTGATCGTGCGTCACGAAGACGGTGGTAATGCCAAGCTGCCGCTGGATGGCGCGGATTTCCTCGCGCAACGATACGCGGATCTTGGCGTCGAGCGCCGAGAGCGGTTCGTCGAGCAGCAACACCTGCGGCTTGACGGCGATGGCGCGGGCGAGCGCCACACGCTGCTGCTGGCCGCCGGACATCTGGTAGGGATAGCGGTCGGCAAGATGATCGAGCTTGATCAGGCCGAGCATTTCCTTGACTCGGCTGTCGATGTCGGGCTTGGCCATGCCGGCGACCTTGAGGCCGAAGGCGACGTTGTCGTGCACGGTCATGTTCGGAAACAGCGCATAGGCCTGGAACACCATGCCGATATTGCGCTGGTTCGGTTTCAGCGGCCGCTGGTCCTTGCCGTTGATCGTTAAGGTGCCGGCGGTCGGGTTTTCGAAGCCGGCGATCATGCGCAGGACTGTCGTCTTGCCGCAACCCGACGGTCCGAGGAAGGAGACGAATTCTCCCTTCTCGATGTGCATGGTGAAGTCGTGAACGACCTGGACCTCGCCGAAGGATTTTTTGAGATGGGTAAGTTCGAGAAAAGCCATGGTGAGGAGCCTTACGCCTTAATCGGAGCGGATTTTGAGAAACGGGACACGAGCTGGAGCAAGCCCATGCTGAGCCAGGTTATGGCGAGTGCGATGATCGCCAGCGCTGAGGACTGATAAGCTTGGTTGGCGCCGACGAGCTGCATATAGGGGCCGAATGCCGGACGATTGAGGAGTGAGGCCATGGTGAACTCGCCCATGACGATCGCAAGCGTGATGAAGGCGCCGGAAAGCACGCCGCTCATGACATTCGGGAAGATGCATTTGAACATGATGGTCGTCCAGCTGGCACCCAGGCTTTCGGCGGCTTCGGTCAGCGTGCCAATGTCGATCGTGCGCATCGCCGTATCGACCGAACGATACATATAGGGCAGCGACAGCACAATGTACGAACAGACGAGCAAGATATTGGTCGTTTGATTATAGCCCGTCAGCGGCAGGATCGACGACGAGTTATAGAGACGCAAATAGCCGAAGACGATGACGATTGCCGGGATGACCAGCGGCATCAAGGTGATGAATTCCACCAGCGGGCGTATTTGCGGCAGCCGCAGGCGAACCCAATAGGCCGTCGGCACCACAAGCAGCATGCCGAAAATGATGGTCAGCACGGCCATCAGCATGGAATAGCCAAAGGCGTAAAGGAAGTTGGGATCGGAAAAGACCGAGGTATAGGCATCAAAACTGTAGGCGTTGCGGCGCATGCGCAACGAGAATTCCAACGTGCCGATAAGCGGTACGATGAAATAGAAGGCGCCGATGGCGACCGCGATCCAGGCAAAGAATTTTTGCAGCTTCATTTTTGCCACCGTTCAGCGCGCATGCGCATGAGAATGTAGATGACGTTCGAGATGCCGGTGATGACGATCATGCCGAGCGCCATGGCATAGCCGAGATTGGCATTATGCAGCACATCGCCGCGAATTTGGGCGTAGAGCTGGATCGGCACGATATTGAGCGAGCTGCCGGTCAATGCGATGGCTGTCGCGATCGCGCCGAAAGCATTGGCAAACAACAGCAGCGTCGTGCCGAGCAGGCTTGGCCAGAGGATGGGCAGTGCCACCATCAGCCAATATTGCCCGTTGGTGGCGCCGAGAATGGAGGCTGCCTCGCGCCATTCCTTCTTCATGCCGTCCAGCGCCGGCGTGATAATCAGCACCATCAGGGGGATCTGGAAATACATATAGGTGATGGTGAGGCCGATGAAGCTGTAGAGGTTGAAGCCGGTCGAGTAAAGATTGAAGCCGAACAACTCAACCATCAACACGGTGACGAGCCCGAGACGGCCGATCGTGGCGATGAACGCGAAGGCTAGCGGTACACCGGCGAAATTGGAGGCCACGCCCGAAAAGGTCAGAAATGTATGGCGGACCCAGGCCGGAAGGCCGCCCATGACCAGTGCCCAGGCGAGATAGAAACCGATCAGCGCGCCGCCAAGCGCGGAAACAACCGACACTTTGATGCTGATCCAGTAGGAGTTCATGATGGACGGCGTGAACAGGCCGACGATGTTCTGGAGGGTGAGGCTTCCATCGGGCGTCAAAAAGGCGCCGGCGACAAGATAGATCGTCGGGAAAATCAGAAACAGCAGCGCGAAGATCAGGAAGGGCGCAATGCCCAGCCAATCGATGACCGCGCGCTTGCTGATCAGGGGAGCAGAACTGATCGTTGATGTTGTGACGGTGCTCATGAAGTGCCCAATCTGCGGCATCGAAAACGGAAAACCTCCCCGTCGAAACGGGGAGGTCATTTCAAGTCGGATTACTGCACGTTCGAACCGACGACGCTGTCCCAATTGGTGGTGATGGCGGTCTTGCCAGCAGCCTGTTCGTCGAGCGTCGGGAACACGGCCTTTTCATAGGCGGCAGCCGGGGGCAGCTTGTCGAGGAGCTCCTTCGGAACCTTGCCGTTCTTTGCAAGGTCGTTGAAGCGGATCGGGTGGCAATAGCCCTTCAGCCAGCCAATCTGGCCTTCGTCGGAATAAAGGAATTCCATCCAGAGCTTGGCAGCGTTCGGGTGCGGAGCGAAAGCCGAGATCGCCTGGACGTAGACGCCAGCGACAACGCCCGAAGCCGGAACCGTAACATCGACCGGCGGGTTGCCGTTCAGGCTGTCACGCCATGCAAGACCGTTATAGTCCCAGGCGACGACGATCGGGGTCGCGCCCTGAGCGAGCGAAGCGGACTTGCCGATGACCGGAACGAAATTACCAGCCTTGTTGAGCTGAGCGAAATACTTCAGGCCGGCTTCGCCGATCTTGGTCGCATCCTTTTCGCCAGCGGCGAGGCCGGCAGCGTAAGCGGCCTGGACGGCCTGATTGGACGTGCGCGGGTCGCCAGCGAGCGATACCGTGTTGGCGTATTCCGGCTTCAGCAGGTCAGCCCAGTCCTTCGGCGGGTTCTTGACGATGTCCTTGTTCACGACGAAGGAGAGAACGCCGTAATAGTCGCCGTACCAGTAGCCGTCGGCATCCTTGGCGCTGTCCGGAATCGAATCCCAGGTCGAGACCTTGTAAGGCTGGATCAGGCCGTCTTTCTTGGCGGACGGACCAAAGGAGAGACCAACGTCGATGACGTCGGGAGCCTGCGGGCCGGTGTTGCCCTTGTTGGCGCGGATGGCTTCAACTTCGTCGCCCGAACCGGCGTCCGGGTTGAGTTCGTTGACTTCGATGCCATATTTCGCCTTGAAGGCTGCGATAAGGTCGCCATAACCGCACCAGTTGTGGGGCAGGGCGATGGTGGTCAGCGTGCCTTCCTTTTTGGCGGCAGCAATGAGGTCCGCGCTCGGTTCAGCAGCGGCGATGGCGGTCGACGCCATGATCATCGCGGTGGAGAGCGTCAGAAGACGATGAATTTTCGTGATCACTGGTATTCCTCCTTTTAGGTTTTCAGTGTCTGGCGTTGCTGTTAATGACGTTGCATGAAGGTTGTGTGACGGGTTCAATGAGTTGCGTTTCCAGCAAATGCAAGGATTTACTCTTATTCACGAACTATGACGGACAATGTCTCGCTGGCGAATTCGTAGGTCGCTATTCAATACTTCTTTTCCTTCTAACTTAGCTTGCGGAACAGGCGCGTCTGTTCGAAGAGGCCCTCCAGGGTTTTCATGCGCTCGCTCGTCTCGTCCCAGGTCGAACTCTGCACGGCCTCGATCAGCGCCTCGACGATGAAGAGGGTGACGACAGAGGAATCCCAGGCCGAAGGTGCTTCAATTTGCACGCGAAAGGTGTGCTTGGCATGCTTGGCGGCTGGAGTCGCCCATTGGTCGGTGAAGACGATGATCTCTGCCCCGTGGCGGCGGGCGGCGGCGGCGAGATTGACCATCTCCTGCTCATAGCGCCTGATATCGAAGATCACGAGCAGGTCGCCGGGGTTCATGTTCAAAACATATTGCGGCCACGAGCTGGAATTGGAGGAGAGCAAGGTCGTGTTCGGGCGGATGACCTGCATATGGGTGAAGAAATATTCCGCAAGCGCGCCGGTGATGCGCCCGCCAACGAAATAAAGCCCGCGTTTACGCTCCGACAGCAGCGCGGCGACGCTCTCGAAGGTCGCCACATCGAGATCCGTCAGGGTCTGGCGAAGATTGCCCATGATGGCGTCGGCAAATCGGTTGAGGATATGCGTGCCAGGGGCCTTGGATGCCCAGCGATCATGCTTCGTCAGCGGATTGGAGATGGTCGCCTCGACCTCGTGATGGAGGTGCGACTGAAAATCCGGATAACCTTTGTAGCCAAGTTTCTGCACCATGCGCGCCACGGTCGGCGTGGACACGCGGGCGTTCTCGGCGACCGTCGTAATACTGCCCAACCCCGAAACGGGGTAATTGTCGAGCAGGCTCTTGGCGAGCTGCTTCTCGGCGCGCGTCAACGCGTCGAATTGGGCATGGATTACGTCCGAAACTGTCTTCGACGCATTGCTCACTCGATTTTAGCTCCCCGGGACGGTCTTATGCCAGTCTCCTGCGACGATATAACAACGCTGTCACATTTCGAGTCAATGTCACAAATGAAGAAATAATTTCAGTTTGCAGTTGACAGTCGCCGGAACCTGAAGAATTCTTTTCTTATAAAAAATTTATTAAGTAGCGATGGGGCGCCTGCAATGCTTGCCCAGCAAGGCATTTTGACGGAAGCGGATGGCGAGTGCGTTGCGGTCGAGCGGCCGGACGGAAAGAGTCCGTTTTTCATCATTTGCGAACATGCATCTCGCAGGCTGCCGGAGCGCTTCGGCGATCTTGGCCTGTCACCGGAAGCGCTTTCCAGCCACATTGCTTGGGATCCGGGGGCATTGGCTGTTGCCCGGAAAATCTCCGATAGCCTCGATGCAACATTGGTTCATCAGCGCTTCTCGCGCCTGATTTATGATTGCAACCGGCCACCGGAAAGCGCCGGCGCCATGCCGGAAATCAGCGAGATCTACACGATCCCTGGCAATCAGCATCTGCGGGCTGTGGATCGGGAGGCACGGACCGAGGCGCTTTACATACCGTTCCACAATCGCATTCGGGCGCTCCTGAAAGAGCGGGGGGCCAGGGGACAAAAAAACGTGATCGTCACTGTCCACAGTTTTACGCCCGTCTACAACGGCAAGCGTCGGGCAGTAGAGCTCGGCATTCTGCACGATAATGATCGCTGGCTGGCGGATCGCATGCTGGACGCGGCGGCTGAGGCGCCGCTCTATCGTACCGAACGCAACGAGCCCTACGGGCCTGAGGACGGAGTGACCCATACGCTGAAATTGCATGGGATCGCCAATGGTTTGCATAACGTGATGATCGAGGTCCGCAACGACCTCGTCGTGGATGACGTCGGCCAAGGGGTCGTGGCCGACTATCTGACAGGGCTTCTCCAGAGCAGTCTGGAAGCCTGATTAGAAGAAGAAAAGACCCCGGGGAGCAGCTCAACTGCGATCGGGCCATACGGCAAAAAGTCGGTGGTTCACATGAGATACGGTCTTTCGCAATTCCGCGGAAGGCTTGGTTTTAGGGGGAATGACATGTCTGATTACACAGACTTAGACAAGAAAGAGGATGTGCATATCCTGCACTCCATGGGCTATGCCCAGGAGTTGGAACGGCGAATGAGCTCGTTCTCGAATTTCGCGGTTTCCTTTTCGATTATTTGTATTCTTTCCGGCGGTATCAATTCGCTTGCCCAGGCAACGTCAGGTGCCGGCGGTGCCGCGATCGGCATCGGCTGGCCGGTCGGATGCTTTATTTCTCTGGTCTTTGCTGTTGCTATGGCACAGATCAGCTCGGCCTATCCAACAGCGGGTGGGCTCTATCACTGGGGTTCGATCCTCGGCAACCGCTTCACCGGCTGGCTGACCGCCTGGTTCAACCTCCTCGGTCTCGTCACGGTTCTCGGCGCGATCAATGTCGGCACCTACTACTTCTTCATCGGCGCTTTCGGTGAGTATTTCGGCATGACCGATACGACATTGGTCCGCATGGCGTTCCTGGTCGTCATCACCGGCCTTCAGGCGCTGGTGAACCATATGGGCATCGGTCTGACGGCCAAGTTGACCGACTTTTCCGGTTACCTGATCTTCGCAACGGCGATCGCACTGTCGATCGTGTGCCTGGCCGCCGCGCCATCCTTTGACTTTGCACGGCTGTTCACCTTCACCAACTATTCGGGCTTGGCCACGATCGCCGCCGACGGCACAGCGACCGGCGCTCCGGTCTGGCCGCAGGTGTCTACCTTCTGGGTCTTCGCTCTCGGTCTGCTGCTGCCGATCTACACGATCACCGGTTATGACGCCTCCGCGCATACCTCGGAAGAGACCGTCAAGGCGGCCCATTCCGTTCCGCGCGGCATGGTAGGCTCCGTGCTTTGGTCGGCATTGTTCGGCTACATCATGCTGTGCTCGTTCGTGCTGATGCTCCCGAACATGGACGATGCTGCCAAGCAGGGCTGGAACGTGTTCTTCTGGGCGATGAACTCTCAGGTGAACCCGATCATCAAGGATATCCTGTACTTCCTGATCCTCATCAGCCAGTGGCTGTGCGGTCTGGCGACGGTAACGTCGGTGTCGCGCATGATCTTCGCATTCTCGCGTGACGGCGGCCTTCCGGCTTCGAAGGCACTCGCCAAGGTCAGCCCGAAATACCGCACACCAGTTTCGGCGATCTGGACCGGTTCGATCCTTTCGGTGCTGTTCGTCTGGGGTTCGTCGCTGGTGTCGATCGGCGATACGCCGGTGTACAGTATCGTCGTTTCCTGCACCGTCATCTTCCTGTTCTTCTCCTTTGCGATCCCGATCACGCTCGGCCTGTTCGCATGGGGCACGTCGAAGTGGGACAAGATGGGTCCGTGGAACCTCGGCGAGGGGTTGTTCAAGCTCTTTGCCGTGCTGACGGTCATCTCGATGATCATCATCTTCGTTATTGGCATTCAGCCGCCGAATGATTGGGCGGGTATCATCACGGTCGGCTTCCTCGTGCTGACGGCAATCGTCTGGTTCGGTTTCGAGCGCCGCCGCTTCAAGGGGCCGCCGATCGGTGACGCAATCGCCAAGCGCAAGGCCGATATCGCAGCGGCTGAAGCGGCTGTCGGCGAAAGCTGAGAGCTGGGCCGCAGGTCCTAAAACCAAAACCAAGAGGCCGCATGCGTGCGGCCTCTTTCACCGGCACAAACGCAGCACGGAATACGCGTTGTTCCCGCCAGGGAATGTCGTTTCGTTGTCCGATGTCACCATTAGTATTCAGGCGGATCGATCATGAGCACCAGCTATACGTTAGACGACCTCAGACAGGATGTGGCCGAGGGGCGCATCGACACGGTTCTGGCATGCCAGGTGGATATGCAGGGCCGCTTGATGGGCAAACGCTTCCAGGCGGAATTCTTCGTCGAAAGCGCCTGGAAGGAAACGCATAGCTGCAACTATCTGCAGGCGACCGACATCGAGATGGAGACCGTTTCCGGCTACAAGTCGACAAGCTGGGAAAAGGGCTATGGCGACTATACGATGAAGCCTGATCTCTCCACGCTTCGCCGTATTCCCTGGCTCGAAGGCACGGCGCTCGTACTCTGCGACGTGCTTGACCATCACACCCACGAAGAAGTGGCTCATTCGCCGCGCGCCATCCTCAAGAAGCAGATCAAGCGTCTAGAGGCTCTGGGCATGAAGGCCTACATGGCCTCGGAGCTCGAATTCTTCCTGTTCGATCAAACCTATGACAGCGCCCGCGAGTCCGGCTATCGCAACCTCAATCTCGTCAGCGGCTATAACGAGGACTACCACATCTTCCAGACCACCAAGGAAGAGGATGTCATGCGGGCGATCCGCAAGGGCTTGCAGGGCGCCGAGATCCCGGTTGAGAACTCCAAGGGCGAGGCTTCGGCCGGCCAGGAGGAGATCAATGTCCGCTACGCCGACGCGCTTGATATGGCCGACCGGCATGTGATCATCAAGAACGGCTGCAAGGAGATCGCCTGGGCAAAAGGCAAGGCCATCACCTTCCTGGCGAAGTGGAACTACAGTGCCGCCGGCAGCTCGTCGCATATCCATCAGTCGCTGTGGAGCGCCGACGGCAAGACACCGCTGTTCTTCGACAAGGAAGCAGAGCACGGCATGACGCCGCTGATGAAGCACTATGTCGCCGGCCTCTTGAACCATGCCAGCGAGATCACCTATTTCCTCGCTCCCTATATCAATTCCTACAAGCGTTTCGTCGCGGGCACCTTCGCACCCACCAAGGCGATCTGGAGCACGGACAACCGCACGGCGGGCTATCGTCTCTGCGGCACCGAGACCAAGAGCATCCGCATCGAATGCCGCGTCGGCGGCTCCGACCTCAATCCCTATCTCGCCTTTGCCGCGCTGATCGCCGCCGGCCTTGACGGCATCGAGAACAAGCTTGAGCTGGAAGCGCCGTTCGTCGGAGATGCCTATGGCGCTCGCGAAGTCCGCGAAATTCCGCGCACGCTCCGCGACGCTGCAGTGGCGCTGTCGGGCTCGAAGATGCTGCGCGCAGCCTTCGGCGACGAGGTGATCGACCACTATACCCGCGCTGCCGAATGGGAGCAGGAAGAATACGACCGCCGCATCACCGATTGGGAGGTGGCGCGCGGATTCTGAAAGGGCGTAAGCCTGCGTTGATTGTGAGCCCTGCCCAATTTTCGTCGCCAGGCGAGGGCAGGGAAGGTTGCTGCGGAAAACGCTTCTTTCGGCGGCGCAGGGCTTGCGAAAACCTTCTTCGCGGCTAGCCGAAAATATGTTCGTGACTATAAAAACAGGATTTCGATCATGACCATGATCACATGCGTATCACCCGTGAATGGCGAGGTTTATGCGGAACGTCCAGCGCTGTCGCTGGAGGCTGCCAAGGATGTGGTGGACCGCGCCCGCAAGGCGCAGAAGGATTGGGCGCGCCGTCCGCTGGAAGACCGCGTTCAGCTGGTGCTGAAAGGCGTTGCCCGCCTTAACGAAATGGCCGATGTCGTCGTGCCGGAGCTGACCTGGCAGATGGGTCGGCCGATCAAGTATGGCGGCGAATATCGCGGCTTCAATGAGCGCTCCAACTATGTCGCCTCGATCGCCGCCGATGCGCTGTCGCCGCTGGTGGTGGAAGACAGCGCGAATTTTGCGCGGCGTATCGAGCGCGAGCCGCATGGCGTCGTCTTCGTCATCGCGCCGTGGAACTATCCCTATATGACGGCGATCAATACGATCGCTCCGGCGCTGATGGCCGGCAATACCGTCATCCTGAAGCATGCCAGCCAGACACTTCTGGTCGGCGAGCGGCTTGTGCAGGCCTTTGTCGAGGTCGGTGTTCCCGCCGACGTCTTCCAGAACGTCTTTCTCGATCACGCGACGACCTCGGCGCTGATCGCCGCCGGCAGCTTCAACTTCGTCAACTTCACCGGTTCGGTCGAAGGCGGACGCTCCATCGAGCGCGCCGCCGCCGGCACTTTCACCAGTCTTGGCCTCGAGCTCGGCGGCAAGGATCCGGGCTATGTCATGGAAGATGCCGATTTAGAGGCTGCCGTCGATACGCTGATGGACGGCGCCACGTTCAATTCCGGCCAGTGCTGCTGCGGCATCGAGCGCATTTATGTCCATGAATCGCTCTACGACGCCTTCGTTGAAAAGTCGGTTGCCTGGGTGTCGAACTACAAGCTCGGCAATCCGCTCGATCCGGAAACCACGCTCGGACCGATGGCGCATAAGCGCTTCGCCAAGGTCGTGCGCGAGCAGATCGCCGATGCCGTCGCCAAGGGCGCCAAGGCGCTGGTCGATCCCAAGCTTTTCCCGGCGGATGATGGTGGCGCCTATCTCGCGCCGCAGATCCTCGTCAATGTCGATCACTCCATGGCTTTCATGCGCGAGGAAACCTTCGGTCCGGCAGTTGGCATCATGAAGGTAAAGAGCGATGCGGAAGCGCTGGAGCTGATGAATGACAGCCCTTATGGCCTGACGGCGTCGCTCTGGACCAAGGATGTCGAGCGCGCCGCCCGTATCGGCCGCGACATCGAAACCGGCACTGTCTTCATGAACCGTGCAGATTATCTCGACCCGGCGTTGTGCTGGACTGGTGTCAAGGAAACTGGCCGTGGCGGCTCGCTCTCTGTCATCGGATTCCACAACCTGACGCGCCCGAAATCTTACCATCTGAAGAAAGTAACAGCATGAGCACTATCTCAGCCAATTGGAGCTATCCCACCGCCTTCAAGCTCGGTCGCGGCCGGATCACGGAACTGGCGGATGCCTGCAAGAGCCTGGGGATTAAGAAGCCGCTGCTGATCACCGACCGAGGCCTCGCCTCGATGGCGATCACCAAGACGGCGCTGGATATTCTCGAGGATGCCGGTCTCGGCCGCGCCATCTTCGCCGATGTCGATCCCAATCCGAACGAGAAGAACCTCGAGGCCGGCGTCAAGGCGTTCAAGGATGGCGGGCATGACGGCGTTGTCGCTTTCGGCGGCGGCTCTGGCCTCGATCTCGGCAAGTGCGTTGCCTTCATGGCGGGCCAGACACGTCCGGTCTGGGATTTCGAGGATATCGGCGACTGGTGGACTCGTGCCAATGTCGAAGGCATTGCCCCGATCGTTGCCGTGCCGACGACGGCCGGCACCGGCTCCGAAGTTGGCCGCGCCAGCGTCATCACCAATTCCCAAACGCATGTGAAGAAGATCATCTTCCATCCGAAGTTCCTGCCGGGTGTTGTCATCGCCGATCCGGAACTGACGGTCGGCATGCCGAAGGTCATCACCGCCGGCACCGGCATGGATGCGTTCGCCCATTGCCTGGAAGCCTATTCCTCACCCTTCTACCACCCGATGTCGGCGGGCATCGCGCTGGAAGGCATGCGGCTCGTCAAGGAATTCCTGCCGCGCGCCTATAAGGAAGGGACTGACCTCGAAGCTCGCGCCAACATGATGAGTGCCGCCGCCATGGGCGCCGTTGCGTTCCAGAAGGGCCTCGGCGCCATTCACGCGTTGTCGCATCCGATCGGCGCCGTCTACAACACGCATCACGGCATGACCAATGCCGTTGTCATGCCGGCCGTCCTGCGCTTCAACCGCAAGCTCATTGAAGACAAGATCGCCCGTGCGGCCGCCTATCTCGGCATTTCCGGCGGTTTCGACGGGTTTTATGACTATGTGCTTCAACTGCGCGCTGAACTTGGTGTGCCGGAAAGCCTCTCGGCCATGGGCATCGCTCCGGATCGGATCGACGAACTCTCGGCCATGGCGATCGAGGATCCCAGCGCCGGTGGTAATCCGGTGCCGATGACGCTGGAAAACACCAAGGTGCTGTTCCGCGATTGCTTCTAAAAGACCATCGGTGCGCCGTGGCTGGATTGCGGCGCATCGACCATCTTAAGACAAACAAAAGGGCCGCCGGGAGATCTCCCGGCGGCCCTTTGTTTGTTTAGACTATCAATCAATCGACGAATTCAACGACCACGCCGGGCTTGACCATCTTGGCGAGTGCGGTGGCGTCCCAATTGGTAAGGCGCACGCAGCCGTGGCTCTGCGACTTGCCGATCTTCGAGGGCTCGGGCGTGCCATGGATGCCGTAGGTCGGCTTCGATAGCGCCATCCAGACAACACCGACCGGGCCGTTCGGGCCGGGTGGAATGTCGAGGATCTTGTCGTTGGCGCCCTGCTTGAAATTGATCTTCGGATTGTAGGTGTAGCCCGGATTGAAGGCGACGCGTTCGACCGTGACCGTACCGGACGGCGAAGGCGTGTCGGTCGAGCCGATGCTGGCGGGATAGGCGGCGATCAGCGTACCGGCAGCGTCATAGGCGAAGACCTGCTTTCGACCCTTGTCGGCAAGAATCTTTGCGACGGTACCGGTCTTGCTCGGGCCGGTATTGACCACTTTGATCGTGTTGCCCGGGACGGTGAAATCGACACCCGGGTTCAGCTCCTTGAGATAGCCTTCATCCATATGGAAGCGCTCGGCCAGCATTTCGGTGGTCGAGGTATAGCCGAGCGACGGCATCTGGGCCTTTTCGGCGTAGTCCTCAGGGATCGACGCGACATAGGGGCCGGCTGCGTCGGCGGGCGTGATCGTGTAGTTGATGATCGGCATGCCGCCTGACAGGCGCAATTGCTCGAGGATCGAATCGGTATCCTTCGGATCAAGCGCCTGGCCGGTCATCTGCTGATAAGCGTAGATGGCCTTGGTGACATTGCCGCCCATGCGGCCGTCGATGGCGCCTGGCGAAATGCCCTGGCGAGCGAGGAAGACCTCGATCGCCGTGATCTCCATCTTCGATTTGCCCTTCAGCGTGATGACTGGTTCGGCCGGAGGCTTGCTCTGGACCTCGGGCGTCTGCTGCGGATCGATCGAGGCATAGTCGTTGCCGTTCGGATTTGCCTGACCCTGCTGGGTTTGTGCGTCCGTATTCGGCTGGGCCTGGTCATCGAGCGGCACGCGCTGAATGGAGCTGTCGCGAGGGATGCCGCCGGTAATGACGCTACCATCACTGCCGTCGCCGCGATATTGTCGATAATCGCGGTAGCCGCCATTGTTGGAAAGCTGCGTGTCGCCATAGCCGCCGCCGTTGCTGGATCCGTCGTCACTATAGGCGTCGTGAGCTGGTGCCTGAGGGTAGTACGTGCTGGCCCGCATCTCGGTGGCGACGACATTGCCGTAGCGATCCACCAATACGCGCCGGCCGCGCCCGTCTCGCGTTCTCACATAATCCTGCTCTGAATACTGATCGAGGATCCGCCCGTCCGGCGTCACCAGAACGACGTCGTTGTTCCCGCCGCGATAATACTGCGCCTGCGCATCGGTCAATGCGAGAGCGGATGCCGTGGCCGTCAGGGCCAAGGAAAGGCTTATTTTCAGGAACCGGTTCACGTCAGTCGAATCCTCGGATGGTGGCTGAGCCGACACACACATGGCAATTTTGACACTAGTGTGGAATTTAAGATTATCATGCTGAATAAAATATAAAAATTTGTGTGATCAAGGCGTCAAATTAACGTTCGGTAAGAGAAATCGCCATTTATTCTTGCCGTACCCCATTTTGAGGCCACTTTCGGATGGGTGTCTAATCAGACGCCGACCAGGGAGAATTGCCAGACATGATCGACTTTGCCGCGGCCAACGGGCCGAAATTGACGCTGGATGAGGACTCCGTGCTGGATATCGGCGCCTGCGTCGTCGATGGCAACAACCTCGCGCCGGGACGCGCCATTCCCGATGACGGCGATCCGCGTATCGATCATTCCCTGGAGGGGTTTCTCTTCACCTGCGGCCCTGATCACATTCGTCATCCGCAGCCGATGTCGGGTGCTTTCGAGGGCAGGCGCTATCCTTTGCACGGCTCGTTCTCCTCGCATCCGGCCAAAATTCTCTGGACCCGGTTCGAGGATGGCGATGCCGAATGCCGTGCCGATATCGATGTTGTCACCGCCGAAGGCCGCCCGGCGCGGCTGGAGCGTCATTGGCGAATCGATGGCGCCACGGGCGAGGTTTCGCTCACGGATCGCGTCGTCAATACCAGCACCGAGGCGATGCCGGTCTTTCTGATGTATCACATGAATGTCGGCGGCAAATGGTTCGATGACGGCGTGCGTCTCTCCGGCCAGATGCTGGAGAATGGCGGCTTTCCCTGGACTTTTGGCGAGGAGCACGGCGGGATTTTCTGTGTGCCGTCGGCGGGAAAGGGCGAGGATTGGTCGGAGCTCAGCCTCGGGCCGATCGCCGCCATTGGCGGCAAGTCGCTCAGGGTGCGATTCGGCACGGAGACGTTGCCGTTCCTGCAGGTTTGGCGCAATCAGCGTGCGCCTGCGCATGTCCTCGGCATCGAGCCTGTTTCGCACCGCTGGGTGTCGCGCGACGAGCTGGAGGAAGCCGACGAATTCAACATTCTTCAGCCCGGCGAAGCCCGGAGTTTTACACTCAACTTTGCCTTCGTCTGAGGGGCTTCAGCGGTTGACGCTCGCTTTGTGGCGGCGTAGATCAAAGCCCTCGGTTTTATAGAGGAAGCGAACGATGGATATCCGCCCGATCGATGACGAATACTCGGTTTCCGGCCAGATCAGCCTGGAGGATCTCGACCAGATCAAGGCATTAGGTTTCAAGTCGCTCGTCTGCCATCGTCCGGACGATGAAAGCCCGGACCAGACGCCGTTTGCCGTCATCGAAGCACGCGCCAAGGAGCTTGGCCTCGAAATCACCCATGTGCCTGTCGGGCCGATGGGCGTGACCGAAGAGGCCGTGCAGGGCATGGTCGACGCGCTCGACGAATTCCCGCGCCCGATGCTCGGATATTGCCGTTCCGGCGCGCGTTCGACCGCGATCTACCAGAAGACACACCACATTCGCGGCTGAACCGCCGCTTCCCGAACATAGAAGAGATTTTGGGCGTTGCTGGTGAGCAGCGCCCGGTTTGTGATCCGTCACCGGACAACATCAGGAGAGAACCATGAGCATCAAGCGTATCGACGTCGGAGCCCGCATGAGCGGCGCCGTCATTCACGGCAACACCGTTTACCTCGCCGGCCAGGTTGGTGAAGGCGCAAGCGTCACGGATCAGTGCAAGTCGGCGCTGGCCGAAGTCGATCGCCTGCTGGCCGCTTCCGGCTCCAGCAAGTCAAAGATCCTGCAGACGCTGATCTATCTCTCCGACATTTCCGACTTCGCCGAAATGAACGCCGCCTGGGAAGCATGGGTCGATCCGGCCAACACCCCGGCTCGCGCCACCAGCGAAGCCAAGCTCGCTGCACCGAAGTACAAGGTCGAGTTCATCGTCATTGCCGCGATCGACTAATTCGATCTGACGCGTTTTATAAGGCCGGTGAGTAGGAGCAATATGCTCCTACTCACCGGCCTTTTGCTTGCGAAATTTCCGTCAGCGTCCGTGACGGCGTAATGGCTTCTGGATCGAGCACGATCTCGATGATCGCCGGCTTACCGCTGGCACGCGCCCGTTCAAAGGCCGGACCGAATTCCTCGGTCGCCTTCACTGTTTCGCCATGGCCGCCATAGGCGCGGGCCAAGGCCGCGAAGTCGGGATTGTTCAGCGCCGTGGCGCTGACGCGGCCGGGGTATTCCCGTTCTTGATGCATGCGGATGGTGCCGTACATGCCGTTGTTGATGACGAGTGCGATCAGCGGCAGACCATATTGAACGGCGGTCGCGAATTCCTGACCGTGCATCATGAAGCAGCCGTCGCCGGCAAAGCAGATCACTTCGCGCTCCGGAAAGAGCTGCTTGGCGGCAACCGCTGCCGGCAGGCCGTAGCCCATCGAGCCGGAGGCGGGAGCCGCCTGGGTGTTGAAGCGGCGAAAACGATGGAAGCGGTGCAGCCAGGTGGCATAGTTGCCGGCACCGTTGGTGAAGATCGTATCGGCTGCCGTGTTGGCTTCGATCCAGTCCATGATCCGGCCCATATGCACCGCACCGGGGTTAGTTTCCGGCGTCTTCGACCAGGCGAGATAGGCGGCGTGCATGCGCTCCGTCCGCTCAGCCCAGCGCGGCTCCGCCGGCGCATCGAGGTCGGCCAGGGCCGCCACGAAATCGTCCGGGCTGGCGCAGATCGCCAGATCCGGGCGATAGACGCGGCCGAGCTCGGAGGGATCGGGGTGGATATGGACGAACTGTTGTTGTGGGTAGGGGATGTCCATCAGCGTATAGCCGGAGGACGGCATTTCCGAGAAGCGGCCACCGAGCAGGATCAGCAGGTCAGCTTCCTTGATCTCCTTTGCCAGTGCCGGATTGATGCCGATGCCGACATCGCCGGCGTAATTCGGATGCAGATGATCGAACAGCATCTGCCGGCGGAAGGAGCAGCCGACCGGCAGCTTGAAGCGCTCTGCGAAACTTTTGATGCCGGCTACCGCATTCCCGTCCCAGCGCGTGCCGCCGAGGATGACCAGCGGCCGTTCAGCCGTGCTCAGGCGCCGGTGCAGATCATCGATTTGGGAGCCACCCGGATGGGCCGCTACCGGCGTGTAGGGCTTGGCATATGCAGCTTCGACATCATCGCGCAGCATGTCTTCGGGCAGGGTCAAGACGACCGGGCCGGGTCGGCCTGATGTCGCGACGGCGAAGGCGCGGGTGACAAATTCCGGGATGCGGGCGGCGTCATCGATCTCGCCGACCCATTTGGCAAATTCGGTGAAAGCGCGGCGGTATTCCACTTCCTGGAAGGCCTCGCGTTCGCGGGCATCCCGCTGAACCTGGCCGACGAAGAGGATCATCGGGATCGAATCCTGCCGGGCGATATGTAGGCCGGCCGAAGCGTTGGTCGCGCCGGGGCCGCGGGTGACCATGCAAATGCCGGGCTCGCCGGTGAGCCGGCCCCAGGCATCTGCCATCATCGCCGCACCGCCCTCCTGGCGGCAGACGAGGACCTTGATATCGCTATCGTGCAGCGCGTCGAGCACAGCGAGAAAGCTCTCGCCCGGAACGCAGGAAATGCGCTGGACGCCATTTGCCTTCAGGGCTTCGACGATGAGCTGGCCGCCGGTGCGTTTCATGCTTTTGCCTTTCCCTCCAGTTCCGCCAATTCGGCCAGAACCTCCTCCTGATGTTCGCCAAGGCGCGGGCTCGGCCGCGTGTAGGTGAGCGGTGTCTCCGACAGGACCACCGGCGTGCGCACGCTCGGGATGACGGTGCCCACGGCATCCTCGAGATCGATCTTCAAGCCACGCGCCTGAATTTGCGGATCCGCGAACATGTCCTCGATCGTATTGATGGCGCCGACCGGCACGGCATTGTCCCCGCAGGCTTTCAGTAGATCCGCCTTGTTCCATGCCAACGTTTTTGCCGAGATGAAGGCCCGGACGTCATGACGATGAGCGACGCGGGCCTTGTTGGTGGCATAACGCTCATCGTCCGCATGTGTATCGATGCCGAGGATCGCGCAGAGGCGGCGGAATTGCCCGTCATTGCCGATGGCAAGGATCAGATGGCCGTCGGCGGTCGGTACGACCTCATAGGGTGAGATATTGGGATGGGCGTTGCCGAGGCGCACGGGTGCCTTGCCGGAGATCAGATAGTTCATATTCTGGTTGGCGAGCACGGCGGATTGAACGTCGAGCAGAGCCATGTCGACAAGCTGGCCTTCGCCGGTCTTCAGCGCATGGATCAGCGCTGCTTCGATTGCGGAGACCGCATAGATGCCGGTGAAGATATCGGCGATCGCCACGCCTGCTTTCATCGGCTGTCCGTCCGGCTCGCCGGTGATAGACATGAAGCCGGACATGCCCTGGACGATATAATCATAGCCTGCAAGGCCGGCATAGGGACCAGTCTGACCGAACCCGGTGATAGAGCAATAGACCAGCTTGGGATTGATTTTGATCAGGCTTTCATAGTCCAGGCCATATTTCACCAGCCCACCGAGCTTGAAATTCTCGATCACCACATCGGCGGTCAGGACCAGCCGGCGAACCAGATCCTGCCCCTCTTCGGTCTTGAGATCGGCAATGATCGAACGCTTGCCGCGATTGGTGGAGTGGTAGTAGGCGGCCGAAAGGTTTTCGCCATCCTTGCCCTCGACGAAGGGCGGCCCCCACTGGCGCGTGTCGTCGCCACCATCGGGATTTTCCACCTTGATGACATCGGCGCCGAGATCGGCCAGCATCTGCCCCGCCCAGGGGCCGGCGAGAACGCGGGCCAATTCGATAACGCGGATGCCGGTGAGGGGCGGTTTCTTAGTGCTATTGGCTGTCATGTCGATCCGGATGGCGGCTAGGGCGTGAAGGTGACCTCAGATGTATCGGATACCGGCTTGGAAGCAAAGCGGCGCTCGCGCCAGAGGATATAGAGGCCGGAGGCGATGATGATGAAAATGCCGGCCCATTTGATCACGTCTGGGAAGTTGCCGAAGACCAGCCAGCCGAAGATCGTCGCCGAGACGATCTCAAAATATTGCAGCGGCGCAAGCGTCGAGGCCGGTGCGGCGCGATATGCATGGATGGTAAGGACGCCGGCGACAGCGGCAGACACGCCGACACCCAGCAGATGGAGCATGGCGATGCCGTCCGGTACGACGGGGTCGATGATCGGCGAACCTGTGCCCTGGCCGATCGCCAGCAAAATAAAGCAGATGACCGAGCCCCAGATGCCGGTCTGGAACTGCATTGGCCATGCATCCTCGCTATGCGAGACGACGCGCGTAATCATAACGTAGACGGCGATGCAGAAGGCGGTGACGACCGGCAGCAGTGCAACAAAACCGACCTCCGCGAAGCTCGGTTGGATGATCAGCATCGCGCCGAAGAAACCGACGGCGCAGGCTGTATAGCGCCGCCAGCCAATGGTCTCCTTCAGGAAGATGCTGCTGAGGATGGTTAGTATTATCGGCTCGACAAAGAAAATGGCGATGGCGTCGGCCACTTCCATGACCTGCAGCGTTGTGACGAAGGAAACCATCGACAGCGTCAACACCGCGGCGCGAATGGCATGAACGCCGCTTCGGCGCAGCGACCACAAGCCCCATTGTCCTCGTAACGCCATCATCGGCAAGGCGAACAGCGATTGGAAGACGAAGCGCGCGGCCGTGACTTCCGCCGGCGGGATGGTCGTGGCGGCAAGCTTTGCGAAAATGTCGATGATCGGCGACAGGATCACCGACAGGAACATCATCATCAGGCCGAACGTCAGATCCGACTGACGAAAACGGGGCAGGTAACCGCCGGTGGCATTCATTCGAAAAATCCTTTGGGGATCAGGCTTTTGCCGTTACTTGCCGACACCAGTCCGCAAAATCGGAAATGGCTGCGGCCGCGCCGATCTCGTTCAGCGTCTCATGGCGCATGTCCTGGTAGATAGTCAGGCTAGTATGCGAGAAACCGGCCTTTTTCAAATGGTTTGACAGCCAGGACATCGCCTTTCCGTTGTTCGTCGCCGGGTCGTGGCCGCCGCCGACCAGATGGATCGGCATGTTGTGCCGGAGCCGGTCAAGATAGGTCTTTTGCGGCGCGCGGAAGGTTAGTTCGAAGAGATCCAGCCACAGGGATACCGAGGCATCGAAGCCGCAGAGCGGATCGGCGATATATTTGTCCACCTTCTCAGGGATGCGCGTGAGCCAATCGAATTCGGTACGTCGGTCGGCGATCGCTTTGCCCCAGACGCCGAAGGTCAATTTCGGCAGCAGCTCGCTCGGCACGTCCGACCCTTTGAGCATGCGTTCCGTCTTCAGAATGATCTGCGCCGCACGCCCGGCAAGACCGGGATTGAAATTCGAGTTCCAAACCGTAACGGCATCGAACTTGTCGGGATGCGTCACCGCGGTGTTAAGGCTGATCAGCCCGCCCATGGAGTGGCCGAACAGGATGATCGGCAGGCCGGGATGGGCGGTCGCGGCAAGCCCGCGCATCGCCAGAACATCGGCGATGACCGCATCGACGCCATCCCGCCGGGCAAAACGGCCGAGTGGCGCATCGCTGGCCGTTGTTTCGCCATGGCCGCGATGATCGTGGGCATAGACATGAAAGCCGCGAGCGGCCATGGCCTCGGCGAAGCCTTCGTAGCGGCGGGAATGCTCGGCAAGGCCATGGCTGATGAGGAGAATGCCATGCGCTTCGTCCCGCGCCGGCAGGTGATGATAAGCCAGCGTCGCGCCCGTCGGGCTGTCCAGATGCCTCGTTTCGGCAAACATGTGCATTTCCTCTTCACGCAGACGAAAGGTTATCACCTACCGGATTGCAATGGAGTGTTGGTGAAGCACACAGAAATAATCTCCATGACGTCTTTGAATCAGGGTTGCGTCCGGTCAATCAAACTGCTTATTTGTTCTCATATTGTTCTATCTGGAGACGTGGGATGAGGCATTGGGTTCGCGGATGTGTGGTCGCGGTTCTGTCTATGATGATGGCAGCGAGTGCCGTGGCACAGGAGAATAGTCGGGGCCGGACGCGGTTTATTTTGGCGGCAAGCTGGGAGCCTGCCTTCTGCCAGACGAACCAGAGGAAAGCGGAGTGCCGCAACCAGTCATCCGATAATCATGATGCGAAGAATTTTTCGCTGCATGGCCTCTGGCCGATGCGACAGGAATATTGCGACGTTTCTGATGATCTGAAGCAGGCCGATCGCAGCAGTGACTGGAAGGATCTGCCGGCTGTCGAGCTGTCGGCGGACACCAAGGCTGCACTGGACAAGGTCATGCCGGGCACGCAATCTGGTCTGGAGCGGCATGAATGGATCAAGCACGGCACCTGCACCAAGCTTAGCGCCGATGATTATTTCGGCGCCGCAGCCGGTTTGATCGATGAGCTCAATGCGTCCGCCGTACGCGATCTCTTCGTGCAGAATATCGGCAAGACGCTCGATGCCGATACGATCAAGGCCGCTTTCGACAAGAGCTTCGGCGAGGGCGCCAGCGACCGCGTGAAGATGAGCTGCCGCCGTGTGGGCAAGGTGCGGGTGATCTCGGAATTGACAATTGGCCTCTCCGAGGACGCCATTCAGCCTGCGCCAGGGAACGAGCCTCGGCTTGCGGAACTGATCCAGAGTGCCGGCAGGACGTCGTTCGGTTGCGATCAAGGTGTCGTGGATGCAGCCGGTTTTTGAGGTCTTGCGGCCCCGCTGAAGCGGATAAATAGCTCTCGGACAAGGTTTCGCCGTTGCCCGAGAGCGGGGTTTCGCCTACATAGCGGCACAATTCGCATTGTTATCCGCCCGTGGAGTAACCCAAGCTATGGCACGTCAGTTCATTTATCATATGACCGGTCTGAATAAGGCCTATGGCGCTAAGAAAATTCTCGAGAATATCCATCTCTCCTTCTACCCCGACGCCAAGATCGGTATTCTCGGCCCGAACGGCGCCGGTAAGTCGACGGTGCTGCGCATCATGGCCGGCCTCGACAAGGAATATACCGGCGAAGCCTGGCTGGCCGAAGGCGCCACCATCGGCTACCTGCCGCAGGAGCCTCAGCTCGATCCGGCGAAGACCGCGCTTGAAAACGTCATGGAAGGCGTTGCAGCAAAGACGGACGTTCTCAATCGCTACAATGAGCTGATGATGAACTATTCCGACGAGACCGCGGAAGAGGGCGCCAAGCTCCAGGACATCATCGATGCCCAGAATCTCTGGGACCTGGAAAGCCAGGTCGAGATGGCGATGGATGCGCTGCGCTGCCCACCCGGCGATGCCGACGTCACCAGTCTCTCCGGTGGTGAACGCCGCCGTATAGCCCTATGCAAGCTGCTGCTGTCGCAGCCGGACGTGCTGCTGCTCGACGAACCGACCAACCATCTTGACGCCGAAACCATCGCCTGGCTGGAAAAGCATCTGCGTGCCTATCCGGGCGCAGTACTGATGATCACCCACGATCGCTACTTCCTGGATAACGTCACCGGCTGGATCCTTGAGCTCGACCGCGGCCGCGGCATTCCCTACGAAGGCAATTACTCCTCGTACCTGCTGGCGAAGGCAAAGCGCATGCAACAGGAAGGTCGCGAGGAGGCTGGTCGCCAGAAGGCGATTACGCGCGAACAGGAATGGATTGCCTCCAGCCCGAAAGCACGTCAGTCGAAGTCCAAGGCTCGTATCCGCGCCTATGACGAGCTGGTCGATGCAGCAGAGAACCAGCGTCCAGGCGATGCGCAGATCATCATTCCGGTCGGCGAGCGTCTCGGCCAGGTGGTCATCGAGATGGAAGGCATCAACAAGGGTTACGGCGACCGGATGCTGATCGAAGGTCTGTCGCTGAAACTGCCGCCGGGCGGCATTGTCGGCGTCATCGGTCCGAACGGCGCCGGCAAGACGACGCTCTTCCGCATGATTACCGGCCAGGAAACGCCGGATAGCGGTTCTATCCGCGTCGGCGACAGCGTTCATCTCGGCTATGTCGACCAGAGCCGTGATGCGCTCGATGGCAACAAGAATGTCTGGGAAGAAATCTCCGGTGGTGCTGAAGTCATCAAGCTTGGCAAGTATGAAATGAACTCGAGAGCTTATTGCGCGACGTTCAATTTCAAGGGCGGCGATCAGCAGCAGAAGGTTGGCAACCTCTCCGGCGGTCAGCGCAACCGCGTGCATCTTGCCAAGATGCTGAAGGCCGGCGGCAACGTTCTGCTGCTCGACGAACCGACCAACGACCTCGATACCGAAACGCTCGGTGCACTCGAGATCGCGCTCGAAAACTTCGCCGGCTGCGCCGTGATCATCAGCCATGATCGCATGTTCCTCGATCGCCTGGCCACGCATATCCTCGCCTTCGAAGGCGATAGCCATGTCGAATGGTTCGAAGGCAACTTCGAAGATTACGAACAGGACAAGATGCGCCGCCTCGGTGTTGACAGCATCAATCCGAGCCGTGTGACTTACAAGCGTCTGACACGATAGGTCTGCTGCTTTCGCGACTTAAAAAAACCCCGGCCTGTCCGGGGTTTTTCTTTGTCCTGACGCAGGAAGATGCATTCCCCCGCCGACAGATACTAACAGATTTCCGACGTCGAATTCCGCCGGGAATGAATTGGCCCTTGCAGATTTCAGCGAAATGACATAAAGATATCTTTATATCTTGATTGGGTGGAAAATGGCGGATTTGGTAAAATTGGGCCTTGATAATCTGGTGGATGTGCTGAAGGCGGCCGGTGAGCCGACGCGGCTGCGTCTGCTGGCGCTTCTTGCCGCCGGCGATCTGACCGTCACCGATCTTACCGAAATTCTGGGCCAGTCACAGCCGCGCATCTCGCGGCATCTGAAGCTGCTCGGCGAGGCCGATCTGATCGATCGCTACCAGGAAGGCGCCTGGGCTTACTTCCGCCTGAAACAACAGGGCAAGGCGGTGATCCTGGCGCGCGAGCTTCTCCGGCATACGGCCGAAAACGATCCCGTATTGCTGCGCGACGGCGAGCGGTTGACTGCCGTCAAGCGTATTCGCGCCGAGCGGGCGCAAGCCTATTTCAGCCGCAATGCCGCCGAATGGGACGAACTTCGCCGCCTGCACGTTGCCGACGAGGATGTCGACAAGGTGATGATCGAATTGATCGGTCCGCAGCAGATCGACGCCTTTCTCGATCTCGGCACCGGCACGGGCCGGATGCTGCAATTGCTGGCGGGCCACTATCGCCGCGCAGTCGGTATCGACGCCAGCCGGGACATGCTGGCCGTTGCGCGCGCCAATCTTGACCGGTCGAACATTACGGCCGCATCGGTGCGGCATGGCGATATCTTCAACCTGCCGCTCGAGGCGCAGGATTTCGATCTGATCACCATCCATCAGGTGCTGCATTTCCTGGATCAGCCGGAGATCGCCATCAACGAGGCGGCGCGAATGCTCCGTCCCGGCGGGCGGCTGGTGATCATCGATCTTGCACCGCACGGGCTGGAATATCTGCGCGACGAACATGCGCATCTAAGGCTCGGCTTTTCCCATCAGATGATGTCGGATTGGCTGAAGACGGCGGGGCTTGATGTCGAGCAGGTGCAGGACCTTCATTCGGGGAGGGAAGGCGGCTCGGGGCTGACGGTTACGATCTGGCTGGCGCGTGACCCGCGTCTGTTGATCGCTGCCGAACATAGCCGACAGGCATCCCCCATTCTTGCTGGGAGAGTTTGATATGTCTTCGAAAATCGAGAACGGCCAAAGCGAGATCCGTATTTCCTTTGAGTTCTTTCCTCCGAAATCGGAGGAGGCCGAAGCGCAATTATGGAATACGGTCGAGGAACTCAGCGAATGGGAACCGGAATTCGTTTCGGTGACCTATGGCGCTGGCGGCACGACCAAGGCGCCGACATTGTCTGCCGTGCGCCGGATGATCCACGAGACGCCGTTCACCACCGCCTCACATCTGACATGCGTCGGGGCAACGCGTGAAGACACGCATCGGGTCATCGATGATTTTCTTGCGACTGGTGTGCGCCGCTTCGTGGCATTGCGTGGCGATCCGCCAACAGGCGTCGGCTCCGCCTATCAGCCGCATCCGGATGGTTATGCCAATGCCGCCGAACTGGTAGCGGCCCTGCGCGAGCGCGGCGATTTCGATATTTCCGTGTCTGCCTATCCGGAAAAGCATCCGGAGAGCCGCGATACCGCGGCCGACATCGACATGCTGAAGCGCAAGGCCGACAATGGTGCCGACAGGGCTCTGACCCAGTTCTTCTTCGACAATGACGCGTTCTCGCGTTATCACGACCGCGTTCGTGCTGCGGGTATCACGATTCCCGTCGTGCCGGGCATCATGCCGATCCAGAACCTCACGCAGCTGAAGCGCTTTGCCGGTGCCTGCGGCACCAGCATTCCTTCCTGGCTGGACGATCGTTTTGACGGCCTCGACGATAATGCCGACGAACGGGCCAAGGTCGCCGCCGATGTCGCCGCCGAACAGATCAAGGATCTGGTTCGCCGGGGCATCCACGAGTTTCATCTCTACACGATGAACCGTTCGCCGCTCGTCTCGGCTGTTCTGGAGCGATTGGGCATGCAGCGCAAGGCGGATGCACGCGCCGTCGCCTGATAAGATCTCGGAAACGCAGCCATGAAAAAGCGCATGTTGATCTTCGGCATGCGCTTTTTAAATGGATAGGGTGTTTTGTTTGCTTTCAGGAGTTCGGTTGTCTGTGACGGTCGTTCTTCGTCAGATGAAAAGCATTGTCACGACGAATACGAAGGCTGCACCGACCACTAGGACGTTGATGGATCGTGTCAATCCCATGTCTTCCTCCT
Source organism: Rhizobium lusitanum (assembly GCF_014189535.1). NCBI lineage: Bacteria > Pseudomonadati > Pseudomonadota > Alphaproteobacteria > Hyphomicrobiales > Rhizobiaceae > Martinezella > Martinezella lusitana. Next base: position 882,982 of record NZ_CP050308.1, on the reverse strand, counting down.
TAGTCAACCGTTAGAGTCTATGTCGGAAATGTGTCGCTTGGAAAGCGAATTCGATGCTGCAGCGCGTCATGCGGCGGAGAATTTGAATCTAGATATTCGAATAAGCTGTTGTTTTAATATGGAAAATCTGAAAAAATTTCCGTTCACGAAATTTAATGCATCGTTAATTTAGCTGTGAACTCAGAATGATGTCTGCGCCATAAAAGCAGAAAGGCGGCCCGAGGGCCGCCTTTCGCAGAAAGAGAAGAAATTCTCAGAGAGCGTTCAACAGCGCTTGCGTCGCCCAGCCGTCGGCCGGGAGGCCGAGGCGGAACTGTTCCTTCTGGATGGCAACGCGCGTGCCGGAGCCGAGGATACCGTCGATCTTGCCGACATCGTAGCCGCGAGCCGTGAGCTTGGTCTGAAGCGCCTTCATATCAACATCGTTCAGGCCCGGTTCCGGCGTGCCCTTGTTGTAGGTTGGAGCGCCGCTGAAGCGGGTAGCGAAGTAGGCCGCTGACGTTGTGTAGATGAACGACTGGTTCCATTCGAGATAGGCGTTGTAATTTGGGTAGGTCAGGAAAGCCGGACCTTTGCGACCCTGTGGCAGGATGAGAGCGGCCGGCAGTGAACCGAAACTTGTATTGCCGTCTCGTGGCTTGACGCCGAGCTGGAACCAGTCTGCGGCCGTGAGCGCGCCGCCAAGGCCGGATTTTTCCCACGGCAGATTATCCGGAAGGGTTACTTCCTGCAGCCAAGGCTGACCGCGCTGGAATCCGAGACTTTGGAGGAAGCGCGCTGTCGTCAGAATGACATCGGGAGCGCTTGTCTTCAAGTTGACATGGCCGTCGCCATCGCCATCCGTGCCAAAAGCGATGATCGAGGGCGGGAGCATCTGCGTCTGACCGATTTCGCCGGCCCAAGCGCCGGTCGTCGTTTCCGGATCAGCATCGCCGTGTTGAACCATTTCGATCAGCGCTATCAGACGCGGGCGGAAAAATTCAGGGCGACGGCAGTCATGCGAGAGAGTGACAAGCGCGTTCCGGGTATTGAAATTACCCTGAACGGCGCCGAAATCGGTCTCCATCGCCCAATAGGCGGTAATAACGCCGGGGGGTACGCCATAGTCCTTTTCGGCCTTGGCGAAGACATCGGCATACTGCTTCATCTTCTGGCGACCGATATCCAGGCGGCCCTGGCTGACGGTGCGCTGCGAGAATTCGAGAAAGGTCTGGCGGAATACGCCCTGGCTACGATCCATGGCGAGAACCTTGGGATCGATCTGCGCGCCGGCCAAGGTCTTGTCGGCGGATGCGGCATCGGCGCCATCGGCGATGGCTTCGGCCTTGACGCCGGCCAGGAAGGCAGAAAGGTCACCGCCGCAGGCAACTTTGGGATCGCCGCTACCCTGTGCATTCGACGGGGCAGCCGGTGTTGCGCTCTGTGCCATCGCCATGCTCGTCACGGCTGAAGCGAAGATCAACGCGAGTGCGCTGCGTCGGATGGTATAGCGGTGCATGGGCGATCCTCTTTTCTGACAGAATAGGGTCGCTTTCACAGAAGATTGTGACGGAAGCAAGAGAGAAGTTAGAGCAGACTCAAGAATTTCCCTGCTTCTCTACTGCAGCCAACCAATTGTGCCAATTCTGCTCGGAACCGGCGAAAACATTGATGTCCGTCGGCCCCTTGATGCCGGGGATGACGCCGGTTGAGGTGTACTGCCAGAAAGCCCAGGAACGGTCGGTATAGGTCGCTGTCGGATGCTTGGCGACCGAGCGAACCCAGAAGTGATAGTCCTTGAAGTAACCCGCAAGATTCTCGCGATGGAAATCGACTGAGGTGTAGATGATCGGGCGCTTGCCGTAATAGGCTTGCAGGCGATCCATGAAACGCTTCATTTCCGTCCGAACCGTCTCCGGGGCCGGTCTGGTACGGCAGGTCGGTGAACCAGGATTCCATTCGACGTCAATAACAGGCGGAAGCGCCATGGCATCCTTCGGCACGTTGCGGATGAACCAATCGGCCTGCTCATCTGCCGTCGAGCAGAAATAATAGAAATGATAGGGTGCGTGCAGGATGCCGGCCGTGCTGGCTTCCTGCCAATATTCGCTGAAGCGAGGATCGATCCTGTCCTTGCCTTCGGTGGCCTTGATGAACACGAAGGCGACGCCGGAGCCCTTGACCGTCTGCCAGTCGATATCGCCCTGCCATTTGGAAACATCAATACCGTGGATGGGATGGCGCTCGGGGTGATCGCGGCCGAAATCCTGCGGCTTGGTATCCTTGAAGCGGGTCTTAGGAAGGGACGCCGTCTCGAGGGCATCATAGCCCGTCGTGCAGCTATTCAGGAGAAGGGCGAGCGGCAGTAAGCACAACAGAAGCCTGCGCATGGATATCCCGTTATGACGCGAGTGATCTTGCTGCCCCAAGGCTTGGCTTCCGTGATGTGTGGTCCCCGAAGATCCAAAAGAGGCAACAGCCAAGCTGATTGCAGCCCGGCCTTACCACTTTACTCACCATATCAACGTAAAAAATCCGTTATCTTCAAGTAAATTCTTATACTTGGAGCACTGAATAGGTGGATTTCGCGCCGAATTTGCCTCTTTGGCTAGGTGGCCGGCTTGATGATAACGGCTCTCCAGGCGTACCCCCGCCCAATCTCTTCGAAGATCAGCTTCGCGCCGCAGGCCTTAACCCGTTCTTCCAGCACCGTACGCAGGTCGGCGCGCGGGGTGACGTGGAACTTCTTCAGCCAGCCCTTCAGCATGGTGCGGAACCAGCCGGGCAGGCGCTCCTGCTGACCGAAATCGACAATATGCAACTCGCCGCCGGGCGCGACAGCATCGAGCGAAGCATCGATCGCGCTCTTCCAGTCGGGGATCATCGACAGGGCGTAGGAGACCATGACGCGGTCAAAACCGCCGACACCGAAATCAGTGGGCGAGAAGTCGGTGGCATCGGCGACGCGGAAGTCCGGTATCTGCTTCATGCCGCGAAAATTATTGCGGGCCGAGATCAGCATTTCCTGGGAAATGTCGAGGCCGTAGAGCTTGGCCGACGGGAAGCGGCGATGCGCCAGTAACATGTTGCGGCCGGTGCCGCAGCCGACTTCGAGCAGCGAGCCGCCGAAGGGCACGTTGAGATGGGCGATCGTACGGTCGCGGCCGAAGAGGTAGTATTTGCGGGTCAGGTCGTAGACATGCCGCTGGTAGCGGTACATGCCGTCCATCAGCCCGGCATGGTTCTTCGAATTCGCCTCGAGGCCTGTATCCGCCTGGCTCACGCTTTTTTCCCGTAAATATGGAAGCCGCCATAGATCGCCGAGCGGTCGCGAAGGTTAAGCGCCTGCGAGCGCTCTTCGTGATAGACCCATTGATCGCGGATCGCGGTCGAAAGTCGGCCCTCGATGATGCTCTTTTCAGCCGCAGTGCGGAAAATGACGCGGGCGCCTTCGCGGGCCGTGCGGGTGATTTCCGCCCAGAGTTCGTTGAGCTGCTCGTCGGTCATCCAGTCTTGTGCGTCGAGCAGGATGTAGCGGTCGCGCGAGGCGGCGGGCTTGGAGGCGAGCAGCTCGGTGAAGTTGGCGTGATGCACGCTGACACGGTCAGCGTTGGCGCGGATGGCGGCATAGTGCTCGGGCTTCAGGTAGGTTGGCAGCGGTCCCTGGTGCTGGGCGGCATAGCGACGCGCGAAGGCCTGCCAGGCAAAATAATTATCCTGCATCGGGAAGTGGCATGCCAGCTTTTCCAGGCGATGCTTCAACACTCCGGCTATGGAATCGTCACCGGCAAGGCTTGCGAGCTCGTCATATTGCTGCGGCGGAATGCCAAGTCCGAAAAGGGAGCTCTTGCGGCCGAGCAGCCAGCGCACCATCGGCCTGTCGAAGATCGGTGCGATCTCGTTGTCGAAAAACTGCCGCTGTTCGCGCAATGTACGTGCTTCGGTCAAGGGGGCGAGACGGACGCCGTGCAGGCGGGCCAATATATGCGCCGCGCCGATGAAGCGGCCAAGTAGGCCCGTCTTGTAGATGTTACGGTTGAACACCGTAACGCGGCGGCGACCGTACATGTCGCGGCCATCCCAATAGGCGGCGGTTGCCGGATCGAGCCGCGGTGCTATGAACTCTTCGTAGGCTTGGCTGTTCGTGTCTACGCCGGGCGTGGCGAAGAATCGCACCAGATCGGCATGACCGGGCAGCAGCCGGAAGGCGGCCAGCTTGAGCTTGTTCAGCGCGATATGGTGGCGATTGAGGTCGACCACGTCGATCGAAGCAGGGCTCTGCGAGAGATAGGCAAGCATGTTGCAGCCGCCGGAGCCGATGGTGACGATTCGATGATGGGGCTGAAGCTCCATCGCTTCCATGTCGATATCCGGGTCTTCCCAGATCTGCGGGTAGACAAGGCCGGAGAACAGCATACCGAACAGACGCTCGGAAAAGCCGGCCTTGGACAGGGCCTTATGTTGCAGCAGAGCGTCCTTGAGTTTCCGATTCTTGTGGAGACCGGCTTCCGGGGCGAATTCCGTCATCTGAGTCTTGTCACCAATTTGTCAGGTTCAGGGCGTGTAACCCGGCAATGCTACAGTCTGATGACGTGGGCTGTTGGTAGGTTCGGCCGCGCGGCGGTCATGCGGATATTTGCGAAACTGTAATGATGAAGGTCTTTCATATTGCACCGTTTCCTGATTGTGTCCGCATACCTTTGGAGGTGTATGGCATGCGTTTGATATCGAGAGCGATTACGGCTCTTGTTCTTTTATTGTTGATCATTGTCGCCGGTGGCGTCGTCTGGCTTTCCGTTTCGCCGCCTGAATTGCTGAGAGTCGGTGACGGCTATGCCGCCAAGATCGTCTGCTCGAATGTTTTTGTCGCCAAGCGCGATCCGGAGCAGGTGCTGGCTGACGATGTGCAGGCGCCGGGCAATCCGGCGCTGAAGCTCGTCCGGGTTTCGGTCGATCGGGAGGAGGGGGTGGTGACCGCCCGTATCCTTGGGATGTTTGCGCCGAATTATGCGCTCTATCGTGGCGCTCTCGGCTGCACGACGGTGTCGGATGGCGACCTACAGGCAGCGCGCAGTGCGGTCTTTCTGAACAAGGTGAAGGTGCCGAAGCGCGATTCTCCCTGGCCGGATGGCGACAAGGTCGCGAGCGATCAGGATGAGACGAATGCGACGCTGTCGAAGCTCTTGACCAATACGGATCTTGCCGGCCCATCCATGCGCGCCGTCGTCGTGATCAAGGATGGTCGCGTTGTGGCGGAGGCCTATGGCGAAGGGTTCGGCAAAGGCACACCGTTGATCGGCTGGTCGATGACGAAGACGGTCAACGCCGCGATCATCGGCCGGCTGATGCTGACCGGCCGCATGTCCTTTGACGACGAGAACCTTTTGCCGCAATGGAGCGGCGACGCCCGTAAAAGCATCAAGCTCAGCGATCTCCTCGCCATGGAAAGTGGTCTCGTCTTCAACGAGAGCTATGGCGCGGTATCGGACGTGACGCGCATGCTCTATCTCGATCCGGACTCGACCGGGATTGCCGCAAACGCGCCGCAGCAGGCTCCGGCTGGCGAGCGTTTCAGCTATTCGAGCGGCACGGCGACGCTGCTCTCAAGGCTCTGGATGAACAGGCTCCCGAATGAAAGCGCTGCGATCGCCTATCCGCGCGATGCGCTGTTTGCGCCGCTCGGCATGTCGAGCGCCGTGCTGGAGGCGGACGAGCGCGGCACCTTTATTGGCAGTTCCTATCTCTATGCAACGGCCCGCGACTGGGCGCGCTTCGGGCAATTCCTGTTGCAGGACGGTGTCTGGAAGGGCCAGCGCCTTTTGCCGGAAGGTTTTGTCGGTGCGATGCGCACGCCGACCAAGGCATCGGAAGGCGTCTATTCGCAGGTTCAGGCCTGGCTTGCTGGGCCGGGCGGTTCCAACGCACAGTTCGGCCTGCCGGCGGATACGTTCTGGATGCTCGGGCATGATGGTCAAAGTGTCGCCATCGTCCCATCCGCCAATCTTGTGCTGGTGCGCATGGGGCTGACGCCGAGCTGGCTGAATTACAAGCCGCAAATTCTGCTGAAGAAAATCCTGGATGTGACAACGCCGGCCAAGACTTGAGGTCGGGCCGGCGTTTGCAAATCTAAAGCTAGGATCAGTAATTGCCGTTGGCGACGTCCGTCAGGCCCTTGCGCTTGGCGTCATAATAGTAACCACGTGCGTAGAGCTGAACGGCACTGGCCTCTTTATTGGTGGCCTTGTTGTCGGCAACCATCCAAGCGCCGCGTAGGTATTTTGCCGCGTATTTGATGTTGGTCTCGGCATCGAGCAGACCCGACGCCGGGCCTTCATAACCCATCGACTTGGCGGTGTTGTACTTGATCTGCATCAGGCCGAAATAACCGGCCTTGTTATAGGCTTTCGGATCGTAACGGCTCTCGCGATGAACGACGCGATGGATCAGCGATTCAGGTATTTCGTAAATCTTGGCGTATTTCTGGATGAGCTTCGTAACGTAGCTCTTTTCCGCTGGCGGCACGTTGGATTCGTAATTCGGAGTGGTCAATACGGCTGAAACGACAGTGGGACCGCTGGTGTCGAAGTTGAAGTCGTAGCGCATGCGGTTGTCGGCATAACGCAAGGCGCCGATCTGCTGGGGAGCGGCATAGGCGACCTCGGCAGGTGCCATCACCGGTGCATCTTCATCGGGGCGTGGTGTTGGCACTGCTACTGAGCGGATTGCCGCGACGTCCGACGTCATAGGAATGGTCGCTTGAGCAGCGGAGGCCGAACTCGAGACCGGAAGCAGCGCGTTATCGCCGGGACGTGCCGGGTTTGGCATCGGGATGGCGACGACGGAGGGGACCGGCGGTTCGTCGGAGGCGGCATAGGCGGCCGCTGGTGACGTGTTCGCGGTCGGTGCACCAGTAGCGGCAGCGATGGCTACCGTGCCCTGGTTCGCGGCGTTGAGAGCATTTGCGCCCGGAGTGCCCATGCGGTCCTGAGCTGCCTGGATCTGGCCCTGGCCAACCGAACCGGCTTGAACGCGGTCGGACTTCGTCAGGACTGCCTGCTGCTGGGGTTGACCTTGCACGCCGGTCGCAGGAGCGGCGGCCGCCAAGGCAACGCCGCCAACGGGCGCGGCGACAGTCGTCGAGGCTGTATTCGGATGCGGCACGTTGGTTTGTGCCGACGGGAGACCGGCCTGGGACGTCTGCTGCTGAGTGCTTGCACACCCCGCAAGAGCGCCGCACATCATCGCCGAAAAGGCAACGCTGCGCTTCAGGCTGGAAAATCCAATCGCTACCATTCTGTCACTTTCGAAAAACCACCCCGTGTCCTGCGATGCAAATTCGTCACAGGATCAGCATATTTATGAATTCCCATTAACCTATGAATGATCCCATCGCAACCCTGGACGACCTCACGCGGCCATTCGACGGTATCCGGCGGTGACTGCGCCGGCTGCGATCAACAGGGTTCCGCCCGTGCGATTGACGGCGCGTTGCACGCTTGCCTTGCGAATAAAGCCGCGCGCCATGTCAGCAACGAAGACGTAAACCAACGAATTCAAAGCCGCCAAGGTCAGGAAAGTGGCTTCCAGAATAAAGGTTTGCTGGAGGAATGGTTTCGACATGTCGAGAAACTGCGGCACGAAGGCGATGAAGAAGATGATGCTTTTCGGGTTCAAGGCCGTTACAACATAGGCGTGTAGCATAATCTTCAGCGGTTTTTCCTCTGGAAGATTGTCGTTGTCACCCATCGGACCAGTGACGATCGGCGCACGCCAGAGCTTGATTCCAAGAAACATGAGGTAGGCCGCGCCGACCAGCTTCAGGACAGTAAACAGTGTCGCAGAAGTGGCGAGCAGCGTGCCAAGGCCGGCAAGTGAAGCCGTCATCGCGGTGAAGTCGCCAAGCGTTACGCCGGTCACGGTTGCCAGCGCCGTCTTGCGACCATGGCCCAGCGCATATGAGATCACGAGGAGAATGGTCGGGCCGGGAATAGCCAGCATGATGCAGGATGCGGCGGCGAAAGCGAGCCAGGTTTCAATCGTCATGGAATCCTCCTCTATTCCTTTTCGCCGCCAGCAAAGACATTGGATTTGCAATCCGTCAATTAGGATTGCGTGTATTTCTGGCCGATATGGTCCATGACCCCAGCAAACCACGGCAAGGACAGATCGAAGGGTTTGCCACCCTTGATGCGCGGGAATTCGATGGTGCGCAGCTTGCCGCCCTGGCCTTCGTCATGGCCGGTGACGCCGGATACCTTGTTCTGGGCGCTTTCGACTGCGAGGTCGACCATGCCCTGGATCAGGCGCAGATCTTCGCCGTTGGCGGGCGCGGAGCGAGCGAAATAGCCTGACTTCTGCACCATGGAGCGTTCGGCGCCGAGGAGGGCCGCGAATTGCTTTTGGAACCAGCTGCCGACATTGATGGTGTCGATCTTCACATGGCCGAAGGCGTCGCGCTTGATCGTTTCACCGGCGGCCTCGCGCTCGGCGACGATGGCGTCGAGTGCCGCACCTTCCGAGACGAACAGCGTCACATGACCGGTCTTTTCCATCAGCGATTTGAGACGGTCGGCCTCGGCCTCGATGTCGAAGGCCATCTCCGGGAGATAGAGGCCGTCGATGCTCTTCATCTCGGCATTGGTCATGAAGCCTTCAACATATTCGTTGGCGCTGGTCTTCTGGATATAGGCACGGGCAGTTGCAGCCGTCAGCCAGCCGCAGCTACGGCCCATAACTTCATGGATGACGAGAGTGCGCGGAGCGGCCGTCTGTTCGTTGCTGACATTGTCGAAGAAATGCGCCCCGACTTCGGCCGCCGTCCAGGCGCCGAGAGACTGGCGGATCGGCACGACATCGTTGTCGACCGTCTTCGGCAGGCCGACCACGGTGAGGTCGTAGCCATTGGCGCCGAGATAGGCGGCGAGATCGGCCGCTGTCGTGTTGGTGTCATCGCCACCGATCGTATGCAGGATGGTGACGCCATCGGAAGCGAGACGTTCCGCGGCGACGCGCAGCGGATTTTCACCTTCCTTGACCAGACCGCGCTTGACGCAGTCGGCGGCGTTGGTGAGCTTGACGCGGCTGTTGCCGATCGGCGAGCCGCCGTAGCGGTGCAGCAAGTACGCATCCTCGCGCATGCGGGGGGTGATTTCGATGCGATCGCCGAGCAGAACGCCCTGATATCCGGAGCGATAGGCGATGAGATCGAGATCGGGCGCTACGTCGGTATAGCGCTGGATCAGGCCGCCGACAGCGGAAGAGAGACAGGGCGCCAATCCGCCTGCGGTGAGCATTGCGACTTTCTGTTTGGCCATGGGGATCCTCCTTGCAGCCGTACTGCATCATTTCGGTGAGTGCCGTCGGAATGGATGCGACAGGCGGGCATGGGTGTAAAGTAAAGAATTTAAGAAAATCGCGGTTTGTCGGTTATCTCCATGGGGATTATTCCCGGTCGCACGAGTTTGAAAATGACGGTATCGAACACGGTATCATTACCGAATTGTGAAAAGTGTTTTCGGCCTTGCGACCAATGGACAGCTTGCAATTGCAACCATTATTTGATCAACGTGTTTCCTATCAGGAAGGATGATTAAGACCGTGATGTCGTTTTGGGAAAAGTTGCTGAATGCTGTTGGCGGCACCGCTGGCAATGCCCTGTCGGCTGTGGTTGAAGCTATCCGCACGCTGTTTGAAGGTGACCCGGAAACCCGCCGCAAGGTGGCTTTTTCGGTCTCCATAATAGCGCTTTCCGCCAAGATGGCGAAGGCAGACGGCGTGGTGACCGAAAAAGAGGTCAATGCCTTCCGCGAGATTTTCGAGTTTCCGGACGATCAGGCGAAGAACGTTGCTCGCCTTTATAATCTGGCGCGTCAGGACGTTGCTGGTTATGAGGCCTATGCCGAGCGGCTGTCGTCGCTTTGCGTCACCTGCGCTGCCAATTGCCCGGTCTTGGAAGAGGTGCTCGACGGCCTTTTCCATATCGCCAAGGCCGACGGCTTGATTCACGAGAAGGAAATGGCCTTCCTTCAGCACGTCGCGCAGATTTTCCATATGAGCGAGCAGCGCTTCGAGCAGATCATGGCGCGCCATGTCAGCGCCAATGGCCGCGATCCCTACAAGGTGCTGGGGGTTTCGCCCCAGGATGATTTCACGACCATTCGCCGCCGCTATCATGGACTGGTGTACGAGAACCATCCCGACCGTCTCGTTTCGCGTGGCGTGCCGGAGGAGTTCCACGTCATCGCCAATGAACGCATGGCGGCTCTGAATGCCGCATACGAGGAAATCGAGAAAGAACGCCGCGCCGCATGACGTCCTTTCCGGCAGATTTTGCGGGAGCCAGCGTGCAGCCGTCGCCGAACCATAGTGAGCGGAAAGACGGGCGCAAGCCGGATATGATCCTTCTGCACTACACCGGCATGGGCACTGCCGGAGGCGCTCTTGACTGGCTCTGTCGCAGTGAGAGCCAGGTGTCGAGCCACTATTTCGTCCACGAGGACGGCCAGGTGATCCAACTCGTGCCGGAAGAGCGTCGTGCCTGGCATGCCGGCAAGAGCTTGTGGCAAGGCGAAGCGGACATCAATTCGCTATCGATCGGCATCGAGATCGCCAATGCTGGCCATCCCGGCGGGCTGCCGGATTTCCCTGACGCGCAGGTCGAAGCGGTCATCGAACTATGTCGTGATTGCGGCAAACGCTGGGCAATCGCGCCTGAGCGGGTGCTTGGACACTCGGATGTTGCCCCTGTTCGCAAGGTCGATCCGGGCGAAAAATTCCCCTGGGCGCGACTGGCTGCGGCGGGTGTCGGCCATTGGGTCGAGCCGGCACCGATCACCGGCGGACGGTTCTTCCAGAAAGGCGATGTCGGTCAACCGATCGAGGCGTTGCAGTCAATGCTCTCGCTCTATGGTTATGGAACTGAAACCACAGGTGAATTCTCCACCAAGCTGGAGGGCGATGTCGAGGCGTTCCAGCGCCATTTCCGTCCGGAACGGGTGGACGGGATTGCCGATTTTTCGACCATCGACACGCTGCACCGCCTGCTCTCCGGCCTGCCTCGCTTTTCCTGACTCTAGCAGTCCTTTGTCTGCGGTTGCAGGCCCGCCTTCGTGCTGGAAATGCCTAAGGTGCTGCACTGCCACATCATTTCCCTATTATCTCCGCATTGCACTGGTCTAACGGCGCTTGCTGAACGGCGGCCGTGCAAGTTTAGTTTGTGTGTCGCACGGCCGTAAACAAATAACGGGGACCGTGCCCTCCGGCGGCTCTTTTTGCCTCCCGCCGGACTGATGGTGAATGCCATCCGCGATCCCACGCCCGGAGACAAAAGACTACATGAAAAATTTGATTGTTGCGGCGGCAGCGTGCGTGAGCGTGCTGCTGACAGGGTACGATTCTGCCTTTGCTGGCCCGCGTGGCGAAAAAACCGAGACCGTTTCCCTGCGGATCACCAAGCGCATGGCCAACTACCCGATGTCGGGTGTCCCCGCCGAATTACGTGACGTGGAAAACTCCTTCACCGGAAGAAAAGCCTATTCGGCTCTGATTACCAAATACGCCAAGCAAAATGGCGTGCCGGTCGAACTGGCGACCGCTGTCGTTCAGATCGAAAGCAATTTCAATCCAAGAACGCGCGGCAGCGCCGGCGAGATCGGCCTGATGCAGATCAAGCCGGCGACGGCACGGCTGATGGGTTATGCTGGCACCACCAAGGGTCTCTACGACCCCGAGACGAACATCAAGTTCGGCATGAAATACCTTGCCATGGCGCAGGATCTTGGCGGTGGGCAGACCTGCAACACCATCCTCAAGTACAATGCCGGCCACGGCGCGACCCGCATGAATCCGATCTCCAAAAGATATTGCGGCAAGGTGCTGGCACTGCTCGATTAAGCTCGCTTTCCAGTGGGATCGCGGGTAGGGCGGAATCGCTTTCCATGTTATCGAACACGCGTTCATTTGCGAGGGACGTAACATGGCAGCGGATTTCAGGTTCATCGTCGTCGGTCGGGGAATGATGGGGGCGGCTGCCGCCCGCCATCTGGCCAGGCAAACTGACGGTATCGCCGTCATCGGCCCGGATGAGCCTGAAGACCGAGCCACCCATCAGGGTGTGTTCGGCAGTCACTACGACGAGGGCCGCATCACCCGCACCATCGACCCCGACGCTGACTGGGCGCGGCTCGCCAATCGCTCGATCGCCCGCTATGCCGAGATCGAGCGTGATAGCGGCATCCAGTTCTACTCGCCGGTCGGTTGCCTCGTTGTCGGACCGAAGCGGGGTGGCGCCGATGCCTATGTTGGCGATGTCATCGATGCGGCCACTCGACTGGGCGTCCAGACGGAGCTTTTGGACGATGTCGGGCTGAAGGCGAAGTTTCCGTTCTTCTCCTTCGCGGCGAAAAACGAAGGCGTCTACGAGCCACAGGGCGCGGGCCATATCAGTCCGAGACGGCTGGTGAAAGCGCAGTCGCTGCTGGCGGAGAAAGCGGGAGCGAAGGTCATCAAGCAGACCGCTGTCTCGATCCGCGACGAAAGCGGTCTGGCCGCGGTCACCACGGCGGAAGGCGAGACGTTTCGTGCCGAGAAAATCCTGCTTGCCGCTGGCGGTTTCTCCATTGCGGAGAATCTGTTGCCGCGACCTGTTGAGATGAAGGTTTATGGGCGCACGGTGACTTTCTTCGAGGTCAGCAAGGACGAAGCCGAGGCGATGTCGGCGATGCCGTCGCTGATATCCAAGACGCTCGACGATATCGACAGCATCTATATGCTGCCGCCGATCCACTATCCTGACGGCAAATATTACATGAAGATCGGCGGCGATCCGGACGACCTCCAGTTCGATAGCGAGCCGGAGTTGCGCGCATGGTTCCGCACAGCCGGCCGCGACAAGGCGCGCGATCACCTGGCGCGGATTTTCCACGAACTGGTTCCCGGTGTGACCCGGCCGTCCTCACTGACCAATTCCTGCGCCGTTTCCTACTCGCCCACCGGCTATCCCATGATCGGTTACACGTCTTCGCCGCGCGTGGCGGTTTTGACCGGCGGCTGCGGCGCAGCGGCCAAGAGTTCGGATGAGATCGGCAGGCTCGGTGCCGAGTTGCTGCTCGAAGGTCGAATCAAGGACGACGGCTACCACACGGATTTCTCAGCACATTTCGACGCCTAGGTCGAAGCTGGGATAAAGCCACATATTTCGGTGGCAATTGCTGGCGGTCTCGGCTAATGAGCCCCTGCCAGTTGGCTGGGCAGCCGCGCTTTACCAATGCCGAAAGGCGGTAGGGGGAGGAAAGTCCGGGCTCCACGGAAACACGGTGCCGGATAACGTCCGGCGAGGGCGACCTCAGGGAAAGTGCCACAGAAAGCAAACCGCCCGATCCTCGGATCGGGTAAGGGTGAAAGGGTGGGGTAAGAGCCCACCGCGTCTCTGGAAACAGCGACGGCACGGTAAACCCCACCGGGAGCAAAACCGAATAGGGATGACGCGGAGCGCGAAAGCGTTCCAGCCCGTTTCCGGGCCGGTCATCCGGGTGGGTTGCATGAGGCGGCGCGTAAGCGTCGTCCCAGATGAATGGCTGCCACGTTCCGGCCTCGGTCGGAGCCATACAGAACCCGGCTTACAGGCCAACTGGCAAATCATCCTTCGCGACGCTGATGCATCGTCATCCGGGCTCGCGAAACATTTTTCAGGCGATCGAAAGCCTTGGTTCCCAGCCTCTTCGCCATGTCCGGAGAAGGCGTTTTCGCCTGTGAAAACAAACTGTTTTGGAGCATCCGCTCAGGGTGATCATAACCTTTCGTTAAACTTAACGGGTTATGAATATTTAAGCTGTGGCCACGTCTCTGTGGCTTCATCCCATTGACGCCCATATGGTCCCATGGTATCCCAAAAGCACATTGCACAAGGGCAAATCAGTGCCCATTCATCGCAAAGCCATGATCCCTCCCGTCAAGGAGGCGTCGGAAGAGTGTTCGTTCTTTCGGCTTGCGAAGCTGTGTCCGATTTTGGCTGTGTCTGTGGGCGAGTAGTTGCCCGTGGGTCATGGGGAACGGGTGTTTCGCGTCATGAACCGCTTCCTGTCGAATGCGACAAACAGGATCGATACCAAGGGCCGTGTATCGGTGCCGGCGGCGTTTCGGTCCGTGCTGGCGGAGCGCGATATCCAGGAGCTGTATTGTTTCCAGGATTTTGTGTTCCCGGCGATCAGCGTCGGTGGTCTCGATCTGCTCGACCGCTTCGAGCGGCAGATTGCGGCGGACGATCCATTTTCGCCGGCGGCGAACCAGATGTCGCTCCTCATTCACGGGGGCGGGGTCTTTATGAGGCTCGATGCGGAAGGGCGGTTGATGGTCACGGATTTTATCCGCGACTTCACCGGTATCACCAACGAGGTGACCTTTGTCGGTCGGGCGGACCATTTTCAACTGTGGCAGCCGGAGGCCTTTCAGGCCTTGCAGGCGCACGCACGAGAGGAGCGCAAGCTGGTGGGGCGGCGCTCAGAATAGAACGGGGAAGCGGAATGGTGGCGAATTCAGGCGGAGGTTTGACTGATGCCGATGGCGGACCGGTTCGCCACATCCCGGTTCTTCTTGCTGAAGTGCTCGATGCGCTGGCGCCAGCGGTCGGTAAAGTTATTCTCGATGGCACGTTCGGTGCTGGCGGGTACACATCGGCCATCCTGTCGGCCGGCGCCGACGTGATTGCGCTCGATCGCGATCCCTCGGCAATCTCCGCAGGGCAGGCCGTGGTCGCAGCGCATGCGGGCCATCTCACGCTCATCCAAACGCAGTTTTCGCAGCTCGCCGATCACGCTCCTCAGGGTGGGCTCGACGGTATTGTGCTCGATATCGGCGTTTCCTCCATGCAGCTCGACGAGGCCGAGCGCGGTTTCTCGTTCAACAAGAACGGCCCGCTCGACATGCGTATGTCGGCGAGCGGCGTGTCGGCGGCCGATGTTGTCAATCACGCCAAGCTTGCCGATCTCATCCGCATCTTCGTCTTTCTCGGCGAGGAGAAGCAGGCTCCGCGGATCGCCCATGCGATCGAAAAGCGCCGGGCGGAAGCGCCCTTCGTCACGACCCGCGATCTTGCCGGCCTTATCGAAATCGTTACGCCGCGGAAGGCCAAGGACAAGATCCATCCGGCAACCCGCGTCTTCCAGGCGCTGCGTATCTTCGTCAATGACGAGTTGGGTGAGCTCGCGCAGGCGCTGTTTGCCGCCGAGCGCGCGCTGAAGCCGGGCGGGCGTCTGGTGGTCGTCACCTTCCATTCGCTGGAGGATCGCATCGTCAAGAAGTTCTTCGCCGATCGTTCCGGCCGCGCAGGCGGTTCTCGCCATATGCCCGTGGTGCATGAGCGGCTGGCAACATTCGATCCGATCGGCAAGCCGATGATTTCGGCTAGTGATGCGGAGGCGGAGGTCAATCCGCGGTCGCGTTCGGCCAAGCTGCGCGCTGGTCTTCGCACAAGCGTACCGGCTGAAGCCGCCGATCTATCCATCTTCGATCTGCCCAATCTCGCCAGTCTCGGAAAGCTTGGAGGTTGATATGCTGAGGACTTTTGACATCGTTCTGATTGGCGTCATGACGGCAACGGCCAGTGTCACCTACACGATCAAGCATCGTGCCGAGCTGAAGCTCGAGGAGGTTCACCGCCTTGAATCCGAGATCAAGCTGGAGAAGGACACGATCGAGCTTCTGAAGGCGGACTGGGCGCTGGTCGTTCAGCCTAACCGCCTGGAACGGCTGGTCAACAACTACAATAGCGAACTCAAGCTGCAGCCGACGCTCTCGACCGCGATCGTGCAGCCGAGCGAATTGCCGATGCTGCGCACGCAGCTTCCGCCTGAAATAGTCGCTGATGCCAAGGATGATACGACGTCAGGGAATGCCAAGGCCGGTGGCGCCAAGACGAGCGGCGGCAAGGTGACTGCTGCCGCGGCTGCGAAGAATAGCGATACGACGGATGCGGCGATCAGGAAGGCGATCGCTGACGTCGCCTCCGCTCCCGCGCCGCGCCAAGCTACAAAGCAGCCGTCGCTGGCAAAGCGCAAGAAGCAGGATGTCGACAATATCGCAACGGGATCGGTGAACGAGTGATGTCTTTTCTTTCGCGCATCATGGTCTTGAAAAGCAAGGCGCATTTCTCCACCGACGGCAACAATCGCCCGAGTGGCGGCTTCGGAAATTCGACCTTCGAAGGCGTCCGTAAGCGCAAGTCCAATCAGGCCAAGAGCCGCGTTGTTCTGCTGGTTGCAAGCTTTGCCGTTGTTTACTGCGTCATCGGCGGACGTCTTGCCCAGTTTGCCATGACGGCGCCGGATACGACGTCGAGCATCCTGCCGCCGGACCGGCTGATGGCGTCACGCCCTGACATCGTCGACCGTAACGGTGCACTGCTTGCGACTGATATCCGCACCGTTTCGCTGTTTGCCGAACCAAACAAGATCATCGATCCCGACGAGGCGGTCGAGGAGTTGCGCACCGTTCTGCCAGATCTCGATACCAAGGGCACCTACAAGAAGCTTGCCGCCAAGACCTCGCATTTTGCCTGGCTTCGCCGTCAGCTGACGCCGAAGCAGCAGAGCCAGATCCTGGCACTCGGGATTCCCGGCATTGGCTTTCGTCCGGAGAAGCGCCGCTTCTATCCGGGCGGCTCAACCGCTTCCCACATTCTCGGCTACGTCAATATCGACAATCGCGGCGTTGCCGGGATGGAGAAATACATCGACGATCAGGGGCTTGCCGATCTCGCAGCTGCCGGCATGACCAACACTCAGCCGCTGCAGCCGGTCAAGCTTTCGATCGATCTGCGCGTGCAGGACATCGTCCATGACGCCGTCGTCAACGCCGTCAACAATTTCCAGGCCAAGGGCGCCGGGGCGGTGGTGCTTGACGTTCATACGGGCGAAGTGGTCGCGATGGCGTCCGCCCCTGATTTCGATCCCAATTATCCGAACGAGAGCGCTTCGGAAGGCTGGCTCAACCGCATGACGAACGGCACGTTCGAAATGGGGTCGACCTTCAAGACCTTCACCATGGCGATGGCGTTCGATTCCGGCAAGGTCACGATGCGTGACGCCTTCGATGCCACCAATCCAATCCGTATCGGTGGTTTCACCATCAAGGATTTCCATGGCCAGCGTCGCGTGCTGACCGTTCCGGAAATTTTCCAGTACTCCTCGAACATCGGCACGGCGAAGATCGCCGATCTCGTCGGCATCGAAGGTCACAAGGAGTTTCTGACGCGCATAGGGCTGCTCAGCAAGATGCACACCGAGTTGCCGGAAGTGAAGATGCCGAGCCAGCCGCGCGTGTGGAAGAAGATCAACTCGATCACCATTTCCTTCGGACACGGCGTTTCCACTACCCCGCTGCAGACGGCCGTCGCCGGTGCCGCCCTTGTCAACGGCGGCAAGCTCATCGACCCGACCTTCCTGCCGCGCAACCGCTCCGATGCTGACGAGATCGCGAAAACCGTCATCAAGAAAAGCACCAGCGACAATGTGCGCTTCCTGCTCGACTTCAACGGCTCGAAGGGTTCCGGCCGCGCTGCCCGTGTTCCGGGCTATGATGTCGGCAGCAAGACCGGCACGGCCGACAAGGTCGTCCATGGCCGCTATTCGAATACGCTGAACTTCAACACCTTCCTGGCGGCGTTCCCGATCGACAATCCGCAATACATCATCATGACCTTCTGCGACGAGCCGAAGACCGGTGAGCATGGCGGCACGATCTCGGCCTATACAGCGGCGCCGATCGCTCGCGATATCATCGCCAGGGCCGCGCCGATCCTTGGAATCCAGCCCAGCTTTGGAAAAGATAACTCGGCCTTGCTGGTGTCTTATTAAGCGTGAAAGAATACACGGGTCGATTCGCGAGAGGGCGGAGCGATCAAAAACGAAAAGTATATTCGATGAACTTGCGGGACATTGCCGGAAATACGTTTCCGGAACTCAACGGACAGGTCGGCGGGACACTTGGCGATCTCGAGATAACTGGCCTTTCCGCCGACAGTCGCAAGGTTACACCGGGCATGGCGTTTGTCGCTGTTGCCGGCACGAAGGCTGACGGCGCAAGTTTCATTGCCGACGCCGTTTCCCGTGGCGCATCTGTCGTTATCGCCGGCCATGGCGCAGCCGCAACCGGTGCGCCGCTTTTGACCGTTGCCGAGCCGCGCCGTTTTCTCGCCGTTGCCGCTTCACGCTTTTATAACAAGCAGCCCGAAACGATGGTTGCCGTAACCGGCACCGCCGGCAAGACCTCGGTCGCTTCCTTCACCAGGCAGATCTGGGCATATGCAGGTCATCCGGCCGCGATGATCGGCACGACCGGCGTCGTATCGCCGACACGCAACGACTACGGCTCGCTGACGACGCCCGACCCGGTGTCGCTGCACCAGTTGCTTGTCGAACTTGCCGACGAAGGCGTCACCCATGCGGCGATGGAAGCTTCAAGCCACGGTCTCGACCAATTCCGCCTCGACGGCGTCAGGCTGGCTGCCGCCGCCTTCACCAATCTTGGCCGCGACCACATGGATTATCACCCGACGGTCGAGGATTATATGGCCGCCAAGATGCGGCTGTTCCGCGATCTGCTGCCCAAGGGCTCGCCGGCGGTCATCTTTGCCGATGATCCATGGTCGGAACAGGCGATTGCCGCTGCGCGTGACGCCGGGCAGGAGATACGGACTGTCGGCCGCAAGGGCGAATTTTTGGCGCTGAAGCGCGTCGAGCATTTCCGTCATAAGCAGATTGCCGAAGTGCATTTCGGCGACGATATTTTCGAGATTCACATTCCGCTCGCCGGCGACTTCCAGGTTGCCAACGCACTCGTCGCAGCAGGTCTTGCCATATCAACCGGCGTTGCCGCGCCGGTCGCGATGGCGGCGCTCGAGAAACTCGTAGGTGCTGCAGGCCGATTGGAGCTTGTCGGTCATACGCATGACGGCGCGCTGGCCTATGTCGACTACGCCCATAAGCCGGATGCCCTGGAAAATGTGCTGAATTCCGTACGGCCGTTCACCACCGGCCGCATCATCGTCGTCTTCGGCTGCGGCGGTGATCGTGATCGCGGCAAACGGCCGATCATGGGAGAAATTGCCTGCCGTCTGGCTGACGTGGTCATCGTTACCGATGACAATCCGCGCTCTGAAGAGCCGGCGGCCATTCGCGCCGAGATCATGGCGGCGGCATCCTGTGCCACCGAGATCGCCGATCGCGCCGAGGCGATCCGCGAAGCTGTCGGCATGTTGAAATCCGGCGACACGTTGATTGTCGCGGGCAAGGGGCACGAGGAAGGTCAGACGATCGGTAGCGTTACGCTGCCCTTCTCCGATCATGCTGAACTGCGCAAAGCATTGGAAGAGGTAAAGTCTTGAGCTGGCTATGGACAACTGAAGACATGATCGCCGCCATTGTGGGCCGCTCCTTCGGGGCGATGCCTGAAGGCATTACGGGGATTTCCATCGATAGCCGCTCGATCAAGCCCGGCGAAGCTTTCTTTGCCATCAAGGGCGATCGTGTGGATGGTCACGACTACGCCAATCTGGCGATGGCCAATGGTGCGGCAATGATCATCATCAGCGAGGCGCGGCTGCCGGCCATGGGGCGGCTAACCGTGCCGAAGATCGTTGTCGATGACGTCCTGGCGGCGCTCGGAAGATTGGGTGTTGCCGCTCGCCAGCGCACACAGGCGAAAATCATCGCCGTCACGGGATCGGTCGGCAAGACGACCACAAAGGAGATGCTGCGTCGGACACTCTCGCCGTCGGGCAAGGTGCATGCTTCCGTCGCTTCCTTCAACAATCATTGGGGCGTGCCACTCACCTTGGCGCGCATGCCTGAGGATACGGATTTCGGTGTCTTCGAAGTCGGCATGAATCATGCCGAAGAGATCCGGCCGCTTGCCAAGATGGTGCAGCCGAATGTGGCGATCATCACCACGATCGCACCGGCTCACCTCGGCAATTTCAAGAGCATCACGGAAATAGCCGCCGCCAAGGCGGAGATTTTTGACGGCGTCGCGCCGGGCGGTCATGTCATTCTCAACCGCGACAACGACCAGTTCGAATTCCTGGAGCGTGCCGCATTGGCGGCCGGTGTCGAGCATGTGCATAGCTTCGGGCAGCATGCCAAGGCGGATGTGCGGCTGGCGGAATTCAACGCCTCGGAAGAGAACTCAACGCTGTGGCTGACGATTGGCGGCGAGACTATGGAAGTGGCGATCGGCGCACCCGGACGGCATATTGCGGAAAACGCGCTGGCCGTTCTCGGGGCTGTGATGCTGGTCGATGCCGATCTCGACAAGGCGATCGATGCGCTGGCGGGCCTGCAGGCCGAAAAGGGCAGGGGACAGCGCCACAAGCGGGCGGTCGGCAACGGCTATTTCACGCTGATCGACGAAAGTTACAACGCCAATCCCGCTTCCATGCGCGCGGCTATCGCGCTGCTGGCGACATCTTTGCCGGATGCGAATGTCGGGAGCAGGGCGGGCAGGCGGATCGCTATCCTCGGCGACATGCTGGAAATGGGGGATTATGTCCAGCGGGTGCATGCCAACCTTGCCGGGCCGCTGCTTGCGGCCGGCATCGAGCATGTCTGGCTGGCGGGTCCGGAGATGGTGGCGCTAAGGGATGCGCTGCCGGAAAGTGTTTATGTCGAATACCGCGAGAACACGGAAGAACTCTCGGAATTCGTACTCAATTCCGTCGCCCCTGGCGACGTCTTGATGGTGAAATCGTCGCTGGGGACAGGTTTCGGGAAGATCGTGACGGCTTTGCTTGACAAGTTTCCAGCATTCTCCGACACGGAGCCCCACTCCCATCAGGGGCTTTAGAAAGGGCTCTTATGCTAATCTGGCTTGCCGAACTGTCGGACCATATTCATTTTTTCAGTACCCACTTCAGATTTCTCAATCTGTTCAGATACATCACGTTCCGCACAGGCGGCGCCTTGTTCACCTCGGCGTTGATCGTATTCCTCTTCGGACCGCGAATCATCGCTTCCCTGCGTGTGCGTCAGGGCCGGGGACAGCCGATTCGCGCCGACGGTCCGCAGACCCACTTCAAGAAGGCCGGTACGCCGACCATGGGCGGCCTGATGATCCTGGCCGGCATCGTGGTGTCGTCGTTGTTGTGGGCCGATCTTGCCAATGTTTACGTGGTTGCGACGCTGCTCGTCACCCTGGGCTTCGGGGCTATCGGTTTTTATGACGATTATCTCAAGGTAACGAAGCAGAGCGACAAGGGTTTCTCCGGCCGCGCCCGCCTCGGCCTCGAATTTATCATCGCCGCGATCGCCGTCTACTTCATGATGAACACGGCGCTGTCCTCCGGTCCCGCCGGCTCGACCTTCGGTTCGTCCGTTGCCTTCCCGTTCTTCAAGAGTTTCATGCTCAATCTCGGCATGTTCTTCGTGTTGTTTGGGGCTTTCGTCATTGTTTCGGCGGGCAACGCCGTGAACCTGACCGACGGCCTTGACGGGCTTGCCATTGTGCCCGTCATGATCGCCGCGGCGTCCTTCGGCGTCATCTCCTATCTCGCCGGCAACTTCGTCTTCGCCGACTATCTGGCGATCAACTTTGTGCCCGGCACCGGCGAATTGGCCGTGGTGCTTGGCGCAGTCATCGGCGCCGGCCTCGGATTTCTTTGGTTCAACGCTCCACCGGCGGCCATCTTCATGGGCGACACCGGTTCGCTGGCGCTCGGTGGCCTGATCGGTACGGTGGCGGTTGCCACTAAGCATGAGATCGTCATGGCGATCATCGGCGGTCTCTTCGTGTTGGAGGCACTTTCGGTCATCATCCAGGTCGGCTTCTTCAAAATGACCAGGCGGCGCGTCTTCCTGATGGCGCCGATCCACCATCACTTCGAAAAGAAGGGGTGGACGGAAAGCCAGGTGGTTGTTCGTTTCTGGATTGTCGCGGTCATCCTGGCGATGGTCGGCCTTTCCACCCTGAAGCTCCGGTGAGGCGACGATGATCCCAGTCACCACGCTCAAGGGAAAAAAGGTCGCATTGTTCGGCCTCGGCGGCTCAGGCTTTGCCACGGCGCGGGCGCTTGTCGCCGGCGGCGCCGAGGTGACTGCCTGGGACGACAATCCCGATAGCGTGGCAAAGGCTTCGGCCGAGGGTATCCCGGTCGCCGATCTTAGAAGCATCGACTGGAACGCGCTGTCGGTCTTCGTATTGTCGCCGGGCGTGCCGCTGACCCATCCGAAGCCGCATTGGACGGTCGATCTCGCCCGCGCCGCCGGTGTCGAGGTTATCGGCGATGTCGAGCTGTTTGTCCGCGAGCGGCGGGCGCATGCGCCGGATTGCCCGTTCATCGCCATTACCGGCACGAACGGCAAATCCACCACGACGGCCTTGGTCGCCCATATCCTGCAATCGAGCGGTCGCGACACGCAGCTTGGCGGCAATATCGGAACGGCCATCCTGACGTTGGATCCGCCGAAGGCGGAGCGTTACTACGTTGTCGAATGCTCCTCCTATCAGATTGATCTTGCCCCGACGCTCAACCCTTCTGCCGGCATCCTGCTCAATCTGACCCCCGATCATCTCGATCGGCACGGCACGATGCAACACTACGCCGACATCAAGGAACGGCTCGTCGCGGGCAGCGGCGTCGCCATTGTTGGTGTTGACGACAGCTATTCCTCGCTGATCGCCGAGCGCATCGAGCGGGCGGGCGCCAAGGTCACTCGCATTTCGCGGCGGCATGTGTTGGCGGACGGGTTCTTTGCCGAAGGCAGTCGCATTATCGAGGCTTCGGCCTGCGCGATAGCGGAGATTGCCGATCTCGACGGGATCCAGACGCTGCGCGGCAGCCATAATGCGCAGAACGCCGCGGCTGCGATCGCTGCCTGCTTGGCGGTCGGTGTTTCCGCCGACGATATACGTGCCGGGCTCCAATCCTTTCCCGGCCTCAAACATCGCATGCAGCCGGTCGGTCGTCGCGGTCGCGTTGTCTTCGTCAATGATTCCAAGGCAACCAATGCGGATGCGGCCGCTCCTGCGCTGTCCAGTTACGATCGCATCTACTGGATCGCCGGCGGCTTGCCGAAAGAGGGTGGCATCACGACGCTGGCTTCGCTCTTTCCGCGTATCGCCAAGGCCTATCTGATCGGTGAAGCTGCGCCCGCCTTTGCGGCGACGCTCGGCGAACAGGTGCCATACGAGATTTCCGGCACGCTGGAGCGCGCGGTCGCCCATGCGGCTGATGATGCGGACAAGGACGAGCATGACGCGGCGGCGGTGATGTTGTCACCGGCCTGCGCAAGCTTCGACCAGTATAAGAATTTCGAAGTCAGGGGTGACGCCTTCGTCAGCCATGTGGCTGCGATTGAGGGTGTCACCATGCTGGTTGGTTCAGCAACAGGAGGCAAATGATATGGTAAGCCGCGTTGAACGTGGGGCCTTGGCCGAATGGTTCTGGACCATCGACCGTGTGTTCCTGGCATTATTCGTTCTGCTGATCGGTATCGGCTTCATGCTTTCCTTCGCGGCCTCGCCCGCGGTTGCGGAGCGCATCGGGCTCGAACCCTTCCATTTCGTCAAGCGCCATGCCCTGTTCCTGGTTCCCGCGATTTCGGCGATGATCGGCATCTCCTTCATGACGCCGCGGCAGGTACGGCGAACGGCGGTCATTCTGCTGATCGTCTCGCTGGCGATGATGCTGTTCGCCTTGTTTTTCGGCATTGAGGTCAAGGGGTCGCGACGCTGGGTCAATATCGCCTCGCTCTCCGTCCAGCCGTCGGAATTCATGAAGCCGGCCTTCGTCGTCGTCTGCGCCTGGCTGTTTGCCGAGCACGCACGCCAGCCGGAGATTCCGGGTAATCTCTTTGCCATCATCCTTTTCGGTATCGTCGCCGCACTCCTCGTTGCCCAGCCGGACCTTGGCCAGACGATCCTCACTTCGGCCGTCTGGGGCGGCATGTTCTTCATGGCAGGCATGCCCTGGCTGTGGATTTCGGTGCTCGGCGGTCTCGGCGCCGGCGGGTTCGTGACGGCCTATTACGTCTTTCCGCATGTGGCGCTTCGCGTCGACAAGTTCCTGACTGGCGAAGGCGATACGTTCCAGGTCGATACTGCCAAGGAAGCCATCATTCATGGCAATTGGTTCGGGGTCGGTCCGGGCGAAGGTATCGTCAAGCGCATCATTCCGGACGCCCATACCGACTTCATCTTCTCCGTGGCTGCCGAAGAGTTCGGCGCCGTCTTCTGCATGGCTCTGGTCTGCATCTTCGCCTTCCTGGTTTTGCGCGGGCTGTCACATGCCTACAAGGAAAAGAACGACTTCAACCGCTTTGCAGTTGCCGGCCTGGTGCTGCAGATCGGTATCCAGTCGATCATCAATGTCGGCGTGAACCTGCAACTGCTCCCGGCCAAGGGCATGACCCTGCCGCTCATCTCATATGGTGGTTCGTCGATGACCGCCATTTGCGTGACGGCGGGCTTCATCCTGGCCCTGACGCGCCACCGGCCGGAAAAGCGGGCTCAGGACCGCACCCAGTTCCGTGTGACACATGGATTGCCGGCGGAGTGATCGAGTTGGACCTGTCTATTCCTTGCTCCCGTCCCCTGGTTTTCGACCATTCTCCGTTCGCATTTGCGAAGAGGGCGGTTTATGAAGGAAGCATGACGCACTTCGATGACGCAGCCGTGGCGACTTCCTATATGAGGGAGATGCCCCGCGTAGAGGGGTATTCGCGGGAGCGAAGATTATGAGTAAAGGCATTATTCTGCTTGCCGCCGGTGGAACCGGCGGCCACGTATTTCCGGCCGAGGCGCTGGCTCACAAGTTGAAGGAGCGCGGATATTCCGTGCACCTCGTCACCGATAGTCGCGCCGAACGCTATGCCGGCAAGTTTCCGGCCGACGAGATTCATGTCGTGCCATCGGCAACGATTGGCTCGAAGAACCCTGTTAAGGTCGCCCGCTCGTTGTGGACGCTGTGGACCGGCATCCGCGCTGCGCGCAAGCTGATCCGCACCATCAAGCCGCTCTGCGTCGTCGGCTTTGGCGGTTATCCGACTGTGCCGCCGCTGCTTGCCGCCACCCGCATGGGCGTGCCGGCGATGATCCACGAACAGAATGCCGTGATGGGCCGCGCCAACAAGGCGCTTGCCGCGCGCGTGCAGGCGATCGCCGGCGGCTTCCTGCCGGAGAACGGCGGGGCTTTTCCCGAGAAGACGGTGACGACGGGCAATCCCGTGCGTCCGGCGGTCATCGAGGCCGCCAAACAGCCCTATGTGCCATCCGTCCCGGACGATCCTTTCAATCTGGTCGTTTTCGGCGGTAGCCAGGGCGCGCAGTATTTTTCCAAGGCGGTGCCGACGGCAATCAGCCTGCTGGAAGAGCCGCTGCGCAAACGCCTTCGCATAACGCAGCAGGTGCGCCCCGAGGACATGGAAACGGTCAATAGCTGCACCAGGAAACTGGAAATGGGCGCGGATATCGCGCCGTTCTTCAGCGACATGGCAGAGCGCATCGGCGCGGCTCACCTGGTTCTCTGCCGCTCCGGCGCATCGACGGTGTCGGAGCTGGCGGTCATCGGCCGTCCGGCAATCCTCGTGCCCTATCCTTATGCTCTCGATCATGATCAGGCTGCCAATGCGGCGGCCCTGGCGGCCACTGGCGGCGTTAAGGTCATTCCGCAAGCCGAGCTCACACCGGAGAAGCTTTCGACCATCCTTCGCGGTGCGATGACGATGCCGGAGAAGCTCGCGAAGATGGCGGCCGCAGCCAGGCAGGCCGGCAAGCCGGATGCAGCAAGCTTGCTTGCCGATATGGTAGAGGCTATTGCCGCAAAACGTTCAATTCAAGACTTCAAGGGGGCAGGCGTATGAAGCTGCCGAAGGCCATTGGCCTTGTGCATTTTATCGGTATCGGCGGGATCGGGATGAGTGGCATCGCCGAGGTGCTGCATAATCTCGGTCATCGCGTGCAGGGGTCCGACCAGTCGGAGAGCGCCAACGTCCAGCGGCTGCGCGACAAGGGGATCCCGGTCCATATCGGCCACAAGGCGGAAAATCTCGGCGATGCCGAGGTCGTGGTCGTTTCCACCGCCATCAAGAAGAGCAATCCGGAACTTGCTGCAGCGCGCGAAAAATTGCTGCCGGTGGTGCGTCGCGCCGAAATGCTGGCCGAGCTGATGCGTTTCCGCAATGCCATCGCCATCGGCGGCACGCATGGCAAGACCACCACCACCTCGCTGGTGGCGACGCTGCTCGAAGCCGGCGGGCTTGACCCGACTGTCATCAACGGCGGCATCATCAACGCCTATGGTACCAACGCGCGCATGGGCGAGGGCGAGTGGATGGTGGTCGAGGCCGACGAATCGGACGGCACCTTCCTGAAGCTGCCCGCCGATGTGGCCGTCGTTACCAATATCGACCCGGAACATCTCGATCACTACGGCAATTTCGATGCCGTGCGCGCCGCCTTCCGGCAGTTTGTCGAGAATGTGCCGTTCTACGGCTTCGGCGTGATGTGCATCGACCATCCCGAAGTACAGTCGCTGGTCGGTCGCATCGAGGATCGCAAGATCATCACCTATGGTGAGAACCCGCAGGCCGATGTGCGCTTCTCGAATGTCCGCATCGACGGCACGCGCTCGCTGTTCGATATCGAAATCCGCAGGCGCCGCACGGGCAAGGTGATCCAGATCAAGGATCTCGTCATACCGATGCCCGGTCGCCATAATATTTCCAATGCCACGGCAGCGATAGCCGTCGCCAACCGCCTTGGCATCTCAAACGAGGCCATCGCCAAGGGGCTTGCCTCTTTCGGCGGCGTCAAGCGGCGCTTCACGCTGACCGGTGAATGGAATGGGGTTAAGGTCTTCGACGACTACGGCCATCATCCGGTCGAGATCAAGGCCGTCCTGAAGGCGGCGCGCGAGGCGTGCAATGGCCGTGTCATCGCCGTTCATCAGCCGCATCGCTACACGCGCCTGTCGAGCCTGTTCGAAGAATTCGCCGCCTGCTTCAACGATGCAGACAGTATCTTTCTCGCACCGGTCTATGCCGCTGGCGAAGAGCCGATCGAGGGCGTGGATTCGCAGGAGTTGGTATCTCGCATCAAGGCTGGCGGTCATCGCGATGCGCGCTATCTCTTGTCTCAAGAGGATCTAGCCCCTCTGATTGCAGAGATTGCGCAACCGGGTGATTTTGTGGTTCTCTTGGGGGCTGGTAGCATCACATATTGGGCAGCATCATTGCCAAAGGAATTGGAAGGCCTCTCGGGTAAGTCCGCATGAAACAGGTAAACGGGGAAAAGCTTCTGGCGTCGCTCGGCGACAGTGTAAAGGATATCAGGGGTCGGCTGACGCCGGATGCGCCGATGGATCGCGTTACATGGTTTCGCGCCGGCGGGTTGGCGGAACTGATGTTCCAGCCGCATGATACGGACGATCTGATCGATTTTCTGAAGGTGCTGCCGGACGAAGTGCCGTTGACGGTGGTGGGTGTCGGTTCGAACATTCTGGTGCGTGACGGCGGTATTCCCGGCGTCGTCCTGCGGCTTTCGGCCAAGGGCTTCGGTTCGGTCGAGCTTGTCGGCGAGAACCGCATCCTGGCCGGCGCCATCTGCCCGGACAAGCATGTGGCTGCCATGGCCATGGATAACGGCATCGGCGGCTTTCACTTCTACTATGGCATTCCCGGCGGCATCGGTGGCGCTGCGCGCATGAATGCCGGCGCCAACGGTGCCGAGACGCGCGATCGTGTGATCGAGGTGCATGCGGTTGACCGCAAGGGCGTGAAGCATGTGCTGACCAATGAAGAGATGGGTTATACCTATCGTCACTCGGCGGCAGCGGATGATCTGATCTTCACGCATGTTCTTTTCGAGGGCTATCCCGAGGATCGTACCAAGATCCGGGCCGAGATGGATGCCGTGCGTGCGCATCGCGAGACCGTGCAGCCGATCCGCGAGAAGACCGGTGGTTCGACCTTCAAGAATCCCGACGATCTGTCCGCCTGGAAGTTGATCGACGAAGCGGGTTGCCGCGGTCTTGTTATCGGCGGGGCGCAGATGTCGTCGCTGCACTGCAATTTTATGATCAACATGGAACAGGCGACCGGCTACGATCTCGAATATCTCGGCGAGCAGGTTCGCCGCGAAGTCTTCGAAAAGTCCGGTGTAAAGCTGGAATGGGAAATCAAGCGTCTCGGCGGCTTCATGCCCGGTCGCGAAGTTCGCCCGTTCCAGGGCGTCACGACGGAGTAGAGCAACTCCATTTGTTTTGACTTCATGTATTGATTCAACAAAAAAGGCCGGGTTTTCACCCGGCCTTTTCAATTGGTTATGTCGAGATCCTCAGATCTCTTCGTTGCCTGACAGCAGGATGCCGACGAGCGACAGGGCGGCTGCGCCGGCGAGATAGTAGCCGACATAGCCAAGACCGTAGTTCGTCGCCAGCCAGGTGGCGATATAGGGCGCCAACGAGGCGCCGACGATGCCGCCGAGGTTGAAGGTCATCGACGCCCCGGTATAGCGCACCGCCGTCGGGAAGGGCGCGGAAAGTGCCGCGCCGATCGGGCCGTAGGTGAAGCCCATCAATGCCAGGCCGATGATCGAGCAGGCGAAGGCGCCGGCGAGGCCGGCGGTCAGCAACGACGAATAGAACAGGCCGAAGATCAGAATGCCGACCGTCGTCAGGCCGAGGATCAGCCGGCGCGAATAGCGGTCCGACAGCAGGCCGGAGATCGGGATCGTCAGGCCGAAGAAGACGACGCCGACGAGCTGGACGACCAGGAACTGACCCTGCGAATAGCCGAGGCCCAAAGGCAGCGGTCCATTGCCGGGTGCTCTGGTGCCCCAGCTCAGCGTAAACGCCGTCATCAGGTAGAAAAGCACGAAGGTCGCGACGGCAATGATGGTGCCGAGTACCAGGCTGCGGAAATGCGAACGGAAAATCACCACGATCGGAACGGAGACACGCTCTTCCTTTTCGATGGCGCGGCGGAATTCCGGCGTTTCGGTGATCTTCAGACGGACGTAGAGGCCAACGCCAACCAGCAACAGGCTAAGCAGGAAGGGAACGCGCCAGCCGTAGCTGAGGAAATCCGCGTCCGACATGGTTTCGCGCAGGATGAGGAAGAGGCCGGCGGAGAGAATAAAGCCGATGGGTGCACCGAGCTGCGGGAACATGGCGTACCAGCTACGCTTACCCTCTGGCGCATTCTCTGTGGCGAGCAGTACCGCGCCGCCCCATTCGCCGCCGAGGCCGAGACCCTGGCCGAGGCGGCAAAGCGCCAACAGGATCGGCGCGAGAACGCCGATCGATTCATAGCCGGGCAAGAGGCCGATCACGACGGTCGAAAGGCCCATGGTCATCAATGCCGCCACCAGCGTTGCCTTGCGGCCGACCCTGTCGCCGAAGTGGCCGAAGATCATCGCGCCGATCGGACGAGCGAAGAAAGCGATGGAGAAGGTCGCGAAAGACTGCAGCGTCGCCGAGGTTGGGTCGCTGGCCGGGAAGAACAGCTTCGGGAAGACGAGAACCGCCGCCGTCGCATAAACATAAAAGTCGAAAAATTCGATTGTCGTGCCGATAAGGCTCGCGATCAGAACGCGCGCCGGGGAGTTCGCAACAACGCTGTTTGATGACGAGGGGGTCGGCGATAAGGGGGATATCGCGTCAGTCATGGTTCCACCAATTTTTATGATGCTAAAAT
Source organism: Rhizobium lusitanum (assembly GCF_014189535.1). Classification (NCBI taxonomy): domain Bacteria; kingdom Pseudomonadati; phylum Pseudomonadota; class Alphaproteobacteria; order Hyphomicrobiales; family Rhizobiaceae; genus Martinezella; species Martinezella lusitana. Next base: position 853,322 of record NZ_CP050308.1, on the reverse strand, counting down.
GCTGCCTCAGTAGGCAACGCGTGTCCTTAGCGTAATTTTTGTTCAGCGCAAATGTTAAAAAAACAAGAAATCAACAAATGCGTGCTACTATTTAGCCGTAATCGTTGAGTCGCAAGTAGTTAGGTGGGCGTTTGCCGTTTTCGTAGGCATCCAATCGGCGGGTTGGGAAGACTCTATTTTTCGCAAATGGCAGGCTTTCACTTTGGTCTAGGGCAAAGGAGAGGGGTTCATGCAGAAAAAGCTTATTGCGGAGTTTCTTGGGACGTTCTGGCTCGTATTCGGCGGCTGCGGAAGTGCAATTTTCGCAGCGGGGTTTCCGGGCCTTGGCATTGGTTTTCTGGGCGTCGCACTGGCGTTCGGCTTAACCGTACTCACCATGGCCTATGCGGTCGGCGGTGTCTCGGGCGGTCATTTCAATCCGGCGGTTTCCGTCGGGCTTACGGTTGCGGGTCGTTTCCCAGCTTCGCAGCTCATTCCTTATATCGTCGCTCAGGTGATCGGCGCTATCGCGGCGGCGGCCGTGCTTTATCTGATCGCCAGCGGCAAGGCCGATTTCCAGCTCGGGGGCTTTGCGGCCAACGGCTATGGTGAGCATTCGCCGGGCGGTTATTCGCTGGTTTCGGCGCTGGTTGCCGAAGTCGTCCTGACGTTGTTCTTCCTGGTCGTGATTCTCGGCTCGACCAGCAGCAAGGTGCCGGCAGGGTTTGCGCCGATCGCCATCGGTCTCGCGCTGACGCTGATCCATCTGATCTCGATCCCAATCACCAACACATCGGTCAATCCGGCCCGTTCGACGGGGCAGGCGTTGTTCGTGGGTGGTTGGGCGTTGCAGCAGCTCTGGTTGTTCTGGTTAGCTCCGATCGTCGGCGGCGCGATCGGTGGCCTCGTCTGGAAACTGGTCGACGATAAAGACTGAGATCAGGCGCCATAATCCTAACGAAGGCCCGTGCCGGATACCCCGTCGCGGGCCTATTTGTTTAAAAAAACTAAAGTTGGATATTTCCAACGTAGCAACTCTCTGATTCTAATGGCAGAATTCTTTAGACCGGTTTGATTCGAGAAAATCGATTTCAGCGCGAGCGGTTAGAAGTTAACGAAAGTAAACGCTTCATTAACCTTAATGTCGTTCTAATCGGGTCACGGAAGACGTAGCGAGAATCGCTGCAAGGCGGACCGAGCGGACGTCAGTTGAAGATGGTGAACTGGGGGTATTGATGGGTGGTGGCAAGCATGTGGCTGTCCTTTTGGGCGGATTTTCCTCGGAGAGGCCTGTCAGCCTGTCCTCGGGAAATGCATGCGCTGATGCCCTCGAAGCTGAAGGCTATCGCGTTACGCGCGTCGACGTCGAGCGCGATGTGTCCGCACGTCTTGCCGACCTGAAGCCTGATGTCGTTTTCAATGCTTTGCACGGTCCCTTTGGTGAGGACGGCACGATCCAGGGCGTCCTCGAATATCTGCAAATTCCCTACACGCATTCCGGCGTGATGGCTTCGGCGCTGGCGATGGATAAGTCGCGCGCCAAGACGGTTGCGGCCGTCGCCGGCGTTCCTGTTGCCGCTTCGCTCGTTCTGGATCGCTTCGCCATTGCCGGCGAGCATCCGATGGAGCCGCCTTACGTCGTCAAGCCGGTGCGGGAAGGGTCCAGCTTCGGCGTCGTGATCGTCAAGGAAGATCAAGCGCATCCGCCGCAGATCGTCACGTCGTCCGAATGGCGATATGGCGACGAGGTTCTGGTCGAACGTTATATTCATGGCCGCGAACTGACCTGCGGTGTCATGGGCGATACCGCGCTTGGGGTCACCGAGATCGTGCCGCTGGGGCATAGCTTCTACGATTACGACTCCAAATATGCGACGGGTGGCTCAAAACACGTCATCCCGGCAGAAATTTCACCGAATCTTTACCAAAAGATACAAATATTGGCGCTAAGGGCGCATCAAGCTATCGGCTGCCGTGGCGTCAGTCGGTCTGACTTCCGTTTTGACGATCGCTTCTCCGAGGAAGGTGAGCTTATCTGGTTGGAAATCAACACCCAGCCAGGCATGACTCCTACCTCGCTGTTGCCCGAAATGGCGGCTCACGCCGGTTACACTTTTGGTGAATTTCTCCGGTGGATGGTGGAGGACGCGTCTTGTTCGCGCTGACGGTCAAAAATATGAGGCGGTCCCGCCACCGTGTCCAGCTCGAGATCGATGATGTCGAGGACGCATTTGTATTGCCTCGGCCGATGCGTCGCGTTGTGCGCTTCCTCGTGAGTCTCGGTTCGGGTCGCGTCAATATTCCGGCGCATATCGGCACTGTCTCCGCGCTGGCTTTGTTCGCTGCGACCGGCCTCTATGGCATGTCGATCGGTGGTCATGCGCAGGATGTCGCGCAGGCAACGACTTCGGCTGCCGGCTTTGCGATCGAGGACGTGAAGGTTTCCGGCAATGACCAGACCTCGGAAATCGAAATCCTGCAGCTTCTCGGTCTTGATGGCACCACGTCGCTGGTAGCGCTCAATGCCGACGCGGCGCGCCAGAAGATCGCCAACTTGCCGTGGGTAGAGAACGTCGAAGTCCGCAAGGTCTATCCGAAGGCTATCGAAGTGAAGCTCACGGAGCGCAAGGCTTACGCGATCTGGCAGCACGGTTCCGAACTGTCGCTGATCCAGAAGGACGGCAGCGTGATCGCTCCGTTGCGCGACAACAAGTTCGCCAAGCTGCCTCTTTTTGTCGGTCGCGATGCGGAGACGGCTGCTGCATCGATCGATGAAGCCTTCGCCAAATGGCCTGATGTTCGCAGTCATGTGAAGGCGTTCGTGCGTGTCGCCGGCCGCCGTTGGGATCTCTATCTCGACAATGGCGTGATCATCAAACTGCCGGAAGACAACATCGACGGCGCACTGGCCCGGCTGACCAAGATAGACAAGGATCAGAACCTGTTGCAGCGCGATATCGCAGCCGTGGATCTTCGTCTCGACGATCGCATGGCCATTGAATTGACTCCGGATGCAGTGGTTCGTCGCCAGATGGCGGTGGATACAAGAACCAAGGCTTTGAAGAAAGCAGGGCAGGATACATGAGCTTGTTCAGTTCGTCCCATTTCGGTCTGCCGCGTCTGAAGCCGCTGTCTTCCAAGCGGTCGCATATCGTATCGGTCCTCGACATCGGCTCGACGAAGGTCGTCTGCATGATCGGCCGGCTTACGCCGCGCGAGGAAAGCCAGATTCTTCCGAACCGCACGCATAATATTGAGGTCATCGGCATCGGACATCAGCGTTCGCGCGGTATCAAGACCGGTGTGATCGCCGATCTCGATGCGCTGGAAAACGTCGTCCGTCTCTCGGTGGATGCAGCCGAGCGTATGGCCGGCCTCACCGTCGATAGCCTGATCGTCAATGTTTCCGCCGGTCGTCTCGGCAGCGACATCTATACGGCCACCATCGATCTGGGCGGCCAGGAAGTCGAAGCCAACGATCTGAAGAAAGTGCTTTCCGCCGCTTGCCAGCAGTCGCTCCGTCAGGAACGCGCCATTCTGCATTCGCTGGCAACCGGTTATTCGCTCGATGGGGAACGCGGCATTCGCGATCCGCTTGCGATGTTCGGCGATGAGCTGGGCGTTGACATGCATGTGGTCACCGCCGAGCGGGCAGCACTTCGCAATCTCGAACTTTGCATCAACCGGGCGCATCTGTCGGTCGAGGGTATGGTGGCAACGCCTTATGCCAGCGGTCTTGCCGCGCTTGTCGACGATGAAGTCGAGCTCGGCTGCGCCGCCATCGACATGGGCGGCGGCACGACGACCATCTCGGTCTTTGCCGAAGGCAAGCTGGTGCACACCGATGCTGTCAGCCTTGGCGGCCATCATGTCACCACCGATCTTGCGCGCGGTCTTTCGACCCGCATTGAGGATGCCGAGCGGCTGAAGGTGGTACATGCCTCGGCGCTCGCGAATTCCTCGGAAGAGCGCGAACTGATTTCCATCCCGTCGATCGGCGAGGATGAACGCGACCAGCCGACACAGGTGCCGAAGGCGCTGGTGTCGCGCATTGTCAGGGCCCGTGTCGAAGAGACGCTGGAGCTGATCCGCGATCGCATTCAGCGCTCGGGCTTCAGCCCGATCGTCGGCAAGCGCGTCGTGCTGACAGGCGGTGCCAGCCAGTTGACCGGTCTGCCGGACGTGGCGCGGCGCATCCTTGCCCGCAACGTCCGCATCGGCCGCCCGATGGGCGTGTCCGGCCTGCCGACGGCGGCCAAGGGGCCTGCCTTTTCGACGGCAGTCGGACTGATGATCTATCCGCAGGTCGCGGACATGGAGACACATGCGGCGGGCGGCGGTCTGCTCTCGTCGCTTGGAGGTAACAACAGCCGCATCGGCCGCGTAGGCCAGTGGCTGAAGGAGAGTTTCTGAGTGCCTGATCCCGGATCGCGACAAGCGCTTTCCGGGCAGGGGTCAGGCGAGTGAAATTTAGTGAATTGGCCGGCGTGGCGATGCGGCCATAAAGAGAAGGAACGGGTACAATGACTATCAAGCTGCATAAGCCAGATATCACCGAGCTGAAGCCGCGGATCACCGTGTTCGGTGTTGGTGGCGGCGGCGGCAATGCCGTCAACAACATGATCACGGCAGGCTTGCAGGGCGTCGATTTTGTCGTCGCCAATACGGATGCACAGGCTTTGACGATGACGAAGGCGGAGCGGATCATTCAGCTCGGCGTTAATGTCACCGAAGGCCTCGGTGCTGGTTCGCAGCCGGAAGTCGGTCGCGCCGCCGCTGAAGAATGCATCGACGAGATCATCGACCACCTGAACGGCACCCATATGTGCTTCGTCACCGCCGGCATGGGCGGCGGCACGGGCACGGGCGCTGCACCGGTCGTTGCACAGGCAGCCCGCAACAAGGGCATCCTGACCGTCGGCGTCGTCACCAAGCCGTTCCACTTCGAAGGCGGCCGCCGCATGCGGCTTGCTGAAATGGGCATCCAGGAACTGCAGAAGTCGGTCGATACGCTGATCGTCATTCCGAACCAGAACCTGTTCCGTATCGCCAACGACAAGACGACCTTCGCCGACGCATTCTCGATGGCCGACCAGGTTCTCTATTCGGGCGTTGCCTGCATCACCGACCTGATGGTGAAGGAAGGTCTCATCAACCTCGACTTCGCCGACGTCCGTTCGGTCATGCGCGAAATGGGCCGCGCGATGATGGGTACCGGCGAAGCCTCCGGCCAGGGCCGTGCGATGCAGGCTGCTGAAGCCGCTATCGCCAACCCGCTGCTCGACGAAACCTCGATGAAGGGCGCGCAGGGCCTGTTGATCTCGATCACTGGCGGCCGTGACCTCACGCTGTTCGAAGTCGACGAAGCTGCGACCCGCATCCGCGAAGAAGTTGATCCGGACGCCAACATCATCCTCGGCGCCACCTTCGACGAATCGCTGGAAGGCATCATCCGCGTTTCCGTCGTTGCGACCGGTATCGATCGCGCGATGAACGAAGCTGCCGAAAGGAATATGGAATTCCGCCAGGCCGCAAAGCCGGCTATCCGTCCTTCCGCGGCCGCCGCTCCGGTAGCGGCCGCAGCCCAGCCTGCCCATGTTGCGCAGGCCCATACCGCACAGGCGCACGTCAACCAGGCTCCTGTTGCACCGGCTCCAAGAGCCGCCGACCCGATCGCGCAGACCATTCGCATGGCCGAAGCCGATATGGAACGTGAGTTGGAAATCCAGATGGGAGCGCGTCAGGTTCCTGCTCCGCAGCCGGTCATGCAGCAGCAGCCTGTCGCTCAGGACGAAAGCTTCCGTCCGCAGAGCCGCATCTTCGCAGCCGCGCCCGAGGCTCAGCCGGTGCGTCAGGCTCCGGTTCAGCCGCAGCCGGCCGTGTACCAGCAGCCGGTGATGCAGCAGCCGATCGTTCGGCAGGCTGTTGAACAGGTCCGCATGCCGAAGGTCGAGGATTTTCCTCCGGTCGTTAAGGCCGAGATGGAACATCGCGCTCAGCCGGCTGCCGCACAGGCCGCCGAGGAGCGTGGTCCGATGGGCCTGCTGAAGCGAATCACCAATTCGCTCGGCCGCCGCGACGAGGACCCGGCCTTCAACGAGATGACGGCTTCGGCTCCTGCTGCTGCTCCGCAGCAGCGCCGCGCCCCGTCGCCGGAGGCCAGCCTCTACGCACCGCGTCGTGGCCAGCTCGACGACCAGGGCCGTCAGGTTCCGCAGGCTCGCATGACGAACCAGGAAGACGACCAGCTCGAAATCCCGGCCTTCCTGCGCCGGCAGTCGAACTGATCCGGTCCAAGACATCCTTTTAATAGGATGCTAACCATGTTTGGTGAATCCGGGGCTCACGAGCCCCGGATTTCTTTTTTTGATGCCCATCTTTAATCCTAAAATTACCTAGTAAATTCAATCATCTGCTTTCGTAACAAAGCGAAAGAAACAGTGATTTGGAATGCTATCCCCCCGCGCGTATGTAAAGGGCGAGCGAGCCTGCGGAATCGCATTCGGCAATGATTGCATGCGGCTTCTGCGGACTAGGTAACAGACTGAACCAGCCATGAGGGCAGAGGTCCAAAGGTGACCGCCCCGGCTTGGTACAGACAGACGAAGGCAGATTTTATATGGCAATCGGATTGCTGGGTTTTCAGACCACCATTGCAGAGCCTGTAACACTTTCGGGTATCGGCGTTCATTCTGGCGCCAATGTGTCGATCACGTTCTACCCGGCCGAAGCTGGCGCAGGTGTTATTTTTCAGCGCATGCATGACAATGGCGACGTTACGGAACTGCGCGCGGTTTCTTCGCAGGTCGGCAATACCGATCTCTGCACGGTTCTCGGTTTTTCTCCGGCGCGCTCGGTCGCGACGGTCGAGCATGTCATGGCGGCAATCTATGCAATGGGCCTCGACAACGTCATCGTCGAAGTCACCGGCGCGGAAATGCCGATCATGGACGGCAGCTCCTATCCTTTCATCGAAGCTATTGAGCAGGTCGGCATCGTTTCGCTCGGCGAGAAGCGCCGTTACATCCGTATCACCAAGCCGGTTCGTATCGAAGCCGGCGGTTCCTGGTGCGAATTCCGCCCCTATGACGGCACGCGCTTCGAAGTCGAGATCGACTTCGATTGCCCGCTGATCGGCCGCCAGAAGTGGGAAGGCGACATGACCGCGGAGACCTTCAAGAAGGAGCTGTCGCGCGCCCGTACCTTCGGTTTCATGCGTGACGTCGAGCGGCTCTGGGCTTCTGGTCATGCGCTTGGCTCTTCGCTGGAAAATTCCGTCGTCATCTCCGACGACAACACTGTGATCAATGTCGAAGGCCTGCGTTACGCCAAGGATGAATTTGTCCGTCACAAGACGCTGGATGCCGTTGGCGATCTGGCGCTGGCCGGCACACAGTTCATCGGCTGCTACCGCTCTTATCGTGGCGGTCACCGCATGAATGCAAACGCATTGAAGGCGCTGCTGAGCGATTCCTCCGCTTACGACGTCGTCGAAACTTCGGCGCCGCGCCAGCGCGCGCACAGCCGCGATTTTGTCACCGTGAATGCTGCTGAATTCGCTCCCTGGTCGGCGTGACCTCCAGAAATCCAGATGAGCAAAGTCGCCGCTCCCGCAAGGGGGCGGCTCTTTTTTGACAGGAGATTCGTGGGTGATGCCTGGAGATCGAGCACTTTCTCGCAATGGCGCAGCTTCGAAAGAAATCTCTTGTCAATACAGCGGTTAAAGCCTGCCATTCGGCGGGCTTTGCCACAAAAATGCGTTAATGCTTCATCATTGCGTTGCCCTGATGGTGCTTTTGCGGCTAGAAACGCCAGCGAGAGAACGCCGTTTCCGCAACAACGGCTAGTGGGACAGTCATCCGATGGGTTTTGCAGGGTCTGAAAGCATGAAGATTACAGCACGGGCGTTGCTCGTATCGCTTCTCCTGGCCGGTACCGGTGCGGTGGTAACGGGTTGCAATACGGACAAGGATATCGACATCAGCAAGCTCGGTGTCGAGACCGATCCGCCGGAAACCCTCTACAATCAGGGCCTTGCCAATATCAAGGCCGGCAACATGGCGGAAGCCGGACGCAAGTTCGACGCCATCAACCAGCAGCAGCCGTTCTCCGAATGGGCGCGCAAGGCGCTGGTGATGAGCACCTTCGTCAAGTATCGCACCGGCAGCTATGACGACGCCGTGCAGTCGGGCAATAGCTACCTCAAGCAATATCCCGGCTCGGAAGATGCCGATTACGTGCAGTATCTCGTCGGTTCGTCCTATGCAAAGCAGATCGTCAGCGTGACGCAGGATCAGCGCGCGGCGCAGCAGACGATCGAGGCGATGAGCAAGGTCGTCAGCAACTATCCGAACTCGCAATATGTCAGCGACGCACAGGCGAAGATCCGTTTTGCCCGCGACCAGCTCGCCGGCAAGGAAATGCAGATCGGCCGCTACTATCTGGAGCGCAAGGATTACCTTGCAGCCATCTCACGCTTCCGTATTGTCATCGAGCAATACCCGACGACGAATCAGATCGAAGAGGCGCTGGCTCGCCTTGTTGAGGCCTACTATGCCATGGGCATCGTTCAGGAAGCGCAGACGGCAGCCGCGGTTCTGGGTCACAACTATCCGGATAGCCGTTGGTACGCCGATTCCTTCAAGCTTCTGAAGACTGGCGGGCTTTCGCCGAATGAAAACGAAGGCTCCTGGATTTCAAAGGCGGGCAAGAAACTTCTTCTTGGGACGTGAGATTGAGCGCGCATGCTGATCCAGCTTTCGATCCGCGATATCGTTTTGATCGAGCGGCTGGATCTTGCCTTCGAGACCGGGCTCTCGGTGCTTACCGGCGAGACCGGAGCGGGCAAATCCATCCTGCTTGATAGTCTGTCGCTGGCCCTTGGCGGGCGCGGTGACGGCGATCTTGTGCGCCATGGCGAGGACCGCGGTCAGGTGACGGCGGTGTTCGATGTCGGCATGCAGCATGCCGCTCGCAAACTCTTGCGCGAAAACGGCATCGATGACGATGGCGACCTGATTTTCCGCCGCACACAATCCGCAGACGGCCGCACCAAAGCTTTCGTCAATGATCAGCCGCTCAGCGTTCAGCTGATGCGCCAGGCCGGCCAGCTTCTCGTCGAAATTCATGGACAGCATGACGACCGCGCCCTTGTTGATACCGATGCGCATCGCATGCTGCTCGACGCTTTCGCCGGCAATACCGAGGACGTGCAGGGTGTCGGTCGGCTCTACAAGGTCTGGCGCGATACCGAGCGGACGCTCAGGAAGCAGCGCGAGCAGGTGGAGAATGCCGCTCGTGAAGCCGATTATATCCGCGCGGCGGTCGAGGAGCTGGAGAAGCTGTCGCCGCAGGATGGTGAAGAAGACGATCTGGCCGAGCGCCGCGCGCGGATGATGAAAGCGGAGCGCATTGCCGGCGATATTGCCGAAGCCTCCGAGTTCTTGAACGGCAATGCCTCTCCGGTGCCCCATATCGCCTCGCTGGTGCGCCGGCTGGAGCGCAAGAGCCATGAGGCGCCGGGTCTGCTAGAAGACACTGTAGCCCTGCTTGACGCGGCTCTGGACCAGCTTTCCAATGCGCAGATGGAGGTGGAGGCCGCCCTTCGCAAGACAGAATACGATCCGCGTGAATTGGAGCGGGTCGAGGAGCGATTGTTCGCGCTGCGCGCCGCCTCGCGCAAATATTCCGTGCCGGTGACCGAACTGCCGGCGCTGGCCGAAAAGATGATTGCCGATCTTGCCGATCTTGATGCCGGCGAAGAGCGACTGGCGCGACTGGATGCCGAGCTTGCTGTAGCCAAGGCTGCCTATGATGCTGCCGCGCACAGCCTCTCCGACAAGCGTCATCATGCTGGCGAGGCGCTTGCCGCCGCTGTCATGGCGGAATTGCCGGCGCTGAAGCTGGAACGCGCGCGCTTCATGGTGGAGATCACCACGGATGCCGAAGGCGCCACGGCCGAGGGCATCGATGTCATCGAGTTTCATGTACAGACCAATCCGGGCACGCGGCCAGGGCCGATCACTAAGGTCGCGTCCGGTGGTGAGCTGTCGCGTTTCCTGCTGGCGCTGAAGGTGGCGCTGGCCGATCGCGGCTCGGCTCCGACCCTGGTCTTCGACGAAATCGACACCGGTGTTGGCGGCGCAGTGGCTGACGCGATTGGCCAGAGGCTCAAGCGGCTGTCTGATCGCGTGCAGGTGTTGTCCGTGACCCATGCGCCGCAGGTCGCGGCGCGCGCAGCCACGCATCTGTTGATCTCCAAGGGGCCGGTCGCAGACGGTTCCGAGAAGATTTCTACCCGTGTCGCCACCATGGCGCCCACGGACCGCACCGAGGAGATCGCCCGCATGCTTGCCGGTGCATCGATTACCGAGGAGGCAAGGGCGGCTGCCAAGCGGCTGTTGGCGGGCAACGGCTGAGAGCGTCAAGCCTTATCCTACGCACTTCCCATTCCGCAAATTTTCACTAAAACATCTCGGAAATCCGGGAGTGCGAATCCATGAGCAGCGAACAGAAGCCCGTCGAAGATTTGACCGAAGAAGAGGCAGCCGCAACGCTTGCCTATCTGGCAGCCGAGATCGCGCGCAATGATGCGCTTTATCACGGCAACGATGCGCCGGAGATTTCAGACGCGGAATACGATGCGCTGAAGCGGCGCAACGATGCCATCGAAGCGCGCTTCCCGGCGCTGATTCGTGCCGACAGCCCATCGCGGCGGGTCGGTGCCGCCCCATCCGAAACCTTTATGCCCGTCGTCCACGCAAGACCGATGCTGTCGCTCGACAATACCTTCTCGCAGGAAGACGTGCAGGATTTCGTCGCCGGCGTCTATCGCTTCCTCGGCCGGTTGCCCGACCAGTCCATCGCCTTCACCGCCGAGCCGAAGATCGACGGTCTCTCGATGTCGATCCGCTACGAGAATGGCCGGATGGTGAGCGCGGCGACGCGTGGCGACGGCACGACCGGTGAAAACGTCACGGCCAATATCCGCACCATCAAGGAAATCCCGCAGACCTTGCCGGCCGGCGCGCCCGCAGTCGTCGAGATACGCGGCGAAGTCTATATGGCCAAGAGCGATTTCCTGGCGCTGAACGCGCAGATGGAGGCGGAGGGCAAGCAGACCTATGTCAATCCGCGCAATACCGCAGCCGGCTCGCTGCGTCAGCTCGATGCCAAGGTCACGGCCAGCCGCAAGCTGAAATTCTTCGCCTATGCCTGGGGTGAGATGTCCGACATGCTGACCGACACGCAGTTCGGCATGGTGCAGACATTCGGGGAATGGGGTTTCCCGGTCAATCCGTTGATGAAGCGGCTGAATTCGGTCGCGGACATTCTCGCGCATTATGACGAGATCGGCCTTCAGCGTCCGGATCTCGACTATGATATCGACGGCGTCGTCTACAAGGTCGACAGTCTGGAACTGCAAGCGCGCCTCGGCTTCCGCTCGCGCTCGCCGCGTTGGGCAACGGCACACAAGTTCCCGGCAGAACAGGCGCTCACCCGGCTGCTCGATATCGACATTCAGGTCGGCCGTACGGGCGCGCTGACGCCGGTCGCGCGGCTGGAACCGATCACCGTCGGTGGTGTCGTGGTGACCAATGCGACGCTGCACAATGCCGATTACATCAAGGGCATCGGCAACAAGGGCGAGCCGATCCGCGACGGCCGCGACATCCGTGTTGGCGACATGGTGATCGTGCAGCGCGCCGGGGACGTCATTCCGCAGATTGTCGATGTCGTGCTGGAGAAGCGGGAGGCGTCGAGCGTCGCCTATGAGTTCCCCAAGACATGCCCGGTCTGTGGCAGCCATGCGGTGCGCGATATCAATGAAAAGACCGGCAAGGTCGATGCGGTGACGCGTTGCACCGGCGGCTTCATCTGCCGGGCGCAGGCGACGGAACATCTGAAGCATTTCGTGTCGCGCAATGCCTATGACATCGAAGGTCTCGGCGCGAAGCAGATCGATTTCTTCTTCGAGAGCGAGGACCCGGCGCTACAGGTGCGTACCGCGCCCGATATCTTCACCCTGGAAAGGCGTCAGCAGTCGTCATTGACCAAGCTGGAGAATATCGACGGCTTCGGCAAGGTCAGCGTTTCCAAGCTCTATGCGGCCATCAACGAGCGGCGCGATATCGCCCTACATCGCTTCATCTTCGCGCTTGGCGTTCGCCATGTCGGCGAGACCACAGCAAAGCTGCTGGCGCGCTCCTACGGCACTTACGAAGCCTTTGAGGCGGGAATGAAGGAGGCGGTTCCGCTTTCGGGCGACGCCTGGAACGACCTCAATAATATAGAAGGCATCGGTGAAGTGGTCGCCCGCGCCGTCGTGGAATTCTACAAGGAGCCGCGCAACGTCGAGGTGATCTCCAAGCTGCTTGACGAGGTGCGTCCGCAGGAGGCCGAGCAGCCGACGACCTCGGGCAGTCCCGTCGCCGGCAAGACGGTGGTCTTCACCGGTTCGCTGGAAAAATTCACCCGCGACGAAGCCAAGGCCAGGGCCGAAAGCCTCGGCGCCAAGGTCTCCGGCTCGGTTTCGAAAAAGACCGACATCGTCGTGGCGGGACCTGGCGCGGGCTCGAAGCTGGACAAGGCGCGGGAATTCAACGTGCAAGTCATGAGTGAGGATGAGTGGCTGGAGCTGATCGCGGGGTGACCGGCGGCGGCGATCCGTGGACCGCTGCGTGTTGCCATTTACATCCTGATGCGTGCCATTGTGAACGCGTCCACATACTCGCCGTTACGAAACGCAAAGGCCTTGAGCCTTCCCTCAGTCTCGAATCCGAATTTCTCGTAGAGTCGGATCGCGGGCTCATTGTCGACATAGACGGTCAGCTCCAACCGTTTGATCGCCAGCCAGTTGTCGGCGGTGTCGATCAGGGCGGCGAGCAGTGCCGAGCCTATGCCCCGGCCGACGAAATTGTCGTGGACGCCCATGCCGAGGTTGCCGATGTGGATCTGCCGACCGGAATGGCGGCGCAGACCGGCATTGCCGACGACCTGTCCGGCGACGACCGCGACGAGGCTGATCGAGGTAGGGGAGGGCTTTTCCAGCCATCGCCGCGTCTCTTCGATGTTCTGAAAGGGCAGGCGTAACGTGCCGGCGCGAAAGCCGGGCAGGTTGGCGATGAGGGCTATGCCTTCGGCGTCGGACGGACTTGCGGCGCGAATCTCCACTCCAACGGCCTTTTGCGGTCGTCGCTGGTCTGGATCTTCCTGTTCTGAATTCATTTGGCTCTCCTTGATGTTCGGGAGGAGAGCAAGGACTTCAAACCCTGCTCGCCTCGGCAGGGTTGAAGGGGATCGCTGTCAGCTTAACGCAATGCAGCTTCCACTCGCCCTGCAAGGGGTGAGGTGGTGAGAATATGCATCATGGTGGCGCGGTTTGCGATCATGCCGGAAGCTTCCAGCGCTTTTGCTCCGAAGTCAACAGGATTGCCGACGGTGGCTTTTCATCGTGGTGCTTGACATGCAACCAAACAGTTGCTTATAAGATCTCCAACAGGCAACCAAATGGTTTCATATTTAACATGAGCGATGACGCGGTCTTTCGAGCTTTGGCGGATGCGAGCCGGCGGCAATTGCTGGACCGGTTGTACGAGCAAAACGGCCAGACGCTCGGCGAACTTTGCCAGGGGCTGGAGATGACACGGCAGGCGGTGGCGAAGCATCTTGCCATCCTGGAGGAGGCAAATCTTGTCTCCGCGCAGCGACAAGGCCGGGAGAAGCTGCATTTCATCAATCCCGTTCCGATCAACGATATTGCCGAGCGCTGGATCAACAAGTTCGAGCGCCGGCAGCTCACCGCTCTTTCCGCTCTCAAGAAGGCGCTCGAGGGTGAGGGCGGCCAATAGCAGCGAGGCGACAGCGGAGATCCCAACCAACAGGAGGAGAAAGATCATGACTGGCAGCAATTTCGTATACGTCACCTATATCCGCACCACGCCGGAAAAACTCTGGTCGGCGCTGACCACGCCGGAGTTCATCAAGAAATACTGGTTCGATGCGACGCATGTGACTGACTGGAAAGTCGGCTCGCCATGGAAGATCGTCTTTGCGGACGGCCGGGTCGCCGATACCGGCGAGATCGCGGAGTTCGAGCCGCCAAAGCGCCTCGTCATCAAATGGCGCAATGAATTCATGCCCGAGATGAAGGCCGAGGGCTGGTCTCTATGCGTGATGGACATCGAGCCCGCAGGCGATGCGGTGAAACTCACAGTTACCCACACGATGGAGCGGGAGAATGCCAAGTTCATCGGCGCGGTTTCGGGCGGCTGGCCGAAAATCCTCTCCAATCTCAAATCGCTGCTGGAAACCGGAGAGATCGTGTTGTCTGGTAAATAGATTCGCGGCGCTGCTCGCGGTTCGAGGCTTTGTCGCCCAGGCGGCGTTATGGAGTCTCGAACCACGAGCGTAGCCGATGGCTCCTCGACGCCTCTTGCATCCCCCGAGTGCTAACTTACTTTAGCAATGCCGCTTGAACTCTCGGCGGCGCATGTCGGAGGATGATTGATGACGTCTTTGAAATTGCATGCCGCCATTGCCGCCTTGTTTCTGGCGCTGGCACCTGTTTCCGCATCCGCCGAGGTCGTCGGCAAGGTCGGGGTGGACTGGACCGGCAATGATATTCTGGTCGATGCCGTGCCTGATCCGGGCGTCACAGGGGTCACCTGCCACGTCACCTATTTCGACCGCAGCGTCATCGACCGGCTGAGAAAAGGCAACTGGTTCGAGGATCCCTCCAATAATTCCATTGCCTGCCGCCAGACCGGGCCGATCTCGATCGGGGACATTGACTTGTCGCAAGGCGGCGAGGAGGTGTTTCGTGCCGGGTTGTCGCTGATCTGGAAGAAGCTGGTGGTCACCCGGATCTACGACAAGAAGAACGATACGCTGATCTATCTCATTCATTCGCGCGAATTGACCAACGGCTCGGCGAAGATGGCGATTTCCACTATCCCGTTGTTCGGTCAGACGGTGTCCTGGAAGAATGGCAAGCCCAATTGAGATTGCCTGGATACCGCTCGAACAACCATAAGGGGGATTGTACCAAAAAAGTTTAGCCTTTTGGTTGCTAAACCCACTTAAATGCTTCCGCATTGCGTCATTTTAGTGCAATTTTATGGACGAACGTGGGAGTGCCACTTCCATCTGTTCACGGCCTGCATGATCCGCCCGCGTCGGCTGCACCCCTGCCGACGTCGGTTTAATAACATGATCGCCCTGAAGCAGCTGCTTCAGGGCGATTTTGGTTGGAGCTATTTTCCCAGATCAGGCTGCCTGCGCCAACTGCTCGGCGATGACCGTGTCGAGGTTGAGGAAGCAAACCATCGTCTTTTCCCGCGCTACGATACCGCGGCAGAAAGCCCGCTGTGTTTCCGGAATGATTTCCGGCGCCGGCTGAAGGTCTTCGCTCTTGATGGTCATCATGTCGGACACCTGTTCGACCAGCAGGCCGACGAGCTTGCCGGCGATGTCGGTGACGATGATGGCTGAGCGCTCGGACGGCTCGGTCATCTTCATGCCAAGACGGCAGGCCATGTCGATGACCGGGATCACCGCGCCACGCAGGTTGATGAGGCCGAGTACATAGGGCGGCGTATGCGGCATCGGCGTCACTGGCGCCCAACCGCGGATTTCGCGGATGGCCATGATGTCGATGCAGAATTCCTGGCCGCCCAGATGGAAGGAGACAATCTCCAGATAGGCGCCCGATTGTTTGATGGCATTCGTCATGGTCGAGGACTTCCCGTTTGGCGCCGGCGGCAGGCGGCGGTGGCGATTACAAGGGGATCGGCTGAAGCAATTGAAGGCTGCTACAGCATCCGAAGGCTTGGGCGCTCGAAAGGCGACTGGCTGCTTCGGCGGGCGTCATGCCCTTCTGAACGAAAATGGATTTGCCGCGGGTCTCGCGGTTGGCGAATCTGACTTCGCCTACAGGATTTTGATGTTGGCGCGAACTGATTAGGATAGCTTTAACGCGGGCGCGATTTCGGGACGTTCGAAAACATCTTCTTGAATTGCGTCGTCCGATTCAACCCGTTACACCCGGGCAATGATCGCCCGCCGTCTCGCATACCGAGTTGTCGCCGGGCGTGGTGGGGAAGAAGCATTGATGAAAACCGTGCGAATTGTTGTCTGGGTGGCCGTGTTGATCATGGCGGGAGTGCTGGGATGGTTGACTTTCGGGGTCAACAAATCGCCGGAGGCGGCGGCCGAAGGGCCTTACGGGGTGCCGTTCACGCTCACGGCGCAGAATGGCCAGCCGGTCAGCGAGCAGGCTTTTCGCGGAAGGCCGACGGCGCTGTTCTTCGGCTATACGCATTGCCCTGATGTCTGCCCGACCACGCTGTTTGAAATGAACGGCTGGATGCAGAAGGTCGATCCTGACGGTACCAAGCTCAACGCCTATTTCGTCACCGTCGATCCCGAGCGCGATACGCCCGCGATCATGAACCAGTATGTGTCCAACGTCTCGAACCGCATCACCGGCATTTCCGGCGACCCCGCCAAGGTGATAGACATGGTCAAGGGCTTCCGGGTCTACGCCAAGAAGGTTCCGCTCGACGAGAAGGATCCGAACGGCGATTATACCATGGACCATACCGCCTCGGTCTTCCTCCTCGATGCCTCTGGCCGTTTCGCCGGCACGATCGCCTATCAGGAGGATCCGGATATTGCGGTCAAGAAGCTGGAGAACCTGATCAAGAAGGGATAGGGCGCCTATGGGAGATAGCGCCGGGGGAGAGAGGAAATCCAAGTCCATTCTGATTGCGGGTGCGGGACCAGCTGGTCTGACCGCAGCGCTGGAATTGGCCCACCGCGGCTTTGCGCCTCGCATTATCGATGATGGCCAGGGGCCGACGCCCCTGAAAGAGAGCCGGGCTCTCGGCATCAATGCCCGCACATTGACGCTGCTTTCACCTTCCGGCGTTGCCGAGCGCATTGTCACGGCTGCCCAGCCGATCATGCATTTTCGTATCCGCTCCGGAGCGAAAGTCCTGGCCGATGTCGATACGCGGCAGGTGCCGGGGCGCTTTGGCGCCATGCACGTTCTGGCGCAGGGCGCGACCGAGCGGTTACTGATCGAGGCGCTCGCCGCTTACGGCATTGCGCCGGAATGGCAGACTGCTGTCGTCGCGGATCCGATCACCAATACCTGGAAGCCGGAAGTGACGCTGCGACGCGCCGATGGCGGCACGGAAGCTGTTCGTCCCGATATACTGATCGGTGCCGACGGGGCGCATTCCGCTGTGCGCAAGGCGCTTGGCGCCGGTTTTCCCGGTGAGGCGTTGGAGGCTTATTTCTATATTGCCGATTTTCGCTATGCCAAACCGGTGGACTCGCATTTCGTTGAGATCACCCTTTGTGATCCCGGCATGATCGGGCGTCTGCCGGTATCTTCCGATGTCCTGCGCTATATCTCGACGCGGGAGGATTTTGAAAGCCGCATCGTTCATCCGGAGGCGGTTGCCGAGAAGATCTGGGTCTCGCAGTTCCGCATTCATTTCCGCCACGTCGAGCCGATGGCCAAGGGCAATGTGTTCCTGGCGGGCGACGCGGCTCATATTCATTCTCCGGCAGGGGCTCGGGGTATGAATCTTGGTATAGAGGATGCCTGCTGGCTTGCCTGGCTCATTGCGGAAGGGCGCGAAGAGGAGTATTCGGCCCTCAGAATTCCAGCCGTGAAACAGGTGCTGAAGCAGACCTATGGTCTGACCCGCTTGATCACCATGGAAAATGCGCTGGCGATCGCGGTGCGCAATCTGCTCGCGCCGCTGTTTTTGCGTTTCGGGCCGGCGCGGCGCAGGCTGCTTTACAATGTCGCCGGCTACGATACGCCGAAGCCGCCTTGGATCGACTGGGCCGAGTAAGAACAAGAGAGAGCGAAGAGTTGAGTGAAATCCGCCTTTACGTGACGACGACCGAGAAAAAGGCCGAACTGGTTCTCGATCTGATGACGCCGGTATTCGAAGACGAAGAATTACCGATCGCGACCAGCGAGATCGATGAGAAGAAGGACATCTGGGAAGCGTCTATCTATCTCTACGCGGATGATGAAGACGACGTGCGCGCGCGCTTTGCAGCTTTGCTGAAGCCGACATTTCCCGAGCTTGTCGTCGAAAAGGAAGTCATTCCCGATGTCGATTGGATCGCCAAGTCGCTGGAAGGCCTGAAGCCGGTCCGCGCCGGGCGCTTTCTGGTGCATGGTTCCCACGACCGCGACAAGATCGGCTCGAGCGATATCGCCATCGAGATCGATGCCGGCCAAGCCTTCGGGACCGGCCATCACGGCACGACGGCGGGCTGCCTGGAGACGATCGAGACGGTGCTTGCCAGCCGGCGGGTGCGCAATGCGCTCGATCTCGGCACAGGCAGCGGTGTGCTGGCGATCGGCGTGCGCAAGCTGCGCAATATCCCGGTTCTTGCCACCGATATCGATCCGATCGCCGTCCGTGTCGCCCGCGAGAATGTCCGCCGCAACGGCATTGCGTCTGGCATCGCCCTGGAAACAGCACCTGGCTTTCATTCCACGGCCTTTTCCCGCCATGGGCCTTTCGACCTGATTATCGCCAATATCCTGGCCCGGCCGCTGATCAAAATGGCGCCGCAGCTGGTCGCTCATCTTGCCCCCGGCGGCTCGGTCATTCTCTCGGGCATCCTTGCCACACAACGCTGGAAAGTGCTGGCCGCCTATAATGGTGCGAAGATGCGGCATGTCCGCACCATCTGGCGCAACGGCTGGGTCACCATTCATCTCGACCGGCCCTAAATCCTTCGCCCCGCTCCTGAGCTTGTCGAAGGGGCGGGGAGAGGAGACTTTAGTATGGCCCTTAAAACGCAAAAGGCGGTGCCGAAGCACCGCCTTGCTGATCGGTATTTGACCGATCTTGCCCGCGAGCGTGTGGAGGAGTGCTCAAGCGGGCTCTACCGTTCTGGTTCGATCCGGGTAGGAGGAGGAGTCCCGGGCCGATCCAATAGGAACGCTAGCTCTTGGAATTGTTAGTAGCGACCGCCACGGCTTCCGCCGATTGCTTTCGACGTTTCGACTTCGAGCTGACGAAGTGCGCCGATGGAGTGGCGTACAGTGCGCCGCTCGCCAGCCAGTGCCGGGCTAACATATGCGGAGCGAGAGATAGGCATTTTTATTGTCCTTTTCGAGCGGGTTCGTTGTGAACCCCGTTTGATGTGCTGCATATAGCGACTCGCCCTCTCGCGTGGCAGGGGGTATGTCTCATGGGAGCTATGCATTTAATGCATATTGCCTGCCGCTATGATGTCACAATCGACCTCGTTTGCTCACGAAATGGGCGAAATCGTTAACGAGCGACTCGCATCGCCGACCGGCGCGTCTGTTGAAAATTCTTGCCCGCTTATTCGTGCGTGATCTCGCGTGAAAATCGTTTCGCACTTGCCGTGATCATGCTCTAACATGCTGTTGCCGCTCAGTTTCGCGGATTCTCGGTTAGTTCTTGGATTAAGCCATGTTCCAGTCTTTCGACGTCACATCCACCCCGCAATTCGGTCGCGAACGCGTTACCGGCCTGCGCACCGCCTTCAGCGACCTTGGTATTGACGGCTTCCTCGTGCCCCGTGCCGACGAATATCAGGGCGAATATGTGCCCAAATGTTCGGAGCGCCTGGCTTGGCTGACGGGATTTACCGGATCGGCCGGTGTGGCACTTGTGACACAGTCGCAAGCCGTTGTTTTCGTCGACGGTCGCTACGTGACGCAGTTGGCCGAACAGGTGGACCGATCCGTCTTCACCGGCGGCGATCTCGTCGACGAGCCGCCGCATGTCTGGCTGCCGCGTCATGCGAAGAAAGGGTTCAGGCTCGGCATCGATCCGTGGCTGCACACCGGCGCCGAAGTCCGGCGGCTGGAAAAGGCGCTGGCGGAAATCGGTGGCAAGCTGGTCTTTCTGCCGCATAACCCGCTGGACAAGCTCTGGAGCGACCGGCCGGCCGAGCCGCTCGGCGGCGTCATCGTTCAGGACATCGGGCAGGCCGGCATCTTGGCGAAAGACAAGCTGGTGACCATCGCGGCCGATCTGAAGGCGAAGAACCTCAAGGCGGCGTTGATCACTGACCCATCCTCGGTCGCCTGGATCTTCAATATTCGCGGCAACGACGTGCCGCATACGCCGCATCCGCTGGCGCGCGCCATCATCTATGCCGAGGGTGAAGCCGAAATTTTCCTTGACAAGCGCAAGACCAAGATCGAGGCGGAAGCTTACCTCACGCAGATCTGCAAGCAGCTTCCGCCATCCGAACTCGTCAAGCGACTGGCAGCTGCCTCCGCGAATGGCGGGCGCATCCTGGTCGATCCCGATCTGGCGTCCTATGCACTAACCGACATCATTCGCCGCGAGGGTGGCGAGGTGGTGGAGGGCACGGATCCGGCCAAGCTGCCGCGCGCCCGCAAGAATGCCGCCGAGATCAACGGCTCGGCCGCCGCCCATCTGCAGGATGGGGCTGCCATGGTCGAGTTTCTCTATTGGCTGGAGACCAGCAAGCCGGGCACGGTGACGGAAATTGCTGCCGCCGAGCGGCTGGAAGCAAGCCGCGCCCGCGTCGGCCAGAGCATGCAGAACCCGCTGAAGGATATTTCCTTCGACACCATCTCCGGCGCTGGCGAGCATGCGGCCATCATGCATTATCGCGTGACGACGGAGACCGACCGGCTGATCCAGGCGGGCGAGCTGTTCCTGATCGATTCAGGCGCACAATATATCAATGGCACCACCGATATCACCCGCACGGTCGGCATCGGCGCGGTCCCCGAGGAGCAGAAGCGGCTGTTCACGCTGGTGCTGAAGGGCATGATCGCCATCAGCACGGCGCGTTTCCCCAAGGGCACACGCGGCTGCGATCTCGATCCGCTGGCGCGCATCGCGCTCTGGAAATCCGGCGTCGACTTTGCCCATGGCACTGGCCATGGCGTCGGCTCCTACCTCTCGGTGCATGAGGGGCCGCAGCGCATCTCGCGGCTATCGACGCAGGAACTGCTCCCCGGCATGATCCTGTCGAACGAGCCCGGCTATTATCGTCCCGGCCATTTCGGTATTCGTATCGAAAACCTGATCTATATTCGCGATCCCGAGGAGATCGAAGGCGGCGATATCCCGATGCTCGGCTTCGAAACGCTGACCTTCTGCCCGATCGACCGCAGCGTTATCCTTCCGGAACTGCTGACCCATGACGAACTGCATTGGCTGAACGACTATCACGCCAGGACTCGTGAAGCGCTGATGCCGCTGATCCACGATCCGGATATTCGGGCTTGGCTGGAGAACGCGACGCTGGAATTAAGTCATTGAAGTAACTTACCTTCTCCCCACCGGGGAGAAGGCTTTAAATCCCGGCGAAGTGCCGCCAAGCCATCACGACGATCCATCCCGCGATCAGCATGAATGTCGACGAAAAGCGCAGGCCGACCAATAGCGCGGCGAACATGGCCACCTTGATATCCCAGCCGCCGTTGAAGAAGGCGGGGGCGACGAGGGTCGTCAGCACGGCGGCGGGCACGGCGTTCAGCGCGGCTTCCACGCGCGGCGGAATGCGGTTCATCTTGACGATCAGGATATAGCCGCCGATGCGCGTGAGGAAAGTGACGACGGCGGCCGTGAGGATCAGCAGGACCATATGCAGGTCGAAATCAAGCATGATCAGACCTCGTGATTTTCGTGCGCGAGGTCGGGCTTGCGGTTCGCCTTGACCGGCGGCAGCACGGCGGCGAGGGCGACGCCCGCGAGCGCGCCGATGCTGACATGCCAGGGCGAGCCGACATAGCGATAGGCAATGGCCGAAACACCGGCGCTGGCGATCACCACGGGCAGGAAATTATCGCGCTTGCGGAAGCCGATGACGATGCCGAGGAAATAAACCGGCAGCAGAATATCGAGGCCGATCGCCTTGGGGTCGCCGATCATGCTGCCAAGCAGGCCGCCGATGAGGCTGAGCGCCACCCAGACGACATAAACGACGGCTGCGAAACCCAGATACCAGGCGAAGGTGACAGGCTTGCCGCTCTCGTGCCGCTTGACCGTTTCGGCAAATTGCGGATCGACCAGCAGGAAGAAGGTGAAGAATTTCTGGACCGGCGAGAAATGCCGGATGTAGCGGGCGATCGCTGCCGAATAGAGCACATGGCGGAAATTGACCGCCAGGATCGACAGCACGATCAGCCAGGCCTGTACGTTGTGGCCGAAGAGATCGATGCCCACCATCTGGCTGGCGCCGGCATAGACGGTGCCGCTCATCAGGGTCAGTTCGCCAAGCGACAGGCCCTGGTCGCGCGCCAGGGCGCCGAACAATGCGCCGAATGGTGCTGCCGCGAGAGCGACAGGAATACCGCCTCTCAAGCCGTCAAAAAAATCCGCGCGACTCATGGTCCGCTCTGCCCTTCATGGAAATTCCCGCACATAACCCGTTAAATCCACGTGGATTTAACGGGTTATGTGCGGAGCAAAATGCAACTGGCTTTGCGCGTCAGGTGGGATGCGCGGCGCACGGAGGAGCTGTAAGCTGGGAGGCAAGCATCGGCAATTCAATTTCCTTGATAGGGCTATCGATTCCGTTGAACTGCCGATGGGATGTGCCCACGAAGCGCATGGATGTCATCGATAAAGAAAATCACTGCTTCTTCACCTGAAACGTATGCTCCGGCCCCGGAAACGTCCGCGCCTTCACCTCTTTCGCATAGGCTTCCACTGCCTTTGAAACCGTCGGCGCCAGTTCGGCGAAGTGCTTCACGAAGCGTGGTTTGAAATCGCTGAAAAGGCCGAGCATGTCGTCGGAGACGAGGATCTGGCCGTCGCAGGCCGGGGAGGCGCCGATGCCGATCGTCGGGATACTGACCGATGCGGTGATCTCACGGGCAAGCGGCTCGACAGTGCCCTCGACGAGGAGCGCGAAGGCGCCGGCTTCATCGATTGCTTTCGCATCCCGCCGAATCTTCTCGGCTTCTTCCTCAGACCGGCCGAGCGCGCGATAGCCGCCTGCCGTTTTCACCTGCTGCGGCATCAGCCCGACATGGCCGAAGACCGGCACGCCGCGGGCAGTCAGGAATGCGATGGTCTCGGCCATCTCCTCACCGCCCTCCAGCTTGACGCCGTCACAGCCGGTTTCCTTCAGGATCCTCACGGCATTGCGGAAGGCTTGCTCTTTTGATTCCTGGTAGGAGCCAAAGGGCATGTCGACGATGACGCAGGCTTTTTGGACGCCGCGCATGACGCCTTGGCCATGGGCAATCATCATCTCCAGCGTTACGCCGACCGTCGATTCCATCCCGTAGAGCACCATGCCGAGGGAATCGCCGACCAGAAGCAGGTCGCAATGCGGGTCGAGCAGCCGGGCGATCGGCGTCGTATAGGCCGTCAGACTGACGATCGGGCGCGTGCCCTTCATCGCTTCGATCTGGGCTATGGTGTTGCGTTTGGTCTGTCCGGTAGCGCTCATGTCAGGCGGCCTTGTCGCTGGCGGCCTGCTTGCGGCCGATCACGCGGTTGTCGAGCAGGCGGGTCGCGCCGATGCGCACGAAAAGGGCGACGAGGATGGGCTGGCCTTGCAGGTTTGTCAGGGGCTCCAGCGTGTCGGGATGGCGGACGGCGGCGACTTCGGGTGTTGCCAATGGTTCGCTGGCGATGAAGTCGCGCAGTATCGCCTCGAATGCGATGGGATCGTCGGCGCCCTCGCTATACAGCCGTTCGGCTTCCGCCAGCGCTTTCGGCACGATGACGGCGGCGGCGCGCTGTTCCGTCGAGAGGTAGACGTTGCGCGAGGACAGCGCCAGGCCATCGGTATCGCGGACGGTCGGCACTGGCACGACACGGACCGGCTGGGCCAGATCCTCCACCATGCGGCGGATGATCGCCACCTGCTGATAGTCCTTCTCGCCGAAATAGGCGCTGTCGGGTTGGACGATATTGAAAAGCTTGGTGACAACAGTGGCGACGCCGGCGAAATGGCCCGGGCGAACCGCACCTTCCAGCTCCATGCCGAGCTTCGGCACATCGACAAGCGTTTCCATCGGCCGGGGATACATGTCGGCGACACCGGGCGCGAAGATGAAATCGACCTTGCCGTCGCGCAGCATGGCGCTGTCACGCTCGAGATCGCGCGGATATTTCGCCAAATCCTCGTTGGCGCCGAATTGCAGCGGATTGACGAAGATCGAGACGACGACGATGTCGTTTTCTGCTCTGGCGCGGGAGACCAGCTCCATGTGACCGGCATGCAGATAGCCCATGGTCGGCACCAGGCCGATGCTTCTGCCGGCCTTGCGATGTGCGGCAAGGCGCTCGCGCAATGCGGCTATCGTGCTGATCGTTTCCATGATGCTCCTCCACGAACCGCGCGACCCAACGCCTGTCCGTCTCCCGTCTTTTGATTTTGGCGGCTCTTCTAACGTGTGCAGTGCAAAAAGGCAATTCAAGGAGAGGCGGTCACCCACCCTCGTGGTTCGAGACGGCTCTGCGGGCCTCTCCACCATCGGGGCTAACCCTCCGGGTAATCTAATGCCAAATCAGTGCTTGCGAGCAGCGCGGCGTTCTCTTCACCTCACCCTGAGGAGCGCGGCTCAAAGGGTGGCGCCTCGAAGGATTGAGGCGGCCCGGATCCATCAAAGCTTCTCATATAACTTAGCGTTTTTCTCAATCTTTTGCTGTTAGCTGCCGCCATGGCGAAGATCGTGGCATTGGCGGCATATTTTTATCAGGCAGCGATTGCCTTCGGGCTGCTGATCGCGGTGGCGCATCTGTTGGCGCCGGCGGATTATGCCGCCTATTCGTTGTTCATCTCCATCAGCCAGTTTGCGGCGATCTTCTGTTTCGAGTGGATCCGTTTTGCCTGCAGCCGCTTCTATCCCGGCCAGGCGCCCGGCAGCGAGGCGGCGGAGCGTACGGCGTTGAGCATCGAGTTTGCCGCTTGCGCGGTGATCTGCGTTCTGGTTGCCGGTGCATCAATCTTCTTTTCTGTCGCGCCTGAAATTGCGGTGGTTGGCTGCCTTGTTGTCGTCCTTCAGGGTGGCAGCGACCTGCATCTGACGATGCTGCGCTTCCGCCAGGAGTTTCACGCCTTTTCACGCCTGCAGGGCTCACGCGCCACCATTCTAGCCATCGGTACGCTCGCCGGTGCGGCGATTGCGCCGAATTTCACCTCGACAGTGGCCGGTCTGCTGGGCGGTTATGTCGTCTATAGCGTCCTGGCGATGTTTCTCACCCGCAACAGCCTTCGCGAGGCAGCAAGCTTCCAGCCGCCGCTGGTGCGAAAGCATTTCGTTTACGGCAGCGTCGCGGCTGGTGCCTCGGTGATCGGGCTTCTGGCGCCGCTGGGCCTGAAATCGATTCTGACGGCGGTGTTGGGTGCAGGTGGCGCTGCGGGTGCGCTGCTGGCGCTCGATCTACTGCAGCGGCCCTTCGTGCTTATTGTTGCGGCTCTGCAGGCCATACAATATCCGGATGTGGTCGCGACCTATGATCGCGAGGGGCCTACGCCGGCGTTCCGGCGGCAGCTTGGCGGTTATTATTCGCTGCTTTCGGGTTTCACGCTGATGACGGCGGCGGGGATTTTCGCGCTGTTGCAGCCGGTCGGTCATTTCGTCATCGCAGCCGGTCTGCGCGACGGCTTTCTCAGTGCCGCGCCATTCGTCACCGGCCTTGCCGTCTGTCGGGCCTTGACGCTCAATATGTTGCCGACGCCGGCGCATCTGCGCCACCGGCTGCTGGCGATCTTCCTGCTGGCGGTGGTGGATTGCGTGTTGCTCAATGCCGGAGCTTTGGCGGGCGGCTATCTTCATTCCTTTAGCGACGGTGCGTTGATGGCCGGCGGCATGGTTGGGGCGCTGATTGCGATGGTGATCGGCGGGAAGGTGCTGATGGCATTGCCGTTTGATTTCGTCTGGCAGCCGGTCGTGCTTTCCGCCGTCGGGCTTGCCGTGCCGGTCCTTGCGACCGCTGGCTTCGACTATTCGCTGTGGATCTCGGTGGGGGCGGGCATCATCGGCGGCGGCACTTTCTGCCTGCTCGGCCTCTACAGTTATTTCGTGACGATGTTCCGTCCACGGATGGCGTCGTAGCTCAGAGACTTTCGAGCATTCTAAGCACTTTTTCGGCGCTGCTGTCCCAGGAGAAGCGGGCGACATTCTCTTGGCTTTTTTGGCGGAGATCCGCGCGCAACGCCTCATCGCCGGCGATCCGGCGCATGGCCGTGACCAGTTCATCCTGTTTCGTCGGATCGAAATAGAGCGCCGCGGTGCCGGAAGCCTCGCGCACGGCGGGGATATCGGCTGCAAGCACCGGGCAGCCCTGCGTCATGGCTTCCAGCGGCGGAATGCCGAAGCCCTCATAGAGGCTTGGGAAGACGAATGCGGTGGCATGGCGCTCAAGTGCGGCGATCTCGGCATCGCTCAGCCGGCCGGGGAAGAGCATATGGTCGTTGGATCGAGGGCCGGCCGATTTGAACACGGTTGGCGCGGTGCCGCCGACGACCACAAGCTTTTGATCGGGATCGCCGAGAGCCTCAAAGGCGCGGATGGCGAAATCGAGGTTCTTGTTCGGCTTCATCGTGCCGACCAGCAGGAAAAAGCCGTTCTTGTTGAGGCCGAGGCGCTGGATGATGGTTTCGTCCGGCTCGATGGCGGCGAAATGATCGACGGCGTTGTAGACGACATCGATGCCGTCTGCGGGGACGCGGAAAACGGAGGCCAGTTCCTTGCGGGAGAAGTCCGAGACGGTGCCGATCTTCGCAGTGCGGGTCAGCACCGAGCCGAGCGCGCCATGCAGCAGTCGATAGCTGCGCTTGAATGACTGCGGATGCCGGAAGATCGTCACGTCATGGATGATCACGACTTGCCGGCGATGCAGCAGCGGACCACTGCCGCCGAAACCGATCAACCGGCCGCCTCGCGAGCGGGCAAGCAGCGCCGTCTGCTCCCAGAGATGGCCGGGACCGGAGCCGAAGGCATCGACCGATATGGCCGAGAGCTTGATATCGACCGGCGTGTCGTGCGGCACGGCCAGCCGCCAGCTTGCGCCCTTCAGTGCAGTAGGCACCGCGCCGGTAGCGATCTTGCGGTCAAGCGCTAGCGTCAGCTCACGCGCGAAACGCTGCACGCCTGAGAGAGGCTGGCCGAGAAAACGCCCGTTGATGGTGATCGACTGCACACTAATATCCCGATTTTCTAATATCTGGAATAGTTTGCGTCATTTTCTTTATAGAAGCTTTAGCCTGCCAGAAGAGATTTTAAGCAAGCGCATCTTTACTGCTGATAATGGCGACGCCGCGCGTCCGCATCTCGTTGATCGCCGCCGTAACGCCGGTGGGATCGATACCACGGCTGGCGTCCTCGATGAAGCGAACGGTGACGCCCGGCAGCATCTCGACGGCGTCCAGCGCCGAGAATTTCACGCAATAGTCCGTCGCCAGCCCGCAGAGATCGAGCTCGGTCACGCCCTCGGCGCGCAGCTGCGCGGCAAGGCCGGTGAGAGCCGCCTGATCATTGTCGCGGAAGGCGGAGTAGCTGTCGACATCCGGCTTCTGGCCCTTCTGCTGGATGAAATCGATGCCGTCGACATTGAGAGCGGGGTGAAGCCGGGCGTCCTCGGTATTCTGAACGCAATGGTCCGGCCACATCATCTGCGGCTTGCCGGAAAGCATGCCCATCTCGAAGGGCTTCTTGCCAGGATGGGCGGAGGCGAAGCTGCCATGGCCCGCCGGATGCCAGTCCTGAGAAGCAAGGACCATGTCGTATTTGCCGCTGTCGATAAGCTTGTTGGCAACAGGCACCACCTGATCGCCTTCGGGAACAGGCAGATTGCCGCCGGGGCAGAAACCGTTCTGGATGTCGATCAGCAGCAATGCTTTCATGAGGCCTGTCCTTCCGTTTCTGTTGCACTGCACGATGCCAAGCGTTGCGCCGCGGATCAAGCCTTTTGCGCCGCGCCTGATGATCAGGCGCGGCGCAAGGTTTTCGAAAGCTTACTGCATAACTCCTTAAATCGGCATCGATTTAAGGATAAAATTATGCAGCAAATTTAAAGTGCTACAGCGACCTTTGCGCGTCAAATGTGACGCGCGGCGCTGTAGGACGGCTTGTGGCCCTTGAGGCCGTAGAAGGCGATGTAGACGTAGCAGATGATCGGCATCAGGAAGGCGAGGTGGATGCCGATGGTGTCGGCAAGCCCGCCCTGGATCATCGGCAGGACGGCGCCGCCGACGATGGCGAGGCAAAGGATGCCGGAGCCCTGGCTCGTATATTTGCCGAGGCCGTGCAGCGCCAGGCTGAAGATCGTCGGGAACATGATCGAGTTGAACAGGCCGATCGCCAGCACCGACCACATGGCGACATGGCCGGTCGTGAGCACGGTCACCAGAAGCAGGATAGCGACGATGACGGCGTTGAAGGCCAGCGCATTGCCGTCGTCGACATGGCGCATGACCAGCGAGCCAACGAACCGGCCGATCATCGCGCCGCCCCAGAAATAGGATACGTAATGCGCGGCTTCGGACTCGGAGAAATGTGCGATATCCGGCTGGCTGAGGAAGTTGACAAGGAAGCTGCCAATGCTGACTTCAGCGCCGACATAGAGGAAGATGCCGACAGCGCCGAGGACGAGGTGGCGGTACTGCCAGGCCGATCCGCCGCCGCGCATGGGCTCGATCGTTTCCTCATCTTCGACCTGTGGAAGCTTCAGCGCCGCGAAAATGGCGGCAAGCAGGAGGAAAGCGGCTGCAAGCATCAGGTAGGGGAGTTTCACCGCGCCAGCCTCTGCAAGCCTGCTGGCATCGAGCTGTTCCGGTGTCGCATTGGCGATTGCCCCCGTTGCGGCAGAGAGGATCAGCATGGCGCCGAACCAGGGGGCAAGCGTGGTGCCGAGCGAATTGAAGGCTTGGGTGAGATTGAGGCGGCTTGCGGCGGTATCCGGTGGGCCAAGCACGGTGACATAAGGGTTGGCCGCAACCTGCAGGATGGTGATGCCGGCGGCGAGTACGAAGAGGGCGCCCAGGAAGAGGGCATAGATGCGATAGCTGGCAGCCGGGATGAACAGGGCGCAGCCGATGGCGGCAATCACGAGGCCGACGACGATGCCCCATTTATAGCTGATACGCTTCACCAGCGCGCCCGCCGGCAACGACACAACGAAATAGGCGCCGAAGAAGCAGAGCTGAACCAGCATTGACTGCGTATAGTTGAGCTGAAAGACGCTTTTCAGGTGCGGCACCAGAATATCGTTCAGGCAGGTGATGAAACCCCACATGAAAAAGAGTGAGGTGAGTGCGACAAGCGCGAATTGATAATTGCCCTGGCCTTGATGTGCGGATGCACCGGCGCTCGTGGGCGCAGAGCGTGTTGCTATGCCAGCCACTTTTTTATCCTCGATTTTTGTTTTGCCAGACCAGGGTGGGGGCCCTTCAGGTGTGCCGAACGGCAGGCTGGCAACGGCTTGCCGAGACATCGCGGGAGGCGCGCTGACTCGAAGCCGTGGGGTTGGATATAAGGGAATGGTCCGAGATTGGTAGTGTGCTAGCGATGCGGAATCCGCAGGGCAGAGGTGTTGTGGGCGGGAGGCTGGAGTAAGGGCTCACCACAACTCATAATATAGGTCGCGCCAATCCGGATTGGCATTTCCCGCCTGCTGTCCAAAGCGAAGTCAAAGGCTGTGCCGAAATGCTTGTGCCTGGATCCTCGGGTCAAGCCCGAGGATGACAGAGTGTGTGAGGAGCGCGGAGACACCCGGAGAATTCAGTGTGCATTCTCCGCTATTTGCTGAGCCATTCGATCCTCTCGTCCTTAACCAGAGGCGCTACTTCACTCACACCCGCTCCACAAACCCATCCAGCACCCTTTTCTGCCCCGCCCGGTCGAATTCGATCGTCAGCTTGTTCCCCTCGACGCCCGAGACATTGCCGTTGCCGAACTTGATGTGGAACACGCGGTCGCCGACGAAGAACTTTGAGGGTTCGGAGGAAGTGGATTTGGCGATGAGTTCGCCGTCGATGGTGCGGGTTTTCGGGCCGCTTTCGCCATAGCCGATACGCTCAACAGCGTGGCCGGAGCGGGAGCCCCAGTTGTCGCGGGTGGCGTCGGTCTTGTTGGCCTGGGCGCGTTTCCAGCCGGGGGTGGAATAGGAGTTGGCGAAGGGCTCGGTCTTGTCGAAGCGCGACTGGCCATAGCCGCCGCGGCCGTAACCGCCGTAGGATTGCTCCACTTCGGCGACTTCGACATGGGTGACCGGCAGTTCGTCGAGGAAGCGCGACGGAATGGTCGATTGCCATAACCCGTGGATGCGGCGGTTGGAGACGAACCAGATGTGGCAGCGGCGCTTGGCACGGGTGAGGCCGACATAGGCGAGGCGGCGTTCTTCCTCAAGGCCGGCGCGGCCGCTCTCGTCGAGAGAGCGTTGGTGCGGGAACAGGCCTTCTTCCCAGCCGGGCAGGAAAACGGTTTCGAATTCCAGGCCCTTGGCGGAGTGCAGCGTCATGATCGAGACGGCATCGAGATTTTCGTTCTGCTCAACGTCCATGACGAGCGCGATGTGCTCGAGGAATCCGCGCATGGATTCGAAGCTGTCCATCGAGCGGACGAGTTCCTTCAGGTTTTCCAGCCGTCCGGGCGCTTCCGCCGATTTGTCGTTCTTCCACATGTCGGTATAGCCGGACTCTTCGAGGATCTGCTCGGCAAGTTCGGTATGCGGCGTGTTTTCGAGCAGGCCCTGCCAGCGGCGGAAGGATTGCACGACGTCGAACAAAGCCTTGCGTGGCTTCGGCTTCATCTCGTCGGTCTCGATGATGTCGGCTGACGCCGCCAGCATCGGGATATCGCGGGCGCGGGCGTAGTCGTGCAGGGCGCGGACCGTGGTGTCGCCGAGGCCACGTTTCGGCGTGTTGACGATGCGCTCGAAGGCGAGATCGTCGGCCGGCTGGCAGACCAGGCGGAAATAGGCCATGGCGTCGCGGATTTCGAGGCGTTCATAGAAGCGCGGGCCGCCGACGACGCGGTAGTTGAGACCGAGCGTGACGAAGCGATCTTCGAATTCGCGCATCTGAAAAGAGGCGCGCACCAGAATCGCTATGTTGTTCAGCTTGTGTTGATTGCGCTGGAGCTGCTCGATCTCCTCGCCGATGGCGCGGGCTTCCTCTTCGGAATCCCAGGAGGCATGCACCTGCACCTTGATGTCGTCGGGGTCGGAGCGGTCGGTGAACAGCGTCTTGCCGAGGCGGCCTTCATTATGGGTGATCAGGTGCGCGGCGGCGCCGAGAATGTGCTCGGTGGAGCGATAGTTGCGCTCCAGCTTGATCACCTTGGCGCCGGGAAAATCCTTTTCGAAACGCAGGATATTGTCGACTTCCGCGCCGCGCCAGCCATAGATCGACTGGTCGTCGTCGCCGACGCAGCAGACGTTCTGCAACTCGCCCTTCGGCCGCTGTGCGAGCAGCCGCAGCCACATATATTGCGCCGTGTTGGTGTCCTGATACTCGTCGACGAGAATGTAACGGAAGCGCTGGTGATAGTCCTTCAATATATCCGGATTCTGCCGGAACATATTGATCGGATGCAGCAAAAGATCGCCGAAATCGCAGGCATTCAGCGTTTTCAGTCGCGCCTGATAGGCGAAATAGAGCTCGCGGCCCTTGCCGTTGGCGAAAGCGCGAGCGTCGCCCTCGGGAATATCGGCTGGGCTGAGACCCTTGTTCTTCCAGGTGTCGATCATTCCGGCGAATTGCTTGGCCGGCCAGCGCTTGTCGTCCAGGCCCTCGGCCTGGATCAGCTGTTTGATCAGGCGGATGACATCGTCGGTGTCGAGAATGGTGAAGCTGGAGGAGAGGCCGACCAGCTCGGAATGACGGCGCAGCAGCTTGACGCCGATCGAGTGGAAAGTCCCGAGCCAGGGCATGCCTTCGACCGCACCGCCGACAAGCAGGGCGACGCGCTCCTTCATCTCGCGGGCCGCCTTGTTGGTGAAGGTGACAGCGAGGATTTGGCTGGGGAAGGCGCGGTTGGTGGAGAGGATATGGGCAATACGGGTCGTCAGCACCCGCGTCTTGCCGGTGCCGGCGCCGGCGAGGACGAGAACCGGCCCGTCCAGCGTTTCGACGGCTTCCGTCTGTTCCGGATTGAGGCCGGTGAGATAGTCGGGCCGCCGTCCGCCGTCGCGTGCCGCCATGGCGCGGGCCGCAATGCCGCCGCCTACGATGGCAGGGCCAGGTGCGGGAGCAGGTTGGCGCGGAACCAGGTGTTCCGGCTCCTCGTCGAAGAAGGGAATGTCGTCATGTCCGATGGTCATGCGGCTCAATGTAATGATTCTGCCCTGAAAGGCAAAAGAAACGGCCCGAAAACAGAACAAAAAGTGCACATTCACAGGTGCATCGGGGTTATAGAGAGGCTATTCCCGCGCCTGAACGGAGATGTGCAGATGCGAATGAAATGCCTCGTTGTCCCCGCCAAAATTACAACTTCGTCATAATGCGCGGCAAAGCTTGCCGCATATGTTCAAAAAAACGATAGTGCAACAAATAGGCACAATCCTGCGTTATATCGCCGCTTGCCCGATACTTGGCCTCAGTCAGTGCGCTTGACGTGACGAGGCCATACCAAACTGATGACGCGATTTCATCGCCTCTGACACAATGAGCCGGAGACGTACATGACCGCCTGGAAACAGCTTTCTTTGTTTTTTCTCCTGCTAGCGGCGGGCATTGTCGCGGTCGTGGCTTTCGTGCCCGGTGCAGCCGGCCTGCTGCGGGGAGCTGGCGTCCCAGAATCCGTCGTGGGGGCTGTTGCGCCTGGCGAGGGTGACAAGGGTGAGAAGGTAGCGAGTGGCGGTGCGCGGCGTGGCGTCGATACGCCGTTGGTGGTGACCGAGGCTGTGGTCAGCGGCGTGGTCAACGATCGCCTGAGCGCCATCGGTACCGGCGATGCCATCCGCTCCGTCGTCGTCATGCCGCAGGCAACGGGCACGATCCGCGAAATCCTCATCAAGTCAGGCGATCATGTGAAGCAGGGCCAAGTGCTGGCCCGCCTCGATGATGACGAACAGATCATCGCTCGCGGTCAGGCAGAGGTGGCGCTGAAAAGCGCCGTCGAGAAGTCGCAGCTGTATCACACCATCAAATCCAGCGTGTCGCGCATGGATGTCTTCGACTCGGAGATCGCCGAGCAGGGTGCCAGACTGGCGCTGCAATCGGCCGAGCTGGCGCTGAAGCGCCGGGATATCGTCGCGCCGATCGACGGCATCGTCGGTATCGTGCCCGTCGTCATCGGCGACAACGTCACGACGACGACCAGCATCGTCACGCTTGACGACCGCTCGGAAGTGCTGGTCGATTACTGGGTGCCGGAGCGGTTCGCCAATACGGTCAAGGTCGACCAGCCGGTGGAGGCGACGTCGGTGGCGCGGCCGGGACGGTTGTTCTCGGGTGTGGTCGAGGCGGTCGACAACCGTGTCGATGGCGCCAGCCGGACATTGCGGATCCGAGCCCGTATCGACAATGCCACGGACGAGTTGCGCGCCGGCATGTCCTTCAATGTCGGCATGCGCTTTGCCGGCGAGACCTATCCCTCCGTCGATCCGCTGTCGGTGCAGTGGGACGGCGAAGGTTCCTATGTCTGGCGCGTGGTCGAGGCCAAGTCGTCCAAGGTGCGCGTCAGTGTCGTGCAGCGCAATCCGGATGCGGTGCTGGTTCAGGCCGATCTCAAGGACGGCGACCGGATCGTCACCGAGGGATTGCAGCGCGTGACTGAGGGCGGCGCCGTGCGCTTTGCCCGTGAAGTTGCCGAGGCCACGGAGGCCGTGACGCAATGATGGGGCACGACAAGGACACCGGCGATGGGGCCGAGACCGGCGCAGGCTCCGGCAAGCAGGCTTTCACCGCGCTTTTCGTGCGCCGGCCAATCCTGGCGCTGGTCCTCAACACGCTGATGATCGTTGCCGGCCTTGCCGCCTATTTCGGCGTCGAGGTGCGTGAACTGCCCGATGTCGACCGTCCGGTGGTCACCGTGCGGACCATGTTTGACGGAGCTTCGCCGCAGACGGTGGATCAGGAGCTGACCAAGGTCATCGAAGGCGCGGTTGCCCGCGTCAGCGGCCTGAAATCGGTCTCGTCGAGTTCATCCTTCGGCCAGAGCCGTGTAACGCTCGAGTTTTCCGACGCCATAGATCTCTCCGTTGCCGCCAATGACGTTCGCGATGCGATCGGTCGTGTCACCGAGCAATTGCCCGATGAGGCCGACGCGCCCCAGATCGTCAAGGCGGATTCGGATTCGCAGCCGATCATGCGCCTTGCCGTCACCTCCAATACACTCACCATGGACGACCTGACGCAACTCGTCGATAACGAGATCACCGACCGGCTGGCCTCCGTCGATGGCGTCGCCGATGTCGAGCTTTATGGCGACCAGGAGAAAGTCTTCCGCATCGATGTCGATCAGGGTGCGCTTGCCGGGCGAGGGCTGACGATCGGCGACCTGACGACGGCGCTGGCAACGGCCGCGCTCGATGTCCCGGCGGGATCGCTGAAGAGCAACCGGCAGGATATTGTCGTGCGCGCTACGGCGGCGCTGCAGACCCCCGAGGATTTCTCGCGGCTGATCGTCAAGGATCGCGTCCGGCTCGCCGATGTCGCGACCGTGACACTCGGCCCCCGCGACGGCACGACGGCCCTGCGCTCCAACGGCGTGCAGGGCATTGGTCTCGGCATCATCCGTCAGGCGCAATCAAACACCCTGAACATTTCCAACGGCGTGAAAGCTGTGGTGGCGCAACTGTCGAAATCCCTGCCTGAGGGAACCCATATCGCGATCACCAGCGATGACGCCGTGTTCATCCAGGGGGCGATCCATGAGGTGGTGCTGGCGCTGGTGCTGTCGGGGCTGATCGTCACCATCGTCATCTACCTTTTCCTGCGCGATTGGCGCGCGACACTAATCCCGGCGGTCACTATGCCGGTGGCACTGACGGGGACGCTGGCGGCGCTCTACATGGTCGGCTTTTCCATCAACATCCTGACGCTTCTGGCGATCGTGCTTGCCACCGGCCTCGTGGTCGACGATGCCATCGTCGTGCTCGAAAACATCGTGCGCCGCAGGTCGGAGAAGATGGGGCCGCGCGCGGCGGCGGTGCTTGGCACGCGTGAGGTCTTCTTCGCGGTCATCGCGACGACCGCGACGCTTGCCGCCGTCTTCATTCCGCTATCCTTTCTGCCCGGGCAGGTGGGTGGCCTGTTCCGCGAATTCGGCTTCGTGCTCGCTTTTTCCGTCGGCCTCTCGTCGATCGTGGCGCTGACGCTTTGCCCAATGCTGGCCTCGCGCATGCTGACCAGGGAGATGCGCGAGGATCACGGCATGCTCGGCCGCTTCGGTGAGCTGTTTTCCGGTGTCTATCGCCGTACGCTCAGTGCTTGCTTGAATGCTCCGCTGGTGGTCATCATCTTCTGCGTGATATTCTCCGCCGCTGCGATCTTTGCTTTCCTGGGCATCAAGAGCGAGCTGACGCCGAATGAAGACCGCGCGCTGGTAATGCTCAGGCTGACCACGCCGCAGGGCGCCAGCCTCGGTTACACCAAGGATCAGCTGCAGCGCGTGGAAGAAAACCTGCAGCCGTTGATGGACAGCGGCGACATCCGCAATGTCTATGCGATCTCCGGCCAGAACGGGCAGGTGAACACCGGCTTCATGGTGCTGACGCTGGCGCCCTGGAGCGAGCGTAATCGCACGCAGACGGAGATTGTAACGGATATCAACCGGGCGATGGCTCGCGTTCCTGCTTTACGCGGCAATGTCTTCCAGTCGAACAGCCTGCGCATTCGTGGCGCCGGCAGCGGTGTGCAGATGGCGCTGACGGGCAATGATCACGAGGCTTTGACCCAGGCGGCGCTAAAGCTGGTACAGGCGCTGGACGCTACCGGGCAGTTCGACACGCCGCGACTCAACAACGAGCCGACACAGGCGCAGGTGTCCGTTGCGATCGACCGCGAGCGCGCCTCCGATCTCGGCGTCGACATCACCGGCCTGTCGACGGCGCTGCAATCGCTGCTCGAGGGTCGTTCCGTCGTCGATGTCTTCGTCAAGGGTGAGGCCTATCCGGTGCTTCTCACCTCGACCATGCGGCCGATCGACGATCCGACCGATCTCGAAAACGTCTTCCTGAAGACCGGTGACGGCAAGATCGTGCCGATGTCGGTGATCGCCAGCCTGAAGGAGGGCGCGGTCGCGCCGCAGCTCACCCGCGAGCAGCAGCTGGCGTCGGTTGCAATCACCGCTGGGCTCAAGAATAACATGTCGCTCGGCCAGGCCGTCGAGGAAGTGACGCAGATCGCCGCGCCGCTTCTGCCGCCCGGCGCGCGGCTCATCCCGCTCGCGGAGGCGGCGACGCTCAAGGAGAATTCCAGCGGTATGGCGCTCACTTTTGGCTTTGCCATCATCATCATTTTCCTGGTGCTGGCGGCGCAGTTCGAGAGCGTGCTGTCGTCGCTGATCATCATGTCCACCGTGCCGCTCGGCCTTGCCTGCGCTGTCTTTGCGCTCGTCATCACCGGTTCCAGCCTCAACATCTACAGCCAGATCGGTCTGGTGCTGTTGGTCGGCGTCATGGCGAAGAACGGCATATTGATCGTGGAGTTCGCCAATCAGCTGCGCGACGCGGGCGAGGGCGTGCGTGAGGCGATCGAGAGAGCCTGCGCGCTGCGCCTGCGTCCGGTGATGATGACGATGATCGCCACCATCCTTGGCGGCGTGCCGCTGGTGTTTGCCCATGGGGCGGGCGCGGAAGCACGCATTGCGCTCGGCTGGGTGATCGTCGGTGGCCTCGGTTTCGCGACCCTGGTGACGCTGTACGTCACACCGGTCGCCTACCTCCTGATCGCGCGCTTCGCCAAGCCACAGGCCCACGAGGAGCAGCGGCTGCACGAGGAAATGTCGGATGCCGCGCTGCGGACGAAGCTGACGAAACTCAGGGCGGCGGAGTAATCGCCCGTTTCGACGTAATAGACAAACTGGCTTCAACTGAAGATTTATAGTAAATCGACTGTTTCGATTAGCTGTTTATTAAGCATGCTCGCTAATCATAGGTACCTGTAACCGATCGAGTTCAGGCGCTGTTTTTTTGCCGGACTCACGTTCGCCGACACCGTCGGCCCGCGCGCATGAGCGCTCGCGGCATGGTTCCAATGTCTCCTTGTGCTTGTGTTGTGTATCGTTGCGTTCCGGAGTCCGTGTGTCGTGAGTATTTTTTCGACCTTCATCAGGGTTAGTCCCTCCGTCAATACCGCCCTTGAAGTCCTCAGAAAGACCCAGTCGGATTTGAATGTCGCCCAGCGTCAGATGTCGTCCGGCCTGCGCGTGCAGACCGCCAAGGACGATGCCACCTATTGGAGGATCTCGACACTGACGCGCACCGATATCGGCGCGGTGTCGGCGGTGCAGGACGCCCTTGGGCTTGCCTCCGCCACGGTGAGTACCGCCTCCACGGGCGTCACCAGCGCGATCGATATTGCTACCCAGATCAGGTCGAAGCTGGTGAGCGCCTACGAGGACAGCGTCGATAAGACCAAACTCAATGACGAGATCAGCCAGCTCAAGGATCAGCTTCGCAGCGTCGGTCAGTCCGCGAGCTTCAACGGCGTCAACTGGATCGTGCTTCAGGACGGAGAAGACCCTACTGAGCCGCATCGGATCCCAGGCTCGGTCATCCGCAGCACCGATGGCACTATTTCAATCGGGATGTTGAACTATGAGGGCGTTACTTCGACCAGCGGTTCAATCGTATCGACGGATGCGCGATATCTCATCGACGATCAGTCCGGCGGTACCGGCGGATATGGCGTGCTTACCTCCACCGCATTTGCGACGGAAGCCGGTGCGGCCCGGAATTATGTGCTGGTCAGCAGCAAGTACGGCGACACCAGCGGACAGGTGGAAATCTCGCTCGATGCAAATACGACCAACGGCGCTTTGACGGACATGGTCAATACCGTCACAGCCATGCTGCATCAGCTCAACACGATAGGCTCGGCTTTCGGCTCCCTGGAGACACGCGTCAACTTGCAGAGTGAATTCGCCAGCAGCCTCAGTGATTCGCTCACCAGCGGCGTCGGCAAGCTCGTCGATGCCGACATGGAGCAGCAATCGAGCAAGCTATTGGCATTGCAGACCCAGCAACAGTTGGGGATACAATCGCTGTCGATCGCCAATGCGAGCTACAATACGGTAACGCAGCTTTTCCAGAATTTTTGAGAATAGGGCCTGAGTTTCAAGGGAAATAGTGGCGGTATCGGGGGATGTCGCCGCGTTTTCCGTGCCGATTTATATCGGAGCAGTGTGTCGCCGGATGGTCGCGAAAATAGTGGTCGATAGCCACATGAAGATTCCGCTTCATCATATTGCCGCAATGCTCCATATCTGCTTCGGACCATCGAACCGGAGAGCGACGATTCCATGATCAAAAAAATTGCCATTCTTGCCATCTCGGCAGCTTTTCTTAACGCATGCACGACGACCGATCCCTACACGGGCGAGCAGAAAGTATCCAACACGGCGGGGGGCGCTGCGCTCGGTGCCGGCGTCGGTGCGGTCGCTGGCCTTCTCATCGGACATTCGCCGGCATCGCGCCGCAATGCCGCGCTGATCGGCGCAGGTGTCGGTGCGCTGGCGGGTGCCGGTATCGGCAACTACATGGACCAGCAGGAATCCGAACTGCGTGCGCAGTTGCAGGGCACCGGCGTTTCCGTCACGCGTGTCGGCGATCGCATCATCCTGAACATGCCGTCGGCCATCACCTTCGATATCGACCGGGACGAGATCAAGCCGGAATTCTTCGCAACGCTGAACTCGGTCTCGATCGTGCTGCGCAAGTTCAACCGCACGCTGATCGACGTCAACGGCCATACGGATTCGACCGGCAGCCTGCAGCATAACCAGGATCTGTCCGAACGCCGCGCCGGCTCGGTCGCGTCCTATCTCGGCAGCCAGGGTATCGACCAGCGCCGCGTTTCGGCCGTCGGCTTCGGCCCGACGCAGCCAGTCGCCAGCAACGCCAATGAATCCGGCCGCGCGCAGAACCGCCGCGTCGAAATCCAGATCGCGCCGATTACGCAGAACTGATCTGGCATCAGTATCAGAAACGAAAACGGCCGGGTTTTGCGACCCGGCCGTTTTTTGAGGACTATTCCTTCACGCATGCATCGTCGCACCCTTGGTGATCTTGTCGACGATCTTCTTGTCGGCGCGTAGCGCAATGCCGACAACCTTGGCGTCTTCAGGAGCGAACTCCGAGAAGACCGCGCGGTTGGCGGCGTCATGGCCGGTCGCGAACATTTCCTCGATGAAGATCGAGGAAATGATGCCGCGTTCCAGCGAACGACGATGGATCGTGGCGATCGTCTCGTCATCGGCGGATAGCACGATCATCGGCTGGATCGACAAGGCATTGTAACTGTTGCCGGCGCGATCGCTGTAGGGTTCGCCGATAATATCAGGAAATTGCCCGGCAATCCCGGTTGACAGGAAAGCTGTCACGTTCAGTTTTTGCCAGGATTGAAGATTGTTTCGCAGAACGATCGCGATTTTGGTATCAAACATCGGTAGCCACTTTCATGCTGTCTGGGAATGAGCCATTGCGCGAGGATGTAGCCGGTCGGGCCTTCGAGGGTCTTGAACGTTTGTGCACGGGGCCGGACGCAAACCGCATCGTATCGGCGCCTGCCTATCCCGGCATCGAGCGCATCCATGCGCAATTCCATGGCGACGCCTTCGATTTGCACCGGCACGACACCTATGCCCTCGGCGTCACTATCCGCGGCGTGCAATCCTTCAGCTATCGCGGCGAGCGCCGTTACAGCCTGCCAGGCCGGGTGATCATCCTTCACCCGGACGAGGTACATGACGGTGGTGCCGCGACCGATGACGGGCTGGTCTACCGCATGCTCTATCTCGAGCCGTCGATGCTGATGCAATGTCTGGAAGCGGCGCGCATCGGGCTGCCTTTCGTCGGTGAGCCGGTGATCGAGGATGACCGACTTGCCGGTCTGCTGTTGGGAGCACTCGGCGAACTCGACCGCGAACTGGACGAGCTTTTCGTCGACGATTTCATCTCACGAGTGGCGACGGGGCTCGCCTCACATGCGCGTCTGCCGCAGAGGTCGTTGGGAGTTGTGGCCTGGGGCCAGGTCAAAATGGCGCGGGATTATCTGGAAGCGCATGCCATGCGCGGCGTTCGCTCGGAGGAGTTGGAGCGCGTTACCGGCCTCGATCGTTTCGCGCTGTCACGCCATTTCCGCGCCGCCTTCGCCACCAGCCCGCATCGCTTCCTGTTGATGCGGCGGCTGCAGCAGGCCAGGGCGATGATCGGTAATGGCGAACCCATTGCTGAGGTCGCGGTCGCCACGGGTTTTGCCGACCAGAGCCATCTGACGCGGCATTTCAAGAAGGCTTTCGGGATGGCGCCAGGCGCATGGGGCGGGATGATCGGGGCCGCGCGACTATCGGCGCGGCACCCATAGCATTCTTGCCGACAATGCTCAGAGCATGCCGAGGAACTGCTTGAGTTCCGGCGTCTTCGGATTGGCGAAGACTTCGGCTGGCGGCCCGATCTCATGGACGCGGCCCTGATGCATGAAGACGACGCGCGAGCAGACGTCGCGGGCAAACTTCATCTCATGCGTCACCATCAGCAGCGTCATTCCTTCGCTGGCAAGTTCCCGGACGACAGCGAGAACCTCGGCCACCAGTTCGGGGTCGAGCGCCGAGGTGATCTCGTCGCAAAGGAGCGCGATCGGCTGCATGGCAAGCGCTCTCGCGATCGCCACGCGCTGCTGCTGGCCGCCCGAGAGTTCGTCGGGAAAGGCATCGAACTTATGCCCGAGCCCGACGCGGTCGAGCATGCGCCGCGCCATTGCCTCGGCGGCGCTCTTGGAGGCCTTCTTGACGACCATCTGCGACAGCATGACGTTGCGACCGGCGCTTAGGTGCGGGAAGAGGTTGAACTGCTGGAAGATCATCCCGACTTTCAGCCGCAGCGCCTTCAGATGCAGCTCGTCAGGCAGAAGCTGCGCGCCGGCCACGGAAATCGAGCCGTCGTTGATGTTTTCCAGTCCGTTGATGCAGCGCAGCAGCGTCGATTTGCCCGAGCCGCTCTTGCCGATGATGGCGATCACCTCGCCGGGCTCGACGTCGAGGTTGATGCCTTTCAGCACCTCGTTCTCGCCAAAGCTTTTGCGGACTTCAGTGACCTCGATGAGCGACATTCAGTTTCCTTTCCAGGATCTGGCTGCTCTTCGACAGCGGCCAGCACATGGCAAAATAGATAAGGGCGACGAAGCCGTAGACGGTGAACGGCTGGAATGTCGCATTGGTGATGATCGTGCCGGCCTTCGACAGTTCGACGAAGCCGATGATCGAAGTTAGGGCCGTGCCCTTGACCACCTGCACCGAGAAACCGACGGTCGGCGGCACGGCGATGCGGAGCGCCTGCGGCAGGATGACGTAGCGCATCTGCTGGAGGTAGCCCATGCCGAGGCTGGCGGAGGCTTCCCATTGACCTTTCGCCACCGCCTCGACGCAGCCGCGCCAGATCTCGATGAGGAAGGCCGAGGACCAGAGGATCAGGGCGACAGCCGCGGCCAGCCAAGCCGGCACGTCGATGCCGAAGAGCCCGAGGCCGAAGAAGGCGAGGAAAAGCTGCATCAGCAGCGGCGTGCCCTGAAAGAGTTCGACGAAATATTTGACGGCGACGCGAGCGACCTTGTTCTTGCCGATGCGCAGGAACAGCAGGATCGCCCCGACCGTGCCGCCGCCGATGAAGGAAACGAGCGACAGCAGGATGGTCCAGCGTGTGGCGAGCAGCAGGCCGCGCAGAATGTCCCAGGTGGTAAATTGAATCATCGGCGGACCCTGCGCGGAAAGATGAGTGAACCGGCGGCGGCCAGCAGTTGCCGCAGGATAATGGCCAGAAGCAGGTAGATCGCCGTGGAGACGAAATAGGCTTCGAAGGCGCGGAAGGAGCGGGACTGGATGAAGTTCGCCGCAAATGTCAGGTCCTCGGCGGCGACCTGTGAGACGACCGCGGAGCCAAGCATGACGATGACGACCTGCGATGACAGGGCTGGCCAGATGCGCTGGAGCGAGGGGACGAGGATGACGTGGCGGAAGGTTTCGAACGGCGTCATTGCGAGGCTGGCGCCGGCCTCGAACTGGCCGCGCGGCGTCGCCTGGATGCCGGCGCGGATGATCTCGCAGCTATAGGCGCCAAGATTGACGACCATGGCGAGATTGGCCGCCGTGATTTCGCTCATATGAATGCCGATGCCGGGTAGCCCGAAGAAGATGAAGAAAAGCTGGATCAGGAACGGCGTGTTGCGGATTAGCTCGATATAGGTCGCAACAACGGGCTTGAGCCAGCCTGGACCCAGAGCTCGTGCCCAGGCGCAGGAAATGCCGAGCGCGATGCCGACCACCGCGCCGACCAGGGTCAACTCTATGGTGATGAGGACGCCCTTGATCAGAACCGGGTAATATTCGGCGATCCAGCCGAAATCGAAGTGATAGCGCATGAAACGGTGCCTCGCTCGGCTCCGGCCGCACCTTCGGATGAGCGCGCGACCGGGCTTGCGTTAATCAGAAGCCGGCGGGGAGGTCGGCGCCCAGCCATTTCTGCGATATCTTGCCGAGCGTGCCATCGGCCTTGGCGGCGGCGATGATGTCGTTGACCTTTTTCTGCAGCGCGGGTTCGCTCTTGTTCAGGCCGATGAAGCAGGGGGAGTTGGTGATGAGGAATTTCATCTCCGGCTTCTTCGGCGGGTTCCTGGCGAGGATCGCCGCGGCAACGACGTTGCCGGTGGCGACCAGGTCAACCTGACCCGACAGGAAGGCGGAAATGGTGCCGTTATTGTCTTCGTAGCGCTTGATCGTCGCGTCTTGGGGGGCGACCTTCGTCAGCGCCAGATCCTCGATGGCGCCGCGCGTTACGCCGATCGTCTTGCCGGAGAGATCCTCGGGCTTGGCGGCTGTGACATCAGCGGGGCCGAAGACGCCGTTGAAGAAGGGCGCGTAAGCGTCGGTAAAGTCGATCACTGCCTGGCGCTCGGCGTTCTTGCCGAGGCTTGAGATCACCAGATCGACCTTGTTGGTCTGGAGATAGGGAATACGGTTGGCGCTGGTGACCGGCACAAGCTCGGTCTTTACGCCGAGTTTTTCGCCGATCAGGTTTGCCATGTCGATATCATAGCCCATGGGCGCCATATCGGTCCCCACGCTGCCGAAAGGCGGGAAGTCCTGGGGGACGGCAACGCGGATGGTGCCGCGCGAAGCAATATCGCTCAAGGCGTCCGCCCGGGCTGCATGCGGGCTCGACAGCGATCCCGTTACCAGCATCGTCATACCCAGGGCCAT
Source organism: Rhizobium lusitanum (assembly GCF_014189535.1). Lineage (NCBI taxonomy): Bacteria > Pseudomonadati > Pseudomonadota > Alphaproteobacteria > Hyphomicrobiales > Rhizobiaceae > Martinezella > Martinezella lusitana. The sequence goes on along the minus strand of NZ_CP050308.1, from coordinate 809,965 downwards.
GAGCAATTGTCTGCGCTTCATCGAATGTCCTTCCAAACGTGGCTATGTAAACTGCCGGACAGCACGCAAGACGTATGCCAGTCGGTTGAAGGATATGCCCGCTCGCTCAAGGCGTGCTTTCCCTTGGAAAGGATTTTGTGGCAATTGCACATTTTGGTCAGGTTTTGCTTAAAAAATAAGCAGAACTACCAATCGTCCGCGCCGTCCGTCACTTACAGGTGATCACAATCGAGGCGGCTTGATCTTGGGCTGCCGAGCGCTTGCTCCGTGTGGAAACCACGGGCTATTTTCATGACTGGACAGCGTCGTCCTGATGCCCCATAGAACCGCAAAAGGTTAACGCCCTATTATATGTTTTTGATGGGAGATTCGGGACGATGGCTCTGGCTGATGCGAAGGCGGGGATACGCAACGAGGCAGGGATCGCTGTCGTTCTCGGCATCCTGAAACAGGCCTTCGGCGAGCGTTTTCAGACCGGCGAAAGTTTTCGCGCCCAGCACGCGCATACGACCACCTATATCCCGACCCAACTTCCCGACGGTGTTGTTTTCGCCGAAACGGGCGAGGATGTTCAGGCGGTCGTCAAGGCCTGCGCCGATCACAAAGTTCCGATCATCGCCTTCGGTACCGGTTCCTCGCTGGAGGGACAGGTGAACGCGCCGCAGGGCGGAATTTCCATCGATTTCAGCCGGATGAATCGGGTGCTTGAAGTGAACGCCGAGGATCTCGACTGCACGGTCGAGCCGGGCGTCACCCGCGAACAGCTCAACACCTATCTACGCGATACCGGCCTGTTCTTCCCGATCGATCCTGGCGCCAACGCCTCGATTGGCGGCATGACGGCCACGCGCGCTTCCGGCACCAATGCCGTGCGCTATGGCACGATGAAGGACAATGTGCTGGCCGTGACCGTGGTTGCCGCCAATGGCGAGGAAATCCGCACCGCCCGCCGCGCCAGGAAGTCGTCCGCCGGCTATGATCTGACCCGGCTCTTGGTCGGCTCCGAGGGAACGCTTGGCGTGCTGACCTCCGTGACGCTGCGCCTGCAGGGTATTCCCCAGAAGATTGCCGGTGGCGCTTGTGCGTTTCCGACCATCAAGGCAGCTTGCGACGCCGTCATCATGACGATCCAGATGGGTGTTCCGGTTGCTCGCATAGAGCTGCTCGATGCCGTCCAGATGCGCGCCTGCAATCGCTACTCGGGCCTGAGCTATGCGGAGCAGCCGATGCTGTTCCTCGAATTTCATGGCACCGAAGAGACCGTCGCGCTGCAATCGGAGCAATTCGCCGAGATCGCGGCGGAATGCGGCGGCGGCGAATTCCTCTGGACCAGCAATCTCGAAGAGCGCAACAAGCTCTGGAAGGCGCGCCACGACGCTTATTGGGCGGCGAGGGCGCTGGCACCGGAACTGGCAGCGCTGTCGACGGATGTCTGCGTGCCGATCTCAAGGCTTGCCGAATGCGTTGCCGAGACTCAGGCCGACATCGAAGAACATGGTTTGCTGGCGCCGATCGTCGGGCATGCCGGCGATGGCAATTTCCATGTGCTGCTGCTGTTCGACGACAAGAGGCCTGAAGGCATCGCCGTCGTCGAGGCCTTCGTTGCGCGGTTGAACGCACGGGCGCTGGCGATGGACGGAACGTGCACTGGCGAGCATGGCGTGGGGCAGGGCAAGATGTCGTTTCTCGAGCAGGAGCTTGGCGGCGCGGTCGATCTGATGCGCCAGATCAAGCACGCGCTTGATCCTGACGCGATCTTCAACCCCGGCAAGATCTTCCATGGCCATTGAAAAATGGAATACCCCATGATCCCGGCTTGCCCCCGGCGTGAATGGCGCTAGGCTATGATATCCCGTATCTCAGGGAGCCGCGACGCGGTTTGGATAGAGATTGGGTTCGCTAAGGATCGCGGCCGCTTTTTTGCCTATACGGCCGGTTATGTGACGCCTTGGATATTGTAATCGGAATGCAGAATGGAGACGGTGCGCATTGTTAGGTAGGGTCCTGGTTTTCTTGGGAGGATTGCTTGTAGTGGTGCTGTTCGTGGCGCTGCTCGCTCCGCTCTTCATAGACTGGACCGATTTTCGCAAGAATTTCGAAGATCAGGCGAGCCGCATCATTGGCAAGAAAGTGACCGTTCACGGCACCGTCGATGCTCGTTTCCTGCCGTTTCCCTCCGTGACATTGCATGACGTCCGCGTCGGCCAGGAAGCTGACGGAACGCCGCTCGTGCAGATCGCGGAATTCTCCATGGATGCCGAGCTGGCGCCGTTCCTGTCTGGTGAAGCGCTGATTTTCGATATGCGCGTGTCCGAGCCGAAAGTGCGCCTGCGACTGCTGAAGGACGGCACGCTCGACTGGATGCGCGGCAGCCAGCCGGAAATGCCCGCCAAATCGGTCGTACTGGAAAGCGTGCATGTCGATGGCGGCGATATCCAGTTCATCGATGAACAATCCGGCCGCACCCGGCATATTACCGGCTTTAATGCCGAAATGTCCGCGAAGTCGCTCGCCGGCCCCTGGCGGATCGAAGGGGACGCGGCACTTGATGGCGAGCACGGAAGTTTCACCATTTCGAGCAGCCAGCCGGATGATAGCGGCGTGCTGCGTGTCCGAACCCGGCTTAATCCGGATCGTCATCCTCTCATTGTCGATCTCGACGGCGAGCTGAAGCTGATCGACCGCAAGCCGGATTATCTTGGTCTCTTCACGGCAGGGATCGAGGATAAGCAGACGCGTAAAGCTGCGGACGAGCAAGCTCAGCCCCGCGTCAAAGGCCGCTTCGAGCTGACCAACGAGCGCATCCGCATCCCGGAATATCGCCTTGAGGTCGGAGCGGCGGACGATCCTTACGTGGTGACCGGGGAAGCGACGCTGGATACCGGCACAAAGCCGGAATTCCTGCTGACCGCCGATGGCCAGCAGATCGACGTCAACCGTCTCGGCAACAATCAGGGCACCAGCGGCAAGACCAACCGCAATCCCGCCGTTTCAGCCCGCCAGCGCCTGAACAACCTGATCGCGATTGCCGCCGAGGTCCCGATCCCGCAAGTGCCCGGCAAGGCGACCTTCAGACTGCCGGCGATCGTTGCCGGTGATACGACGATCCGCGACGTGCAGCTGGACCTTGAGCCCGCCGGAAGCGGCTGGAAGATTGACCACGCGATCGGCATGCTGCCCGGGCGTACGCAGATCGAGGCCACCGGCAAGCTGATGCTGCAGGGTGAGCCGAATTTCATCGGCAATCTCGTCGTTGCCTCCAACCAGCCGTCGGGTCTGGCGTCCTGGCTGGTGGGTTCGGTCGATCCGGCGATCCGGCAGTTGCGACAGGCCGGCTTTTCCGCCGATGTCAGCTTGCGGCACGAGGAGCAGCGCTTCGACAATCTCGAAATCGCCATTGGTTCGGCGACGCTTAAGGGCAAGCTGGACCGGCAGGCGCCAGATAAGCAGGCGCCGAAGCTTGCCGTCGATCTTAGTGGTGACGCACTCGATCTCGATGCGCTGAGGGCGCTGACGGGCCTGATCACCGGCCAGGATGCGGGCGAGGCCCTGCTCGATCACCGGATCTCGGCACATCTGAAGGCGGACAAGTTCGCGGCCTTCGGCGTGCAGGCCGACAATGTCGAGACATCCTTTTCGATCACCGATGGAGCGCTGACACTCGACAAGTTGTCGGTGCGCGATGTTGCCGGAGCTGAGATCACAGCGACGGGCCGTGGCGATGGCTCGCTGCTGGATTACAAGGGATCGGGTGAAATCACCTTCAAGGCGGCCGACCCCGGTCCTTTCCTTGAAATGCTGAGCCGACATCTGCCGCATCACCCGGTCATGGATCGGCTGGTGCGCAATGCTGCCTGGTATGGCAACACCGCACTGCGCGGCGCGCTGACCCTCGGCGGCGACGAGGGCGATGGGGTGGCGGTGACGCTCGCCGGCGTTTCCAACGGCAGCCGCGTCAACCTCGATTACCGTATGTCCGACCTGCTGGCGTTGACCGGCAAGGGCACGACGACGCTGGAAGCGACACTCGAGAATTCGGTGACATCGATCCTGTTCGGGCAGGCGGGGCTCGATCCGTTGCCCGTCGAAGCCGATGCCAATGGCCGCCTGACGCTTAAGGTGACGGCGGACGGGACCGAGCCGGCGGATGCGGCGCTGACTTTTGCCACCGACAAGACCTCGTTCACGGCCAATGGCAAGGTCGACGTTCGTCCCAGCACCTTCCTCAACGGCACCATCGCGCTGTCGCTTGATAGCGCGGATCTTGATCCCTATTTCGTCATGAACGGCATCGGCATTCCGCAGATGGGCACGGGCCTACCTGTCAAATTCCAGGCGAATGCCGTCTTCGACGCCAACAAGATCGCGCTCTCGGACATGAAGGGCCAGCTTGCCGACAACAATGTCTCGGGCGCGCTGACCTTCGATCGCAAGTCTCCAAATACCAAGGCGACCGGCGAACTGACGCTCGACAAGGTTGATCTTGGCTGGTTGGGTGAAGCGATCTACGGGCCGATGACGGATGCCGCGACGGGTAACCTGACCAAGGTCAAGCTGGGTCTTCCGACGTTCAGCGGGCTCGATCTCAACATCAAGCTTTCGGCGAAGCAGGTTTGGCCGGGGATATTCGGTCCGATCTCCAATTTCAGCGCCAACGCTGCCTATAAGGGCGAAGAGTTGCGGTTGAACGATATCGCTGGCGCCTGGAACGGTGGAACGCTTGGCGGCAATGTGATGCTTGCCAATTCCGACGGCACCGGTCTGATGCAGACGAAGCTCAACCTCACCAATGGCGATCTCGCTGATGTTGCTTGGCAACGCGACGGCACGCCACTGGCCACCGGCCGCTTTGGCCTTGACCTGACCATGGAGACCAGCGGCAAGAGCATGGGTGAGCTTGCCGCCAATGCCAGCGGCTCGGGCGAGGCCAAGCTTGGCGAGACGCATGTCCGCGGTCTCAATCTCTCGGTACTCCCACCGTTATTGTCGGCCACCGACCAGATCCAGGGCGATATTACCGCCGACAAGGTATTGCCGATCGTGCAGACGCTGCTCAACAACGGCGAGGCGGCGCTGCCGGCGATGAGCATACCTTTCAACATCTCCACCGGCGTCATCCGCGCCACCAATCTCAGCGCCGGCAATGACGTGGCGAAGCTTTCGGGCAGCGCCGAGATCAGCCTGCCGGACGAGCGCATGCGCGGATCTCTCGGTATCGACTTCAATGCCGGCAGCGAGATGCTGAACGGTGCCGAGCCGGCGCTACGTCTCAACTTCGCCGGTCTATTGGCGAGCCCCGGCCGAACCATTGATGTCACCGACATCACCAGCTTCCTGTCGCTGCGTGCCTTTGAACGCGAGCGCCGGCGCGTCGAGCGGCTTCAGGCGAGCGTATTGGAAAAGCAACGGCTGCGGCGCGAGGTGGCGCTGTACAAATACACCGCCGTCGTACGTGACGCCCAGCGCCAGCGCGACGCGGTATTCGAGCAGCAGCGGAGCCTTGAAGAGACGCGCCTGAGGGAACTGGCGCGCGAGGCTGCCGCCGAAAAGCAAGCAGAAGCCGCGGCCAAGGCAAAAGCCGAGGCGGAAGCTCGCTCGAAGGCGCAAGCCCAGCAATTTCCGGTTCTCAACGGACAAGGGCCGCAGAAGGTAGCGCCGCTGAACTTCAACGGCCTTCCCGGTATCGCCCAGTAGGGGCGTCTTTTGGATGATCTGCCCTGAAGACGAAGGCACGGATGCTCTTTTGCTAAGCGCGCTCTTTTAGCCATTTCAAGACATAGAGCCGAAGTGCCGAGGAAAGGTTGCTCACCGGCTCCCGCCCGTCGTCGATTTCGGAGATCAGCGCGGCGAGCGAGGTGTCGCGCGTTTTGGCGATTGCCTTCAGCTCACTCCAAAAGGCGTCTTCAAGGGAAAAGCTCGTGCGGTGGCCATGCAGCGTCGCGGAATGTTTGCGGATCATCGGGGGATCGATCAAAAAACTTGGAAAGGGGGGGCTTCTGAAAATGATTCAAAGTGCTGGGGTAAGCTTATAATTTTCTAGGATATTTCGTTAGTCTAGTCTTCAGTCTTGGCCGGGTCGATGTGACCGGCCTCGTGCGTTTGGGTGGCCTTGTCGTTGAGCGCCTTGGTCAGGTGCTTCTCCGCCTTGGTGCGGCCGAAGCTGATACGATTCTGTTCCGCCTGCTTTTCCTTTTCGGAGCGGGCCTGCTTTTTCCGGAACTGACGCAGATTGACGACTTCGGCACTCATCACTGTCCCCACGGACGATGTAGAAAGGGGAAGCCTTGCGCTCCCCCTTGGATCTATTGCTTCTTGCGGAATGCGTCGAGCGAGACGACCGAGCCCGGTTTTTTCTCTTCGCCTTCCTTGGCTTCTACCGCTGGCTCTTCGCTGCCTTCTGCCGGCACCGGGTAGGCGGTGATTTCGCCGGTTGGCATTTCCTCGTCGTCGTCGGCGAGCGGCACATCGAACTCCAGCTCGAAATTCACGGATGGATCGTAAAAGCCGCGAATCGCATTGAAGGGAACGACCAGCTTCTCGGGGACGTCGGAGAAGGAAAGGCCGATCTCGAACAGGCTCTCGGTGATCTTCAGATCCCAGAATTGATGCTGGACGACGATAGTCATCTGTTCCGGATATTTCGACTTCAGGTGCTGCGAAATGCGCACACCGGGCGCTCCGGTCAGAAAGGTGATGAAGAAATGATGGTCACCGGGCAGACGACCGGTGGCGCCGACCTCGGTCAACACCTTACGGATAACTCCACGCAGGGCGTCCTGTGCCAAAATGTCGTAGCGGATATGATCCTGCCCCATGCTTTCCTGTCTTTCGTTGGCCATGTTTTTTCTAAGGCTTATGCCACGCCGGGCGCAGACGGAAAAGCCCTCGCGCGAGTCACTGCCTCATCATACATAATATCCAATATAGGGAGAAGGTGAAGGTTTCTGTTGCCAGGTACCTTCGAACCCCGCCTTAAGGTGCGAACCTTCAGGACTTGATTTGAAGTGTCACACTGCGATTAAGCAGCGAGACGAGCTTCCGCATAGTTGTCATTTGCAACTACAATTTTAGCCCGATAACGGTGGTACAATGCCGAGCAAAAAGTCGATCTTTACGCCCTTGTCGATCCTGTTTCGCCCCCATCAAAAGCCGGTCTGAAGCAAAGCTCGCCTGGCCGGTTTTTGGTGGAGGCGCCGGGTACCGCCCCCGGGTCCAATAGGTTTATTACACCGCTCATTTATCGCCATAGCCGGCCCGAAGACCGGCAAGGCTGATATAGTGTTTTCCTTGGGCGAAGGGAAGGGCAATTGTCACAAATGCGTCGCCGAAACACCGGTTTGCCGCGATCACTGGCCATCGGGGGCGAGATTTGCCGGGATTATGCCCTGATACGGTTGGTTTCGCATCGACTTGCCATTAAATTGGCAACAAATGGAATCGGTGACGGAGGCAATGGCGTTGCTCTTGCCGGGCGCCATCGCGGAAATGTCGGAGCTAAGAATGGTTCGCCACCCGGAATATCAATATCTCGATCTGATGGCGCACCTGCTCGAAAACGGCGATCGCCGGATCGACAGAACGGGCGTCGGCACGCTGAGCGGGCTTGGCGCGATGATGCGCTTCGATCTTTCCAAGGGCCAGCTTCCGGTTTTCACGACCAAGCGGGTCTATTGGAAGCTCGCCGTGAAAGAGATGCTCTGGTTCCTGACGGGCGACACCAACATTCGCAATCTCCTGAAACAGAACGTGCGGATATGGACCGACTGGCCGCTGGCGGCCTATCGCAAGGCGACGGGCGAGACCATCAGTCAGGAAGATTTCGAGGCGCGGATACTGGCCGATGAAGCCTTTGCCGAGACGTGGGGCGATCTTGGCCCCGTTTACGGGAAGCAATGGCGGCAGTGGCGCGATGCCGACGGGCAGGTGCATGATCAGATCGCGACGGTCATCGACCAACTCAGGCATAATCCAAGCAGCCGCCGGATGATCTTCCATGCCTGGAATGTCGGCGAACTCGCCGGAATGGCGCTGCCTCCGTGTCACATGGTTTATCAGTTCCATGTCTCGAACCTGCCTTCTCTGGGCGAGACCAAGCGGCCGCGGCTGAGCATGATGGTTTACCAGCGGTCCTGCGATCTGTTTCTGGGCAACCCATTCAACATCTCCCAACAGGCCGTGTTGCTGGCCATGGTTGCCCAGCAGGTAGACATGGATGTGGGCGAACTGGTCTGGGCCGGCGGCGACGTCCACATCTATCTTAACCATCTCGACGCGATCCGCGAGCAGCTGAGCCGGGAACCACGGCCATTTCCAACCTTGCGCTTGCTCCGCCGGCCGGAAAGCATAGACGATTACCGCATTGAGGATTTCGAGGTCAGCGACTACGAGCCCCATGCGGCGATAGCGGCGGAGGTTGCGGTTTAACTACCGTTATCCGCGTTGGGCATTTCCGGCGATAGCGCAAAAGTGAATTCAAGAACTGGCTTAAGTGTTTAGGCTGCTCGTCGTAGACACGAGGGGAGCGCCAATGACACGTCTGACCGCCAAGGATTTTCATCCGGAACTGCTGGAACTCTACGACTACTACGCCCATGGGAAAATCACGAAGCGCGAGTTTCTCGATCGGGCCGGCAAGTATGCCGTAGGCGGTCTGACGGCCGTCGCGATCCTCGGGTTGATGAGCCCCAACTATGCGCAGGCGCAGCAGGTCGAGTTTACCGATCCCGATATCCTGCCCGAATACATCACCTATCCGTCGCCGCAGGGAAACGGAACCGTTCGGGCCTATTTCGTCCGGCCGGCTGCGGCCAAGGGCAAGGTGCCGGCGGTCGTTGTCGTGCATGAGAACCGGGGGCTGAACCCTTATATCGAGGACGTCGCGCGTCGCGTTGCCAAAGCGGGCTTCATCGCGCTTGCGCCTGACGGCCTGACGTCGGTCGGCGGCTACCCCGGCAATGACGAAAAGGGTCGGGAGTTGCAGCAGCAGGTCGATCCGCAGAAGCTGATGAACGACTTCTTCGCCGCGATCGAGCTGCTCATGAAGCATGAGGCAACGACCGGCAAGGTCGGCATCACCGGCTTCTGCTATGGTGGAGGCGTGTCGAATGCCGCAGCCGTCGCCTATCCCGAGCTAGCAGCTGCCGTGCCCTTTTATGGGCGCCAGCCACGCGCGGAGGAGGTGTCCCGCATCAAGGCGCCTCTGCTGCTTCATTATGCGGGACTGGACAAGGGGATCAATGAGGGATGGCCGGCCTATGAGGCGGCGCTGAAGGCGTCGAACAAGGTCTATGAGGCCCATATCTATCCCGACGTCAATCATGGCTTCCACAATGACTCGACGCCCCGCTATGACGAGGCTGCGGCCAAACTTGCCTGGGACAGAACGATAGGCTGGTTCAAGCGCTATCTGGCTTGAGGGCCGATGTCGTTGCTGCGTCCATCTGCCATAAAGTCGAGTGGATGGACGCTGTTTGAGAGCTCGTGGCCGGGACTGTAATAAAGGCTATAGCCGCTCGCCCGTTTTGCTGACCCTTTCTCGCACGAAATCCAGAAACTGGTCCTGAGCCGCCGTCGGCATCCAGCCGGATCGCAGCGTCAGGCCGATGGGCCGCGCGGTGTGGTCGAGGTCATAGGGCAGGGCCTTGATGAGCCCCCGGGTCAACTCCGCTTCCGCTTGCAGATGGGAAATGCAGCCGAGATGATCGGTTCGGTCCAGGAGCTCGCGCATCAGGATCAGCGACCCCGACTCGACGATGCTCGCCGGCCTTCGTCCAAGGCTGTCGAACATGGCGTCAAAATGTTTCCGGATCGGCGTTCCGCTTAAGCCCACCACCCAGGGGTAGGAGGCGAGCTCCTCGAGGGTGATATCGTCCTTCCCGACAAGCGGATGATCGCGGCCGGCGACCAGCACGAGCGTGTCGGTGAAAAGCAGGCGCTGTTCCACATCGCCAATCGGCGCGGGATCGCGCAGGGCGCCGATCAGGAAATCGATCTCGCCACGCCTCAGCCCGGCCAGAAGGTCGGCATAAGGACCTTCCACAATCTGGATCGGTATTTTGGGGCGAAGCGTGCGGAAGTTGGCGATTGCCTGCGGCAGGACATAGGATCTCGACAATGGCATTGCGCCGATGACGATGCGCCCGGCCTCCTCGGACACGGTTTCGGCAAGGTCGGCTTCGGCTTGGCTCAGTTCGGCGAAAGCAAGTCTTGCTGCCTGGGCTAGCGTCTGCGCGGTCCGCGTCGCGACGATGCCGTAGGATGTTCGCTCAAACAGGGGACGTGCTGCCTCCTGCTCAAGTTGTGTGACGGCGCGGTGCACGGTCGGTTGGGCAAGGCCCAGGCGGCGTGCAGCGAGCGTGAAATTCTCCATTTCGCGCACGGCAATCAGCGCTTGAAGCTGTGCCGTCGTCGCGGTTATGCGCAGCCTGGGGCTAAGATCGGACAGCGCCGGATCGAGATAGCTGAAAGCGCGCCGGACGCGCTTTGCAAGGACTTCGCCCTGCTTGTTGACGAACAGTCCCTGGGCGGTCCGCGTGAAGAGCGCCATCCCCACGCCGCGCTCGATTTTCGACAGTGCCTGCGTCACGGCCGGCTGCGACACATGGCATAAATCCGCGGCCTTCGTGACAGAGGCCGTATCGACGACCATCAGGAATACCCGGAGATGGCGAAGATTATGCTGTAGCTCACGCTCTGACGGCTGTGCGGAATTCAAGGCAGGAGGTGCTCCAATATCCGATCGATGCGCTGGTTCAGCGAGAGATCCGCAGCGCTGACGCCAAGATTTCCGATTCTGCGCTGCCAGTCGACGGCGGCCGATGCCATTCCGTCGGGAAGACCGAGATCGCGAAGCGTTGCCGCCACTTCCACCATCTCCGCCGCACGCCGCGTTCCGTGTACCATCATCCGCTCAAGGTTGTAGGACGAACGGGCCGTCCAGTCGATCCCCGGATCGGATGCCTGCAAGGACGCCAGAACGGCATCCTCCACGCCCGCCCGGCGCGCCGCCAGCACGCATTCGGCCGTGAGCGCCTCGAACCCCTTGATCATGACGGAGCGCAGCATCTTGATCGAGGATGCCTGTCCGATCTTATCGCCGGCAACGCGGGCATTCATTCCAAGGCTTGCCAGCAGCGCTTCAGCGTCCGTCGCCTCGCTGCCGGACAGAAGGAGAGGGGTGCGATGGCGGGCGGGATAGACCGGCGCCATCACCGCCACGTCGATGTAGCGGGCGCCAGCCTCCTCGACGATCTTCGCAGCCGCGACCTTTGTCGAAGGCGAGCAGGAGTTGCAGTCGAGATAAAGCGAGCTCTTGTCGAGGTAGGCGGCCACCATTTTGGCGGCTTCGAGCGCGCGGTCGGCTGTCACGAGGCAGAAGATCGCGCTTTTGCCGGTGGTGGCATCGCGCGGGCTCTCGCCAGATATGACATCAAGCCGTGTGCAGGCATCAAGCAGGCCCCGGCGTTGATCGGCGCTTTTTATCTTGATATCGAAGGTGGCGATGGGAGCTTTGATCGGACTGTCTTCGACAGTCTTCCAGCCGGCGACAAAGGCTTGTGCTGCTTCCCCGAATCCGATGATTGCAATCGTCGACATGCTGCCGGTTCCTCGTGCGAACATTCAGCCAAACAAAAATGTATAGCGAAAACTTATCGTGAGGACCGCGATATCGCCGCGATCCTCGGGTTGTATGGCCCTCGCTTAGTGCGCCGGATCCTTGACGTTGTTGTAGGTCTGGAACTCGACGTTGTACAATTCTCCACCGACCTTCTCGACCTTGCGCATGTAGATATCCTGGACGATATCGCGTGTGGCAGGGTCAATCGAGATCGGGCCGCGTGGGCTCTGCAACTGCATTCCCTTCGCTGCGTTGACGAAAGTATCGCCCGTCGCATCGCCCTTGGTCTTGTCGAGGGTCTTGTAGATCAGGTCGAGGGCATCCCAGGCGGCAACGGCGACCATGTTGGGACGCATGCCGTCATTGGCCTTCTTGAAGGCTTCCACGAAGGCCTTGTTCTCGGGCGAATCGTGGCTTGCCGAATAGGGACCGCCGGTGATGACGCCGATGGTCGGATCCCCCATATTGTTGAGGAGATCGTCGTCCGTGACGTCGGCCATGGCGATGACCTTGATGCCCGACTTGTCGAGGCCGCGCTCGACGAACTGCTTCATGAAGGCAGCACCCCCGCCTGTCGGAACGAAGACGAACAGGGCTTCCGGTTTTTCATCCGCGGCGCGCTGCAGGAAGGGCGCGAAGTCCGGATTGGCAAGCGGCACCTTCAGTTTTGAAACGACGGTGCCGCCATTGGCCTCGATCGCTTTCTGGAACCACTTCTCCGCGTCGGCGCCCGGACCATAGTCGGAAACGATGCTGACGAATTTCTTCACGCCGTTTTCCGGAGCCCACTTACCGATGACGCTGGCCATCTGCGGGACGGTCCAAGATGTTCGGAGAATGTAAGGCGACGCATCCACGATCGACGAGGTCGCCGCCACCATGATGACCTGCGGGATCTTGGCGCGCTTGGACAGTTGCGCCACGGAAAGGGCCGCTGGCGTGTTGCCGAAGCCGGTCAGGATGGACACCTTGTCGTTGGTTACCAGTTCCTGGGACAGGCGCAGCGCGTTGTCGGCGGCACTTCCGTCGTCCTTGACGATCAGCTCGACCTTCTTGCCACCGGCTGTGTCGCCCTTGGTCGCGACATAAGTCTTGATCGCGGCGCTGATCTGCCGGCCGTTGGACTGGAACCCGCCGGTGAGCGGAATGACGACACCGACCTTGACCGTGTCTTGGGCAAAGCTCATTGCGGGAGCCCCGATCAAGCTGATCGCGGCGACGGCGCCTAGCGCCAGTTTCTTAATGCTCATGTCTCTCCTCCTCCTATTGAAAAATCTATGTGTTTGGACGTTGTTCAAACCGGCCCTCTTTCCGGCTTAGGCTTCCATGATCAGTGTTTTCGTTCTCCAGCGGCTGGCGTTGCGGCGGCCGATGTTCCCGCGCCGACCCCAAGGAATTTGCCAAGGGTGGCGCTGTCTTGCGCCAGCGCGGCGCTGCTTCCGGAATAGGCGACCGCGCCGCGTTCGAGGATCACGGCCTTGTCGGTGATCGCCAGGATCTGCTGCGCGTGCTGCTCGACGATGATGGCGGCCATGCCCTCGTCGCGGACGATGCGGCGGATGGCGGCGAGCAGTTCTTCCACGATGATCGGCGCCAATCCCTCGGTCGGCTCATCGAGCAGCAAGATTTTCGGATTGAGAACGAGTGCGCGGGCGATTGAGAGCATCTGCTGTTCGCCGCCCGACAATTGGTTGCCGTAGTTGCTGCGGCGTTCTTCCAGCCTCGGGAAGAGCAGATAGACGGCCTGAAGGCTCCATTTCCCGGGGCGTGCGACCGCCGTGATGTTCTCCTCGACCGTCAGTGACCGGAATATGCCGCGCTCCTGTGGCACCCAGCCGACACCCGCCTCGACGCGACGCTCCGGCGTCATGCGCTCGATGCTTTGACCGCTGACCATGATTCTGCCGCTGTGATAGCGCGTCAGACCAACAATGCTGTTGAGCGTCGTTGTCTTGCCAACGCCATTGCGGCCGAGGAGGGCCACCGCTTCACCCGGGCCGACCGCGAGGCTGATGCCGTGCAGAACCACGGCTTTGCCGTAGCCGGCTTTCAAGCCGTCCAGCGTCAAGAGTTCAGTCATTGTGCGCCCCTCCCAGATAGACGTCCTTGACGCGGGGATCCGTCGAGATCTCGTCGACGGTGCCTTCGGCGAAGAGCGCGCCGGCGACTAGAACGGAGATCCGGTCGGCGAAATTGAAGACCAGGTCCATGTCGTGTTCGATCAGCAGAATCGAGACATCAGCGGGCAGGGCCGCAAGCCTTGCCAGAACCTCGTGCCGATCGGCTTCCGGCACGCCGGCCGCCGGTTCGTCAAGCAGGAGAACCTTGGGCTTGCAGGCGATCGCCATGGCGATTTCGAGAAGCCGTTGCTTGCCGTAGGGCAGGCCGGAACAGGGTTGGTCGAGGACTGTATCCAGACCGAAATCCTGAACCAGGCCGGCAATTTCGTCCTCGATGCCCGGAAGCTTTCCGGCGAAGCGAAACCAGTTCTTGCCGTGTCCCTGCCGTTCACTGATAACAAGGCCCAGGCTTTCCACGACGGTCAGATCGCCGAAAAGCTGGTTGATCTGAAACGTGCGAACCAGACCACGCTGCACGCGCTTTTCGCGCTTGAGGGACGAGATGTCCTCGCCATTCAGCAGGATCTGCCCGCTGGAAGGCGCGAGCACGCCGGTCAGAAGATTGATGAGCGTCGTCTTGCCCGCGCCGTTCGGTCCGATCAGCGCATGGCGGGCACCGCTTTCCAGGCGGAACGAGACGTCGGTCGTGGCCTTCAGGGCGCCGAACATCTTGTTGAGCTGTTTTGTTTCAAGAACAGCAGCGGTCATGGTGCCCTCCGGGTCGACGTGCGGCCTCTGAAGAGATTGCCGCGAATGGTGGCGAGGCGAGCGGAGAGCGAGAGCACGATCTGGCGAGGACGATCGCGACCGATGAGGACGAAGGCAACCAGGAGCATGCCGAGCCAGAACTGCCAGTATTGCGGCGTAAGCGACGACAACCCGTCCTGGATCAGTTCATAGACCAGGGCGCCGATGATACCGCCGTAAAGATAGCCCGTGCCTCCGATGACCAGGATCATCAGGCCATCCGCGGACTTCTGGAACGACAGTGCATCGAGCGAGATGAATTGCTGTGTCTGGGCAAACAGCGCGCCGGCGATCCCCGCATAGGCGCCGGCCAGCGTGTAGACGGCCACCAATCGCGCGTTGACGGGAACCCCCACGGCTGAGGCGCGCAGCGGATTGTCCCGGATCGCTTTCAGCGAATAGCCGAAAGGTGAGGATACGATCAGTCGCGCCAGGAGGAACAGCACGAACAGCACGGCGAGACTGTAGGCGTAGCCCGTGTGTCCGTAGATATCGAAATCGAAAATCCCGAACAGGGGATCGATGCTGATGCCTTGCAGGCCGTCGGCACCGCCGGTGAGCCAGTTGGCCTGATTGGCGATTTCGGCAAAGACCGCGGCGACGCCCAGCGTCACCATTAGCCGTGTCAGGTCGCCGCCGCGCAGCAGCAGGAAGCTTGTCAGGAAGGCGACGACCGCGCCCGAGAGCGCTCCGACGACCAGCCCAGACAGTGGCTCTCCGGTGACATGGATCGAGAACAGACCGCTTGCATAGGCGCCAACGCCATACATGGCCGCCTGTCCGAGAGAAACGATGCCGGCATAGCCGAGCATCAGGTCGATCGAAAGCGCGAGGATGGCGAAGCCGACGATCTCGGTCAGGATCAAGTGCTGGTTGGGGAAGAGGAACCAGGAGGCAAGCGCCAGAGCCCAGAACGCCAGTTCAAGGACGCTCCAGCGCGCCGATCGCCTCATGACGTCTGATACCCGCTGCTTCAGAGCAGGGATAGCGGAATGGGGTGCCTGCATCAGTTGGCCCTCGCGAAGAGACCCTGAGGCCGGACAACCAGCACGGCCACGAGGATGATATAGATGATGAAGCCACCGAGCGATGGGACGTAATACTTGCCGAGAACGTCCGCGACACCGAGCAGGATGGAGGCACAGAGAGGGCCGTACATGCTCGAGGTCCCGCCGACGGAGACGACGATCAGGAAGTAGACCATGAACTTCAGCGGGAATGTCGGGTCGAGACCGAGGATCTCGGCCCCAAGCGCGCCGCCAAGGCCGGCGAGGCCGGATCCGACGGCGAATGTCACGGCAAAAATCGTGTTGACGTGAATGCCGACGCCGCGAGCGACGCGCCGGTCATCGACGGATGCACGCAACCTGCTGCCGAACCGCGTACGGGCCAGAACCATTTGCAGTGCAACGGCGAGCGCGCCGCAGACGAGGATGAGAAAGGCGCGATAGACACCGATGCCGACGCCGAAAATGGTGACGCGGCCGCGCAGGAAATCCGGCAGGTTGAGGATCTGCTGTTGTGATCCCATGACATAGTCGATGCCTGCTACCGCCATGAAGACGATGCCGATCGAAAACAGCACCTGGTCCAGGGCCGTCTTGTCATAAAGGCGGGCGTAGAGCGTCTTTTCGAGAACGACCCCGGCGATCGCCGTGGCAATGAAGGCGATCGGCAGCGTCAGCAGAAAGGGCACGCCCCATCTGTTGGTCAAAATAACGGTGACATAGCCGCCGGCCATCGCGAACGCGCCGTGCGCCAGATTGATGAAATTCATCAATCCCAAGGTGACCGCCAGTCCGCACGAGAGCACGAACAGCAGCATGCCATAGGCAAGGCCGTCAAATAAAAGGGTTAGCATTTTTCCTCCCTGTCCCGGATTGCGCTCCTCCAAGACCGCCAGATTTGGCTGATTCTCCCGAAC
The DNA here is from genome assembly GCF_014189535.1 of Rhizobium lusitanum. Taxonomy (NCBI): domain Bacteria; kingdom Pseudomonadati; phylum Pseudomonadota; class Alphaproteobacteria; order Hyphomicrobiales; family Rhizobiaceae; genus Martinezella; species Martinezella lusitana. The sequence continues at coordinate 793,557 of NZ_CP050308.1, read as the reverse complement.
GCATCTTTCGCAGGACCTTTTGGGTCTTGAGCGGTGATTAGCCATGACGGGAAGCAGGACTGTTGCCCATTTCAAAATGGTCGTAGCCTCATAAGAAAAAGCTATAGTCGCGTTGTTGGGATGGTAGGTTCGATCGCACGGCTATAGCTAAAACTTATCGATGGGGCATCAAATCCAAATTGGCAAAGGGGGCTCTCCGGCGTGAAATCACGCGCAATTCGGAAGGAGATCCCATGTCGGAACAAAAGACTGCACTTGTCATCAGCGCACACGCGGCTGATTTCGTATGGCGCTGCGGCGGCGCGATCGCTTTGCATGCGGAGCTTGGTTATAAGGTGACCGTCGTTTGCCTGTCCTTCGGCGAGCGCGGCGAATCCGCCAAGCTTTGGAAGAAACCGGGCATCACGCTCGAGCAGGTCAAGGCGGCACGACGGGCGGAATCGGAAAAAGCGGCCAAGGCGCTCGGCGTCCATGATCTCATCAGCTTCGACCTCGGCGACTATCCGCTTCGCCTCACGGATGAGGACAAATATCGGTTGGTCGACGTGATCCGGAAGGTGCAGCCAGCCTTCATGCTCAGCCATTCGCAATATGATCCCTATAATACCGACCATATGTATGCGACGCAGATTGCCCTCGAGACCCGGATGATCGCGCAGGCCTGGGGTCATAATCCAGGTGAGAAGGTTCTCGGCGCGCCGCAGCTTTACCTGTTCGAGCCGCACCAGACCGAGCAGATGGGCTGGAAGCCCGATGTTTTCCTCGACATTACGTCGGTCTGGGAAAAGAAGCGGGCCGCCATCGAATGCATGGAGGGGCAGGAGCATCTCTGGGAATTCTACACCCGCGTCGCCCAGAACCGCGCCAATCATTTCCAGCGCAACTCCGGCGGCCAATCGGGCGGGCGTGCCTCGCAATATGCAGAGGGTTTCCAGTCGATCTTCCCACGCACGGTCGATGAGCTCTAATGAGCTCTCGGGAGGAGCGTGACATGGAACCCTGCTTTGATATCGCCCATCTGGCACATGTGGAGATGTATTCCGACAAGTTCGAGGAAAGCCTCGACTTCTTCGTCAACGTCTATGGGTTGACGCTTGCCGGTCAGGACGAGCAGTCGGCCTATCTGCGAGCGTGGGACGATTACGAGTTCCACACTTTGAAACTCACCCGACATCACACCACCGGTGTCGGGCACATCGCCTATCGAGTGTCTTCGCAAGCGGCATTGGAGCGGCGCGTCGAGGCGATCGAGGCGAGCGGTTTCAAGGTTCTCGGCTGGGTGGACGGCGATCTCGGCCATGGCCGCGCGTTCCGGTTCGAGGACCCGTTCGGTCACGTATTCGAGATCTATTGGGACACCGTCCGCTATTCGCCGCCCGAGCAGGAAAAGCCGGTGCTGAAGAATGTCGCGCAACGATATCATGCGCGCGGCTGCCATCCGCGTCGTCTCGATCATCTGAACTTGCTGGCCTCTGATGTTGCCGAGTTCAGGCGCTTCATGGAGACCTGCCTCGGTTCGCGCGTGACGGAGATGATCCAGCTCGACAATGGCAGGCTCGGTGGTTGCTGGTTCACCGTCAACAACAAGACATATGACCTTGCCTGCACCGAAGAGCCTGGCGGCGGAGGCGGGCGTCTTCATCATGTGACCTACGCCACCGACAGCCGCGAAGAGATATTGAGCGCCGCCGACATCTTTCTCGAGAACGGCGTGCACATCGAAGCCGGTCCGCACAAGCATGCGATCCAGGGCACTTTCTTCCTCTACGTCTGGGAGCCTGCCGGAAACCGGGTGGAGCTCGCCAATTCCGGCGCGCGACTGATCCTGGCTCCGGATTGGAAGCCGGTGGTCTGGACGGAGACGGAGCGAAAGAAGGGGCAGGCCTGGGGCTTGAAGACGATCGAGACATTTCACACCCACGGGACGCCCCCGGTAAAAAAATAAGGAGACGCGTAATGGGTATTGTTGTGCAGGACATCGCTCGGGTTTCGCAGGATATAATCGAACGGCTGGCCTATGCCGGGGTCGCGACCGTGCATGAGGCGCAGGGCCGCAAGGGCATGCTCGCCAGCTATATGCGTCCGATCTATGCCGGCGCGCAGATCGCTGGTTCGGCCGTGACCATCTCGGCCCCTCCTGGCGACAACTGGATGCTGCATGTGGCGATCGAGCAGCTGAAGCAAGGGGATATCCTCGTTCTCGCGCCGACCTCATCCTGCGACAATGGCTATTTTGGCGATCTGCTGGCGACCTCGGCAATGGCGCGCGGATGCAGGGGCCTGATCATCGACGCCGGCGTCCGCGACATTCGCGATCTGACGCAGATGGGCTTTCCGGTGTGGTCGAAGGCGATATCGGCGCAAGGCACCGTCAAGGAGACTTTGGGTTCCGTCAATGTGCCGGTGGTCTGCGCCGGCGCGTATGTCGAGGCCGGTGATGTCATCGTCGCCGATGACGATGGTGTCTGCGTCGTCAAGCGAGAGGAGGCGGAAGCCGTTGTTGTCGCGGCGGAGAAGCGCCTGGCCAACGAGGATGCCAAACGCAAGCGGCTTGCGGCCGGTGAACTCGGGCTTGATATCTACGAGATGCGGCCGACCCTGCTGGCAAAGGGGCTGAAATATGTATGAGGATGGCATCCCTTGCCTGTGGATGCGAGGGGGGACCTCCAAGGGCGCATATTTCCTCGCCGAGCATCTTCCGGCGGACCCTGCCGAGCGCGATTCGCTGCTGTTGAAAATCATGGGATCGCCGGATCCCCGACAGATTGATGGGATCGGCGGTGCGGATCCGCTGACGTCGAAGGTCGCCGTGCTGTCGCCTTCGACGCGCGCTGATGCGGATGTGGACTATCTGTTCCTTCAGGTCTTCGTGGATCAGGCTGTTGTCAGCGATGCGCAGGGATGCGGCAACATTCTTGCCGGTGTAGGCCCGGCGGCCATCGAGCGTGGACTGGTCAAGTCAAGCAGCGGCATTACCGAAGTCCACATCCACATGCTGAATTCCGGCGACGTGGCGGTCGCTCGAATAGAGACACCGGGCGGCCGCGTGAACTATGCCGGTTCGACCGAAATTGCCGGTGTCCCGGGCAGCCATGCGGCTGTCCCTTTGCTGTTCATGAATATAGCCGGCTCGATGTGCGGCGCGCTGCTGCCGACGGGCAACGAGGTCGATGTCATCGATGGGATAGAGGCAACGCTGATCGACAATGGCATGCCCTGCGTCATCATGCGTGCCGCCGACTTCGGGCTGACGGGTGAGGAGACCCGCGAGGCGATCGAAGCCGATGCGGAGTTGAAGTCCCGGATTGAAGCCATCCGCCTAAAGGCAGGCCCAATGATGAACCTCGGCGATGTCAAGGCTGCGTCAGTTCCGAAGATGACCCTGGTGTCGGCGCCAAAGCAAGGCGGCGCGATCTTGACGCGAAGCTTTATCCCGCACCGGGTTCATGCATCCGTCGGCGTTCTCGCCGCGGTCACGGTCGCGACCGCGACGCGCCTTACGGGTAGTCCTGCTACGGAATTGGCGACGGCTCCATCGGACGGGCGTTATCTGATCGAGCATCCGACCGGCGCGATGGAGGTGTTTCTGGATATCGGCGACGATGGAGCGATCAGGGGCGCGGGAACGGTCAGAACGGCGCGAAAACTGTTTGATGGTCGGGTTTTCGCCGGATGATCTCAGCTGGGTCGAACAGACGTCGCGCTGGCGACTAGAGATCGGGATTATCGATTAGGATTGGTATAAGATGAGAGGGGTGCCGGCGACCGCGAGGTTGCCGGCATTTCCGTTTCTGAGGCATCGAAGCGAATACCAGCGCCGATTTTGCACGGTGACTGCGCTTGCGCGTGGCCACTGCTCTGGAAATAATACTGCTTGCTATGGAAATTTCGAGAAACAATCCCGTCGAAATTTTGCTCTCTATTTGAAATATTGCACGAATATCGAAAATGAATACGACAGATCTGAATGCATGCGCGATAAAAAGATATGATAAGTCTGTATTATTATCTCCGTGCTTCCGATTTTATAAATTAGCTTATTAAAAACAGGCGCAAATCTTCTTTGAGTATTGTTGCATCCGCTGCCGTAATTATGGCACGTTGCGCTTTGGACAGTATTCGTGCGCTATCTCGACATGCGTTCTTCGATATAGTCGCTGGAAGGATTTTGATGAAAAAAATTGCTGCCATTATACCTTTTTTCCAACGCAAAAGCGGCTTTCTAACTGCGGCCGTACAGTCCATTATTGACCAAAGACTGTCGGATGACGCCAGGGTTCATATCCTGATCGTGAACGACGAATCCCCCATAGATCCGCTGTCTGAAATCTCGCATCTGGAGTTTCCGGACAATGTCAGTTTTGAAATAATAGCGCAGGAAAATGCCGGCCCGGCAGCGGCCAGAAATAACGCGCTTGATGCCGTTCCCGTGCAAACGGAGTTTGTTGCTTTTCTCGATTCCGATGATGTCTGGTTTGAAGATCATCTGAGGACAGCCGTCACGGCGCTTGGCGACGAAGGCGTGTTCTACTTCAGCGACAATTACGAAGACAGGCCCGTCACGACTTTCGAGAAAACCAAGTATTTCAGCCGGGCCGCGAGTGCCGGCGATTGGGAGATTGTCGAGCCTGCTTTGAATATCTTCCAGTTCAAGCCGAGGTTGGCGTTCAAGGCTTTTATTAGGGAGTATATTTCGCAGACGTCCACGGTTGTTTACAGATTTTCCAAATTCAAGGATCTGCGGTTCGATTCCGATCTGCGCTATTCCGGCGAAGATTATTTTTTCTGGCTTTCGATCGCCAATAGCGGATCACCGGTGACATTTTCGAGTAATGTGAATGGTGATCGAGACAAGGGCGTCTCCGTTTATCGCGACGCTTATTCCTGGGATAGCCCGAAGGTTCTGGTCCGTCTGCTCGGCAACCTTCTGTTCTGGAAAAGGGTCGGCGCCAGTTTCCGGCTCGACGATGACGACAGAAGAGTTCTGGACGAGCATATCAACAAGACGAGGATGGGTATCTCCTATCTGATCATGCGCAACGGTCGCCGTGATCGCGCCAAGAGCGTGGGGGCCATCTTCAGTTTCTTGAAAATGGACCCGCTCGGCATCGCGCAGAGCCCGGCCTTGATCATGAAGGCTATCGGTCTCGCCAGGAAAGGCCTTTTGGAGTTCTAGGCCGGACTTGGCCTCTTCATCGCGTGAAGTTGACTTACATCCCGGGCCATTTTTATTTACGAATAGGCTCGAAGCTATCGCTCGTCGTTTCGCGCCTTACTCGCCATGCATTCCGCGAGGTCCTAGATAGCCTTCATCTTTGAACAAGGGGAAGGAGATCGCTGGTGGATATCGGAGTCATTGGAGCCGGTGCTATGGGGAGCGCCATCGCGAACCGATTGGTCGAGGGGGGGCGCACGTTCTCACTTATGTTGAAGGCCGCTCGCCAGCGACCATCGAGCGGGCAAAGGCGGTGGGCATGAAGGCCGTCGGGCTGGATCGCCTTATCGAGGTCGATGTCATCCTTTCCATCGTTCCGCCCGGAGAGGCCGTCGGCGTGGCCGAGCTTCTGTCCGCGGCCTTGCGCAGCCATGCCGGAACAACGACCTTCATAGACTGCAATGCGATCTCGCCGAAGACGATGGCGCAGGTTGCTTCGGTTTTCGGCAGCGACTGCGGGGAGGTTCTGGATGGATCCATCATCGGTGCGCCGCCGAAGCCCGGCCAGAAAGGTCCCAAGCTCTATGTCAGCGGCGACGCCGCCAACAGGAGCGGCGTGCTTGCCGACTATGGGCTTCAGGTGCGCCGTATCGATGGGGGGATTGGGGCCTCGTCGGCACTGAAGATGTGTTATGCCGGCATCAACAAAGGGGTTACGGGCCTCGGCACCGCCATGCTACTTGCGGCGATCAGGTCCGGAGCGGATGAGGGTCTGAAACGGGAGCTCCAGGAAAGTCAGTCCGATCTTGACCGCAAGTTTGCCCAGAGCATTCCAGACATGTATCCGAAAGCCTATCGTTGGGTTGCTGAAATGGAAGAGATTGCCGAATTCCTCGGCGAGGACGATCCCGCCGCCCTGATCTTCAAGGGCATGGCCGGCCTCTATCGCAAGATGGCGGATGATCGAGCCGCCGGCGGCGTGCTTGCCGGCGAGCTGGATAAGCTCAACGGCGCCGCTTGAGGTTGTGGCAGGGCCAACATTTTTGCCGGCATATCCGCGGATATCAGCTTGCAAGGCGACGATCCCACCGCGCATATGGGGTCGTCGATCGCTGAGCGATATCGAGATTGGACTTGCGATGCTGGCTCGTACAAACTATGGACGGACCTTCGATTTGCTCCTTAGTTGGCGATTAGACGGTGCGTTCTAAGTTAATGAAAAAAACGCGAAGAGAGTGCGGATGCCATCCGCATCTTCAATAGTTGCGCGTAGTTATCCTGACAAAATCATTGGGGTCGATAATTCTCTTCCGTGGCACCTGCGGACTGATTTGCAGCTATTTAAGAAACGTACCCAAGGTCACGCGGTCATTATGGGGCGCAAAACCTTTGAGTCTATTGGTCGGCCGCTACCGAACCGCACAAACATAATTCTATCGAGAACGGAGCCTCTATTCCTGAAGAGCTTTCCTTCTTTGAAATGGGCGCAGAATCCTGAGACAGCACTTCTGCTCGCAGATATTGAATCTATAATATCTGGTAAGATGCAATTTTTTGTTATTGGTGGCGATCAAATATATAAAGTGTTCGAGCCATACATAAATACTATATTTGTTACAGATGTGTTCTGTGGAAACATTAATGGTGATGCTAAATTTGAATTAGATTTTGGGGATCCTCTCGCTGGTGAGAAAAGTGAATGGATTATAAAATCGGAAGAAGAGTACCCGAAGACGGATTCTGACGAGTACCCATTTCGAGTAACAAAATATGATCGCCGCAAACCATTCCATCGGTATCGCTCGAAGGAAGAGTTTATGGGGCGCGTACCTAATTTTGACGTTCTGCTAGAGCAATATGAGGTTAGATTGAAACTGGAGCCGATTGAAGAGGGTCAATTGGATTTCTTTGAATAGAGTTTTTACAAAGGACTCTAGTTCAACTGCTAATTAGGTGCGAGTAAGCATCACACGCGGCTTTTCCCTTCATATTTGGCGATGCATATCGCGCCAAATTTGGTTGTGACTGGTTACAGAATTCAATTATTTTCCAATAAATCCGCCTAACTTCCTGAAGTTGCGTTGAAAGCAGGTGCGTCGATACCTATAACGGGGACTATCGCCGCAACTTGTGGATTTCGCACTGCGAATGACAAAGTTTAGCGCGATTATTGGGAGTTCACTAACAAAGAGGTTTTGATGCCCTGGAGCAATCAGAATGGCGGCGGCGGCCCATGGGGTGGCGGCGGCAGCGGAGGCGGCGGCGGAAATAATCAAGGGCCATGGGGGCAGGGACCGAACCGGCCTCGTGGAAACGGTAGCGGTGGGCCACCTGACCTTGAAGACATTATTCGCCGTGGCCAGGACCGGCTGAAGGGGCTCGTTCCCGGCGGTTTTAATGGCGGTGCTTTTCTTATTGTCGCGGCGGTAATTGCAGTTTTCTGGCTTATTCAGTGCGTTTATACGGTTCAGCCGGATGAACGTGGTGTCGAATTGCGTTTCGGTCAGCCGCGTGCCGAGGTGTCCATGCCTGGCCTGCATTTCCACTTCTGGCCGATGGATCGTGTCGAAATCGCCAAGGTTACCGAGCAGCAGCGCAATATTGGCGGGCGTTCGGGTTCCGGCTCCAATGCTGGTCTGATGCTGACCGGCGACCAGAACATCGTCAATGTTCAGTTCTCGGTGCTCTATACCGTCACCAATCCGCAAGCCTATCTTTTCGAGGTTGAAAGCCCTGACGAGACACTTCAGCAGGTTGCCGAAAGCGCCATGCGCGAAGTGGTCGGCCGTCGTCCGGCCCAGGACATTTACCGCGACAATCGTCAGCAGGTCGCTGTCGAGGTGAGAAACATCATTCAGGATACGATGGATCGCTATAGCGCCGGTATTTCCATCAATGCCGTGCCGATCGAGGATGTGTCACCGCCGCGCGAAGTGGCTGATGCCTTCGACGAGGTGCAGCGCGCCGAGCAGAACGAAGATCAGCAGGTACAAGAGGCTAACCAATACGCTAACCAGAAGCTGGGTCAGGCCCGTGGTGGTGCCGCCCAGGTTCGCGAAGAGGCCGCTGCCTACAAGGATCGTGTCGTCAAGGAAGCTCAGGGTGAGGCACAGCGTTTCATCTCGATCTATGACGAATACGTCAAGGCGCCGGATGTGACCCGCAAGCGGTTGTTCCTCGAAACCATGGAGACCGTTATCGGCAATTCCAACAGCATCATCATCGACGACAAGCAGAGCGTTTTGCCCTACTTGCCGCTGAATGATCTCGGCAAGTCCACGACGCAGACGGGCGGCAAGCCTGCAACTGCAGTTCAGCCGGAGGCCAAATAATGACTTCCAGCCGTTTGCCAACCATTCTCATTGCGCTCGCGTTGTTGCTGCTGATCGTTTATTCCTCGGTTTTCGTGGTCAATGCCCGCGAGCAGGCAATCGTTCTGCGCTTCGGCCAGATCCGTGAAGTCAAGACCGAGCCGGGCCTTTACTTCAAGCTGCCTTTCGCCTTTATGGACGCTGATCGGGTGCAATATATCCAGGATCAGGAACTGCGCTTCGATCTGGACAATATCCGCGTCCAGGTTTCGGGCGGTAAGTTCTATGAGGTCGACGCATTCGTCGTCTACAGGATCACCGATGCACGGAAATTCCGTGAGACGGTGTCGGGCGATCGTGATGCGGCGGAATCCCGCCTTAGAACCCGCCTCGACGCGTCGCTGCGCCGGGTCTACGGTCTGCGCGGCTTCGAAGCCGCTCTTTCCGAAGAGCGCGCCTCTATGATGACGGAAGTGCGCGACGACTTGCATCGCGATGCAGAGACCCTCGGTCTCAACATCCAGGATGTTCGCATCCGCCGCACCGACCTGACTCAGGAAGTGTCGCAGCAGACCTACGACCGCATGAAGGCCGAACGTCTGGCGGAGGCGGAACTGATCCGCGCCCGGGGTAACGAAGAAGGCCAGCGCCGCCGCGCCGTCGCCGACCGCCAGGTGGTCGAGATACTCGCGGATGCGCAGAAGGACTCGGAAATCCTTCGCGGTCAGGGCGAAGCCGAACGTAACGGCATCTTTGCCGATGCTTCCACGCGCGATCCGAGCTTCTACGAGTTCTATCGCTCGATGGCGGCCTATCGCACGTCGTTCGGCAAGGGTGGCAAGACGCTGGTCCTGCCGCCGAACCAGTCGGAATTCTTCAAGTATTTCGACAGTTCGATCGGGTCGGCCGTCACGTCTGGCGCTCCGGCACTGGCTAAGCCACCGACGACGGCCCCCGCGAATTGACGCGCGGCAAATCACTGTAATCCAAGGGGCTGCCGGTTGGCGGCCCCTTGTTTTATGTGGGGCCGTGTCGGCTTTACCATGATTATAAAGGTTGGAAGGAGCTGCGGGGATATCGCAAAAAGGTGATTACACGCTTCATCATTCCGCCTTATGGTGATGCTTATACAAGTTTTCCCTTTTTCGATGAGGATGCCTGATGGCCTCGACCAATCGCCTGCCTTTCAGACGTTCGTTCGCTCTTCTGGCCAGTGTGGCGCTGATTGTCGGCCCCGTCCTGGGCAGCGTCGAACGGGCGCATGCACAGGCGGCGCAGACGCCCTCGGCCTCCGATAATCAGGCGCCAGCCGCAGCAGCCAATCCAGCTCAGGCTCCGACGGTCGGCACGACCGCGCCGACTGCCAATCCGGCGGCAGCGCCCACAATCGCCACCAATCCGGCGATGAATGCCGGCCCGGCTTCCGTTGCCGATCTGGCATCCGGCCTGCTCGATGCGGTGGTCAATATTTCGACGTCGCAGAAGGTCAAGGATCAGGGCGATGGTCCGGCAGATCCCAAGGTGCCTGACAATTCGCCGTTTCAGGATTTCTTCAACGACTTCTTCAAGAACCGGAACAACGATAATAGCAATCGCAAGGTCAGCTCGCTCGGCTCCGGCTTCGTCATCGATCCCACGGGCTATATCGTCACCAACAATCACGTCATCGAAGGTGCCGACGATATCGAGGTGATCTTCCCGAATGGTAACAAGCTGAAGGCGCGGCTGATCGGCACGGATACGAAGACCGACCTTTCCGTGCTCAAGGTGGAGTCGAAGCGACCGCTGGTGTCGGTTAAGTTCGGCGATTCCGCCAAGATGCGGATCGGCGATTGGGTGATGGCGATCGGCAATCCCTTTGGCCTCGGCGGTTCGGTGACTGTCGGCATCGTCTCGGCGCGCGGTCGCAATATTAATGCCGGACCCTATGACAATTTCATCCAGACGGATGCGGCGATCAACAAGGGTAATTCCGGCGGACCGCTCTTCAACATGAAGGGCGAGGTGATCGGCATCAACACGGCCATCATTTCACCGAGCGGCGGCTCCATCGGCATCGGCTTCTCCGTGCCCTCCGAATTGGCCGAGGGTGTCGTCAAGCAGCTCATGGATTTCGGCGAGACCCGACGCGGCTGGCTTGGCGTGCGTATTCAGCCGGTAACCGATGATGTCGCCAACAGCTTGGGGCTTGATGGCGCCAAGGGTGCGCTGATTGCCGGTATCATCAAGGGCGGGCCGGTCGACAATGGTTCGGTCAAGGCCGGCGATGTCATCCTGAAATTCGATGGCAAGGACGTCGATGACATGCGCGATCTGACGCGCATCGTGGCTGAAAGCTCCGTCGGCAAGGAAGTCGATGTCGTCATCTTCCGAGACGGCAAGCAGCAGACCGTCAAGGTTACGCTTGGCCGGCTTGAGGATAGCGACAAGGCTGCAGTAGCAAGCAGCGACAAGAGCGGTGGTGACAAGGATAAGTCACCGAAGCTCGCGCCGGACGACAATGGCAACGGCAGCAAAGACGGTGTCATCAATCCCGACGGGGATGACGATGGCGATGACGGCATGGATGGCCAGGACCAGGGCGGCGACCAGCAACCGCAGGCACCACAGCAGCAGGCTGCTCAAAATGTACTTGGCATGAAGCTCGCGACGCTGAACGCCGAGAACCGCAAGAGCTTCGGCATCGCCGACAGCGTCGACGGCGTTGTCATCACCGAGGTCGCGCCGGGTTCGGCTGCGGCTGAGAAGGGGCTGAAGCCCGGCGATGTCGTTGTGGAAGTGGCGCAGGAGTTCGTGCAGTCACCGACTGCGGCCTCGGAGAAGGTGGCGTCGCTGAAGCGGGAGGGCCGGCGCAACGCGCAGTTGATGATCGCCTCTCCGAGCGGCGATCTGCGTTTTATCGCCGTGGCTCTGGAATAGTCGTCAGCCCTTGGGCGCTTACCGCAGCCGCCATTCGGCGGCGGTTAGGCTATAGAGAACATGGCGCTTCAAATGCGGATACGTATCGGGAACGCTGGGATGATCGAAATCCCCGTCCTCGACACGATGCATGCCGATCCGCTCCATCACGGACGTAGACCTGATATTGTTGTGAACGGCGAAGGAAACGATCCGGTCGAGATCGAGCGTTTGGAAGCCATGGGCGAGCAACGCCCGCGCCGCTTCGCTGACAAACCCCTTGCCCCAGAACGGCGTCGCCAGCCGCCAGCCGATCTCGACCGTGCCTACCGGCACGAACGGCTCCAGATGATCTGTCCGCATCAGCCCGCAATATCCGATGGCCTCACCACTGGCCCTGAGCTCCAGCACATAGAGGCCAAGACCAGTGTCGGCGATCATGGAGCGGACCCGCTCGAAAAATTCATCTGCTTCCGTGCGACTGCGGCGAAAAGGAAAGAACTCCATCACCTTGTCATCGGAATTGATTTCATAGGCGAGATCGCGATCCTCATCGCGCCAGTTGCGGATGATGAGGCGTTCGGTTTCGGCAATGATCATGATGGCATCCGATCCTTGGCGGGTTTCCGCCGACATTATGCTCTGACGAAATCACTCTTCCGATAGCCCTGGATATAGAGCAGAGCGGTCAGGTCTCCGTGGTCGATGCGCATTTTCGCCTCAGCGGCCACCGATGGCTTGGCGTGCAGGGCGACGCCGGAGCCGGCGAGTTGCAGCATGCCGAGATCATTGGCGCCATCGCCGACCGCGAGTGCGTCTTCCGGGGAGATGCCAAGCTTTTCGGCGATATCGTTGAGCGCGTCGATCTTGGCCTGCTTGCCGAGGATCGGTTCGGCGACAAGGCCGTTCAGGATACCATCATCTTCCAGCAGGATATTGGCGTGATCCTCATCGAAGCCCAGGGTCGCGGCGATGCGGCTCGTGAAAACGGTGAAGCCGCCGGAGACGAGGGCGGTGTAATAGCCCTTGGCCTTCATCGTAGCGATCAGCTCGGCTCCGCCTGGGGTAAGGGTGATGCGCTTGGCTATGACCTCGTCGACAACGGAAATCGGCAGGCCCTTCAAAAGAGCGACACGCTCGCGCAGTGCCGGCTCGAAGGCGATCTCGCCGTTCATGGCGCGGGCGGTAATCGTCGCGACCTTGTCCTTGAGGCCAACTTCGGCCGCCAGTTCGTCGATGCATTCCTGGCCGATCATGGTCGAATCCATGTCGGCGATCAGCAGCTTCTTGCGGCGTGTCTCCGCGTCCTGGATGACCAGATCGATCGGGGCACTGCCGATGACCGCTCGAATATCGGCTTCGGCGGCCTGCGGATCGGCGCCGTCGCGCAATGCGATATCGCAGGCGATGCCGTCGGCCAGCCAATAAAGTCCCGACGCTTTAACGGCGTCCGACGCACGCTCGGCGATGGCCGGAACGAGAACGGGGTTTGACGGATTGGCAATAAGCGTGGCAACGAAGGCCATGATCAGAAATCCTGTGAGCGATATCGACGCGATCCTGATAACCGGGCCGACCGCCAGCGGCAAGTCCGCGCTTGCGGTGGAATTGGCGCGCGCGCATGGCGGCGTTGTCGTCAATGCCGACAGCATGCAGGTTTACGACACGCTCAGCATACTGACGGCCCGCCCATCTGAAGCCGATATGGAAGGCATTCTGCACCATCTCTACGGTCATGTACCGGCGGGGCAAGCTTATTCCACGGGCGTCTGGCTGCGCGAGGCGGCGGCATTGCTGGCGCAGTTGCGCGAGGAAGGTCGGGTGCCCGTCTTTGTCGGCGGCACCGGGCTCTATTTCAAGGCGCTGACCGGCGGGCTTTCCGATATGCCCGATATCCCCAGGGAGATTCGTAGCCGCTTGCGGGAGCGATTGCTGGCGGAGGGACCCGACGAGCTTTATCGCGAGCTGGTCCTTCACGATCCTACGGTGGCGGAAAGCCTCAACCCACAGGACGGCCAACGTATCGTGCGAGCCCTGGAGGTGATCGAGGCGACTGGGCAATCTATCGCCGTTTTTCAGGGCCGGACCGGGCCGGTCATTATCGATGCTGATCGCGCTCGGAAGATCGTCGTGCTGCCGGACCGGGCCGTCCTGCATCAGCGCATCAACGGTCGTTTCGAGAAGATGCTCGCCATGGGGGCCGAGGATGAGGTGAAAGCGCTACTGGCGTTGGATCTGTCACCGGAGATGCCTGTCATGAAAGCGATCGGCGTGTCGCAGATCGCCGCGATGCTGACGGGCGAGATGACACGCGCGGAGGTTCTGGAAACCGGGGCTGCCGCGACGCGGCAATATGCCAAGCGGCAAATGACCTGGTTTCGCAATCAGATGGATGAGAGTTGGGAGCGCGTCATCCCGTAGCCGACGTCAGTCCTTGTTATAAAGGCTGCTCAGCGGCTTCTTCAGGATGCTGTCGCGCAGTGACAGACCAGGTTCGCGCCGCGGCGGGGCGGCGTCTCGTGCCTGGTATGGCTGGCTCCCCGCATTGTCATCGCCGCGATAGTCACGACGCAGTTCGGCAAGCCGGCTATCGATCGAGGTTCGGGGTGTGGCGTCGACGGCTGGTGTCACGGGGCGCGGCAGCATGTCGGGCCGATAGGGTTCTATCGGCGGCGCGGCAATTCTGGTCGGTTGCGGAATGGGGATAGGCTGCTCGACATAGTCATCATCGATATCCTTGTCCATATCATCAGCTGCGTCGTTCAAGGTCGCGTAGCTCTGCTGGAACGAGGAGATATCGGGGCCTGCAATCGAACGCATGCGGCTGACGATGGTGCGCAGATCGACGGTATCAGGCGTGTCCTCGCTGGTTCTGGCAACGCTGCTATTGGCCTTCGGCAGCAGATGCTCCTCGACACGGGAGAAGCGCATACGCATCGGCACGGCGATCGCCTCGCCAAAGGCGATGGCTTCGCCATTGCCGATGGAGGAGAGGAAGCTGGTCGTCGAGATCGAGGAGTTCGGAATGGCCGAACGGATGATGTCCTGGTCGCGGTCATTGGCGAGGCGCATGGCAAACACCGTCGAGCATTGCGACAGGATCGTCTGGTCGAGCTCGCCCGGGCGCTGGGTGATGATGCCGAGAGACACGCCGTATTTACGGCCTTCCTTGGCAATGCGGGCAATCGCCTGGCGGGTCGGGAAGAAGCCGAGCGTCGGGTCGGCGGGGATATAGCGATGCGCCTCCTCGCAGACGACGAGCATATGGATTGCGCCGTCACTCCACAAAGTCAGTTCGAAGGCCATCCGGCAGAGGACGGAGGCGACGGAATTGACGACTTCGGAGGGGATGCCGGCGAGCTGAAAGGTGCAGATCGGTCTATCGTCGCCCGGAATGCGGAAGATCTGCGCGATCGTTTCCATGATCGTGTCGCTGATCGTGCTGTTGGAAAACATGAAGTGGTAGCGCGGATCGTTGATCGCCGAGATGACGCGCATTTTCAGCGAGCGCAGATGCGGTTTTTCCTGGCGGCCCTCGAGCCGGCCGATGCGCTCGTCGATCAGAGCCAAGAGGTCGGCCATGCGATAGGGTACCGGCGTATCGGCGGTCACCGAGCTTTTCTCGGACTGGCGGCGCATCAGCGGTGAGTCGCTGCCGCGAAAGGCGCGCTTTGCCTCCGGAATAATATCGCGCAACATGTCCAGTTCGTCGGCGATCGGCGGACGACCGCGAAAGATGACCTCGGCGAATTCCTCCAGCCGCATCAGCCAGAAGGGCAGGTCGAGCGTATCGGTATCGATGACGACGGAATGCTTGGGGAAGGCGGCGGCGAATTCGTTGTGTGGGTCGAGGATCAGCACGCGCAGCTTGGGATCGGAGGCGATCGCCTTGTGCAAGAGCAGCGAGACGGCGGTCGATTTACCGACGCCGGTGGAGCCGACCACGGCAAAATGCTTGGCCAGCATCGAAGGAATATGGATGGCGGCGTCGATGCTCTCGTCCTGCGTCAGCTTGCCGACGACGCAGCTGCTGTCCTTGCCGGCGTCATAGATACGCATCAGGTCGGCGGCTCGGATGCGATGCGCTACGGCGCCGAGATAGGGATAGGCCGAAATGCCGCTCGAAAATTCCTCGCGCCCATTTGGTCCGACGCGGACTTCGCCTAGCAGCTCCACTTCGATGCGGAAAAGATTGTCCTGTCCTTCGCCCCAGCCATTATTGCCGGTATTCATGGCGTAGACGAGGGCGGCAACGCGATTGGTGCCGACGCTGATGGAAATCAACTTGCCCACCGACCAGAGTTCGGTCAGATCGGTGCCGCCATCCACGGCGACGGCGGCGATGGTTGCCCTGGAACCGGTGCACGCGACAACGCGGCCGAGGAAACGATTTCCCGGCTTTAGCTCGTCACGGCGATCAAGGTCTCCAGCTTTGCCGGACGTCTGCAAGTCGTTATTGAGCAAACGGCTACTCCCAGCGTTAGGAAATGGAGCATAGGGATGGCGGCTTAATAAAACCCTTTCGGCCAGCCGCGCTTTTTAAAGGGAACGGGATGCGCCGCGATTTTTTATTGCGGAATGCGTTGACGCTTGGAAATTTTCTGTCTATCACTCCAGCCCATGAAAAACTCGACGGCTCTTATTGTGGTGGGACAGCGCATGGGCAGGATGGTGTAACCATCCGGCGGTAGCCACCCATGCGCAAGACGACAGGCTCCCCAAGGAGCCTTTTTTTATGCCCGAAATCGAGATTTCATTTTTCCAAACCTCCAGCAGATACGGAACAAACGTATGACCGGCACAGATAATCAGGCGAGCAGCAACCAGATGACAGGCGCGGAGATCGTGTTGCGGGCGCTCAAGGACAATGGCGTCGAACACATCTTCGGTTATCCGGGCGGCGCTGTTCTTCCGATCTATGACGAGATCTTCCAGCAGGACGACATCCAGCACATTCTCGTTCGCCACGAGCAGGGCGCGGGTCATGCGGCCGAAGGCTATGCTCGCTCGACTGGCAAGGTCGGCGTGATGCTGGTTACTTCCGGCCCCGGCGCGACGAATGCGGTCACGCCGCTGCAGGACGCTCTGATGGATTCGATCCCGCTGGTCTGCCTGACCGGTCAGGTTCCCACTTCGCTGATCGGCTCGGACGCGTTCCAGGAATGTGACACGGTCGGTATCACGCGGCCCTGCACCAAGCACAACTGGCTGGTCAAGGACGTCAACCAGCTCGCCGCCGTCATTCACGAAGCATTCCGCATCGCCCAGTCCGGCCGTCCGGGTCCTGTTGTCGTCGATATTCCGAAGGATGTTCAGTTCGCCACCGGCACCTATACGCCGCCGGAAGCGCATGACGCCCAGAAGAGCTATCAGCCCAAGATTCAAGGCGATCTCAACAAGATCAAGCAAGCTATCGAGCTGATGGCGAATGCGCGCCAGCCGGTCATCTATTCTGGCGGCGGCGTCGTCAATTCCGGCCCGGAAGCCTCGAAGCTGCTGCGCGAGCTGGTCGAGCTGACCGGTTTTCCGATTACCTCGACGCTGATGGGTCTCGGCGCCTATCCGGCATCGGGCAAGAGCTGGCTCGGCATGCTCGGCATGCACGGCTCTTACGAAGCAAATCTGGCGATGCATGATTGCGACGTCATGGTCTGCATCGGCGCGCGCTTCGACGACCGTATCACCGGTCGCCTGAATGCCTTTTCGCCGAATTCCAAGAAGATCCACATCGACATCGACCCGTCGTCGATCAACAAGAACGTCCACGTTGATATCGGCATCCTCGGCGATGTCGGCAATGTTCTGGAAGACATGGTTCGCCTGTGGCGGGCCCTGCCGCAGAAGCCGGCTGCCGATCGTCTTGGCGACTGGTGGGCAAACATCGCCCGTTGGCGTGCGCGCAATTCCTTTGCCTACAAGCAGAGCGGCGATGTCATCATGCCGCAATATGCCATCCAGCGTCTCTATGAGCTGACCAAGCATCGCGATACCTACATCACGACCGAAGTCGGTCAGCATCAGATGTGGGCGGCGCAGTTCTATGGCTTCGAGGAGCCGAACCGCTGGATGACCTCGGGCGGCCTGGGCACCATGGGTTATGGTCTGCCGGCAGCTCTCGGCGTGCAGATCGCCCATCCGGAAAGCCTGGTCATCGATATCGCTGGCGATGCCTCGATCCAGATGTGCATTCAGGAAATGTCGGCGGCGATCCAGCACAATGCGCCGATCAAGATCTTCATCCTGAACAACCAGTACATGGGCATGGTGCGCCAGTGGCAGCAGCTGCTGCACGGCAACCGCCTGTCGAACTCCTACACCGAGGCCATGCCCGATTTCGTCAAGCTGGCGGAAGCCTACGGCGCTGTCGGCCTGCGCTGCGAAAAGCCCGGCGATCTCGATGCGATGATCCAGGAGATGATCGATGTCGACAAGCCGGTCATTTTCGATTGCCGCGTCGCCAATCTTGCCAACTGCTTCCCGATGATCCCCTCGGGCAAGGCGCATAACGAGATGTTGCTGCCGGATGAAGCCACCGATGAAGCCGTCGCCAACGCTATCGACGCCAAGGGCCGTGCGCTCGTTTGATCGGATCGCCGGGACACGGGAATTTCCCGGGTCCCGGGCCTTTCGATTAGCCGCTATATTGCAGACGCCGTGCTGACTTCCCGAAGATAAGAACCGAGGAAACGGAACAAGGACAATGAACGCACACCTTCAACCCACAGGCTCCGCCTACTTCATTTCGCCGGAAACGGCGGCGGCCGAGAGCCATACGCTATCGGTTCTCGTCGATAACGAGCCCGGCGTGCTAGCGCGCGTCATCGGCCTTTTCTCCGGTCGCGGCTACAACATCGAAAGCCTGACCGTTTCGGAAACCGAGCACCAGGCGCATCTGTCGCGCATCACCGTTGTTACGCGCGGTACGCCGCAGGTGCTGGAACAGATCAAGGCACAGCTGGAGCGCATCGTGCCGGTTCATCGCGTCGTCGACCTGACGGTGCGCGCCCGCGAACTCGGCCAGGAGCGGCCGATCGAGCGCGAAGTGGCGCTGCTGAAGGTCGCGGGGAACGGCGAGACCCGCTCCGAAACGCTGCGCCTGGCCGACGCCTTCCATGCCAAGGTAGTGGATGCCACCGTCGAGCATTTCATTTTCGAAATCACCGGCAAGTCCTCGAAGATCGACCAGTTCGTGGCCATCATCAAGCCGCTCGGCCTGATCGAAGTCTGCCGCACCGGCATCGCGGCGATGAACCGCGGTTCGCAGGGGATGTGAGACACGCCCGTCATTGACCGATCTCCGGGCGTCGCATAGGTTTCGCGGCGTTCGGGGCGGTGACAGACCCCATCTCAGGCAGGGGTAGCATAGGTGGAATTTTCGACCGGGGATCATTTGCCGGAAGCCGGTGAAAAGAGCTGGTATCCGCCTGATGGTATGCGCCTCGGCGCCACCTTTTATGTCCGCAATGCCTTTCCCTGGCTCGGTCACTATTTCGGGGCGCAGACGATCGCGACCACCCTGTCGCCCGGGATTGGCGGCGTGTTATCCTGGGGCGGCCGCGTGCCGGCAAAGACGGCGGCGGCGATTGCGCGGTTGCGCGGTCTGCCGCGCTGGAATCTCGAAGACGGTTTTCTGCGCTCGGTCGGACTGGGGAAAGCGGGCGCCATGCCGCTCTCCATCGTGGTTGACGATCTCGGACTGCCGGTGGATGCGAGCCGGCCCTCGCGCCTCGAGTGGCTGATCGCCGGCGCAGACGAGGCAGGCGCGCTGGGCAAGGCCATCCGCGAGCAGATCGTCCTTCACAGGCTGTCGAAATACAATCACCTGCCGCACAGGGCGCCGACCATCGAGCGGACGACGAAGCGTCGCATCCTGCTGGTCGACCAGGTTGTCGGCGATATCTCCGTCGGCAAGGCGCTCGGTTCACGCGCCTCATTCGAGCGGATGCTGGCCGATGCGCTGGCAAGCGGCGCCCAATGTCTGATCCGGACCCATCCGGACGTCATGGCCGGCCACGCCAAGGGATATCTGACCACGGATACCGCCGCCAAGGGTGGTGTGATATTTCTCAATGATGCGGTATCGGTGGCGTCGCTTCTTGATATCGTGGACGAGGTCTGGACGGTCTCCAGCCAGTTCGGCTTCGATGCGCTGCTGCGTGGCATTCCGGTTCGCTGCTATGCCGCGCCCTTCTATGCCGGCTGGGGTGTAACGGAAGATCGTTTTGGCGTGCTTGCGAAAGTGACGCTTGCCGGGAACAGAACGAAGCTGCGAACGGTCGACCAGATCGCGGCCGCGGCTCTTTCGTTTTATCCGACCTATCGAGATCCCTCGAACTGGCAATTGATGGATGTCTTTCAGGCGATCGAGCTGATCGTTGCGCAGCAGCGTGCCGAAGCCTAGCAAAGATCTCGATTAGAGCATTTCCAGCGGCTTCTTCCGCGATGGCGGCGGGAAGGCGGCGTCGAGGGTGGCCCAGTCCTCATCGCTGATGTCGAGCGAAACGGCGCCGCGATTTTCCTCGACACGCTGCGGATTGGAGCTCTTGGGGATGGCGATCACATCGTCGCGCTCCAGCAGAAAGGCGAGCGCCACCTGGGCCGGGGTCGCCTGATAGGTCTTGGCGATATGGATTAAGTCCGGATGATGCAACAATCGGCCCTGTTCGATCGGCGAATAAGCCATGATTGGAATGTTACGCTCCTGGCACCAGGGCAGCACATCATATTCGATGCCGCGTCGAGCGAGATTGTAGAGAACCTGATTGGCGGCGACGTTGACACCGTCGGGCACCGCAAGCAGTTCCTCCATATCGTCGACATCGAAATTCGACACGCCCCATGCGCCGATCTTGCCGGCAGCCTTCAGGCTTTCGAAAGCGGCCACCGTTTCGGCCAGGCGATGCTCGCCGCGCCAATGCAGCAGATAGAGGTCAATGCGGTCGGTCTTCATCCGCTTGAGGCTGCGCTCACAAGCCTCGATCGTGCCCTTGCGGCTTGCGTTATGGGGATAGACCTTGCTGACCAGGAATACCTCGTCGCGCCGTCCTTCGATGGCCTTGCCGACGATTTCCTCGGAGCCGCCGTCGCCATACATCTCGGCGGTGTCGATCAGCATCATGCCAAGGTCGAGGCCGGCCTGCAGGCTGGTGATTTCATCTTCGGCGCGGGCGGTATTTTCGCCCATATTCCATGTGCCCTGGCCGAGTGCGGGCACCATGATGCCGGAGGGGAGGGTAACGGTGGGAATGGGATCGTGCATGGTCTATCCTCGTTGCCAACAAGGGCAAGGATAAGTCCGTTCACCGGGATTTCAATGAGGACCATTCATGTCACTGTGACAATCGTCGGATGGCATTCGAATCCAGGGCGAATTAGGGATGTGCCAGATATGCGCCGCCATGATATGGCGCATCGCAATGGATGAAATGGACACCGCTTGTCACAACGGAGCGATGTCCGAGGAGGCTTTATGGCGCTGGATACGTTTCTGGCTCTTCTACTGTTCGCTTTCACGACCTCGATCACGCCGGGGCCGAACAATATGATGCTGTTCGCATCGGGCGTGAATTTCGGTTTTCGCCGCACGATCCCGCATATGCTCGGCATTGGCGCCGGCTTCTTGTCGCTGCTGCTCGGTGTCGGACTGGGTTTGGGTGCGCTGCTGCATACTTTGCCGCTCCTTTACACCGTCCTGAAATTTGCCGGCGGCGCCTATCTCGTCTGGATCGCCTGGAAGATCGCCACTTCGCGCAGCATTGCAGAGAAGGAAAGCGGTGCGCAGCCGATGAGCTTCCTGAGTGCTGCGGCCTTTCAATGGGTCAATCCCAAGGCCTGGGTGATGGCTGTGACGGCGATGGCGACCTACACCAACGAGCAGCTTTATCTCGTCAGCGTCCTGCTCGTCGGCGTCGCCTTCGCAGCCGTCAATGTGCCAAGCGTCTCGACCTGGGCGGGCTTCGGCTCGGCTCTGCGCGACTGGCTCTCTGACCCGGTCCGGTTGAAATGGTTCAATATTACCATGGCGGTTCTCTTGGTTATCAGCCTCTGGCCGATGCTAAAATAGTGTAATCGCCGGCTTGTTGAGCATCAGCCAGATTATGCCGAGCACGGCGAAAAAGGCGGGAAAGCCGCAGGCAAACCAGATGCGATAGAGCCGATGATAGGCTGCTGGCAGCGGCAATCCCGTCGCTGATGCCGTGCGGGCGAGATTGCGCAGCCGGATCTGTATCCAGACCACCGGCAGCCAGAAGATTCCGGTGAAAACGTAGAGCAGCAAGGACAGGGCGATCCATCCCTCCTGAAGCGACCAGCCGATCGATTGCGCCAGAAGATAGCCGGTTACCGGCTGGAGAATGGCGGCAGTTGCGGTAAAGATCGTATCGGCGATGACGACCGTTCCGGCGACATGCGCAATGAGTTTGGGATCGCCGGTGCGATGCGCCATGACCATGAAGAAGGCGATGCCCGCGCCGGTTCCGAAAAGAACGGTGGCGCCGATGACATGCAAGAGACGAAGAAGCTCTTCCGCCAGCATCAGCGTTCCTCCAATACCGCGAGCGTCGCAACCGTCAAAAGGATCGATGGCAGGACTTTGACGAGCGGCCCGAGCGGATCGAGCCAAAGGGATGGTTCAAGCAAAGTGCCGCCAGTGAGATAGGCGAGGGTGACGACAAGCATTCCGTAAAGTGCCGCGCGTGAGAAAGGCCGCACCAGCACGAGCGCGCCGAGGGCAATATCGAGAAAACAGGTGGCGATCGTCAACGTCGTCGCCATGCCCGAGGACATGAAGGGCAGGAAATGCCTGCTTGCGGCGATCGGGGCCAGCAATGGCACAATTCCGGACGGCATCCAGAACAGCGCCAGGCCAGCGATCATCAGCGGTTTCAGCAGATAGAGGCGGGCGGACCACAAATCCTGAATGCCGGAAGGATTGGCATCGAGGATTTCTGCCACTGTTGCCAGAGGCTGGCCGGGACGGTGTTGCGCGTCCCCGCGGCTCAGAACGCCTTCGGACATCACCGCCATCGCAGTTGAGCGGAGCGGCGAACGCCATCCGAACCGCCCGGCGATATCCGCCGCCCATGTGACCGGTCTTGCCAGACCGGTCGGTATCGGCACGACTGGTGCCGGCGGAAGGCCGAGCCAGTTTCGATGAAGAGCGACCAGATCGCGGAGCGTCAACACGTCACCACCGGCGAGATCGATATCTGCGCCGGATGAAAATTGACCGGCGACTGCCTTTGAAACGGTCGCCGCGACGTCGTCGACCGAGACAGTTTCGATCGGGCTTTGCGCATGAATGAGTGGCAGGATGAAGGGCATGGCGGCAAGCGCGCGTAGCAGCGCCGTGCCGCCATGCGCGTTGCGCCCGATAACAAGTGCGGGTCTCAGGATCACATGGTTGAGTCCGCTGGCCGCCAGTGCTTCGTCGGCGCTGCGTTTCGTTGCCAGGAACGGTTGCTCCCTGCCGCCGCCGTCGGTGCGTGCAGAAATCTGCACGATAAGCTCAGTTCCGGATTGCTTGGCGGCAGCGTAGAGGGCGAGCATCGCTCTTTCCTGGGTCGCGGAGAGATCGTCCGAAAGCCCATCTTGAAGCGCGCCAGCGCAATTGATGACGGCCTGATGGCCACTCAGCAGCACCAGCCAGTCGGAAGGTTCCGTCATCGTCGCCAGATCGGCTTTGATCCAAGTGATCGAGGGATGTTTGATGCGCGCTCGGTCGGGATTGCGGGCGAGGCCCGTAACCACATGCCCGTCCGCGCGCAGTCGCGTCGCGACCACGGAGCCAATGAAACCAGTTGCGCCGAGAATCAGAATGTTCATGGCAATAGACTAGCCAAAAGCGCCAGCAAAGGCAGTGGGTTGCGGCATCTAAGCGCGGTTGAAACAATGAAGAAGGTGCTTGGCGACCGTTTGACCAAGGCTTAGACTTGAGTCTCATTCGACAGGGAGATCCATGATGCACGATCATGACGACCATCATCACCATGATCACGACAACCACTATTCCGACATGCAGGCCCGCGTGAAAGCGCTGGAGACGTTGCTGACGGAAAAGGGGTTGATCGATCCCTTGGCGATCGATGCCATCGTGGAGGCCTATGAGACGAAGGTCGGGCCGCGCAACGGGGCGCTGGTGGTGGCCAAAGCCTGGAGCGATCCGGAGTTTACCGACTGGTTGAAGCGCGATGCGGCGGCGGCGATTGCCAGCCTCGGTTTCACGGGCCGGCAGGGCGAGCATATGCGCGCGGTCTTCAATACGCCGGAGACCCATAACCTCGTCGTCTGCACGCTTTGCTCCTGTTATCCCTGGGCGGTGCTTGGCTTGCCGCCGGTCTGGTACAAGGCGCCGGCATACCGCTCCCGCGCAGTCATCGATCCGCGCGGCGTGTTGGCGGAATTCGGCCTGACCCTGCCGGAAGGCCAGAAAATTCGCGTCTGGGATTCGACGGCGGAACTGCGTTATCTCGTCATTCCCGAACGTCCGGATGGCACCGAGGGTTTGGATGAAGCGGCTCTGGCCGATCTCGTCAGCCGCGATGCCATGATCGGTACGGCGATCGCCAAGGCTCCGGAGGCGGCGATATGAACGGGCCGCATGATCTCGGCGGGCAGATGGGTTTCGGTCCGGTCGCGCCCGAGCCGAATGAGCCCTATTTCCATGCAGAATGGGAAAAGCGTGCGCTCGGCATCACGCTTTCCTGTGGCGCGTTCACTGCCTGGACCATTGATGAAAGCCGGCACGCGCGGGAAAGTATCCCGCCCGCAGAATACCTTGGCGCCAGCTACTACGAGATCTGGACGCGCGGTATCGAGATGCTGCTGGAAAGGCATGGCTTTGCTACACGCGAGGAATTGCAGGCCGGCCATTCGTCGCAGCAAGGGACGGTGCCGAAACGCGTGCTGAGGGCCGATATGGTTGCCGGCGCTCTCGCCAAAGGCGGTCCCTGCGACCGGCCGGTCGAGACCGCGCCGCATTTTGCGGTTGGTGATCGCGTGCGGACGAAGAACTTTAACCCAACGGGACATACCCGCCTGCCGCGCTATGCCCGCGCCAAGACGGGGGTGGTGGAGGCCGTGCAGGGCTCGTTCGTTTTTCCGGACGATAATGCCCATGGCAAGGGCGAGAACCCGCAATGGGTCTATACGGTCGTCTTCGACGCGCTGGAGATCTGGGGCGAGGGCGCCGATCCTTCGCTCACCATCTCCATCGACGCATGGGAGAGCTATCTTGAGCGCGTGTGAGGTAGTGTCACCCCTAGCGCAATCGCCGCAACTGCCGAAATCCGCCGATGGCGAGCCGGTCTTTCCCGAGCCCTGGGCGGCGGAGGCGTTTGCCATGACCGTGCATCTGCACGAGAAGGGGCTGTTCAGCTGGGGCGAATGGGCGGAGCGGCTTTCAGCCGAGCTGCACAAACCCGGTCGGGCAGAAGACGGCAGCGACTATTTCGATTGCTGGGTGGCGGCACTTTCTGGTCTGCTAGTCAGTCGTGGTGTCGCCGATGCCGGCGCGATCCTCGATCTGCAGAAAAGCTGGCAGCGCGCTGCGGAGGCAACGCCGCATGGCAAGCCGATCCTGCTGGAAAACGATCCGCGGCGCTGAACGGCTTTTACTGCTTGCGTCCATGGGCCGAATCCTGCCAAGTCGAGCCATGCAATTCGCGCCGCAACAAGATGAAGCCCTCAAGGCCGTTGCCAAATGGCTGAAAGAGGGGCGCTCGCCGCTGTTCCGTCTGTTCGGCTATGCCGGCACGGGCAAGACAACGCTTGCCCGGCATTTTGCCGAGCATGTCGATGGCGAAGTCCTGTTCGCGGCCTTTACCGGCAAGGCGGCTCAAGTGCTGCGCTCGCGCGGTGCCAGCAATGCCAAGACCATTCATTCACTGATCTATCGTCCGCGCGGCGAAGAATCCGTCGAGGATGAGGAAACCGGCAAGACCTCCATGGCGCCGATGTTCACCATCAATCGGCAGAGCCCGGTCGCCAAGGCGGCGCTGATCATCGTCGACGAATGTTCGATGGTGGACGAGGCGCTCGGCAAGGATCTGATGAGCTTCGGCACGCCGATCCTCGTGCTCGGCGATCCCGGCCAGTTGCCGCCGATCTCGGGAGGCGGCTTCTTCACCAACGAAGAGCCGGACTATCTGCTGACGGATATTCACCGTCAGGCCCGTGACAACCCGATCATCCAGCTCGCCATGCATGTGCGTGAGGGCAAGGAGATCATGCATGGCGACTACGGCGCGGCAAAGGTGATTTCGAAGAACGAGGTCACGCAGCCCTTGGTGATGGATGCGGACCAGGTGCTGGTTGGCACCAACCGCACCCGCAAGCGCTACAATCAGCGTCTGCGCGAACTCAAGGGCTTTGCGACCGAATATCCGCAATCCGGCGACAAGCTGGTGTGCCTGCGTAACGATCCCGCCAAGGGGCTGCTCAACGGCTCGCTCTGGCAGGTGATGACCTCTTCGAAGGAAACGACGAAGCCCGGCATCAACCTGCTTATCCGCCCGGAAGACGACGACATGGATCGGGGCGCGGCGAAGATCAAGCTTCTGAAGCAGGCCTTCGAGGATGTCGAGGGCGAGATTCCCTGGGCGACGCGCAAGCGCTATGATGAGTTCGATTACGGCTATGCGCTGACCGTTCATAAGGCGCAGGGTTCGCAGTGGAACAATGTGGTGCTGTTCGATGAGAGCTGGGCATTTCGCGACACGCGTGAGCGTTGGCTCTATACGGCGATCACGCGCGCCGCCGAGACGTTGACCATCGTCCGCTAGGTCCGCTTTTCTCCTTCGAAACGTTGACGATGACGCTCTTTGCATCCCGCGAGGGTGGGCGACATTGTCTCGAGCAAAAAATGATCAATCTTTTGCATGGATCGATGTTCGAATCTCGTTGGTCTTGCGGCGCGCAATGGCATAAAACGACGCCATCATCCTCTTTGAAAATCATGGATTTCGATCATGCCTGCCAAGCTTTCCGTGAACCTCAACGCCATCGCAATGCTGCGCAATCGGCGTGATCTGCCCTGGCCGAGCGTCACAGGGCTCGGACGCATTGCACTGGCCGCCGGCGCCAGTGGCTTGACGGTGCATCCGCGGCCGGATCAGCGGCACATCCGTTTCTCCGATCTGCCCGAGATCCGGGCACTGATCGACGACGAGTTTCCGGAAGCCGAGTTCAATATCGAGGGCTATCCGTCCGATGAGTTTTTCGATCTCTGCGCCTCGGTCGAACCCGAGCAGGTGACGCTGGTGCCCGACGATCCGTCGCAGGCGACTTCCGATCACGGTTGGGATTTCCGCAAAAATCATAACCTGCTTGCCGACGTCATCGTCCAATACAAGAAGATAGGCTGCCGTGTTTCGCTATTCGCCGATGGCGACGGCGACGCGGAAGCCATGCAGATCGCCAAGGCGATCGGCGCAGACCGTATCGAGCTTTACACCGGCCCCTATGGCGGCTGCTACGATGCGCCGGAGCGGGCGTCTGTCATTCTCGATGGTCTCGGCAAGACTGCGGACGCGGCCATCGCCAACGGCCTGGCCGTCAATGCCGGCCATGATCTGACGGTTGCGAATTTGCCGGCGCTGCTCAAGCGCATTCCGGCGCTCGCCGAAGCCTCCATCGGCCATGGGCTGACGGCCGATGCGCTGGAATATGGCATGGCCGAGACGGTGCGGCGGTTCTGCCGGGCTTGCGGGCAGGCGGTTTAAGGGGAGAGGTTTTGGTGCTGGTCAGGCGAGGGTGTCGTTGAGGCCGCTATAGTGCCTAGTCCCTCATCCTAGCCTTCTCCCCGCATCGCGGGGAGAAGGGACGACGGATATCCGAAAACTCAACCTAGCAGCGCAGCCTTATGCGCCTCGAAGAAGGCGCGCACTGTCTGTGGCTCCTTGCCCGTCAACTTGTTGAAATCATTGGTGAGGATGTCGAATTTGCCGGCGCGGGTGTTGGCGTCGGCGGAGACGAGCATGTCGACCACGAATTTTGGCAGACCGGCACCGGTGAGGCCAGCGGCGAATTGTTCGTCGTTTGCCTGCACGACCTCAAGCGGACGGCCGGTGATCTTGCTGACAACAGATGCAACATCTTCGATCGTCAAGGATGTGGAGCCGGTCAAGGTATAGGTTGCGCTTTCCGTCGTGTCGGAGGCGAGTGCTGCGGCAATGGCGAGTGCGCAGTCGTCGCGGCTGATGTTGCTGGTGCGGCCGCCGCCGGTCGCGGTGTACCATTTGCCGGCTTCGAGGCTATGCGGCAGGCCCATCAGGAAATTGTCGAAATACCAGGCGTCGCGCAGGATGGTGTAGCCGATGCCGCTCGCCTTGATGGCGTTTTCGGTGCCGAGGTGGTCGGGAGCGAAGCTGACGAGCGAACCCTCCGGGGCGGGCATGGAGGTGTAAAGGATATGCTTGACGCCGGCCTGCTTGGCGGCCTCGACGGCAGCCGTCTGCTGCTTCAGGCGCAGACCGGGAACTGCGAGCGCGTCCGTGCTGATGATCAGCAGACGGTCGACGCCGGCGAAGGCGGCGGGAAGAGTAGCGGTATCATCGAAATCGGCTTTGCGGGTAACGACGCCTTTGGCGGCGAGATCGGCGAGCTTCTCGGGGCTGCGGGTGGCGGCGATGATGCGGCCGGGCGCAACCTTGTAGGTTTCCAACAGGTGATGAATGACGCGCTGGCCGAGCTGGCCGGCGGCGCCGGTGACGAGAAGGGTGCTGCTCATATCTTTATCCTTGTTTGACCGCCGCGGACTCGCGAGGTTTGTCGCTCTCAAAAAGAGACTAACACTAGAATAGGAATTGACTTCGACCTGTAAAGGAGGCAGTTTTTCAGCTCTACGTTACCAAAAGGGAACCAGCATGAGCGCCAG
Source organism: Rhizobium lusitanum (assembly GCF_014189535.1). Lineage (NCBI taxonomy): Bacteria > Pseudomonadati > Pseudomonadota > Alphaproteobacteria > Hyphomicrobiales > Rhizobiaceae > Martinezella > Martinezella lusitana. The sequence goes on along the minus strand of NZ_CP050308.1, from coordinate 765,320 downwards.
CGCCGTCGTCAATCTGCGCAGCATAGAGGCACCGCTGCGTGCCGTCGATATCAGCAAACTCGATTTCACGAATTGCCCCGTGCGGGATCTGATTTCGCAGATCGGCGGCAAGTGGTCGATCCTGCTGCTTGAGGCATTGGCGCAGCGGCCCTATCGCTTCGGCGAACTGCGCCGGATGGTGCCCGATATTTCCCAGCGCATGCTGACCCAGACGCTGCGCGACCTGCAGCGAGATGGCTATGTCGGTCGTGAGGTATTCCCAACCAAGCCGCCGAGCGTCGAATACCGCATGACCGATCTTGGCCGCTCGCTCTACGTGCCGCTGGCGCCGCTTTTGAACTGGGCCGAGGCCAATCATGAAGCGGTGCGCGCCGCGCGCGTCCATTTCGATCAATCGCAGGACTGAGCGCGACCCCGTGAGATCCCTGAAAATTGCCATTGTCGGCGCCGGACCCGCCGGGCTTGCCGCTGCCCTGTTTCTGTCGCGTGCCGGCCATGAGACCGAGATTATCGAGCGTTTCGATAATCCCGCGCCGGTCGGATCCGCGCTGATGCTTCAGCCGACCGGGCTGACCGTACTGGAATCGCTCGGCCTTGGCCCCGCCATTCACGCGGCCGGCAATCGCATCGACCGGCTGTTCGGCACCGAGACGAAGCGTGGCCGTACCGTTCTCGACGTGCGCTATGACGCCTTGGCCGGCGGGCGCTATGGGCTCGCGGTTCATCGCGCGGCGCTGTTCGACACGCTTTATCATGAAGTCTCCGCGAGGAGACATCTGGTTTTCACCGGACGGCGGGTGGTCTCTTCGCTGGAAGAGGGCGGTCAAACCTATCTTGTCGTCGAGGGCAATGAGCGGCTGGGACCATATGATCTCGTCATCGACGCCAGCGGCGCGCGTTCCGAACTGGTCACGGCTTCGCCGGCCGCGCCGCGTGCACGCAATCTCACCTACGGTGCCTTCTGGGCGACGCTGGATTGTCCGGATGGATTGGTGGATGAGAGGGCGCTGACGCAGCGCTACGATCAGGCGAAGGTGATGATCGGCGTGCTGCCGATCGGGCGAAGGCAACCGGATGTGCCAAAGCAGGCGGCATTGTTCTGGAGCCTGAAGGTGGCGGATGTCGACGAGGTGCGCCGCCAGGGTCTCGATCGCTGGAAGGCGGCGATCCGCGGCTATTGGCCGGAATGCCAGCCCTTGCTCGATCAAATCAGCGATTGGGATCAGTTGACGCTGGCGCGCTACGCCCATCGGACCATGGGTACACCTTATAACGGCCGCACGGTATTTGTCGGCGATGCCGCGCATTCCACCAGTCCGCAGCTCGGGCAGGGCGCCAATATGGCGTTGCTGGACGTGGCCGCACTTGCGCATGCGCTGGCGGGCAACGAGGATATCGACACGGCACTTGCCTCCTATGCGAAAGCGCGGCGGCTGCATGTGCGGCTGTTCCAGCTGCTGTCGCTGGCGTTCACGCCGTTCTACCAGTCGGATTCGGCAGCTCTTGCCTGGTTCCGCGACCGGCTGGTTGCCACCATCGCCAAGGTGCCGCCGGGACCGCAGATATTGGCCTCGATTGTCTCCGGCACTCTAGTCGATCCCTTTGCGACGGCGGGCCTCAGCGAATGCGATTGGCTGCGGAACGTCGTCCCGCAGCTATCCTGATCATTTTCCCCGTTCGGTCAGGAAGATAAGCAAGGCCACGACCGGGAAAGCGACACCGATCCACGAGGTAAGGTTCCAGCCGCCGGTGGCATAAGCCCAGCCGCCGAGCGCCGAGCCGATCGCGCCGCCACCGAAGAATGTTGCCATGTAGAGCCCATTCAGGCGGCTGCGGTGTTCGGCGCTGAGAGCGTAGATGGCGCGCTGGCCGACGACGAGATTGGTCTGCACACCGAAATCGAGCATGATGCCGGAGAGCGTCAGCGTGATGAGCGCCAGCAGCGAGCCGCTGCCCGAGACATGGCCGATGAGGAAGGCGACGATGGCGAGAACCATGGCAGAGCCGGTGGCGAGCTTCGTCAAGCCACGATCGGCAAGACGACCGGCGATCGGCGAAGCGATGGCGCCTGCGGCACCAGCCAGTGCGAACAGGGCGATGCCGTTCTGCGTCAAGCCGAAGGCCGGGCTTGCCAGCAGCAGCGGCGTCGTCGTCCAGAACAGGCTGAAGGCGCCGAACATGCAGGCCTGATAGAGGGCGCGCCGTTGCAAGACCGGCGTATGCAGGGCGAGATGGCCCATCGACGAGAGCAGTTGACCATAATGCAGCTTGGTGTGTGGACGGCGGGTTGGCAGGACGATGCGCAGGATGACGGCAAGGACGATCATGACACCGGCGGAGATAATGTAAACGGCATGCCAGGAGAGCAGTTCCGACAGGAAGCTGGCCGCCGGCCGGGCCAGCATGATGCCACAGAGCAGACCGCTCATGACATTGCCGACGACCGCGCCGCGGCTGGCATCCGGCGCCATATGGGCAGCGAAAGGCACCAGTACCTGTACTGCGACGGAGGCAAGGCCAATACAGAGCGAGGCCAGCAGGAAGAGCGACGGCGACCATGCAAAGGCGGCGCCGACGAGCGCCACGGCCGCCAGTGCTACCAGCGTCAGCACCAGCCGGCGGTTTTCCAGGAGATCGCCGAGCGGCACGATCAGCAGCAGGCCGAGGCCATAACCGATCTGGGTCAGCGTCACGATCAGGCCGGTTGCCGCCGGCGTGAAGCCGAGCGCCTGGCTGATCGGGCCGGCCAGCGGCTGGCCGTAATAGAGATTGGCGGCCACCAGCCCGCAGGCGGCGGCGAACATGAAGGTCATCAACGGTGAAATGGTCTTTTCAGGGAGCGGTGTGCTCTCCCGCGTGGCGGCAGCGGTGGCAGGCATGTCTTGATCCTTGATGCGGTTGGGGGACGCAATCTCCCCCGCATTTTAGCGAGAAGTCAGTTCAGCAATGTCATGGCGGTCTCGAGGACAGCGATCATCTGCTCTCGGGTACGGCCGGTCTTACCGATCAGGCGCATGCCTTTCATCAGGCAATGCATCGTACGGGCGGTGTTTTCCGCGTCGAGATGGTTCGGCACCGAACCGTCCGTCTGTCCGAGGCGGATCAGGTCGACGAGATGCCGTTCGTCAGTTTCGAAAGCGAAGGCGACGCGGTTGGCAGCTTCCTCGTCAAAGAGCGCCAACTCGGTCGCGCTACCGACGACGAGGCAACCTCTGCGGCCAATGTCGCCGCAGGATGACTCCGCATAGAAGGTCACGAGTGCCCGCAGCTTTTCATAGCCGTTGGGGGCAGCAGAGAGACGCTCCTCCATGAGACCGCGCCGCACTTTACGATAGCGGTCGAAGGTGGCGAGAAAGACGCCGCGCTTGTCCCCGAACGCCTTATAGACGCTGCCGGCCGTCAGCCCCATGGCCTCGGTCAATTCGCTGATCGACGCAGCGTAATAGCCGCGCTCGGAAAAGACGCGCAGCGCCTCGTCGAGGGCTGCGTCCATGTCGAATTCCCGTGGGCGGCCGCGGAGTTTCGGCGAAATGTCCAGTGAGTCCGTTGTCATGCGGCTTCTTTAGGAAATGATCGTTTCCAAATCAAGCGGAATTTTGCGCCGCAACAAAATCGTGATGAGTTCGCCCGGTTTTCGGTGACCTCCGGCAGGTCTATTCGTAGAGGATCGCCATGTTGATGGTGTCGATATAGCGACCGTCTATGCAGGCGGATTTGCGCGATATGCCCTCCCGGACAAAGCCGACCCTTTCATAAAGGGCGATGGCACGGGGATTGTCGGCGTGCACGCTGAGTTCCACGCGCACGAAGCCCGCATCGCGCGCCACCTGCAGTGTGGCTTCTATCAGCCGCTGCCCCAGGCCTCGACCGCGATAGGAGGGAATGATCCCCATGCCGAGTTTGCCGCCATGGGCGTGCGAAGGGAAAAAATGGCGGCTGATATCGCACCACCCGACCACCGTTTCGCCGTCCAGCGCGACGAATTGCGGATTGCCGTCCCTGATCATGCCGAGCACGAAGCTACGTGTTTCCTCCAGAGGAAATGCTTCCAGCAGGGATAGATATTTTCGCTCACGCGCAACGGTATCGAGTGCCTTATGAAAACCCTCGATATGGTCGTTGGCAATCGGCAGTATCTGTATCTCGGTCGTGCTGGTCATGGATGTCGATATCCCCATGCAAATCAAGGCTATATCGACATTATTGATCGATCTGGCGGCTGTCCATATTCATGCACGCCAATGACAGGTCACAAGTCCAGCACCCAGGTCTGGCCGTTCAATTCCGGGCCGAACATCCGGTGCTTCTCCTCGGAGACAAGCTGGAAGCCAGCCTTGATATAGATGGCCCGGGCGGCGTCGAGGATGTCGTTGGTCCAGAGCGAGAGTTGCCGGTAACCGGCATCGCGTGAGAAGCGTATGCATTCGTCGACCAGCAATTTGCCGAGGCCGAGACCGCGCGCCGCCTTGTCGATGTAAAGAAGCCGGAGCTTCGCAACGCCGTCGCCACCGTCGGTAATCATGACGGAGCCGACATTCTGGCCGCCACGCTCCGCGATCCAGCATCGTTCCTTATCCGGGTTGAACCTTGACAGGAACTCGCCCCCAACTTTCGCGACCAGTCCTTCAAAACGGTCATCCCAGCCGAATTCCTCTGTGTAGAAGCGGGCCTGACTTTGCACGATCCAGCCAATGTCGCCTGCACGGTGGGTTCGGATGACGAGGGGCGGTGGTGTATGGCGGTCCGATCCGAGCGTGGTCTGGATCGTCCGCATCGCCTCGACGATGCGCTCGGGCTCGCCGGGGGCAAGCGCGTCGAAATGCCCGGCGAGCTGGGCGCGGGAGCGGCGAACAAATTCGAGGAACTGCGCCTTTCCCTTGTCGGTGACAGTGATGATCTGGCTGCGTAGATCACTGGGATCAGACTTGGTCTCGATCAAGCCGTCTTCGCGGAAACGCTTCAGGATGCGGCTGAGATAGGCGGGATCGAGATGCAGATCGCGGGTGAGCGTCGAGGCGGCGATGCCGCCATGGGAGCCGATCTCGAACAGCACACGGGCGTCGGTCAAGGTGTAAGAGCTGTCGAGATAGGCTTTGTTCAGAACGCCGAGGAAGTTCGTGTAAAAACGGTTGAAGTCGCGGACCGCGTCTATGGTCGCGAGTTCCGTGGTAATAGACATGGACATCGTCTCCCTGCAATATGGGAAACGATGTCCATTGTTTGTTGGACTCAGTCAAGTAAATTCGATTTTACCTACGCGGCGCGGCTGTCGCTGGCCTTTTCGGCACCGAGCGTAAAATCGACGGCGGCCTGCGCGTGGATCGTGGTGGAATCAAAGCCCGGCAAAGCAAGCCCGTTCGGATCGAGGATCAGGCAGATCTCGGTGCAGCCGAGGATGACGCTATCGGCACCTGCGGCTTTTGCGCGTTCGATGATCTCTATCAGTGCCTCGCGCGACTCGTGCCTGACGATGCCGGCGCAGAGTTCGCTGAAGATGATATCATGAGTGACCGTGCGGTCGTCGGCGTTCGGCACCATAACGGAAATGCCGTTACGCGCCATACGATCGGCGTAGAAGCCATGCTCCATCGTATAGCGGGTAGCCAGCAACAGCGGCTTGACGCGGCCGGCCGCCTTCAGCGCGATGGCCGTCTCGTCGATGATGTTGAGCAGCGGCACGGAGATGCGGGCAGCAACTTCCGGCGCGATCAGGTGCATGGTGTTGGTGCAGATCAGCACGCATTCAGCGCCGGCGGCCTGCAGGCGGTGTGCAACATCGCCGAGACGGGCTGCGGCGGCATCCCAGCGTCCGGCCTTCTGCATGCTGACGATCTCTTCGAAATTGACGGAGTACATCAACACCTCGGCGGAGGCGAGACCGCCCAGTCTGCCACGAACCATCTCGTTGATCATGCGGTAATAGACCGCCGAACTTTCGAAACTCATGCCGCCGATCAGGCCGATGGTGCGCATAATGCTGCTCTCCGTTATTGTTCTGAATGACGGAATAGTGCGGTATTTCAGCCGCCTTATGTTTGCAATCTTTGTCGCGAGTCCGTTTTCTTCTGCAGTTTTTTGCGCCATTATGTTGGATGACGCAAAAATACAGCGTCGCCAAGGAGATTGCCACGCATGCTTGACGAACGCGACCGGAAGATTCTCGATCTCTTGCAGGCCGATGCCGGCATCTCGGTGACGGATCTTGCCGACCGCGTAGCGTTGTCGGTCTCGGCCTGCTCGCGGCGCATCCAGCGGCTGGAGGAAAGCGGCCATATCGCCCGGCGCATCGTCGTGCTCGATCGCGAGAAGATGGGTGTGCCCACGACACTCTACGCGCTGATCAAGACTGCGCATCATGCCGACGAATGGATCGAAAAGTTCCGCAAGGTTATCGGCGATATTCCCGAGATCGTCGAGGCGCATCGTTTGACGGGCAATTATGACTACATCCTGAAGATCGTGTTGCCTCGCGTCGAGCATTACGACGTCATCTACAAACAGATCGTCCGCAAGGTGGAACTGTTCGACGTTTCCGCCTCGATCTCGATGGAGGAGCTGAAAAGCGGCGCCTCCATTCCCGTCGGCTATGCGCAATAGGTCCATAGAGTCGCAGGCTGGTTTTGCATATTATCTCAGCGAATTCTCTCAGCTAAGGTGTCATGGCGTGTGTGCTTTAGAGGCAATTTGTCATGAGCAATGCGGACATCCAGAACTATGCTCTGCCCGGCGAGAAGTTGTTATGGCATGGCCGGCCGAAACAAGGCCTTATGTTTAGCAGGAAGGACCTGCTTTTGGTGCCATTTTCGCTGATGTGGGGTGGCTTTGCGATCTTTTGGGAAAGTATGGTTGCACGCCAGGCCAATGCACCGTTGTTTTTCAAGCTGTGGGGTCTGCCTTTCATCCTGATCGGCTTGTACCTCATCATAGGTCGCTTCGTGCTGGATGCATTCGTCCGCGCCAGGACGCAATATGCGGTCAGCGATCAGCGTATCATGGTCTTGCGCGAAGGCTGGTTTTCCAAGCTTCTGACCGTACCGCTGGAGCGGTTGCAGACCCTGGATCTGGATCAGAATGGCAATGGAACGGGTACGATCAGCTTCGGAAACGATGTCCAGATCGGCTATGGTCGCCGTGGCGGCGGTATCGGTCTTTGGACACCCGCGCTTTCGAATACCCCTAAATTTCTAGGCATCGCCAATGTGCGTGAGACATTCGATCTGATCCAGCGAGCGCGAAATCGATGACGGCATTCTCTATCCCCCAGTAAGAATCACGCCCGCACAGGTGCCATGCATAAAAGGCAGTTGCTGGCCGTCGCCCTCAACTCTACGTTTGCGGCGATGTCATAGATGCGGGGTGTCGTTATGCAGGATCGTCATATCGTTGTCGTCGGAGGTGGTTTCGGCGGATTGCAGCTTGCGAACGATCTGAAGGGCGCGCCAGTCCGCATAACATTGATCGACCGGCGTAACCATCACCTGTTCCAGCCGCTGCTCTATCAGGTTGCGACCACCTTGCTCGCGACATCCGAGATCGCCTGGCCGATCCGCAACTTTTTCCGCGACCGGCCGGAGGTGACGACGCTGTTGGCGGAAGTCGTGGATGTCGACAGCAGCGCGCATACGGTCACGCTGAAGAATGGCGATACGATCGGCTATGATACGCTGGTGCTGGCGACGGGGGCGACCCACGCCTATTTCGGCCATGACGAATGGGAGCCAGTGGCGCCGGGGTTGAAGACGCTTGAGGATGCGACGACCATTCGCCGCCGCGTGCTTCTGGCCTTCGAGCAGGCCGAGCTGGAAAAAGATCCGGCCATTCGCGAGGCGCTCCTGACCTTCGCCATCGTTGGCGCCGGGCCGACCGGGGTCGAGCTTGCCGGCATCATCGCGGAGCTCGCCAGAAAAACGCTGCCAAAGGAATTCCGCAACATCGATACCAGCAAGGCGAGGATCATCCTTGTCGAAGCAGGCCCACGCGTGCTCGCAAGTTTTGTCGAGGAATTGTCGGACTACGCCCAGAAGGCGTTGGAAAGGCTGGGTGTCGAGATCCACTTCGGCAAGCCCGTTACCTCATGCACTGCCGAGGGCGTGACGATCGGGGACACCTTCGTGCCATGCCGTACCATCGTCTGGGCAGCTGGCGTGCAGGCGTCGCCGGCGGCGAAATGGCTTGACATTCCCGCCGATCGTGCCGGCCGTGTCGTGGTCGACAAGGAATTGCGAGCGCCGGGCCAGCCGGATATTTTCGTCATCGGCGATACGGCGGCGGTCACGCGTGAGGACGGTAGTCCCGTGCCGGGCATCGCGCCGGCCGCCAAGCAGCAGGGCGCCTACGTTGCCAAGGTGATCCGGGCCAAACTATCGGGCCAACCGGCTCCAGGACCGTTCCATTATCGGCATCAGGGAAGTCTCGCCACCATCGGCAAGAGTGCCGCGATCATCGATTTCGGCCGGATCAAGCTCAAGGGCGGCATCGCCTGGTGGGTCTGGGGTCTTGCCCATATCTATTTCCTGATCGGCACGCGCTGGCGCATCGCGGTCGCCTGGAGCTGGCTGTGGATCTATATCAGCCGCCAGCACAGCGCCCGGCTGATCACGCAAAGGGAAACCATGCGCGAGGAATGAAAAAGGGCAGCCGCGATGGCTGCCCTTTCCTTGTAAGGCCTGCAACGCGAGGCTTATGCCAGCGAGGCGATATCGATGACGAAGCGGTAACGGACGTCGCTCTTGAGAACGCGCTCATAGGCTTCATTGATCTTGTCGATGTTGATCAGCTCGATTTCCGAGACGATGTTGTGCTCGCCGCAGAAGTCCAGCATTTCCTGGGTTTCCTTGATCGAGCCGATCATCGAGCCGGAGAGGCTGCGGCGGCCGGGGATCAGCGAGAAGGCATGGACCGGAACGGCATGTTCCGGAACGCCGAGCAGCACCATGCTGCCGTCATACTTCAGCAGGTTCAGGTAGGCATTCCAGTCGATGGCGGTGCCGACCGTGTTGAGGATCAGGTCGAAGGTGCCTGCGAGCTTGGTGAAGGTTTCGGCATCGCTGGTGGCGTAATAGTGGTCGGCGCCGAGCTTGAAGCCGTCTTCCTTCTTCGACAGCGTCTGGCTGAGAACCGTGACGTCGGCGCCCATGGCGTGCGCCAGCTTGACGCCCATGTGGCCGAGGCCACCCATGCCGACAACAGCGATCTTCTTGCCAGGGCCGGCCTTCCAGTGGCGCAGCGGCGAGTAGAGCGTGATGCCGGCGCACAGCAGCGGTGCACCTGCGTCGAGCGGGATGTTGTCCGGGAAGGAGAGGACATAGCCTTCCTTGACGACGATCGAGTCGGAATAGCCGCCATAAGTCGGCGTCTTGCCGTCGGCTTCGACGTCGTTGTAGGTCTGGACCAGGCCCGGCATAAAATGTTCGTAGTCGAGGTCGCGCGTGGCGCAGGTCGTGCAGGAATCGACGAAGCAGCCGACGCCGACGCGGTCGCCGACCTTGAACTTGGTCACTTTCGAACCGACGGCGGTCACGATGCCGGCGACTTCATGGCCGGGTACCATCGGATACTTCGAGCCGCCCCATTCGTTGCGGGCCTGGTGGATGTCGGAATGGCAGACGCCGCAATATTTGACGGAGATGGCGACATCATCGTCATTCGGAGCACGGCGTTCGAAGGTGAAGGGGGTGAGCGGCTTGGACGCGTCGGTGGCGGCGTAGCCCTTTGCAATAGCCATGGGGAGTTCCTTTTTGGTAGGATTGGCTTTAGATGTAGGTCGAAATTCTGGTGATTGATATGCATCAGAAGCGAGCGACAGCGTTAGAGCGATCCTGCAAGCTTTATGTACGATTCTCCGAATCTGGGTGAGCGGCGCTCTTTCGAAACGGCTGGCGACGACCTAGATAGATCTCGACAAATCCTCAAAACAATTGGTTGCGCATGACCCTGCCTTTCAATCCAAACCAGGAACTCGCTTCCATCATTGCCCGTTTCGCCCCTGGCGAAGGAGAGCATCGTACGCCGATAGAGGGCCTTAATCTCTATCGGCAATCGGCTGCGACGGTTTGGCAACATGGGGCCTACCGGCCCTGCTTTGCCGTTGTGGTCCAGGGGCGCAAGACGTTGACTGTCGGTGCAGATACATACCACTACGGCGTCGGCGAGTATATTCTGACCGCCCTCGATCTGCCAGTATCGACGCAGGTCACCAATGTCGGCAGCGAAACCCCCTATCTTTGTTTCGGCATGGCGCTCGACAGCGAACGGCTGAAGGAGTTGTTGTCGCGTGTCAGTATTCCGCGCGAGGCGATGACGGCGGAACCCGTGCGTGGGTTGGCGGTCAATCCTGCCTCGCCAGAGCTGCTCGACGCTTCGTTGCGGCTGCTCCGATTGCTCGACCGGCCGGAGGATATTCCGGCCATGGCGCCGCTGATCGAGCAGGAAATCCTCTATCGCCTGCTGACCGGCCCGAATGGACCCCGGTTGCTACAGGTTGCCATGGCCGAGAGCCAGAGCAACAGGGTGGCGCGCGCCATCGCGTGGATTCGCGGCAATTTCGCCCAGCCGCTGCGCATCGAGGAGCTGGCCGAGCGCGCCGGCATGAGCGTTTCCTCGCTGCATCATCATTTCAAAGCTGTCACGGCCATGACGCCGATACAGTACCAGAAGCAGCTCCGTCTGCATGAGGCACGGCGGCTGATGATCGTGGAGCAGCTCGATGTCGGCTCCGCCGGTCATCGCGTCGGCTATCAGAGCCCGTCGCAGTTCAGCCGCGAATATAGTCGCCTTTACGGCCTGTCGCCGCTCCGGGACGTCGAAGGCATGCGCAGTCCGATCGCCGCGGAATAGTTTCTCGTGCTTTATTGATGCGGTGCAGCGACGATTTTCGCTTGACGCTTGCGGTGCTCTACGCCATAACGCGCCACGAACCGTACCGTACGGTACTCATTTGAGGATAACCATCGTGCTTAGCGAAGCAGGACAGTCGAGCGAGTTTTCGCCGCGCCAGAACGCCGTTCTGGAGCAGGCGTTGCGTTTGCTCGTCGATGGCGGCGAAAAGGCGCTGACGACCTCGGGCGTTGCGCGCGCCGCCAATTGCTCAAAGGAAAGTCTTTATAAGTGGTTCGGCGATCGCGACGGCCTGCTGTCGGCGATGATCACCTATCAGGCAAGCAAGGTGCGCACGTTTGAGCGCAACGGCGAGCGGCTGACAGGGACGAGCCTGCACGATCATCTCGTGGTGTTCGCGCGTGATCTGCTGGAGGTTCTGGCAGGCGACGTGTCGCTGGCTTTGAACCGCCTGGCGATTGGCCAGTCGAACCGCGACGGCTCCAAGCTCGGCAAGCTGCTGCTGGAGCGCGGTCGCCGCCAGATCGACCGTCGCGCCAGCGGCCTCATCGATGCCGGCAAGCGGGCGGGGTTACTGCGCTTCATGGATGCCGACGAGGCTTATCACACGCTTTACGGGCTCATCGTTTCCGATCTGCATGTGCGCATGCTGCTCGGCGAGCCCGGTTTGAAGGATACGAGCCGTCAGGCGGAGAGGGCGGTCACCGCTTTCCTCAAGCTTTACGGCACGGAAAAGGTTTCGGCGGAAGCAGCAGCAACCGTCTGAGAAGTTTCAATTTACGCTTTACACCAGACAAGCAAAGGGAAGGAAAAACAATGCGCGTCTATTACGATCGTGATGCTGATCTCAATCTCATCAAGTCGAAGAAGGTTGCCATCATTGGCTATGGTTCGCAGGGCCGCGCTCATGCGCTGAACCTGAAGGACAGCGGCGCACAGAACGTTGTGATCGCGCTGAAGGCCGGTTCGCCGACCATCAAGAAGGCCGAAGCCGATGGCTTCAAGGTCATGACGGTTGCTGAAGCTGCCGGCTGGGCCGACCTGATGATGATGGCGACCCCTGACGAGTTGCAGGCCGACATCTACAAGGCCGACATCGCTCCGAACATCCGTGACGGCGCTGCGATCGCTTTCGCACACGGCCTCAACGTTCACTTCGGCCTCATCGAGCCGAAGGCTTCGGTCGACGTTGTCATGATCGCTCCGAAGGGCCCGGGCCACACGGTTCGCGGCGAATACCAGAAGGGCGGCGGCGTTCCTTGCCTCGTTGCCGTTCACCAGAACGCTTCCGGCAATGCCCTTGAACTCGCTCTCTCCTACGCCTGCGGCGTCGGCGGCGGTCGTTCGGGCATCATCGAAACCAACTTCCGCGAAGAGTGCGAAACCGACCTCTTCGGCGAACAGGTCGTTCTCTGCGGCGGTCTCGTCGAACTGATCCGCGCTGGTTTTGAAACCCTGGTCGAAGCCGGTTACGCACCGGAAATGGCCTATTTCGAGTGCCTGCACGAAGTGAAGCTGATCGTCGACCTGATCTATGAAGGCGGCATCGCCAACATGAACTACTCGATCTCCAACACGGCTGAATGGGGCGAATACGTCTCCGGCCCGCGCATCATCACGGCTGAAACCAAGGCTGAAATGAAGCGCGTCCTGAAGGACATCCAGACTGGCAAGTTCACCTCGGATTGGATGCAGGAATACCGTTCGGGCGCCGCCCGCTTTAAGGGTATCCGCCGCATGAACGACAGCCACCAGATCGAAGAAGTCGGCGCCAAGCTGCGCGGCATGATGCCTTGGATCGGCAAGAACAAGCTGGTCGACAAGAGCGTCAACTAAGCTTTTCGGCGATTGCTGGAATGGGAAAGGCCGGGGCGAAAGCTCCGGCCTTATTCTATTTCCGCGCTTTGACGTAGAGCCATTTCGTCGGCTTGCCGTCGAAACCGCCGCCGTCGGCTTCGGTCATTGCGATATCTCTCCAGCCGCCTTTGTCGAGCAGAGCCGTCAGCCATGCGACCGAGGGGTAGTTATAGTAGCGGCCGAACGTGTCATGGCCTTCGGCTTCGCCGGCTTTGAAGCTGGCGTGGAAGATGCCACCGGCTTTCAGCGCGCGATGGATTCGATCAAGAATATCGGGCAGGGCGGCACGAGGCGCATGCAGCAGGCTGGCTTCGGCCCATACGCCGTCGTGAGCGTCTTCGATGTCGAGCGTTTCGAACCGCAATATCTGCACGGGCCTGCCGATCAGGGCTTCCGCCTGTTTGGCAAGCTCGATCGAGCCGTCAGTGGGCGTTACGTCGAAACCGCGCGAAATCACATAGGCCGCGTCCTGTCCAGCGCCGCAACCAAGTTCAAGGATGGATGCGTTTGAGGGAAGAGCGGCGAGGAAGGCATCAAGCCGGCTTCGCGGCAGGTTGCGTTCGCGCGTTGCGTAGATGGTGGCGTTGTCGTCGTAGAAGGAGGAGGTGGGGTCGTCGTTTGTCATGTCAGACTATTGCCTTCGGAAGATAAATTACGTTTTCCAGCCCCTTGAAATGCGCGTCGCAAGTCAGGACATCGGCATCGTGCTGGAGGGCGGTCGCATAGATAATCGCGTCGGCCGTGGCGAGCTTGTGTTGCACGGTGATCTCAGCGGCGCGACGCGCGATGGCCGTGTCCAACGATACGACGTTGCATAGCATTGTGTAGGCGATGAAATTGTTCAGGGCGTCTTCGCCTTGCTCTCGAAGAAGCCATTTGGAAAGTTCAAGCTGGACAATCGTTGGAACGATGCAGTCGCCGGGTTCTGGAATTTGATCGGAGAGTTGCTGTCCGAGGGGGCTATCAAGAATCCATTCGATCCACGCGGAACTATCAACCACGCGCATCAGAAGCGGTCGTCCCGATCACGGTAGTTCTCCGGATTTGCGCCACGCGCCATACCTTTGAGGTCTTCCAAAGTCGGGACAGGCATGAGGAGAACGCCTTTGCCTTTCGGAATGAATACGAACTCCTGGCCCGCGCTCCAGTGCTGCTGCTCGCGTACTTCTTTCGGGATCGATATCTGAAATTTCGAGGAAAGTGTTGCGGTAGCCATTCTTACGTTTTTCCTATCGACTGATATTACGTAAGAATAACACTTAAGCAGAGGAATGTGTAGGCCCTTCAAGAAGCGGAAAACAGCGCGCCGCGCTGGCAGAAAGCCCCATGCTCCCGATCAATCCTGATTCCTTGTCACCATTACAAACAAAATAGGTCAGCATTGTTGACTTATATTTTATTGCGTGATTTTGTGTCGCAAAGACCAAAAATTACGAGGAAGCCCCATGTTGAATTGGGAAAACATCTTTGCGACGCGTTCCAGCCGTATGCGCGCCTCCGAAATCCGCGAGCTGCTGAAGCTTTTGGAGCGGCCTGATATCATCTCTTTTGCCGGCGGTATTCCCGATCCGGCGCTGTTTCCCGATCAGGAATTCAAGCAGGCCTATGCGGACATCTTTTCCGGTCCGGCGGTCAACGCGGCGCTGCAATATTCGGTCAGCGAGGGCTATAAGCCGCTGCGCGAATGGCTGGTCGGCCAAATGGTGGCGCTTGGGGTTCCCTGCGAGCTCGAAAATGTCTTCATTGTCTCCGGTTCGCAGCAGGGTCTCGATTATCTCGGCAAGCTGTTCCTGTCGCCGAAAGATACGGCACTGGTAACGGCGCCGACCTATCTTGGTGCGCTGCAGGCCTTCAATGCTTATGAGCCGACCTACGATCAGCTCACCCCCGGCGGCAACCGCACCCCGGTCTCCTATCGCGCGGCTGCGGAACAGGCCGGCGGCAGGGTGAAATTTGCCTATCTCTCCGCCGATTTTGCCAATCCGACCGGCGAAACGGTCGATCTCGCTTCCCGCGAAAAGCTGATCGATCTCGGCGACGAGCTGGATATCGCCATCATCGAAGATGCCGCCTATCAGTCGCTGCGTTACAACGGCGAGCCGGTTCCGCTGATCCTGGCGCTGGAAATCGCCCGCAAGGGCCATATCAATGATACGCGCACGATCTATTGCGGCAGCTTTTCCAAGACCTTGGCGCCGGGGCTTCGCGTTGGCTTCGTCGTTGCCAATGCGCCCGTTATCCGCAAGCTGGTGCTGATGAAGCAGGCGGCTGACTTGCATTCCTCGACCATCAACCAGATCGCTATCCATCAGGTCGCCGAGCGCGGTTTCGATGCGCAGGTCGCCAAGGTTCGCAAGGCCTATAGCAAACGCCGCGACTGCATGCTGACCGCGCTTGCGAAATATATGCCTGATGGTACGAGTTGGACCAAGCCGGAAGGCGGTATGTTTGTCTGGGTCACCCTGCCGAAGGGCATGGATGGCGCCAAGCTGCTGGCGAAATCGCTGGAAACCGTCAAGGTCGCCTTTGTGCCCGGCCAAGCCTTCTTCGCCGACGGCTCCGGCCCGAACACCTTCCGTCTCAGCTTTTCCTGCGCCAACGAGCAGATGATCGACGAGGGTATTTCGCGCCTCGGGACATTGATCGCTGGCGAGCTGGGGGCGATGGCGGCCTGAGCCGCCACGCCATCTTCCATGCTTACTTCGCCAGATGCGGGGCGATCAGCGACAGGTCTGCCTCGCTGAGCCGGTCGCTGGCCGTATTGCGCTGGTGCCAGTAGGGGTAGAGCAGCGGCAGCAGGCTGACATCGTCGAGGCGCTTGCGCTCTTCGTCGGTCAGCTTCAGCTCGGCGCTGGCAAGGTTGTCCTTGAATTGTGCCTCCGTGCGTCCGCCGATGATGACCGAGGTGACGCCCTTGCGGCCGATCAGCCAGGCGAGCGCCACTTGCGCCGCCGAGACGCCGCGGCTGTCGGCAATGTTCACCAGCGTATCGACGATATTCCACAGGCGGTTCTCGTCGCGGATCGGCGGCTCGGTCCAGCCGGCGAACTGGCGGGTGCCTTCCGGCGTCGCCTGATTGCGGCGGTGCTTGCCGGAAAGAAGTCCGCCGGCGATCGGGCTCCAGACCAGCACGCCGAGGCCCTGGTCGATGCTGACCGGCAGCAGTTCGTATTCGGCGTCGCGGGCCTCCAGCGTATAATGGATCTGCTGGCTGACGAAACGCTGGTACTTGTCGTGCTCGCTGACGCCGAGCGCCTTCATGATGTGCCAGGCGGAGAAATTCGAGCAGCCGATATAGCGCACCTTGCCCTGGCGGACGAGCGTGTCGAGCGCCTCCATCGTCTCTTCGAGCGGCGTTTGGCCGTCCCATTGATGCAGCTGATAGAGGTCGATGACATCAGTCTTCATGCGCTTCAGGCTGGCTTCGCAGGCCTGGATCAGGTGTTGGCGCGAGGAGCCGGCATCATTGACGCCATCGCCCATCGGGAAGCGGGCCTTGGTGGCGATCAGCACGCCGTTCTTGCGCGGTCCGCCGATGATCTCGCCAAGGATTTCCTCCGAAGCACCTTGGGAGTAGACATCGGCCGTGTCGAGCAGGTTGACGCCGGCGTCGAGGCACATGTCGACAAGCCGCTTCGCCTCGCTGACGCCGAGATCGCCGACGGTCTTCGCCCAGCCAACGCCGCCGAAGGTCATGGTGCCCATGGTGATGGTGGAAACCTTGAGGCCAGAACGGCCCAGCAGACGATATTCCATAGATTTATCCTCCAAAAATCAGATCTGAAATGCGTGCGCTAGGAAATAGCGCGGGGTGCCGATGGTCAAGGTCGAATGATAGTATGAACGGTACTGACACTCTAAATTGAACTGTCACAATCATGTTAAGCCACACGTCTAAGGAACCTGCCTGATCTTCCAGCCAAGGACGCTCCATGAAGACGTTTGTTTCCGCTTTCGCCGGCCTTTTGGCCGGTGCTCTCTTCTCCGGTTCGGCCATCGCTGCCGACCTCGTCCTTTATACCAGCCAGCCGAATGCCGATGCGCAGGCGACCGTCGATGGCTTCATGGCCGCCAATCCTGAAATCAAGGTCGATTGGGTTCGCGACGGCACGCCGCAGATCATTGCCAAGCTGCAGGCGGAGATCCAGGCCGGCGCTCCGGTCGCCGATGTTCTCCTGATCGCCGACACGGTCACGCTGGAGCGTCTGAAGGAAGCCGGCAAGCTGCTGGCCTACAAGTCGCCGGAAGCTGCAAACTACGATGCGGCGCTCTATGACGCCGACGGCTATTATTATTCGACCAAGCTGATCACCACCGGCATCGTCTACAACACCGCCGCTGCGATGAAGCCGACGAGCTGGCAGGATCTGACGAAGCCGGAGGCCAAGGGTCTGGTTGCCATGCCAAGCCCGCTTGCTTCGGGTGCCGCTCTCATTCATGCGCAGACGCTCGCTGGCGTCGGCAGACTCGGCTGGGATTTCTATAAGAACCTCGCCGCCAATGGCGCGGTCGCTGCGGGCGGCAACGGCGCGGTGCTGAAGTCGGTTGCTTCCGGCGAAAAGGCCTACGGCATGGTCGTCGACTACATGCCGATCCGCGAAAAGGCCAAGGGCGCGCCGCTGGAATTCGTATTCCCCACCGAAGGCGTTTCGGCCGTGACTGAGCCGGTCGGCATTCTCGCCAGCGCCAAGCATGCCGACGCTGCCAAGAAGTTCGTCGATTATGTCCTGTCCGAAAAAGGCCAGGAAGGCTTCCTGAAGCTCGGCTATATCCCGGCTCGCAACGGCATGTCGCTGCCTGCCGGTTTCCCGGCGCGTGACAGCATCAAGGTTTTGTCATTGAATGCGTCTGAAGCCCTGAAGAATACCGATCAGGACCTGAAGACCTTCTCCTCCTACTACGGATCGAAGTGATCCGATCTGGACAGTCGATGTACGGATATATGCGTAAGGGAAACAGCCAGCCAGCCTGGCTGTTTCCTTTGTCGTCACCATCGTGTTGCTTCTGAGCGTGCTGCCGCTGGCGCGGCTGGCGGAGGCCGGCATCGCGGCGCTGCTGCGCGGCGGCGCCTATGAGCTGATCACCGATCCCGCCCTCTGGCGCTCCGCCTGGTACACCATCGAGACGGCCGTGCTCGGCACGCTAATTTCCGTGTTGCTTGGCTGCCTCTTCGCTTTCCTTCTGACCCTGACCGACATGCCGGGCAGGGGGGGCGCTCGGTTTCCTCTTCGTCCTGCCGATGATGATCCCGCCGCAGGTGACGGCGCTGGCATGGGTGCAGATGTCCGGTCCGTCGAGCCCGTTGTTGAAAGCGTTGCATATCGCCCCGCCGCTCGGTTCGCCGCAACCGCTCTATTCGGTCGGTGGCATTGCGCTGCTTTACGGCGTGCAGCACGCGCCGTTGGTCTATCTGGCGCTTCGAGCCGGGCTGATGGCATTGCCGCGGGATGGCGTCGAGGCGGCGAGATTGTCAGGCGCTTCCGGGCTGCGCGTTTTCCGCGACATTATCCTGCCGCTGTCGCTGCCCGGCATGATCGCCGGTGTTGCCATCGCCTTCGTTTCCTCTGTCGGCAATTTCGGCATTCCGGCGATCCTCGGCATACCGGCTTCGATCTTCACACTATCGACGCTGATCTTCACCAAATTCTCCACCTTCGGCCCGCGCACCTTCGGCGATATCGCCCTGTTGTCGGCGATGATCGCGGTGATCGCTGTCGCCGGTCTTGCTGTTCAGAGCAGGGCGCTGAGGGGGCGGGATTATCGGGTGATCGGCCTGTCCGGCGCATCGGCCGCCTTCTCACTCGGTCGCTGGCGTCTTGTTGCCATGCCGCTGCTCTGGGCGATCCTGTTCGTCATGCTGGTCGCGCCCTTCTTCGCGCTGGTCGCAGGTGCACTGGTGCCGGCTTATGGCGTGCCGTTGACCTTCAAGACGGCGTCTTTGAATGCCTTTGCCGAAATCCTGTTCCGCCAGACGGTGACGCGCACCGCCTTTTCCAACTCCCTGTTTCTTGCCGGAACGACGGCACTTGGTCTCCTGGTGGTGACAGTCCTCGCGGCCTATGCGCTGACAAAGCGCAAGGACATGCTGAGCCGGATCGTCGCGGGCTTGATCGAGATTCCCTATTCGTTGCCGGGGATCATCATCGCCGTCTGCTTCATTCTTGTTTTTGCTGCTCCCCTGCCGATCCTCAACATCACGCTCTACGGCACGATCTGGATCATTCTGCTTGCCTATTTCTCCGCCTATTTCGCCGTCAGCCTCAAGCCGGTGATGAGTGCCTTCCTGCAGCTCGATCCGGCGCTGGAAGAGGCGGCGCGTCTATCAGGAGCCGGCTTCTTCCGGCGTCTCTTTGATATCATTGTGCCGCTGATCGCGCCGGCAGCGGGCGCCTCGGTGATCCTGGTCTTTCTCATCGCCTGCAACGAATTGACGGTCTCGGCCCTGCTCTGGTCGGCAGGTACGCAGACGCTCGGTGTCGTCATCTACAATCTCGATGACGGCGGCAGCTCTGATCTTGCCTCTGCCATGTCGGTCATCGTCATCGCCATGGTCGTCAGCATGATGCTGCTGCTGGAAATCCTGGCCAAGCGGCTGCCGAAAGGAGTGGTGCCGTGGCGAAGCTGATCCTCAATCACGTCAGCAAGGATTTCGGCACTGGCGGACGTGCCGCCGTCCATGCTTTGTCACTGGATGTTCGTGAAGGCGGTTTTCTGGCGCTGCTCGGGCCGTCCGGCTGCGGCAAGACGACGGTGCTCAGAATGATAGCCGGCTTCGAGCAGCCGACGGATGGTTCGATCCATCTTGGCGAACGCCTGCTGGCCGACGCCGCCCATACCTTGCCGCCGGAGCGCCGCAACATGGCGATGGTCTTCCAGTCCTATGCGCTCTGGCCGCATATGAATGTTGCCGACAATGTCGGTTATCCGTTGAAGGTGCGCGGTATTTCCGGCGAGCGCTACCGTCAGAAGGTGCGCGAGGCGCTATCGACGGTGCGGTTGGAGGATTATGCCGAACGGCGGCCCGCCGATCTCTCCGGCGGCCAGCGCCAGCGTGTGGCGCTGGCGCGCTGCCTGGTGACATCGCCCGATGTCGTGCTGCTTGACGAACCGCTCGCCAATCTCGACCGTCACCTGAAGAAGGAAATGGAGGAGACGTTCCGCGAGTTCCATCAGCGCTCCGGCGCCACCATGGTCTACGTCACCCATGACCAGAGCGAAGCCATGGCGCTGGCAACCGATGTCGCGGTGATGTCCGAGGGACAGTTGTTGCAGGTGGCGGCACCGGCGGAGATCTATGCGCGGCCTGACGGGCGGCTGGTCGGCGGATTGGTCGGTCAGGGCGCGATCCTGTCGCTTGCCATTCCGGATGGCTGGCCACGGTCGATCGATTGGCCGGCATTGAAGGCGATCTGGAGCGAGCAGGAAGAGAAGATCCCACGTGCCGATATTCTCGTTCGACCAGAGGACGTTGTGGCCGATGCGGAGGGCATTGCATGCCGGGTAGACTCCGTTCTCTACGAGGGCGAGCGTTATGCGCTACGGCTGTCGCTGCCGGACGGTCAGGTGCTGAGAGCCTATAGCCGTGAAGCGGTAAAGCCCGGCGATGTCTACGCCGTCGCCATTCGTTCGGCTTGGCGGCTCTGATCGATACGGCGAGACGGAAAGACAAGATGGTTGTTCGATGCCTCCACCTGTGCTTGATTTGCCTGATCTCACGAATGGGAGTCGCGCCATGTCCGACCAGAGCTTCCCGATTTTCGACCTTGGCGCTTTCGAGGCGGCTGGTGATCAGGAGAAGAGGCGGCTTGGTGCCGAGGTCGACGAGATTTGCCGTTCGACCGGTTTCTTGGCGATCGCCAATCACGGTGTCGATGACGCGGTGGTTCAAGGCGTATGGGCCAAGACCCATGCGTTTTTCGACCGGCCGGCCGATGTCAAGCAGCGGGTGAAGGCACCTTATCCCGGATATCCCTACGGTTATCTCGGCCCCGGCACCGAGGCTTTGGCGAAATCGCGCAATGTCGATACGCCGCCGGATCTCAAGGAAAGTTTCAACGGCGGACCGCTTGCCGTGCCGCCTGATATGACCGATCCCGAGGCGCTCGGCTTCTGCTATGCCGCCACTATCTGGCCGGAGGGGCCTGAAGGCTTCGTGGACGCGTGGAAGGCCTACTACCGCTCGATGGAGGATCTGGCGCGGCGGATCATGCGGGTCTTTGCGACGGCGCTTGGTCTCGACGAGCATTTCTTCGACAGCTACGTCGATACACCGATCAGCGCGCTCCGGGCCCTGAACTATCCGGAGCAGCGTGTTGCGCCGCAGCCGGGCCAGCTGCGCGCCGGCGCGCATACCGATTACGGCAGCCTGACGATCCTTTTGCCGCAGCCGGGCTCCAAGGGTCTGGAGATTATCGCTCCGGATGGTCAATGGACGCCGGTGCCGCCGGTAGCGGGTGCCTTCGTCATCAATATCGGTGACCTGATGGCGCTGTGGACGAACGATCGCTGGGTTTCGACCGTGCACCGCGTCGTCAATCCGCCACCGGAGGAAGGCGGCATGCAGCGTCGACAGTCGCTGGCTTTCTTCCATCAGCCGAACTGGTTCGCCGAAATTGCCTGCTTGCCGTCCTGCTTGCCGCCGGGAGAGGAGCCGAAATATGCGCCGGTGCTCTCGGGCCCCTATCTCATGGGCAAGTTCAAATCGACCGTCACCGCCAAAGCTGGTTGAGATGCGCGAGCCGAGCCAATCCCGATATCCATAAACCGGAATGCTTCATGTCCCTGCGTCTTGCCACCTTCAATGTCGAAAACCTGCTGACCCGTTTCGATTACACCGGTTTTCGCAATCAGTTGCGGCAGGACCGGGTGCTGAAGCTGTTCGATGTAAAGAACGAGAATATCTACCAGCAGCTTGAAGCGGCCCGCGTCGTGGCTGCGACTGACGACACGCGGCAGATGACGGCGCTCGCCATTGCCGATGCGAATGCCGATATCATCTGCCTGCAGGAAGTCGACAGCATGGCCGCCCTGCAGGCTTTTGAATATGGCTATCTCTTCCGCATGGTCGGCAATGGCTATCGGCAGAAATTCCTGATCGAGGGCAATGACTCCAGGGGTATCGACGTTGCCGTCATGATGCGCGAGCAGACGAGCGACGGACAGCCGATCGTACTCATCGATATCAAAAGTCACGCCATGGTGACTTATCGCGATTTCGATCTGTTCACCGAAGAACTGGCGGCGCTCGGCCTTCACGAGGACGACAAGATCTTCAAGCGCGACTGCCTGGAACTCGATCTGACCGTTGGCGGCGTGCCGTTCTCACTCTATGTCGTGCATCTGAAGTCGATGGGTCCGGCGCGGGAGGGCGCCGATGGTCGCCATTCGACCATGCCGGTGCGCCGCGCCGAGACGCTGGCGGTGCGCCACATCATCGAGACCCGTTTCGGCGCCGGTCATACGGCCGCCAAGAATTTCGCCATTTGTGGTGACATGAACGACTATCAGGAACGCGTCGATGTTATTGGCACGCGCCATACCGGTTATCGCTTCGAACACCGGGATGAAGAAGCGAGTGCGCTCGATGTCTTTAGCGAAGACGGTTTCGTTGAAAACGTCATGCGGCGGCGTGACGAGCTCGACCGCTGGACGCTCTACCACGCGCGCGGGCCACAGGAGCAGTGGCTCTGCCAGCTCGATTACATCTGGCTGTCTCCGGCCCTTGCGCAAGCCAATGCGACGCGGTTGCCCGACGTCGTCCGCTCCGGCCAGCCTTTTCGCACCATCTTTCCGCCCGGACAGGAGGTGGAACGCTATCCGCGTACGGGTTGGGACAGGCCGAAGGCTTCCGACCATTGCCCCATCGTCATGACATTGGATCTTTTATGAACTCCGCTTTCAAACCGCAAAATGACATGGCCGGCTGGCCGCCGGAGAATACCGTATTTCCGGTCGCCCGCATCGACCTCAAGGTGATTGCCGGCGATCATCCCTTTCATCTCAACGAAGCCGAAGCGGCGGGTGAGAACTGGAAGAGGGAGATTGCCACCAATCCGGCGCTTTACGACGGCCGTATGATCTTCCAGTATCGCCTCGAGGTCAGCGAGCTAGCCGTGGCGGGCGAGGGCTATCTAACGCCTTTCTCCACATTCATGTGGTGGCGCAAGCACAGGGAGCGTGGCGGTGGCTTTCATGTCTTCGCCTTTCCGGTCGCCGTCTCCTCCGATGGCGCGATCATCGCCATCCGCATGGCGCAGCATACTGCCAACCCCGGTCAGGTCTATTGCGCTGCGGGTTCGATGGATGAAAACGACATTGTCGACGGTCGTTGTGATGTCGAGGGTAATATGCGGCGCGAGGTTTTGGAGGAAACCGGTCTCGATCTTGACGTAGCCATTGCCGAGGCCGGCTATTATGCGACGCATGCCAACCGCTCCGTCACCCTGTTCCGCATCTTCCGCTTTCCCTGGACCGCCGACGAGATGCTCGAAAAGATCAGGGCGCATATGCTGGTGGACGAGGAAAAGGAGATCGACGATGCGGTTGCCATCCGCTCCGCCGATCCGACGGCGCATCGCTACAGCTCGGCAATGCCGCCCATCCTGGCATGGTTCTTCGCTCGTGCGGAACAGCTTTAGCTTGCGCTCAAAGGTGTTGCCGTTATGTATGAGGAAGCCGGGTGGCTATGCAGTCTAAAGTCATGTGAGGGAGGCAGGGGTGGCCCGCAGCTTCAGTGTCTATGATGTGTTCACCGATAGCAGGCTTGCGGGCAATCCGCTGGCCGTGATTTTCGATGCCGAAGGCCTGAGCGATGAGGCGATGCAGGCGATTGCCAAGGAGATGAACCTTTCCGAGACGGTCTTCGTTCTGCCGCCGCAGAACCCGGCACATACGGCGAACCTGCGCATTTTCACTCCCGGACGCGAACTGCCTTTTGCCGGCCATCCGACGGTCGGTACGGCGATCGCGCTTGCCGAACGGGCGCACGCCAGCCATGGCGGCGAGATCGATCTGGTCTCGGTGCTGGATGAGCGGGTGGGGCCGGTGCGCTGCGCGGTCAGGCTCCGGCAGAATAAGGCGAGTTTTGCCGAGTTCGACTTGCCGCGAAAATCACAGCAAATCCTGCTGCCGCTCGACAAGGCTGATATCGCCAATGCGCTTAGTCTGAAGATCACCGAGGTCGGCTTCGAGAATCACGTTCCGTCGATCTGGAGCGCTGGCGTGCCGTTCCTGTTGGTACCGGTGCATGATGTTGGAGCGGCCGAGCGGCTGGAATTCGATCTGCCGCTTTGGGAAAAGATGGTGCCTTTCGTCGATGGCGCGCTTGCCTCCGCCTTCGTCTATTGTCGCGGCGGCGTCAATCACAACGCCAAGTTCCATGCCCGCATGTTCCCAGTCGGGATGGGCATTGTCGAGGACCCCGCGACGGGCTCGGCCGTGGCGGCGCTCTCCGGCGCCATTCATCAATTCGACCAGTTGCCGGATGGGCATCATCCGATCATCGTCGAGCAAGGAGTCGAGATGGGCCGTCCGTCCTTCATTCACCTCCATATCGATATCGATGGCGGCGAGATCGCCAATGCGCGTATTGGCGGCCAAGCGGTGCGTGTTGCGACCGGAATTCTTGAGCTTTGATTTTGTTTGGTTTTTTTCATTATACGAAATTTTTTTGACGAATAACCAAAGAAAATGCGTCTGTCCGCTAGACAATCAAACCGATCCTATTTATATGCCCGTTCACACCGCCAGCGAGCGGTTACGGGTGATTAGCTCAGTTGGTAGAGCAGCTGACTCTTAATCAGCGGGTCGTAGGTTCGAACCCTACATCACCCACCAAATTCTCCTAGATTACATCGGGATAGAAGCGTCAGTTCATGCTGGCGGCTTTCCCTTTTGGGGTTCGTTTGCAGGATCTTAAGGTCATAAAGCCGTAGGCATCATCATCGGTTTGCGGATCGGTTCGAGGACGTTGACCCGATGATAATGCATCTGGCCGCTGGACAATCAAACCGATCCCATCTATATGGCCATTCAAGCCGCCAGCGAGCGGTTACGGGTGATTAGCTCAGTTGGTAGAGCAGCTGACTCTTAATCAGCGGGTCGTAGGTTCGAACCCTACATCACCCACCAAATTCTCCTAGATTACATCGGGATAGAGGCGTCAGTTCAAACTGGCAGCCTTTCCTTTTGGTTTTCGTTCGCGGGATCTCAGGACCATCAGGCTGTTGCCATCATCAGCTTGCGGATCGGGCCGAAGAGATCGACCTGATGACCAGGAATGAGCGGCTTCATCCATATGGACGCTAAGCGGCGCACTTTTTCAAAGCAGAATCAGGGTTCGGAAATTTTCGCGGAGAAAACCGCGGAAATACGGACGATTGTACGCGCCAGGCGTTCAACCAATCGCCGTTGACCTTAGGTATCTGACATTCGCGCCAGTGCTTACCTAATGCCTTTTATGCCCGCCTTCCATCATACTGAAGACGAAGATCACGACCAGGAGCAGGATCAGCGTGTAGTCGAAGGCGGATAGCATGTGGAGCAGTTCCATGATGTTTCTCCTCCCAGAGAACATGAACGAGAACAATCATTAGTATGTTCTTTTATTGGGTGTATGCCAAGTTTTTTACATCCTGCGGTGCAATAACGCCGTTGTGCGCGGCACAAAGAAGTGTTTGTTCGCAAAGGCGATATCGGTTTTTGACACCGATGAGCGGGTTGGCGGGAACCATTCGGCTTGCCACGGCATTCTATTGTCAATAAAATTTGTAGAGTATATTGCTATGAAGCATGCGCGATTGGCGGCGCTAAGATCGTCCGCGTGATCGATCGGACTGGAAGGATTTGCGATGACCACTTGTTCTCACGATTCGTCGCGTGGTCGGCCAGTCATCGCAATTATCGGCGGCGGTGTTTCCGGCGCGGCGGTCGCCTTTCACCTGCTGCAGCGCCGGCGGCTGCTGCCCGGTCAGCTTTTCATTTTCGAACCACGCACCAGGTTGGGGGCGGGGCTTGCCTATGATACCCAGGATCCCGCGCATCGCATCAATGTGCCGGCGGCGAAGATGAGCCTGCTGCCTGATGATCTCGAACATTTTCAACGCTGGATCGAAGCGAAGGATGCACTGGCCGGCGACGACACGGCTGTGGCGGCGAATGGCAGCCTGTTTCCACGGCGCGAGGTTTTCGGACGTTATATCAATGACATGGTGCAGCCCTTTGTTGATGATGGCCGCATCACCCATGTGGCTGAAAAGACTGAGAAAGTGCAGCGACTGGATGGTCGCTGGTTGATCAGTGGTGAGGCGGGCAGGCGGGTAGAGGCGGATATTCTTGTCATTGCCACGAGCCATCCGTCGCCGTTGCCACCGGAGCCGTTGCGGAGCGTTTTGGCCGGCCATCCGCTTTTTGTCGTCGATCCGACGCGGCCGGATGCACTCGTTGCCATCCGTGCTGACGATCGCGTACTCGTGGTGGGCAACGGCCTGACTTCCGCCGACGTCATCGCCTCCCTTACCCTGCGCGGTCACAAGGGACCGATCACCGCCATCTCCAGACGTGGTTTGCGGTCACGCGGCCATGCGCCTGTGAGGCAGGAGCTGTTCGGCGATTTCGTCAGTCACCCATCGCGCACCGCGCTCGATCTGTTGCGGAATGTGCGCGCCACCATTCGCCAGGCGGAAGCCGAGGGGCGGAGCTGGCACGCGGTCATCGATCAGGTGCGTGCGCAAGGACAGGATTTGTGGCGGGCGATGTCACTCAAAGAGCGGCGGCGCGTGGTCCGGCATTTGCGGCCCTTCTGGGATGTCCATCGTTTCCGCGTCGCCCCGCAGGTGGAGGCCGCCAGCGAGGAAGCGATTCGCGATGGCAGGCTGGAGGTGCTGGCAGCCTCCATCGCATCCGTGGAGAGCAAGGATGGGGCGATTGATTGTCGGCTCGACCTCAGCCATTCCGCCGGGAGTATCGATCGTCAGTTCGATGCGGTCGTGGTGACGACCGGGCCGGGCCATCGCGGCATATTGGAAACGCAAGGCTGGATCGGCGCACTTGCGGATGCCGGCTATCTCGCCATCGATGCGACACGCCTCGGCCTTGCCTGCAATACGACATCCCAGGCGCAGGGGCCGGATGGCGCGGTGTCACCGTCGCTGTTCATTTCAGGACCACTGGCGCGGGGTACTTTCGGCGAACTCATGGGCCTGCCGGAAGTGGTCGAACATGGCGTCTTCGTCGCGGAGCAAGTGGCGTCGGCAATCGGCGACCATGCCAATCGCAAGCACGACAGGCCACAATTCGATATTAACGCTGCGTAAAGGCAAGAAAAACTGCAAAATCGTTGCTTGGACGATACATTTGCCTAAATTTACTCATATAAACTATACAATTTGTGAGTTATTGTCTTGTTCGTCGAAGGCGACGGTATTATTTCCGTGGTTAATGATGACAGGATCGGCAGGCTGAGTCTTGATCGGTCAGCCGGGCTCCCAACAATCGAACTTGTAGTAAAGCGGACAGCGATGCTTACGAAAAAAGGAAAATACGGGTTGAAGGCGCTGGTGGATCTGGCACGCCTCGCGCCGGGCGAAACTGCGTTCATCAACGACATTGCTTCGCGTAACAATATCCCGAAGAAGTTCCTCGACACTATCCTGCTGGAATTGCGCAATTCCGGCGTGCTGCGTTCGAAGAAGGGGCCGGGCGGCGGCTATTCGCTGTCGCGTCTCGCTTCCGAGATCCGCATTGGCCATGTCATCCGCACGCTCGACGGTCCGCTCGCGCCGATCCGTTGCGCCAGCCGCACGGCCTATGAGGCCTGTGACGATTGCGCCGATCCGGAGCACTGTCATGTGCGGCGCTCCATGACGGAAGTCCGTGATGCGGTCGCCGACATTCTCGACAACATGACGCTGGAACAGTTCGTCGCTGGCGGTGGGCCGGGGATCGATACGGAAGAGCGGGAAGATTACCGCGCTTCGAAAATCGGCTGAACCGACTTTCTGATCTTTTTGAACTCTCCCGCCGGCTTCAAGCCGGCGGTTTGCGTTTCACGGCGTCCAGTTCTTCGGCGGGGTTATGCCGTTCAGGTGATAATTGCCGACGAGATGATATTTCCAGCGTGTGGGATCCTGCAGCGTGTGGGTGCGGGCATTGCGCCAATGGCGGTCGAGATTGAGGCCGACGCGCGTGGAGGAGGTGCCGGCAAGTTCGAACAGCGTATTCGAAGCCTTGATGGCGATTTCCGTCGTCAACGCCGTTGCGGCCGCAACGGCAAGCGTGGCGTCGATCACATGCTCTTCGGTCGGATTGATCTGGGCGATATCGATTTTCCGGCCCGCACGTTCCAGTAATGCCGCTGCCGCCTCGAGGCGGATGGCGATCTGGCCGACCCTGGTGATGGTCAATGGGTCGTCCGCCGCGCGCTCGACGCCGCTGTTCATCCAGGGACGAGCGCTGGTCGTCACGAATTCCACGGTTTCGGCGAAAGCGGCTCGAGCAATGCCGAGATCGATGCCGGCATGGATGATCTGCTCCACCGGACCTATGGTCGTTGCGCGTTCGAGGCCTTTGTGAGGCCCAAGGACGGCATCTGCGCTGACATAGACATTGTGCAGGATGATCGTGCCGCTGCCGGAGGTACGCTGGCCGAAACCGTCCCAGTCGTCGATGATCTGGATGCCTTCAGTGCCGCGCGGCACGAGGGAGATGGTCAGCTCGTCCCGCGTATCGAGCGCGAAGATCGTGATCCAGTCGGCGAAAAGAACGCCGGCGGCATAGGATTTGCGGCCGTTGACGCGATGACCAGGTCCTTCCGGCGTCAGGCGCGTGTTGTACTGTCCGGCCGTTGTGGTGCCGGTCTCGGAGAGGGCGTTGCCGAAGCGATCACCGGCCAGCGCCCTGGCGAAGAAGGTGTCCTTCTGCTCTTCGCTGCCGCCGGTGCGCAGTGCTTCGAGAATGTAGAAATGGTTCTGTGCAATCTCGGCGATCGAGGGATCGGCTTCCGCCAGGATAGCGATGATTTCGGCGAGAATGGAATTGGAGATGTCGAGGCCGTCATATTCGGAGGCTATGGTGATGCCGAGCAGGCCGGATAGCGACAGGGCGTCGACTTCCTCGTATGGGAGCACGCGGTTGATATCGCGATCGCTCGCCTGCTGCGCGAAGCGGGCGGCCAGCGATCGGGCGATCTGCAGCGCTTCTTCTTCGCTTTGAATGTGGTGCGCGAGCGGCCTGATATGCTCGTGCAACTGCGAAACAGTTCCCATCCATCACTCCATCAGCCGATGGCATATTCAGTGACTTAGCGGCGCTAAATCGATAAGCTCTTAATTTCTATAGATGTACTGTACATTAGATTTTCTTTGCTTATCCCGATCTGGCTGTTTGGCATAATAGGCGTTGAATGGAGAAATTGTAAGCGCGCGGCGCAATGAGCCGCCGATTGCCATCCAGGAGAGCGCCATGGTCGCGACACTGATCATTCCCGGTTTGAACGGCTCCGCCGAAGGGCATTGGCAGCGCCATTGGGCGCGCGATCATGCGACTGCGACCATCGTCCGGCAGGCCTCCTGGGCAAGGCCAGTACTCAAGGATTGGCTGGCGGCGCTCGAAACCGAGCTGGAGCGGGCAGGGGAAGTCTGGCTCGTCACGCACAGTCTCGGATGTCTGCTTGCCGCAAATCTCGCAAATCGGCCTGCCGCTCGCCATGTGAAAGGGGCTCTTTTGGTTGCGCCTTGCCATCTTGGGCGGACGGAGCGGCTGCATCCCGGCGCCATCGATTTCGGCGCGATGCCGACCGAGGCCCTGCCGTTCCCAAGCCTCGTCGTCGGCAGCCGCGACGATCCCTACATGGATTTTGCCGAGATTCGCGGCTATGCCGCGCTATGGGGCAGCGAGCTTCATGATCTCGGCCATGCTGGCCACATCAATATTGCCAGCGGTTTCGGTCGTTGGGAGCAGGGCTACCGATTGTTTTCCGACTTCGCCAAGCGGTTTGAAAACCAAGGGAATAAGCGCGCAAGACCGCGATTGCACGATGTTCTGTGCCCAGCCATGTCGTAGGTGCCATCCGCGACCAGAAGCGCCGGTCGCAAGAAAGCGCTTGCTACCGGCGCATTTTCGCGCTTTCATATACGACTAAATAAGTAGACAATATGAGCAACCACATTCCTCCGGACCGAACGGTTCGCAGCATGAAGGTTGACGAAGGGAACGGGATTTCGCTCTGGAGCGGAAACCCACCTGAAGCACCCTCTTTCGGATGAGAGCCGAAATGGGAAATGCGCTTCAGGTTCAAGGAACCAAAGCGGCCCTTGTGTGTTTACGGGCGCGCAGCGCTTCGCGGCCTGATGGCTGCGAGCCGCATGAGGTTCACCGGCAAAGTATCAGTATGCCCTTAGAAAAGCATGATCGACCACCTCGTCCCCCAGGAGTTGATATGACGGTTCAGGGATTTTTCTCCGCCAAGGCAAATGCCGCGGCACAAGCCTATGGGATACCGCGCATCGCCGTCATCGGCCGCGGCTTTTCCGGCATGATGATGGCGATCGCCTTGATGAAGACGGTGCGGACGCCCTTTCACCTGCAGCTCTTCGACCCCAATTCCAGCGTTAGCGGCGGCCAGGCGCTAGCCTCCGGCCATAGCAGCGAAATCCTCAACAGCCGTGTGCGCGATCTCTCGGTCTCGGCCGGTGACCCCGATGATTTCAACGACTGGCTCTGTAGCAACGCCCCGTTCCGCAGTGCCGTGCCGGCGGCGATACCGGGCTTTTTGCAGATATTCGTGCCGAAGAGCATTTTCAGCGATTATGTCTATCAGCGCTTCTCCGAGGCGCTATCCTCGCGGCGGGATATCACGGTGCAGGTCAGCGGCGAGACGGTGGTCGGCCTTCGCCGCAGCCGTGGCGGCCGTTTTCTGGTGGAGAGTGCCGGCGTTGCCAATCCGCTGTTCGACATGGTGGTTTTGGCGACCGGTTACGGCATTACCGACGACCAGCCGCAGAGCGGCGAGCGGGTGGCGACGCCGACGACTGTGCGCGCCCGTCGCCTGGTGTCGCGACCGCATACTGTATTGCTCGGCAGCGGCCTGCGCGTCGTCGACCGGCTGCTGCAGCTGCGCGATAGCGGTTATGACGGCCAGGTCACCCTTGTTTCAAGACGAGGCTTCCTGCCGCAGAGCCACACCCGCAGCAATGCCGATCCGGTCTTTCCGGCCGAAGCAATGCCTGGCAATCTCAGCGAGATCGTCCGCTTCATTCGCGCGGCTTGCGAAAATGCCGAAGCCAGCGGGCAGAACTGGCAATCCGTCATGAACGGCCTGCGCAAACATGCCCGTTCGCTCTGGCGCTCGCTGCCTGCGGGCCAGAAGCAGCAGTTCAACCGCCATCTGCGCGCCCTTTACGACAGCCACCGCAATCGTCTGCCGGAGGCGCTGCATGTCCGGCTACAACAGGAACTCGCGGAGGGCAACACGCTGTTGCGTCGTGGACACTTCCTGCGGCGCACGCCGACCGGGTTGACGATGAAGCCGGCTGGCCAGCAGGGCATCGAGCAGATCTATGCCGACGAGGTCATCGACTGCCGCTGCCAGGCGCCTGACCTCACCACGCCGCTGATGCAAAGCCTGATCGATACGGGCCTTGCCATGCCGGATGAGCTTGGTCTCGGCCTTGCCGTCGAGGCCACCGGCGCGCTTTCGGTGGACGGCCGGGCGACGGACGGGCTTTTCGCTGTGGGACCACTGGGGCTCGGGAGCCTGCCGGACATCGATCTGGTGCCGGAGATCGTCACACAGGCCTATGCGGCGGCCGAAGGTGTTGCCAGGCGATTCTATCCGCAATGCAAGGCCGTCTGATTGAACCGTCTTTTGCTCGTTGAGGGCGGCATATCGCCCGGCGCTGGCGGTCACGAGAGCTGTCAATCTGCGTAGTCTTCATCCGATCCTGCGAAAAGGGTGACTGGCGGCGAGCTTTGCCATTGTCGCCATGTGTTGGCGGACCTATCTCCCGAAAGACAATGTTGGGAGATAGGAAATGGCGGTAAAGCCGATCGTTTGTACGCCGGAAGAAGTATTGAGCTTCTGGTTCGAGGAATGCACCAGCGAGGACTGGTTTCGCTCGACCATTGATCTCGACCAAGAAATCGGTCGTCGGTTTCGCGACACGCATCTGGCTTTGGCGGCCGGGGTGACCGATCTCTGGCAGGCAACGCCGGCAGGCCGGCTGGCCGCAATCATTGTCCTCGATCAATTCCCGCGCAATATCTATCGCGGCACTCCGCTTGCTTTTGCAACCGATGGCCTTGCATTGCGGGAGGCGAAAGCGGCTTTGGAGGCCGGGTCGGATCAGGAGATGCCGCCGGAATGGCGAATATTCTTCTATTTGCCGTTCGAGCATGCTGAGACTCTCCTCGAGCAGGATCGGGCGGTTGCGCTTTTTCAATCGCTCGGCTTGGATGAACAGATCGATTACGCGCTTCGACATCGCGCCGTCATTGCCGCTTACGGCCGATTTCCCCATCGCAACGCCATGCTTGGGCGCGTATCGACAGCGGCCGAGAAAGAGTATCTCGCCCAGCCGGGAGCGGGTTTCTAAGGGGACAAGGGCGGCAGATGCCTTTCTGTCGCCTTTCTTTGCCTTACAAGGCTTACGCGTAGGGACTATGAAATGCGCAGTCGCAGTATAGATAGATTCCGTTCTTTCATTTCTTCCGCGCGGCGAATCCGTTTATTGAGGCCGCCAGCGACTTTATCCGCGACGAGGAGCTTTGCTTGCGCCTGCTGAAACACCACCTCCGTTTTTTGTCCTTGCTGCTTTTGGGATTGAGCTTCGCCGTGATGGCGAGTTCTTTGACGGGCAGGGATGCCTTTGCGCAGGATCAGCCGCAGGCACAGCCGGCCGAACAATCGGATCAGCCGCCGCAATCGGCTCCGCTCGCCAATGGTTTGCTGGACGCCACCGTTACCGATCTCAACAAGGCGAAGAAGGATTTTTCCTCGATCGAGGACGCTTCCAAGAGCGAAGGCGCGGACGATGATACGCTGGTGGCATTGTCCGGTCGGGCTGATGATCTCAATCGCTCGGTCGTGGCGCTCTCTGCGCGGTTGAAGCCGCGCTTTGCCGAGATCGACACGCGTCTGACGCAGCTCGGCGCTGCCCCCAAGGAAGGACAGCCGCCGGAAGCGCCGATCGTCACGCAGGAACGCGACCGGCTCACGGCCGAACGCTCGCAGATCAGCGCCGCTACCCTGGATGTCGATAATCTTGTCGGGGCTACCAACCGGCTTTCGATGCGGCTCGTCGAAATGCGCCGGAAGCTATTCGCCGAAACGCTGTTCAAGCGCACGGGGATTTCGGCCGGAACCTTCGAGGATGCGGGAACGGCTTTCGTTGACGAGGGCGTAAGGTTTAGCGATGCGATAACGAGCTGGATTAGCTTCGTTATAAAGGCCAAGCTCGGATCGCTCCTGGCCGCCGTCTTTCTGTCACTTACCGCAGCCATGATTTTCCTTTTGGGTGGCTATCGACTGTTCGGACGCTACTACGTCCGGGACGAAACCATCGAGAACCCGCCTTATATCAGTCGTCTCTCGGTCGCCTTCTGGTCGACATTGATCCGCACGCTGACGCTGGCCGCTTTTCTCGTTACGTCCTTTCTGAGCCTGTCGAACTTCAACGTGCTGCGGCCGGATATTGCGCCGGTGCTGGCGGCCTTCTTAGGCTTCATCTGGCTGGTTTATTTCGTCGGTCGTCTGAGCAACGCCGTTTTTGCGCCATTCAGGCCGCATTGGCGGCTCGTCAAGCTTTCGAACAAGGGCGCCAAGTCGCTCAGCTGGTGCATGCAGGCCATGGCCGTGGTCAATGGTCTCGACTATGTCTTCGATCGCATCAGCGAATCCATGGGGTCGCCCGTCGTCGTCACGGTGGCGAAGAGCTTTTTCGCCGCGCTGTTGATCGGCCTGATCCTGATCACGTCCTCCTTTGGAAAACCGATTCTCGCCAAGAGCGGCGATCCGGATGACCCTGGCCGTCGCTGGCCGCACGGCATGGCGATCATCCTTCGGGTACTCGGTACATTGCTGATCTTCACGGCGGTCATTGGCTATGTCGGCCTGGCGCGCTTCATCGCGACGCAGCTGATCATGACCAGCGCCGTGCTGGTCACCATGTATATCGGCTTCCAGCTGGGCAAGGCCGTGTCGCGGCAGGGCGTCTTTGGCGAAACGATCATCGGGCGCTTCCTGGAAAACCGCTTCAAGCTTGGCGATGTTGCGCTCGATCAGGCGGGGCTTGTCGCCGGCCTTGCGACCTATGCTGTCGCGCTTTTGACCGGCATTCCCCTGATCCTGCTGTCCTGGGGTTTCCATATCCAGGATCTGGAACTGTTCGCCTATCGGCTGTTCACCGAGATCCGGATTGGCAATATGTCGATTTCGCTGGTCGGTATCCTCGCTGGCGTCCTGTTGTTTGCCGGCGGTTATCTGGTGACGCGCTGGTTCCAGCGCTGGCTGGACGGCAATGTCATGGCGCGCGGCCAGATGGACCTGGGTGTGCGCAACTCGGTCAAGACAGGTATCGGTTATCTCGGTATCGCGCTGGCGGCTATCTTTGCCATTTCGGCTGCTGGTATCGACTTGTCGAGCCTGGCGCTCGTCGCCAGTGCGCTTTCGGTTGGTATCGGTTTCGGCCTGCAGAATATCGTGTCGAACTTCGTTTCCGGCCTGATCCTTCTCGTCGAACGGCCGTTCAAGGTTGGCGACTGGATCGTTTCCGGCGCCTCGGAGGGTATCGTCAAGCGCATCTCCGTGCGCGCCACCGAGATCGAGACCTTCCGCAAGCAGTCGATCATCGTACCGAATTCGGAACTGATCAATGCCTCCGTCGGCAACTGGACACACCGCAACCGTCTGGCGCGCTCGGAAATCCCGGTTTCCGTGAGCTTCGAATCCGACCCCAAGAAGGTGATGGAGATTCTGCTGGAACTGGTGCGCAGCGTCCCCAAGGTGCTGAAAAATCCGGAGCCGCATGTCGAATTCCTGCGGTTCGGTCCTTCCTCGCTCGATTTTGAGATGCGCTTTTATCTCTCGGATCTTTCCGACGGCATGGAGATCCGCAATGGTCTACGGATCGAGATCCTGAAGCGTTTTCGCGAAGAGAAGATTTCCATTCCCTATCCGCATCAGGAATTGCATATCGTTCGCGATGGCAAGCGGGGCAAGCCGAGCAGCATTCTCGCCGAATCCGCTGACGGGCCGCAAGACGAGAGCGAAGAGGTTGTGAAAGAGATCGTTTCTCCGACCAAGGAACAGCCGCTGCAGTCATCGGAAGCCAAGAGCGTTGGTCGCCGCCGTGGTAGTGCGCCAGCAGAATGATGTGACCGGTTTGGGTTTGCGGTGCCGCGCGTCTGAAATCAAAAAATCGAAAGTATAGAACCGGGATGCTCTGGTTTTGAAAGACTAGGGCATCGCTCGGTATCCAGACGCAAGGCCGCTGCTCTGACGGCTGCTTTCTTCATCTATGGGAAACCAGTCGACTTAACAAATACTCAAAGGCTTTGCTGTAGAAACCCGGACGAGGCGGAGTTTTTATTAGCAGGTTTTTACCATGTCATTTTTGGGTATTTCCGGAATGCAATATTCCGGCGGGTCGCTTTCCGGGGCACGCATTCTCCTTGCCGAGGATTCTAATGTCTTTACGTCGATGATCAGCACGAAGCTGAAAGAGCTCCTCGACATCGACATCGAAATTTGCCGGAACTTCGAAGAGTTGCAGCTTGCCTACGACAAGTCGTCGGAGCCGATCCGGCTGGCGATCTCCAACATCAATCTGCCCGGCGCGGAAAAGGGTGAGGCGCTCGAATATCTCATCGATCTCAGCATCCCGACGATCGCCTTTACCGGCACTTTCCTTGCAGGCATGCGCGACGCGCTGATCGCCAAGGAT
The DNA here is from genome assembly GCF_014189535.1 of Rhizobium lusitanum. Lineage (NCBI taxonomy): Bacteria > Pseudomonadati > Pseudomonadota > Alphaproteobacteria > Hyphomicrobiales > Rhizobiaceae > Martinezella > Martinezella lusitana. Next base: position 729,690 of record NZ_CP050308.1, on the reverse strand, counting down.
GTTGTCGACTATATTCTCAAGGACAATGTCTTTGCCGTCGATCTTCTGGTGGAATCGATCTGCCGTTTTCTCACCAATCATCGCCATCATGTGCTGATCGTCGATGATAGCGCCACGGCGCGGGCTTTGCTGTCCAGCCGCCTGAAACGCTATAATTTCCGCGTAAGCGTGGCGGAGAACGGCGCCAAGGCGCTGGAAATCCTCAAGGCCAACCGCGACATCGGCTTGATGGTCACCGACTACAACATGCCGGATATCGACGGCTTCGAGCTGACGCGCCGCATCCGCGCGAGCATCGGTTCGCATGAGCTGCGTATCATCGGCGTCTCGTCTTCCACCAATCGGCTCTTGTCGGCGCGGTTCCTCAAGGCCGGTGGCAACGATTTCATGCTGCGGCCATTTATCGACGAGGAATTCTACTGCCGCGTCAATCAGAATCTCGACACGCTGCTGCAGATCCAGTCGGTGCGGCAGGTGAAAATGAGTGCCTGACATGCTGGAAGGGGAGAGCCGTGGATGTTCAACCAAGAAAAATGTGAAGGTAATTCATGTTTTTCATAAGGTTTGTACAATCCATGGTTCCGCTTTCTTCACGAATTCTGTTCACGATGGAATCGATGGCACTGTCTATTCGCCCGCAATTGCGATGACGAATAGACAGTGCCGGGCGGCTCGGAGGGCCTGAAGGAAATGGTGTTCGGCGTGGATTTCCTCAGTGATGGCCATGGTCATCGCCGTGGCAGCCAGAAGATACTTCTGGTGGAAGATTCGCGCATGTTCTCCGCCGTTCTCCGCCACCGCTTCCAGACCGAACTTGGACTTAGCGTCACCCATTGTGCTTCGCTGAAGCAACTGAACGACGTGCTGGAGGTCGGCGGGTCTGGTTTCACGATGGCGGTCATCGACCTCAACCTGCCGGATTCTCCGGATGGCGCGGCGCTGGATGTTGCCATTGCCCACCAAATACCCTCCATCGTCTTCACAGCATCTTTCGACGTGGCGATGCGCAGCCGTATCATGGAGCGGCGTATTGTCGACTACGTCCTGAAGGACAATGAATTCGCCCTCGACAATCTCGTTTCTTCCGTCAGGCGCGCCATCTCCAACCGCAGCACGCGCGTGCTGGTGGTGGATGATATGCCGTCGGCACGGCGCGTACTGGTCGAGATTCTGGAGGCGCAGCAGTTCAGGGTCGTTGAAGCCGGATCCGGCGTCGAAGCCCTGGCGGCGCTCGAGGACTATAGCGACATCGAAATGGTACTCACCGACTATCATATGCCCGACATGAATGGTCAGGAGCTGACGCGGCGCATTCGCCATCGCTTCGGCTCGGATCGGATGCGCGTCATCGGCGTCTCCTCTTCGAATGATCGCCTGCTTTCAGCGGCCTTCCTCAAGGCTGGCGCGAACGACTTCATCTACCGCCCCTTCGTGGAGGAGGAGCTGCAGTGCCGCATTGCGCTTAATGTCGAGACACTGTTGCAGCTCAAGCAGTTGCGCGTTTTGGCGGCGAGCGACTATCTGACCGGGCTCTACAACAGGCGGTATTTTTACGATCAGGGTCCGAGGATCGTGAACGAGTGCCTGCGCCGTCAGCGGCCGAGTTCGGTTGCGATCCTCGATATCGACCATTTCAAGAAACTGAATGACACCTACGGTCACGAAATCGGTGATCAGGTGCTGAAGGCGGTCGCCGACCGGCTCAGATCCCTGTTCGAAGGCAGCGATAGCTTGTTGTCCCGGCTCGGTGGCGAAGAGTTTGCCATTCTCTTCACGGAGACGGATTCACGCGCAGCCACCGCCATTTGCGACGATGTGCGCGTCAGTCTCTCGAACCTGAAGGTCAATGCGGATGACGAGGAATTGTCGGTGACCGTGTCGATCGGCGTGGCCGAGATCGCTGGCTACGAGGCATTCGAGAATTATCTGAACGCCGCCGACCAGTTTCTTTACATGGCCAAGCACAATGGCCGCAATCAAGTCTATTCCGACTTCAAGATGACGAAAGAAGCGGCCGAATAGGCCGCTTCCATAGGCAGACACGAAGGATGAGCGTCAGATAACAACGCCGGTGCGATTGTTCGACATGGTGAGCTTGCGTTCGGCGCGCTCTTGCTGCGGCGAGCGATTGTAGAGTTCGCGATAACACTTGGAGAAGTGCGAGGCGGAAACGAAGCCGCAGGCGACCGCCACTTCCACCACAGGCATGGAGGACTGCACCAGCAGGTGGCGGGCGCGGTCGAGGCGGATTTCGAGATAGTAGCGAGCCGGCGAACGGCCCATCTCCTGGCGGAACAGGCGTTCGATCTGGCGGCGCGACAACCCGGCATCGTCGGCGATCTCCAGCAGCGACAGCGGCTCGGCAAGATTGCTTTCCATCAGTTCGATGATCGACAGCACCTTGGCGTTCTGGACGCCAAGGCGGGCGCGCAGCGGCAGGCGCTGGCGGTCGTGCGGGCTGCGGACGCGGTCGGTCAGTTGCTGCTCGCAGACGCGATTAACGAGGTTCTCGCCAAAATCCTGGCCGATCAGGTTCAGCATCATGTCGAGCGACGCCGTGCCACCGGCGCAAGTGTAGAGATTACTGTCGACCTCGTAGAGGTCGGCATAGACTTCGGCCTGCGGGAAGGTCTCGGAAAAGCCGGGCAGATTTTCCCAGTGGATGGCGCAGCGCTTGCCGTTCAGGAGACCTGCCTGGGCGAGCACATGCGCCCCCGTACAGAGGCTTCCGACGGCGACGCCGCGATTGTAGGTCTCACGCAGCCAGGCATTGACCGACTTGTTGTTGAATTCCTCGACATAGATGCCCGAACAGACGAGCACCATGTTCGGCCGGTTCTCGCCGCCGAGATAGCGTCGTTCATCGGCCAGCGCCGAATTGACCTCGAGGCCGATGCCGCTGGAGGAATAGACCTTCTGACCATCGGTCGAGGCAAGCCGCCAGGAGTAGGCGGGGTAGCCCAGCATGCGGTTGGCGATCCGTAGCGTTTCAACCGCTGCGGAAAACGGCAGCATGGTAAAATGGGGAACGAGAAAGAAAACCAGCGAACGCGTCTTAGTCGGAATCTTGCTCATATCGGGAAAATCCATGCTTCAGGACCATTCCGTATACCTTGCGTCAAATGCGTCGGCTCGATGGTCTAATAGCGACATTGGCATGGATAATAGCGGCCGCAAAGGAATATTTGCGCTGACGGATTAAAATTGCCCCAGGAAAGAAAGCAGGCTGGGCAGCCAAGCAATTCCCTTAGATAGCCAAATATATATGGGGATTATAATCAAGATAAAACAAAGGCAGGTTTTCAGGGACTAGATGTTCGAAAGGCGACACTCGTTACAGTTGAGTGTCGCCTTCAAGCTTTAGGGCATATTGCAATCATCGCATCGCCTTGGAATTCTTGGTTTCGTCGGCGACTGGCCAGCCCAGATCCTTGCGCATGTCGTCCGAAAGGGACTCAAGCTCGCGCTCGGAGTGCCATTGCTGCCAGCGATCTGCAATCCGCGTGATAAATGGTACAAAACCACCGCTCGACGCAGGCGTGCCCCGTGTCCTGTCGGTATCTCTATAGGTAATCGTCGTCATTTCCAGGTTCCTTTCGGTTTTTAGACGCCCGAAAGGTCGCGACCTCTACGGGCTAATATGGGCTTGGTTCATTTATCAATCAAACGAATAGATTTTATAGCTGCCATAAGCATTATTGAACGATGGCGCTTTGGCGGGCTTCCGCTCGTGGGCAGATAGCATGCGATCCGGCGGTAAACCGCGTGCGTTGACGTCGTCGATCAGATGCGCCGGAAAGCGCGCCACGATCTCATCGAGTGTGTGTTGTGCCGTCCGCTGGACGACGCGGACACGCAAGAGGTTGAACAGGCGAGATGCCTCGTAAAGTATCGTGTCAGCCATGGTCATCGCTCCTTTTCGGCTGCCTTATTCGTTTCATTCAGACAAATATGGCCCCTCGTTGACATTCAGACAAACGAAATGATATGGTGCTAAGGATCAGAAAAATTGAAGGATGCCGATATGACCGTACCGTTTCGCCGGCCCATACCGTTGCTCGACAATGAAGTTCTGCGCACCTTTGTCGCCATCGCCGAAACTGGTAATTTCTCCACCGCCGCCGATGCGGTCTTTCGCACGCCGTCGGCCGTCTCGATGCAGATCAAGAAGATGGAAGAGCAGCTGGGCGTGACGTTGTTCCTGCGCGATGCGCGCTCGGTCAGCCTGACGCAGCATGGCGAAATGCTGCTCTCCTATGCCCGCAATATCCTGGCGCTCTCCAATGAAGCCGTATCGCGCTTCATCATGCCCGAGCTTAGCGGCGTCGTGCGCCTTGGTGCGCCGGATGATATCGGCGAGCGCTTGCTGCCGAGCATTCTTAAGAGTTTTTCGGAGAGCTATCCCGGCATCATGGTCGATGTCGTCGTGGATATGAGCCTCCAGCTGAAGAAGCGCATCGAGGAGCAGCGTCTGGATCTGGCGCTGATCAACTGCGCGACACGGCCGTTCCCGACCGACGGCGAGGTGATCTATACGGAGCGCTTGGTCTGGGCTGGAGCTAAGTGTGGCACGGCTTATCGGCGCGATCCCCTACCGATCTCGATCTGGGAAGAGGGCTGTATCTGGCGGTCGGAGGCCTTGGCGCAGCTCGAGCGGCAGAAGCGGCCTTACCGTGTCTCCTATCTCAGCGCACACACGATGGCCCAGCGTGCGGCAATCGTCTCGGATCTGGCGGTCGCGCCATTTCCGCGCTCCTACGTCACCGATGACATGACCATTCTCGGGCCGAACGAAGGTCTGCCGGAGCTCACCTCTTTCGAAATCCGTCTGCTGACGGCAGCAAAGATGACCGGTCCGATGCAAGCGGTCGCCGATAGCATTCGCGAGGCTTTCGTGGAGATTGGACGCAGGGTAGCGGCGTAAAGTCAAAGCCCAATCACGCGGCACGACCAAATTTGATCAAAGTGGTTTTTCACTGTGTCGCGACAAGCGTGTAAGCTCGATCGTTGATCGCAGGGGAGATTGCCATGCCTAAGATCGACATCGCTGCCGTATCGAAACGCAAGGGTTCGGGTTATCCCGCGCCATTCGATGTGCCCTGTGCGGAGCGCATACGGCAGCGGCTGGGCAATGCTGGCGGGCTCACGGATTTCGGGATCAATCTCATGCACCTGCCGCCAGGCAATTGGTCGAGCCAGCGTCACTGGCATTCGCATGAAGACGAATTCGTCTATGTGCTCGAAGGCGAGCTGACGCTTGTCGAAGATGCCGGCGAGACGGTATTGCGCGCAGGCGATTGTGCGGCCTTTCCGAAAGGCTCCGGCGATGGCCATCATATAATCAACAAATCAGGCGCAATGGCGGTTTATCTCGAAGTCGGCACGCGCTCGCCCGCCGACGTCACCACCTGCTCCGACGTCGACATGATGAGCACGAATGCCGACGGTCGGTTCGTGCACAAGGATGGCACGGCTTATCCCGAGCCCTAGATTGCAGGCTTACAGTTACTCGCGGCTGCGGCGACGTCTGCGGCCGCCACCTTCGCCGCCCGCATCATCGGCGGACTGCTTGCGTTCCGGCAGGGTCATGACCTTCGACAGTTCCGGAAAGGCATCGACCTTGTTCGGCAGCGCCATGGCGTAGACGAAATGCTCCTGAAACTTTGATTCAAGCGCCGTCTCTATCTTCTCGATTTTGCTGACGGTTTCCTCGATCTCGCGGCGATAGCCGCGGTTGAGGAGCGCCATGCGCGCGCCGGTCCCGGCGGCGTTGCCGACCGCTTTCACCTTGTCGAGGGCGCAGTCCGGTATCAGGCCGAGCACCATTGCATATTTCGGATCGATGAAGGTGCCGAAGGCGCCGGCAAGGCCGATGCGATCGACGTGACCGATACCCTGCTTATCCATCAAGAGCTTGACGCCGGCATAGAGGGCGGCCTTGGCAAGCTGGATTGCGCGCACGTCGTTTTGCGTCACTGTAATGCGCTGTTCGCCGTCGCGCAGCAGATAGGAATAGGTGCGGCCGTTCTGCAGGATGCGTGGCGAGCGCGCCATCATGCCTCCGTCGACGACGCCGTCTTCAGAGATGATACCGGCGAGGAACATTTCGGCGACCACCTCGATGATCGCCGAGCCGCAAATACCGGTGACGCCGACCGTTGCGGCTGCCTCGGCAAAACCGGGTTCATCCGACCATGGTTCGATGCCGATGACGCGGTAGCGCGGCTCGAGCGTCACGGGGTCGATGCGCACGCGCTCGATCGCGCCCGGAGCCGCACGCTGGCCGCTGGAAATCTCTGCGCCTTCGAAGGCGGGGCCGGTGGGCGAGGAGGCCGCGACGACGCGGTGGCGATTGCCGAGCACGATTTCGGCGTTGGTGCCGATATCCACCAGTAACATCATTTCATCCTGCCGGTGCGGCCCTTCGGCCAGCGTCGCGGCGGCAGCGTCGGCACCGACATGGCCTGCGATGCAAGGCAGCATGTAGACCCGCGTGCCCGCATTCATAGGCAATGCGACTTCGGCCGAGGTCAGATGCACCGCACCCGAAACCGCAAGCGCGAAGGGTGCTCCACCGAGTTCGGTCGGGTCAATGCCGAGGAAGAGGTGATGCATGATTGGATTGCCGACGAAGACGGCGTCGAGAATGTCCTGGCGTGACACGCCGCCATCGGCGCAGACCTTGTCGATCAGCCCGTTCAGCGCTTCGCGTACGGCATTGGTCATCGCGGGCCGGCCATCCGGGTTCATCATCACGTAGGAGACGCGGCTCATCAGGTCTTCGCCGAAGCGGATCTGCGGGTTGGATGTGCCAGCGGACGCCACCGTGCGGCCCGACAGCAGCGAGGAAAGATGCATGGCGATTGTGGTCGAGCCAATATCGCAGGCGATGCCATAGGCTTCATTCTTGAGGCCCGGATAGAGCGCAATCAGGCGTGGGGGATCGCTCTCATGATCCCTGTGGATCGCGGCGGTGACTTTCCATTCACCCTTGCGCAGGATCGACTGCACCTGCGGGATGATGTGAAAATCGACCTCGAGATTGTCGTATTTCCAATCGGCGGCCAATGCCGCCTTCAGCCGGTCGAGATCGCCTGTTGGCTTGTGCATGTCTGGCTCTTCGACCTCGACATAGCACATGTGCACGGCCGTATCGCGGGCGATAATGCGCTCGTCGACGGCCTTGCGGACCACCTGCGCATTGATCACCGTATCCTGCGGCACGTCGATGACGAGATCGCCCTGGATCAGCGCCGAGCAGGAGAGGCGGCGTCCGTCCGGCAGGTCGCGCACCTCGGCGTAGCGCTTTTCCTTCGGGCCGATCGGCGAGAGATGGTCGTTGGCGGAAACGATCTTGTGCTTGGCGAAATTGCCTTCCTGCACGGAGACCTGACAGCGTCCGCAGGTCGCGCGGCCGCCGCAGACGCTCTCGACATAGACACCAAGCTGCCTTGCTGCCTCCAGAACCGGCGTGCCGACCGCGAAACGGCCACGCTTGCCGGAGGGCATGAAAAGGACGAGGGGATTCGTGCTGTCGCTGGCTTGAGCCACGGATCAGCCTTTCTGTTTGCTGAGGCGGCGTACGTTCGAACGAACGCGTTTGCTATAGGGCTTGACCATGGCCTGAGCGACTGCGTCGGCGGCTGCTTGGTGTGAGGAGGCACCGCCGCCCTTTGTCATTGCCGCCATATTCTGCTGGGTCATGGCGATATTGGTGGCAACGGCGCTCTCGGCCGCCGCCATCATCTTTTCCGAGACCATGCGGTTGAATTCCGTCATGTTGACACCGCCGCCGGTCATCGCGGTCATCCACATCTGTTGCATGCGCATCGCCATCACCATGGGTGCTTCGATCCATAATGTGGCGAGATCGTTGGAAAGCTTCCGGCTCGGATATGTCATCGCTATTCCCTTGCTGTGCTTGTGCCGGTGCGTGCAGCACGTCCGCCACGTCGTCCGCCACCGCCAGCCGAGGGGGCCGTAGCTGTTGGGGCGACACCACCTTCTGCTTGCTTGTAGTCGCGATAGGTCATGATCCAGTTGGTGCAGTTGGCGTCGGTGCCGTTCAGCACGTTGGCGGCGCGTACTGCCTCCATTTCCTGCGGGCGGCAGGGGTTCATGATCGCCGAGGTCATACCGGCGCCGATCACCATCGGGATGAAGCCGGCATTGATGCCGTGGCGGTGTGGCAGGCCGAAGGAGATGTTGGAAAGGCCGCAGGTGGTGTTGACCTTCAGCTCGTTGCGCAGGCGGTGAAGCAGCGCGAAGACCTGGCGGCCGGCGTCGCCGAGCGCGCCGATCGGCATGACGAGCGGGTCGACAATGATGTCCTCAGGCTTGATGCCGTAGTCCATGGCGCGCTGGACGATCTTCTTGGCAACGGCGAAACGCACGTCCGGGTCCATGGAAATGCCGGTCTCGTCGTTGGAAATGGCGACGACCGGCACGTCGTATTTCTTGATCAGCGGCAGGATGGCTTCGAGCTTTTCCTCTTCGCCGGTGACAGAGTTGACCAACGGCCGGCCCTTGGCGACCTTTAGCGCCGCCTCGATAGCGGCCGTTACCGAGCTGTCGATCGACAGCGGTACGTCGACGAGACCTTGGACGATTTCCAGTGTCTGCACCAGCAGGCCCGGTTCCGTCTCGTTCGGGTTGACCGAGGTGACGCCGGCATTGACGTCGAGCATGGTCGCGCCAGCGGCCACTTGTTCCAGCGCATCCCTGATGACGGTATCGAAATTGCCCTCGATCATCTCGGCGGCCAGCTTCTTGCGCCCCGTCGGGTTGATGCGTTCGCCAATCACGCAAAAGGGCTGGTCGAAACCGATGATGATTTCGCGAGTGGCGGATGCAACGATGGTGCGCGTCATGTCTGATCCTCTGGTCAGTTGGCACGATAGAGAAGATCTATCGTGCCGCGATGGGCGTTACAAGCGGGCCGGGCTCCTCCGCCCGCCGCTCGTTTCAATGCGTCTGATGCGGCGGTTGGTGGGAGGCGGCTTCGGCCATTTCCTGCTGGTTCTCTTCCTTGCCCTCGCGGATGCGTTCCAGTCTCTCGGCAACCAGCGCATCGGTGCGGTTGGCTTCGTGCTTCCAGGGCCGGCGGCCTTTCAGCACGCCGGAATCATGCACCATCTCCGCGACATATTCTTCCTGGCGATAGGCCATGACGTGGACGCCGGACACACCCTCGATCTCCTTCACCTCGTTGATGATGTCGATGCAGAGCTGCTTGCCCTCTTTCTTCTGATCCTGTGCGCCTTCGATGCGCTTGATGATTTCATCCGGAATATGCACGCCCGGCACGTTGGAGCGCATCCAGCGGGCAGTCTTGGCCGAGGCCAGGGGACCGACACCGACCAGGATGAAGCATTTCTCGTGCAGGCCGAGATCACGGACCTTCTTCATGTAATCCCGGAACATCGGCACGTCGTAGCAATATTGGCTCTGAACGAACTGCGCGCCCGCCTCGATCTTCTTTGCGAGCCGATAGGGGCGGAAGTCGTAAGGTGGCGCAAACGGGTTGATGGCAGCGCCGAGGAAGACCTTCGGCGGCGAGGTCAGCTTGCGGCCGGAGAGGAATTTCGCATTGTCGCGCATGACGCGCACGGTTTCGAGCAGCGACATGCAGTCGAGGTCGAAAACCGGCTTCGCGCCTGGCTGGTCGCCCGCCTGCACGCCGTCGCCGGTCAGGCACATGATGTTGCAGACGCCCATGGCGGCAGCGCCCAGCACATCGCCCTGGATGGCGATGCGGTTCTTGTCGCGGCAGGCGATCTGCATGATCGGGGCATAGCCCATGCGCGTCAGCAGCGCGCAGATGCCGACGGAGGACATGTGGCAATTGGCGCCGGAGGCATCCACCGCGTTGATGCCATCAACCCAGCCGGAGAAGATTGCAGCGCGTTCGTAGACATCTTCGGGGTTGGCGCTATCGGGAGGGTTCAGCTCGGCGGTGACAGCGAACTCGCCGCGGCGGAGCACGCGCTCCAGCCGCCCGAGCGAGGAATGGCCGGGGAGGGGATCGAGCGGCAGATGGGCGCCCAGCGGATTTTCATCGATAGGCGCCATCGATCAGGCTTCCTTTTTTGCCGCTTCACGTGCAGCAGCGGCTTCGGCCGTGACACGCAACCATGAAGAGGTCTCGCGTAGCGACTGGTTCACCGGCTTCTGGACGTTGAGGATCGCATCGCCAAAGGCCATGTTGCGCGAGCCGTTCCAGGCCTGCACCCAGACGCAGGGCATGTCCGGTTCGACTTCGCAATTGCCATTGGCGCGCACGCCGCCGCAGGGGCCGTTGCGCAACTGCTTCGGACAGTTCATCGGACAGGACATGCCGGTCGACGACAACGCGCACTGACCGCACATGCGACAGTCGAACAGAAAGCCCTTCACATTGCGCTCGATGAACGTGATGGGACGTTCGACGTGCTCGTAGCCGATTTTTTTCCAGAGCGGATGCAGCAGCAGGAAAACGTCGGCAAAGCGGCGGTAAAACCATTCGAGGAAGCGCGAATGGCGCACGGCCCAGAGACGGACGGTGTATTTGCGCCGTGCGCGACGGTTCGGCGAGACGCCGGCGGGCGTATAGGCGCCGCTGGCGGCCTTCGCGCCCGGGGCGGCATTGCCCGGTTTCTGGGCGGCATCAGCCATTGTCGCGGCCCCCGGCCTTCACCAACGCAATGAGACGCTCCCGGTCAAAGGCGGCCTCGAGTTCGCTTGCTGCCCTGTCGGCCTCGGCTTCCAGGTCGTCGGAGACAGGCACAGGATCGGCCTTGCGCCATTCGGCCAGATAGTCATCCGTCTCAGCGGCGCCGGTGCGCATGGCGCACATATCGATCGCCTCGGTGAAGCGCAGAGACAGCTCGCGCTTGGCCGCCTGCCGCCCCTTCTTGATGATCACCTGGGCCGGAATATCCCTCCAATAGACGACAATGCGATCCGCCATGCACAAGTTCTCCTCTTTGATCAAGAATGCACGTCCGCCGATCCCGGGACTGCGCTCGCCACGACGCGGCGCATGCCGAAAAACGACGCTATAAGCAAAGCATCTTCACAAGCGACGATAAACTTCACCATCGCGCATGGCGGCGGGTTTTTTCGGCCGCGATTCAACGCCTTCGATGGTGTCCAACATGGCGATATCGCGGGGAGGCTGCAAGCGGCGATATAGGATGGAATGTCGTAATCAGACGGCCAGCAATTCACGGGCAAGATCGCCATAGCTAGTGAAGCGGTATTCGTAGTCCAGGCCGAGATAGAAGGCCGCCGCTTTTGCCTTTTCCTGCAGTGCCGGATCCTCTTCCTGCGAGAGATAGACTACCTTGCGGTAATTGCCGAAATAGATGTCCCGCAGCTTCGGATGCCGGTCGAGGCCAAGCGGCACGATGACGAAGGCTTCGAATTGGCGGGCAAGAAAGTCGGTGAGGAAAAACGAGGTGATGTCATCCTCGCGTGCAGCGAAAGCCTCGTTGCCGCTGAAGAAGGAATAACAGTGCGGGCCGGAGAGGCGTTCGATACCCTCGCGCTCGCAAATCTTGTCGATATCACCGCCGGTCCCGCAGTCGGCATAGCCGATGAAGATCCTCTCGAAGCCGCGTGCGCGCGTTTTTGCAATCGCTTCTTCCAAAGCGGGTGCGATCTTCTGTGGGTAGGAATGGTAGATCGCGGGAAGACAGTGCAGGTCGATGTGATCGAGACTATTAATTCTGGTGATTGCCAGTATCTCGCGCGCGATTGCGCCGCACGCGATCACATGAACCTTTTGCGATGTTGCGCGTTTCTTGAGCGGAGGCTTTTTCTCCACCTTTTGCCGATCAATATCCATTCCGAGAGGGTTCCCGATCATGACTTCACCGACATTCACCAAAATCGCCGCCGCCTGCGCTGTCCTTATGTTGCTCGCTTCATGCGCCAACACAATTCGTGGTGTAGGCAGGGATACGGCCAGTGCCGTCAACGCGACGGAAGATGCCGGTCATACCGTCAAGAGGGCCGCCCAATAACTAATTTGGGATGCCAATGGGCCGGCGGCAACCTTTCGGTTGTCGCCAGTTTGGATTTCGTTGCGATCAGGCGCCGGCCGCCAGGCTGTTGTGCTTGCGCTTCATGAAGTCCTTGGCGGTTTCAACCGCCACGGCCGCATCGCGGCAATAGGCATCGGCGCCGACTGCCTTGCCGAATTCCTCGTTCAGCGGCGCGCCGCCGACGAGAACGACGTAGTCGTCGCGCATGCCCTTTTCCTTGAGCGTATCGATGACGACCTTCATGTAGGGCATGGTCGTCGTCAGCAGTGCCGACATGCCGAGAATGTCGGGCTGTTCGCGCTCGATGGCATCGAGATAGTTTTCGACAGGATTGTTGATGCCGAGGTCGATGACGTCGAAACCTGCGCCCTCCATCATCATGCCGACAAGGTTTTTGCCGATGTCGTGAATGTCGCCCTTGACTGTGCCGATCACCATCTTGCCGAGCTTCGGTGCGCCCGTCGCTATCAGCAGCGGCCGCAGGATAAACATGCCGGCCTTCATCGCATTGGCGGAAAGCAGCACTTCCGGCACGAAGAGGATGCCATCGCGGAAATCGATGCCGACGATGCGCATGCCCTCGACGAGCGCTTGCGTCAGGACATCATAGGGCGTCCAGCCGCGTTCGAGGAGGATCTTGGTCGCTTCCTCGATTTCCTCCTTCAGTCCGTCGTACAGGTCATCATGCATCTGCTGCACGAGTTCCTCATCAGAAAGTTCAGAGAGAATGATTTCGTCGTCAGACATGCGCTCCATCCCATTTTCGTGCAGTGCATCAGAGGCTTGTATAAAATACTGCCTCAATAAGCGATAAACCTCAACGATGACAAAATTCTTTTCGAAAGCGACGTTGCGCGGATAAATCGCGACGGATGGAAATGAGGCAATTCCGCCTTGTCCATGTCTGTCCTATGCTAGTCGCTGGCGCATAAAGGAATGTCCGTGCGACGGAATAGGGTAGCATGGGGCAGAATAGGCGTATTCATGCGGAGGAGTGAGGAAGCATCATGGACGATATCATTGAGCAACCGGCCGCGGGCGGTGATGGTGGTGGGCGGCGTTCGCGCGGCGAGGGCAGAGGCGCGGCCGCACGGCGCGCATCGCGCAGCGGCGGCGGGCCAGGCCTGTCGCTTCCCTATATCGTCCGGAAAATCGGCGTCTATGAGGTGCTGGACGAGGAGGGCCTGCAGCTCATAGAGCGCAATGCCGACACCATACTCGAGGAAATCGGCATCGAGTTTCGTGATGACGCCGAAGCGCTGGCGCTATGGAAGGAAGCCGGTGCCGACATTAAGGGGCAGCGGGTGCACTTCCCTAAGGGGCTCTGCCGCGAGCTTTTGAAGACCGCGCCGAAGGAATTCACCTGGCATGCGCGCAACAGCGACCGCAACGCCCATGTCGGCGGCAAAGCGACGATCTTCGCGCCGGTTTATGGACCGCCCTTCGTCCGCGATCTCGAAGGCAATCGCCGTTATGCGACGATCGAGGATTTCCGCAATTTCGTGAAGCTCGCCTATATGGCGCCGTCGATACATTCTTCAGGCGGTACGGTCTGCGAGCCTGTCGACGTCCCCGTAAACAAGCGCCACCTCGATATGATCTACAGCCATATCAAATATTCCGACAAGCCGTTCATGGGCTCGGTCACCGCGCCGGAGCGCGCCGAGGACACGATTGCCATGGCGAAGATCGTTTTCGGCGACGATTTCGTCGAAAACAATTGCGTGACGCTGAACCTGATCAACGCCAACTCGCCGATGGTGTTCGACGAGACCATGCTCGGTGCGTTGAAGGTCTATGCACGGCATAACCAGGCCTCCGTCGTCTCGCCCTTCATCCTCTCCGGTGCGATGAGCCCGGTGACAGTCGCGGGTACGTTGACGCAGATCCTGGCCGAAGTGCTGGCCGGCGCCTCCTTCACGCAGCTGATCCGCAAGGGATCTCCGGTGCTTTACGGCACCTTTGCCGCGTCCATTTCGATGCAGTCGGGCGCTCCGACCTTCGGTACGCCGGAGCCGTCGCTGGTGTCTTATGGTTCAGCCCAGCTTGCCCGGCGTCTTGGCCTGCCGTTCCGGACCGGTGGTTCGCTTTGCGCCTCCAAGGTGCCGGATGCGCAGGCAGCACACGAATCGGCCAATACGTTGAACATGACGCTGCTTGCCGGCACGAATTTCGTGCTGCATGCGGCCGGCTGGCTCGAAGGCGGTCTTGTCTCCTCCTACGAGAAATTCATGATCGACCAGGATCAGCTCGGCATGATGCAGAAGATGGCCGAGGGCGTCGATCTCTCCGAAAACGGCCAGGCGCTGGACGCCATCCGCGAAGTCGGCCCCGGCAGCCACTATCTCGGCTGCGCCCATACGCAAGCGAACTTCCAGAGCGCTTTCTACCGCTCGGCTCTGGCCGACAACAACTCATTCGAACAATGGGAAATCGAAGGCGAAAAGCGTGTCGAGCAGCGCGCCAATGCGCTTTGCCGTTCCTGGCTCGACCATTACGAAGCACCACCGCTCGATCCGGCCATCGACGAAGCGCTGCTCGCCTATATCCGGGAGCGCAAGGATTCGATGCCGGACGCCTTCACTTGAAGAGAGCCCGATGCCGCCAGGGAGCAAGGCGGTGCAGTACGCGTTGCCGATCTGATCCAGAAGGAAGTCTGGCGACCGCACTATCAATATAAGGGGCCGCGATGATCAGCGGCTCCCCTATTATCGGAAAACTCCGTGCGGTGCTTGGCGCCCACGGAGTTTTTGTTCGTGGCCTGGTATGGTTTGACGAAGGCGCGGGGCCGTTATTGCGCGATGGGACGCCGGCACGAAGCGTGATGCTGCTCGGCAATATCGGCGGCTCGATCTGGCCGCCGTTCTCGCGCTGGCGGCAATTGCCGGAAAACGCCGGCCGCGGCGACCCACTTGACGACTGGTCGAAGGCGATCATCCAACCGATTGCCACAGCCTTGGCTGCGACTGCCTATTTTCCGTCCGATCCGCCTTGGCAGCCGTTTCAACGTTGGGCGATGCAGGCGGAAGGCTTGAAGGCATCGCCGCTCGGCATTCTGATCCATCCGGAATATGGTCTGTGGCATGGCTATCGCGGCGCCTTGGGGTTTGCCGATGCTATCGAGGCAGTGGAGCCAGCCGAGGTTGCTGCGCATCCTTGCGATCATTGCGTTGAAAAGCCGTGCCTGACGGCTTGTCCCGTCGGTGCGGTCACATCCGCTGGATTCGATGTAGCGGACTGTCGATCGCATCTCAGAACGGATGCGGGCCAGGCCGGCTGTGTGTCCGGTGGCTGTCTGGCGCGCAACGCCTGTCCCGTAGGAGCCAACTATCGCTATTCGCCGGCGCAGCTTGCGCTTTCACATGGCGGCGCTCCAGCCTTAGAAAGGCGAGGGCGCCCCTTCTTTCGCCGTATTTGCGATGCGCTTTAGCGTTGCCGAAATTTTCTCCGGAGTTGTCGCTTGATTCGATTGCTGACCGTGCTTGCCATTCTTGCCTGCGCCACCACGGCATTTGCCGACGAGGCCTGCCGCAAGGTTCTGCATCTCGGTGATAGCTACACCGTTTGCACCTTCGATCCCGCCATCGACGGCATCCAGCTTTATGAATATGACCACGGCGGCAAACCTTACGGTTCGTTCCGGGCGCTCGAAAGCGATCTCCACCAGAACCGCCTCTTCGTGCGTTTCGCGATGAACGGCGGCATGTATCAGGACGATCTTTCACCGGTCGGCCTCTATGTCGAGGCAGGCAAGCAGTTAAAGGCGATCAATACCAACAAAGGCTGGGGCAATTTTCATCTCCTGCCCAACGGTGTCTTCTATATCCAGCCGGGCCGCGCCGGCGTCATGGAGAGCAAGGCCTTCCTTGCCTCCGGCATCAAGCCATTCTATGCGACCCAATCCGGACCGATGCTGCTGATCGACGGCAAGCTGCATCCATCATTCCTTGCCAACAGCACCAGTTTCAAGATGCGCAACGGTGTTGGCGTCTCGGCGGATGGCAAGGTCGTCTTTGCCGTGTCCGACGGTTTCGTCCGCTTCCATGATTTCGCAACCCTGTTTCGCGACGATCTCGGCTGCGCCAATGCGCTTTTCCTTGATGGCAGCATTTCCAGCCTCGATATTCCGGAATGGCAAAGGCGGGATGGCCTATTTCCGCTCGGTCCGATCATCGCGGTGACGCAATCGCTGCCGGGCTGAGCGCAATGAGGCGTAAGGTTGGAACCAGCCACAATCGCTAATCCACATCGCGGGGGATTTTATCCTCCGTATGCGGATTGTCGGATTGGGGCTTCGAACATCGATGACGGAAATTGCAAGCGAGGCAAAAGCGCTGATCTTCATGACGGCGCGCGATTGCGAAATGTATGTCAGGCAATCCCTGGCGAGCCTTTCCAGGCAGACGCTTGACGATCTGCACGTCCTCTTTATCGACGATCGCTCCGACGACGACACCGGTGTTATCGCAGCGGCGCTGCTCAACGATCTTTTCCCCAATCGCCACACCTTCATCCGCAACGAAACGCGCCTCGGAAAATCGCGCAACGTCTGGGAGCATCTGAGGCCGCGCACCAAGATGGCCGAGTTCATCGCCATGCTCGACGGCGACGACCAGTTGATCATTCCGACTATCCTGGAGCGGATGTCTGAGAGCTATGCCGGCGGGCAGGATGTCGTCTGGACAAACTTCGTCACCGATGGCGGCGGGGTCGGCGGGAATGGTGCTCTCGATCCCAACCTTTCGCCGCGCAGGCAAGGTTGGAAGACCAGCCATCTCTTCAGCTTCCGCGCATCGCTGTTGGACAATGTTCCCGAGGGCTATTTGCGCGACGATGCCGGACAATGGTTCATGGCGGCCTGCGACATCGCCCTTGCCCTGCCCATACTCGATCAGACCCGCCGTTATGAA
Organism: Rhizobium lusitanum; assembly: GCF_014189535.1. Classification (NCBI taxonomy): domain Bacteria; kingdom Pseudomonadati; phylum Pseudomonadota; class Alphaproteobacteria; order Hyphomicrobiales; family Rhizobiaceae; genus Martinezella; species Martinezella lusitana. Next base: position 712,754 of record NZ_CP050308.1, on the reverse strand, counting down.
TTCATCCCGGTGAATGCCCATCGTTACACGGCGACCAATCCCTATTCGCACCACAATCTCGATCCGCAGTCGCGCGGGCTGAATTCCACCACGCAGCAGCGTTCTGCGCAGGAGGTATTCAACAAGCCGCCGCTGCCGCTGACCCGGCCGGCAAAGACAGCCGCGACGCCGGTGGTGGCCAACGTTGCCGCCGAACATCGTGCGCCGGCTACTCGCGTTGCCACCGATGCATCGCAAGCCTGGCAGGAGACAGCGGGCCAGATCCTGGTCGCCGGCTATCCGACCTTGCTCGACGCGCAATCCGCGGCCGGTCGCGATATGCTGACGCCGATGCAGATCTGGGCGCTTCGCCGCGCAGCCCTCAGCAGGGGCGATACCCCGAATATCCTGCATATCGGCGCTCCGCGCTCGGCTTTGGCGCTGGCATCCATTCTCTCCGGCCTCGATGCCGGGCTGAACTGCCTATGTCTTTCGCCCGAACAGGTCGGCGATATGGACGCTCGCTTCGTGGCCAGTGGCCTGACCGAGGGCATTTCCATCATCGAATCCGAAGCAACCAGCATAAATTTCGAGGAATTCTCCGCTGCGTTCCCCGACACAAGGCAGATCAGCGAGGACATCAAGTTCGATCTCGTGGTCGTCGACCTGTGGAATACGTCCTATCCGGCCGAGAGCGCGCTCGTCGCCCTGCCGGCGCTGGCAAACAACCTGTCGCCGCGTGGCTTCGGCTTCTGCCTCTTCGCCCAGGACAGTGCCACCGAGGCGATGGCCGCCAAACGTTGGGCGAGCGTCAGCTCCGGCCTGAAATTCTGCCTCGATGCCATCGGCGGCAGCGGATTGATGGTCATCGGCGGCCGCTGATGATGCTCTCGAACGCGCCGGCATATTCTCGATAAACCTTTGCATGTTGGAAAGAACCGCGATGACTCTGCAAGCCACCGTCGCCTGCGAAGTGAACAGCTACCGGACCCCGGTCCGCTTCCACCTTCCCAATCCGGACGATCATATCCAGAGGTTCATCCTGCAGAACCGCGCTTTCTACGAGCGGGCGATGCTGGAAGATATCGGATCGTCGCTGCCGGAAGATGCACTTGCGGTCGATGTGGGCGCCTATATCGGCAACCACACACTCTTTCTCAGCTCCGTCCTTGGTGTCCGGACGCTCGCCATCGAGCCGAACCCGGCTGCCTTTGCGGTGCTTCAGGCGAATGTCGAGCTTAACGGCATAAACAGGCTGGTCGAGCTCCACCCGCTTGCGCTGGGTGCCACCACTGGAACGGGCGAGATCGTCGCTGCGGATGCCGCCAATCTCGGTGGCGCGCGGTTCCTGCAGGCTGATCACGGCGATATCCGCATGGTGAGCCTTGACGATGTCGTTGGCGAGCGGCGGGTTCATCTCATCAAGATCGATGTCAACGGTGTGGAAGCCGATGTGCTGCAAGGGGCGGTGGCAACGATTGCACGTTGCCGGCCGAAACTGGTCGTCAGCGCCGGCACTGTCGCCGTGTTGGCGGCGGTAGAGGCCGTTCTTCGCCCCTTGGGCTATCGCAAGATCCAGCTTTATAACGAGACCCCGACCTATCTTTTTGAGGTGTCGCATGCCGAAGCCGCCATGCCTGGGCGAGCCATCGACCTGCTCGATCCGCGTGACCTCGCCGCATTGCCGCCGACTCGGGAGATTGCCGCCGGCATGGCGACCGTGGCTGGCAACGAGATTGCCTTGCGAGCAACGGTCATGTCGCTACTGCCGCAGGTCGATTGGCTTTATGTCTATCTCAACGGCTTCACCGAGGCTCCACGCTTCATCGCCGAGCATCCTAAGATCCGGCATTTCATCGACACCGATGGCAGCCGCTATGGCGACGCCGGCAAGTTCTGGGGGCTGGAGCAGGTCGAGGATGCCGTCTACGTCACCTGCGACGACGACATCATCTATCCCGACGATTTCGTCGCTCGGATGATTGGTGAGCTGGCGCAGTTGCGCGGCCAGGCGGTCGTCAGCGTGCACGGTTCGATCATCCTGCAGCCGAGCCGTGGCTACTATAAGGAACGCGGCCGTGCCGTCTTCCACTACGAGCGTTCCCTCATGCGGCGCCGGCGGGTTCATGTGGCGGCGACCGGCACCGGCGCGTTTCACTCCAGCCTCATCAAGATGACGCTCGCCGATTTCCGCCATCGCAACATGGCGGATATCTGGCTTGCGGAATATCTGCATCGCCATGGTATTCCGGCCTATGCCGTGCCGCGCAAGGAAGGCTGGTTGCTCTCGATAGAGGTGCCGCGCTCCTCGATCTATGCGCAATCGGCGGCCAATACCGGATCGTCTTACGACAGTTCGCGCTGGCAGGACGAGGTGTTGTCGTCGATATACCCACTCTCGCTCCTCGCATCGGACGCGGCGGATGCCGCATCGATTGTCTACCTTGTGGATACCGACCGTGCTGACGGGCTGGTAGAGTTCATCCTGGCGGTCGTCGGACGTGAGCGCGACCCAATCGTTTTCGTCACGTGTGATCACGAGACGGAGGATATGCGCAATGTGACGCTTCATCCGGATTTTCTCTGCGAAGTGCATCTTGTTGCCCGCAGCGGCGGGCACACATCCGCCTACCGGGAATTGCTGTCGAAGCATGCGGGACGCGTCAAGGCCTGGACTCTTCGCAACGGCAACGAGTTGAAGCCGGCGGCAGGCAGCGAGTGGGAAAAATGGCTCGAGCCGATTGCCCCGCTCGCCGGCTTCATATCCCCGGCACTTCCAGCGGCAGTACCTACGGTGCCGGGCATCGTGGATAGTCGTCCGGGCTTTGATTCCGCGAAATATTGGGAGCAACGCTATCTGGCTGGCGGCAATTCAGGAGCTGGCTCCTACAATAAATCAGCCGAATACAAGGCTCATATCCTGAACGCCTTCGTGGCTGAAAAGCATCTGAAGCGGGTAGGTGAACTCGGCAGCGGCGACGGCAACCAGCTCCGCTATCTTGCCTTCGAAGATTATACGGGATTCGACATCTCGCAGACGGCGGTCGATCTCTGCCGGCAGATGCACGGAAATCGTCCCGGTCGCACCTTCGTCTGGCTTGGCGATCCGCAGCTGGACATAAGCAGCTACAACGAAACTTTCGAGCTGACCCTGTCACTCGACGTCATTCTTCATCTTGTCGAGGACGAGGTTTACCGCGCCTATATCGACAGGTTGTTCTCCCTGTCGAACCGGTATGTTGTCGTCTACACCTCGAATTACGATGCCCCTGACCGGCACGGTGCGATCCATGTGAGAAACCGGCGGTTCACCGATGATGTGGCGCGCTTGCTGCCGGAATGGAAGCTGCTCAAGCACGTCGACAATCCCTACAAGCACCCGCTGATTTCGGAGGCGGACTTCTTTGTCTTTGGCAAGGACGGCGCCGAGGACATGTCTTTCCTCGATACGATCAATGAGCGCCCGCTCGGACAATAAGGCGGGTATTACGCGCCGAAAGACAGGCTCAAGTGAAAGCCGGCCGACATGATTTCGCGGCCGGCTTTTATATTGGCGATGCTCAGCCGCGACGCCGGCGCTCGCGCACTGGCGCGGCTCCGCCTTCGTTGGCGCTTTTGTTGCGCAGTGGGCCGATGCGTTCGATGATGACCTCCAACGTCGGGCGCGGGCCGGGCGTGTAGTTATCGAGCGCGTGGCGCATGGCGGCGAGGTGATTGCAGGACGTGCCGCAGCAGCCGCCGATGATCTTGGCGCCGGCGTCGCGGGCAAGGCGTGCATAGTCGGCCATCAGCGGCGGCGTGCCGGAATAATGGATTTCGGCGCCGCGATATTCGGGAATGCCGCAATTGCCTTTGACGATGATGATCGCGGTCGGGTCAGCCTCGGTCATGTCGAGCAGGCTTGAGAGGATATCCGACGCGCCGACGCCGCAATTGGCGCCCGTGGCGAGCGGGCCTTCGCCGACGTCCTTGGCAACGCCATGGAGATCTTTCGGATGCAGGCCCATCATCGTCTTGCCGGCAGTGTCGAAGGAGCCGGTGTAGGTGTAGGGCAGGCCGACCTTGACGGCGGCCTCCGCCGCGGCGCGGATTTCTTCCGCTGCCGACATGGTTTCGATCCAGGCGACATCGGCGCCCCCGGCTTTCAGACCTTCGATCTGTTCGGCAAAGGCGGCAACGGCATCCTCATAGGTCATCGCGCCGAGCGGAACCAGCAGCTCGCCGGTCGGGCCGACGGAGCCGGCGACGATGACCTTGCGTCCGGCATTGTCTGCGACAGCGCGGGCGATTTCCGCCGCCGTCTTGTTCAGGCTGTGAACGCGATCCTGCGCATGGTGTAGCTTCAAGCGGTGGCGCGTGCCGCCGAACGTGTTGGTGAGGATGATATCGGCGCCGGCATCGACGAAATCCTGATGCAGCTTGGTGATCCGTTCAGGATGCTGCTCGTTCCAGATCTCCGGCGCTTCCCCGGCCTCCAGCCCCATGGCGAAGAGATTGGTGCCCGTCGCGCCATCGGCAAGCAGCACGCCCTTTTCGGCGAGAAGATCGGTCAGGGGATTGGCTGTGACGGTCATGGCGTCTCCTCGGGTGTTCTGGATTGAAATGCAGATATAAACATTTCTTTATGTGATCGCAATGTCGGGATGAAGGCAGAGCTTGCTCGATACTGCGATCTGAAGAAAAAGCGCCCGGGCAGGGCGCTTTCCACTGTGCGACGGCGATGGATTTCAGGCTGCTGCCATTCTTGCCGTTTCATGCGTCGTCGGCGTCACCATGGCTGTGATGATGCCTTGCAGATCGATAGTGCCGATTGGCCGGCCAGTGGCATCGGTGACGATGGCAGCGTTCTGCGCATTGTCGGTCATCTGCTTGGCTGCCATTTCCAGCGTCATGTCACCGGGCACGCGAGCTCCGTGGGCCTCGCCGGTAATTGGCTTCATGATGGTCTGGGTCTGGATGATGCGGCCGCGGTTCACTTCCCTGACGAAGGCGGTGATATAATCGTCAGCGGGTTTCAGCACGATGTCCTGGCCACTACCTTGTTGCACGACCTTGCCATCACGCAGGATGGCGATCTTGTCGCCGAGGCGCAGGGCTTCGTCGAGATCGTGGGTGATGAAGACCACGGTCTTCTTCAATTCCTTTTGCAGGTCGAGGAGCACGCTCTGCATGTCGACGCGGATCAATGGGTCGAGCGCGGAATAGGCTTCGTCCATCAGCAGGATGTCGGCATCGTTGGTCAGCGCCCGGGCAAGGCCGACGCGCTGTTGCATGCCGCCGGAAAGCTGGTTCGGATAATGGTTTTCGAAACCTCGCAGGCCGACGCGCTCGATCCAGTATTGGCCCTTTTTAGCGCTCTCGGAGCGGGAGATACCCTGGATATCCAGGCCGTAGATGGTGTTTTCGATCACGGTGCGGTGTGGCAGCAGGGCGAATTTCTGGAACACCATCGCCGTCTTGTGGCGACGGAATTCGCGCAGGGCATTTTCGCTCATCTTGCAGACGTCGACGCCGTCATAGAGGACCTCGCCGGCCGTCGGCTCGATGAGCCTGTTGATATGCCGGATCAGCGTCGATTTTCCGGAGCCGGAGAGGCCCATGACGACGGTGATGGCGCCGGCCGGCATGTCGATGTTGATGTCCTGCAGGCCGAGAACATGGCCGTGCGTCTCGTTGAGTTCGGCCTTGCCGAGGCCGTTCTTGACCGCATCCACATAGTCGCGCCCGCGCGGGCCGAAGATCTTGTAGAGGCTCTTGATCTGGATCGCGTGACTAGCCATGGATGACCTCCGAGTGCTTCTGGAGCCGTCTGCCATAGGCCTGGCTCGTACGGTCGAAAATGATGGCGATGGCGACCAGGGCGAAGCCGTTGAGGAAGCCAACCGTGAAGAACTGGTTGTTGATGGCCTGCAGCGTGTTCTTGCCTAGCCCGCCGACGCCGACCATCGAGGCGACGACGACCATGGCGAGCGACATCATGATGGTCTGGTTGATGCCGGCCATGATGGTGGGCAAGGCAAGCGGGATCTGCACGTTGAACAGTTTCTGCCTGTGCGACGAACCGAAGGCGTCGGCCGCCTCCAGCACTTCCTTGTCGACGAGGCGGATGCCGAGATTGGTCAGGCGGATCATCGGCGGGACGGCGTAGATGACGACGGCGATCAGGCCCGGCACCTTGCCGATGCCGAAAATTACGACGACGGGAATGAGATAGACGAAGCTTGGCATCGTCTGCATCACGTCGAGGGTCGGATTGATGATTGACTGCAGCCGATCGGAGCGGGCCATCAATATGCCGATCGGAAGACCGATGACGATGGCGATGAGGGTACAGACCGTCACCATGGCGAGCGTCACCATCGTGTCGCCCCAGAGACCGCAGACGCCGATCAGGATCATGGAAATGGCAGTGCCGGCGACGATCTTGAGATTGCGGCTGGCGGCATAGACGACGCCCATCATGACAAGGATCACGATAAACCAGGGCGTGTTGGTGAAAAGCCATTCAAGATGGTTCAGAAACCATTGCAGCGGCTGCACCACGGTATCGATGATATTGCCGTAGGAGCGGACAATCGCCCTGAAGCCATCATCGATATTCTTGCGCGCGAGGCGGATCAGCGTCTCGTCGATCGCCGGAAAATTACAAAGAACTTCCGGCAGGAAACTACATTGAATAGCCATGAACTTCCCCTTTTACCCGGTTCTTGTCCAGTTCATGCGTGTGGCCTTCACGCAAGATGGTACAGCAACACTGAGCCGGTTCTTCAGGCTGCTTCTTCCTTTTTACACCACTCGCAGGCGCCGTTCTTGACTTGTTGCGACCTCAGGCCATGCCGGCCTGTCGGTATATGAGCGGCGCCGCAGTCGTTGTGAGTTCGGAACTGGCGGTCGGCGAAGCGCCTGCCGCCAGTTCCGTCGTCTCGTGTCAGAGAGAAGCCTTGACCTTGGTCGCGACATCGGCGGAGACCCACTTGGTCCACATGTCGGGGTAGGTCTTAAGGAAGTACTTTGCCGCGTCTTCGTTTGTGCCCTGGTTATCCGTCATCCAGGCCAGAACCTTGCCGACCGTGCCGTTGTCCCATTTGCGGGTCTTGACGTAGTCCATGGCAATGCTTGCCTTGGATGCGAAGTCCTTGGTCACGACGGTATAGACGTCGGAGACCGGATAGGAATTGACCTTCGGATTGGCGCAATCCTGGATCGCCGTGCAGGCGTCCCATTCCTTCTTGTCGTGCGGCACGCCGAAGCTCAGGCGCACCATGTCGTACTTGCCGAGAATGGCGGTCGGTGCCCAATAGTAGCCAAACCAGCCGGTCTTCTTCTCGAAGGCATTGGCGATCGAGCCGTCGAGGCCGGCGGCAGAGCCGGTATCGACCAGCGTGAAGCCAAGCTTCTCGGCGCCGATCGCCTTATAGAGATTGGCCGTGGAGATCTGGCAGTTCCAGCCCGACGGGCAATTGTAGATGGCGGCTTTGGATTTGTCTTCCGGAGCAGGGAAGAGTTCCGGATGCTTCAGAGCGTCCTGGACGGTCTTGATATCAGGATGCGCGTCGGCGAGGAACTTCGGAATCCACCAGCCTTCGACACCACCGTCGCTGAGAAGCGGCGCTGCCTCAATCAGGCGGCCTTCGGAAACGGCCTTGTCGAGCGCCGTGCGCACGGCATTGACCCAGAGTTCGGGCGCGATGTCCGGCGTACCCTTCTCGTTCATGGAGGTGAAGGTCGGCTGCGTGTCGCCGGTGACCAGCGTTACATTGCAGCCGTAGCCATTCTGCAGGATGATCTTGTCGACCTGAGCGGCGACGCCGGCGGATGCCCAGTTCATTTCGGCGATCGAAATGTCGCCGCATTCCGCAGCCTGTGCCGAGCCAGCCAAAGCATAGGCACCCATTGCGAAGATGGCGGAAGCGATAAGCTTCTTCATTGGATTACGTCTCCCAGTTTCTCGTTAAGTTACGGAAATCGGCACCAGGCGGACTTGGTGCCCGCCGATCTCCCTTCAGCGTGGTCGAACCACAACCGTTCACGCGCCGCTGACGACGTTTGTCCGGTCCCCTATGCTGCTGTCGTGCGGTTTGCTTCTTATGTGGCCGCGGAAGTCTGTCGCGACCGTGCTCTTTTCACATCGACGTGATGTAGCCTAATGATTTGAGGGGGAAATCAACCTGCTGTTGGTCAGTCCGACTTACGGCGACATGTCGGGAAGCCTATATAAGCGTTTGAATTAGCCTATTTTCCGCTATTCATGGCTGTAAAATGGGCGTTGAGAGCCGGGGTTGAGCGCTCGGATCCGGTAGAGATGAATTGTCTCTAGAATATCGCGTCCGGCAGAGACTTTTTGTATTCCATTCACGCCGTTTTCGTCGTCTTGAGAAAAACCGAAAATTTTTGGAAAATTTGTCGGATTCATCCTTATTTAAGCACTTAATAACCCTCCGGTAACGATGTCCGGCTATCAATCGAGATGTGGCGGGGGATACCGCCCCATCTTCGGATCAGGTAGTGCGTCCCGGAGATGGCGAGCCTTGCAGTGTAATATGCAAGCGAGCCGGCGTTTTTGGCAAACCGCGTCGATCCCCGGATCGCGCGGTTTTCGCGTTTCAGGCCTTGGTCTCACGGTCTCCGTCAGAATCGATATAGCATGTGAACTCAGCGCGCGAGCAGACGTTCAGTTTGCTCGCTGAAGGATGAAGACAAACGAAAGCCGCCGATGCGGTTGCATGGCGGCTTGTTTTGCGGGCAGGCTATGGCTTGACGGTCGATCAGCCGACGCTGTAGGTGCGGATGAAACCGATGGGGCCGGAGCGGGTGTCGAGCTGCTGTAGTCGGTTGTCGGGGCGGGGTGACGGCAGCTTTGAATTCCAGGCGATCTGAATGGAATTCTTGTTGTTGAAGATGAAGAGCATCGGGGTATCCTCCAGGCCGTATTGGCCAGCTTTTGTTGTATGATTTGGCCGTGGAGATAATCCTGTTCGATGAGGCGAGCAATGGATGAAATCGTCATCCGATGTCGCAAATAGAGTAAATGGTGAAGTGGTGCATTCTTGCCCGGGACTGCCAGTTTTCGGCCGTTGGTGATGGCGGCGAAATCAAGGCAAAATTCCGGTATTGCAGTGGCAAGGCCCAGATGGAGCGATGACGAATGACGAAGGCGATCATGCTGCAGGGAACCGGCTCCGATGTCGGAAAAACGGTATTGGTCGCCGGCCTTTGCCGCCTGTTCGCCAACAGGGGCGTCCGGGTCCGTCCGTTCAAGCCGCAGAACATGTCCAACAATGCCGCAGTCGCCGAGGATGGTGGTGAGATTGGCCGGGCGCAATGGCTGCAATCGCTGGCCGCGCGCGTGCCGTCCTCGGTGCATATGAACCCTGTGCTCCTGAAGCCGCAGTCGGAGACTGGCAGCCAGATCATTGTACAGGGCAAGGTCTGGGGATACGCGAAGGGCAGGGATTATCAGGCACTGAAGCCGCAGCTGCTGGGCGCAGTGCTGGAAAGCTTTGCGACCATGCGCGCCGGAACCGATCTGGTCATCGTCGAGGGCGCCGGCTCGCCCGCCGAGATAAACCTCCGGCAGGGCGACATCGCCAATATGGGCTTTGCCACCCGCGCCAATGTGCCCGTCGTGCTGGTCGGCGATATCGATCGCGGCGGCGTCATCGCCTCGCTTGTCGGCACGCATCATATCCTGCCGGAGGAAGACCGGCGGATGATCCGCGGCTATATCATCAACAAGTTTCGCGGAGATGTTTCGCTGTTCGGCGAGGGGGTCGAGGCCATTGGCAGCTTCACGGGCTGGCCCTGCCACGGCATCGTGCCTTGGCTGAAGGCGGCGGGCCGGTTGCCGCCCGAGGACTCGGTCGTGTTGGAGCGGCTGGCGCGCGGCTCCGACGGCGCGCTGAAGATCGCGGTTCCCGTTTTGCCGCGCATCGCTAATTTTGACGATTTTGATCCGTTGCGCGCCGAGCCGGATGTCGATCTGGTCTTCGTTCGCGCCGGCGAAAGGCTGCCTGTAGATGCGGGGCTCGTGATTTTGCCGGGTTCAAAATCGACCATCGGCGATCTCATGGATCTGCGGGCGCAGGGATGGGACCGGGATATCGCCACCCATGTCCGGCGCGGCGGTCGCGTCATCGGCATTTGCGGCGGCTACCAGATGCTCGGCAACGTGGTCTATGATCCACTCGGCATTGAGGGATCGGTCACGGAAACGCCGGGGCTTGGGCTGCTCGATGTCGAGACCGAGATGGCGCCGGAAAAGACCGTGCGCAACAGTATGGCTCAATCCACGGAGTACGACGCGCCGCTTTCCGGCTATGAAATCCATCTTGGCGTGACACGTGGCAACGATTGCGACCGGCCCTCGACCATGATCGACGGCCGGCCGGATGGGGCGCGTTCTGGCGATGGCCTCGTCATGGGCACTTATCTGCACGGGCTTTTCACCAGCGATGCCTATCGGGCAAGGCTGCTGGCAAGTTTTGGCCTGAGCGGCGAGCGGATGGATTACCGCGCCAGCGTCGAGACGGCGCTGGACGAGATTGCCACGGAACTGGAAGCGGTGCTCGATCCGGCCTGGCTCGACAGTCTCGCGGGCTAAAGCTCGCCGGAGACCTCGCGGCGGCGGCGGTCTAGTTCTTCGCTGTAGCGGCGCAAAGTGTAGCTCTCGGTGAGCAGGCCTATCACCTTGCGCTCGATGAGGTCGTTGACCACCACCAGGGCTTCGCTTGCCGTCTGGTCGAACAGGGCAGCGGCCTGCTTGGCATTCATCTGCGGTTGTAGGAAGTCGTTGCGGTGGCGGATGAAGTCGGCAAGGCCGTGCTGCTCATCATCCTTTTCGACCGGGCTAGCATAAATGTCCGGCACCAGCACCATGCCGGCATATTTATCGTCCTTGTCGAGCAGAATGACGCGCTGGGCCGAGCCGATTGGAAAATCGTGCCGAAATTCCTCGATTCGCATGCTGACGCTTGCCGTGTGCACATCCGGACGCATCATCCGCGCGACTGTCAGGTTGCGGATCCAGCCGACGTCATGGGCGCTGCGAATGCTTTCGCCGCGCAAATGGAAGCGCCAGGTGGCGAAGGAATAGCCGAAGGTCGTGCGCACCACCAGCGACGAGGTGATGACGGCGGCCAGCACCAGCGCGGTGATCGGGAAATCGCCGGTGATCTCCAGCGCCAGGAAGGTCATGGTCAGCGGTCCGCCGATGATGGCGACAGCAAGCGAGCTCATGCCGACGACGGCGTAGATGACCGGTGTCAGCGTGGTGTGATCGAAATAAGGGGCGCAATAGGCAAAGATCTTGCCGAGCAGCGCGCCCATGAACAGCGAGGCGAAGAACAGGCCGCCTCGGAAACCGGAGCCGATGGATACCGCGGAGGCAAGCGACTTCAGCAAAAGGAGGCTGGCAAGTCCCCATAGGGTGACTTCACTGCCGAGATTCAGGTGCAGCGCACCGTGGCCGGCGGAGAGAACCTGCGGCGAAATCAGCGCCAGAAGGCCGACGACCAAGCCGCCGAGCGCCGGGCGAAAGGGCGGCGCGATCGAACTCTTGCGTGCCAGCTCCTCGACAAAGGCGACACCCTGCATGATCAGGATGCCGACACCGGCGCAGAAGCCGCCAAGCAGGATGGCCGGGATGTAGTCGGCGGGGACCACGGCACCGAACCGGCCGACATCGATGGTGAAATCATCGCCGGCAAGCATGCGGGCGATGAAGGTCGAAATAAGTGCCGAAACGACGACCGGAGTCAGCGTTAGGATGGAATAGGTGCCGATGATCAGCTCAAAGGCGTAGAAGGCTCCGGTGAGCGGCGCGTTGAAGGCGGCGGCGATTGCGCCGGCAGCACCACAGCCGACCAGCATCCGAAGATCGGCGCGGCGAAACTGCATCTTGTAGCCGAATTTCGAGGCGATGCCGGCGGCGAGCTGCGTGTAGCCGGCTTCCAACCCGACGGAGGCGCCGAAACCGTTGGAGATCAGGTTCTGCACGGCGACAAGGATGCTGTCGGTCAGCGACAGGCGGCCGCCGTGGAGCGCATTGGCTTCGATCGGATCGATCATCGGCTTTTTGCGGGTGCGTGACATAATGAAGATCATCAGGCCGAGCAGGATGCCGCCGGCGATCGGGGCGATCAGCAGCAGCGACTTGTCGGTAATCTGCATGGCGGCCGAGCTCAACCGGTCGTCGTCGGGGATGCCGTAGACGAGGCTATGGAGCTCACGCGATATCAGGCTCATCGCCGTGACGGCGCAGCCGGAGGTCACGCCGACGAAAGCGCCGGCAATGACGAGCCCGAGCTCGCCACGGCGAAAAAGCGCCCTCAGCCGGCTAGGGCTGAAAAAGGCGGAGAGAACACCGAGACGGCGTGGTTGAAATTTCTGCAACATGGGGAACTGACGATAGTTTCGTGCTCAGATGTATATACCTGGCTTCCATAAACTCCTAACATCAAACAATTACGGCAAAAAGACTGCGCGATCAGTGGTTCCCGAGCTATTTTCGCTGTCGGAACAGCGGATGTCGCATCCGCCGCCTTGATTGACTTGCCTGGGCCGAAAGCCTAATCATTGCGGCATAACGAATGGTTCCCGAGCGGCGATCTGCCGCATGGGATGAAAAGGGAATGTGAAGGGGCGGACCCAACTCGGGCGTTCTCATCACAGCCGACCCCGCGACTGTAGAGCGGTCAGGGTTTTCCATCCGGTTTTGGGGGTATTTCGTTGGTAGTCCGCATGGTGCGGGCGAGCGAAAGCAGCTCCAGAGCAGGAAAAGCCACTGGCGTGGCATCGTGATCAACCAGGGCTGGGCGCCTCTATTATCTACGAATCGTCCGCTTTTTCATGATGACCTGCCGGGAAGGCGAGGAAGATCCGCTGGTGCAAGAGCGGGGGCGACCGGTTTCGGTTCGCCTCCGCTTGCCGCACCTCACCCGCGAGCCAGGAGACCTGCCATGCGTACCGGGCGTAAAGCCTATCTTGGGACGCATGTCTCGTTGCCAGCACGGAGGTTGTCATGGCGCCAAACGAATTTTCGCGTGTAAACGCCTGTTTTTCGGGCTTAGCTGCTTTGCGCCGATCTGCCCGTTCGTGCGGGAGCGACAATAGCTGATGCCATCCTCACCATCCCGCGCGGTCTTCGTTCTCGGCGGCGCGCGCTCCGGGAAATCCCGATTCGCCGAAAAGCTGATCTCCGATACCGGCCTTGACCGTCACTACGTGGCGACCGGGCAGGCTTGGGACGACGAAATGCGCGATCGTATCGCACAGCATCGGAACGATCGCGGCGATCTGTGGACGACACATGAGGAGCCGCTCGATTTGACCGCACGTCTGGCGGCGATCGATAGCGTTGGCCGCGCTGTTCTCGTTGATTGCCTGACGCTATGGGTCACCAATCTGATGATGGCCGAGCGCAATATCGCGGCGGAGTTTTCCGCTCTTACCGAATTTCTGCCGAAGGCCAAGTCGCGGCTCGTTCTCGTTTCCAACGAGGTCGGGCTCGGCATCGTGCCGGAAAACCGCATGGCGCGCGAGTTTCGCGACCATGCCGGCCGGCTGCACCAGATGATCGCGGCGGCAAGCGCCGAAGTCTATTTTATCGCGGCGGGACTGCCGCTGAAAATGAAGGGTTGATCCGCATGAGCCAAGAAAAGATTCCCGCCACTGTCATCACCGGCTTCCTTGGCGCCGGCAAGACGACGCTGATCCGCAATCTCTTGCAGAACGCCGGCGGCAAGAAGATCGCCCTGATCATCAATGAATTCGGCGATCTTGGCGTCGATGGCGATGTGCTGAAGGGCTGCGGCGCAGAGAATTGCACCGAGGACGATATCATCGAGCTCACCAATGGCTGCATCTGCTGCACCGTCGCCGACGATTTCATTCCGACCATGACGAAGCTTCTGGAGCGCGACGTGCGCCCGGATCATATCGTCATCGAGACGTCCGGCCTGGCGCTGCCGCAGCCGCTGGTCGCCGCCTTCAACTGGCCGGATATCCGCACCCAGGTCACCGTCGATGGCGTCATCACCGTGGTCGATAGCGCCGCCGTCGCCGCCGGTCGTTTCGCCGATGATCATGACGCCGTCGAAGCCCGCCGCGTCGAGGACGATTCGCTCGATCACGAAAGCCCGATCGAGGAATTGTTCGAGGATCAGTTGACCTGCGCGGACCTGATCGTTCTCAACAAGACCGATCTCATCGACGTCGCCGGCCTTAGCCGTGTGCGTGCCGAAGTTGCCTCGCGCACCGTTCGCAAGCCGACGATCATCGAGGCAAAGAATGGTGACGTCCCCATCGCCATCCTGCTCGGCCTTGGCATCGGCACGGAAGCCGATATCGCCAACCGCAAATCGCATCATGAGTTGGAACACGAGGACGGCGCACCGCACGACCACGACGAGTTCGACAGCTTTGTCGTTGAGCTAGGCCCAATCGCCGACCCCACCTCGTTCATCGAAAAGCTGAAGGGCGTGATTTCCGAACACGATGTCCTGCGTCTCAAGGGCTTTGTCGATGTTCCCGGCAAGCCGATGCGCCTGCAGATCCAGGCCGTCGGCAGCCGTATCGACCATTATTTCGACCGCGCCTGGGCGCCGGGCGAAGCGCGGGCGACGCGGCTGGTGGTGATTGGGCTACATGAGATGGACGAAGGGATCGTGCGCAAATCGATCGAGGCGTCGGTCTAAGGCAGAGCCATGCATCTCCTCCTAGCGCAAAAAGGAACGATCAGCGACGGCGAGGAGGCGATTGATCTTGGTCAGTCGCCGGGCGATATCCTGTTCCTGTCGGCGGCCGATACCGAGCTTGCGGCAATCGCCGCCGCCCACGGGCAGGGGGAGGCTGGCTATTCGCTGCGGCTCGCCAGCCTGATGAGCCTCAAGCATCCCATGTCCGTCGATACCTATGTCGAGCGGACGGTGCGGCATGCGAAGCTGATTATCGTCCGCGCGCTTGGTGGCGCCAGCTATTTCCACTATGCGCTTGAGGCGCTGCATGCCTGTGCTGCGCGCAGCGGCGCTCTTATTGCGGTGCTGCCGGGGGATTCGAAGTCCGATCCGGGGCTGATGCCGTTTTCCAACATCGTGCTCGATGATCTCAACGCGCTGTGGTCCTACCTGATCGAAGGCGGGGATGCGAATTCTCGGGCGTTTCTTGGCTATGCCGAGGCGATGCTGTCGGGGGCGGAGAAGCCGGCAACGGCATCACCGCTGATGAAGGCCGGGATCTGGTGGCCGGGCAGGGGCGTGATTGGGGTTGAGGAGTGGAGAAGCGTCTCCGAATTGGCAGTCCCAGAGGGACTCGAACCCCCCACCATCGTAATCTCGTTCTATCGCGCCCTCGTCCAGAGCGGCGAAACCAAGCCCATCGAAGCCTTGATTGACGTCCTCGTTGCCCAGGGCATGCTGCCGCTGCCGGTGTTTGCCTATAGTCTCAAGGACCCCGTCTCGATCGGCATTCTGGAAAGCGTGTTCACCGAATTGAAGCCGGATGTCGTCGTCAATACGACCGGGTTTGCGGTTTCGGCGCCGGGTGCCGATCGCCAGCCGACCGTATTGGAGACGAGCGATGCGGTCGTGCTGCAGGCGATCTTTTCGGCCTCGTCGAGACAGGCCTGGGAGACGTCGTCGCAAGGGCTTTCGGCGCGCGATCTCGGCATGAACGTGGCGCTGCCGGAGGTGGATGGGCGTGTGCTTGCCCGCGCCGTTTCGTTCAAGGCGGCCGCACGCTATGATGATCGTGTCGAGGCCAATATCGTTGCCAGCGAGCCGGCCGAGGACCGCATGCGCTATACGGCGCGGCTTGCCGCCAATTGGGCGCAGCTGCGCAGGACGCCGCCGCCAAAGCGGCGCGTGGCGCTGGTCATGGCCAACTATCCGAACCGTGACGGAAGGCTTGGCAACGGCGTCGGGCTCGACACACCGGCAGGTACGATCGAAGTGTTGAAGGCGATGCGGACGGCGGGTTACCCGGTGGCCGATCTGCCTGGTGATGGCGATGCGCTGATCCGGCATCTGATGGATGGGCCGACTAATTCGGGTCACGATGGCAAGGTTGTTCGCGAGACGCTTTCTTTAAGCGAATACAAATATTTCTTCTCATCTCTTCCTAAACAGATTCAGGATGAAATCGTTGCCCGTTGGGGTGATCCCGAGAGCGATCCCTATGTTCGCGACGGCGTTTTCGCGCTGCCCTTCACCCGCTTCGGCGAAGTGCTGGTCGGTATCCAGCCGGCGCGTGGCTATAATATTGATCCGAAGGAAAGTTATCATTCACCGGATCTTGTGCCGCCTCACGGCTATCTCGCTTTCTATGCGTTCCTGCGCCAATCCTTTGGTGCGCATGCGATCATCCATATGGGCAAGCACGGCAATCTCGAATGGCTGCCTGGCAAGGCCCTGGCGCTGTCGGAAACCTGCTATCCTGAGGCGATCCTCGGGCCGTTGCCGCATCTCTATCCTTTCATCGTCAACGATCCCGGCGAAGGCACGCAGGCAAAGCGCCGCACGAGCGCCGTGATCATCGACCACCTGACGCCGCCATTGACCCGCGCGGAAAGCTACGGTCCGCTGAAGGATCTCGAAGCGCTGGTGGACGAATATTACGAGGCCTCCGGCGGCGATCCGCGCCGTATCCGGCTGCTGCGCAAGCAGATCCTCGATCTCGTTGCCGATATCGGCCTCGATCAGGATGCCGGCATCGCCAAGGGTGAGGGCGAGGATGAGGCGCTGAAGAAACTCGACGCCTATCTCTGCGATCTCAAGGAAATGCAGATCCGCGATGGGCTACATATTTTTGGTGTCTCACCGACAGGCAGGTTGCTGACCGATTTGACGGTGGCACTGGCGCGTGTGCCGCGAGGTTTGGGCGAGGGTGGCGATCAGAGTTTGCAGCGGGCGATTGCGCGGGATACGTTGGAGGGAGTGGGATTCGTCGAGAGTGCGGCACCCCCCTCTGTCGCTCTCGCGACATCTCCCCCACAAGGGGGAGATCGTTAAATCGCGGCGCTTCCTCGTATCAAACAGACATCGAACCCGTTGACGCTGCGCTTGGCGTTTCGGGAGAGCGGAGCGGCATACTCCCAACAATCTCCCCCCTTGTGGGGGAGATGTCAGCGAAGCCGACAGAGGGGGGTATCCCTCCGCGCAAGCCGTTCGATCCTTTGGATTGCGATATGGCCGCCGAATGGACCGGCCAACGCCCCGACATTCTTGCCGATATTTCCGACGATCCCTGGCGTACCCAAGGCGATACCGTCGAGCGCATCGAACTCCTGGCCGCGAAATTCGTTGCTGGAGAGATCGGATGCCCCGAGGATTGGACGCACACGCGCGCTGTTCTAGCCGAAATCGAAACCCGCCTGAAACCCTCGATCCTTGCCTGCGGAGATGCCGAAATCTCCGCCCTGATGAAAGGCCTGGACGGCCGGTTCGTGCCCCCCGGTCCTTCCGGTGCGCCGACGCGCGGCCGGCCGGACGTCCTGCCGACGGGCCGGAATTTCTATTCGGTCGATAGCCGCGCAGTGCCGACGCCGGCTGCCTATGAGCTTGGCAAGAAATCGGCCGAGCTGTTGGTCCGTCGCTATGTGCAGGATCACGGCGAATGGCCGGTTTCCTTCGGGCTGACGGCCTGGGGTACGTCCAACATGCGTACCGGTGGCGACGATATCGCCCAGGCGCTGGCGCTGATCGGCGTCAAGCCGGTCTGGGACATGACCTCGCGGCGGGTCACCGGCTACGAGATCATCCCGCCCGCTCTGCTGCGTCGCCCGCGCGTCGATGTCACGCTGCGCATTTCCGGCTTCTTCCGCGATGCGTTCCCGGAGCAGATTGCGCTGTTCGACAAGGCGGTCCGCGCGGTCGGTGCGCTGGAGGAGGATGCGGCGGACAATCCGATCGCGGCGCGGATGCGTGGCGAGATCGCGCGGCTAGAGGCGGCGGGCTTGGATCAGGATTCCGCCAGCCGCCGTGCCGGCTATCGCATTTTTGGCTCCAAGCCCGGTGCTTATGGTGCCGGGCTGCAAGCGCTGATCGACGAGAAGGGTTGGGAGCGGCGCGCAGATCTGGCGGAAGCCTATCTCGTTTGGGGCAGCTATGCCTATGGGGCGGGCGAGGACGGCAAGGCGGAGCGCGGCGTGTTCGAGGAGCGACTACGTTCGATCCAGGCTGTCGTGCAGAACCAGGATAATCGCGAGCATGACCTGCTCGACAGCGACGATTACTACCAGTTTGAGGGCGGCATGGCAGCGGCGGCGGAGCAGCTCGCCGGCGCGCGCCCGTCGATCTATCACAACGACCATTCCCGGCCGGAGAAGCCGATCATCCGCTCTTTGGAAGAGGAGATTGGCCGGGTCGTGCGCGGCCGTGTCGTCAATCCGAAGTGGATCGATGGCGTCATGCGCCATGGCTACAAGGGTGCCTTCGAGATTGCTGCGACGGTCGACTATCTCTTCGCCTTTGCGGCGACGACGGGCGCTGTTCGCAATCATCATTTCGAGGCGGTCTACCAGGCTTTCGTGGTCGATCAGAAAGTGCGCGACTTCATGGCCGAGAAAAATCCGGCCGCACTTCGGGAGATGAAGGAACGCCTGCTGGAAGCCATCGACCGCCAGCTCTGGACGCCGCGCAGCAATTCTGCCCGGTTCGATCTGGAGGCTCCGGTGCGGGGCAAGGAGGCTGTGGCGTGAGTGCAGCCGGCGATCTTCTTCAGGCTTTCGAGGGTTACGTTACGTCGCGGAGCGATCCCTTGTTGCGCCGCTTCATGGACGGCTTCGATTGGCGGATGGATGAGCGGCTGCTTGC
This sequence comes from Rhizobium lusitanum, assembly GCF_014189535.1. Taxonomy (NCBI): domain Bacteria; kingdom Pseudomonadati; phylum Pseudomonadota; class Alphaproteobacteria; order Hyphomicrobiales; family Rhizobiaceae; genus Martinezella; species Martinezella lusitana. Next base: position 693,969 of record NZ_CP050308.1, on the reverse strand, counting down.
TGCCCATAGATTGCCCGTGTTGGACCATCTGAATATCCTCCACAAGCCGTCGGCCGACGCCGGAGAAGGAGATCTGTTCTCCACCCTCTCAAGCACCGCAAGCGCTCTGCATTGGGGACAGACCTATAGCATTGCCGATTTCGGTGTGGACTTTCTGCAGAGATACGGTTGGGTCGAGCTGTTCGGCACGCGTGGTCACTTCGTAAGCGATGATATGGCCGGCGGTTTTCTGCTGCTCGGACCGGACGTCCACTATCCGGATCACCATCACACGGCCGAGGAAATCTATATTCCGCTGACCGATGGCTCTCTGTGGAGCAAGGACCGGCAACATTTCCTGCCGCGCTGGTCCGGCGAGATCATTCATCATCCCTCGGACATCCGCCATGCGATGCGGACCGAGAGCACGCCGTTGGTGGCGCTCTACCTTTGGCGAGGCGGACCGCTGGCGCAGAAATCCATCATTTCAGGGAGAGAAAAATGAGCGAAGACATAGCCGAAACCGGCACTGACGCACCGAGGAACGATGACGCTCGCCATTCCGACAAGATGGCCAAGAAGAAGGCCGCGCGTGACAAGATCATGGCGACGAAGACCGACGAGAAGGGTCTGATCATCGTCCATACTGGCAAGGGCAAGGGCAAATCATCCTCAGCCTTCGGCATGATCTTTCGGCATATCGCCCATAAGAAGCCATGCGCGGTGGTGCAGTTCATCAAGGGCGCGATGTGGACCGGCGAGCGGGATCTGATCGAGACGCATTTCTCCTATATCTGCCAGTTCCACACGATGGGCGAAGGCTTCACCTGGGAGACGCAGGATCGCGCCCGCGACGTGGCTGCTGCTGCTGCTGCCTGGGAAAAGGCCAAGGAACTGATCCGCGACGAGCGCAACTCGATGGTGCTGCTCGACGAGATCAACATCGCGCTGCGTTATGACTATCTCGATATCAACGAGGTGGTGGAGTTCCTGAAGGAAGAGAAGCCGCACATGACGCATGTCGTGCTCACCGGCCGCAACGCCAAGGAAGAGCTGATCGAAATCGCCGATCTCGTCACCGAGATGGAACTGATCAAGCATCCCTTCCGCTCCGGCATCAAGGGTCAGCCGGGCGTTGAGTTCTGATTTGGTAAGAGACGCTTCTTAGCCGGTGGACATCATCTCCCTCAACACATCAGCCGTCCGCTGATCCGCCGGGAAGAAGGATTCGATTGCCAGTTCCGACAGGGTGACATCGACTGGCGTGCCGAAGACGGTGGTTGTGGAGATGAAGGAGAGGCGGCCGGCGTCGGTGATGAGTTCGAGCGGCACGGCGATGCCGGCATAGTCCCTGTCGGTCGGATTCGGCCTGTGTGCTGGCGGAGCGGGGTAGGCTGAAAGCTCTTTTAGCAAGGCCGAGAGCGTGGGATCGCCGCTGGCTGCGATCTGTTGGCGCAGGCGCTCCAGCAGATGCGCGCGCCATTCAGCAAGGTTAAGGATTCGCGGCGCGAGGCCGCCCGGATGCAGGCTGAGCCTCAACACGTTGACAGGTGGTTCGAGCAGCGAGATGTCGGCGACGCCGGAGAGCAGGGGCGCAAGTGCAGCGTTTGCGGCGATCAGCGTCCAATGTCGGTCCACTGCCAGTGCCGGAAAGGGTTCGTGGCCCTTCAGAACCAGATCGATGGCCCGGCGTGCCGGGGCAAGCGCCGGGTCGTCCAGCGAGCGTTCCGGGAAGACCGGCGCGAAGCCGGCGGCCAGCAGCATCGGATTGCGGTCTCTAAGTGGCACGCCCAGCCGTTCGGCAATATGCATCAGCATGTCGCGGCTCGGAAGCGCGCGCCCGCTCTCGATGAAGCTGAGATGCCGTTGCGATATCTCGGCTTCAAGGGCGAATTCGAGTTGGCTCAAACGGCGGCGCTGCCGCCATTCACGTAGGTAATCGCCGAGAGAGCGGGCGGGCATCATCATGCGGCTGCCGGCATCTGGTCGATGAAACCATGAACGGCTTTCAGCCGCTCGCCATCGAGGATGGCGAAATCGGTGCCCTTGACCAGCGGCTCGCTGCCTTCCGGGCCGAGATCCCAGGAGAAGCGGATATTGTCGCCATGGCGATCGGCGGAACCGGAGAGTTTGAAGCGGAAATCGGGAAAACGGTCCTGCACGGCGGCGACCAGCGCATCGATCTGCTCGCGGCCTTCGCCGCGCATCAGCGGGTCGATGTAGGTGCAGGATTCCGTCCATGCTGCGGTGATCAGCGCGCGTCTGCGCGTGACATCGGTCTCATTCCAGACGGCGATATAGCGTTCGGCAATGGTTGTCGCATCGGTCATCGGGTCATCTCCTTTGGATCGCCTGAACCGTTCAGGCATGGGGATCATGGGTGAGCCCACGGATGGTATCAATTACCTCGAAGGTAATCAAAGTCGCCTGATATCAGATGCCGATCCACACACGGACGGGGTTGGTCGGGTCGGCCAGAAGTTTGATGGCGAAGGCTATGCAGACGATGACCAGCAGCGGTTTGATCAGCCGTCCGCCGATGCGCATGGCGAGCCGTGAACCGAGTTGAGCCCCGAGGAACTGGCCTAACCCCATGGTCAGGCCGACCTTCCAGAGGATGGCGCCGGAGAAGATGAAGACGATCAAGCCGCCGAGGTTTGAGCCGAAATTCAACAGCTTGGTATGCGCGGTCGCCTTCAGCAGGCCGAAGCCGGCGAGTGTGACGAAGGCGAGCATCAGGAACGAGCCCGTGCCGGGGCCGAAGGCGCCATCGTAGAAGCCGATCAGCGGCACCAAGGTGACGCCGAAGAGGCCGGCACTCATGCGGCGATGTTTTTCGATATCGTTGAGATTGGGCTTGACAGCGAAATAGAGCGCGATGGCAATCAACAGGAACGGTAGGATGATGCGCAGGACATCGCCGGGCATGATCGTCGCCAGTGCCGCGCCCAACATGCCGCCGATCACGGCCATCAACGCCATCGGCAATTGCTCGCGAAGCTGCACATGGCCTTGCCGGGCATAGGCGATGGTCGCGGAGGCTGCGCCGCAGATCGATTGTACCTTGTTGGTGCCAAGCGTCTGCAGCGGCGGGATGCCGGCCAGCAGCATGGCGGGCACGGTGACCAACCCGCCGCCACCGGCGATCGAATCGACGAAACCGGCGAAGAACGCGGCGGCAAAGAGCAGAAGCAGCAGATGAAGGGTAATGTCTGGCAAGGGGGGAACTCAGCGGCATGAAATTGAGGCGTCTTCTTGCACTCTGGATACGCCAAGGCAATTGCCGATGGGACACACCGGGCGAAATTGACGCGCTGAGGATGGCTGAGTAGATGTGTTTGACCATAACCGCCGCTGCCGAGGAGTGACTATGACGACCTATTCCAATTCTACTCGCCGCTATCTCCTCGGTCTCGGTTGTGAGCGCGGCACGGACTGGAATGATGTGCGTCTGCTTGCCGAACGGGCCATGCGAGAGGCCGGGATCGGAGCCGACCAGATCCTTGCGGTGGTCTCGATCGATACGCGGATGAATGAACCGGCGATGCTGGAGGTGGCCACGCATTTTCGCCTGCCGCTGCGGTGTTTCAATGTTGCGGCGCTGGAGCGGGAGACGCCGCGTCTGAAGAATCCATCCGAACTCGTTTTTGCCCATGTCGGTTGCCATGGTGTTGCCGAAGCGGCCGCGTTGGCTGCCGCTGGACCCGATGCCGAACTGGTTCTACCGAAAATCAAATCCGCTTTTGCCACGGCGGCGATTGCAAAAATCGGCTGAGCTGCCGCCGGTCTTTCAGCATCGTTTTGTCGCAATCTGTGACGAATTCGCGCGATACCGCTTCCGATATTGCAGAAATGGCGGCTGTGGGTATGGTGAGGTATCTCGCCGATCGCGGTTCTCGCGTGTCCCGGCAATCCCGAAACATGATCTCCGAAATTGCAGCGCCATTTTTGGAGAAACTTATATTTTATCAGAATGATAAGAAGGAAATATCATGCACAAGGTAATTTACGATACGGACCCTGGCGTCGATGACGCCATGGCGCTTCTCTTCCTGCACCGTCATCCGGATATCGATCTTCTCGGCGTCACCACGGTGTTCGGCAATGCTTCCGTCGATACGACGACGCGCAATGCGTTGTTTCTGAAACGCGAGTGGAACATCCCGTGCCCCGTCGCTCGCGGCGCCAGCGTTACGTTCGATCCCTCGCGGCAGGAACGGCCGTGGCCGACCTTCGTGCACGGCCATAATGGCCTCGGTGATATCGATGTGCCCGCAACGATCGATCTGGCGACGGATCCGCGCCCGGCCTATCAGTTCATCATCGATACTGTCCGCGCCAATCCGGGCGAGGTGAGGCTGGTTGCCGTCGGCCGCATGACCAATCTGGCGCTGGCGCTGAAGCACGATCCGGAGATCGCCAAGCTGGTCAAGGATGTCGTCATCATGGGCGGCAATTTCTATGTTCCAGGCAATGTCACGCCGGTGGCGGAAGCCAATATTCATGGCGATCCGGAAGCCGCAGATGCCGTTATGACCGCATCGTGGAAGGTCGTGATCATCGGCCTCGACGTGACCGGAGTCACGACGATGAGCCGGACCTATCTTGCCGACATGGCGAAGGTAGGCGGCCCGTCCGTGCAGCTCCTGTCGGACCTGTCGCAATCCTATATCGATTTCTACGGCCATATCGTCGATGACGGCATGATGGTGCATGATAGCTGTGCTGCGGTCTATATCGTCGCGCCGGAGCTGTTCCATACGATCGAGGGATCGGTTCGCGTCGTCTGCGGCGGCATCGCCGACGGCCAGACGATCGTCAAGCCGAATGGCCGGCATTTCCCGCCGAACGAATGGGACAACCTGCCGAGCCAGATCGTCTGCACCGGTATCCGTTCGCAAGCGGTGATTGACCTGATCCGCGACGCGATTCTCGGCAAATGAGCCGCTGAAGTGAGACTTGGGGAGGGCGGCAATGCTGTCCTCTCCAAGGGGTCTTGGTTCGTAGTTCTGTTTATTTAATAATATTATCAAATTGTTGCGTGCGCCTCATGGCAATTTGAGTCAAAGACTTAAAGCGTTGAATCGGGTTTCCTTTCGTCGTCTTCGAGAAAACGGATATCGCGCAGTTGCCGTCGTCCTGATCCGATCTGCCTTATCATCCCATCCTGGAAACGGGAGTCCGGCTGCCGCCACCTTATCCCGTTCTCAAGATTGCAATTTTTGCCATCCGGGCATAGGACAGATGGGATGAACGATACCGCATTTTCCAATCTGCCGGCGCTGGAGCCGGGCTCCGTCTGGCTCGTTGGCGCCGGGCCGGGCGATCCCGGTCTGCTGACCTTGCTGGCGGCCAAGGGATTGGCGGAGGCGGACATTATTGTGCACGATGCGCTCGTCAACGAGGATTGCCTGAAGCTCGCGCGCCCTGGCGCAGCACTCGAATATGCCGGCAAGCGCGGCGGTAAGCCGTCTGCTAAACAGCGAGACATTTCGCTGCGTCTGGTCGAGCTGGCGCGTGCCGGAAAACGGGTGCTGCGGCTAAAGGGCGGCGATCCCTTCGTCTTCGGGCGTGGTGGCGAGGAAGCGCTGATGCTGGTAGAGCATGGCATTCCCTTTCGTATCGTTCCGGGCATTACCGCCGGGATCGGCGGTCTCGCCTATGCCGGCATTCCCGTCACCCATCGCGACGTCAACCACGCCGTCACGTTCCTCACCGGTCACGATTCCTCCGGCCTCGTGCCGGATGCGATCAATTGGGAGGCGATCGGCAAGGGTTCGCCTGTCATTGTCATGTATATGGCGATGAAGCATATCGCCCAGATAAGCGCCAATCTCATCGCCGCCGGCCGCTCAGTCGACGAACCGGTTGCCTTCGTCTGCAATGCCGCCACGCCGGCGCAGCAGGTGCTGGAGACCACGCTCGGTCGCGCCGAGGCGGATGTCATAACATCCGGCCTGGAGCCACCAGCGATCGTCGTTGTCGGCGATGTGGTGCGACTGCGGCCTTCCCTCGATTGGCTGGGCGCTTTGAACGGCCGCAAACTCGTCCCGGCAACGGACATGCGGGCGGGTGGCGGTCGCAAGGTGCCGGCATGAGCGGTTTGCTGATAGCAGCGCCAGCCTCGGGCTCGGGCAAGACCACGATCACGCTCGGCCTGCTCAGGGCTCTGCGGAAAAAGGGGATTGCGGTTGCGCCGGGCAAGGCCGGTCCTGATTACATCGATCCCGCGTTTCTTGCTGCGGCGGGCGGTTCGCTCTGCCTCAATTTCGATCCCTGGGCCATGCGCCATGAGCTGATCTCCGCCAATTCGGCGCTGCATCGTGCTGGCGATCGGATGCTCGTCATCGAAGCCATGATGGGATTGTTCGACGGCGCGGCGGATGGCTCCGGCACACCGGCCGATCTTGCCGCCTTCCTGGGGCTTTCCGTGGTGCTGGTGGTCGATGCCTCGCGCATGTCGCACTCGGTTGCCGCCCTTGTCAGCGGCTTTGCCAATTTCCGCACCGATATCCGCATTGCCGGTGTCATCCTCAATCGGGTCGGCAGCGATCGGCATGAGGCGATGTTGCGCCGGGCGCTGGAAGCGGTTCGGATTCCCGTCGCCGCCGTTATTCGTGCCGACAAGGGGCTGACATTGCCGGAGCGACATCTCGGGCTGGTGCAGGCCGGGGAACATGCTGGTCTGGAAGACTTCATCGAACACGCGGCGGAGACGCTCGCCAAGGCGTGCGATTTCGGATTACTGCTGCGTGCCGCGCAACAGAATGTCGTTCGGCCATCGGCCGCCAACGTCGCCCGGCTCATGCCCTTCGGCCAGCGGATCGCTGTTGCCCGCGATATCGCTTTTGCTTTCTGCTACGAACATATGCTGCTCGGCTGGCGCCGGCGCGGGGCGGAGATTTCGTTCTTTTCGCCTTTGGCCGATGAAGCTCCGGCCGTGGATGCGGATGCCATCTATCTGCCGGGCGGCTATCCCGAGCTGCATGCGGGGAAACTTGCAGCCGCAACGCAATTTCATGAGGGGATGAAGGCTGCGGCGGCGCGCGGCGCTCGAATTTATGGCGAGTGCGGTGGCTACATGGTGCTTGGCGAGGGATTGGTGGATGCAACGGGCACGCGACACGCAATGCTTGGCCTGCTACCGGTCGTCACCAGCTATGAGAAGCGTCAACGCCATCTCGGCTACCGGCGCGTGACGCCGCTTGCCGGGTCATTCTTCGAGCGGCCGATGACGGCGCATGAGTTTCACTATTCGACCATTGTCTCGGAAGGTGAGGCGGATCGGTTGTTTGCGGTCACGGATGCGCTTGGTGCCGACCTCGGCGCGGCGGGCCTGCAACGCGGCAATGTCGCCGGGTCCTATATGCATCTGGTCGACCTTGCCGGTGACAGCGCGTGACGGGCAGGATCGTACATGGCGGCGGCATCACCGCCGCAGCGCGTCTTCATGGGGGACGACCGGAAGACTGGCTAGATCTGTCGACGGGGATCAATCCCAATCCCGTCACCTTGCCCGACATCCCTGTTTCCGCCTGGCATCGGCTGCCGGATCAATATCTGGTGGAGCGAGCGCGGAAGGCGGCGCGGGACTATTATCGTAGCGGCGATATTCTGCCGCTGCCGGTTCCCGGCACGCAGTCGGTGATCCAGCTTCTTCCGCGACTAGTGATGGCCGGCAGTGCCGCGATCCTGTCGCCAACCTATGGGGAATATGCCCGCGCTTTTGTGCTGGCCGGGTTGCCCGCTCGTGAAATTGCCGAGATTGCCGATCTGCTGCCCGAGCAGAGCCTTGTGGTCGTCGTTAATCCCAACAATCCGGATGGCCGGCTGTTGCCCGTCGATCGGCTCCGGGAATTGCATGACCGACTGCGGGAGCGCGGTGGCGTGCTGGTGGTTGATGAAGCCTTCGGGGATATGGAACCGGAGGGCAGCCTTGCGCCGTATGCCTCCTCCATGCCGAACCTCATTATCTTCCGTTCCTTCGGCAAGTTTTTCGGCCTGGCCGGCCTGCGCCTCGGGTTTGTCATCGCGGAAGCCTCTCTCCTCGCGCGTTTCGAGGATTGGCTCGGTCCCTGGGCGGTCTCCGGGCCGGCGCTTTCGCTGGCTGCTTCCTTGATGGAAAACGATACGGCCACTATCCGCAATCGCATTCTCGACCGCCGTTCGGCGCTGGATGCTGTTCTTCGCCAGGCTAAGTTTAAGGTGGCAGGTGGCACGGGGCTGTTTGCTCTCGCTGCCGACGAGCGCGCAAGCGATATACATGCGCATCTCTGCCGCCATCATATTCTTGTCCGTAAGTTCGACTATGCGCCGAATTGGCTGCGTTTCGGGCTTGCTCCGGACGAGGAGGCCGACCGCAGGCTTGCCGGGGCGCTGGAGAATTATTCGATATGATCATCGACGAACATTTGCTCATTCTCGTTCTGGCATTGCTGCTGGATCGCATCATCGGTGATCCCCACTGGCTTTGGCAGCGGTTGCCGCATCCGGTCGTGCTGTTCGGCAAGGCGATTTCCTTTTTCGACCGCCATTTTAACGCCGAGCATCTGCCGGATCTGACACGTCGCCGCAATGGTGTGATGTCGATCGTCGCGCTGTTGTTCGGTGCGGCTATCGCGGGCTGGGCCGTTCATGGGCTGCTCGCCTTCTTCGGCTGGTTCGGCATTCTGGTCGAGGCTGGGCTAGTGGCGATATTCCTGGCGCAGAAGAGCCTGGCCGATCATGTCGGCGAGGTGTCGAACGCGCTACGCAGTGAAGGCTTGGAAGGCGGGCGCCGAGCCGTGTCGCGCATCGTTGGCCGTGATCCGGAAACGTTGGATGAACCGGGCGTTTGCCGCGCCGCGATCGAGAGCCTTGCCGAGAATTTTTCCGATGGCGTGGTGGCGCCGGCGCTCTGGTATGGCGTTTTCGGCCTGCCGGGCCTGTTTATCTACAAGATGCTGAACACCGCCGATTCGATGATCGGTCATAAATCCGAGACCTATATCGATTTCGGCTGGGCCTCCGCCCGGCTGGACGACGTCGCCAATTGGCCGGCTGCGCGGCTGTCGATCCTGCTGATCGCGGCTGGCGCACTGGTCAAGAAGGGGATTTCCGCGCTCGGTAATACGATCCGCGTTGCGGTCCGCGATGGCGGTCTGCATCGTTCGCCGAATTCCGGGAGGCCCGAAGCGGCAATGGCCGGCGCCCTGGACATCCAGCTTGCCGGACCGCGCGTCTATGGCGGCGAGGTTGTACGCGAGCCGATGATCAATGGTTCCGGTCGGGATACAGCCACCGTCAGCGATGTCGAGGCGGGCATCTCGATCTTCTATTCCGCCTGCTCGATGCTGACGCTCCTTGCTTTCGTGGCCTTCCTGCTGCTGCTCTGATCGTTCGGTTTGCGTTAATCAATCGCATACCATACGTATTAATTTAGTATAATCTGATGTATGATAGTGGTTTCCTTCGTCGGAATTGTTTCACAGAGAAGCAAACGATGGAAGGGGACAAGATGAAACGGATACTGGCAGCCGCTACCGCATGTCTATTCCTGCAGTTTCATGTCGCTTCGGCGCAGGCCGGAACTGTTGTTGCCAAGATTGATCTTCGCTCACAGACCATGACCGTTTCCGAGGACGGCGTCCTTAAGTATCGTTGGAAAGTATCGACGGCGCGCAAGGGCTATGTGACGCCGACCGGTTCCTATACCGCGAAGTGGCTGTCGCGTGATCATCGCTCCAAGAAATACGATGACGCGCCGATGCCCTATGCGGTGTTCTTCAATGGCGGCTATGCGGTGCACGGCACCTACGAGCTGAAGCGCCTTGGCCGGCCGGCATCACATGGCTGCGTGCGGCTGGAACCGCGAAACGCCGCGACCTTCTTCTCGATGACATCGGAAGTAGGGCTGAAGAACACGCGCATCGTCATCACCGACTGATCGGCTTTTGTCCGGGCAAATTTGCCAGGCATTGAAGCTGGGCCGCAATGCTGCCGCATCCGTCTCGCATGCCGGGCGCAATCCAGAGCCTGGAGCGTCTTTGCTGTTTGCGCAACAGTGCTTCGCCAAATTGCCGGGGTTTCCGGTGGAGACCATTGGCTTTTGGAATGGATTTCCCTATGAGGGGGATTGAATTATTATTTCATGAGGTATGGGCGTGACTGCTACATTCGACAAAGTTGCCGACATCATCGCTGAGACAAGCGAAATCGATCGTGAAACGATCACCCCGGAAAGCCATACGATCGATGACCTCGGCATCGACAGCCTTGATTTCCTGGACATCGTTTTTGCCGTCGACAAGGAATTCGGCATCAAGATTCCGCTGGAAAAGTGGACGCAGGAAGTCAACGACGGCAAGGCTTCGACCGAGGAATATTTCGTCCTCAAGAATCTCTGCGCCAAGATCGACGAATTGCGCGCCGCCAAGGGCTGAGCAACGTCTTTGCATTTTTGCCGCCCAGCCGCTCCTGACTATAGCGGCCGGGCGGTTTCATTCTTAACTATCGTATCCTGCCCGGACCGTCAGAGGTCAGCGGGTAGGATCGGAGGCGTTGATGCTGCTGGAATATTTCCAGATGATCGACCGGGTTGTGTCCGTCGATCTGTCCAAGGGCCTGTTGAAGGCACATTCGGTCGTGCCGGCGAAGAGCCCTGTTTTCGAAGGCCATTTTCCCGGCATGCCGCTGGTCCCCGGCGTTCTCCTGATCGAAACCATGGCCCAGGCTTCGGGCATGCTGGTGCTGGCGGCGACCAACTTCGCCTCCATGCCGTTCCTGATGTCGGTCGATGGCGCCAAGATGCGCACCTTTGTCGAGCCCGAGGCGGAACTCGACATCGAGGCGGAACTGGAGCATGACGGCTCGGGCTTCGCGGTGACAAAGGCGCGGATCACCATTGTCGGCAAGAAGATCTGCGATGCGCAGTTGAAGCTGCGTACCATGCCGTTTAATGAGGTGCCGCTCGCCGATATCGTGCGCAAGCGGGCAGGCGAGGTCGGTCTTTTCGACGCCATCGCCGCCAATGGCTGATGCATCCGGCTTGCATGACGCCGCATTGTTAGAGGATTGATGAATGAGCAAGGCTCAGAATGATGTGGTGATCACGGGTGTCGGCATCGTCACCTGTCAGGGTGTTGGCAAGGATGCGCATGTCGCCCTGCTGACCGCGGACAAGACGCCGACGACCATCGTTGAAACCGAGAAATTCAAACCATATCCCGTGCATCCGTTGCCGGAAATCGATTGGTCGCAGCAGATCCAGAAGCGCGGCGATCAGCGGCAGATGGAAAATTGGCAGCGCATCGGCGTCTTCACCGCCGGCCTGGCGCTGGACGATGCCGGCTTGAAGGACAACCTCGACGCCTGCGGCAGCATGGACATGATCGTGGCCGCCGGCGGCGGCGAGCGCGACCTGAATGTCGATACGCTGATCGTCGATGAGGGCCTGAAGCGCAACGATCGCGAACTGCTGTTGAACGAGAAGCTGACGACCGAGCTTCGCCCGACGCTGTTCCTGGCGCAGCTCTCCAATCTGCTCGCCGGCAATATTTCGATCGTTCACAAGGTGACGGGCTCGTCGCGCACCTTCATGGGCGAGGAAGCTGCCGGCATTTCGGCCGTCGAGACTGCTTTCCATCGCATCAAGTCGGGCGAATCCAGCCATGCATTGGTCGGCGGCGCGTTTTCGGCCGAGCGGCAGGACATGATGCTGCTGATCGCGTCGGTGAACGCGCATGCGATCGGCGATTGGCATCCGCTCTGGTCCCGCAAGCCGGAAAACGGCGGTGGCATAATCATGGGCTCGCTCGGTGCCTTCCTCGTGCTTGAGTCCCGCGCTCATGCCGAAGCACGCGGCGCGCGCATCTATGCGACGATCGACGCGATCGAAGGTGATCGCGGCAGCCGTGACGGCGGCAAGCTCGAGGCGCGGCTGGAGCGCCTGCTTGAACCCGCCAAGGATACGCAGGGCGACGACACGGTCATCTTCTGTGGTACGACGGCGATCGCCGATCTTGCAACGCGCGAGAAGGCCGTGTTGGAAGCGCAGCTCCCTGCATCTGCCATTCGCGGCTATGGCGGGGTTTCCGGCCACGGGCTCGAGAGCCAGTTTCCGCTGGGGATCGCTTTTGCGGCGCTCGCGCTTGCCAACAAGGCCAAGGTGCCGGCTTTCGATACCGTGCATGAAAAGCCGATGAAGGTCGGAGCGACAAAGGCGGTTGTGACGACCGTTGGCCACGCGCGCGGCGAAGGCATCGCCGTACTGTCCGGCGAAGCGTGAGGAGTTAGAATCATGACCGCATCCGCCTACAAGGATCATTTGGGACGCCCGATCGTCGCTGTTACCGGCATGGGCATCATCACCTCGCTTGGCCAGGGATTGCAGGACAATTGGAACGCGCTTTCCTCCGGCACCTCGGGCATTCACGACATCACCCGCTTTCCGACCGATGGGCTGTCGACGCGGATTGCCGGCACGGTGGATTTCATCGATATCCCGGCGCCGAACGCCGTCGAGCGCTCCTATGCGTTCGCTCGCGAAACGACGATCGAGGCGCTTGCCCAGGCTGGACTTTCCGGTGATTTCAATGCGCCGCTCTTCCTGGCTGCGCCGCCGATCGAGCCGGAATGGAGCGCACGCTTCGCCCTTGCCGACCGTTCGCCGCCGGCCGATCATCCGGGTGACGCCTATGATCGCTTCCTCGCCGCGATGCGTCAGCGTCCCGATCCGGCCTTCCATGAGGCGGCCCTGTTCGGCGCCATTTCGGAGCGTCTTGCCGATCGTTTCGGCACGCGCGGCCTGCCGGTGACCCTGTCCACGGCCTGTGCGTCGGGCGTCACCGCGATCCAGCTCGGTATCGAGGCAATTCGCCAGGGCCGCACGACGCGGGCACTGACAGTCGCGACCGACGGATCGCTCAGCGCCGAAGCACTGATCCGTTTCTCCCTGCTATCGGCTCTTTCCACCCAGAACGACCCGCCGACCAAGGCATCGAAGCCCTTCAGTAGGGATCGCGACGGCTTCGTCATCGCCGAGGGTGCGGCGACACTGGTGCTGGAATCGCTGGAATCGGCGGTTGCCCGCGGTGCAAAGATCCTCGGAATCATGAAGGGCGCCGGCGACAAGGCCGATTCCTTCCATCGCACCCGCTCGTCGCCTGATGGCGGCCCGGCGATCGCGACGATCCGCGCAGCACTTGCCGATGCCGGCATGGCCGAGACCGATATCGGCTATATCAATGCCCACGGCACCTCGACGCCGGAAAACGACAAGATGGAATATGGTGCCATGTCCGCCGTCTTTGGCGAGGGACTGGCCTCCATTCCGGTTTCGTCAAACAAGTCGATGATCGGCCATACGCTGACGGCGGCCGGCGCGGTTGAGGCGGTGTTCTCGCTGCAAACGATGCTGACCGGCACGCTGCCGCCGACCATCAACTATAACAATCCCGATCCGACGATCATCCTTGACGTCGTGCCGAACCAGAAGCGTGAAAAGCAGGTTGGCGCCATCCTTTCGAACTCCTTCGGGTTCGGCGGACAGAACGCCAGCCTTGTCATGGCACTCGAACCGGCTTAATCGGACCTTCGAAGAAAAAAGATACTGGAGAGAGACGACTTATTTTCCAATCGTTGTCTCGCTCCAGCGCTATTTGATGTGGCATGATCCTGTCCGAAAACCGGTTCGTACTTTCCAGGATCATGACTTAAGACGCCCGAGGGGCGGGGGATTTTGACATGCGCGCTTTGCAACTGGTCGACGACCGCAAACTTGAGATCACCGATCTGCCGGAGCCGGAAGCTCCAGGCGCGGGTGAGGTGACCCTGCGCGTCAAGGCGGTCGCCCTCAATCATATCGACGTCTGGGGCTGGCGCGGCATGGCATTTGCCAAGCGCAAGATGCCCCTGGTGATCGGTGCGGAAGCGTCCGGTGTCGTCGAGTCGATCGGGCCGGGCGTTGCCAATGTACTGCCGGGGCAGCTCGTGTCGATCTATGGCGCGCGCACCTGCGGTCTTTGCCGCCATTGCCGCGAAGGTCGCGACAATCTCTGCGAACATGTCAGCGGCGTGCATGGTTTCCATCTCGACGGCTTTGCGCAGGAGAAGGTCAATCTGCCGGCGCGCTTGCTCGTTCCGGCTCCTCCCGGCGTTGATGCGATCGGCGCGGCACTCGCGCCCGTCACCTTCGGCACGGTCGAGCACATGCTGTTTGACAATGCCAAGCTGGAGCCGGGCGAAACGATCCTCGTGCATGCAGGCGGCTCGGGCATCGGCTCGGCGGCGATCCAGCTCGCCAAGAAGATCGGCTGCACTGTTATCACCACCGTTGGTTCCGACGACAAGATTGAGAAGGCCAAGGCGCTTGGCGCCGATCACGTTATCAATTACCGCACCGAACGTTTTGAAGGTGTGGTGCGCAAGCTGACCAAGAAGAAGGGCGTCGACGTCGTCTTCGAACATGTCGGCAAGGACACCTGGGCTGGATCCATGCTCTGCATGAAGCGCGGCGGCCGCCTCGTCACCTGCGGCTCGACCTCGGGGGTCTCCGCCGAAATGAACCTGATGATGCTGTTCCAGCAACAGCTGAAGCTGCTCGGCTCCTTCGGTTGCCGCATGGAGAACATGGCGAACGCCATGCAGAAGATGGCGCGCGGGCTGGTGCACCCGGTGATCGACACTGAGGTGAGCTTCAGCGATATCGACCGCGCGCTGGAGCGGATGGAATCGCGCCAGATCTTCGGCAAAATTATCCTCAAGATGGATTGACCGGCGTGAAGCTCGTCATCACCCGGATCGTCATTGCGCTCAGAAACTTCCAACAGTGGCTGGTGGCGCAGATCATATTCGGGTTCCTGAACTTCCTGAAAATCTTTCCGGCTGATGGCGGCATCAATTTTTCCGACTGGCTGACCCGCAAAATCGGGCCGCGCATGCGCCGGCACCAGCTGATGCTGACCAATCTTCGCAATGCTTTTCCTGAGAAGAGCGAAGTGGAGATCGCTGAGATAGCATTGGCGAGCTGGGGCAATATGGGGCGGCTGGCGGCGGAGTATGTTTTCCTCGACCGGCTGTTCGATTTTGATCCATCTCGCGACGAGCCGGGCCGTATCGAAGTGTCGGGTATTCCGATCTTTCTCGACCTGCGGGAGAACCCTAGGCCATTCATCGTCTTTACCGGGCATACGGGCAACTTCGAGTTGTTGCCGGTGGCCGGCGCGGCCTTCGGACTGAAGGTCACCGTGCTCTTTCGACCGCCCAATAATCCCTATGTGGCACAGAAAGTCTTCGATTTTCGCGCCAAGCGCATGGGCAGCCTCGTGCCTTCGCATGCCGGATCGTCCTTTACCCTGGCCCGGCAATTGGAGGATGGTGGCGGGGTTGGCGTACTGGTCGACCAGAAGTTCCGCAAAGGGCTGAAGACCCTGTTTTTCGGTCGCGATGTCAAGACCAATCCGCTTTTGCCGAAGCTGGTGCGGCAGTTCAATTGCGAGGTTTATCCGGCTCGATGCATACGTTTGCCGGGCAATCGCTATCGTCTGGAGATCGAGCCGAGGCTGGAAATGCCTCGCGACGAGCGTGGAAACCTGGACTTGCCCGCTACCGCGCAAATGCTGAACGACAAGGTTGAGAGCTGGGTGAGGGAGTATCCCGAACAGTGGCTTTGGTATCACGACCGCTGGAATATCAAAAAGTCTGTTTTCTAAAATATTAGCGAAACAGAGTGGTTTGTGCCGAAATGAACCACTTTTAACCCCAATAGGTCCTGCCCCTGACCTTGGGTAAGCCTAAGCTTTCGAAAAATTCGCCTTTTCCGAGAACTTCCATTCATCATAGGATTGAACGTGAGGGTAAGTCATGTTATTTCAATTTACAGAAAGTTTGGTGAGATTGCGGACACCAAGCTGAAAATCCTTGGTCATGATGGTGTCGGGAATGAGGCCCGATATTTGTTTATGGGCAAGGGCAGGAGGGCAATTTGCTGGCACTCTTTCATGCCTTCTCCACGAAATGCGCCCAGATCCAACGTGCGATCAAGCTGGGTGATGATGAACTGGTTGGTTCTCTTGATCGCGAATTGGAGCCGCTGATAGCGGCTATTATGGCCTACAAAGCTAACAGTCTTCTTGAAATGTATATGCAGCTCCAATTCATGAGCAATCTCATTCGCGAAGAATCGGATGACCGTTCGCGTGTGTTGCGTAATTCAGCGTCGTTGTCGTTGCTGATCGATAGCTATTTTGGCGGCGCCGGCGATGCTGCGGCGGATGTGCTGATGGCTTTCTCCACGGAGAGAGACGAGCATGAGAGCGAGGCCTCGGGTTTCGACGAGGACAACGTTCTGAACGACGTCATTCTCGATAGCTTGCCGGATCGCGTCGCCGTCATCACGCGTGATTATCGTTATCTCTATAGCAATGCCGCCAATTCGGAATTCCTGAAGTCGAGGCCGATCGAGTTGGTCGGGCGGCACCTTGCTGAATTTATCGGCTCCGAATGCTTCGAGAGTAGTTTCAGGAGCAAGCTTGATGCATGCCTTGCCGGAGAGACGGTCGATTGCCTTTATCCGGCCCAGCATCCGACGGATGCCGGCAAGACCCTGCATTGCCGTATGACGCCTTTGCGGGCCACCAAGCCCAGAGGCGAGGTGATCGGTGCGTTGCTGGTTGTGCATGAAGTCAGTGTCGTTCCAGCCAACATGCTGGTGGCTTGATCACGCCGTTTCAGGCTCCGAACAACAAACGTTCGAGCGTGCCCGCAAATTTGCGGGCCGCCGGTTTGTCAACATTTGCCTCTTGATGATCGAAAGCCGTTGAAGCGGCTTTCGGGATTGCTGTCACTGGTCCTTTCTCGCCGTCTTCCGCTTCGCATTCGAAGCAGAAGCAGCGGAAGTTGATGGCTTGCGGTTTGCTCATGCGGCTGGCCTGTTCCAGCTTGCAAATGGGTCCGGCAGGTTCCTCCAGCGCTCGGGCGTGAATCCGTCTGTTTCGATCAGACAGGCATCCAGTTCCGCGGTGATCTTTTGCTGATCCATGGGATCGGCGCCGATGAAGACCAGTTCCTGGCGGCGATCGCCCCAGGTCGGGTCGAGATAGGGGCCGATGGCGCGCTTGAAGGCGGGATCGCTCGGCCATTGCTCCTGCGGTACGGCGGCCCACCAGAGGCCGATCTTGGCTGTGCGCACCAGTGCACCAGCCTGGCTCATTTCGCCGACATAATGCGGGCGGGTCGCGAGCCAGAAGAAGCCCTTGGCGCGTACGACACCAGGCCATGAGCGATTGAGAAACTCTTGAAATTTCATGGGATCGAACGGCTTCTTCGCGCGGTAGACGAAGGAGCTTATGCCGTATTCCTCCGTCTCCGGAACATGGTCCTTGAAACCGTGCAATTCCTTGTACCAGAGCGGATGCGTCTCGGCGCGGTCGATATCGAAGCGGCCAGTGCCGAGAACTTCCGCCAGCTCCACCTTGCCGAAGTCGGTCTCGATCAGACGTGCCTCCGGATTGAGGCCAACGACGATCTTACGGGCGGCATCCTGCTGCTCAGGGCTTGCCGCGCCAACCTTGTTGAGGATGACGACGTCGGCGAATTCGATTTGCTCGACGAGGAGATCGACGATGGTCCTGTTGTCGCCATCGCCGGCGGTTTCTCCACGATCGCCAAGGAAGTCGGTCGAACCGTAATCGGCCAGCAGGTTGGCGGCGTCGACGACGGTGACCATGGTGTCGAGCTTGGCGACATCGGAAAGGCTATTGCCGTCTTCGTCACGGAACTCGAAGGTCGTGGCGACGGGTAGGGGTTCGGCGATCCCGGTCGATTCGATCAGCAGGTAGTCGAAGCGATCCTGGGCGGCGAGCTGGCGCACTTCCTTCAGCAGGTCGTCGCGCAGCGTGCAGCAGATGCAGCCATTGGTCATCTCGACAAGCTGTTCCTCGGTTCTCGAGAGATTGGCGCCGCCGTCGCGCACCAGAGCGGCATCGATATTCACCTCGCTCATGTCGTTGACGATAACGGCGACGCGCAGGCCTTGGCGATTGTTGAGGATATGATTGAGCAGCGTCGTCTTGCCGGCACCGAGAAAGCCGGAGAGGACGGTGACCGGGAGCTTCTTGTTCATGGCAACCTCTTTTGTAATGTAATACTATTACATATATGGGTTTGAAAAAAGCGAGCAGATAGCTCGCTTTTTTCGGCGCTATAGGGCCTGTCTCAGGAGAGGCAGGTCTTCAAGGAGTTGGCGATGCCGCGCATCATGTCGAAATAGAGATCAGGGCCTTGCCGCAGGGTTGCCGCTTCCGGGTCAAGCACGCCGGATTTCGCGGATGTACCCTCCAGGACGACGTTGACCAGCTTCGGTTCGAATTGCGGCTCGGCGAAGACGCAGGTGGCGCCGAGTTCGGCGACCTTGCCATGAATCTCCGATATCCGCTGCGCGCCGGGAATGCTCTCCGGGCTGACCGTGATCGAGCCGGCGACACGTACGCCGTATCGGTGCTCGAAATATTGGTAGGCGTCATGGAAGACGATGAAAGGCTTGCTCTTCACCGGGGCGAGGGTCGAGACGATTTCCGCGTCGAGCGCGTCCAGCCTGTCGTCCAGTGCCTTCTGATTGGCTTCATAGGTCAGCGCATTGGCAGGGTCGGCCGCGACCAAAGTGGTGGTGATTTCGGCCGTCATCGCCTTCGCATTGTGCGGATCGAGCCAGAGATGCGTGTCGAATTCACCGTGATCGTGGTCATGATCCGCCGGTTCGTCACCATCATCATCCGCTTCGAAGGCGCCGCCCTCGCGGAACTTCAGCTTGGTAATGCCGGGCGCCTTGTCGAGTTCGACCACAAGGGCATTCGCGCTGAGAGCCGAAAGCGGCTTTTCCAGGAAGGCTTCCATACCGGGGCCGACCCAGAAGACCACCTTGGCGGCTTCCAGCGCTTTCGCGTTGGAGGGCTTCAGCGCATAGGTATGCGGCGAGGCGGCGCCATCGACGATCAAATCAGGCGTACCGACCCCGTCCATGATTGCGGCCACGAGGGAGTGGATAGGCTTGATCGACACCACCACATCCGGAGCATCGGCGGCCGTTGCGGCGGCCGCAAAAAATCCGGAGAACAGCAGAGAAGCGGCGAGGGGGAGGATGGTCTTTATCATGGTTACGCGCGATCGCCCTTGAATGGGTCTGTTATGTTATTACATCAATTGCGTTATGCTATAACGTGTGCGATAGCAAGGCGCAACAGCGCAAGTGGAAATTTCATGCTTTCTTCCGTGGACAATCAGAGACGGCCGCTGGTGTCGCTCCATGAGGTCGGCGTTCGCCGTGGCGGCCGCTGGCTGGTGCGTGGCGTCGATTTTTCGGTGAGCCGCGGCGAGATCGTCACGCTGATTGGTCCAAACGGTTCCGGCAAATCCACCAGCGCCAAAGCGGCGATCGGTGTGTTGAAGTCGGATGAAGGCAGCGTCGA
This sequence comes from Rhizobium lusitanum, assembly GCF_014189535.1. Classification (NCBI taxonomy): domain Bacteria; kingdom Pseudomonadati; phylum Pseudomonadota; class Alphaproteobacteria; order Hyphomicrobiales; family Rhizobiaceae; genus Martinezella; species Martinezella lusitana. Next base: position 674,548 of record NZ_CP050308.1, on the reverse strand, counting down.
GCGTATTGCAGGCCTCAAGGTCGGTTATGTCCCGCAGAATCTTGCCATCGACTGGACACTGCCGCTCAGCGTCCACCGACTGATGACCTTGACCGGGCCACTACCCGAGTCCGAATTGAGAGGCGCGCTGAAGGCGGTGGGTATCGCTCATCTAGCCAAGGCTGAAGTACAACATCTGTCCGGCGGTGAATTTCAGCGGGCGCTGTTGGCACGTGCTATTGCTCGTAAGCCGGACCTTTTGGTGCTGGACGAGCCGGTTCAGGGTGTCGATTTCAGCGGCGAGATTGCGCTTTATGATCTGATCAAATCGATCCGCAATTCCGAAGGTTGCGGTATTCTGCTGATCTCGCATGATCTGCATGTGGTCATGGCCGAGACCGATACGGTTGTCTGTCTGAACGGCCATGTCTGCTGCCGCGGCACGCCGCAGGCGGTGAGCCAGAGCCCGGAATATGTCCGGTTGTTCGGCACGCGGGCGGCACAGTCGCTGGCGATCTACAGCCATGATCACGACCATACGCATCTGCCGGATGGCCGAGTGCAGCATGCGGACGGCACGATCACCGATCATTGCCATGCTGATGACGGCCATCATGACCACGATCACGACCATCATCACGCCGAGGGAGAGCGTCATGTTTGACGACTTCTTCCTGCGCGCCGTCGTCGCCGGCGTCGGGCTGGCGCTGACCACCGGTCCGCTCGGCTGCTTCATCATCTGGCGGCGCATGGCTTATTTCGGCGATACGATCTCGCATTCGGCGCTGCTCGGCGTGGCGCTGTCGCTGCTGTTTCAGCTCAATCTGACGCTTTCCGTCTTTGCGGTCGCGGCCACCGTCTCGATCCTGCTGCTCTTCCTCCAGCGCCGGCAGGCGCTATCGGCGGATGCTTTGCTCGGCATTCTGTCGCATGCGACGCTGGCGATCGGCCTCGTCATCGTTGCTTTCATGAGCTGGGTCAGGATCGATCTTATCGCCTTTCTGTTCGGCGACATCCTCGCCGTCAGCCGCACGGATATTGCGATGATCTGGGGCGGCGGCATCTTCGTCTTGGCGGCGATTGCCTGGCTCTGGCGGCCGCTGCTTGCCTCCACGGTCAATCCGGAGCTGGCCGAGGCCGAGGGCTTGAAGCCTGAACGGGCGAAGCTGTTCTTCATGCTGCTGATGGCTGTCGTCATTGCCATCGCCATGAAGATCGTCGGCATTTTGCTGATCACCGCGCTGCTGATCATTCCGGCCGCCACCGCGCGCCGTTTTTCCGCGACGCCGGAGATGATGGCGGTGTTGGCCTCGCTCGTCGGCGCAGTCGCCGTTGTCGGCGGCCTGTTCGGGTCGCTGCGCTACGACACGCCGTCCGGCCCGTCGATCGTGGTCGCGGCGCTTATCCTATTTATCTTCAGTCTGCTGCCCCTTGTTCGCAGGGGTAGCGCGCCGGCGGCGCAACAAGGAGGACAGGAATCATGACCACTCCGATGCTCACGAAGAACCAGACCCTTGTTTTCGATGTCCTGACCAAGGCGGAGGGGCCGGTCAGCGCCTATACTATCCTCGACAAGCTGCGTGACAGTGGCTTCCGTGCGCCGCTACAGGTCTACCGGGCGCTGGACAAGCTGTTGGAATATGGCGTGGTGCACCGGCTGGAGAGCATCAACTCCTTCGTCGCCTGCGCCCATCCGCATGAAAATTGCCATAGCCACGGCCTGGTCGCCTTCGCCATCTGCGAGAGCTGCGGCCAGGTGACCGAATTCCACGACCATGAGGTGGACCATCGGCTGATGGGCTGGCTGAAATCGCAGAAATTCAAGGCGGAGAAGTCGACCATCGAAATCCGCGGCCATTGCGCGAGCTGCGCGGCCTAATCTAGGCGTTTCAAGTCCCGCGCAAAACGCTGCCAGTTGGCGACATAATTGCGAGCCGAGCGGCGCAGGCCCTCGATGGCGGCTTCGTCCAGCACGCGGATCGCCTTGGCTGGCGCGCCGACGATCAGCGAGCCATCTGGAAACTCCTTGCCTTCGGTCACCAGCGCATTGGCGCCGACCAGGCAGTTGTTGCCGATCTTTGCGCCATTCAGCACGGTTGCGCCCATGCCGATCAGCGAATTGTCGCCGATGGTGCAGCCGTGGATGATGGCGTGATGGCCGATGGTGCAGCCTTCGCCGATGGTGACAGGAAAGCGCGGATCGGTATGCACCATCACGCCTTCCTGGATGTTCGTGCCCTTGCCAACAACGATTGGCTCATTGTCTCCGCGCAGCACCGCGCCGAACCAGATGCCGACATCCTCGCCAAGCTCGACCTTGCCGATGACAGTGGCATCCGGCGCGATCCAGTAGAGGCCGGGTTGGGGCGTTTTCGGCACCAGGCCGGAAAGGGCATAGAGCGGCATGCTGTCCTCCTTGCGATCAAACCACGTTCAGCACCAGCGTTGCGACGCCATCGACGGCGCAGGTAATTCTGTCGCCGCGCGCGACGGGGCCGACGCCGGCGGGCGTGCCGGTCAGGATGATGTCGCCGGGCGCCAGCGTGAAGAGTTTTGACAGTTCGGCGATGATCTCAGGCACTTTCCAGATCATCTGCTGGAGGTCGCCGCGCTGCGCCGCCTCGCCGTTGCGCATCAGCCAGATGCCACCCTTGTCGGGATGGCCGACCTGGGTTGCCGGCACCAGCGCCGAGACTGGCGCGGAATGTTCGAAGGCCTTGCCGATTTCCCACGGGCGGCCAAGCTTCTTGGCCTCGCCCTGAAGGTCGCGGCGGGTGAAATCGATGCCGACGCCATAGCCGTAGATGCAGTCCAGGGCGCGTTCGGCCGGAATGTCGGCGCCACCACTTCTAAGCGCGATCACCAACTCGACCTCATGATGCACATCCGAGGACAGCGGCGGATAGGGGAAATCGCCCGACACCAGCAGGTTGTCCGGGTTCTTCTGGAAGAAGAAGGGCGGCTCGCGGCTGGGGTCATGGCCCATCTCGATCGCATGGTCGGCATAGTTGCGGCCGACGCAATAGACACGGCGCACTGGGAAGAAGGCATCCTCACCCTCGATCGGCAGCAGCACGGGTGCGGGCAGGGGAATGACTGTGGCAAGCGATTCGGTCATGGCTACTTTTCAACTATCCTGTCTGTATCTGGAAGACGTGCTGCCCTCCGACTCCGGTGGTCAACCTAGCATCATTGTTGCCGCCGGGAAAACTGGCCTTGGAGAAGGTTTTGGTGTAGATCGCGGGCAGAAAGGTTTCCCATGTACGCTGACGCCCTGAACAACGGCCGCAAGATTTTCGCGGTGGCCCCGATGATCGACTGGACTGACCGGCATTGCAGGTATCTGCACCGGCAGATTAGCCGCAATGCGCTGCTCTATACCGAGATGGTGGTGGCGGATGCGATCATCCATGGGCCGCGCGATCGGCTGCTGGGGCATGATGTCAGCGAACATCCTGTCGCGTTGCAGCTGGGCGGCTCCGATCCCGTCAAGCTGACTACCGCCTTGCAGATCGCCGAGGCTTACAATTACGACGAGATCAATCTCAATGTTGGCTGTCCTTCGGATCGCGTGCAGTCGGGCACTTTCGGCGCCTGCCTGATGCTGACGCCGGAGACGGTGGCGGAGTGCATCGCGGCGATGAAGGCGGTGTCCAGGGCGCCGGTGACAGTGAAATGCCGCATCGGCGTTGATGAGCAGGAGCCGGAACAGGCGCTGCCGGAGCTGATCACGCGGGTGCTCGATGCCGGTGCCGACGCCATCTGGATCCATGCCCGCAAGGCCTGGCTGAAGGGCCTGTCGCCGAAGGAGAATCGCGAGATCCCGCCGCTGGACTACGATATCGTCTACCGCATGAAGCAGCGCTGGCCCGATGTTTTCATTGGAATCAACGGCGGTATCCAGACGCTGGATCAGGCGGAAGGGCATCTCGCTCATGTCGACGGCGTCATGCTCGGCCGCGCGGCCTATCAGAACGCCGCCATCCTCGCCGATGTCGACCATCGTTTCTTTGGCGAAGCAGCCGTCGAGCCGGATTGGAATGATCTGCGCGACCGGATGATGGCCTATACCGCACGCCACATCGCCAATGGCGGCCGCGTGCACCACGTCGCCCGCCACATGGTCGGCCTTTTCACCGGTCTGCCGGGTTCCCGCCGCTACCGCCAGATCCTCTCAACCGACGCCAACAAGCCGGGGGCAGGGCCTGAGGTGATCGCGGCGGCGTTTGCGGCGGTGGATTTTGGTGGGGATGCGGAGCAGGCGAGCGCTTGATGCGGGATGCCCTATCTCGCCCCTTGCGGGCGAGAAAGCAAAATCAGCATTTAGCTTCAGCTAAGTGCTAGATTTTGCAAGAGATGGGGTAGGCAGGGACGCACGAAAACCCTGACTATGTTGTTCAAGAACGTGACCCCCGCTCTTGCAATTTCACTGGCTTAGAAATTGCGCTGAGTTTTGAGCATGTAGAGCGTCCGGGTTCGCAATTCCTAAACCAGTGAAATTACTTTCTCGCCCGCCAGGGGCGAGATAGGATCCTGAGCCTGCCGTTACCCCATCCCACGCAACAAAAAACGGCGCGGTTTGCACCACGCCGTTCGAAATCTCGTCTTTGGTATCAACTAAGACTTAGGAAGCCTGGATGTTGACAGCCTTCGGGCCCTTGCCCATGCGATCCGGCTCGGTGTCGAAGGTGACCTGCTGGCCTTCGCGGAGCGACTGGATGCCGGAAGCCTGGAGAGCGGAGATGTGAACGAATACGTCCTTAGCGCCGCCATCAGGAGTGATGAAGCCGAAGCCCTTGTCCTGGTTGAAGAATTTTACGATGCCCTTGGTGGCCATTTGGGATAGTCCTTTTCCCTACAGTCTGAATATCTGTCCGGAAAACTCCCGGACGGCTTTGCCCCCGCAAAATGCGAAAGCCAGTCGAGAAGTTCACGAACGGGGAAAGAACGTCTACGCAGAGGTTAACCCCCTGAGGCTGCCTCGCGCAGTCGGCATTGCCAAATCAGTCCAGTCACCGGCATGCAAATGCCCGAGCGCAATATGGGTGACAGGATTTTCGGGAAAAGGCAAGAGGGAATATTAGGACGGAGCCAAGAAAGAAGAGGGATTGGAGGGGGATTTCAAGGGGTTGGAAAGGAGAGCATCACGATCGCCGCCAGAAAGCGTATAGCTAAATGCTATTTACACGAAAAGCATTGCTGACGTGCACCTTGATTGAGTTGGGGATTTAAATTCAACCTGGTCGCTACTGACTCAATTTTGGTTGTGCCACTACCGGCCTCAATCCTCCACCAAAGTAAAAACCGCACAAGGCTCCACAATCCCCCGCAACTCATGCTCGCCCAGCGGCATCAAAGCCATTTTCGTCTCCGCCGCAACCGCGCCCGAAATTAGCACATTGTAGCCAAGCGGCTTGCAGAGGCCTTCGAGGCGGCTGACCAGGTTTACGGCGGGGCCGATGGCGGTGAAGTCCAGGCGGTCGGCGGCGCCGATGTTGCCCCATAGTATCTCGCCGAAATGCAGGGCCATGCCGAAGGGGAGCGGCGGCAACCCTTGCGTCTGCCGCACGCCATCGAGATGGGTCATGCCGGCGCGGACGGCTTCGACCGCGCGCAGTGCTGCGTCGCAGGCTTCGCCCGGTGTGCCGGTGACCGGGAAAATCGCCAGTGCGCCGTCGCCGATGAATTTCAGCACCTCGCCGCCGAAGGCGTTCACCGAGCCGGTGACGCGGTCGAACCAGGCGTCGAGGATAGCGATCACTGCCGCCGGCTCCGTCACTTCGGACAGGGCGGTGAAATCGCGCAGATCGGCGCAGAGCAGGGCGGCGCGGATGGTCTCGCCGGTGCCGCGCGAAAGCGAGCCGGCCTGCACCCGGGCGGCGCTGCGCCGGCCGAGATAGGCCTCGAGCAGTGCTGACAGCGCCGCGCGCGCCGCGAGGGCGGCCAAGGGGGCGGCGGCAAAGCGTGCGGTCTCGTGCAACCGGTTGGTCTCGGCGGGGCTGAAGGGCCGGGTTCCGGCCCAGCCCAGCAGCGGACTGTCCAGCGCCGCGCCGATCGTCGTTTCCTGCACCGGGCCGAGGCCGGCCAGCCAGTCGTGCCCGGCATGGCTGAGCGGACTGCCGGCGAAACCCAGCGCCTCGATCACATCACCGATTTCCGCGCGCCATAGCCAGGTGCGGCGGGCAATGATCGGATGCGGCACCGCCAGCGTCAGGGCGCCGCCGGCCAGAGGCAGGCCGTTGGCCAGCAGCCGTCTACCGAGTTCGGCCAGGAAGGATTCAGGGCCGGGCGAGGTGCCGGCCTCGTCAACCAGCCAGGCAAGGGGGGTGGGCAGATCCATGCCGCGATCATGGCACGGCAGTCAAGGGTTGTCATCCGCGTCATGGTAATGGTGTTTGTGCCCGCCCTCTCGCACGGGTGCGCAAGAAGCGCCGATCACCCGGGAAGGGCCATCGGCTCAAGAGGAACGAAAGCGGAAAGCCGTCACACCCTGCCGGACCAAGGGTCCGGAGCCGGCTCGCGCCCGCCCGCGACCTCGGCCAGACGACCGAGGTAATGAGCCCAGCCTTCCGCATGGCCGGCGCATTGGTCGGCATTGGGCAGGCCGGTATGGGTCAGGCGCAGCAATGTTCCGTCCGGCTGTTCGATCAGGTCGATCTCGACCAGGCTCGACCCAGGCGGCACGATTTCACTGCCGTCCCAGCCGAAGCTGTAGGCGAGGCGATGTACCGGCACCACCTCGCGAAAGGAGCCGCGCGCAAAACGGGCGCCGGTGACATTGACGAGATAGAGCCCTCCCGGCTGAGGCTCGATCTGCGCCTCCGTTCCCATCCAGCGCAGTATCTTTTCCGGATCGGTCAGCAGGGCAAACACGGCGGCGGGCGGAGCCGCGATATGTGTCTCGCGGCGAACGACGAGGGCCTCTTGCATGTCTCTCTCCCATTGTTGTTGTCGCTTTACCCCGCTTGGCGGGGCGTCTCCTCACCCGGCAGCATGTAGGCAAAAGCGCGGACTCAACAAGGGTAGCGTGTATCCTACCGCCCGGGACGCCCCGTCTTGCCCTTTGTGCGGCTCTTGCGCTGCTTCTCGTCCACCGCATCCTCATAGGACCCGACACCCGGCTTCGCCCGAATGATCGGCTTGTCCGGCACCTTGCCGATCACCGGCTTTTCCGTGCGGCCGACGGTCATTTCGTCGAGGCTGTTTTTGCGGAAGAGCGGCGTGCCGGCGTCGCTGCCAGGACCCATTTCGTCCAGGCTTGGTTTGGCGAAGTAGGAGGTCGATTGATCGGAGTTTGCCTCTGCCGCAGCCGGTCCTCGGGTCGAGCCCGAGGATGACGGGCTCGCGCTGCGCTTGCTCGAGGATGACGGACCTTTCCCCTCGAGGCTCTTCGCCTCTTCCCTTGCCATCGGATCGTCCATGACGGCGAGTTCGGCGGCCTTGAGGCGCTTGATCTCGTCGCGCAGTCTCGCGGCCTTTTCGAAGTCGAGATCGGCGGCGGCGTCGCGCATGGCTTTTTCCAGCGCGTTGAGATGGGCCTGCAGATTGTTGCCGACGAGGTGGCCACCATCGGCGAAGCCCTTGCCGGAGACGCCGCCGATATCGGCGCGGACGTGGTCCTTCTCGTAGACGCTGTCGAGAATGTCGGAGATCCTCGCCTTCACCGATTCCGGCGTGATGCCGTGTTCGGTGTTATAGACCGTCTGCTTTTCGCGGCGGCGGCTGGTTTCTTCCATCGCCCGCTTCATCGAGCCGGTGATATTGTCGGCGTAGAGGATGACCTTGCCGTCGACGTTACGCGCGGCACGGCCGATGGTCTGGATCAGTGAGGTCTCGGAGCGTAGGAAGCCTTCCTTGTCGGCATCGAGGATGGCGACCAAGGCGCATTCGGGAATGTCGAGACCTTCGCGCAGCAGGTTGATGCCGACCAGCACGTCGAAGGCGCCCAGACGCAGATCCCTAATGATCTCGATGCGCTCCAGCGTGTCGATGTCGGAGTGCATGTAGCGGACGCGCACGCCCTGTTCATGCAGATATTCAGTCAGGTCCTCGGCCATGCGCTTGGTGAGCACGGTGCAGAGGGTGCGATAGCCCTTGGCGGCGGTCTCGCGGATTTCGCCGAGCACGTCGTCGACCTGGCTGCGGGCGGAGCGGACTTCGACGGGCGGGTCGATCAGGCCGGTCGGGCGGATGACCTGTTCGGCAAAAACGCCGCCGGATTGGTCCATCTCCCATGCGCCTGGGGTCGCCGACACGGCGATCGTGTCCGGGCGCATGGCGTCCCATTCCTCGAAGCGCAGCGGCCGGTTGTCCATGCAAGAGGGCAAGCGGAAACCGTATTCGGCCAGCGTCGCCTTGCGCCTGAAGTCGCCGCGATACATGCCGCCGATCTGGCTGACCGAGACATGGCTCTCGTCGATGAACAGCAGGGCGTTGTCGGGGATGTATTCGAACAGGGTCGGCGGCGGCTCTCCAGGGTTGCGGCCGGTGAGGTAGCGCGAATAGTTTTCGATGCCGGCACAGGAGCCGGTGGCTTCCAGCATTTCGACGTCGTAGCGGGTGCGCTGCTCCAGGCGCTGCGCCTCCAGCAGGCGGCCGGCCTTTTCCAGCTCGGCGAGGCGGATCTTCAGCTCTTCCTTGATATGGCGGATGGCGCCGTTCAGCGTCGGGCGCGGGGTGACATAGTGTGAATTGGCATAGATCTTCACCGATTTCAGGTCGCCGGTCTTCTGGCCGGTCAGCGGGTCGAATTCGGTGATGCTGTCGATCTCGTCGCCGAACATGGAGACGCGCCAGGCGGCATCCTCCAAGTGGGCCGGGAAGATTTCGATCGTGTCGCCGCGTACGCGAAAGGAGCCACGAATGAAGTCCATGTCGCGGCGCTTGTATTGCTGCGCCACCAGGTCGGCGAGCAATTGCCGCTGGTCCAGCCGGTCGCCGACATTCATCTGGAAGGTCATGGCCGTATAGGTCTCGACCGAGCCGATACCGTAGATGCAGGAGACCGAAGCGACGATGATGCAGTCGTCGCGCTCCAGCAGCGAGCGCGTCGCCGAGTGGCGCATGCGGTCGATCTGTTCGTTGATCGAGGATTCCTTCTCGATGAAGGTATCCGAGCGCGCCACATAGGCTTCCGGCTGGTAATAATCGTAATAAGAGACGAAATATTCCACCGCATTGTCGGGGAAGAAGTTCTTGAATTCGGAATAGAGCTGGGCGGCCAGCGTCTTGTTCGGCGCGAGGATGACGGCGGGGCGCTGTGTCGCCTCGATCACCTTGGCCATCGTAAAGGTCTTGCCGGAGCCGGTAACGCCGAGCAGCACCTGGCTGCGGTCGCCATTGTCGAGACCCTCGACGAGATCGCGGATGGCGGTCGGCTGGTCGCCGGCGGGCTCATAGTCCGAGACCATGCGGATCGGGATGCCACCTTCGGATTTACTTGGTCGGGCAGGGCGGTGCGGCGTCCAGAGCTTGCCGTCCTTGAAGAGCGGATTGCCGCTCTCGATCAGCGCCGATAGCGCCTCGACCGTCGCTGTCACCGCAGTGCCGGCATTGGCGGCATTCTCCAGCGAGGTGTCCATGCCGGAGACCGGGTTCAGACCGGCGGCAGCGCGCGTCTTCGGATCGGTCGAGCCGCCCATGGACGTGCCGCGTGCTGATTTGGAGGCGGCGATTTCCACCTTCTTGCGGTGCTTGCCGGCCTTCGAGGCGATCTGCCGCTGCGTCTCGATGCCGGATGTCTCGGCTTCCGATTCCAGTTGCTTCACCCAGTCGGCGACACCGCCGCTGAGCGGCGCGCCTTCAAACGGTGCTTGCGGCGCCTCTTCGAAACCGGTCGGGGCGGGGGACTTTTTCGGTGATCTGGCCATCGGGCGAATATGGCGAGAGTCAACGCCGATGTGAAGGGGGGAAGAGTACAAAAGGGAAACAAGCAGCGGATTTTTCCATTCGCCCAATATGTCAAATATGTTACAAGCCAAAGCTGGCTGGTGCGTTATCGCTGATCTCGTCGGCGTAGCGCGATCCTCACAGGCGCCAAGGGAGGAGCCGGCCGCAACGTCGACATGCCCGGCTCACGCCGGGTCCCCCCAGCTTCGACGGCATCCGGACTTTGCCCGCCTCGCCGCCGCCATCCGGTCGGAGGATTATGATGACCGCATTGGATAGCTTACGTTCTTTGTCCCCCCAGCAACGCAACACCGTCATCGCCGCCTATCTCGGCTGGACGTTGGATGCATTCGATTTTTTCATATTGGTCTTCGTTCTCAAGCATATAGCGGAGGAGTTTCATACCGATGTTCCGGCCGTTGCGGTGGCGATCTTCCTGACGCTCGCCATGCGGCCGCTCGGGGCACTGATTTTCGGTTATGCCGCTGACAAATACGGCCGGCGCGCGACGCTGATGGCGGACGTGCTGCTCTATTCGGTGTTCGAGTTCCTCACCGGCTTTTCGACCGGCCTGACCATGTTCCTCGTGTTGCGAGCGCTCTTCGGCATCGCCATGGGCGGGGAATGGGGTGTCGGCGCGTCGCTGACGATGGAGACCGTGCCGAAGGAGGCGCGTGGTATCGTGTCCGGTATCCTGCAGGCCGGCTATCCCTCGGGCTATCTGCTGGCTTCGATCGTGTTCTTTCTGCTGTTCCCGGTGATCGGCTGGCGCGGCATGTTCATGGTCGGCGCTCTGCCGGCGCTGCTGGTGCTCTATATCCGCCGCAACGTGGAGGAATCGCCGGCTTTCGTGGAGCGGCAGAAAAAGCCGCAACGGCCGTTCTTCACGGTGTTGCGTGAGAACATTCCGCTGTTCCTGTGGGCGGTATTGCTGATGACGGCGTTCAATTTCCTCAGTCACGGCACCCAGGATCTCTACCCGACCTTCCTCGAAACCCAGCGTCAATATGACAGCCACACCGTCGGCGCCATCGCCATTGTCTATAATATCGGTGCGATGATTGGTGGGCTGACATTCGGCGCGCTGTCTCAGCGCATCGGTCGGCGGCGGGGCATCGTTATAGCCGCGCTACTGGCGATCCCGATCGCGCCACTCTGGGTTTATGCGCATGGGCCGGTCATGCTCGCCGTCGGCGCCTTCCTGATGCAGTTCTTCGTGCAGGGTGCCTGGGGCATCGTGCCGGTGCATCTCAACGAGCTGTCGCCGGATGAGATACGCGGCACGTTCCCGGGTTTTGCCTATCAGCTCGGCAATCTGCTGGCCTCGGGCAATGCGTCGATTCAAGCGGGCCTGGCGATGCATTGGAACGGTGACTATGCTTTTGCGTTATTAATCGTGGCGGTTATCGTCGCTGCCGTGGTGGCGGTGCTTGCCGGCTTCGGTTTCGAGAAGAAGGATATTCGCTTCGGCGAGACAGGGGTGGAGGAGCCCCGGAGCGTGACGCAGACTTAAATCTCCGCGCCCTCATCGAAGCGTGGCCGGCGGCTTAATGCCGCCGGCCTCCAATCTATTTGCCGCAAATCTCGGAAATCTTCGCCTGCGCGAAACCGCGGGCAAGCTCCTGCATGCCCCCGACCGAGGATATCAGGATGCCCCCGACCGAGGATATCAGGTCGCCGATCGGACCGCTGATGCCGACATGCGAATCGGTGATGCGGCAAGCGCCGACATCGACCGTCACCGAGGCTTCCAGCTGTCCCTTCACCGTTGCCTGTAGCACGCCATGTGATTTGCAGGCGATATCGGCATGGGCCGTGATCTGTACGCCTCCGGGCGCGCTGCATACATCTATCGATTTAACCTCGAATTTTTCCTTGTGATCCAGCCCAGGCAGCTTCTTGCAGGGGTCGGCCTCGTTCACCGATTTCTCGATTTGCGGACCGAACTTACTTTGCAGCAGCGACCAGCAGGAGCCGGGCGCCGCCTGTGCTTGCGCGGATGCCATGGGCAGGGGCGAGAGCGGCAGGACGAAGGCGACGGCCAGCAGCCCCATACGGAGCGGTGGAAGAAGCGATGAGAGCAATGCAACGGAAGTCTTGGTCACGATGGTCGACCCCTTGGCGGCTAGGATGGGAGGCAGCGGTATTCTTCACCCATCGAGCCGATGTAGCAATGCCGCATCTGCGGCAAAGATGAGGCGTAGTGGCTCAGGCCTTCATCACTTTGCAGCCGCTGAAGCGATCATAAAGGGTTTGGCCGCGCCAGACGATCAGGGGGTAAATCCACCAGATGAGGCCTAAGATGAGGACGATTAGGGTCAGCGAACCGGAAACCGTTGATCCGCCGGCTGCGACGATGTTGCCATCACGCGCCTGCTGAATCATCTGCTGGATGAGGTGGTCGAAATCGGTCTGCACCGGTTTCGGGACGAAGAACCAGATGATATTGAGGAGGGCGAGGATGACGATCGGCAGGAATTTCAGCACTTCGCGTTTCAACTCCGTGCTGAGCCCGGGCGGTCCGCCGTCGACCGTCGCGACATGGAGGGACAGCAAGCGTTTTCCGGGCGTACGGCGGCCGTTTGCCGAGCCATAAGCGAGGGCGAGCGGCATGATGAGCAGCACGACCACGGACATCAGTGTGTTGACGGCCGTCCCCGAATCCACGGGGTTGCCGCTTTTATCGACCGCAGCTGAAAACGATCGGGTGTAGGTCATCGCGCCATCGTGCGATGAGACGGATGAGATGAATAGGTCATAGCCCTCGCTGCCAAGCCAGGAGATATGGCAGAGTTCATTGACGCGCGTTTCTCCCGGTTTCAGCGGCCATTGTGCTTCGACCTTCTCGGCAAGAGGTCCGGATGCAGCCGGCGAACATTGTCTATTCTGGAAGAACGGGATGCTCAGGTTCCACGGCGTCACCATCGAGAGTGCGAAAAACAGGATAACCAGCGCAATCTCAATGATGATGACATCGACAAGATATGCGACCACCCGTCGCCAGAAATGCCGCGGCGGTAGACTGCTGAATTGTGGTGCGGCACTCATGAGGTCTCCGATTCTGATCCGAAGCGTTAGGCTACGCCGCCCCGGCAATCGATCAACTTCGTCGCGCAGCTATCCGTGATCATTTCGTTTCATTTTTGTACTGCTGTCACTGCTGCATTTCAGCGCAGGGCTCCACTCTTGAAATTTTATGGGTAAGACTGCGCCGCTTACGCTGGGGGAACGCGTCTGCGCCTTCAACAAGAAGATGATGGAAGGCAGTTGGGTCTCAAAGGATCTGCCCGACATTGCGGAGCGTTTCGATACGCGCTGGCTTGCCGACAATTACGAAGCCGGCGATATCATGCTGCTTGGCCGCCTGCGCCTGTCGACCGACATTCGCTACCAGAATGTCGAGGATGAGATCGACGCCCGATGGAGTAACCATTGGACGCTTGGGGATATGCTGTGAGTGAGAACCTTTCCGCTCAGTTCAACTGATCGAGAATGCTCTGTGCTGGCGCATACCCTTGAGCGGCGGCTTTGCGGAACCAGGCTATCGCCATGTTGCGGTCCCTGGTGACGCCGTCGCCGCGAAGGTAGGCGTAGCCGAGGTGGAATTGCGCTTTGGGCAGGTCTTGATCGGCGGCTTTGGCAAACCAGGCGATGGCCTGGGCATAATCCTGTGGAACGCCTTTGCCCAGGGCATAGAGGCTGCCGAGATTGTCCTGCGAGGTCGCGTCTCCCTGGTCCGCCAGGGGCTGCCAGGAGGAAAGGGCGCTGCCGTAATCGCCTTTGTCATAGGCTGCTTGACCATCCTCGGCATGGGCATGGAAGGCGATCAAGAGTGTCAGCGTCAGTCCGAGGCCTATCTGTTTGAGCCGCATCCGGCGATCTCCCATTTGTGATTCCAGTTCATGCAAGAGCTAGGCCTATTCCCCGGTGCTTGGGCAAGATTGGGAACGGCCTTGTTTGTCCGCTCACCTCAGATCGGAATGCTTTTCCGCTGCAACGGCATATCCTCGTTGCCATCAGGCTCATTATCGTCGCCATTCATGGCCTTGGCCCGGCTGAACCACTCCAGGGACTTCACCCGATCCGCGGGCACGCCGTCGCCATCACGATACATGACGCCGAGATTGAGAGCCGCGTCGGCGTAGTTCTCGGCAGCCGCCTTTTTGAACCAGCCGACCGCTTCGGGACCGTTCTTCGCAACACCTTCTCCGTCGCGATACATCACGCCGAGGTTATATTCGGCCTCGACGTCCCCCTGATCCGCCGCCTTGCGAAACCAGGTGATGGCTTCGGCGTCGTCTTCAGCGATCCCATCGCCATCGGCATACATGGTGCCAAGATTATATTGCGCGTCGGCGTCGCCCTGGTTGGCGGCCTTGCGGAACCAAGCGAGGGCCTGAGCACCATCCTTGGGCACACCGGCGCCGTCGCGGTACATGACCGCGAGGTTGTATTGCGCCTCGACCTTGCCTCGGTCGGCCGCTTTGCGATACCAGGCGAGGGCCTGACCGCTGTCCTTGGTCATGCCTTCGCCGCTGTCATACATGATGGCGAGATTATATTGGGCATCGACATTGCCCTGGTCGGCGGCCTTCCGATACCAGGCGATGGCCTGGCTCTTGTCCTGATCGACGCCATCGCCGTTGTCGTACATCACCCCGACATTGAACTGCGCGTCGGCATTTCCCTGTTCGGCCGCCTTGCTGTACCAGACGAAAGCCAGGGTCCTGTCCTTAGGCACGCCTTCGCCCTCGTCATACATGATGCCAAGATTGTATTGCGCGTCGGCATAGCCTTGATCGGCGGCCTTGCGGTACCAGAGAATGGCCTGTGCATGGTCCTTGGCGACGCCTTCGCCTTTGTCGTACATGGCGCCGAGATCGAATTCGGCCTTCGCATTGCTTTGCTCGGCTGCTTTGCGATACCACTTGAGAGCCTGCTTGAGATCTTTCTCGATGCCATCGCCCAGCTTGTACATTTCGCCGAGCTTCAATTGTGCCGCCGCATTGCCCTTGTTTGCGAGCGGGCGCCAATAATCCAGCGCCGCCTTGTAGTCGCCCCGGTCATAGGCATTTTGTCCGATATCGGCATGGGCAAGGCCGCTGGATGCCAGCGCGAAGAACAGTGCGATGGCCGCTCGCTTGAAATGCAAAATCTACCCCTCAATCAGTCGTCTTTTGTGTGTGAATACTAAATAATGTGGCGGGCGAGGGCGCAAGGCGCCTCCGCGCGCATACATGATCGGCTCATGGCAACAGCGTCGCCAGTATCTGGAGAATGATCCAGCCAGGTGTTTCGCCCTGGCTGGTCTTCGTGGTCGGTTCTTCGCCGTTGGCTGCCAAATAGCTCAGGCTATGCTGCGCTTCCGGCAGTCCCTGGCTCGCTGCCTTGTGGAACCAGTTGGTGGCCTGGCCGATATCCTTCGGCACGCCGTCGCCATTATAGTACATGGAGCCGAGGCCATACTGGGCGCGGGCGTTGCCTTGTTCTGCGGCTTTGCGAAAGAAGTCGGCGGCTAGCGCATAGTCCTTGGGAACGCCACTGCCATTGTAATAGAGATAGCCGAGGGCATACTGGCCTCCCGCGCTGCCCTGGTCGGCGGACTTGCGATACCAGGTGGCTGCCTGGCCTTTGTCCGGCGCCGTGCCTTGACCCTTCTCATAGATATAGCCGAGCGCATATTGCGCGTCCGGATGGCCTTGCGCGGCTGATTTTCGGTACCATTCCAGCGCCTTGCCATCGTCCTTGGAAAGGCCACGGCCGCCGGTATACATGGTGGCAAGGGCGTATTCGCCCTGCGCGTCGCCTTGAGTAGCGGCTTTGCGGTACCATTCGACAGCGACGTCGTTGTTGACCGCAACGCCCTTGCCGTTGGCATAGAGATAGCCGACGGCATATTGCGCATCGGCGCGGCCCTGATCAGCCGCCTTGCGATACCATTGCAGCGCCAGCTTGTAATCCCGGGGAACGCCGAGGCCGTTGGCGAAGCTGTAGCCAAGCCCATATTGCGCGTCGGCTTGGCCCTGCTCGGCGGATTTCTTGTACCAGGAATAAGCCAGAGCATCGTCCTGATCGACGCCCCGGCCGTTGGTATAGGCGTAGCCGAGCGCATATTCGCCCTGGGGGTCACCCTGATCCGCAGATTTTTGATACCAGTCGATCGCCAGATTTTGGTCCGCAGCCGTGCCAAGGCCGTTTTCGTATATGTACCCGAGCGCATACTGCGCATCGCTGCGCCCCTGATCGGCCGATTTGCGATACCAGCTGAGCGCTATCGCATCGTCCTTGGGCACCCCGAGCCCCTGCGCGTACATGTAGCCGAGTGCATATTGCGCTTGTGCTTGATCGAGAGCGGCGGATTTTTGATACCAGCCGACCGCCTGCTCGTTATCGACATCCATGCCACGGCCATTGGCATAGGAATAGCCGATGGCATATTGGGCGTTGGCATAGCCCTGTTCTGCCGCCTTGCGATACCAGGCGTTCGCCTGTTTCAGGTCTTTATCGACACCGAGGCCGTTGGAATACATATAGGCGAGGGCATATTCAGCCTGCACATTCCCCTGCGCGGCAGCCTTTCGATACCATTGCACGGCCTGCGCGTCGTCATGCTCTACGCCCTGGCCCTTGGCGTAACGATAGCCGAGGCCATATTGGGCGGTGGCATTGCCGTCCTTTGCGAACTGGATCCAATATTTCAGCGAGATCGATGTATCGCCGGATGCTGGGGCTGGATCTTCGGCATGAGCAAGTGGCGCCAGCGAAAGGGCTATCGCCAGTCCAAATGCCAATCTTCCGATTTTCAAAGCTTACTCTCCCCGCCCGCGCTGAGGCGCAATCGATCTGAACAATATGGCGATGTCTTGGCCGATGGTGGCAAGGTCTGGGGATGAAGGGTGTTTTCTTGTGATCGCGCCCCATGACGGATCACTGCTTCTATCCCGGCAGCAGGTCATATTGCCGGAAGATCCAGGTGATTTGATAGATCAAGCCGATGATCACGAAGGCGGCCTGGAAGCGTCTGTTAGCGGTGATAGCGGCGATGATGCAAAGGACGATGTAGACGATGTTGCGGGTCGGATATTCCCACCCGAGCGATCGGAAATAGGTTTCTCCCTTGAGCAGCGTGTCGATGAGATCGACGGCATAGGTGACGGCGAGGAGACCGAAGAACCAGCGGCGGCGGGAGATGAAGTATTCCTCGAAGCCGCCATAGTCCTCGATCGAGGGAGGGTTCAGCAGCACGCAGAGGAAATAGAACAGGCAACAGAAGCAGATGAGGAAGAGGTAGACGCCGAAACTGATCTCGGCCACGGATTGCAGCCGATATTCCCACCACCAGAAATGGATGATGAACAGGAACATCGACAGCACCCAGCCGAGATGGACGAGATAGACGCGGTGCTTGCCTGGCGCCTGCACGAAGCCGGCGAGCCGCGTCAGGAGCTGGGCGAGCGAAAGGCCGATGACCATGCTCATGACCGTCCTGATATAGACGTAAACCTCCGGCGTCCGCGCGGCTTCCATCATCCTGTCAGCTCTCCGCGGGAACCGGTTTCGGCGCGCCGTTTTCGTCGAGCGCGACCATGATGAACGTCCCGGCGATGACCTTCTCCATCTGGTTATAGCGCGAACGGTGCGCCCAGGCTTCGACGACGAGCGTGATCGAGGTGCGACCGACGCGTTCAATTTCGGTATAGACGCTCAGCGTATCGCCGATCTTCACCGGCAGTTCGAACGCCATCTCCTTGACGGCGGCTGTGACGACGCGGCCGCGCGCGCGCTCGGCGGCGCGGATGCCGCTCGCCAAGTCCATCTGCGCCATGACCCAGCCGCCGAAGATGTCGCCGGCGGGATTGGCATCGGCGGGCATGGCCAGCGTGCGCAGGGTCAACTCGCCTCTCGGCTTGGGGCTGTCGTTCATTCACTCGCTCCTATCGATCAAGGCTTGATTCCGGTATTCAACCTACGCAATCGCGCCGGAATGGGAAAGCTCCGTCAATGTTTCGTCACCAGTCAATCGCGCTCGAAAGTAACCTTTCCCTATAGGTCTCATGCTTTTTGCGGGCGTCCCGATAGACGGCCACATGGACGGTAAGCATTCATTCACCGTTTTTATTTAATCTTCGTAAGTGTTGTCGACCGTGGCTGGGGCAGCGAGAGCGGATTCTAAGTATGGCGTATTTATCCTTTCTGCGGCGGGCGGCGCTGCCATTGCTGTTGTCGTCGGCGCTGGTCGCCTGTACGGCCGATAGCCTCGTGCCGCCGTCGGGCATCGACAGCAGCCGCGTAGGCTCGATCAAGCCGCACCGTAGTGTGCCATCGCGGCAATTTACCTATCAAGGTGGCCAAGCGCCCGTGAACTCCGCTTCCACCAACTATGCCAACACCTATGATGCCTCCGGCAATCCGCAAAATGCAGCGTCATTGCCGGCGGCCAAGCAAGGGCGCCTGCCGACAAGCGGCAGTGACGAGGCCGTCACCACCACGGATGTCGAGCAAGGTCTGACAAGACAGTCGAACATGCCGTCCCAAGGCGTCAACATGGATGCCGAGCTCGGCGTCGGACCGGACGAGGAGACCCAATCCGGGTCGGTTGTCGGGCTGGCGCAGGAAGAAGAGCAGAACATTGCCGAAGGCCAGACCGAACAGCCGGTTGTCGATGGCATCGGCTCAGACGCGCCGGTGCAGACCAACCGATCTATCATTCAGCGCCCGGCCGCGCAGGCTGAACTGAACCAGTCGCCGATCCGCCGGCAACAGCCGGACACGCAGGTGGCAATGTTGCCCCGCGTCGACAATCCAATGCCGCGGATCGACCGGCAGATGGAGGCGCCGCAGTCATTGCCAGGCATGATGCCAGCTTCGGAAATCGCCTGCCGACAAGAATTGCAGCGCATGGGTGTCGCTTATACCGACAAGCCGGCGATCTCCAACGGCGCAGCCTGCCAGGTTCCTTACCCGGTTTCGTTGAGTGGCCTCTCTGGCAATATTGCCGTCAGGCCGGCTGTGACCCTGAATTGCCAGGTGACGCTCGCCTTCGCCAAATGGGTAAAAAACGAATTGGCGCCGGCGGCGCGCACGCGCTACTGGTCGGGCATTGGCACGATCGTGCCGATGGGAGGCTATTCCTGCCGACGGATGAACAATAGCCGGCAGCGCTACAATCCGATGTCGGAACATGCGCATGGCAACGCCATCGATATCGGCACCTTCATCCTGAAGAGTGGGCATGTGATCGATGTGCGCAAGAAGGGTCTGTTCTCCTTCCGCGAGGGGCGGTTGCTGAAGGCGGTGCGCAGCGATAGCTGCCGCTATTTCGACACCGTGCTCGGTCCGGGCAGCAACGCCGAACACTGGAATCATTTCCACTTCGATCTCAGGGATCGCAAGGGCGGGCGGCGTTACTGCAGCATGTAACAGCCGGTTTGCCGGGACAAACGCGGTTTACCCCTAAGGGGAATCGCAGTTAACTACGGCTCGCTAAAGTAGGAGAATTATTCGATGGAAGACGTTCCGAGAAGGAAGGGAAGCTTTGGGAAGGCGCTGATCGCGGCCCTGGTTGCGATCGTTCTCGTGATCGGCGGCCGCTGGTATGCCTATGTCGCTTATGCCGACGATCCGTTCGATGAAGTCGGCATCGGTCTCAACACGATGATGCCAGGCCCGATCCGCGAAAAGGGCTGCGCGATGCTGAAGGCTCGCTTCGAGAACAAGACGCTTCCGCCGGCCGGTTGCGGCGTGAACGGCAGCTGGTAATCCGCTGCCCTTTTTAGCGATTGATCGATACTTAGCCGGCAAAAAAAAAAGCCGGCACGAGGGCCGGCTGTAGTGGTGCTCAGCTAGGACAGGGGATCTTTGCTGGCTCCAGAAAAAACTATATCGCGCAATGATGCATGCAATATGGATACGAGGGCAATCAGTCTTCAAGTATCATCGGCGCTGACACTGTCGCCAAGAGGCATTGGGCGGGGTTGCGACAGCCGTTGCTCACCTAGCCAAAGATATGCCCGACCAAAGTCACGGTTTGATGACAACCTATTCGTTTAGGCGAACGCACTGTTCCGTCATGCGGGATGGTAAAAGCCTGTTCCCGGCTATATAGCGAGCAAACGCCGCGAAAATAATCACAAAGCCGGACTTTGCCTGCATCATGGCCCCGATCATTTCCATTCGTAATCTTACCAAGACCTATTCTAATGGGTTTCAGGCGCTAAAAGGTATCGACCTCGATATCGAACGGGGCGAAATCCTGGCGCTGCTCGGACCGAACGGTGCCGGCAAGACGACGATGATCTCCATCGTCTGCGGCATCGCCAATCCGAGCGGGGGCATGGTGACTGTCGGCGGTCAC
Organism: Rhizobium lusitanum; assembly: GCF_014189535.1. NCBI lineage: Bacteria > Pseudomonadati > Pseudomonadota > Alphaproteobacteria > Hyphomicrobiales > Rhizobiaceae > Martinezella > Martinezella lusitana. Next base: position 654,327 of record NZ_CP050308.1, on the reverse strand, counting down.
GACGTGGTGAAGGAGTTTCGCGCCACGCGCGCGATGATCGGGCTGGTGCCGCAGGAGCTGACCACCGACCTGTTTGAAACTGTATGGAACACGGTGAGCTTTTCACGCGGCCTGCACGGCAAGAAGCCTGATCCGGCTCATATCGAGCAGGTCCTGCGCGACCTGTCGCTCTGGGACAAGAAGGACAACATGCTGCGCCAGCTCTCCGGCGGCATGAAGCGGCGTGTGCTGATCGCCAAGGCGCTGTCGCACGAGCCGGAGATCCTCTTTCTCGACGAGCCGACGGCGGGCGTCGACGTGACGCTGCGCAAGGATATGTGGCACGTTGTCGAGCGGCTGCGCGCCAACGGCACCACCATCATCCTGACGACGCATTATATCGAGGAAGCCGAAGAGATCGCCGACCGCGTCGGTGTCATCAATGGTGGCAAGCTGCTGCTGGTGGAAGATAAGAAGACGCTGATGACCAAGCTTGGCCGCAAGCAGCTCATTCTCGACTTGACCGAGCCTCTGGATGCTGTCCCACCTTGCCTCGACGGCAATGGTCTCTCGCTGGGGCCGAACGGCACGACGCTGATCTACGATTTCGATGCGGAACATGAGCAATCGAGCATAGCGGTGTTGCTGTCACGCCTGTCGGCTGAGGGCATTCATTTCAAGGACCTGTCGACGCGGCAGAGTTCGCTCGAGGACATCTTCGTATCGCTGGTAGGAGAGAGCAAATGAACTTCGAGGCGATCAAGGCTATTTATGGTTTCGAGATGGCGCGCACGCGCCGCACGCTGTTGCAGAGCGTCGTCTCGCCGGTCATCTCGACGTCGCTTTATTTCATCGTCTTCGGCGCCGCGATCGGTTCGCGCATCCCACAGGTGGAAGGCGTCTCCTATGGGGCTTTCATCACGCCGGGACTGATCATGCTGACGCTGCTCGGCCAGTGCATCAGCAACGGTTCCTTCGGCATCTACTTCCCGAAATTTTCAGGCACGATCTACGAGGTTCTGTCCGCACCCGTTGCCATGACGGAAATCGTGCTTGGCTATGTCGGCGCGGCTGCGACCAAGGGAATGCTGATAGGGCTGATCATTCTGCTGACGGCCAACTTCTTCGTCGATATCACCATCGAACATCCGTTCATGATGATCCTGTTTTTCGTGCTGACGGCGGTAACCTTCAGCCTGCTCGGCTTCATGATCGGCATCTGGGCCGGGAATTTCGAGCAGCTCAACCTCATTCCCATGCTGGTCGTGCCGCCGCTGACCTTCCTTGGCGGCAGCTTCTATTCCATCAATATGCTGCCCCCCTTCTGGCAGGCGGTCAGTCATCTCAATCCTGTACTCTATCTCGTCAGCGGCTTTCGCTGGAGCTTTTATGGCATTGCCGACGTCAACCCGGTGTTGAGCCTTGCCATGATCACGCTATTTCTCGTCATCTGCCTTGCGACCCTTTGGTGGATTTTCAAGACGGGGTATCGGTTGAGGAGCTGATCGGCAGAGCGTTTTTTCCGCAAACATCACGGTTGCAATCGCGGTTCTCGCGGCTCATAAACTTCGCGCCCATGTCGCAGGCGGAGCAGGGTGGTAGGTCATCGGGAAGCGGGGGCGAGATGACGGCCATGCAGCATGCCCGGGCATTCAAGTCGATCCTTTTTGCAGGTGTTCCATGCCCTTAGTCCCCCAGCAGCATTTACTGCCCGATGTTCTCTCGCGCCTCGACCGGTTGACCAATTGGGAGCGCAAGCCGCGCGGGGAGATGCGGGTTGGCCTTGAGCCGATGCTCGATCTCATGCAGCGGCTGGGCAATCCCCACCAGAGTTTCCGCGCCATCCATGTCGCCGGCACCAAGGGCAAGGGGTCCGTTTGCGCGCTGGTCGCCGCCGCCTTACTGCGGGCGGGATGGCGGGTCGGCCGTTATGCCTCGCCGCATGTCGACCATGTGAACGAGCGCATCAGTGTGTTGGGCGAGGAGGTCGGTGACGACCGTTTGGCGGAAGCGCTGGAAAAGGTGCTGGACAGCTACGAAGCCGCAAAGCGCGAGGCAACGCCGGGCGAGGACGCCACCTGGTTCGATGTGATAACAGCCGCCGGTTTTGTTGTCTTCAGGGATGCCGGTTTGGACTGGGCCGTGGTTGAGGTTGGGCTAGGTGGCCGCCTGGACTCCAGCAATGTGGTCTTCGGTGAAGTTGCCATTCTTACCAATATCGAACTCGAGCATACGGAAATTCTTGGGACAACGCGCGAAGCGATCGCGAGCGAGAAGGTCGGTATCTTGAAACCCGGCGCGACGCTTGCCACTACGCTCCCCGCCACGGACGCTGCCGGTCGTGTCTTGCAGCAGCGTGCCGATGAACTCGGTTGTCGCGTATTGCGCACGGACGTTGCCGAGGATGTGACGATCGCGGACAAGAATGCTGCGCTGGTCGGTCTGGTTCTCGATCATTTGGGACAACAGGGCGAATGCGCGCGCGGGGGCGCTGAAACAGGCGCGCCAATCGGTGCATGGCTGCTCGATCAGACTGTCAGGGAGAGTGCGCGTCTGCCTGGGCGGATGGAGCAGTTTGCTTTCACGCTTCCCTCCGTGTCGACTACCGCGCGGCGCGTGGTGCCGATGGTGATGGACGGCGCTCATGTTCCGTTCAATATCGAGGCTGTCCTGCGTGATATCAGGCGCTCTTCCGACATCAGCGGCCAATGCGTGGCCATCGTCGCGCTGGCGTCCGACAAGGATGCAGAGGGCTTCCTGACGGTCCTGTCCCGATATGTCGCTTATGCCGTCTTTACGGAAGCGTCCGGGTCCGGCCGCTCTCATCCGACCGATGAATTGGCAACGCTGGCAACATCCATGGGAATGGCCTGCGAAGCCGAGCCTGATCCGCGCAAGGCGCTGGACCGTGCTGCGGTGAAGGTATCGGAAGATGGCGGCTGGATCCTCGTGACCGGGTCGCTCTATCTGGTGGGCGCGCTGCGAGGCGTCGTGCTGAAAGGGGCCGATTGAGATGGAAATTACAATTCGGCCGGCTCTTCCCGAGGATGCCGCAGCGATAGCCCGCCTGCACCTCGCAGTCTGGCGGGAAACCTATCGGGAGCTGGCCACGCCCGAAGCCTTTCGCATCATGGATGAAGCTTTCCGGCGAGCGAGATGGACGGCCACCTTGTCCGAGCCAGGTCGCGATCAACTGGTGCTTCTCGCTGAACAGAATGGGTGTTTGGTCGGTATTGGCGCGGCCGGTGCGCCGTCACTGGCTATTTTCGAGGGGCGGGGAGAGATACGATCGCTCTACGTCGATCCCGCCATCAAGCGTCAGGGTATCGGTCGCCGCCTCATGCGCGAACTGGCGCTACATTTAGCTACCTTGAATTATCCCGGCGCCGCGCTCGGCGTCGTCGTCGGCAACGATCCGGCGATTGCATTCTATCAGTTTCTGGGTGGGCGAATGGCCGGGCATTACACCGATCCCGGCCCGGTCTGGCGATCCGAAAACATCGTCCTCGTCTGGGATGACCTGTCGCTGCTGATCTAGCATCGCGCCGGTTTTCACCCTCTGACGGTCTTTCTCCGGGGCGCCATCGTCATGGCCATCACGCCGATGATGACGCAGACGAGACCGATGCCGGCCGTCTGGGTCAAGGGTTCCCCGAGGAAGACGACGCCAATGGCGACACCGATCGGGACACGCAAATAGGCCTGCGCGGTGGTGCCGATCGAGCCGAGGGTCTGGATCAGCCGGAAATAGATCGAAAAGGCGAGTGCGGTCGACAGTATGGAGAGCGCCAGGAGCGCCAGGATCGATGCCGTGGAGGGTGCGAGCGTCCATGGCCGATCCACGACAAGGCTGACCGGGATGAGAATGACGGCGCCGCAGAGCAGGGAACCGACGGCGGGCATCATCGGATCGAGGCCTTTGAAATTGCGGCCGAACAGGGCAGCACCTGCGTAGCAGATCGACGCCGCCACGACGGCGAGCTGCGCCGGCAATTGATGGCCGAAGCCGTTTAAGGCGTCGAAGCCGATAATGAAGCAGATGCCCGCCAATCCCACTGCAATACCAAACAGCTTGCGTGCGGTGACGCGCTCGTTACGCAGCAATATGGCAGCCAGCAGGAAGGTGAAGATCGGCGTGGTGGAGTTCAGGATAGTCGCCAGGCCGGCATCAACCGTGCGTTCGGCCCAGGCGATCAACGTAAAGGGTATGACGCTGTTGAGGCAGGCCTGAATGAGGAAACGACGCCATATCTCCGGCTCCTTGGGAAGGCTCAGCCCTCGCCAGCGGATTATCGCAAACAGTACGCCGCCGGCAACAAGCGTGCGCGCGGCAATGAGAGTGATCGGAGGGATTGTCGCTACGCCGATCCGGATGAACGTGTATGAGGCGCCCCAGAGGGTCGCGAGCATCAAAAGGAGCAGAAGCTCCGTCGTGGTGTTGGTTTTGGTCTGTGGCATGACGGCTGAACTTTCGGGATCAATACTGGGATATATGCCGTCATCCCTAGCGTGTATTCGGCTCGCGATGCTTCGGGCGTCATCGAACTATTGCGCTCAATCCCGCAGCCGCAGTTCGTCGGTCTGCATCTGCATCGATCCCAGCGTTTCGAGGAAACTCATGCCGAGCAGGCTCTGGTCGAGCTTGCCTTCCTCGGCGACGGTCGCCCGGACGTCGCGACGTACGATCGGGCCGATGGCGACGGAGCCTAGCTCGACGGGGGCGGCTCTTGCCCGGCCGTTCGCGGTGATCATGGTCAAGGAATAGGTGAGGTTTTCCGGGATGATGCCGACGCGCTCGGCGTCCTCTCGCGATAGCGCGATGGAACTGGCGCCGGTGTCGACGAGCATGTCGATCGGCTGGCCGTTGATCATCACTTGTGCCTGAAAATGGCCATTCGAGAGCTTGTGAAGAATGACCTCCTGGCCGCCCTCGCTGGTGGTGACGACCACGGCATGTCCGGGCACCAGCCCGGCGAACAGCCGGCTGCCGACTTCCTGGGCGTCGCGCCGGTAAACATAGGCCGTCGCCAGCGCCATGATAATCACCAGCCAGATCAGCAGATTGCGCAGCGACTGGCTGACGGTTTGGCGGCTCGCCCAGATGCCGGCGGCCATCATCAGCGTAAGGGGCATTAGATAGACGATACGGGCAAAATCGTCATTGGGCATGCCGAACGTCATGCCGCTATTATTGTTGAAGAGCAGCAGTGCGAGACCGATGCCGATAATAGCGAGGGCGATGTTCAGACGATTCATACAGCGCTACGCTCCCGCGCCAGCCGGTTGCGGCGGGTTTCGCGGCGCGGCTTGCGCTCGACGGTTGCCAGGCGCTCCGGCAGAACTTGCATAATGTCCCGGCGTTCGTCGTCGCTATAGGTCATCCATCCGCCGATTTCTTCGCGCGTTCGTCCGCAGCCGAAGCAATAGCCGGTGTTGATATCGATGGAGCAGACAAGGATGCAGGGTGTTAGCATAAGGTCATATATCGATGCTTCAGACGCACATGGCAAGAGTACAGAAAGCGGCGATCTCGCAAATTTGCTGTGCAGCACCGATGGTGTCTCCGGTGTGACCGGAAAGCCGTTGACGTACACGCCGGGTGAAGAGAAATGCCGCTAAGGCGGTGACAAGAAGGCAGATGACAAATGCTGGAAGCCTGAGGCTCGGCCAGAGCAGAAACGCCGCGAGCACCAGCGCGGTGATCAAGGCGATCTGCATGGGGCCGTAGTCCGGTTTGCCCGCCGAGGCGGCGACCCCGTCCGGCTTGGCCGCCGGCAGCGCATACCAGTGCCAGACCATGGCGCCACGGCTCAAGACGGCGGCGGCCGGGATGGTGAGCGCCGCGTCAAGGGGAGCGAGGCCGCGACCGATAGCGGCAAGTGCGGCGGCGCGCAGACCGAAGGAAAGGATCAGCGCCACCGCGCCATAGGTGCCGATGCGACTATCCTTCATGATGGCAAGCGCCCGGTCGCTATCCTTGCCGCCACCCAGGCCGTCGGCTGTATCGCTAAGGCCGTCTTCATGCAGCGCGCCGGTCGTTACCGTGTGGACGGCGAGCGCCAGGAGTGCTGCCATCAGCGGATCGGCGTCGAAGGCCAGCAGCACGCCGAAGGTGATTGCGGCGGGCAGGGCGATCAGCAGGCCGGCGAGGGGAAAGGCACGCGAGACGCGGGTAAGCTTGCCGTCATCGCCCTCGAAGAAGGACGCGGGCACGGGAATGCGGCTCAAGAAGGCCGTGGCGCGGGCGATGTCGTCGGTATATTCCCGAATATTCATTCTCTCCCCGTTACTTCCGCGACAGCGTCGGGCGCTTTTTGCAGTTGTTCGCGCCCGTGCCGAAGACTAATAGAGTCGCACGCAAAAAACCTGATTTGAGACCAAAAGACAAGGAACGGCATTCATGAGCGTTACCGGCCTGCCATTCGACGATTTCCGCACGCTGCTGCGCGACCTTCCTGGCCCGGATCCCCGAGCGCTGGTTGCGGCGCGCGAGCGCGACGCGCAGCTCACAAAGCCGCCAGGCGCCCTCGGTCGCCTGGAGGAGATTGCCTTCTGGCTCGCGGCCTGGACCGGCCGTCCACCCGCCGTCACCCGCCCGCTTGTCGCGATCTTTGCCGGCAATCACGGCGTCACCAAACAGGGCATCACGCCGTTTCCGCCTTCGGTAACGCAGCAGATGGTGGAGAATTTCGCCGCCGGCGGCGCGGCGATCAACCAGATCTGTGTCACCTATGATCTCGGCCTGAAGGTATTCGATCTGGCGCTCGACTACCCGACCGGGGATATCACCGAGGAGCCGGCACTTTCCGAGCGCGATTGCGCCGCGACCATGGCCTTTGGCATGGAAGCGATCGCTGGTGGCACGGACCTGCTCTGCATCGGCGAAATGGGCATCGGCAACACCACGATCGCCGCCGCCATCAACTACGCGCTCTACGGTGGTACGGCAGCGGAATGGGTTGGCCCCGGAACCGGTTCGGAAGGCGAAATGCTGAAGCGCAAGATTGCCGCTGTCGAAAAGGCTGTGGCGCTGCATCGCGAGCATCTCTCCGATCCGCTGGAAGTGCTGCGTCGCCTCGGTGGCCGCGAGATTGCCGCCATGGCCGGCGCCATTCTCGCCGCCCGCATGGAGCGCATTCCTGTTATCATCGACGGCTATGTGGCGACCGCAGCAGCCTCGATCCTCAAGGCCGCCAATCCGTCCGCTCTCGATCACTGCCTGATCGGCCACGTCTCAGCGGAGCCGGGACACCTGAAAGCCATCGACAAGCTCGGCAAGACACCACTTCTGGCGCTTGGCATGCGGCTCGGCGAGGGTACGGGCGCGGCGCTGGCCGCCGGTATCGTCAAGGCCGCTGCCGCCTGCCATTCCGGCATGGCGACCTTCGAGAGCGCTGGCGTTACCAACAAGCACTGATGAGCAAAACGGCGAGGCGCGACGATTGTGCGCCTCGCCTCCAAAATTCCGTCCGAGTTTTGATTTATGTCATAAAGCCGTAACAAATTCTGGGGCCGACTCAGTGGTCGGCTTGCCTTGGCGATGACGAGACTGTATTCGCAAGGCAGCTAAATTGCAGTCAGGACTGCGCGGACAGGGCGAAGATGGCCGAGTTTTCGAAATCAGCGGTAACCAAGGAAACGGGTATCCGGCATTTTTTTGCCGCCGCCAGCTATTCCTGGGGCGGCTTTCAGCGCCTGTTGCAGGAAGCGGCGTTCCGGCAGGAACTGCTGTTCGCGGCGGTCGCACTGATCCTGTTGATCGCCGTTGGCGCCACGCTTGGCGAGATCATGATTGCCGTCGTGTTGTTTCTCGGCGTTTTCGCGGTCGAAGCGATGAATACCGCGGTTGAAGAAGTGATCGACCGGATCTCACCCGAGATTTCCAATGTTGGCAAGCATGCGAAGGATCTGGGATCCTTTGCCGTTTTCTGCATGCTCGTCGCGTCCGGCCTCTATCTGCTGTATACCATCGGCTACCACCTGTTTTTCCGCTAGTCGTCTGCGGTTCGAGCGTCAGGCAAAGCTTTTCTTGCGGCGTTCGACCGACGGCGCATCCTCGACGGCCGGCAGGCTTTGCAGCACGCGCTTGGCCGGCAGGATGGCGATGACCTCCGTGCCTTCACGCAGCCGGGATTTCAGCATGAACTGACCGTCGTGCTTGGCAAGGATCGCCTGGACGATCGGCAGGCCGAGCCCCGTTCCCTGTTCCGCGCTCTTGATGGCGATCGAACCCTGACCGAAGGCGGACAGAACCACCGGTATCTCCTCCTCGGGAATGCCGGGGCCATTGTCCCTGATCGCCACATATTGCCCGCCGCCGGAGGTCCAGCCGACCTTGACGGTGATCTCGCCGCCTTGGGGCGTGAACTTCACGGCATTGGACAGGAGATTGAGGATCACCTGCCGGATGGATTTCTCGTCGGCCCAGACGGAGGGAAGCTGAAGTTCGAACTGTGGTGCGATGGAGATATTCTTGCCGCGCGCGCGCAACTGCACCATGCCGATGCAATCCTCCGCGACATCCAGCAGCGAGATCGCTTCTTCGTTCAGCTCATATTTGCCGGCTTCGATGCGCGAGAGGTCGAGAATCTCGTTGATCAGATTGAGCAGGTGCTGCCCGGAGCGATGGATATCGGTGGTGTATTCGCGATAGGTGGCGTTGTTCAGTGGTCCCATGACTTCAGCCGACATGACCTCGGAGAAGCCGAGGATGGCATTCAGCGGCGTTCTCAGCTCATGCGACATCGACGCCAGGAAGCGCGATTTGGCGAGGTTGGCCTCTTCGGCGCGGCGGCGCGCTTCGTCCGACATGGATTTGGCGACCTCGAGCTCGGCGATCAGGTCGTCCTTCTCCGATTGGAAGGAGAGTATCTTCAGATTGGATTGAAACATCCGCTTGGTGATGAAGGTGAAGAAGACGACGGCGACAGTGATGGCGGCGGCAAGCGTGATATCGAGCGGATCGCGGCCGAGGGTCGCTTTGACGGCAAGCGCGACGATTGCTGGGGCAAAGGCGAAAGGCACCGCGCGCGGCAGCATGAAATTCGCCATGGTGGTAACGCAGATGGCCACCAGCAGCGTCGCGCCCTTGTAGAGTACGAAGCTGTCGCCACCGCAGGCGGAGCAGCCTTGCATGGCAAAGAACGCCCAGCAGATCCCGATGAGCAACTGGCCAAGTAGCAGGATATTGCGCCATTTCTTGGCGCGTCCGGCACTCATCTCGTATTTTTTCGCCCGGCGGCCAAGCAGCATGTTGATGGCATGCACCGTCAAGGTCGGAATGGCCCAGATGAGGATCTGCGCGTCGCGGGTAAGATAAGCGCCAAGCGCCGCGGCGACGATGACGAAGATTGGCATGACCGAGGCACCCTGCAACAGGGTGTCGACATGCATCATCATCAATTCGCGGTCGAAACTCCGGCTGTGGCCGGTTTGCAGGCGCTCGCGGGTCTGCCTCACGGCCTTCGACACAGCCCGGTTACGGTGACTGCGCGATCGGTCGACGATGATTTTATCTGTCGATGTGCTGACGCCGTTACTCATGGTTGCGTTGAAACTTGGCTTGCTGGAAGCTACAGACTAACGGCCAAATCTTAAGAAGATGCTGCCTGAAATGTTTTGTTTGCCATCTTTACCAAGGGTTTATTCGTGAAGGAGGCAAAAGCGTGACGCGATCTGGCCGGCTGTTTCGTGATGGCGTAACAACATTCGCCCTGCTGGCGCTGCTCGCTTTGCTGGCGTGGAAGTTGAATAATCGCCCGGAACTTATTCAAACTGGAAGATTTTATGTCGTCGATGGCGACACGCTTGCTCAAGGCGGCGAGCGTTTTCGGCTGCGCGGCATCGATGCGCCGGAATATCGGCAGCAATGTCAGCGCAATGGTGCAGACTGGGCCTGCGGTGAAGAGGCGCGTAGAGCCCTTGATAGATTTATGAAGACGGGTGCCCCCGAATGCCGGGGTAACGAAAAGGACCGTTATGGCCGGCTGCTGGTGATCTGCAAGGCTGGGGATGTCGATATCAACGCCGCCATGGTTCGCAGCGGCATGGCCGTGTCCTACGGCGGCTATACCGCAGAAGAGGCCGTGGCGCGGCAGGCAAAGGCCGGGCTTTGGGCCGGTAATTTCGAGCGGCCGCGCGACTATCGACGCGAGGAGCAGATGCAACATGCGTCCAGTGGCGATCCGCTTGGCGGGCTGGTCGATTATCTGCGAAAGCTGGTTGGATGGGGCAATGACGATGACGGGCGATGAATTGCAGGTGCTGCGTGACGCGATTGCCGCCTGTCGTATCTGTCGCGACACCCCGGCGCGCGGGGAGGCATATAGGCTGCCGCATGAGCCGAGACCGGTCGCCGTCTTGTCAGCGACGGCGCGCATCCTGATCGCCGGGCAGGCGCCGGGGCTGCGCGTTCATGAAAGCGGCTTGCCGTTCAACGATGCCTCCGGCGATCGGCTGCGGCAATGGCTGGGCGTCGACCGCGACAGTTTCTACAATCCCGATCATTTCGCCATCGTTCCGATGGGCTTCTGTTTCCCCGGCTATGATGCCGCCGGCAGCGACTTGCCGCCGCGTAAGGAATGCGCGCCGCTCTGGCGGCAGAAAGTTCTGGATGCGATGCCGCAGGTCGAGCTCGTCCTCGCCATTGGACAGTATGCCCAGGCTTGGCACCTAGGTGCGGCGCGAATGGCGTCGATGACGGAAACCGTTTCGGAATGGCGGCGTTATCTTCTGACCAACCGGTCGCCGGCCGTTCTGCCGCTACCCCATCCAAGCTGGCGCAATAGCGGCTGGCTGAAGCGCAATCCCTGGTTCGAGGCGGAGTTGCTGCCGGTGTTACAAGAACGTGTGAGAATCCTCGTTTCTTGAAACAAGTTTCTTTTCTTTCGTCAAAAACACGCTATAGAGAGAATATAATTCGAAAGGATAGCCGAAATGGACCGTCTTGACCGCAAAATCCTGCGCCTGCTGCAGGAAGATTCCACTCTGGCCGTGGCCGATCTTGCCAAGAAGGTCGGGCTGTCGACGACACCATGCTGGCGCCGCATTCAGAAGATGGAAGAGGATGGCGTCATTCGCCGCCGCGTAGCGCTGCTCGATCCGGAAAAGGTCAACACCAAAGTTACCGTTTTCGTGTCGATCCGCACCAACAGTCACTCGATCGAATGGCTGAAGCGCTTTTCCGAAGTGATCGCCGATTTCCCGGAAGTGGTCGAATTCTACCGCATGAGCGGCGATGTCGACTATCTGCTGCGCGTCGTCGTTCCCGATATCGCTGCCTATGATGCTTTCTACAAGCGCATGATCGCCAAGATCGAAATCCGTGACGTCTCCTCGGCCTTCGCTATGGAGCGGATCAAGTATTCGACGGAACTGCCGCTGGACTACATGCTGCTGGATACCGCGAAGTCGCAGGAGGACTAAGCGCCACATTTGCAATGGCGCTTAGTAAAGAGCGGCGGGCTAAATTACTTCCTGTCCAGCCGCGCCAGGAGCGACGAGGTGTCCCAGCGATTGCCGCCCATGGCCTGGACATCGCCGTAGAATTGGTCGACCAGGGCGGTCAGCGGAAGCTTGGCCTCGTTGCGGCGGGCTTCCGCCAATACGATGCCGAGATCCTTGCGCATCCAGTCGACGGCGAAACCGAAGTCGTATTTTTCGGCGTTCATGGTCTTGTGGCGGTTTTCCATCTGCCACGAGCCAGCCGCACCCTTGGAGATGACATCCACGACTTTTTCGATGTCGAGGCCGGCCTGTTTGCCGAAATGGATGCCTTCCGCGAGGCCCTGGACGATGCCGGCTATGCAGATCTGGTTGATCATCTTGGTGAGCTGACCAGCGCCGACGGAGCCCATCAGGCCGACCATGCGGGCATAGGCGTCGATGACGGGTTTTGCCTTTTCGAATACAGTCTCATCGCCACCGCACATGACGGTCAGCACGCCATTCTCCGCGCCAGCCTGGCCGCCTGAGACGGGGGCATCGATGAATTCAACACCTTTTTCCTTGGCCGCAGCATGGAGTTCGCGGGCAACTTCGGCGCTTGCCGTCGTGTTGTCGATCAGGATCGCGCCCGCCTTCATGCCCGAGAGCACGCCGTCCTTGCCGATCGTCACCGAGCGCAGGTCGTCGTCGTTTCCGACGCAGGTAAAGACGAAATCGGCGCCTTCGGCCGCAGCGGCGGGAGTAGGGGCAAATTTGCCGTCAAATTGCTTGGCCCAGGCTTCCGCCTTGGCGATGGTGCGGTTGTAGACGGTGACGTCGTGGCCACCCTTGGTCTTCAGATGCCCTGCCATGGGATAGCCCATGACGCCCATGCCGATGAAAGCGACCTTTGCCATTCGCGAAACTCCCTTACGAATTTTGACTGAAGGCTTAGCGGAAAGGTGAGGGGGACGGAAGACCGATTTGTCGGCGAACTTGTCTCGGTGTCATAGGTCTTGGAAGATAATTCCGCATATTGGTTGTTTGCCGAAATCGAATTTCGATACATTCGTAGAAATTCACAATATCAGATGTCGATATAATCCATGGATTTGCAATCCTTAGGGCATCAATAGCAATGCCGGTGGCAACGGGATGCGTCCCGATCCGGTGGGGAAAGGACTTTTCATGATCTCGCGCAGACAGACACTCAGCCTTCTCGCCGCCACGGCCGCCGCCTTGGCGCTGCCTTCCATACGGTCGGCGCGCGCGGCCGCTGCAACCACCCTTCGTATAGGCTGGCAGAAGAACGGTGTACTTGCGCTGGCCAAGCGCAAGGGTTCGCTGGAAAAGCTTCTCGCCGGTCGCGGCATCTCTGTTGAATGGTCCGAATTCACCTCCGGTCCGCCGCTTCTCGAAGCGTTGGGTGCCGGCGCGCTCGATTTCGGCGCGACGGGCGATGTGCCTCCGCTTTTCGCGCAGGCCGCTAACGGAAATCTGCTTTATGTGGGGCAATACTCTGGAAGCCCGGAGGGCTCGGCCATTCTGGTGCGCAAGGATTCGCCAATCCAGACGCTAGCGGACCTCAAGGGCAAGAAATTGGCCTTCAAGCGCGGGTCCAGCGCCCATAACGTTGCCGTAAAGGCGCTTACCAAGGGTGGCCTGACGGTGAACGACGTCCAGGCGCTCGATCTCGCGCCGCCGGATGCTTCCGCAGCCTTCAAGACCGGCGCGATCGATGCCTGGTCAATCTGGGATCCCTATCTCGCCATCGCCGAGGCCGATCCGGATACCCGCATCCTGGCAACGGCGCGTGGCCTGCTCGATTCCTACAGCTATTTCCTGGGAAATGCCGATTTCACCAAAGACAATGGCCAGGTTATCGTGGATGTGCTCGGTGAACTCGCCAAGGTTGGTACCGCGGCGCAGACCAATCTTGACGATACCGTTGCGGCGCTTTCAGAGATCACCGGCGTGCCGGCCAATATTACGCGGGTGGCGCTGACGCGCCCTGATTTCAATCTTGGCGCCGTCTCGACCATCACCGACGCAGCCATCGCCTACCAGCAGGGATTGGCGGACTCGTTCTACGACCTCGGGATCGTTCCGAAGAAACTTGCTATCACCGATATCGTCTGGCGGCCGAAAGCAAGCTGAGCGACGAACACTCACTCCTCATGACCGATATAGCCCCGCTCGCAACATGACGGGTGCGGGCCGTCTCGTGGAAAAATATTCCGCGAGACGGCCAGTAATAGAAAATCTGCATTGTCGATATAATCGGTAGTCTATGCCACTATCCCTTGGAAGCCCCAAGGGACATGCTCCCGATGATACGCGCCTAGAAGACAGGAAAACACCATGACCGCGACTGCCAAACCCATCGACTTCCTGTGGTTCATTCCGACCTCCGGCGACGGCACCTATCTTGGGTCGGCCGATCTCAACCGCGGGCCGGAAATCGGCTATCTCACGCAGATCGCTCAAGCTGTCGACAGGCTCGGCTTTTCCGGCGTGCTGCTGCCGACTGGCGTCTCCTGCGAGGAGTCCTTCATCACCGCCGCTGCTCTGTCGGCGCACACACAGAAGCTGAAGTTCCTGGTGGCTATTCGCCCCGGTACGGCATCGCCGGCCTATTACGCCCGTCTTGCCTCGACGCTTGATCGCGTTTCGAACGGTCGTGTGCTTCTTAACATCGTGGTTGGCGGCAGCCCGGCTGAACTGGCGGGCGACGGCATTCATCTCGAGCATGACGAGCGCTATGCCCATGCCGACGAGTTCTTCACCGTTTGGGAAGAGCTTATGGAGAAGGGCTCTTCGACATTCGAAGGCAAGTATATTACGGCGACCAACGCAAGGCTTGGCCTGCCGCCGGTGCAGTCGCCTCGTCCGCCGCTTTATTTCGGTGGTTCGTCGGATGCCGGCATCGATTTCTCGGTTGGTCGCGTCGACAAGTATCTGACCTGGGGCGAGCCGCCGGCACAGGTGGCCGAGAAGGTCGAGAAGGTCCGCGCCGCCGCCGCCAAGAAGGGTCGCGAAGTCAGCTTCGGCATCCGCCTGCATTTCATCGTCCGCGAGACGGACGAAGAGGCATGGGCCGCAGCCGACCGGCTGATCTCCAAGCTCGATGACAAGACGATCAGCGAGGCGCAGGAACAGTTCGTCAACCAGTCCGACTCCGTCGGCCAGAAGCGCATGGCAGCTCTTCACGGCGGTCGCCGCGACAAGCTTGAAGTTTCGCCGAACCTCTGGGCAGGCGTTGGCCTCGTCCGTGCCGGTGCCGGCACGGCGCTTGTCGGGTCGCCACAAACTGTTGCCGCAAGGCTCCGCGAATATCAGGATATCGGCATTGAGACAGTGATCGGTTCTGGCTATCCGCATCTAGAAGAAGCCTATCGCGTCGCGGAACTGCTGTTCCCGGAACTCGGGCTCTCCCGCGACGAGCAGCGAGCCGGTTTCCGCAACGAATTCGGTGCAAAGCAGATTTTCGCCGGCGGTAGCCATGGCGGTAATCTGAAAGTCGTTTCCGGATCTTAACGCGAACAATTCAGGGAGATTCTCATGTCGGCATTCGACACGTCCTTCGTTCGCGTCGCTGCGCAAAGCCGGGTCCGCCCGGCCAAGCCGACGCGGACCGCCATCTCCCTGGAGCGGTTCTTGCCTTTCCTGCTACCTGCCGTGATTATTGCGGCCTGGCAGCTCGGTTCGTCGGTCGGATGGATCTCCACTCGCATCATGCCGTCGCCGGCGGATGTCGTGATTGCATTCTGGCAGACGACGATCTCCGGGCAATTGCCGCATAACATCCTTGTCAGTGCCGGCCGGGCCTTTGCTGGCTTGCTGGTCGGCGGCTCGATCGGCTTTCTGCTTGGCATCGCCAACGGCGTGTCGCGGCTGTCGGAGAAGCTGACCGATACCACGCTGCAGATGCTGCGTACCATTCCGCATCTGGCCATGGTGCCGCTGGTCATCCTCTGGTTCGGGATCGGCGAAGAATCGAAACTATTCCTGACGGCGCTCGGGGTCATGTTCCCGATCTATCTCAATACCTATCACGGCGTTCGAAATGTCGATCGCGGCCTGATCGAGATGGGCCGGGTCTATGGCATGAGCAACTGGACGCTGTTCAAGAAGGTGATCTTCCCCGGCGCGCTGCCGTCGATCCTCGTCGGCCTGCGTTTCGCGCTCGGCATCATGTGGCTGACGCTGATCGTGGCGGAATCGATCGCCGCGTCCTCGGGCATCGGTTACATGGCTAACAACGCCCGCGAGTTCGGCATGACCGATGTCGTGGTGTTGACGCTGGTCATTTACGCCATACTCGGCAAGCTCGCCGATGTCGTCGCTCGGGCATTGGAGCGCAGGGCCTTGCGCTGGAACCCGGCCTATCAGAATTGAGTGAGGAAGCATCCATGACCGCTATCGCATTGGAACGCGCTCATCAGGGCTCCTCCGCGAACGCCTCGTTGCAGACAGGCGCTGCCGCCATCCACATCAAGGGGCTGGAAAAGAGCTTTGACAATAATCGCGTGCTGCGCGGCATCGATCTCGATATTCCCGCCGGCCAGTTCGTCGCCATCATTGGCAAGAGCGGCTGCGGCAAGAGCACGCTGCTGCGCATCCTGATGGGGCTAGATGAGCCGACGGCGGGCCATCTGCGTTTCGAGACTGCTGACGCGGATGGCGCAGCGCCGAATGCCCGTATCGTCTTTCAGGAACCGCGATTGCTGCCCTGGCTCTCCGTTGCCGACAATGTCGCCGTTGGGCTTGGCGAGGGCTTGCAGCAACAGGTGGTACGAGCCGAAACTGCAGCGGTTCTTTCCGAAGTACAGCTGGCGGAAAAAGCCAGAGAATGGCCGTCGCGGCTTTCCGGTGGTCAGAGGCAGCGCGTGGCGCTTGCCCGCGCACTGGTCAGCAAACCTGGCGTCCTGGCGCTGGACGAGCCGCTTGGTGCATTGGACGCGCTCACCCGCATCAGCATGCAGGAACTGCTGAACCGCGTCTGGCGCGAGCTCGGCTTCACCGCCGTGCTCGTGACGCATGACGTCAGTGAGGCCGTGCATCTGGCCGATCGCGTCGTCGTGCTGGATGAGGGACGGATCGTGCTCGATATCGCGGTTCCCCATCCGCATCCTCGCCGCCATGGCAATCCGGCGCTGGCCGAACTCGAAGGCCAGTTGCTGGCCGCCATCCTCGGTGATGCCAGGCCAAGCTAATTCGGCCTTCGACATAGAGCCGCAGGCGGATCGAATGCTCAAGCATTTGGGCGTTTCGGACGGAACCGGGCGGGCAGTTTTTCGTGATAGGGATAGTATTGGAAGTAAGGCATGGCTTCTTCCAGCACGCGCGCGAAGGAAGGACGCTCGAGCAGGCGCTGATAATAGCGCTTCAGCCGGGCGTGTTGTTTGCCAAAGGGCACCAGTGTCTCGGCGTAGAATAGTGCGGGAGCGGCGGCGCAATCCGCCATGGTGAAGGCGTCACCGACAATCCATAGCTTTTCGCCCAATTGCTGCTCGATCATGCCATATGCGGTGTTCAGCAATGCCTGTGCCTCGGCCACGGTCAGGGGATCGCGTTCATCTTCCGGGCGCCGCTTGTCGGCGACGATCTTCTGCATTGGTTCCTGAACATAGTGATCAAAGAAGCGGTCCCAGAGGCGAACACAGAGCGCGTCGGTTGGATCGGGCGGCAATAGCCGCGTCGGGCCGGGGTAATGCTGGTCGAGATATTCGATGATGACACTGGTCTCGGGAACCGTGCTGTCGAGCGTCTCGTCGCGCAGGACGGGAAATTTGCCGATCGGCCAGAGCCGCAGCAATGAGGCACGCGATTCCTCGTTGCCGAGATCGATGATCCGGCTTTCGAACGGCGTTCCATTCTCATAGAGCGCGATCAGCACCTTATGACAAAAGGAGGCGAGGGGATGCTGATAGAGGATGAGCGACATGCGGCAACCTTTCCTGCATCGAGGTCTTGCGACTATTACCCGGCCGAATGGCGAGGTAATGGCTCACTTGTCCTAGCGAAGGAATAATTATCCGATTGGATCGCTATTCCAACCCCCATGGTGGATCAGCTCATTCCGCGACGAGGCGCGCGATGATCAGATGGCCCGGTGTCGGCTGGCCGTCTTGCATGCGGACATTGATGTCGGTGATCTCGATCAGCTCGAAGCCGGTCGCCTTGAGACGTTCCTGCACGTAGCTTTCGGCGTGGGCGAAGCGCTGATGCGGGCCGACCATATAGGGCCGGCCGGCAAGCGCACTCTCCGACAGGGTCTCGGAGGAGAAGATGAAGAGGCCGCCTGGCGTCATGTTTTCAGCGGCGCCGAAGAACAGCGGCTCCAGTGCGCCGAGATAGGGCAGGACGTCGGTGGCGGTGATCAGGTCGAAAGGTTCCTCGTCATTGTCGTCGAGGAAGTCCTCGACCTCGGCGACGAACAGCGTCTCGTAGAGGTCTTTCTCATGAGCGACTTCGACCATGTTTTCGGAAATGTCGATGCCGGTGATATCCTCGACGATGTCGCGCAGCGTGCCGCCGGTCAGGCCTGTACCGCAGCCGAGATCGAGCATGCGCTTGAACGGGCCGAGGCTGAGCGCCTGCAGCCGCTGGCGGACGAGAACCGGAACGTGATAACCGAGCTGTTCGACAAGTACATCTTCGAAGACTTCGGCATGCTGATCGAACAGGGTTTCGACATAGGCGTCCGGCGCCTTCACCGGCGTTTCGCCGTGGCCCATCGAGGCGATGCGCACTGCCGCGCCGCCATGGTCGTCAGGATCGATCGCCAGCACTTGCTGGTAGGCCCTGACGGCAGCATCGATGTCGCCGGCCTTTTCCAGCGCGAGCGCGCGATTATAGGCTTCCGCCAGCGCGTCTTCGTCGATCTTCTTCTTAGCCATGGGACACCAGCCTTTCCGTTTGTCAGGCAGGCATTAAGGCGCTTCCTTGGCTTTTGCAAATAGTTTGGGGCTTTTGCAAATGGTTTGGCAGCCCGCGCTAGTGCAGGATGAACTCTCCCTTCAGCGCCCGCCACTCCGTCGCCGAGATCAGCTTGCGGTGGACATAGCGCACCGAATGCAGCGGTCCGTCCAGTTTCTCCTGCCAGAACTTCAGGAAGCCGTGCATCTCGGGAAAGTTCGGGGCGAGATCATAGTCCTGCCAGATATAGGTCTGCAGAAATTGAGGGTGATCGGGCAGGCGATAGAGGATCTGCGCCGTGGTCAACCCGTAGCCTTGCAACTGCTTTTGCATTTCGTCATGCATGAGGTCTCTCTTTCTGTTCCCATTGTCTTGCGAGACTCGCGGGTACGGAGAAATGGAAACGCCTCATGATAGGCCTGAGTGTTATAAAAGTGTTGTAAAAAAGAATTTTCTTCACAAAAAAACAATATGATAGCAGCCTTGTACGGCGAGTGCTGCCAAGGAAGCAGGCGGCGCAACCAGACGCCGTCCGCTCTACGGGATCATCGCTTCAAGTGGCGCGTCAGATAGGTTTCCATTCGGGCCCAGCCGTTGCGCATGACTTCGACGATCGAAAGATAGAAAATCGCCGCCCAGAGATAGGCCTGATAATCGTAGGTCTGCGAGAAGGCATAGCGCGTCTCGCCCATCAGGTCATAGACGGTAATGATCGAGACGGTCGCCGAACTCTTGATCAGCAGGATGATCTCGTTGCCATAAGGACGCAGCGCCACGATCAAGGCTTGCGGCATGATGACCTTGTAAAAGGTCACAAGCTTGTGGAGGCCGAGCGATGCGGCGGCCTCGCTCTGGCCGCGATGGACGCTCTGAATGGCGCCGCGCACGATTTCCGCCTGATAGGCCGCCGTGTTCAGTGTGATGGCAAACAGACCGCAGTTGAAGGGATCGCGGAAGAACCACCAGAGACCAATATAGTCGAGGAAGCCGCGCGCCTGCGGAAAACCGTAGTAGACGATGAAAATCTGCGCCAGCAACGGCGTTCCGCGGAAGAGATAGACATAGCCATAGGTCAGGCTGTTCAGGATCTTGTTCTTCGACATTCTGGCAAGTGCGAGCGGAATCGAGAGTATCGCGCCGAGAATGAAGGAATATCCAACCAGTGTCACCGTGATCCACAGACCATGCAGGAAACGCGGGCCGAACTTGAAGAACTTTGCGTTATCCCAGTTGGTGATCATCATCGTGATCAACGCGATGCCGAGCAGCGCCCAGATGAACAGGAAAAAGTAGCCGACAATACGGGATTTGGAGACGCGCTTCATCGTCTCCGGTGGTGCCGGCTGTGCCGGGATCAGGGCTTCAGCATAGCTCATCGGCGAAACTCCGCACGCTTGGCCCAGCGGTCAAGATAGGACAATCCGGCCGAGGAGATGATGGCGAGGACGAGATAGAGGGAGCAGGCAATCGCATAGAAGAAGAAAGGCTCCTTCGTCGAGCGCACGGCAAGGCCTGTCTGGCGGACGATATCGGCGAGCCCGATAATGGAAACATAGGACGTGTCCTTCAAGAGGTTCATCCAGAGGTTTCCGAGATTGGGAAGAGAAATGCGGATCAGTTGCGGCAGGATGATCAGACGCATCGTGCGGACGCGATGAAAGCCAAGGGCGTCGCCCGCCTCATACTGCCCCTTGGGGATAGCCCTGAAGGCCGACAGCAGCACTTCCGAGCAATAGGCCGAAAAGACGATCGAAAGTGCGATCATACCGGCAACGAAGGCATTGATCTCGACCGGTCCGTCGTAGCCGACATATGCGAGGGCTGTTTGCAGCAGGATCTGCATGCCGTAGTAGATGATGAAGAGGGTCAGAAGCTCCGGCAGGCCGCGGAAGATGGTGGTGAACACACCGGCGGCGAGCCGCAGCGACCGTTCCTCGGATTGCTGCGCCAGCGCGACCAGGAAGCCGGCGATCAGGCCGAGAGGCAATGTCAGGACGGCCACCGTTATCGTGACCCTGAGGCCACCAGCGATCTCGTCGCCCCAACCGGTATCGCCGCAAGCGATCACGGTGTTCTGGCCGAACAGGGTGAATAGTCCGACCGGGCCGCACAGCGGATCGAAAATATTACTCAGCCAAGCCCATAGAGAACCCAGCGCGGAAAACAATCCGCCCATACTCAACTTCCCCTCACGGCTTTTGCCGCGTTTCTCTTATTTATGTAGGAGTTGTCAAATAAAAACGGCGGAAGAGCAAGCTTCCGCCGTCGTCTTTTCCCAAGAAATCGACGGGCGATCAGTTGCCGTAGACGTCGAAATCGAAATACTTGTCCTGGATCTTCTTGTAGGTGCCGTCAGCGCGGATCGCGGTAATGGCCGCGTTGAACTTGTCCTTGAGCGCGGTGTCACCCTTGCGAAGGCCGATGCCGGCGCCGATGCCGTTGATCTCCGGATCGATCTTCAGCGTGCCGAGAAGCTTGCAGCAGCTGCCGGCGTCCGACTTGACCCATTCCGAGAGGACGACGACATCGTCGATGACGGCATCGATACGGCCGTTCGAGAGGTCGAGCTTGTATTCGTCCGGCGACGGATAGAGCTTGAGTTCGGCATCCTTCAGGTGCGCCGTGGCGTAGTTGGCGTGCGTGGTCGAGGATTGCGCGCCGATGCTCTTGCCCTTCAGGGCCGCATCGCTCGTGTCGGCAATGGTCGAATCCTTCGGCACGGCAATTGCTGGCGGCGTGTTGTAGTACTTGTTGGTGAAGTCGATGGCCTTTTCACGCTCTGGCGTGATCGACATGGACGAGACGATGGCGTCGAATTTCTTGGCCTGGAGCGCCGGGATGATGCCATCGAAATCCTGGTTTACGAAGGTGCACTTGACCTTCATCTGATCGCAAAGCGCATTGGCTATATCGATGTCGAAGCCGACGATCTTGCCCGAGGCATCGAGCGATTCGTAGGGTGGGTAGGTTGCGTCCGTGCCGATGACGATCAGAATCGCCGTCCGCGAGCGCGGCACCGGCGAAAAGCGACATCGCTGCAAGCGATGTTGCGGCGAAAAGACGAGTGGAGATGCGCATTTTGATCCTCTCTGTTGGTGACCGGCAGCTCTTTTTCTTCACTGGCAACCGGCCGGAATGGAGCGGGCGAGGGGCCTGCCTTGGCAGGATAATCGTACTTTTTTTTCACAAATTGCAACTGGAATTACGAAGTGCTTCCGCACTGCACACGGTCTTCAAAGTGCTTCGCATGACGTCACAAACTGAATGAAAGCCGTCCGGCGCATTCAGCCAGGGTTAATTCAGGCCTCCTAATAGTGCGGGAACAATATGACCACCTGCCGCGATTAAGCCCTATGAGCAACGAAAATCGGCCGGGATCGTGAGGCATCGCCTCTGTGGGCTTGGATCCGCAGTTCGGCGGACAATGAAGAAAAGATAAGAGGAGACCCATCTATGGGAAAGCGATCCAGACTATTTGCCAGCGCTGCATTTCCGCTGCTTTCGCTGTCGCTAGCGTTTGAGCCGGCGGCGGCTGCCGCGTTGAGAGGGCAGGCCATCATGCCATTGAGCAATGATGTAGCCGGCTCGGCTGCCACCAATGCTGGTGCAAGTTTCGAAGTTGCCCAGGAACAGCCTCAGGGCGGTCAGTCCGAGGAAGAGCTGCGTAAGCACAAGAAGCCGGGTGAAGCCGAGCAAGGCGCACCGCAGGGCCAGAAGCACGAGGCCGCGCCTGCCCAGCAGCGGGAAGCCGAGCCGCAGCACAAGCCAAAGGAGGCCGCACCCGAAGCGGCACCGCAACCGCAGAAGCATCAGCAGGAAGCGCCGCAGCCGAAGGCCGCCGAGCCGCAGGCGGCTCCGAAACAGCAACATGAGCAGCCCGCAGAGAAGCCGCCTGCACAGAAGCCGCAGGCTCAGCCTGAGGCCAAGCCGCAGCCGAAGGCAGTAGAACCACAGGCGCAAGAACCGAGCCAGCCGGTGCAGAAGCCGCATAAGCAACCTGCCGAGCAGCAGCCCGCAGCTGAGCCGGAAACAAAGCCACAGCCGAAGGCCGCACCTGAGACGCAGCAGCAAGGCCAGCCCGAGCAAAAGCAGCACCGGAAGCCGCAAGGCCAGCCAGCCGAGCCGGCACAACAGCAGACAGCACCGGCCAAGCAGCCGGCACCGGCCGCACAACAGCCTCAGGCCCAGCAGGCTCAGCCGGAGACTGAAACTCAGCCCGCGCAGAAGCCACATCAGAAGCCGCAGGCCCAGCCTGCTGAGACAGCGCCACAGCAGAAGGCACCGGGGCAGCAGCCGGCCGAACAACAGCCGGCACCGGCCACGCAACAGCCTCAGGGCCAAAAGCCCCAGCCTGAAACACAGGTGGCGCCCGGTAGCCAGCAGGGACAGAAGCCCGGCGGTGACAAGACGCACGGCAAGCCGCAGCAGGGTGAGCAGCAGCCCGCACCGAAGGGCGAGCCGCAAGGTCAGCAGGGCCAACAGCCAAATCAGGCGGCTCCGCAAACCGGCAAGCAACCGCAGCCCACCAATGAAACCGGTGCTCCCGCACAGGGCACAGCCACGCCTGCGCCTGCCAACGGTACGGCGCAGCCCAACGGCGCAGCCCAGCCGGGTGCCGAAACGGCGGTTCCCGCCAGCGCACCGGTGTCGCCGCAAGAACTGGAGCGTCGCAAGAAGATCGCGGAAAATCCCGCCGAGAGCAAAGGCCCCGTCATCCTGCCGGTGCAGAACGGCGCTGCCGTGCTGGATAGCGACAAGGATGCGGCCCGTCGTGGACACCGCCAGGGTGGCCAGAACCCCGGCGGTCAGGGTCAGGGTCGCGGTCAAGCAGGGCAGCAGGGCCAAGCAGGCCAAGCTCCGGTAGGCCAGGGCCAGGCCGTGCAAGGGCAAAATGCCCAGACACCGCCGCCGGCCGCCTACACGAAGCCGCCGACCTCCGATGCCGAGGCACAGCGCGCAACGGGTGGCCAGCAACAGCCGCCTGTGAAGATGGAAGCCGTGACCAGCGAGCAGGGCCGCCGGATGGATGGCCGGCCGAATTTTACGGCTCCGGGCGGAACGACGGTCCAGACTATCGTCAATCAGGACAATCGCACCATCGTGAATGTCGACAACAACTACGTCGTTCGCCATGACGATACCGAGCGCTTTGTCCGCGGCGGTGAGCGCCCGACCTACGAACAGCTTCCGCGGGATCGTTATCGCGAGACGATCGATCAGCCGGACGGCGATCGAATCATCACCGTGCGCAACCGGTATGGCGATATCATCCAGCGGTCGCGCGTCGATGCGGACGGCCGCGAATATGTGCTGTTCTATTCACCGGAGCTCGAACAGCAGCCGGATCACGACGACTATTTCCGCGATCCGGGCGACAGCCTGCCGCCGATGCGTCTGCTCATCCCGCTGAGCCAGTACATCATCGACACCGGAAGTGAGCGTGACTCGGACTATTACGACTTCCTGCGCGAGCCGCCGGTCGAGCCTGTTGAGCGCATCTATTCGGTCAATGAAGTGCGCTATTCCGCCCGTATCCGTGACAAGGTGCGCCGCATCGATCTCGATACGATCACCTTCGCAACTGGCAGCGCGGAAATCCCGATGTCGCAGGCGAGCACGCTGCGCGGTGTCGCCGACGCCATTGGTCAGATCGTCAAGAAGGACCCGACGGAGACCTTCATGATCGAAGGTCATACGGATGCCGTCGGATCTCCGGAGAGCAACCTGATCCTTTCCGACCAACGGGCAGAATCGGTCGCCAAGGTGCTGAGCGATGTCTACGGCGTTCCGCCGGAAAACCTGGTGACCCAGGGCTATGGTGAGCAATATCTGAAGGTGAACACGCAGGGACCGGAGCAGGAAAACCGCCGCGTCACCATCCGCCGCATCACGGCGCTGGTGCGTCCGGTCGCTTCCAACCGGTAAAGCCACCCAATCTTATGCATGCAAAGGCCGTCGGGAAACCGGCGGCCTTTGTTATTTGGCGGGTGTGCCAAGCTCGACCGTAGCTGCGATGAAATCGGCAATGGTCATGGTGTCGTTCAGATCGAAGACGGTCAGCGCGCCGGCATCCTCCACCGGATGATCGGCGGCGATGGCGACGATATGAGGGTCTTGCGGTGCCAGCGGCTCGTTCTTCGCGGCCTCGAGCCGGCGTGCTTCGATCTTCGGGATCGGCTCGCGTTTGTAGCCCTCGATCAGCACGAGGTCGCAAGGGGCGATCCGGGCGAGGATTTCTTCGAAACTTGGCTCAGGAGCACCGCGCAATTCGTGCATGATGGCGTAGCGCGTGCCGGAGACGATGGTGACTTCATGCGCTCCGGCCTCGCGATGGCGAAAACTATCGGCGCCGACCTTGTCGATGTCGAAATCATGATGGGCGTGCTTGATGGTTGAGATCTTGTAGCCGCGACGGGTGAATTCCGTGACCAGACGCACCGCAAGGCCGGTCTTGCCGGAGTTCTTCCAGCCGGCGATGCCAAAGATTTTCGGGCGCGGAGTTTTCATTGGTTGCTTTCCAGTGCCGCGAGCCATCTCCCCGCGTCGAGCAGGTCGTCCGGCGTGTTGATATTGAAAAAGGGGTCGAGCGGGCCGATCATCGTTTCGATGGCCGGAAAGTCCACCGTCCGGACGAGATGACGCGCCAGGAAATCCCGGACGCGCCGCTTCTCATCCGCGAGAAGCCAGGCTTCGAGATCGTCAGCGAGAGAGACGGGCCAGAGACCGAAGACCGGGTGATCGCGTCCCAGCGATGCGGCGATCGCGATGTCATCCCGGCCTTCGATCGGCTCCGCCAGTCGGGCAACCAGATCAATCGGGAAAAACGGGCTGTCGATCGGCACGGTGACGAGATGGGAGGCATGGGGACAATGTACAGCCGCGTGGCGCATGGCGGTGAGCACGCCAGCGAGGGGGCCAAGCTTGCCGGTGATGGTATCGGGGACCAGCCGTAGCCCCTCTGTGTCCAGCCAGTCGGCATCGGCGTTGAGCGCGACTGGGATTGTTTGTTGCTGCCCGATCCGTGTTGCTATCCGCGTTAGAAGCCTTTCGTGGCCGAGCAAAGCGAATGCCTTGTTCGCACCCATGCGGCTAGAACGCCCTCCGGCAAGCAGGAAGGGCGGGATTTCGGTGGGATCTGCGATGAAGCCGGGCATGCTGGCGACCTCAGGCGGGCACACGCGGCTCTGATTCCTGGGCGATAGGCTGAGCCGCTTGCCGCTTTCTCTCCCGATAGAATGTATAGATGCCGGAAGCGATGACAATGGCGGCGCCGATGAAGGTCCAGGCATCCGGCACCTCGCCGAAGAAGAGCAGGCCAAGCAGTGCCGACCAGATCAGGCTGATATAACGAAACGGCGCGACGAAGGAGATTTCGCCTGTCCGCATCGCCAGGATGGTCGCCTGATAGCCGATCAGCACCAGGACCGATGCCAGCAGGATATGCGAGAACGAGGTGAGGCTGACCGGTTGCCAGCCGCCGAGCGGCTCTGTCAGCAGAGCGCCGAAGATCGAAATCGAAACTGCGGTGCACACCGTCACCATCAGCGACGGTACATCCTTGCTGATGCAACGCGTGGCCAGATCGCGTGCCACGGTTGCGAACATGCAGGCGATGGAAAGCAGGGCGGCCGTCGTAAACCCTTGGGGATCGGGGCGAACAATGATCAGCACACCGACAAA
Source organism: Rhizobium lusitanum (assembly GCF_014189535.1). NCBI lineage: Bacteria > Pseudomonadati > Pseudomonadota > Alphaproteobacteria > Hyphomicrobiales > Rhizobiaceae > Martinezella > Martinezella lusitana. Next base: position 628,323 of record NZ_CP050308.1, on the reverse strand, counting down.
ACCGACGATGATTGCCGCGCAGCGCCGCCAGCCGATGGGTTCCTTGAGGAACAGCGCGGCTCCAAGCGTGACGGCGAGCGGCACCGCCTGCTGAATGGCCGAGGCATTGGCGATGGGCATCATTCCAAGCGCGGTGATGTAGGTTCCCGCCGCAATCGCTTCGCAAGCGATGCGCAGTGCGATCATCGGCTGCAGAATGACTTTCCACGAGCGCAAGGCGCCCATATGCCGGGCGATCAGGTAGACGATAATGCTGGTGAAAAGGCCGCGGATAAAAATGATCTCGCCGGCATTCATTACGGAGATGACCGATTTGGACAAGGCATCGCTACAGGCAAAACCTGCCATTGATGCGGCCATGTAAAGGGCGCCCTGCGTATTCTTGGTCCGCGGCATGAAACGATTCCCTGGATATATCAGTCTGACCTACTGCGCTTTTCGTCAAATTGGAATCGCTCATGGTCTGTCGGTGGCGGAATTCGATTGTGCGTCGCAGCGAAACTTCCGGTTGATCGCATGCCTGGCTCCGGTAAAATCGCAAAACGAGACAGAATTTCGGATTTTTCGTAGATTGCACAACCTTTTATGTGCGCGCTTAATTCTTATTCAATCTTATTTCCCGAGGCTCCCACTCGGTTTTGCATGACGCAGAAGCATCTACCGCAGCGCAGCAGGAATGATGATCCCGCCTTCGCCGGATACCAACCAATTTGATTGGGGCGTGGCATGTTCTTCATTGATCGTCTTCTGCAAAGTCGCAGGATCGTGACCAAGGTTCTTATCTTCGTCGTGCCGCTGGTGGTGCTGATCGCCGGTGTCGGTATGGTCGGCTATCACACGGCCAATATCCTCAACGGGCATATGACCGTGACGCGGGCGACGATCGAAAACATCAGCGATTTCGAGAATTTACAAGCCGCGCTACAGGAGTTCACCACCTCGCCGTCCAACGAGACGCGCCAGGCGCTCACCGACAAGATCGATGCGCAGGAAGCTGGTGTCCAGCGGCTGAACGGTTTGCTTAGCGACGACCAGCGCGCCAATATCTCCGCCGTCAGCGCTCTGGCGGACAAGATGCGCGCTCAGACGGCCACCCTTTGGACTATCAAGCAAAAGCAGGATGGCGATGTCGACGCAATCCGGAAGGCGGTGCTGGGCATTCAGACGAACGGTAAGGCCGCCGCCAAGCAGATCGACATTATCCGCAAGGAATTCAGCGACAAGGAAACCTTTGCCAAGGAGCTGCTTTACGACGCCGCTGCCTATAAGGGGCTGTCCGAAAAGATGAGCAACCTGCGCATCCAGGTACAGATGGCCGCCGATTCCGACGAGGAAATCACCGACGCGCGCACCTATGCCGACGCCATTCTGAGGCAGCTAGCGATCTCGCAAGCCCTTGTCTCCAAGCGTGGCGCCGGGCTGGTCAACAATGCAGCCGACGCAGCCAACAAGCTCGACGCCTTGTTGAAAGGCAGCGGCACGTCCGACCAGAAGGTCGAGGCGATGGGTCCCATTCTTCAGGCCTTTGTTAAGATCGAGGGCGACATGACCCTGCAATCGGCCAAGAACAGCGATACCGCCGCGGACCGCTTCGTCAGTCTCGATAAGATCATCGATGGCCAGAAGGAACTTCTGGCTCATGTCGATGAAGCGCTTGGCATTATCGATCGTGTGACGCTGCATGCGGCGCGCATGGAAAGTGTCCGCGATGCCGCTTCGCGCGAAGCCGTGATCAGCGATCTGAAGGAACTGCAGGATGTGGCCGTGAAGATTTCGGCGCTCGGTCCGGCCAATGCCACTATGCGCGACTTTGCTTCGCATGTTCAGCCCCTGATCGACGGCGTGACCAAGGGATCGGCCGATCTGTTGCAAACGTCGGCCGATTGGAAGACGACACGTGTCGAATCCAACGGCATCCTGGCGGAAGCGATGACATCGCTGCGCAGCTTCGTTGCACAGGCGCAAGAGATCGGCAAGGAAGACAGCGAGCGCTCGGCCAATGTCTCCGTTATCGCGATGATCTTCGGCACGCTGCTTGCGATCGTCGGCGGCCTGATGCTGGTGGAAACGCTGCGCGGACCACTGAAGCGGGTGACCGAGATCATGACGCGACTGGCAAGCGGCGATCTGGAAGTGGCGATCGACGGCCGCAACCGCGGCGACGAGATCGGCGACATGGTGCGCTCAGTCACCGTCTTCCGCGATGCCGCTGTCGAAAACGTCCGGCTGGAGCGGGAAGCGGAGAGCGCTCGCGCTCTGTCGGCGGAAGAGGCTGAACGCCGGGCCGCAGACCGCGCCCGCATCGAAGCCGAGCAGAAGCAGGCGTTGAATGCGCTGGCCGACGTTCTCGCCAAGCTTGCCGACGGCAATCTAGAGGAAAGCATGCGGGAAGATCTCTCCGCCGACTTCGTCGAAATGGCCTTCACCTATAATCATGCAATCGAAGCCCTGCGGGAAACGCTGACGGATGTCCGCTACACCGCCGAGGAGATCAAGGGCGGCACCGGCAATCTTGCCATGTCCGCCGACGACCTGGCGCGTCGCACCGAGCAGCAGGCGGCAGCGCTCGAGCAAAGCTCGCGGGCTCTGCATCGCCTCAGCGATGTCGTGCGCTCCACGGCCGATCGTGCCAAGCAGACGGCGGTGTCGGTGAACGAGACCCAGGCCTATGCAACCCAGTCCGGCGAAGTCGTCGCCAAGGCCGTCGGCGCCATGAGCGAGATCAATCGCTCGTCGGAGAAGATCGCCACCATCATCGGCGTCATCGACGAGATCGCCTTCCAGACCAACCTGCTGGCGCTGAACGCAGGCGTGGAGGCAGCTCGCGCCGGCGATGCCGGTCGTGGCTTTGCCGTCGTTGCCCAGGAAGTCCGCGAGCTTGCGCAGCGCTGCGCCAATGCGGCGAAGGAGATCAAGGGGCTGATTTCCGCAAGCTCGGCGCAGGTGCGGAGTGGCGTTCATTTGGTCGAGCAAACCGGCTCGGCGTTGAACGAGATCATCAAGCATGTCACCGGCGTCCAGAAGCTGGTGTCCGATATTTCCTCCGCGACGGCCGAGCAGTCCACAGGCATCGAGGAGGTGACACGGGCGGTTGGCGAGGTCGAGCTGATTACGCAGAGAAATGCTGCGATGGTCGAGGAAAACAATGCCGAAATCCACGGCCTGCGTCAGCGCGTCGACACGCTCTCCGAGAAGATCGACCGCTTCCGCACGGGCGATGGAGACCAGACGTATGAAAGCTACGATACTGGCAAAAACCGATATCGCGCCGCTTAAGGTGTTACTTTAGAAAACAGAGATAAATAATAAAAATGCCGGGCTTTTGACCCGGCATTTTCTTGATTTGATATCGCTGAAAATCAGCCCCCGGTCACGCTCATATGGCGTGCGACCGCAGGCCTGTTGTGGGTGCGATCGATGATGAAATCGTGGCCCTTCGGCTTGCGAGTGATGGCTTCATCAATGGCGGCGTAGAGGAGACCATCGTCTTCGGTGGCGCGGAGCGCCGTGCGCATGTCGGCGGCGTCGTTCTGGCCGAGACACATATAGAGCGTGCCGGTGCAGGTCAGGCGAACGCGGTTGCAGCTCTCGCAGAAATTATGGGTGAGAGGCGTGATGAAGCCAAGCCGGCCGCCGGTTTCCGCGACTTCGACATAGCGGGCCGGGCCGCCGGTCTTATAGGGAATCTCGGTAAGCGTGAATTGCTGTTCGAGGTCGGCGCGCAGCTTGGAGAGCGGAAGATACCGGTCGGTGCGGTCCTCCTCAATCTCGCCCATCGGCATCGTCTCGATGACGGTCAGGTCCATGCCTCGGCCATGGGCGAAGCGCAGCATTTCGGGTATCTCGGCCTCGTTGAAGTCCTTGAGCGCTACGGCATTGAGCTTGATCTTCAAGCCCGCCTTCTGGGCGGCATCAATGCCTTCCATCACCTTGGCGAAATCGCCCCAGCGGGTGATGGCGCGGAACTTGTCGGGGTCGAGCGTATCAAGCGAGACGTTGATGCGGCGCACGCCGCAATCATAGAGCTCGTCGGCATGGCGAGAAAGTTGCGACCCGTTGGTGGTCAGCGTCAATTCCTCAAGTTCGCCGGTCTGGACGCGCTTGCCGAGTTCGCGCACCAGAAACATGATGTTCTTGCGTACCAGTGGCTCGCCGCCGGTCAACCGGATCTTGCGCACGCCCTTGGCGATGAAGGCGGAACAGAGCCGGTTCAGCTCTTCCAGCGTCAGCAGGTCTTTCTTCGGCAGGAAGGTCATGTTTTCCGCCATGCAGTAGGTGCAGCGGAAATCGCAGCGATCGGTCACGGAGACGCGCAGATACGTAACCGCCCGCCCGAATGGGTCGATCATGGGTGACGCATCCGCCACCAGGGGCGATCCGTTGCCTATCGTACCGACGATGCTGTTCACGAAAACCTCCGTTACCATGTTAATGTGTGCATAGGCGATTGTCGCGTCAAGGGAAATGCATTTCGAATGCACTTGCGCGTGAAGAAGCGCCGGCCTACTTCTCCGGACAGGCATTGAAACGCATGGGATAATCGATGAGCGACGTCTGGCCAACCGAATTGAGAGTATCGAAGGACCGCCATCGTCTGGTGGTGAGCTTCAATGATGGCGCAAGCTTCGATCTGCCGGCGGAAATGTTGCGCGTCCTGTCGCCATCTGCCGAGGTGCAGGGGCATGGGCCGGGGCAGAAGGTCACCGTACCGGGCAAGCGCAATGTCGGTATCATGTCGATGACCCCGACCGGAAACTACGCCGTGCGCATCGGCTTTGACGACATGCACGATACCGGCATTTTCACCTGGACCTATCTTCGCGAACTCGGCGAAAAGGGTTCGGAGCTTTTCGCGGTCTATGAGGCTGAATTGAAGAATAAGGGCTTGAGTCGCGACGTGGCGGGCAAACCGCACTAGCATCGATTTTTCGGCAAGAAGGGGGCAGGCATGGTCGGTCGGGGTAGGGAAAGCTGGCTGCGCGCCAAGGGCAGCAAGAACGAGAGCAAGGTCTCATTCGTCGAACTATTTTTCGATCTCGTCTTCGTCTTTTCGATCTCGCAGCTTTCCCATGCACTCGCCGGCCATTTTACGCCGCTTGGCGTTCTCGAAGCCATCATGTTGGTCTTCGCGGTCTGGTGGGTGTGGGTCTTCACCGCCTGGGTGACGAACTGGCTCGATCCCGACCGCATGCCGGTCCGCATCATGCTGTTCGTGTTGATGTTTGCCGGGCTGGTGCTTTCGGCGTCGATCCCGGATGCCTTCGGCGAGAAGGCGATCTTCTTCGCCGGCGCCTATGTCTTCATGCAGGTCGGGCGCTCGCTGTTCACGGCCTATACCTTGAGGGGTGTCAACGCAGGCAATCACCGCAATTTCCTGCGCATCTCGAGCTGGTTAGCCCTGTCGGGCATCTTCTGGATTGGTGGCGCGCTTGTGGGAGGCGAGACGCAGGTGGCGCTGTGGCTTGCGGCGCTGGTGATCGAATATGCAGGCCCCGCTCTTGGTTTCCGCGTGCCCGGTCTCGGCAAGTCGACCACCGCGGATTGGAATATTTCCGGTGCGCATCTTGCCGAACGCTGCGCCCTGTTCATCATCATCTGCCTGGGGGAAGCGGTGCTGCTGGCGGGCAAGACCTTTGCCGAAGAACCGCTTTCGCTGCTGATGATCCTGGTGTTCGTCACTACTTTCGTCGGCACAGTCGCGATGTGGTGGATCTATTTCCAGTTCGGTCATGAACGCGCCGCCCATCGCATCGAGCATGATGAAACACCCGGCAGCCTGGCGCGCCAGGCTTTCACCTATGCGCATATCCCGATTCTCGCCGGTATCATCCTGAGTGTCGTCAGCGACGAGTTCCTGTTTTCGCATTCCCACGACCAGGCCGACCTGCACATGGCAGCCGCGATCCTCGGCGGCCCGGCCGTGTTTCTCATCGGCAATCTCTGGTTCAAAGGCGCGACGACCGGCCGGCCGCCGCTATCGCATCTGGCCGGGCTTGTCGGACTGGCGCTGCTGCTTTTGACGCTGCCGATGGTCGTCGTCTATCAGCTCGGCATTCTTGCGACGTCCGTCCTGGTGGTCGTGGCGATCTGGGAATACGCATCGCTGACGCGCGCCGTGCCGCTTGCGCGCCCGCCCAGTCATCATTGATCGGTAACGGTTTCCAGTGGTTCCCGTTCGTCCTGCAACAACAGGCCGATGATCCGCTCCATATGCGTAGCCATGAGTTCACATTCCTCGAGCGGCGCCTCGGAGAGCATGCGGTCGATCAGGCCAGTCTGGATGGCCATGGCCTCTCCAGTCACACGCCGGCCGTCCTGGGTCAAATAAAGCCGCAGGACGCGCTTATCGTGTCTGTCGCCGCGCCGCTCGATCAGGCCGCGCTTTTCCATCTGCGGTAAGAGCATGCTCATGTTGGAGCGCCCGACCAACAGCTTGCGGGCCAGTTCCTGCTGCGAAATGCCCTCGAATCGAAAGAGATTGACGAGGATATCGAGATGGGGCGGCTTGATGTCGAGATGGGCGAGCGCCCGGCCGAGTGACTGTTGCATCAACTGGCAGGCGCGGGCAACGGCGATCCAGCTGCGAAAACGCGGATGGTCCCAGGGTAGGGATTGATTTTTGTTCATCGTTGTACTTTATTGTTCATAGTTGAACATTTTTTGGATTCTCACTATGCCATCCTTTGTGCTCAAGGTCACCCGGCTGGGATTATCCGGCCTCAGCCGTGTCTCGCCGCAGCTCGCCGGCAAGGCCGCCTTCAAGCTCTTTTGCCTGACGCCGTCGCGTCTGCCCCAGGGCGCCAAGGCCAAGGCCGCTCATGCCGAGGGCAGGGCGCGGCTTGCTTCCGCCGAGGCGGTCATGCTGTCTTTCCCTGGAGGACGGGCAATGGCCTATCGTTTCAACGGCGGCGCGAAAGGCCGACGCCGGCGCTATCTTGTCGTCCATGGCTGGGTCTCCAGCAGCGAATACACGTCGGAGCTTGCCGCCTTTCTCGCGGATACCGGCGCCGAAGTGGTCTCGCTCGATCTGCCGGGCCATGGCCGTTCGCCGGGGCGTTTCCTCAATCTGCGTCTAGCCGTTTCCGCCATTGCCGCTGCTGCGGAACGATTCGGCAGCTTTGATGCGACGATCGGTCACTCCTTCGGCGGCGCTTCTGTCGCGCTTGCAGCGGCCGGGTTCCTGCCGGGTATTGAGCCGGTTCTGCCGGAACGCCTGGTGTTGATCGGCGCACCAAGCGCGATGGGTTGGTTGTTCACTGATTTTGGCGGGCTGATGAGGCTCGACCCGAAGACACAAGCGGCGCTTGAGGCGCAGGTCGGGCGGGTCACCGGTAGGCCGTTGAAGGATTATGATGCTGTGCGCGGCGTTCGTGATCTCGGCAGGCCAATGCTGGTCATCCATGCCGAGGACGACAAGGAAGTAAGTGCTGACCATGCTCGCGCTTATGAGAGGGCAGGCGGCGATGTTCGCATGCTCTGGGCGAATGGTTTCGGCCATCGCCGCATCGTCAGTGCCGTTCCAGTACTGGAGGCGATCGGCGAATTCCTGGCGGAAGCGCAAATCTCCGCCGAGGACAAAAATGCTCTCGAAACCGACAACGAAACGGTGATATCGTTTTTCCGGACTCCGGTGCGGCGCGTGTCATAGCCACGTCATGCCTTGCGCCTAACCCACCGGATCCGGTTCGAAAAGACGCGAGGCAACATGACGATCATCACATCCGTTGAAGAATTGAATGAGCTTTACGGTGGCGCCGGCGAGGCCGCGACCGCCAAGGTGACGAATGCGCTGACGCCGCTTTATCGCCGGATGATCGAGGCTTCGCCCTTCATGGCCCTGGCAACGGTTGGCCCGGAAGGGCTGGATTGCTCGCCGCGCGGCGATCTCGGCGGCATCGTGCGGGTAGAGGACGACAAGACGCTGTTGCTTCCCGACTGGCGCGGCAACAATCGCGTCGATTCGCTTGCCAATATCGTCCGCGATCCCCGTATCGCGCTGATGTTCCTGATCCCAGGCTCGAACACGACGATGCGGCTCAATGGCCGCGCGGTCGTTTCCATCGAAGAAGGCCTGCTGGCAAGTTTCGAAATGGATGGCAAGCATCCGCGCAGCGTCGTGGTGATCACTATCGACGAGGTCTATTTCCAGTGCGCGCGGGCGGTGATGCGCGCGGAGCTCTGGAATTCGGAGAGATTTGTCGATCCGGCGAGCCTCCCGACGCCCGGCATGCTGCTGAAGGCGGCGAAGGGCGATTTCGACCAGGAAACCTATGACCGCGAATGGCCGGTGCGCGCTGCCAAGAGCATGTGGTAATGAAAGTCGTCGGCGCTTCCAGAAGGATGGCGCCGGCGACCGTTGGCCTCGATTTTATTTCTTGTAGATAAGCCAACTTTTCGCGAAGTCTTTCTGCATGCCGCTCTGGTAGGCGTAGCTGCAATTGCGGCCGGCATTCTTGGCGGAATAGAGCGCGATATCGGCCTTGCCATAGAGTTCACCGGGGTCGGTGGCGTCGGAGGCCATGCAGACGCCCAGCGAGATGGTGATTGGGCCGTAATTCACCCTGGTGCGTGAATTCTTGAATGGCGTTGCCTCCAGCGCGCGGCGGATGCGTTCGCAGGTCGCAAGCGCGTCCTCCGGCGTATAGCCTTCGAGGATCAGCGCAAACTCCTCGCCGCCGGTACGGGCGACGAAGGCCTCGCGGCGGACGTTGGCGCGAATAACGGAGGCAACGGTTGCCAGGATCTTGTCGCCAACCGGATGACCGTAGTTGTCGTTGATCTTCTTGAAATGATCGATGTCGGCCAGCACCAGTGCCGTCACGGGCCGGGCCATCTGATTGTCGAAGACCGAAGCCAGGCGGTCGTCGAAGGCGCGGCGATTGGAGAGGCGTGTCAGTGCGTCGGTGTTGGCGATACGCTTGTATTCGTCCAGCTCCTTGCGGACCTGGTCCATTTCCTGGCTGCGCTGGTTGACGTTCTCGACGGTCCGCTCACCATGGGCCATGGTGTCGCCGGTCGCTTCGGTCAGGATGTCGATGGCCCCGCGCAGCAGGTCGACGCTATTGTGATTCTTGGACATGATGCGCTGGCAGGTTTCGCCGAGCAGCCGGTTGTAGCTTTCCAGAGAGGTCTGCTCCTGCTGAAGCGCGCGCAATACGCCATCCAATTCGGTGATGATGCGGGTATGAGCGTCATCGAAAATACGACCGGAATGGCGGGCGAAATGCCGCGCGTTGATCGCGTCCAGCTCTTCTTGCGTGGCGTTGCTGCCGAGGGCGGCGAGTTCGCGGGTCAGGATGGGATTGGAGCCGATATAGGCTTCATAGAACAACTCATAATTCCGCGGGATGGGGGCGACACCCATGGAGCGCATGGCATAGGTAATCTGCCCTGCCACGTCGGGAACTTGCGCCTTGGGCGCAACCACCGTATTCATTCGCGAACTCCATAATATCTATTCATGAAAGCAGTAGCTTTACTTAGTCTACGATTCTTTGAAAAATATTAAAGCAATAAAAATAAAACTTTACCAGTAATTTCAGGTCGGGAAATAGCTGTATTACTACATAGAAATACTTTTGAAAAAAAGGCGCCAGAACGGCGCCTCCCCTTTGTTTGTCGGCCGGCAGTGTGTCAGCCCAGATTGAGCTCCTGGAAGAAGTCGTTGCCCTTGTCGTCGATGACGATGAAGGCGGGGAAATCTTCCACTTCGATTTTCCAGACGGCTTCCATGCCGAGTTCCGGATATTCCAGCACTTCGACCTTTTTGATGCAGTCCTGGGCAAGGCGCGCGGCGGGGCCGCCGATGGAGCCTAGATAGAAGCCTTTGTGCGTCTTGCAGGCCTCGCGCACGGCGCGCGAGCGGTTGCCCTTGGCGAGCATGACCATCGAGCCGCCGAAGGACTGGAACTGATCGACATAGCTGTCCATACGCCCAGCCGTCGTCGGACCGAAGGAGCCGGAGGCGTAACCCGCCGGTGTCTTGGCTGGTCCAGCGTAATAGACCGGGTGGTTCTTCAGATATTCGGGCATGCCTTCGCCCTTTTCCAGGCGCTCGCGGATTTTCGAATGTGCCAGGTCGCGGGCGACGATGATGGTGCCGGTCAAGGACAGTCGGGTCTTCACCGGATGGCGTGACAGTTCCGCCAGGATGTCGGCCATCGGCCGGTTGAGGTTGATGCGAACCATCGATTCGGACAGCTTCGCCTCATCGATCTCGGGCATGTATTTCGACGGATCGGTTTCGAGCTGCTCGATGAAGATGCCGTCGCGGGTGATCTTGCCCTTGGCCTGACGGTCGGCGGAACAGGAGACACCGAGGCCGATCGGCAGCGAAGCGCCGTGGCGGGGCAGGCGGATGACGCGGACGTCATGACAGAAATACTTGCCGCCGAACTGCGCGCCGACGCCGAGGCTCTGCGTCAGCTTGTGGATTTCCTTTTCCATTTCGATATCCCGGAAGGCATGCCCGCTTTCGGAGCCCTCCGTGGGAAGACAGTCCAGGTATTTCGTCGAGGCGAGCTTGACTGTCTTGAGGGTCATTTCGGCCGATGTGCCGCCGATGACGATCGCCAGATGGTAGGGGGGACAGGCAGCCGTGCCGAGCGTCAGGATCTTCTCTTTCAGGAAATCCAGCATGCGGTCATGGGTGAGCAGCGACGGCGTGCCCTGGTAGAGGAAGGTCTTGTTGGCCGAGCCGCCGCCCTTAGCGACGAAGAGGAATTCGTAGGCGTCGGTGCCTTCCTCATAGATATCGATCTGGGCGGGGAGATTGTTCTTGGTGTTCTTTTCCTCGAACATCTTGATGGGAGCAAGCTGTGAATAGCGCAGGTTCTTCTTCTCGTAGGCGTCCAGTACTCCCTTGGCCAGCGCCGCGTTGTCGCCGCCCTCGGTCCAGACGCGACGGCCTTTCTTGCCCATGATGATCGCCGTGCCGGTATCCTGGCACATGGGCAACACGCCGCCAGCTGCGATATTGGCGTTTTTCAAGAGGTCGTAGGCAACAAAACGGTCGTTTTCTGTCGCCTCCGGGTCTTCGAGAATGGAGGCGAGCTGCTTGAGGTGGCCGGGGCGCAGCAGATGATTGATGTCGGCGAAGGCCGTCTCGGCAAGCAGTCGGATGCCCTCGGGATCGACGGTCAGGATGTCCTGGCCCTTGAACGTATCGACGGAGACGTAATCGCTCGAAATCTTGCGATAGGGAGTGGCGTCGGCGCCGAGGGGAAAGAGATCGTCAGCCATGCGTGGACCTTTCAATGCCTTGAAGTGGCGGAAGAGACGTTTGGAAACGGTCTAAATCCGGTAGGGTCCAAATGCAATTGCTTGGCTGCTATGATGGAATTTCAAAATGGGAGATTGTCGGTGAGAGATGCGCAGGTCGGGTAGATTTTCCGATGCGGAAACATTGTACCCGGCCCCTCACCTTAGCCCTCTCCCCGTTTGCACGGGGAGAGGGGACGATCGCGCAAGATAAGCGGTCTCCGCAGCCTGGATAGAGGCTTAGGGCATCGTAAAACTCCCTCGCCCCGCATGAGCGGGGAGAGGGTTGGGGTGAGGGGCCAGGCAGATAATTGCGTCACTGGCGAACGTGCCTGACCATCACCAAACCACGAGCCTACTTCGGCCCGATCATCATTTCTGGCCGGACGATGGCATCATATTCTTCCGAAGACACCAGCCCGCTCGCCAGGGCTTCTTCCTTCAGTGTCGTGCCATTCTTGTGCGCGGTCTTCGCGATCTTGGCGGCGTTGTCGTAGCCGATTTTCGGGGCGAGCGCCGTCACCAGCATTAGCGAGCGTTCCAGACCCGCCTTGATGTTGTCTTCGCGTGCCTCGATGCCGGCGACGCAATTGTCGGTGAAGGAGACGGCGGCGTCGCCGAGCAATTGCACCGATTGCAGGAAATTATAGGCCATCATCGGGTTGTAGACGTTAAGCTCGAAATGACCCTGGCTGTCGGCGAAGGTCAGGGCGGCATTGTTGCCGAAGATGTGGATGCAAACCTGCGTCAGTGCTTCGCACTGTGTAGGATTGACCTTGCCGGGCATGATCGACGAACCCGGCTCATTTTCCGGCAGCGACAATTCGCCAAGGCCGGCGCGCGGGCCGGAGCCGAGAAAGCGGATGTCGTTGGCGATCTTGAAGAGAGCGGCCGCAGCAGCATTGATAGCGCCGTGGCTGAAGACCATCGAATCATGAGCGGCAAGCGCCTCGAACTTGTTCGGCGCGCTGACGAAGGGCAGGCCGGTGATCTTGGCGATCTCGTCGGCCACCTTTTCGGCAAAGCCGATCGGCGCATTGAGGCCGGTTCCCACAGCCGTGCCGCCCTGGGCGAGTTCGCTGAGGCCCGGCAGCGTCAGTTCGATACGCTTGATGGCCGAGGCCACCTGGGCCGCATAGCCGGAAAACTCCTGGCCCAGCGTCAGCGGCGTCGCGTCCTGGGTATGGGTGCGGCCGATCTTGATGATATGGGCGAAGTCGGCAACCTTCTTCTCAAGGGCCGCATGCAGGTGCCGCAGGCTTGGCAGCAGATGATGAACGATCTGTTCGGCGCAGGCGATATGCATCGCCGTCGGATAGGTGTCGTTCGACGACTGGCTCATGTTGACGTGATCATTCGGATGCACCGGCTTCTTGGAGCCCATGACGCCGCCGAGAATCTCGATCGCGCGGTTGGAGATCACTTCGTTGGCGTTCATGTTCGACTGCGTGCCGGAGCCGGTTTGCCAGACGACCAGCGGAAAATGATCGTTGAGCTTGCCGTCGATGACTTCCTGTGCCGCCTCGGCGATCACTTTACCGAGAGCGGGGTCCAGTTGGCCAAGTTCCACATTGGCGCGGGCAGCTGCCTGCTTGACGATGCCGAGCGCACGGACGATCGACAATGGCTGCTTCTCCCAGCCGATTTTGAAGTTGCCGAGCGAGCGCTGCGCCTGCGCGCCCCAATAGCGGTCGCTTGCGACTTCGATCGGGCCAAAAGTATCGGTTTCGGTGCGGGTGGAGGTCATGATCCCTGATCCTGCTTTTCCGTTGAAAAAGATAGATGCCATATAGGTCCGAATAACGCCTAAGAAAACAGCTGAGGCGTGCATTTCATGACTAATTTAATCATGTTTTTGAAGGTGCGGGAAATGCGTGTTCTTTTTGACACGCTCGGTGGATATTCTTTGTTGCGTATTTATGAGCGCGTGAAAACAGCAGGAAAATTCAATAAAAAATTAACTAATAATATCATAATTTTGTGTGAATTAAATCGCGAAGCACGCCTTTGCTTTCTCACACGAAGTTGAGGCATTGAACAAAAGGTGGGGCTGGTCGTTTTCATTTTGATGGTTAAACGATGTTAGGAATATCGTGGCCGATTTGAAAACAGCACCGTCTGTCTCGAAGCTACAGCATGACACGGGGACTGATTAGAGAATGAAACTTGTCACCAAAGCCGCAGCATCCGTCCTGGCTCTTTCCTGCTGCATCTCCGCCGTCGGCGCGACATCCGCGAACGCGATGACCCTCATGGACTTCATTCGTGGAGGCCAGGGGCGTCAGCAGAGCACGCAGGTCTCCGCTCCGGTCCCCGCCAATCCGGCTCAGGATACCCTAGGCTCCAACCCGACGCCGCAGGTAAAAGGGCCGCTGCCAAAGGTTGATGCCCCGCAATATTATACCTATAAGCCCGAAGCCATGCGGCTGGTTGCATCGAACCGTTTTGCGGATCCGGTGGTAACCGGGGCTGTCGCCGATGCTTCGGCCACGCCGGTTGCGGTTGATTCGAGCGCTTCGCAGCGGCATCATCTGACCGAAGTTCGCGTCATGGCGACGAACGACGTCGCCAAGGCAGTCGAGTCCTATTATGCCGACCAGAGCAAGCCGCTGGTCTGGGTTGCCGACAATACCATCAGCGAGAAGGCGAAGGCCGCCATGGCGGTTCTGGCCGATGCCGCCTCCGTTGGCCTCGATCCCGCCGACTATGCCGTGACGCCGCCGAATTTCGACCAGTCGAGCGTCGATCAGGAGATGCGTGACCGTGCCCTGATGCAATTCGAGCTGACGCTCTCCACCAAGGTGCTGGTGTTCATTCAGGACACGATCCGCGGTCGTCTCGACCCAAACAAGATCTCCGGTTATCACGACTTCAAGCGTAAGGACGTCAACCTGATGCCGGTGCTTGGCATGTTGGGCGCAAGCCCGGATGTCGCCGCCTATCTCAATAGCCGCAGTCCTTCCAACCAGCAGTTCATGGAGTTGAAGGCCGAGCTTGCAAAGCTCAAGGGTGCAAGCGGCGGCGATGGCAATAATATTTCCGTTTCGCTGACCGGCATTCTCAAGCCGGGCGGCAGCTCGCCCGAGATGGCCAATATCGTCAAGGCGATCCAGCATCGCGGTTCCGACGTGCTGAAGACGGCTCATGCAGCCACGCTCGACGCCTATCAGGGGACGCCGGATTATACCCCGGATCTCGTGGCGCTGGTCGAGGACTTCCAGAAAGAAAAGGGCCTGACGTCCGATGGCGTCATCGGCCAGTCTTCGGTCCGCGCCATGGTCGGCGAAAATAATAATGTGAAGATCCAGAAGCTGGTTGTCGCCATGGAACAGCTGCGCTGGCTGCCGAATGAACTCGGACCGCGCTACGTTCTCATCAACCAGCCGGCCTTCATGGTCTACTACCACAACAATAATCAGGAGCAGCTGTCGATGCGTGTCGTCGTCGGCGGCAAGCAGCATCAGACCTTCTTCTTCGAAGATCAGATCCAGACGGTCGAGTTCAACCCGTTCTGGGGCGTTCCGCAGTCGATCATCATCAACGAGATGCTGCCGAAGCTGCGTGCCGACCCGAACTATCTCGACCGCATGGGCTATCAGGTTGAAGTCGGTGGTCGTGCTGTCGCTTCGTCCAGTGTCGACTGGTACGGCTCGACCAAGAGCGTCGCCGTCCGCCAGCCGCCGAGCAGCGACAATGCATTGGGCGAGCTGAAGATCCTCTTCCCGAACTCGCATGCGATCTACATGCATGACACGCCGCAGAAGAGCTTCTTCAAGAAGGACATGCGTGCCCTCAGCCACGGCTGTGTCCGCCTTGCTGATCCGCGCGCCATGGCTGCTGCCGTGCTCAACACCACAGTTGCGGATGTTGCAAAGCAGATTGCCGGCGGCCAGAACAAGGCCGTTGCCGTGCCGCAGAAGTTGCCGATCTATATCGCCTACTTCACCGCCTGGCCGAACAAGGACGGCGTCGTGCAGTATTTCAACGATGTCTACGATCGCGACGCGGCAACGCTAAAGGCACTCGACGCGACGACCAAGTCCCGCACGGCGCAGATCTGATTGCAGTTCGATATTTGAACAAAGAAAAGGCGGTCCATGGGGCCGCCTTTTTCATATTCGATCAAGAAAATTCGCTCCGGATCAGGCCGCGAGCAGTCCCTGGACCAGCGCCGGTGTCAGTTCGTCATAGTGGCTGATGATGCGGCTTGGGCCGAGCGTTTCTACGCTGACGTCGGAATAGCCGAAGGGCACGGCGATCGAGGGGACGCCGGCGTTGCGGGCGACGAGGATATCGTTGACGCTGTCGCCGATCATGACTGTGCGGTTGAGATCGCCGCCGGCGCGCTCCACGGTGCCGATCAGATGTTCGGCATTCGGCTTGCGAACGGGGAAGGTGTCCCCGCCGGTGATGGCTTCGAAATAATGGGTGAGATTCAGTCTCTCAAGCAGCGTGCGTGCCAGGGATTCCATCTTGTTGGTGCAGACCGCCAGCTTGTAGCCCTGGCTCTTCAATGCATCCATGGCGGCCAGCAATCCCGGATAGGGTTCGGTCAGGCCCGGCATCGTCTCGCTATAATGCGTGATGAAGCGCTGAAGGAGTGCCGGCAGCTCTTCCGGGGCTAGCGTATAATCCCGCAGCTTGCAGGCGCGTTCGATCATTACCTGCGCGCCGTTGCCCACCAGATGCGTCAGGTCGTCATAATTGACGGGCGCGAGATGGAGTGCTGCAATCGTGTGATTGAGGCTGGCGACGAGATCGGCATGGGTGTCGAGCAGGGTACCGTCGAGATCGAATACGACAAGGGGAGATTTCACCAGGAATCAGCCTTTGGAAAAGAAGAGAAAAGCAAGTCTTCGGAGTTAGAAGATCGGGCCGGCAATTGCAACTAATGGCGCCACGAGCCGCT
The DNA here is from genome assembly GCF_014189535.1 of Rhizobium lusitanum. Classification (NCBI taxonomy): domain Bacteria; kingdom Pseudomonadati; phylum Pseudomonadota; class Alphaproteobacteria; order Hyphomicrobiales; family Rhizobiaceae; genus Martinezella; species Martinezella lusitana. The sequence goes on along the minus strand of NZ_CP050308.1, from coordinate 612,155 downwards.
TCGAATATGGTCCGGGATTTCTATGAAAGGCCGTTATTTTGGCTTTCGTTTGCCTGGAGAGCCGTGTAAACAGCACCCAACGTAACTATCGGGAGCAGGTGGCGCATGGACGCCCGCCAAATGAAGATCGAGGCTGCAAGAGCGGCTCTGGCCTATGTCGAGAGCGGTATGCGGCTTGGGATTGGCACGGGCAGCACGGCCGAGGAATTCGTTCGGTTGCTTGCCGAGAAGGTAGCGGATGGCCTCGTGATTGAGGGGGTTCCGACCTCCGAGCGAACAGCTCGTCTCTGCGTCGAGCTCGGCGTGCCGTTGAAGTCGCTCGACGAGCTTCCTGAACTCGATCTCACCATCGATGGTGCCGACGAAGTGGACGGTGCCCTGCGGCTGATCAAGGGCGCCGGCGGTGCGCTGCTGCGCGAGAAGATCGTTGCGGCCTCGTCGCAGCGGATGATCGTCATTGCCGACGAAAGCAAGGTTGTTCAGACGCTTGGCGCCTTTCCGCTATCGATCGAGGTGAACCCGTTTGGCCTCGTTTCCACGCGTATTCAGATCGAGAAGATGGCTGCCCGCCTTGGCCTTTCCGGCGCACTCAACCTGCGCCAATCGGAAGACGGCAACTTCACGACTGATGGCGGGCATTTCATCATCGACGCATCTTTTGGCCGTATTCCTGATGCAGAGGCGCTGTCTATTGCGCTGAATTCCATTCCCGGTGTTGTCGAACACGGGCTCTTTATCAACATGGCGACACTTGCGATTATTGCCGGTCCCTCCGGCGCACGCACGTTGCAGGCGAACAATACATAGGAGCACTGAACTCATGATCAAAATTGCGGGTCTTGGCCGTTTTGCCGCTGCGACCATCGTTCTTTCTGGTATCGCGCTTAGTTCCGTCAGTGCGCAGGAAGTCTCGGAAGAGCAGATCAAGGCCGCTCGTGCCGCGATCAACGCGCTCGGCGTCACGAACCAGTTCGACAACATCCTGCCGAATCTCGCCGAGCAGCTGAAGAGCACGATGATCCAGGCGAATCCGAACTTCGGCGACGCCATCAATTCGTCCGTCGATGCAACCGCACTTGCTCTTGCGCCGCGCCGCGCTGACTTGGAGCGTGAAGCTGCCGTAACATTCTCGAAGGCATTTACGACAGACGAACTCAACTCTATCGCCACGTTCTTCTCCTCGCCAACCGGCAAGAAATTCTTGCAGGACAATCCGGTTGCTTTGCGTGAGCTTTATAAGGCCGCGGACATCTGGGGCCAGGGCATTTCCCGCGACCTCGCCAACCAGAGCAGCGACGCTTTGCAGAAGGTGGTGAAGGCGCCGGTCGCTCCTGTGTCGACTGATGCTGCCACCGATGCCCAGCCAGCACCGGCACCGGCAACGAAGAAGTAAGCTTGACCTTTGGTCGTGATCCTATCCGAATATAGCGTCGGAGTTTTCGGGATTACGCATTTCAGCTCTCGGAATTTAAAAGCCCGGATATCGTTCCGGGCTTTTCTTTTTGTATGTCGAGATCCTATATCAGTGCCGACCCCTATGAGCGCTTCGTGCGCCGCCCTTATTTCCGCAGGAGTATGCGATGTCTTCCTTTGATTTCGATCTTTTTGTCATTGGCGGCGGTTCTGGGGGTGTACGCAGTGCGCGTGTTGCCGCCTCGCTCGGCAAGAAGGTCGGTATTGCCGAAGAATATCGTTATGGCGGCACCTGCGTTATCCGCGGCTGCGTGCCGAAGAAGCTTTTCGTCTACGCCTCGCAATATAGTGAGCATTTCGAGGATGCCGCCGGCTTCGGCTGGACGGTCGGTAAGAGCACTTTCGACTGGAAAAAGCTGATCGAGGCGAAGGACAAGGAAATCGATCGCCTGGAGGGGCTCTATCGCAAGGGCCTCGACAACGCCAAGGCCGAGATCTTTGATACGCGTGCCGAGCTGGTCGATGCCCATACGATCCGCCTCCTGAAGAGCGGCAAGACTGTCACAGCGGAAACGATCGTCGTTGCCACCGGCGGAACGCCGAACCTGCATACGGCGCTGCCCGGCCACGAATTCTGCATTTCCTCGAACGAGGCTTTTCATCTCGACGAGCTGCCGAAATCGATCCTGATTGCCGGCGGCGGCTACATCGCCGTGGAATTCGCCAATATCTTCCACGGTCTCGGCGTCGAGACGACACTGATCTATCGTGGCGCCGAGATCCTGTCGCGCTTCGACCAGGACATGCGCAAGGGCCTGCATGAGGCCATGGAAGCCAAGGGCATCCGTATACTCTGCCACGATATCATCGAGAGCGTGACGAAGACAGAAGAGGGCCTTAGCGTGCGGACGAAGAACGACAAGGCATTGACGGTGGACACGGTGATGCTGGCGCTCGGCCGCACGCCGAACACGAAGGGTCTCGGGCTCGAGGCCGCTGGCGTGGCGATCAACGAACAGGGCGCTATCATTGTCGATGAATATTCGCGCACATCGGTGCCGAGCATCTATGCGCTTGGAGACGTCACCGACCGGGTACAATTGACGCCGGTGGCGATCCATGAGGCTATGTGCTTCATCGAGACCGTCTACAAGGACAATCCGACCCGCCCGGATCACGAGCTGATCGCGACGGCCGTCTTCTCGCAGCCGGAGATCGGCACGGTCGGTCTGAGCGAGGAGGATGCCGCCAAGCGTTATCCGGAACTCGAGGTTTACCGTGCTCAGTTCCGGCCGATGAAGGCAACATTGTCCGGCCGCAGCGAGAAGATGATTATGAAGCTGATCGTCAACGCCGCCGATCGCAAGGTGATTGGTGCGCATATTCTCGGCCACGATGCCGGCGAGATGGCGCAACTACTTGGAATTCCCCTGAAGGCCGGCTGCACCAAGGAAGATTTCGATCGCACCATGGCCGTTCATCCGACGGCGGCCGAAGAATTGGTGACGATGTATTCCCCAAGCTACCGCATCCGCAACGGCGAGCGCGTGTAAGCAATAGGGATAGTATTCCCAGACGTACAAAAGACCTGCCGAATAGTTGGTTCGCCTTTGCAAGTGGTCGGCAAAGGTTTATAAGCGCGCACAATTTACGGCGACGGGCACTTGGCGAAAAGACCAGGCGCGGAAACAGGTGAGTGAGATGGCACAGAATTGGACACCGAGCACTTGGCGGCAAAAACCGATCCAGCAGATGCCGGAATATCCGGATGCGGCGGCGCTGGCGGCAACGGAAGCGCAGCTTGCCAGCTATCCGCCGCTCGTTTTTGCCGGTGAGGCTCGCCGTCTGAAGGCGCATCTTGCCAATGTCGCCGAAGGAAATGGCTTCCTGCTGCAAGGCGGCGACTGCGCCGAGAGCTTTGCCGAGCATGGCGCCGACACGATCCGCGACTTCTTTCGCGCCTTCCTGCAGATGGCCGTCGTCCTGACCTTCGGCGCCCAGCTGCCGGTGGTGAAGGTTGGCCGTATCGCCGGCCAGTTCGCTAAGCCGCGTTCCTCGGGCATTGAAACCCAGGGGGCGTATCGCTGCCGAGCTACCGTGGCGATATCGTCAACGGCATCGAATTCAACGAAGAAGCGCGTATCCCCAATCCGGAACGCCAGATGATGGCTTACCGCCAGTCGGCGGCGACGCTCAATCTTCTGCGCGCCTTCGCGATGGGCGGCTATGCCAACCTTGAAAACGTGCACCAGTGGATGCTCGGCTTCGTCAAGGATAGCCCGCAGGGCGAGCGCTACCGCAAGCTTGCCGACCGCATCAGCGAGACCATGGATTTCATGAAGGCGATCGGTATCTCCTCGGAGAACAATCCTAGCCTGCGCGAGACCGATTTCTTCACCAGCCATGAAGCGCTGCTGCTCGGCTACGAAGAGGCTTTCACCCGCGTCGACTCCACCTCTGGCGACTGGTATGCGACCTCGGGCCATATGCTCTGGATCGGTGACCGTACGCGTCAGGCCGACCATGCGCATATCGAATATTTCCGTGGCATCAAGAACCCGATCGGCTTGAAGTGCGGTCCTTCGCTGCAGGCGGACGATCTGCTCAACCTGATCGACATCCTGAACCCCACCAACGAAGCTGGCCGCTTGACGCTGATCTGCCGTTTCGGCCACGACAAGGTTGCCGACAACCTGCCGCGCCTCATTCGTGCCGTCGAGAAGGAGGGCCGCAAGGTCGTCTGGTCCTGCGATCCGATGCATGGCAACACGATCACGCTCAACAACTACAAGACCCGGCCGTTCGAGCGCATCCTGTCGGAAGTCGAAAGCTTCTTCCAGATCCATCGCGCCGAGGGCACGCATCCAGGCGGCATCCACATCGAGATGACCGGCAAGGACGTGACCGAGTGCACAGGCGGCGCTCGCGCTGTCGGCGCCGATGATCTGCAGGATCGCTACCATACCCATTGCGACCCGCGTCTGAACGCAGATCAGGCCCTGGAGCTGGCCTTCCTGCTGGCCGAACGCATGAAGGGCGGCCGCGACGAGAAGCGTCTCGCCGCACACGGCTGATCGTAGGCTACCAGATCATCTCTCATGAACGGGCCGGTCCAGAACCGGCCCGTTTGCTTTTGTGCCCTTGCGATCAATCCGGCTGAAAGCTGCTTCATTTCTTTGCGTTTGACGCTCACGCTGCCGCCGTCGAGTTTGTCTGCAAAAGAGAGGGTTCAGAATGAGTGACGAACACACCGGCGCCTGCCTTTGCGGCAGCGTACGTTTCAAGACACGCGGCGCGTTGCGGGAGGTTGTCGGCTGCCATTGTTCGCAATGCCGCAAGCAGACAGGGCTCTACTTCGCCGCCACGGATGTTTCTCTCGACAATCTCAGCATCGAGGGTGAAGAGGCGATCACATGGTACCGTGCCAGCTCGTCTGCCCGCCGTGGCTTCTGCCGCACCTGCGGTTCCGCACTTTTCTGGGTGGCTGACAACGCCGAGAAAATCTCGATCATGGCAGGCCTCTTCGATGAGCCGAGCGAGCTGACGCTGGGCTACCACATCTATTGCGCCGACAAGGGTGATTTCTATGAGATCACCGATGGGTTGCCACAGTACCCGCAGGGGCGGCCGTGATTGTCGAGGAGGGGCACCGGAGTAATTAGAGGCGGGGCAGTTAAGTTTTTAGCTGGTTAGGTCCGCTATCTTCGAAATCGAAATCGTCATCAATCGCAAGGCCGGGAGGTCGCTGATGGCCGTGGCGAACAGCTCTGATCTCTATGAAATCACCAGCAATTTCGTAGTCGACCAAATAATCTCCCATGGCAAACCTCAGGATACCCGGGATCGGCAATTCATCGCTGTGAAAGCCCATTTGAGGGAAAAGAAGCAGGTTGGTTTTTAGCCGATTGAGGTCATCGAGGAAGCGGAGAGCCGCCGCGGGATTTCTATCTTTTAGGTATTGCACTTCTGACTTGATGTAGGCTCTGGCACCTGCCGAAAGACGAATTCTCTTCAAGCAGCCGCTCCTTTGACCGCCTTCGTCACTTCGCTGATGACATCGTCGAGATCGTAAGCTTCGCCGTTCGCCATGTCTCGACGCGCTTTCGCTATCTCTAATACTTCGCGACCTTCGGATGCGAGGTATGATTTAAGCGCTCTTACAAAAACCCAGCTGCGCGTTCGCTCACAGACCTCGGCGATCTCCTCGATTTCAGCGAGGATGTCGGCGGGAACGCGCAAGGTGATAGGATCTGAGAGGTCTCGTTGATTTTTCATAAGCATTATCTCCTTTTGTATTACAAAATAGAAGAATCGCGTGAAAAGTCAATTTCGGCCATGAGGGAGCACCCCACATCACCCCCGTTCTTCGCCGTCACCAGCTTGCTCAGATTCGCGATTTCCTCACGTAGCGCCGAAAGCTCTGTCATAACACGCAGGTCGATCTTCTGGTGCAGCGAAAGGACTTCGAGTTCGGCCTTGAGGTTGACTTCGTAATCCTTGGCGGCCTCGAAACGGTCGCGTTCGGTCTGGCGGTTCTGCGACATCATGATGATCGGCGCCTGGATGGCGGCGATCATGGAGAGGAGCAGATTGAGGAAGATGAAGGGGTAGGGGTCGAAGGCGTGGGTGAGGAGGACGATGGTATTGACGACGCACCAGAAGACCAGGAACAGCAGGAAGCAGATGATGAAGGACCAGGAACCGCCGACGCGGGCGATGCCGTCTGCGAGGCGTTCGCCATAAGAGGCTTTGGCGGAGAAAGCCGCATTGATGTCGGTGGAAACGATCTTGCGCTCATGCGCCTTTTTCAGCACGCGCTTTTCGATCTCGCCAAGCTCCTCAGCCGTCTTGTCGAAATGCTGATGAACGAAATTGGGCAGATTATACATGGGAACACTCCGAGGACTTGATCGCTTTGAGTGCCAAGTATTCGACTGCCCGATGGAAATGCAATGTGAAAAGGGTCGCAGCCTAGCTCCCCTGGTTGACCAACCAGGCATGCGACGGGAAGAAGCGGTCTAGTCCGTATTCCCGTCCGAACATCAGGTCATGCTCCAGATAACGATAGTCGCGCACCAGCGGATCGAGATCCTGCTCCTTGCGGCCCCAGTCCGGGAAAACCTTGTCGTCACGCGTCGCAAGCTGATAGCGATCGACGATACTGTATTTCTTCTGCAGCCGGCCGAGGAAGCCGGTGTAGAAAGGGTGCTCGTATCCAGCGGTCTTAAGGATGTGATAGGGCAGTTGCGATGGGCTGATCGTGCCGACGTCCTTGCGGACGCCCTTCTTGTTGGACCAGATGACCAGCGGCGTTTCATGCTCTCGCTTCATGACGTCGAGCGGCGCCTTTCGGGTCGCTACCGGTTCTGGCATGTAGCCTGTGTTCGGATAGACCGAGCCGAGCGGCGGCAGGTGATCGCCCCAGAGGACGATAATGGTCTCGCGGTCGCGATTGGAAGCCCAGTCCATCAGCATTTTCAGGCTTTGGTCGGCTTCCCGCACACCCTGCGCATAGGTGGCGAGCGTGTCACGATCGGTATCGGTGAGGTTGCCCTTGATATCGATCGTGTTCTCGACATAGCGATTTGCTTCATAAGGGCCATGACCCTGCAAGGTGACGGCGAAGAGGAAGAACGGCCGATCCATTGCGTCGCCCTCGCGCATGATCTCTTTCATCAGCGAGTCGTCCGAGGCAAAGACACCGCGCTTCTCCATGGGGGGCATGGTGTCTTCGGTGAGGAATTCCTCGAAGCCGAAAGCTCTATAGACCTCGTTGCGGTTCCAGAACCAGCCGCTGAACGGATGGAGCGCGCGCGCCGCATAGCCTTCTCCGCGGAAGAAAGTGGCAAGCGACGGGATCGGCTTGCGAACATATTGCTGGTAGGGAATGCTGCCATACGGCAGAAACGCGTTGGAAAAGCCCGTCAGCGCCTCGAACTCGACATTGGCGGTCATGCCGCCGAATTCCGGTGAGAAGACATGGCCGGACTGCGCTGCGCGGATGTTCGGCATCGGGTCGGGAGTCAAGCTCACGTTAGAAAGCCGGGTCGGATCCCAGAAGGATTCGCTCATCAGCATGATGACGTCAGGCTTTTGGCGTGGGCCGGAGAGATATCCATAATTGCGCGCGGGTATGGCGTCGATCGCATCTTGCCCGTAGCCCGCCGGCGCTTTGACATCAGCCATGGGCAGGTTCAGCGAGAAGGCTATAATGAAGCCGTTATAGCTGTAATTTTCCTTCTGATCCCAGACGATGGGGATGATGCGCAGTTTCTCGCGGATAAACGAATATTGCGTCGGGTCCATCTGCGAGACGAAGAGGGCTGCAAGCGGCAGGCAGATGGAGAGCCGGGCCCCGCGTGCCTTTTTCGACAGCATGGCGGCGCGTTGCCAGCCATAGCGCCACAGAAAGGCGAGGATGGCCAAGGACGCTATGATGCCGATAGTGAGCGCCACGGCGGTCCAGGGCTTGTCCCGAACCATTACCGGCATCAGTTCCATGATCTGGCGGGCAAACAGGAAATCCGACGGATAAAGCGGATCGGAGAGGAAGTTCTGTTTCTGATTGGAGATGAACGCCGGAACGAGCAGCAGTGGGGCAACCATCAGGATCGATTGATGCGCGCGGCCGAAAATCGCATCCAGCAATATCATCAGCAGCATGACGATGCCGATGGTGGTGAAGCCAGGACGAGTCGGAGAAAGCAGGTAGGACGGAACGGCCGCGAACTCTCCTCGAGCAATCCATTCGACGGCGACAACGGTCGACAGCGCGAGCAGGAAGGTGAGGGTGAGGCTCAAAATCTGGCGCAGGACCGCCGATTGCCGTCTCGCTGCGCCGATCTTCTGGAAAAGAACGAACCTGCCTGCCAAAGCAGAACCGATGACCAAAGCGACCAAAGATTTCTCCGAATGCTATAAAATATTCATATAATTGTCGTGCTTTTGTCATGAATACCGAACGAACCGCAAGGCGGACTTAGTATTTTTCGGGGTAAAAATATCACTTGCGCGTATGACGCGATTTTGCCGCATGCAGGATGGCGAAGGCTGTTGCGGAACAGGGCCACCGTCGTTAAATATATGGCATGACAGAACAAAGCCCCATCACCCAGACGATCCGCATCGCTGTCGCGCAGCTCAATCCGACGGTCGGCGATGTCTCCGGCAACCTTTCAAAAGCGCGTGAAGCGCGGGCCGAGGCGGCGCGCGAGGGCGCGCAGCTTGTTTTGTTTACAGAATTGTTCATTTCCGGCTATCCGCCGGAGGACTTGGTGCTGAAGCCAGCCTTTATCCGCGCCTGCCAGAAAGCCGTGGACAGCCTTGCCGCCGATACCGCCGATGGCGGACCGGGCATCATCGTCGGCTTTCCGCGTCAGGATGAGACTGGCCGCTACAATTCGGTCGCTGTGCTTGATGGCGGCAAGGTCATCTTCATCAGGGACAAGGTTGATCTGCCAAACTACGGCGAGTTCGACGAGAAGCGCGTCTTTGATGAGGGGACTATCGCGGGGCCGGTCAATTTTCGAGGCGTCCGGATCGGCATCCCGATTTGCGAGGAGATCTGGAACGATCTTGGCATCTGCGAAACGCTGGCCGAAAGTGGCGCGGAAATTCTTTTGGTTCCGAATGGCTCGCCTTACTATCGTGGCAAAGTCGACGTCCGTTATCAGGTCGTGCTCCGCCAAGTGATCGAGTCTGGCTTGCCGCTCATCTTTGCAGCCCAGGTTGGCGGCCAGGACGAGTATGTTTTCGATGGCGCGAGCTTTGCTTTTAACGCCGACAAAACGCTGGCTTTCCAGATGAGCCAGTTCGAAACCGCCCTGGCTGTGACGACCTGGAAGAAGAACGGCGACGTCTGGCATTGCAGCGAAGGTCCGATGGCGCATATCCCGGAGGGCGAGGAGGCCGATTATCGTGCCTGCCTGTTGGGCTTCCGCGATTATGTGAACAAGAATGGCTTCAAATCGGTCGTGCTCGGCCTCTCGGGCGGTATCGACTCGGCGATCTGCGCCGCGATTGCTGTCGATGCGCTCGGCGAGGAGCGGGTGCGCACCGTCATGCTGCCTTACCGCTATACCTCCGAGGACTCGCTGAAGGATGCGGCCGATTGCGCCAAGGCGCTTGGCTGCCGCTACGATATCGTGCCGATCGAGGAGCCAGTGACTGGCTTTACCTCGGCACTGGCCGATCTGTTTGAAGGCACCGAGAGCGGCATCACTGAGGAAAACCTGCAGAGCCGCGCCCGTGGCACCATCCTGATGGCGATCTCCAACAAGTTTGGCTCGATGGTGGTCACCACCGGCAACAAGTCGGAAATGTCGGTCGGCTATGCCACACTCTATGGCGACATGAACGGCGGCTTCAACCCGATCAAGGACCTTTACAAGATGCAGGTCTATGCGCTGTCGCGCTGGCGCAACCAGCATGTGCCGCCGGGCGCGCTCGGCCCTTCGGGCGAGGTGATCCCGTACAACATCATCGACAAGGCGCCGTCGGCCGAATTACGGCCAAACCAGACTGACCAGGATTCGCTGCCGCCCTATCCGGCGCTCGACGATATCCTCGAATGCCTGGTTGAAAAGGAAATGGCGGTCGATGAGATCGTGGCGCGCGGGCATGATGTCGCGACGGTTCACCGCATCGAGCATCTGCTTTACCTTGCCGAATACAAGCGCCGGCAGTCGGCGCCGGGCGTGAAGATCACAACGAAGAATTTCGGTCGCGACCGGCGCTATCCGATCACCAACCGGTTTCGCGATCGTTGATCGTAACGCCCTCCGGCGAATGGAGAAGCAATGCGCAGTTCGGTTGAGATCTACAATATCCGCACCGGTGAGAACCGGATCGTCTGGCAGACGGAGAGGTTGATCGAGGCGCCGAATTTTTCGCCGGATGGGCGCTATCTCTTGTTGAACGCAGATGGACTGCTCTATCGGATTGTCCTCGACGGGACGAGTGAACCGGTTCAGGTCGATACCGGCTTTGCGACGCTCTGCAATAACGATCATGGCATTTCGCCCGATGGCTCGCTGATTGCCATTTCCGACAAGACCCAGCATGGCAAGTCCTGCATCTACGTCCTGCCGGCCGAAGGCGGTACGCCGCGACAGGTCACCACCAATCTGCCGTCCTACTGGCATGGCTGGTCGCCTGATGGAAAACGCTTCTCCTATTGCGGTATTCGCAACAACGTCTTCGACATCTATACGATCTCGGTCGATGGCGGCGAAGAGACGCGGCTGACGCATGGCGAGGGCCGCAATGACGGGCCTGATTATTCCGCCGATGGGCAATGGATCTACTTCAATTCGAGCCGCACCGGCCTGATGCAGATCTGGCGCATCCACCCGGATGGCGCTGGTCTCCAGCAGGTGACAAGTGACAATTACGGCAACTGGTTCGCCCATCCGTCGCCGAAGAACGACAAGGTCCTGTTGATCTCCTACGACCCCGATGTCTTCGATCATCCGCGTGATTTGAATGTTCGTATGCGGTTGATGGACATGGATGGCGGCAACCTCACGACATTGTTCGAACTCTTCGGCGGGCAGGGCAGCATCAATGTGCCCAACTGGTCGCCCGACGGCGATGAATTCGCCTATGTCCGCTACGAGCCGGCTTGACGCCTCTGGACAGGCCGCGCGCTCCGTTATAGATCTTTGGCCGTTCTCAGGGCGCATCCGATCCGCGGGAAGGGCAAGGCCCACCTGATGCATAGAACGTAAAGACTGCCACACCTCTTTTCAGTCTGTGGGCGCGGATACCGGACGTGAATGAAAGGAGGTCTTTGTGACCACGCGCTCTCTGGCGGGCAACGCCACCCTCGATTCCCTCAAAAAGCAGGCCAAGGCTTTTCTGAAAGCCGTTCATTCCGGCGATGCATCGGCACGAAGCCGTGTCGCGCCCTATTTTGCCAATGTTGCCGATATCGGGCTTCAGGACATTCAGCTTGTCGTCGCCCGCGAGCATGGCTTTTCCAGCTGGGCGAAACTCAAGACGCATCTGGAAAGCGGCAATCGCGGAGAGGTCCCGCTGGATCAGCTTGCCAATCAATTCCTGTCGCTGGCGACGGTTTCCTATTTCTCTCACACTGCGGCTGATCCGGCGCGCTTTGACGAGGCGTTGCAACTGCTGGAGGCCAATCCCGACATTGCCGGCGACAGCATCCACATTGCTGCTGCTCTCGGTGACGCCGACGGCGTGGCGCGCTGGCTCGATCGCCAACCGCAGCTTCTCGACCGCAAAGGCGGGCCCTATGATTGGCCGCCGTTGCTTTATGCCTCCTATGCCCGGCTGCCTAGCCGATCTAGTCTGTCGGCGGCAAGGGTCCTGATTGAGCGCGGCGCCGATCCCAATGCCTTCTTTCTCGACAGCGGCCAGTATCGCTTCACGGCGCTGACCGGCGTTTTCGGCGAGGGCGAGGCCGGTAAGATCCGGCAGCCGCAACATCCCGAATGCGAGGCCTTCGCGCGCCTGTTGCTTGATGCCGGTGCCGAGGCGAATGACAGCCAGGCGCTTTATAACCGGATGTTCGAGCCGGATGATACTTGCCTGAAGCTGCTGCTGGAACATGGCCTTTCGGCCAAAGACAAGAACAACTGGCTGGTGCGCGAGGATGGAAGGCTGGTCGCGAATTCGCAGACCGTATTCGACTATCAACTGGCCTGGGCCTGTGAGAAGCGTATGGGGGAGCGTGTCCGACTGCTGGTCGAGCACGGAGCTGATGTTAATAGGCCCGTCAACGGCCGAACGCCTTACGAATGGGCGCGGCTGGGTAATGACAAGGATCTGGTGCTGTATCTCGTTCAGCAGGGAGCTATAGCCGTCCGTCTAAAGCAAGAGGATTGGATCTATATTCTGCTAACAACCGGCGATGTATCCACCGATCAAGCGGTATTCGTCGACCATGTAAAAAGAGTTGCAAGTGACATCGATATTCCCGATGCGATGCGACGGGCTCACCCCGCCATAATGCATGAAGCGGCCGGAGAGAATGCTCTAGAGCGCGTTCGCCGTATGCTGGCGCTCGGCCTCGACATCAATGCCATGACCAGCCGCACGCCGCTGCATGAGGCCGCTTTGCACGGCGACATCGAGATGGCGACGCTTTTGATCGAGCATGGTGCGGATACCAGCATCCGCGATCCCTATTATTATGCGCCGCCGATCGGCTGGGCGGAGTATAACGGCAGAGCGGAGATGGTGGAATTCCTGAAGACGCAGCCGCTCGATATCTTTGCGGCCGCTGCCTATGGCCAGATCGAGCAATTGGCCGTGCATCTGGATGCTCACCCTGAACTGATCAACATGCGCTTCGGTGATTTTCGCCCGCATGGAGAGGCAAGTCCGGATCGCGACTGGATGACGCCGCTTGGTTTTGCCATCCTCAATCGCCGAGCCGATGCGGTGGGCTTCCTGCTGGAACGCGGGGCCGATCGTTCCGTGAGAGATGCCTCCGGCCGGTCCTATCGCGATCTGTCGCGGGAGGTGGGCGACGAGGCGATCATGTCGCTGTTGAGGGTGTCTATTGCGCCGGCTGCGGGCCAATCTCTTTCGGATGCTTGAGATCGAGCGTGCCTTGGTCGGTCGCAAGAAATTGCGGGCCGACCTGGCGCACCTTGTTGGTCGCGGGATCGTAGGGCCGGTCAGGTTGCAGTTGTTTCGGCTGAACTGGAGTGATTTCTGGAGTTGGCATCGCCGCCGTCTTCTGCTGTGGCAATGCGGCGGCGTCCGTCTTGGGCTTCTGCGTCTCGATCGTCGTGATCGAGCTTTCCGGCTGCACCAGCGACTGTTGCTCGGGTGCTGAACTCTCGGGTCTTACGCGGGTGTCGATGACGGTGTCCGGCGTGGCCGACATCGGAGCGCTACAGCTGTTTCGTTGCATGTCATCGAGCAATCGCCGCCTCTCCAAGCCCGCATCGTCGATGCGGGACACGCTTACCTCACGCTCGTCCATCAGCGATGCAAGATCATCGCGCATCCGCTCCATCGCATCGTGCATGTCATCACAGGCGGCTTCATTGTCCGAGCCGAGTATCGTCAAACTGCTGTCGGTTGTGCAGCCCTGATTGCGCATGTCACTCTTCAGGCGCCGTATCGCCATGTTTTGCTGAACGATGGATCGCGAAAGCTGTCGCGTCTCCGCATTGGCGCCAACAATCTCCGTGACGTCGGCATAGCGGCCACGCAATTCGTCGCAGATGGCATTCGCCTGCGCAAGGGCCGGCGTCGCCGCCAGCAGGGATAGCAAAACAGAGGAATAAAATTTTTTGCCGCGGTTCACGTTGTGCTCTTCGAAAAGCGGTTAGATCTCTATGGAGAATATACCGTGTAGCTTAACAACGTACCCATCAAAACAGGCTGATTACGAAAGATTTTTTCGGTTAGACTTGGGATCGAATTTGGCTTGGGGTTCATCGGCGGAGCGAGGCCTCTAAATGAGGCATTGCCGACGAGGTCAGGAATGTCGAAAGAGGTAATTTAGTCGGCTAATTATTGTGCTATTCACGCTGGACGGCCGCCTTTGGAGACGGCCGTCCAGCGTGAATGTCAGATCAATTCGGTTGCGATGCTTCGACCACTGCCAGAGCCGCCATGTTGACGACGCCGCGCGAGGTGACGGAGGGCGACAGGATGTGGGCCGGAAGCGCCGTGCCAAGCAGGATCGGGCCGACATGCAGGCCGTCTGTCATGGTCTTGACCACGCCAAGGGTGATGTTGGCGGCATCGAGATTAGGGAATACGAGCAGGTTTGCCTCGCCGGAAAGCGTGCTGTCCGGCATCACGTGGCGACGCAGGCTTTCGGAAATGGCGCTATCGCCGTGCATTTCGCCGTCGACTTCCAGCTCCGGTGCCGCTTTACGCACGAGCGCCAGGGCATCGCGCATCTTGGTGGCACTTTCCGATTCCCGCGAGCCGAAGTTCGAATGCGAGACAAGGGCGACGCGCGGTGCGATGCCGAAGCGCTTGATCTCTTCGGCAGCGAGGACGGCTGACTGGGCGATCTCGGCGGCATTCGGATTAAAGGTGACATAGGTGTCGGTGTAGAAGGTCGCGCCGCGCTGCGAGATCAGCAGGCTGAGGGCCGAGAAATCGCCGACATCCGGGCGCTTGCCGATGATCTGGCGGACGATGCGCAGATGGCGCTCATAACGGCCTTCGAGACCGCAGATCAGTGCGTCGGCATCGCCACGCTTCAGTGCGAGGGCGCCGATGACGGTGGTGTTGGTACGGACGATCGTTCTAGCGGCTTCTGGAATGACGCCGCTGCGGCCGACGAGCGAAAAATAGAGCTCGACATATTCACGGAAGCGCGGATCGTCGTTCGGGTTGATGACGGCGAAGTCGGTATGTGGACGGATCTTCAGGCCGTAGCGCTTCAGGCGGGTCTCGATGACGTTGGGGCGGCCGATCAGGATCGGCACGGCGGTGCCTTCTTCAAGAAGGACCTGGGCGGCGCGCAGAACGCGCTCGTCTTCGCCTTCGGAGAAGACGACGCGCTTGCGTTCGGCGATCTTGGCGGCGGCGAAAATCGGCTTCATGACGAAGCCGGAGCGGAAGACGAAGCGGTTGAGCTCGTCCATATAGGCGTCGAAATCGGCGATCGGACGCAGTGCCACGCCGCTTTCGGCGGCGGCTCTCGCAACAGCCGGCGCGATGCGCAGGATCAGGCGTGGATCGAAGGGCGAGGGGATCAGATACTCCGGCCCGAACACCGGCGTCTCGCCGCTATAGGCGCGGGCGGCGACATCCGAAGGCTCTTCGCGGGCAAGCGATGCGATGGCGCGCACGGCCGCCATCTTCATTTCCTCGTTGATCGTCTTGGCGCCGCAATCAAGCGCGCCACGGAAGATATAGGGGAAGCAGAGAACGTTGTTCACCTGGTTCGGGAAGTCCGAACGGCCGGTGCAGATCATCGCGTCCGGCCGGGCGGCGCGGGCGAGGTCCGGCATGATTTCCGGCGTCGGATTGGCCAGCGCCATGATCAGCGGCTTTTCCGCCATCTGTTCCAGCAGTTCGGGCTTCAATACGCCAGCGGCTGACAGGCCAAGGAAGACATCGGCGCCGCCGATCGACTCGGCAAGCTCGCGCTTGTCGCTCTTTTGGGCATAGACAGACTTCCATTCGTCCATCAGAACGTTGCGGTCTTCGTAGACTAGGCCCTCGATATCATGGACCCAGATGTTTTCGCGCTTGGCGCCGAGAATGACCAGAAGGTTGAGGCAGGCAAGCGCTGCCGCGCCGGCGCCGGATGCGACGATCTTGATGTCCTCGATCTTCTTGCCGGCCAATTCCAACCCGTTGAGAATGGCGGCGGCGACGATAATGGCGGTGCCGTGCTGATCGTCGTGAAAGACTGGAATATCCATCTTCTCGCGCAGACGACGCTCGACCTCGAAACATTCAGGTGCCTTGATGTCCTCGAGGTTGATGCCGCCGAAGGTGGGCTCGAGTGCTGAAATTGTGCTAACCATCTCATCGACGGTGGGTGCCTCAATTTCGATATCGAAGACATCGATGCCGGCGAATTTCTTGAAGAGGACGGCTTTGCCTTCCATCACCGGCTTGGAGGCCAGCGGCCCGATATTGCCGAGGCCGAGCACGGCCGTGCCGTTGGAGATGACCGCTACGAGATTGCCGCGTGAGGTATAATCGAAGGCCATTTCCGGATTGTCACGGATGGCGAGGCAGGGGGCGGCGACGCCGGGAGAATAGGCAAGCGCCAGGTCGCGCTGGTTTCCGAGCGGCTTGGTCGCCTGGATTTCCAGCTTGCCGGGGCGGGGATAACGATGAAAGAAGAGAGCCTGTTCGTCGAGATTGCCACTCGCCATGTTCTTGGCTGCCTTCGATGTGTCGTTCGTATCCATCCCGCTTCTCCATGTCCTGCTTGCGCGCCTGCGCCTCAAGCCCTCTCCTTACATCAATCGTTCGGAGTGCACAGTATGGATTTGACGCTGCTGAAGGGTTTTTTGTCGCGGCAAGCGCATATTTCCCCTTGGCGGAAATGACGGCTTTGCAGAGCGACAGCCGGCAGGCGGCCGCGTCATACGAGGTTCATGGCGGGAGGCTAGGAGGGTGAAAAACAGAGAGATCCCTCATGACCCTCATCGCCTCTCATCGCGGCGGCACGCATCTGTGGCCTGAAAACACCCGGCTTGCCTTTTCGAACACCGCCAAGCTCGATGTCGATCTCGTCGAGTTCGATGTGCACCAGACGCGAGACAACAGGATCGTCGTCCATCACGATGCGCTGATCGACCGCATGACGGATGGCAAAGGCGCGATCGCCGATTTCAGCTACGACGAGCTGATGCGCCACATCGTCATCGGCAGCGGCGGCGAGACCATTCCGACCCTTGCCGAAACCATCGACATTTTCGGGCCTTCCGCGATCGACCTTCGGCTGGAGATCAAGACAAAGCCGGACGGCAAAGCCTATGACGGCATGGAGGGCCGCATCGCGGACGAGCTGCTGGCGAGCGACATGCTGGGGCGGACCATGGTGACCAGCTTTTCGCTTTCACGCCTCGAAGCCTTTGGTATGGCGCTTGACGAGCGCGACCTGAATGTCGGCGAGCTCCTCGGTTTTGTCTTCTTGTGCTCGCCGCAGACGGTTGCGCAGCTTGGTTGGGAGGGCATCCTTGCCGCGCTTGGCCGGTTTGGTGTCCGTGACATCGCCTTGCGGGCAGACACAATCGACGTCGAGGTGATCGACCTGTTCGGGAGGAACGGCGTGACGGTGCATGGCTGGGCGGCGCATACGAGCGAGGCGGCGCGGGCGATGTTTCGTCTTGGGGTCGCCAGTTTCACAACCGACCGGCCGGATCTCGCAATAGCTGCAAAACACGGCTGATTTCCCACTGTGAGCGCTCCACACAGCATTTGTCATCATCCTGAAACACGAGTCTGATTTTGGAATAGCCAACGTAGGATAGGGCACGGACAAATGTTCGTGAATGAAAACATGGACACTCGGCAGTTTCGGACGCTGTTCATTTCTGACGTGCACCTCGGCTCGAAAGCCGCCAAGGCGGACTTTCTTCTCGATTTTTTGCGTCTTCACGAAGCTGACACCATCTACCTTGTCGGCGACATCGTCGATGGTTGGCGGCTGAAGCGCAATTGGTACTGGCCGCAGGATTGCAACGACGTCGTGCAGAAGCTTTTGCGCAAGGCGCGCAAGGGCACGCGCATTGTTTATATCCCCGGCAATCACGACGAATTCCTGCGGGACTTCCCAGGCATGCATTTCGGCGGCATCGAGGTGGCCCAGCGGGCGATCCACGAGGCGGCGGACGGCAAGAGGTATCTCGTCCTGCATGGCGACGAATTCGACGTCGTCGTCCGCAATGCCCGTCTGCTCGCCTATCTCGGCGACTGGGCCTACGACATGGCGATCCTGATCAATATCGGTCTTGCAGCGGTTCGCCGCCGCCTGAACATGCCCTACTGGTCGTTTTCGGCCTGGGCGAAGCTTCAGGTCAAGCATGCCGTCAACTTCATCGGCGAGTTTCAGCGTGTCGTCGTCGAAGAGGCCAAGCGCAGCGATGCAGACGGCGTCATCTGCGGCCATATCCACCATGCCGTCATCGAGGATTTCGATGGCATCCGCTACATCAACACCGGCGACTGGGTGGAAAGCTGTACGGCGATCGCCGAGCACGAAGATGGCACATTCGAGTTGATCACCTGGCGATCGATTACCGAAACTCAGCCCGTTGCCATTGCTGGCGAGGAACTGCCGGAATCGCTTGGAGCGCAGGCGGCGTAATACTTCGCCGCCTCACGGGCCCAATAACGATCCGTCACAATTATTGATCACCGGGATCCCTCTGCTTTCGCCATTTTGGGCTGAAACGTTGCAGCAAGGCCATTTCCCGCCATAGTCGTGATATCGATAGAGTGATAGGAACACATCAGTTCCCATCAGGTCTTTCATGATTCCCGCGACAAAATCTTTGCAGGGCGAGGTTGCGCCTCCGCATTTCCGGTTACGTACCGCCTTGTCCTATTGCGCTCCGTTGATCGTCAACGGGATTGCCTTGCCGTTTTTTCCGGTCTGGCTGGCCGGGTTGAATTTTACTGATCGCGAGATCGGTCTGATCCTCGCTGTGCCGATGGTGGTGCGGGTTCTTGTCGTGCCTATTGTCGGCATGCTCGCGGATCGTGTGGAGGAGCGCGCCAATGTGCTGTTCTGGTCGGGCGCCCTGTCGCTGCTGACGGCGATCGCGCTTTACTGGACGAGCGACTTCTGGCCGGTGCTGTTGGTCTACGGTATTCAGGGAGCGACATACGCGCCTTACGTGCCGATCGTCGAATCGATCGCCGTTTCCGGCGTGCGGCGCTGGGGTTTCGATTACGGCTCGATGCGCGTCTGGGGGTCGATCGCTTTCATCATCTCGACCCTTATCGGCGGTCAGATGATCGGCAAATGGGGCGGCACGACGGTTCTTCCCGCCATGGTCGCGGGCTTTGTCCTGACAACGCTGATGGCCTTCTTCTGTCCGCGTATCGGGCCGACGCGACGGCGCAACCAGCCGATCAATCTGCAGGCGTCGACCAGTTCGCTCCGCTCGCCGCAATTGCTGGTCACCATGATCGGTGTGTCGGTGCAGCAGTCGAGCCATGCCATGATGTATACGTTCGCGTCGATCTATTGGCGCCAGCTTGGCTTTTCAGGCACGCAGGTCGCCATCCTCTGGTGCGTCGGGGTGGCGGCGGAGGTCATGGTATTTTTCATGTCGAGGATGCTGGGTCGGCGGTTCAGCGCCTGGACGTTGATCTTTTTCGGCGCGGCCGTGTGCGTCGTTCGCTGGATCCTGTTCCCGATCAACCTCGGTTTCGCCGGCTATTTCGTGCTGCAATGTTTGCATGCCTGCACTTTTGCCTGTGTGCATACCGGCATTCAGCGCCGCATCGTCGCTTCGGTGCAGGAAACGCAGGAGGCTTCTGCCCAGGGCGCCTATTTCTTTTACAACGGCATGTTTCTCGGACTGATGACGCTGGCGTCCGGCTATCTCTACGCTTGGTTCGGCCTTTCCAGCTACTACATCATGTCTGGCGTTGCGGCTCTCGGCCTTGCCATATTGATCGTCGCCCGCAACCTCCAGCCCCGGAGTTCCGCAATTGGTGGAAGAATGAGCGAAGCTTCGTAAGGCGCCTCAAAACGAATTCATTTGGATATCAAAATGCCGTGGCTTATTTTCGACGTTTGCACGACATAGAAATCTCCTATGAACTCGGTGTATTAACCACTAGCGTCGCACGGGCTCCCCGAGTCGGCGATTGAGCCGAAAGACCTGAAAGACGTATGAGTTTGAAAGCAGTCGAACAGAAACCCGACGCACCGAGGATCGACGACGAGCCCGATGGCAACGGGCATCGCTATCGGCTGGAAGGCAATTGGCGCAGTGCCAATGTCCATGGCGTGCTGCGGCGCATCGATCAGCTGACGACACGGAACAGCGGTGGCAACATCGTGATCGATCTTTCTGATCTGGTTGATGTCGATACCGCCGGCGCGCTGCTGATCCGCCGTCTTAAGGAAAGCCAGGAGGCGCATGGCGCCAGCGTCAGCATCGAAGGCTCCAATCCACATATCGACGAACTGCTGACAGCCTTTACCGAGGACCCTGATGCCGGGAAGGCGGAGCCCAGGCCGAAAAAGTCCAGGGCGGAGCGCATCTTCGCGCCGATCGGCGAAACCGTCTACGACGTTTGGGGCAATCTCGTCGCGGCCATGTATATCCTCGGTTCAGCAGTGCGTGGCGCGCAGCTGAAGTTTGGACGTGGCAGCGGCGTCTCGCCAGCCTCGATCGTCAACCAGATCGATCATATGGGCGTGCGCGCCGTCCCGATCATCCTTTTGATGTCCTATCTGATCGGCGCGATCATCGCGCAGCAGGGTGCATTCCAGCTGCGCTATTTCGGCGCCGAAGTCTTTGTTGTCGATCTCGTCGGCATCCTGCAATTGCGTGAAATCGGCGTGCTTCTGACCGCCATCATGATCGCCGGCCGTTCGGGCAGCGCGATCACTGCCGAAATCGGCTCGATGAAGATGCGCGAAGAGGTAGACGCGCTGAAGGTGATGGGGCTGAACCCGATCGGCGTCCTGATCTTCCCGCGGCTGGTGGCGCTGACTGTGGCGTTGCCGCTGCTGACGATTCTTGCCAACTTCGCCTCGCTCTTCGGTGCGGCAACGGTGACCTGGGCCTATTCCGGCATTACCTTCGCTACCTTCATTGCGCGCCTGCATGAGGCAATCAGCCTTTCCACCGTCATCTCGGGCATGATCAAGGCGCCGTTCATGGCATTGGTCATCGGTATTGTCGCCGCGGTCGAAGGATTGAAGGTCGGCGGCAGCGCCGAATCGCTCGGCCAGCATGTGACCGCCTCGGTGGTGAAGTCGATTTTCGTGGTGATCCTGATGGACGGGCTGTTTGCCATGTTCTATGCCGCGATCGATTTCTGAGGGATATCAACGATGAGCGCGCTTCACTCGGAAATCCCCTTGGAAAAAGATGAGCATGGCAGGGATATCGTGCTGTCGGCACGGGATGTCACCGTCGCTTTCGGTTCGAAAGTGGTTCTCGATAAATTGAACCTCAATATCTATCGCGGCGAAATCCTGGGCTTCGTCGGCGCTTCAGGTGCGGGCAAGTCGGTGCTGCTGCGCACGGTACTGCGGCTACTGCCGCGCCGCTCGGGCAAGATCGAGATCCTCGGCGAAGACTATGACAAGCTCTCCGAGCCGGAGCGCAACAGGCTCGACATGCGCCTCGGCGTGCTCTTCCAGCAGGGTGCGCTGTTTTCCTCGCTGACGGTGAAGGAGAACATCCAGGTGCCGATGCGGGAATATCTCGACCTGCCGATGAGCCTGATGGATGAACTGGCGCATTTGAAGATCCGCATGGTGGGCCTTGCCGCCGATGCCGCCGACAAGTACCCGTCCGAGCTTTCCGGCGGGATGATCAAGCGCGCAGCTCTTGCGCGGGCCCTAGCACTCGACCCCGACCTCGTCTTCCTGGACGAGCCGACATCCGGCCTTGACCCGATCGGCGCTGCGGAATTCGACGAGTTGATCGCCAAGCTGCGAGACACGCTCGGCCTGACCGTCTATATGGTGACTCACGACCTCGACAGCCTGTTTTCCGTTTGTGATCGAATTGCGGTTCTCGGACAGAAGCGGGTCTTGGTGGAAGGAACGGTTGAGGACATGCTCGCCTGCGACGACCCCTGGGTTCAGTCCTATTTCCGTGGTAAACGCGCACGTTCGATCGTGCCGACGGAAAGGGTTGGAAACCGCAAAGACGACAACGGCGCTGGCGCCCACAGCCGCGAGAAGTAATTGGAACGATGGAAACCAAAGCCAACTATACGATCGTCGGGTTCTTCACACTGCTGGTTATCGCGGCCGCCTTCGGCTTTGTCTATTGGATGGCGGAATATGGGCGGGGCGGTCCGATGGTCGAACTGGTCGTTCGCATTCCGGGCTCGGCAAACGGCCTGAGCGTCGGTTCGCCGGTGCGCTTCAACGGCATTCAGGTCGGCTCTGTCCAGGGGCTTTCGATCGATGCCGACGATCCGAACTATTCGCTGGCCTTTACCGAAGTGCGCGCCGACGCGCCGGTCTACACGTCCACCAAGGCCATTCTGGAGATCCAGGGCCTGACGGGTGCTGCCTATATCGAGCTTTCCGGCGGTCGCAACGGCGACGAAAACATTCTCAAGCGCTCGACCGATACCGGTAAACGCGCTGTGTTGCTCGCCGATCAGTCGAGCGTCACGAACCTGCTCAACACCGCTGATAAAATCCTGAACCGCGCCAACGACACAATCGGCGACATCCAGGGATTCGTCTCGGATTCGCGCGCGCCGCTGACGGATACCGTGCGTAACGCGCAGACTTTCTCCAAGGCATTGTCGGACAATTCCGACAACATCGACAAGTTCCTTGCCAGCATGGGACAGCTTTCCGATACCTTCAAGACCGTGTCGACGCGCATCGACTCGACGCTGGAAGCCGTCGAGAAACTGGTGCGTGCGGTCGATGCCAACAAGATCAACGAGGTCGTGAATAACGCCAACAAGATCACCGCCAATGTGGCGGACGCGACGACCGATCTGAAGGCGACCGTGGCCGCGTTCAAGCAGACCGCCGACACCTATAATGCCTTCGGTCAGAAGGCACAGCAGACGCTGGACCGTGTCGACGCCATCGTGGCGCAGATCGATCCCGCCAAGCTGAAAGGTTCGGTCGACGACATTACGCAGGTGACCAAGGACGCCCGCGCGGCCGTCACATCCATCCGCGATGTCGCCAATTCGGTTGCCGCCCGTCAGCAGGATATTGACCAGACGATTGCCAATGCCAGGTCGATTTCCGAGAAGCTGAACTCGGCGTCCGGCAAGGTCGACGGCGTTCTCAGCAAGCTCGACTCGCTGCTCGGCTCCGACAGCACGCAGTCGCTGTTTGCCGAAGCCAAGGACACGCTCGAATCCTTCAAGAAGATGGCGGACAATCTCAACGCCCGGATCGGGCCGATCGCCGACAATTTGCAGAAGTTCTCGAGCAGTGGTCTGCGGGATGTCCAGACGCTCATCAACGACATGCGGGGCACGGTTGACAATCTCAACAGCACGATCACTAACTTCGATCGCAATCCGCAGCGCCTGCTGTTCGGTGGCGATACGGTCAAGCAATATGATGGCCGGGCGCGGCGTTGATGGATAGCGGTTTTTGGACTGTGAGGGATATGCGGAATATGGTCGGTTGCGTTTCGAGTGAGCGTTATCAGGTGTACCGGAAGGCAGCGATCGTTCTGCCGCTGCTTGCGGCCCTGCTTAGCGGCTGCGGTTCCAAGGCATCCAACGATACCTATGATCTCTCGGCCTCGGTCAAGGCGAGCGGTCCGTTGATGAAGGGCAAGCAAATCCTGATTCCGCCGCCGACGGCATTGCAGGCGCTCGACAGCAATCTGATCGTCATCCGCGTCTCGCCCTCTGAAATCCAGTATCTCGGCAAGGCACAGTGGAGCGACAAGCTGAGCCGGATGGTGCAGTCGAAGCTGGTCGAAGCTTTCGAGAATACCGGCAAGCTTGGTGGCGTCGGCGTGCCGGGGCAGGGGCTCGCGATCGACTATCAGATCGTCACCGATATCCGCTCCTTCGAGATCGATGCTGCCGGCGGCCAGAAGTCCGCCGCTGTTGAAATCTCGGTTAAGATCCTCAATGACCGTACGGGCACGATCAAGGCGCAGAGCGTCTTCCGCAAGGCCGTTCCGGTCACCGGCGGCAGCAACCCCGATTTCGTGAAAGGGCTCGACACGGCCTTTGCCGGTGTGACTGCCGAGATCGTCGACTGGACGCTGCGCTCGCTTTGAGGTTTGCCTCTATCGCTCCATGAACGCCTTCAATGTGTTGAGATCCTTCAGCACATGCGCTGCATCGGCTGCGAATTGCTCGTCCGTGATTCCGGGCAATCTCAGCAGCGTGAACATGACTTCACAGCCATCGCCATTTGGCACGACCCTCAGCGCATTATAGACCTGCAAGCCGGTGTCGAGAGTCACCGTATGGTCGATGACGCCGAAGTCGTTGCGGTGTGCGAAGCGGACACGGACGGTGCCGAGAATGCCTTTGGCGATCCAATCCTCACCATCCAGTTCCAGTCCGGATGCAAGTCCTGAGGCCCAGAGCGGCATGTTTTCCGGGCGGCCGGCAAAGCCATAGACCTCCTGCCAATGGCGGTCGATGGAGACATGGACGATCTTGGCGGACATGGTCGACATGGATGTTTCCTCCTCTATATCCGTCATTCGATGGACCGTCGGGCAAGTTACCGGAAGCCGGCCTTTTGAAAAATCCTGCAGCATTCTTGCCCGGTTCTGCAATGGGGTCGATTCGACGCTGGCGAAGGCTTGCCGTTTCGCGCCCGGGGTGCAACAACACGCCCAACGCATAACTCCCGAAAGGCAGTATCGGTTTCGGGAAAGGCTTAGGCGTCGTTTCAAAATATCACTGCGTCCTCCGCGCATGCGATGGGATATGAGGCGCAGCAAGAGAATTATTGGAGGATTGTCGTGGAAAAGGCAGAAATCGGACTGATCGGTCTCGCTGTGATGGGATCGAATCTGGCGCTCAATATTGCCGAGAAAGGCAATAAAATCGCTGTGTTCAACCGTACAACGCAAGTGACGGATGAGTTTTACGCGAATGCGGGCGCTCTGAAGGACAAGATCATTCCCTGCAAGACGATCGAAGAGTTCGTCGAATCGATCCGCCCACCGCGGCCGATCATCATCATGATTAAGGCCGGCGAGCCGGTCGACCAGCAGATGGCGGCTCTGCAGCCGTATCTGGACAAGGGCGACATCATGATCGATGCCGGTAACGCCAATTTCCGCGATACGATTGCCCGCTTCGACCGCTTGAAGGATACCGGCCTGACCTTTATCGGCATGGGTGTCTCCGGTGGCGAGGAAGGTGCGCGCCATGGCCCGTCGATCATGGTTGGCGGCACCGAGGATTCCTACAAGCGCGTCGAGAAGGTGCTGACCTCGATCGCCGCCACATACAACGACGATCCCTGCGTTGCCTGGCTCGGCAATGACGGGGCAGGGCATTTCGTCAAGACCATCCACAACGGCATCGAATATGCCGACATGCAGATGATCGCCGAAATCTACGGCATCCT
The DNA here is from genome assembly GCF_014189535.1 of Rhizobium lusitanum. Taxonomy (NCBI): domain Bacteria; kingdom Pseudomonadati; phylum Pseudomonadota; class Alphaproteobacteria; order Hyphomicrobiales; family Rhizobiaceae; genus Martinezella; species Martinezella lusitana. The sequence goes on along the minus strand of NZ_CP050308.1, from coordinate 587,044 downwards.
GCGCGATGGCCTTGGCAAGAGCGCGGCTGAGATCAGCGGCATTTTCGGCGACTGGAACAAGGGTCGCCTGAACTCCTACCTGATCGAGATCACCGAAAAGGTGCTGGCTGCCAAGGATCCGGCAACCGGTAGCGCCATGCCGGACGTCATCCTCGACAAGGCCGGCCAGAAGGGCACCGGCAAGTGGTCTGCGATCGAAGCGCAGAACATGGGCATTCCGGCCACCGCCATCGAAGCCGCCGTTGCCGCCCGCAGCCTGTCAGCCATCAAGAGCCAGCGTGAAGCTGCCGAGAAGATCTTCGGCACGCCGGACTACAAGTTCCCGATCGGCTTTGGCCCCGACCTGCTGAAGGACCTGGAGCTGGCACTGTTCGCCGCCAAGATCGGCGCCTATGCGCAGGGTTTTGCCGTCATGGCTGAGGCGTCGAAGGAGTTCAACTGGTCGCTGCCGATGCCGGTCATCGCCAAGATCTGGCGCGCGGGCTGCATCATCCGCTCGCAGTTCCTCGACGAGATCACCAGCGCCTTCACCAAGACGCCGGATGCTGCAAACCTGATCGTTACCCCGGCCTTTGCTGAGATGGTCAAGGAATCGATCCCGTCGCTGCGTCGTATCGTTTCGGCTGCCACGGCCTCCGGCCTGCCGGTTCCGGCCCTGGCCTCGGCACTGACCTATTTCGACGCCTATCGCCAGGCTCGCGGCACTGCCAACCTGATCCAGGCACAGCGTGACTTCTTCGGCGCCCATGGCTTCGATCGCGTCGACGGCAAGGATATTCACCACGGCCCCTGGGGCAGTGGCGCGAACGGCTGATATTTTCGGCTGATTTTGAAGATCAAGGAGCCCGCCGGATATATTCGGCGGGCTTTTTCGTGGCCGTCAGTCCTTCGGCCAGATGGGGGAGCTGATGCTCTGCAGCAGTTCCGGTTCTATACCGTCGATACGGGCGATGACGGCTTTACCCAGTTCGCGGCCGGCATGGCGGAAGTCCTCGTGGATCGCGATGATCTCCGGGCGGATCCAACTCAGCACATCGGTCGATTGTTTGGCGACCATGTCGATATCCTGACCGAGGTGGAAGCCTGCCGCCTCGATGCCGGCATTGACGGCGATGGCGCCGGCGCTGCTGGCGCAGACGATACCGTCGGGCGCGTGCGGGGAGCGCATCAGCGCCTCGACTGTATCCTTGATGTCGGCAAGCGTCGTGTCGGTGCTGGCCCTCAACGGAACCTCCTGAGCCTGATATTCGCGCAAGCCCGTCTGAAAGCCGATCTGGGTGTGGAGGTAGTAATTGAGCTTGCCCGGTGGCTGCAGCAGCGCGATGCGGCGGCGTCCCTTGGCAACCAGCGCACGCACCGCTTCGCGGGCGAAAGCTTCGTTGTCGAAGTCATGAAAAGGATGGATAATTCCCATATTCGTGCGCCCATGCGTGGCGAAGGGCATACCGCGCTGATGCATGAGCTCCACGCGCGGATCGTCCGGCTCCGTGCGCGATATGATGACGCCATCCGCCGAGCCTGTGTCTAGGATATAGCGCACCGGCACCAGCGGGTCCTTGCTGTGCGAATGCGGTGTGATGACGAGATGATATTGCGTTCCCGCCAGAACCTCGGAGATGCCGAAGACCATGTGGCTGGTGAAGCCCATGATTTCCTCGTCGATGCTGAGAACCAGCGCGATGACATTGGTCTTGCCTGTTCTCAGGCGCACGCCGGCGCGGTTGGGCTGGTAACCCAATTGGCGGGCCACCATGCGAACACGCTCCTTGGTTTCAGCACCGATATCCGGAGCGTCCTTCAAGGCGCGCGAAACAGTCGTTATTCCAAGGCCGGTCATGAAGGCGATTGTCTTCAGCGTCGGCCGCTCGGGCGTGGGTTGAATGCCGCTGCCTGTAATTTTCTTGTTATCCATCTCGTCCAAGCCTGCCTCCCGGCCGCCTCTCCCGCGACCATGCGCTTATATCGCCTGCGGCAGCGCCGCAAGCACATGCGTGATACGGCCGCTCCTCCCTCGTTGCAGAAATCTGTAACGATACAGTAGAAAAGTCGAGCGCTTTTTCTGCCGTGATGTCAAATAAGATATCCAGGGGTTGAATCCACAGCTACAGGCGAAAAATTTTGCATTCGCGAAAGGGAATGCAGCGTTTATGGAGCACTGCAGCAATTTTAATCTAAAAATATCAATCAACTAATGCGAAATATCATTGACGCTTATGTTTGACGAGTTTTCAGGCATGCCGCAATTTTTGCAAGCATAAAGGTAATCTGAAATCGGATGCTCGGACTTTCGAGAAAATTTCGCGGACAGGCGGTTGCGCGTTGAAAATGATTAGACTACGTTTTTCCGGCAACGTTTCAGTGAGGGAGGAAAACTCATGAATATTCGTTTAATGGCGGCTGCGCTTGCTGCGTCGGTCGTATTGCCACTCGGAGCGGCCAACGCGACCGATCTGGAAGTAACCCATTGGTGGACGTCCGGTGGCGAAGCTGCCGCGGTGGCCGAGTTTGCAAAGGCGTTCGACGCCACCGGCAATCACTGGGTCGATGGTGCGATTGCCGGCTCCGGCGGTACCGCGCGTCCGATCATGGTCAGCCGCATCACCGGCGGCGATCCGATGGGCGCCACCCAGTTCAATCACGGTCGCCAGGCCGAGGAACTCGTGCAGGCAGGCCTCATGCGCGACCTGACCGATGTCGCCACGAAGGAGCATTGGAAGGACGTCATTCGCCCATCCAGCCTGCTCGACTCCTGCACGATTGACGGCAAGATCTATTGCGCTCCGGTCAATATCCATTCCTGGCAGTGGCTCTGGCTCTCGAATGCAGCCTTCAAGAAGGCCGGCGTTGAGGTTCCGAAGAACTGGGATGAGTTTGTAGCCGCTGGCCCCGCGCTGGAGAAGGCTGGCATCGTTCCGCTCGCCATCGGTGGCCAGCCCTGGCAGGCTACGGGTGCCTTTGACGTGTTGATGGTCGCTATCGCCGGCAAGGATAATTTCCAGAAAGTGTTCGGCGACAAGGATGCGAAAGTGGCGGCCGGGCCGGAAATCGCCAAGGTTTTCAAGGCTGCCGACGATGCCCGCAAGCTGTCCAAGGGCTCTAACGTTCAGGACTGGAACCAGGCCACGAACCTGGTCATCACCGGCAAGGCCGGCGGTCAGATCATGGGCGACTGGGCACAGGGTGAGTTTGCCCTCGCGGGCCAGAAGGCCGGCACGGATTATACCTGCCTTCCGGGTCTCGGCGTCAACGAGATTATCTCGACGGGTGGCGATGCATTCTACTTCCCGCTGCTGAAGGACGAAGCCAAGTCGAAGGCGCAGGAAGTGCTGGCCAAGACGCTGCTCGATCCGAAGACGCAGGTCGCCTTCAATCTGAAGAAGGGCTCGCTGCCCGTGCGCGGCGACGTGGATCTTGCGGACGCCAATGACTGCATGAAGAAGGGTCTCGAGATCCTGAAGAAGGGCAATGTGATCCAGGGTACGGACCAGCTTCTCTCTGCCGACACTCAAAAGCAGAAAGAAGACCTGTTCTCCGAGTTCTTCGCAAATCCTGCGATGACGCCGGAGGCGGCGCAGAAGCGCTTTGCCGATATCATCGCTGCGGCTGATTGATCTCTATCTTCTCGCTGTTGTGATGCCGGCCTCGCGGTGAGGCCGGTATCACGGTCGGGACACATCATGTGACCCCGGTTTGCAACAGCGCCCCTGATGGGCGGCGGACCCGAAGTTATAGGACGGTCACCGTGGATGAGGGGGAAGCGCAGGAACCGCGGTCACTGACCCAGTTTCTGATCATCGAAGTAGTTGCGACGCAGAGGAGCTAAAATGACGGGTCAAGCGAAAGCCGGCCGGCCAAATCAATATCTGCGCAATCTGAACTCGAAGATTGCATCCATTCCAATGATCCTGACGGCTGTCGTCATCTTCCTTGGCGGTTCAGTCTGGACGGTGGTTTATTCCTTCACCAATTCAAAGCTGCTGCCTCGTCTCAGCTTTGTCGGACTGGACCAGTACCACCGCTTGTGGGCGGCGCCGAGATGGATCATGTCCATCGAAAATCTTGCGGTTTACGGCATCCTTTCCATGATCTTCAGTCTCGTTATCGGCTTCGTGCTGGCTGCGCTGATGGACCAGAAGATCCGGTTTGAAAACACCTTCCGCACGATTTTTCTCTATCCTTTTGCCCTTTCTTTCATTGTCACCGGCCTCGTCTGGCAGTGGCTGCTCAATCCCGAATTCGGCATCCAGTCCGTGGTGCGTTCGTTTGGTTGGACAAATTTCACCTTCGATCCGCTCTATACGCCGAGCATTGTCATCTACGGCGTGCTGATCGCCGCGCTCTGGCAGGGAACGGGTCTTGTGATGTGCCTGATGCTCGCCGGCCTGCGCGGCATCGATGAGGACATCTGGAAAGCCTCCCGCGTGGACGGGATCCCGATGTGGAGGACCTATCTGTTCATCATTATTCCGATGATGCGTCCGGTCTTCATCACAACGCTCGTCATCATCGCCAGCGGTATCGTCAAGGTCTACGACCTCGTCGTCGCGCAAACGAGCGGCGGCCCCGGAATCTCGTCGGAAGTCCCGGCAAAATATGTCTACGACTACATGTTCCAGGCGCAGAACCTCGGTCAGGGTTTCGCAGCCTCCACCATGATGCTGGTGACCGTCGCCATCATCATTATCCCCTGGGCCTATTTGGAATTCGGCGGAGGGCGCAAGCGTGGCTGATCCTGTTACACTCAAGAATGCGAATAGCAGTGAGGCCGCGAGCGGCAAGACCTTCTCTGGGCCGAACGGTCGCAAGCCGCGTCCGGCGCTTTCCGGCCGCAACATCATGCTTTATGGCACGCTTTTCGTTGCTGCCGTCTACTACCTGCTGCCGCTCTATGTGATGATCGTCACCTCGCTGAAGGGGATGCCGGAAATCCGCATGGGCAACATCTTCTCGCCGCCGCTCGAGATCACGTTTGAGCCATGGGTGAAAGCCTGGGCAACGGCTTGCACCGGTCTCAATTGCGACGGTCTTTCCCGCGGTTTCTGGAATTCGGTGCGCATCACCGTGCCGTCCACGATCCTCTCGATCGCGATTGCCTCGGTCAATGGCTACGCGCTTGCCAACTGGCGGTTCAAGGGAGCGGATCTATTCTTCTCGATCCTCGTCGTCGGCGCGTTCATCCCTTATCAGGTGATGATCTATCCGATCGTCATCGTGCTGCGCGAAATCGGTATCTATGGCACGCTGAGCGGACTTATCCTGGTCCACAGCATTTTCGGCATGCCGATCCTGACGCTTCTATTCCGCAATTACTTCGCGTCGTTGCCGGTGGAGCTTTTCAAGGCTGCGCGCATCGATGGCGCGGGCTTCTGGCAGATTTTCCTGCGCATCATGCTGCCCATGTCGTTGCCGATCTTCGTCGTCGCCATGATCCTGCAGATCACGGGTATCTGGAACGACTTCCTGTTCGGCGTCGTCTTCACCAGGCCGGAATATTATCCGATGACCGTGCAGCTCAACAATATCGTCAATTCTGTCCAGGGCGTGAAGGAATACAACGTCAACATGGCGGCAACGATCCTGACGGGTCTTGTTCCGCTGGTCGTTTATTTCGTCTCCGGACGGCTTTTCGTCCGCGGCATCGCCGCCGGCGCAGTGAAGGGTTGATTCATGAACAGCAGTGTTTCCATCAAAGACCTGTCGCTCGATTTCGGCGCGGTCACCGTTCTGAAGAACCTCAATCTTGAGATCGACGACGGCGAATTCCTTGTTTTGCTCGGTTCGTCCGGCTGCGGCAAGTCCACGCTTCTCAACTGCATTGCGGGCTTGCTCGACATCACCGAAGGGCAGATCTTCATCAAGGGCAAGAACGTCACCTGGGAAGAGCCGAAGGACCGTGGCATCGGCATGGTGTTCCAGTCCTACGCGCTCTATCCGCAGATGACGGTCGAAAAGAACCTTTCCTTCGGATTGCAGGTCGCCAAGGTGCCGCAGGCGGAGATCGACAAGCGTATCGCCCGCGCCGCCGAAATTCTGCAGATCCAGCCTCTGCTCAAGCGCAAGCCGGCGGAGCTTTCCGGCGGCCAGCGTCAGCGCGTGGCGATCGGCCGCGCCCTGGTGCGTGATGTCGATGTGTTCCTCTTCGACGAGCCGTTGTCGAATCTTGATGCCAAGCTGCGCTCGGAGCTGCGCGTCGAGATCAAGCGGCTGCATCAATCGCTGAAGAACACCATGATCTACGTTACCCACGACCAGATCGAGGCTCTGACGCTCGCCGACCGCATCGCCATCATGAAGAATGGCATCATCATGCAGCTCGACGATCCCACAACGATCTACAATGAGCCGCGCAACCTGTTCGTCGCCGGCTTTATCGGTTCGCCGTCTATGAATTTCCTGAAAGGCGAATTGGTCAATCGTGAAGGCAAGGTCGCCTTTGCAACCAACGATGTGATCTTCTCGCTCGAAGGGTATAAGGCCGGCGAGGCGATGGAAGCAGGCCGCAAGGTCGTTCTCGGGGTCCGACCGGAGCACGTCAAGGTCAACGAGGATCTGGGTCCCGGCACGGAAACCCACAACGCCACCGTTGATATCGAGGAGCCGATGGGCGCGGATAACCTGCTCTGGCTCAACCATGCCGGTCACACCATGTCGGTGCGCATCAATGGCTCGCGGCGCTTCAGCCCGGGATCGCCAGTCAAGCTCGTCTTCGACATGACCGTCGCCTCGCTCTTCGACGCGCAAACAGAACTCAGAATCTAGTCATAAACGGGGGCGGCTTTTCCGCCTCCGCCCATAGCGGTCCGAGGAGACCCGATGTCGTCCGCATTCAATGATGATTTTAATGTCGATTTGGCTGGTTTGTGGCGGTTGACGTCGCCCGACAGCGATCATTCCCTCTCGATGCCGGTTCCCGGCGACGTCCATACCGCGCTTCATGTTGCCAACCTCATTCCTGATCCCTATTTCGGCCGGAATGAAGAGGTGGTGCAGTGGGTCGCTAATCAGGACTGGCAGATCACGCGCAGCTTCAATGTCGATGATGCCAGCGGTGACTGGTATCTGGATATCGACTATCTCGACACGGTGGCGAGCGTCTATGTCAATGACGCGCTCGTGCTTGAGGGCAACAACAGCTTCCAGCGTTACCGACCCGACGTTTCCAAGGCGCTGAAAGCCGGCGAGAACACGATCCGCATCGTGCTGCATTCCAGCGTTAAGGCGGGCGCGGAACTGCAGGCGAAGCAGCCGTTCTATATCCCTTACAGCACGGCCAATTCGCCGATTCCGAATGGCAACATGCTGCGCAAGCCGCAATGCCATTTCGGCTGGGACTGGAATATCGCCGTCGCGCCGTTGGGCCTCTACGGCACCATCGCGCTTAAGAAGCTCGAGATTGCCCGCATCGAGAATGTCGTCACGCAGCAGTTTCACAATGCGGATGGCTCGGTCGATATCAAGGTGACCGCAGCGTTGTTTGCCAAGGGCACCGGCGTTGCCCAGGTCTATTTCTCGCTCGATGACGAGCGGCTGCGGCTCGACATCGGCGTCAATGCCGGCGAGACTTCGATCACCCATGTCTTTCATGTAGACAAGCCGAAGCTCTGGTGGCCGGCCGGCAGTGGTGAGCAGGCGCTCTATGCGCTCTCCGTCGAGACCCATTCGGAAACTGTGACGCGGCAGATCGGCCTGCGTACCGTCGAACTTATCACCGACGAGGACGAGGCGGGCAGCCGTTTCGCGCTCAAGGTCAATGGTCGCGAGATCTTCGCGCGCGGTGCCAACTGGATCCCGGCGGACGCTCTGTTCTCCCGTTCCAGCCCGGCCTTGACCGAAGACCTGTTGCAGTCGGCAGCAGCCGCCAACATGAACATCATCCGCGTCTGGGGCGGCGGCTTTTACGAGCATGACTGGTTCTACGACATCTGCGACCGGCTCGGCCTGATGGTCTGGCAGGACTTCATGTTCGCCTGCAATCTCTATCCCTCGACCGGCGACTTCCTCGAGAATGTCGCGGACGAAGTCAGCTATCAGGTTCGGCGGCTGGCAACGCATCCGTCGATCGCACTCTGGTGTGGCGACAATGAGTTGGTCGGCGCGCTCACCTGGTTCGAGGAATCCCGCAACGACCGCGACCGCTATCTTGTCTCCTACGATCGTCTGAACCGGACGATCGAACAGGCGATGAAGAAGGCAGCACCGGACGCGATCTGGTGGCCGTCGAGCCCGGCGTCCGGCTATCTCAACTTCGGCGATGCCTGGCATGCCGACGGCTCCGGCGACATGCATTACTGGTCGGTCTGGCACGAGAACAAGTCTTTCGACAATTATCGTTCCGTGCGTCCGCGCTTCTGCTCGGAATTCGGTTTCCAGTCCTATACGTCGTTGCCGGTCATCAAGACTTATGCGGACGCCAAGGACATGAATATCGCTTCTCCGGTGATGGAGCTGCATCAGAAGAACGCCGGCGGCAACGAGCGCATTGCCGGCACGATGTTCCGCTATTTCCGTTTCCCGAAGGATTTTCCGAACTTCGTCTATCTGAGCCAGGTGCAGCAGGGCCTCGCCATCAAGACGGCAGTTGAATATTGGCGCTCGCTGAAGCCGCATTGCATGGGCACGATCTACTGGCAGCTCAACGACACATGGCCGGTGGCCTCATGGTCGAGCCTCGATTACGGCGGGCGCTGGAAGGTAATGCACTATCTGGTGCGCCGCTTCTTCCAGCCGGTCTCTGTCGCGGCTATCCCGTCCGAGGACAACAAGACCATCCGCTTGTCACTGGTCAACGACACCAACGTCGATGTCACCGTCGATATCGCGGTGTCGCTGCTCAAGCTCGATGGCGTGCGCGTGCCGCTGACGACAGCGCATGCGGTCTGCACGCCGGATGCGGCCGTTACCTCATTGTCCATCGATGCCTCGCAGGTACCGGCCGATTGCCTGCTGGCGTGGCACTTCACCGCATCGAACGGCATGGGCGGCGAGGGGCATTATGTCCACGGCACCTACAAGGCGCTGGAGCTTCAACCGGCGGGCCTGGTGGTCCTGAGGGAGGAGACTGAAGAGAACGGCACGGTCGAACTCACCGTCACCGCGAAGGGATTGGCGCTGTTCGTGATGATCGAAAGCGAGACTGAGGGGCGCTATTCCGACAACGCCTTCGATCTTGCCGCCGGCGAAAGCCGCCGTATCGTCTTTACGCCGACACAGCCGCTTGTCGGTGTGGTTCCGGACTTCCGCATTTACGACCTCCAGTCCAGCCAATCGGTGGACTGAGGATATCCAGCCGCCATCCGGCGGTATTTCAGGGCCGTTGGCCCATGACAGAAGGCCGTTAGGCCATTGGAGAGCATGACGATGACGAAACTTGGATTTCAGATTTATAGCGCCCGCAACTTCCAGCCCTATTCCGACGTGTTCGTAAAGCTCGGCAAGGCCGGCTATGCGGAAGTTGAAGGTTTCGGTGGTATCTATGCCGATCTCGACGAGGCCGGCCTGAAGAGCCTGCGCGCTGAGCTCGACAAGAACGGCCTGGTGATGGCGAGCGGCCATTTCAGCCCCGATTTCCTCGACGGTCAGGTGCAGAAGTCGCTGACGATCGCCAAGACCCTCGGCATGGATTCGATCTACGCGCCGCATCTGGCCGCCGATCAACGCCCGACAGACGCGGCCGGCTGGCTCGCTTTCGGCAAGCGCCTGCAGGAGATGAGCAAGCCCTACAAGGACGCCGGTTTCGAATTCGGTTGGCATAACCACGACTTCGAATTCATCAAGCAGGCCGACGGCTCGCTGCCGATCGAGCAGATCTTCGAAGGCGCTCCGGACATTTCCTGGGAAGCCGATATCGCCTGGGTCATCCGTGGCGGTGGCGACCCCTTCGCCTGGATCGAGAAGCTCGGCTCGCGTATCACCTCGGTTCACGTCAAGGACATTGCTGCTGCCGGCGAAAACAAGGACGAAGACGGCTGGGCCGACCTCGGCCATGGCACCGTTCCGTGGCAGAAGCTGCTGAAGGTACTCACCGGCACCAAAGCCAAGCACTACGTCATCGAGCATGACAATCCGAGCGATGTCGATCGCCTGATCACCCGCTCCATCGCATCCTTCAAGACTTACTGAGGCACTATCCCATGGCTAAGGAACTTGGCGTCGGCATCCTCGGATGCGGCAATATCTCAACGACCTACTTCAAGCTTTCTCCGCTCTTCAAGGGCCTGAAGGTACTCGCCTGCGCTGATATCAACATGGATGCGGCGCGCCTGCGCGCCGAGGAATATCAGGTGAAGGCACAGACGGTGGACGAATTGCTCGCCAATGACGAGCTCGACGTCATCGTCAACCTGACGATCCCGGACGCGCATTTCCCGATCTCCAAGCGCATTCTGGAGGCCGGAAAGCACGTCTATTCCGAAAAGCCTCTGGTGCTGACGCTGGAGCAGGGTGAAGAACTGCGCCGCATCGCCAAGGAGAAGGGGCTTGCCGTCGGCTGCGCTCCCGATACCTTCCTCGGCGGCGCGCACCAGCTTGCCCGCAAGTTCATCGATGACGGCGGTGTTGGCCGCATCACCTCGGGCACTTGCCACGTCATGAGCCCGGGCATGGAGATGTGGCATCCGAACCCGGACTTCTTCTTCCTGCCGGGCGGTGGACCGATCCTCGACCTCGGCCCTTACTATGTCGCCAACCTCATCAACCTCATCGGTCCGGTGAAGCGGGTCGGCGCGATGACCTCGATGGCGTCGGAAACCCGCACCATCACCAGCCAGCCGCGCAATGGCGAGACTATCCCGGTGAAGACGCCGACGACGATCCAGGCACTGCTGGAATTCGTCAGCGGCGCCACGATAACGGTGACGGCGAGCTGGGATGTCTGGTCGAACCGTCACGCCAATATGGAGCTCTACGGCACCGAAGGCTCGCTCTACGTGCCGGATCCGAACTTCTTCGGCGGTGTGGTCGAAGCCAGCGGTCGCGACAAGGATATCAAGCCGCTTGCCGACTGGGCGCATCCTTTTGGTATCGCCAACCAGGAAAGCCCGAGCGGCAAGCGCGCCAACTACCGCACGGCCGGTCTTGCAGACATGGCGGCATCACTGATCGACGGCCGCGACGCGCGTTGCTCGCTCGACCGCACACTGCACGGCGTCGATGTCATGACCTCGATCCTGAAATCGGGTGCGGAAAACCGCTTCATCGATTTGACCACGACCTGCACGCAGCCAGCAGCACTTGGCATCGAAGAAGCTCAGGCGCTCTTGAAGTAGACACAGGAAAAGCTAGTTTGCGCGCGGGTGGATAACCCGCGCGTTTTTATCTCAAAGGAATTGGCATCATGTCTTGGCAACCGGCATCTGACCGTTATGCAAAAATGAAATACAACAGAACGGGCCGTTCCGGCCTGAAGCTGCCGGCGGTTTCGCTGGGGCTTTGGCACAATTTCGGTGGCGACACGCCGCATGACCGCAAGGTCGATATGTGCCGTACCGCCTTCGATCTCGGTATCACCCATTTCGACCTCGCCAATAATTACGGCCCGCCTCCCGGCAGTGCAGAAACCGCTTTCGGCGAGATCCTGCGCACCGACTTCGCCGGTCTGCGCGACGAGTTGATCATCTCGTCGAAGGCCGGATACGACATGTGGCCGGGTCCTTACGGCGAGTGGGGCAGCCGCAAATATCTGATCGCATCCTGCGACCAGAGCCTGAAGCGCATGGGGCTCGACTATGTCGATATCTTTTATTCCCATCGTTTCGATCCGGATACGCCTCTCGAAGAGACCTGCGCGGCGCTCGATCATATCGTCCGCTCGGGCAGGGCGCTCTATGTCGGCATCTCCTCCTACAACTCGCAGCGCACGCGCGAAGCCGCCGCTATCCTTAAGGAACTCGGCACGCCCTGCCTGATCCACCAGCCGAGCTATTCCATGCTCAACCGCTGGGTCGAGGATGACGGTCTGGTCGATACGCTGGAAGATCTGGGCATCGGCTCGATCGTCTTCTCGCCGCTTGCCCAGGGCATGCTGACGACGAAATATCTCGGTGGCATCCCCACCGACAGCCGCGCCGCTCAGAACCACTTCCTGAAGCGCGACTTCATTCGTCCGTCGATCCTCGAGAATATCCAGAAGCTCAATGAGATCGCCGAAAAGCGCGGCCAGACGCTGGCGCAGATGGCAATCGCATGGGTTCTGCGCGGCGGCCGTATCACCTCCGCTCTGATCGGCGCCAGCCGCTCGTCGCAGATCGTCGATTGCGTCAAGGCGCTCGACAATCTCGAATTCACCGCGGAAGAGCTGAAGGATATCGATGTCTACGCCCGCGAGGCCGACATCAATCTCTGGGCCAAGTCGGCCGAGCGCGACTGATCAATCGTAAACGCCCGGAACCTTGTTCCGGGCGTTTTTCTTTGTCTTGATTTCCTATTGCCGTTCGAACGGCGCATAGTGGTGTGTTCTCAGGAGGAGATGTCCCATGATCCGCAACCCGATCCTGCCGGGCTTCAACCCCGACCCGTCCATCTGCCGTGTCGGCGAGGATTACTACATCGCCACGTCGACCTTCGAATGGTATCCGGGCGTGCAGATCCATCACTCGCGCGATCTGGTGAACTGGACGCTGGTGCGCCGACCGCTGGAGCGGGCCTCGCAGCTCGACATGCGGGGCGAGCCCGATAGCTGCGGCATCTGGGCGCCATGCCTCTCCTATGCCGACGGTCTGTTCTGGCTGGTCTATACCGACGTTAAGCGCTACGACGGCAATTTCAAGGATGCTCATAACTACATCGTGACGTCGTCGACGATCGAAGGCGAATGGTCCGAGCCATCCTATGTCAATTCCTCGGGCTTCGACCCGTCGCTGTTCCATGACGACGACGGCCGCAAATGGTTCGCCAATATGCAATGGAACCAGCGCACGGAAAGCTATGGCGGCTCGCCGAAGACGCCGGCTTTCGATGGTATCCTGTTGCAGGAATGGGATGCCGCGACGAAATCGCTGAAGGGTCCGATCAAGAACATCTTCGCCGGCACCGAACTCGGCCTGGTCGAGGGTCCGCATCTCTTCAAGCGCAACGGCTGGTATTATCTGACGACCGCCGAGGGCGGCACGGGCTATGACCACGCTGTCACCATGGCGCGTTCGCGCAATATCGATGGCCCCTACGAGCTGCATCCGAACAAGCATCTGATCACCTCGAAGGATCGTCCGGACGCGGCCTTGCAGCGGGCAGGGCATGGCCAGTATGTCGAGACGCCGGATGGGCAGTTCTACCATACGCATCTTTCCGGCCGTCCACTGCCGCCGCATCGCCGCTGCACGCTTGGCCGCGAGACCAGCCTGCAGAAATGTGTCTGGAAAGACGACGGCTGGCTCTATCTGGATAACGGCACCACCGTTCCCGATGTTGAAGTGCCCGGCCTGAATGGTGCTGAGCGTATCGAGAAGCCGCGCCGCAGTGGCTATAATTTCGACGGTGGCAAGCTGCCGGCGGATTTTCAATGGCTGCGCACGCCGCAGCCAGAGCGTATCTTCAGCCTGACGGATCGACCCGGTCATCTCCGCCTGCTCGCGCGCGAAAGCATTGGCTCCTGGTTCGAGCAGGCGCTGGTCGCCCGCCGGCAGGAGCACCACAGCTTCCGCGCCGAAACCGTCGTCGAGTTTCAGCCGGATACCTATCAGCAGGTGGCGGGCCTGACGCATTACTACAATCGCTTCAAGCTGCACGCGATCGCCGTGACCCTGCATGAGAAACTCGGACGCTGCGTCACCATCATGACCTGCCCGGGCGACTATCCGAACGGCCGGCTGACCTTTCCGATCGATGGTGGTGTTGCCACTCCCGATGGGCGCATCCAGCTTGCCATGGAAGTCTACGACAATGATCTGCAGTTCTTCTGGCAAGCCGAAGGCATGAGAGCGTGGCAGGCGATCGGCCCTGTGCTCGACGCCGGCGTGATTTCCGATGAGGGCGGCCGTGGCGAACATGGCTCCTTCACCGGCGCCTTCGTCGGCATGTTCGCCTTCGATACGTCGGGCCGGGCAAAGACCGCCGATTTTGATTGGTTCAATTACGACGAACTTTGATTTTCCCGATTATCAGCACGCCCATATTTGCAAACAGAAGGAGGTATTTTTCCAGATGCTGACTGTCGGTGAGCTGTCGGTCTCATTTCATCAGTAAATCCCTGTAGGCATCTAATTTCTATTACAAAAATGTAATATAATCGTCAGGTTCACTTCATCCTTTGCGGGGTAGAAGCCTCTTTTACAGATAACGAATCGAGGAAATATCCCAATGAGAAAAATCCTTTCCATCCTTCTCGCCGCCTCGGTTCTGACAACGCCGCTGGTAATGGTCACCGAGGCCAATGCAGCCCAGGTGAACAAGCAGGTCGTTGTCGTCAAGAAAGACGTGGCCAAAAAGAAGGTTGTCGTTCGCAAGGGTGGCTGGGTAACGGGTCGTCGCTTGTCGGCATCCGATCGCCACCGTACCGCCAACGTCGATTATCGCCGCCACCATCTGTCGGCTCCGCCGCGCGGCTATCACTGGGTTCGCATCAAGAATAACTTCCTGCTCGTCGGCATGACCAGCGGCTTGATCTCCAAGGTGGTCACCGCACGCTGAGGGCGACCTCAATCCGAAATGCAGGAGAGACGGTCAGGTGGGCTGCCTTTCGTTCAATGTAGCGTCGCCATTGGGCCGGAGCCTAAAGCCACTTGCAGCAGACCGCCGCAGGTGGTTTCTTTGTTTTCAATGCTCTGCCGGTGCTGCCAGCCGTAGCAATCCAGTTCTGCGGCGATGGAGAATGTCGTCTTGATCGGGCCATTCCCGATGAAAGGAGTGGCAATGAAAAAGATCGCTGCCGGTGTACTCGACGTCGCCTATAAGGAGACCGGCCCAGAAGATGGCTTGCCCGTCCTGCTGCTCCATGGCTTTCCCTACGATGCGCATGCCTATCATGATGTCGCGCGGCAACTGGCAGGCAAGGGCCTACGTTGCATCGTCCCGTTTCTTCGAGGTTACGGCCCGACGCGTTTTCTCTCGGAGGAGACGCTCCGTTCTGGTGAGCAGGCCGCTCTTGGAGCGGATTTAGTGGCCTTGATGGATGCGCTCTCAATTGAGAGCGCTATTCTCGGCGGCTATGATTGGGGCGGCAGGGCGGCTTGCATCGTCGCCGCGCTCTGGCCGGAGCGTGTTCGGGGTCTGGTGAGCTGCGGCGCTGGCTATAATATCCAGAATATCGCCAAGGCAGGGCTGCCCGTTTCTCCTGAAGAAGAGTTTCGGTACTGGTACCAATATTATTTCCACTCGGAGCGCGGCAGGGCTGGCCTTGCCGCAAACCGACGTGAGTTCTGTCGCCTCCTCTGGCGGCTATGGTCTCCGACATGGGCGTTTGGCGACGAGACCTTTGACCGCAGTGCCGTCGCTTTCGACAATCCCGATTTCGTCGATGTCGTTATTCACTCCTATAGGCATAGATTTGGCGGCATTGCCGGCGACTCTGCTTTCGCAGAGATCGAGGCGCGTCTGGCGAAACAGCCCGATATCACCGTGCCGACAATCGTGTTGCAGGGAGCGGACGACGGCGTCGATCCACCGCAAGCGGCTGACCGCGATGTGGCGCACTTCTCCGCGTTTTATGAGCGCCGGATCATAGCAGGCGTGGGCCACAATCTGCCGCAGGAGGTACCGGGCGCTTTTGCGGAGGCGGTGCTTTCTCTCCTATAAGTCGGGCAAGTTGATCCGGCTGCTTTGCCTATCCGCAGGAGAAGTCCAGGCCAAGACGGGGTTCGGGTGCCTTGCCTGCTGGAGCGAAGTCGACCTCATCACCGCGACCACCGCGCTTCTCTGGTCTAACAAGCCCAAATTTCCCCAGATACTGGAGGTTGGCGTAATATCGCGAGTTGGGCGGCAATGTTGGAATTGTCCCACGTTGATCAGCTTCAATGTATTCGAAAAGATGCCACGCGCCAGGATCCAAAGCCTCGATGGCTTCATAGTTTCTCAATTTCGAAATCTCGTCACCTAGCGAAGTATAAGCTGGGATATTGCCTTTGTCGCAGGATGCCACCAAGTCCCCTGACGGGGCATGAAACCAAAACAGCTGATACGAGAGACCTAGATAGTAGGTTCTTCCGTCCAAAGTTCGGTAGAGAGCGATCCCGGAGTTATAGGGCCTTTTCCAGATATCTATCCAATCGCTGGATGGTCCGGATAACAGCGCTCCGATCGGCGTTATGCTGAACCGCTCCTCCATCCCCCAGCCCCATGCCATTGCATAGGTTAGATTATATGGGGTCGGTTCCAACGATATTGTCGCAGAGCGTGTCATCTGGGCCTTCCAAAGGAAGTATCCCCCGCAGATAAGCACCAGGCCTATAGCTACCGAACGCCTCATGCTTTTTGCTCCGCCTATGTTTTCGGCAAGGGTATCCCGACCAGAATCAAAAATCCCCGGCACAATGACCGGGGATTTTTTGTTTCGCTTATCGTTTTGACCAATCAGCTCAGACGGCCTGCTGCGTGGGCCAGCATGGTGTAGACCTTGCCGGTGTCGGAGGTCAGGTAGGACTGGGTGACGGTACGGTCGCGGTCGGTGCGGGCGACGTCCGCCAGCAGCTTTTCGAAATCGGCGATGTAGCGGTCGACGGCGGTGCGGAATTCAGGTTCGCGGTCGTACTTGCGCTTGATCTCGTCAAAGGTCTGCTGGCCCTTCAGCGTGTAGAGACGACGTGTGAAGACATCCCGTTCGCCGCGCTGATAACGGCGCCACAGGTCGACAGAGGCGTCGTGGTCGATGGCGCGGGCGATGTCGACCGAGAGCGAGTTCAGCGATTCCACCACATGGCGCGGATTGCGTGCGGCGGGTGTCGATTCCGTCTGTGCGCGGGGCGTGGCCTGACGCGCGGGCTGCAGGTCGGCATTTTCATCGCGCGATGCGCCACGCAGGAGATCGCTGATCCAGCCGCCGCCAGCCGTTTCCTGGCGGGCGGGAACCGGCGTTTCGGCCGGACGCGGCTGCGGAGCGACGGGACGTTCGGCGGCGATGCTGCCGCGCAGGCCCAGAGCCTCGATCGTCGGCTGCTGCGGCTTCGGAGCCGGTTGTTGTGGGGCAGGCTGCGGTACTACCTGCTGAGCGACCGGTGCCTGCGGAGCAGGCTGCTGAGGCCGGGGAGCCGGAGCAGCGGCGACTGGCGCCGGTGCGGCCGGACGCGGACGCTGGGCCGGCTGTGCTTCGGTAATCGCGCGGGCCGTCGGCTCGGAGATTTCGAGGTGCTGCGTCGAGCGGCCGACGATCTGCGAAATGTCCTGCAGGGCCTTGATCTGCTCGGCGACGGCACGGCGCATGGCGGCCGCGCTTTCCTTGGCTTCTTCCGGCAGGTCGAAGGCGCCGCGCTTCAGTTCGCTGCGGGTGAGGTCGAGCTCGCGGCGAATGTCGCCCGCCGAACGGCGGATTTCATCGGTCGCGCCGGAGAAGCGGCCAACAGCGTCGTCGACGGCAACACGCAGCGTTTCACGGAGCTGCTGAGCGGCACCGTCCGAGGACTTGCCGGCTTCGCTGAGCATCTGTTCGACATCGGCGATCGAAGCCGAGAGGCCACCGCGAAGACGGTTCGTCAAATCGCCCGAGCGGCGCTCGGCATTGGCGAAGGTGCTCTCGATGGTCTGGTTGGCTTCCTCACCGGCCTTCTGAAGCGTGCCGCGCATAGTCTCGGCCGCCTCTTCTGCGCGCTTTTCCGCATCGGAAAGAACGCGGCCGATATCGGCGAAGGAGGACTGCACACCTTGACGCAGATTGCCGGTGACCTGATTGGAGCGCTGCTCGGCGCGGTCGAATGCGGTCTCCACCATGCTGCCGAGGGCGCGCATGGTGTTCTCGATCTCTTCCGAGCGCTGCACCAGGCCGATTGACAGGTTCTGCAGCGCGGTTTCGCGTTCTTCCAGCGTCGAGACGAGGTTGGACTGCGCGGCACCCAGAAGCTGGGAGGCCTGCGTCAACACCTGGGAATGCTCGTCGAAGCGGCCAATGATGCCGCCGACCTGCGACAGCGTCTTGCCGGAGATGTCCGAGAGCTTGTCAACCTTGCCTTCGAGAAGGCGGGTCGAAGCAGAGACCATTTCGCCGGCCTTCGACGCGGAGTCGGCAAACTGGACGGACGTGGCACTGAGGCGGTCGTCGACAGCGGCGAACTCCTGAGCGGCATTGTGCAGCATGCCAACGATGGTTGAGTTATTGTCCGCCAGCCGCTCGATGATGCCGTTGACGCTAGCAAGCAGGTTGTTTTCCAGCGAGCTGACCGTGTTGGTGGCATGTTCGGTGCGGGCGGAGATTGCCGCCAGCGTATCATTGGTGCGCGATGCGATGGCGTCGATCAGGGCTGCATTTTCCGCACGCAGGCGGTCGGTACTTTCCTGAGCGGCCTGTGTGATGAGCGCTGCTGCTTCCTGGCCGGTCGCGGCGTAGCGGTCAACGATCGGGCGGGCCTTTTCATCGATCAGGCGCGACAGTTCGCTGGAGCGGCCGGCGAGCATGGAATTGAGCTCGCGGGTGCGTTCGTCAAGCGAGGTGCGGATCGACGTGCCACGCGCTTCCAGAGCCTTGTCGACATCGGCAAGCGTCGCATTGATCTCGTTGGCGCGCGCTTCCAGGTTAGAGCGGATCGCATTGCTGCGTTCGTCGAGCGCGCGCTCGACTTGCGCCATGGTGGAGGCGATCTGTTCGCTGCCGCCGGCAAGCGTGTTGCGGATGGCAGAGCCACGGGCTTCCAGCGACTGTTCGGCGGAAGACAGCGCCTGCGAGATGGCGTTGACTTGATTGCCGACCAGGGTCTCGGCTTCGGCGACCTTGTTGACGATCGCGTTGCCGGCTTCCGAGAAGGTCTGGGCGACGGCAGCTGCCTGGCTCGCCAGACGATTGTGCGTTTCGGAGACGCGGCCGACGATTTCTTCCGAACGCTCGCTCATGACGCGGGTGAAGGCGTCACTGTGGTTTCCGAGGTCGTCGGCGAATTGCTGGCCGGTGCGGGCGAGCAGATCGGCAGTGCGCGTGGCTTCGCTGTCCATGCCCTGAGCGGCATCGGCAACGGCGGTGCGCAGCGTCGTGGCGAGGTTGGTGGCTTTGCCTTCGATGGTGCGGTTGACGGCTTCGAGGCCGACGTTCAGCGCCCGGTCCATGGTCGACAGACGTTCTTCGATGCGGGCACTGCCGCTTTCGAGCGCCTGGTTCAGATGGGTCGTACGGCTGTCGAGTGCTTCGGCCAAGGTTGCCAGACGCTCGTCGAGCGCGGAGGTGAGGCGGGTCGCCGCATCGCCGCCGCTGCTGTCGATGCGGGCAGCGCCGCTGGCCAGCGTGTCAGACAGGCGGTTTCCGGCAGCATCGACCTGAGCGGCAACGCCGCCGACGCCTTCGTGAATGCGATTTTCGAGGGCAGACAGGCTGGCTTCGACGCGCGAGCCGGTTTCGGCAAAGCGGCTGGTCATGCCGTCGACCGACTGGTTGAGGTTGGTGGAGAAGCCCTCGGCCGAACGCTGGATATCGCCGGCTGCCTGCTGGATACGACCGGCAATATCGCCGGCGCCGCTGTGCAGGCGCTCCTCAAGCGTTTTCGCGCTGGCATCAATGGTCTGTCGCAGCGAAGCTTCGCGATCCTCGAGCGACATTTCCAGCATGCTGGCGCTGGTAGCGATCGAAGTTCCGATCGCAGTCGCTTGTTCCATCAGGGTATTGTCGATCTGGGCATGGGCGTCGCGTAGCGTCACGCTGATAGCGTTGCTGCGATCGTCCAGGGTGGAACGCATGCGCTCATAGGCGGAAGCAAGGTTCTCATCCATTTGCGACAGACCGGCGCCGAGCGCCTTCTCGACCCGTTCGGCCGAGCCGCCGACGACGGTTTCGATACGGTCGCTGCTGCTGCCGAGCAGGCCTGAGAGTGCATCGGTATGGGCGGTGAGCGAACGGTCGAGGCGCTCCTGATTTTCGGTGTAGGCGGCGCGAATGGCTTCGGCCTTGTCACCGAAGGCGCCGGCGACGCGGGATTCCGCACCGGATACGCTGTCGAGCAGGGCATTGGCCCGGGCTTCGAGCGTGCTTTCGAAACGGCTTTGGTTTTCGGCGAGCGAGATGGCGAATGCCATGCTCTTGTCGTCGAGTGTGTCCGTCAGAGCTGCGTGGCCATGATTGATCGACTGGGCGATTGCGTCTGCGCTGTTTGCCAGCGTTTCCTCGATCCGGGCCTGATTGTCGGACAGGGCGATGGCAAGCGCCAGCGTCTTGTCGTCGAGGCTGTTGACGATCTTGTCATGCGTGCCGGCGACGGTGTCGGCGAGTGCATCCATGCGGCTGGAAAGCGAATTTTCCAGGCGTGCTTGCGTATCGGCCAGCGAGGCGGCCAAGGCGACGGCCTTCTGATCCAGCGTGTCGGCAACGGCGTTGTGGTTGCCTGAGAAGGCGTTGGTGATCGCTTCGGCACGATGCGCCAAGGTTTCCTCGAGGCGCGACTGGCCGTGGGTCAATGCGGCGGCGAGTGCCTTGGTCTTGCCGTCCATCGTATTGGCGACCGCTTCGGCATGGCCTGCAACGGTGTCGTCCAGCCGTGCCTGGCTTTCCGAGAGTGCAATGGCAAGGGCCATGGCCTTATCGTCGAAAGTATCGGCGATCTTGGCATGCGTATCGGCCAATGTGCTGGTCAGGATTTCGGCACGGTTGTTCAGTGTATCTTCGATGCGTGACTGGCCATCGGAGAGAGCGATGGCAAGAGCCATGGCCTTGTCGTCCAGCGTGTCCGCGAGCTTGCTGTGTGTGTCGGCGACGGTATTGGCAAAGGTGTCGGCACGGCTTGCGAGCGTATTTTCGAGACGAAGCTGGCTTTCGGAAAGCGAATTCGTCAGCTTCGATGTGCGCTCATCGAGAGCCGAAGTCAGGTTTTCGTGGGTGCCGCTGACGGCATTGAGAATGCCAGCCGAGCGCTCGGCCAGGGTCTGCTCGAAGCGTGTCTGGTGGTCGGAGAGGGCGCCGAACAGAGCGCTGCTGCGCTCGGCCATGACGGTATCGATATGTTCATGCGCGGAACCCAGCGCCTGGGTGATTTCACCTGTGCGGGCAGAGAGCGTGTTGTTGATCTCGTTGGCGCGGCCGAGGAATGTATTTGTGAGCTCGCTCGTGCCCTTGTTCAGCGCAGAGGAGATGTCCGACGTAGCCGTCTGCACGGACTTGGTGAATTCACCGGAATGAGCTGCCAGCGTATCGTTCAGTTCGGCGGAGCGGCCTGCGAAGGCCGAGGTGAGCTCTTCCGTGCCGCTCTGGAGGGCGGTCGAAACATCGCGTGTCACGCCCTGTACGGCAGAGGTAAAGGCACCGGCATGCGCGGCGAGGGTGGAGTTCATCTCGCTGGTGCCGGAAGTCAGGGCCGAGGAAATATGCGTCGTCGCGCCCTGGAGAGCGGTAGCAATTTCACCGGCCTTGTCGCCGATTGCGCTTTCCAGCAGTTCCTGGCTGGTGGCGAACGTTGTTGCCAGGGCGAAGGACTGGTCGGTCAGCGACGAGCCAAGGCGATCGATGCTGGAGGTCAGAATACCGTCAATGGCATCCGATCCGCCGCCGAGCGTCTCGTTGATCCGCGCCAGGCTTTCCGACAGCTTGCTATCCAGCGAGCCGGCACGCTTGTCGAAGGCGGAGGTGAATTCGGAGACACGTTCATCGAACGTGGTCGAAAGATGCGCAACGGTCGACTGGAAGCGCTCCTCGAAGAAGCCAGAGCGAAGGTCGATATCCATGATGGTATCGTCGGCAGTCGATTGCAGGCTCTGGCGGAAGCTCGCGCCCTTTTCGTCGAGGCTGCTGTTCAGCTTGGAGAGAACTGCGTCGAGCGTGCCGGTGATCGAGCGCTCGCTGCCGGTCAGGCTCTCGCTGATTTCGCGGGTGCGGGCGACCAGCGTTTCGTTGAGCTGACGGGCGCGCTCATTGAGAGCGGTGTTCAGCTTCTCGGTATTGGCATCGAGTGTCGATGCGCGGGTCTCGAATTGGCCCACCAATTCCTTGCCGCGTTCGGCGAGGGTGGAAGACAGGGATTCCAGGCGTGCATCGAATTCCTGGCTCAGCGCGAAGCCGGAGGCGTTCAGGTTCTGCAGCAGGCTGTCGGTCTTGGCGGACAGCAGGGTGCCGAGCGCGTCCACGGCGGCGTCGGATGTCTCCATCAGCGTTGCGGCGCGCGTGTCGATCATCGAGGCGAAGGCCTCGCCGGAGGTCGACAGGCGGACGGCGATTTCTTCGGTCGCCAGCGATAGATCTTCGCGGATCTGCTCATGCACGCCAACGATCGAAGAGCGAATACGTTCGGCATGGTTGACGATCGCGTCGCGCTCCGAGCCGAGTTCATGCACGAGACCGCGCACGCGCAATTCGTTGTCGGCGTAGCTGCGCTCCAGCGCGTTGACTTCGGTGTGAACCAGCGTCTCAAGCTCGGTGGCGCGGGCAATGGTCCGCTCTATGCCTTCGTTCATGGCCGAGACTTCGCGGCGCACGGCCTGGCCGACCGTCATGATGCGCTCGGAGGCGACGGTTTCAGGTTCGACGAGGCGCAGGGCCACTTCCGCCATGGAGCGGGCGGCGTTGCGCATGTCCTGGGCACGCGAAATCATCATGCCAAAGGCGTAGAACAGAAGGACGGGAACGACGATGCCGATGATGCAGGCGATGACGCCGGGAAGGGCGGCGAGATCGGCGAGGGTGCGGATGCTACGGATCTGATCGCCGTAAAGCAGGAAGGTGAGGCCGGCCCCGCCGATGATCCAGAACAACGAGAAGATAGTCGCATTGCGGACGGCGTTGCTTTGGGAGCCGCCGTCGAGAGCTTTCAGAATGCTCGC
Organism: Rhizobium lusitanum; assembly: GCF_014189535.1. Lineage (NCBI taxonomy): Bacteria > Pseudomonadati > Pseudomonadota > Alphaproteobacteria > Hyphomicrobiales > Rhizobiaceae > Martinezella > Martinezella lusitana. The sequence continues at coordinate 564,181 of NZ_CP050308.1, read as the reverse complement.
CGGGCTGGCGCGGTTGGCGTCATTGGCAGGAGCAAAGACCGGGGTCTTCGGCTGTTCGGCCGGGCGAGCCGCTGCTGCGGCAGTGCTGCGCGCTGCGGATGCCTTGCGGGCCGTATCCTCTTGGGGCTGTGCTGCAGGCGGATTTGATGGCTCAGACACTTTTGCCTCCGGGGCATCTGGCGTTGAACCGCCGCGAGACTCCAAGCTATCCTCACTGAAATCGATCTGTAAAGCTTCGTCCAATGCCTGAAAGGCTTTGTCCTCGATCGACTCGATGTACTTTTTGTTCGCCATACGGTTACGCCTCGTTACAACTCAGTCGGGCCTGCCGTGTCTTTTCCGGAAAATCCGCCACGTCCGGAAAAGACGAACCCTGCCTCCCGCGAGGTCACCCGTCTTCGACTGATGTCGAGATGGATTTCCCATTACATTTCAGGGTGGATACCCGCTTTATCAAACGGAAGGTATGAAAACATTACCACCATCCACTTTTTGGGCAAAGGCATGTGCCATAAACCCAATTTAACAGTATCGTAGTGACACATTCCCCCTAGCGTGACAATTAATTCCACCGCCGCCCCACTGTGACATTAAGCTGTTGTTAACATTTTTCGACTGCGGAACCCGTTGAAAATCTAATAATTCAGCCATGTTTAACGCGCGTTAACCATGTCGCGAGATTTGCGTCCTGAATGTGCCAAAATTTAACTCGATGGCCATCAGCAGGCCGCAAGCATGCGGCAGATCCCAAAGAAGTCATAGATAGATAAGACGGGAAGTTGGCACATGGCAGCATTGAATATCGCGTTCGAGGCCCCGGATAATTCGCGCGGCGCGGCGCCGTCGCGGGAGCGGGCGATCGACCTGGTTCACCTGGCGAAGCAGACGATGGGCGACAAGGCCCTGGAAGTGGAAGTGCTACAGATGTTTGCCCGGCAGGCCCGGTCCTGTCTGCAGGAAATCGGTAGCGGCGACAGCAAACGCATTCTGGCTGCATCGCACCGGCTGAAGGGTGCCGCCAGTGCGGTCGGCGCCTTCAAGGTGGCGGATGCCGCCAATGCGCTCGAAAGCGATGCCGGCGACGCTTCCTGCATGGCGAAGGTGACGACCTGCGTCATCGAGGCAGAGAACTTCATTCTCAAGCTGTCGCGTTGAACTGAGACTGCCGGACACCAAAGATTCTTCTCATTGCGCCGCCAAACGGTTTCAGCCGTTTCGGCGGCGCAAATGTTGACTGCCTCGGGGAATTGGTGGAAGAAAAATTCCGGATCATCCTTGAAACACGAATACCGGAATTCATTCACATGACCAAACTGACCATCGTCGCTTTCGACGGCACGCGTTTTGACCTCACTGCCGACGATGGCTCCACAGTGATGGAGAATGCCGTTCGCAACTCCGTTCCTGGCGTTGACGCCGAATGCGGCGGCGCTTGTGCCTGCGCCACCTGTCATGTCTATGTCGATGAGGACTGGGTGGAGAAAGTCGGCGGTCCGGCGCCGATGGAAGAGGATATGCTGGACTTCGCCTTCGACGTTCGTCCGAGTTCAAGGCTCTCCTGTCAGATCAAGGTAACGCAGGCGCTCGACGGTCTTGTCGTGCACGTTCCCGAACGTCAGGCTTGATAGGCAGCAATCTTTTCATACTGTTGGCAAAAGATGCCTCGCTCAGCTTGTCGCAGCGAGCGAGGCAAGGCGGGCGCATCACCAACAGGCAAGGGAGGAAACACCTGTGGTTTGAGGACGCGCCAGGAGAACACCTGGATATATGCGTTAAGAGCAGAACTCTGACAGGTCTTTGCGAAAAGCTTTTTTTTTTTTCGCCCTTAGATCCGCCAGCATCGGATCAGCGCTGTAACTACTAGGAAGAACCTGTTTTAGATTCTCGTAAAGTTCAAAGAGTGAAACTGGTGAACGATTCACAGCTAATAGTGACAGTTTTCACACAGGTGGCTGTGATCAAAGTATGATTTTGGTGGAAAACCGCCTTGGCGACCCTTATTCGCCACGCCGCTGGCTGCGATAGGTCAGCAGCCGCTGCATGCGATTCTGGAAATTCAGCGCTTCGATTCGGTCGAATCGGGCCTGATCCTTGTCATGGAGTTCGGTTTCCCGCGCGGTGGCGTCGTTCGCTTTGTCTTGAAGCGTATCGCAATCCCTGGCTGGCGGCAGGGCGAGGATCGCCTGTTCCATCCGACGTGCATGCTGGCGCGCGATGTCTACATGCCGGTCCTCGTGCCGCCGGATGTCCGCCGAGAGCGTATCCCAGATCATCGATAGCTGCCGGCTCGCATGCCGCCGGTCGCGCCAGCGTGGCAGGATGATTTCGGTATCGACCGTGATCTTGACGCCGGCGATATGGCAACGTCCGTCTCTCTGCACATAGGTTGCATTGCCGCCGAAGCGGATTTTCGTGGCGCCGGGATGATGGCTGCTGGAGCCCATGGCGAGCGGTCCGCGCGCATTCAATGACGCATCGAGCGTATCGGCGCCGCTGCCCTTGATATCGAAATAGGAGACGGATTTGTGGGCGATCACCTCTGCCTGCGCTACGCCGGAAATGCCGCACAGAAGTAACAGGATAAGCGGCAAGCGGATGTGGCGGGATGCAAACGGCATTCATGCTGCTACCAGTTGAACTTCGATCAAGCTTGCGGCATAGCCACTGCGAGCGCAATATCGGGCGCGAGGTTTTTTTGTTTTCAATGGGATGGACGGTTCGTGACGGAGCTTCGCAGCCATAGCTGGCATGTTGCGCACGGGCGCAGCCTCGATGTCGGCGAACAGAGCGTCGTCATGGCGATCGTCAACGTGACGCCTGATTCCTTTTCCGACGGCGGTCACTATGAGGCCGTCGATGCGGCGGTCGCCCATGCACTCGCTTGCGTCGAGGAGGGAGCTGATATCATCGATATCGGCGGGGAGTCGACCAAGCCGAACGCGGCCGCCGTCAGTGCCACGGAAGAGCAGGGGCGTGTGCTGCCCGTCATCGAGGCGTTGCGCGGCAAGACGGATGCGCTGATCTCCATCGACACCTATCGCGCCGATACGGCACGGCTGGCGATTGGCGCCGGCGCGCATATCGTCAACGATATCTTTGGTTTACAACGAGAACCTGAGATTGCGGCGTTGGCGGCACAGACGGGCGCGGGGCTCTGCATCATGCATACCGGCCGCGATCGTCAGAAGCTCACCGATGTCATCGACGACCAGGTGCTGTTTCTGAGCCGATCGCTCGATATTGCCGCGGCGGCCGGCGTGAGCAGGCAGAACATCGTGCTCGACCCCGGCTTCGGTTTTGCCAAGGATAACGAGGAGAATCTGGAGTTGATGGCGCGCTTCACCGCGCTGCTGCGCTTCGAATTACCCCTGCTGGCCGGCACGTCGCGCAAGCGTTTCGTCGGTGCGATTACCGGGCGCGAGGCGTCGCAGCGGGATGTGGGGACGGCGGCGACCAGCGCTATATTGCGTTTGCAGGGAGCCGCGATTTTTCGGGTACACAATGTCGCAATCAACAGGGACGCACTGGCGGTCGCGGATGCTATCCTTAGGACACGGGCGAAATTAGGCGGCAGGACGCCATGAGCGAAATGATCTACACCATCACCCTTCAGAACTGTGCCTTCTTTGCTCGCCACGGCGTGCATGATGAAGAGGAATTCCTCGGCCAGCGCTTCTTCGTCGATGCCGAACTCGATGTCGACGGAGGCGATGCGCTGGATAAGGATTCGATCGTCGATACCGTCAATTACGGCATCGCCTTCAGCGTCATCGAGGAAATCGTCACCGGCCGTCGCCGCTATCTGATCGAAGCGCTGGCTCTCGACGTCGCCAGGGAATTGTGTCGGCGTTTTCCGACCATTCGCAGGGCGAAGATCACTGTGCGCAAGCCGAATGCGCCGGTTCCGGGCGTTCTCGATTATGTGCAGGTGAGCGTTGAGCACTTTGCCTGAAGCTGGTTTCACGCGCGCCACTCTCGGCCTCGGCGGCAACCTCGACAATCCCGTGCGGGCCATGGCGCTTGCCTTGCAGATGCTCGATGCGCGCGCCGACTGCCGCGTTGTCGCAGTCTCGAGGGTCTACCGCACGCCGCCATGGGGCAATACCGACCAATCCTTCTTCTATAATTCCTGCGCCGCCGTCGATACGACGCTGTCGCCGGAAGCGCTGCTCGATGTCTGCCTGAATATCGAGCGCGAGATGAAGCGGGTGCGGCTCGAGCGTTGGGGGCCGAGGACCATCGATATTGATGTCCTGACCTATGGCGATGTCGAGCAGGTCGAACCTTTGCTGACCATCCCGCATCCGCGCATGACCGAACGGGGGTTCGTGATGATGCCGCTTGCGGATATCGCCGCCGCTCTCGTGGTCAAAGGGAAAGCGGTGAGGGATTGGCTGAGCACGGTGGACGTGCAGGGCATCGAGATTGCCGACGAAAACCGCGATTGGTGGCGCTCGGCCTGAGCCACGAAACGAAAAAAGCCGGCATCTGCCGGCTTTTCCATAAATAACGATAGGCCAGTATTTTACTGGATCGATCCCACGGCCATCTGGTCGACATCGGCGCGCTGCAGTGTGACACCGATCACCGGTACCATCTGTTCCCCGACCTTGACCGAGATCGTGACGTTCATCGACTTGTTGTCGGTGACGCGGGCGATCATCGCGCCGTTCAGCTTCTGGCGGTTGAGCCCAAGGACTACAGTGCCGTCACTGACGGTGCCAGACGTGATGTCGAGGCCCTTGCCCGCCGCTCCATCCAGGAATTTGCCGCTATAGCTGCCACCATTTTGGGTGATTTCGGCCGACATCGGCTGCTGGAAGACGCCGACGCGGCAGGTGCCGTCGAGCTTGACGCCGCTCGCGCCGCTGTCGAGCGGCTGACCGGTCAGATTGCAGGTGAATTTCGTACCCTTGTATTTGCCGGCGACGATCTCGCCCGGGCCGCGCCAGGAGCCGGCGACGGACTGGAAGAAGGCTTTATCACGGGATCCCGCATCGGCTGAATGCACCCAGGCACCTAAGGAAAGAGCCGCGGCGGCAAAGCCGCTAACAAGAAGAAACTGGCGCGAAAACATGGACATTCCCTAACGAAGAGGAACCTGAAACTGATGTCTACTTTTGCATTAGAATGGTTAATGCTTGGTTTCTTATGAAGGAGAAAGCCGCTTTCGTGGGCGTTTAAAGCATTCAGCGACCGGTAATGTTCGGGGTGAGGTCCCCGACAAAATCGCCGATTCCCGGCCGTTTCAATGCCTTGAACGACAGGGGCCGGCAGAGATCCATGGCGGCGATGCCGATGCGCGCCGTCATCATGCCGTTGACGACGCCTTCGCCCAGCCGGGCCGAGAGTTTCGAGGCAAGGCCGTGGCCGATCAACTGCTGCACGATGCTGTCGCCAACGGCGATGGAACCGGTGACGGCGAGGTGGGCGAGCACGTCGCGCATCAGCCGGATCATGCCGAGCCCGCCGGGCCTGCCGCCATAGAGTTCCGCCATGGCGCGCACCAGCTTGGCTGACTCGTAGAGGACATAGAGGATATCGACGAGCGCGCGCGGGCTGACGGCGGTGACGACGGAGACGCGTTTCGAGGCGCCGAGAATGAGCGCGCGGGCGCGGCGGTCGAGCGGACCGAGCAATTCGCGCTCGGCGAGGTCAATGAGGTGCGGCGCGTCGATGATATCGTCTTCGGCGGCTTTCAACGTGGCGCGACCCTTCGCTGTCGCCGGATTGGCCTCCAAAAGCGTGCAGAGGCGCTGAACAAGGGCTTTGGCGCGCGCCGGTCGCGTTTCGATAATAGCGGCGTCAGCCTCCGCCTTGATCGTCTGTACTGCCGCAAGCCGCATCATGCCGGCCGTTTCGCGTACGACAATGGCAAGGACAGCGAGGATGCCGATGGCAAGTACGGTCAACGCCGTATAGCCGAGCCAATCGGCGCGGCTGAACAGATTGCGAATCAATTCGTCTGTCCACAGGCCGAAGGCGAGCGAAACGAGAATGCCGAAAGCGCTGAGCGCGACCTTGCCGAAGGAGAATCTGCGGCGGCGCGGCGCGGCAATGGCGGCTTCTGCATCCGATGCGGTAAGGGCAGGGCTGAGGAAAGGATCCTCTTCGTCCGGTGTCAGAACGATCTCGGTGTCGAAACTCTGCGGCTTGCGGCGCGGTGTCTCTGCTGCCGTTTTGGTGTGACCACCGTCCCTTGGCGCCTCCGGCTCCAGCGAAAAGGCGGCGGGACGGCGGGAGAGGCCCTTTGGATCGTCTTCTGTCGGCTTCGTCATGCGAGGCGGTCTCCGAACAGGAACTGCATGGCGCGGTCGAGGCGGATATGCGGCACGGAGAGTTTGATGCCGCCGCCGGTCTCGTCCAGCTCCGGCGGACGGAAGCGGACCACGTTCACCTCGGGCAGATGGACATTTGTCGCGCCGGGTTCAAGCGCATCGAACAGCCATTGCGGATTTTCCGGCAGGTCGCCGGGAAAGACCGCCGTCTTGCGATTGCCGTCGAAGCGCTCGCCGCCGATCGTTTCCCCATCCATCGGTGTGCCGACGATGACGGGCAGGGTCTGGCCGTCGCGTTTGACTGTCGCCTCGCGGGTGGCGCGCACCGAAGCGATCGCCATGACGTCGATGCCGGCGCCGGCCATGCCGATACGGTCGATGGCGCGCTCCACAAGGCGGCGGGTCAAGGCTTCCAGTCGGTCATGGCTTTCGTGATGGAGGTGATCGGCCTTGGTCGCGGCGACCAGCACGCGGTCGATACGGCGGCCGAGCAGAGCCGACAACAAGGAATTGGTTCCCGGTCGGAAGCAGGCGAGCACATCCGTCAGTGCGCGTTCGAGATCCTGCACGGCCTCCGGACCGCGATTGATCGCCTGCAGCGCGTCGACGAGGACGATCTGGCGGTCAAGGCGGGCGAAATGCTCACGGAAGAAGGGTTTCACCACGACGGATTTATAGGCCTCGTAGCGCCGCTCCATCATCGCCCAGAGCGAACCTTTCTGGGCGGAAGTCTCGACCGGAAGCGCCAAGGGCGCGAAAGTGAGCGCCGGCGAGCCATCGAGATCGCCGGGCAAAAGGAAACGGCCGGGCGGCAAGGTCGACAGCGAGCGCTCATCGGATTTGCAGGCTTTGAGATAGTCCGCGAAGGCGGAAGCGAGATCGCGCGCCGTCATCTCGTCCGCGGGTGCGGCAATGTTGGTGGCTTGCGTCATCGCCAGCCATTTTTGAGAGAGTTCGGCGCGCACGCCAGTTTTCGCCAGCGCCAGCGTCTCCTCGCTGAAGGTGCGGAAATCCTTGGCGAGCAACGGCAGATCGAGCAGCCATTCGCCGGGATAGTCGACGATATCGATGGAGAGGCGACCGGGCGAGAACAGCCGATTCCAGCCGCTGGCGCTCTGGTAATCCAGCGTGATGCGCAGCTCCGAGATCGCCCGCGTCGAATCCGGCCAGATGCGCTCCTTCACCAGTGCGCGGATGTGATCCTCGTATTGGAAGCGCGGCACGGCGTCGTCCGGCTGGGGCTCCAGGCGTACGGCGGAGACGCGGCCGGATTGCACCGGCTCGAACAGCGGCAGGCGTCCGCCATTCAGCAGATTGTGTACCAGGGAGGAGATGAAAACGGTTTTGCCCGAGCGCGACAGGCCGGTGACGCCAAGACGAATGGTCGGATTGACGAGGCCCGTTGTGCGGTCGACGAGGTTGTCGAAGGCGATCCGGGCGTCGTCCGTGAAGGAGGTCAGGCTTGGCGGCAAGGTAGGATCCCTGAATGACAGCGTGGTCGTCAATATAGGAAGCAATGCAAGCGCCGAAAAGATGAGCAGGCTTTATAGATCAAAACTCGCTAAATCATCGCCTGGCCTGCTATTTTCCAACTGGCCCTATTCGGTAACGAATTCCGTCAGGACCCAGCCCGAGGATGTGGCGTCGATCACGGCAAGACCGCCGGTCGGAAAGCCGCTGGGCAGGGCGGCGATCAGCGCGTCATGGCCGATCAGGGCCTCGAGCGTCTGCTCGATGACCGGGTTATGGCCGACCAGCATTACGGAGCCTTCGGTTGCCTGTGAGGAGATGAGTTCCAGATAGACGTCCGGCGTAGCGTTATAGAGCGCATCGACGAAACGGAATTCGGGAGGCGGGGTCATGGCACGGCGGACTGCATCGGCGGTTTGGCGACAGCGCAGTGCCGTCGAGGAGATGACGAGGTCCGGCTTGTAGTCCTTGTCGGCGGCTTTGTCGGCGACGATCTCGGCCGCCGCATAGCCATTATCGCTTAGCGGACGGTCGAAATCCCGCTGGCCGGGGGCGGCGTGCTGAGCCTGGGCATGACGCAACAGGTAAATCCTGGAGGGCGGCGGTGAGATGCTGGTCATGGCGATATTCCCATGCTGGATTTATCCTTTGACGTAACGTTTCATCCCATGCGCCGTCAACTGCGGAACTATTGATGACGCGGCTACTTGGCGAGCCCTCACGCGAAGGTTACAACGACAGCACAATTTCGATATTGCAAGAATATGATGAAAAAATAGACCGTTAGCTGAATTTTATGACAAAATTAAAAATCAGTTTACAGCGTCTATTTGGCTTGAACCGACACTATCGGTTGGGATATACACCCGGCCATATGAGATGTTCTTCAGGAGAATCGCGTTGAGTGAGAAGATCGATCTTAGCGAGTATGTGCCCTCGGAAAGCGAGGAGTTCATGAATTCGCGTCAACGGGCCTACTTTCGAGCGAAGTTAGTCGCCTGGAGAAATGATATCCTAAGAGAAGCGCGCGAAACGCTTGAGCATTTGGCTGAAGAAAGCGCAAACCATCCCGATCTCGCCGACAGGGCTTCCTCGGAAACCGACAGGGCCATTGAACTCCGGGCTCGCGACCGCCAGCGGAAACTGATCTCGAAAATCGATGCTGCTATGCAACGCATCGATGAAGGTACCTACGGCTTCTGCGAAGAAACCGGCGAGCCGATCGGCCTAAAGCGTCTGGACGCTCGTCCGATCGCTACCCTGTCGATCGAAGCACAGGAGCGCCACGAGCGCCGCGAAAAAGTTTATAAAGACGAATAGTTACTGTCCGGCTGAAATAGGACTGCAAAAAATGAAGGCACGACGGAAATCTCCGCCGTGCCTTTTTTGTGTTCGCAGAGCTTGTTGCGGCGGTATCCCGATTACTTATCGCGGTTGACGCTCATTTCGCCGAAAATGCGCGCGACTTCCTTCTGAAGTGCTGCGTCCGAGCCGGTGACCGGTGCGAGTTCCGGGTCGCGGCGTTGAGCGGGGGCGATTGCGGGTTGCTGTTGTATTTGCTGCTGCGGCTGCGCGTTCGGAATGATCCGTTCGGCGGTGAGGTTGTTTGCCATCTCCGCCTCCAGCACGCGCTGGAAATCGCTGCCGGGTTCACGCGCCTGTGGCGCGGCCACCACCGGGGCGGCGGAAGCGGGGCGCGGCGGTTCGGGCGGCAGGACGACGTGACGTGCCGCGTCCAGTATCTCGGCTGCTTCAGCCTCGCTTAGCACGGCTGCCGCAGCCTGTTGCGCGCGCGGCGGCTGTGCTGCAACAGGTTGCGGGCGCGCGATTATTGGCTCGATGGCAATGGTCGGCTCGGCATTCAGGTAGGCTTCAATCCTGGCTTCTGCGGGCTCGGGCGGTTGACGCTCAAGGCGTGGGAGTTCCTGAGCCGCCGGCAGTTCGACCGGGATCGGCGTCTGTGCTGCGGCTTTGCTTGGATCGGAAATACCGGATTCGATGACGATATCGGTCGGGCCGCCGATCATGATCAGGTGTTCGATGCCGTCGCGCCGGACCAGCACGAGGCGGCGGCGGGCATCGACTGCGGCGGCATCCAGCACCTGCAGGCGCGGCTGGCGGTTCTTTCCACCCCGCACGAAGGGCGACGGCGCCCGGCTGCGCAGGATCCAAAGGATGCCGATCAACAGGAGAAGGGCAATGCCCACCCCACCGGCTGCAAGAAGGAAGCGGCTGCCATAGGCCCCGGCGATTTCGTCCCACATGTCGAGATACTCCGTAATTAACCCCGATGTCGCGGCCTTGCCGTGCTAATACGACTGGCCGCGCGCGTTCCTCTTTGTCCTGATATGAGGCAATCATATGGACAGGTCCACCTTCGAGGCAAGATAGGATCGTTCGCTGTCCAGCGCTCTTCCTTGTGAATACAAGCCTTTCTGTCTCCGCAAAGCTTTTTGCTGAGGCGGCAAATTGCTAAAGAAGATTCGAAAGCTCCGATTCTGGTGATCCGTCAAGTGCACGACGCGACAAGGAAGAGGACGGAGACGAGGGGTCTATGACGAAGCAGCGTCCGTCCGACGAGTATAGCGTACCGCTGGTGGACCGCGGGGTTCGTTCGGGCACCGTGTTGCGCATCATCCTGCTGGCGCTGGTATTGGTGGCCGCGGCGGCTGCTTTTGTGGTCTTCAAGGACCAGCTCGACAACGAGGCCGTCCTCGGCGGGCTCGGAATTCTTGCTATGGTCGGCATCTTCTTTCTCGTGTCGTCGATCATCGGCTTCGTCGAGGTGATGCCACAGACGCAGTCCGACAGCCTGGCGCGCTCTTTCCTGAACAGCCATCCGGACGGCACACTGATCACGGACGAAAAGGGCCGCATCATCTACGCCAATACCGCCTACGGCCGGTTGACGGGCGCGGCCAAGGCGACCGAGGTGCAATCGCTGGAAACGCTGCTATCGCGCAACCGCGAATCCAACGAGGCGCTCTATCGCCTGGCCAATGGCCTACGCGACGGCAAGGAGGGGTCCGAGGAATTCCGGCTGCTGAAGCCGCTTGGCCTTGCGGAAGGCAATGGCAATGGCGCGCATTGGTATCGCCTGAAGGCGCGCGTTCTGCCGCCGGAGCAAGGACGCGGCAAGGCGCTGCATATCTGGCAAATCACCGACATCACGTCAGAACGCGATGACCAGGAGCGCTTCTTCAAGGAGCTGCAGAACGCCATCGACTATCTCGATCATGCGCCGGCGGGTTTCTTCTCGGCCGGGCGCAAAGGCGAGATATTCTATCTGAATGCGACGCTTGCCGAATGGCTGGGCTTCGATCTCACCAAATTCACGCCAGGCTCGATGAGCGTCGGCGATCTCGTTGCGGGCGAGGGCCTGACGCTGATCCAGTCCGTCCAGGCCGAACCGGGGCTGAAAAAGACGGTGACGCTCGATCTGGACCTGCGCCGCGCCAACGGCCAGAGCCTACCGGTGCAGATTGTCCACAGTGTCACCTCGATGCGCGACGGCGCGCCGGGCGAAAGCCGGACCATCGTTCTGACGCGCCAGAATGGCGGCGACAACGACCAGTCGGCGTCCGTCGCAGCGATGCGTTTCAGCCGCTTCTTCAACAACACACCTATGGCGATCGCTTCAGTCGATGGTGCTGGGCGCATCCTGCGCACGAACGCGCCATTCCTGAAGCTCTTCTCCGATCTCGTATCGCGCGACGATATCGAGCGCGGGGCGGCGCTTGAAACGATCGTCAATGAAAGCGATCGCCCGAGGCTCAAGGATGCGCTGGCCGCCGCCAAGGACCGGCAGGGCGATATCCCGCCGATCGATTCCCGCAATCCGAAGGACGACACGCGGCATTTCCGCTTTTATATCAACGCCGTTATCGACCAGACCGATGAGGCGCCTGAGGAAGCAGCCATCGTCTATGCCGTAGAAGTGACCGAGCAAAAAGCGCTCGAAACGCAGATGGCGCAGACGCAGAAGATGAATGCGGTCGGCACGCTTGCCGGCGGCATCGCGCATGATTTCAACAACGTGCTGACGGCGATCCTGCTGTCTTCCGACCATCTGCTGCTGCAAGCCCGGCCTGCCGATGCCAGCTTCGCCGATCTGATGGAGATCAAGCGCAATGCCAACCGTGCCGCTGTGCTGGTGCGGCAATTGCTTGCCTTCTCGCGCAAGCAGACGATGCGGCCGTCGATCCTCAATCTGACAGACGTTATTGGCGATCTGCGCATGCTGGTGGAGCGACTGCTGTCGGGCACGCATGTGAAGCTAGATGTCGACTACGGCCGTGATCTCTGGCCAGTGAAGACCGATCTATCGCAGTTCGAGCAGGTGCTGATCAATCTTTGCGTCAACGCCCGCGACGCCATGCCGGGTGGCGGGACGCTGACGCTGCGCACCCGCAATCTGCCGGCCATGGATGTTGCCGCCTTCAACTATGCCTATCTGCCGCATGAGGAGATGGTGCTGGTCGAGGTCAACGACACCGGAACGGGTATTGCTCCCGAGATCATGGACAAGATCTTCGAGCCCTTCTTCACGACGAAGGAAGTCGGCAAGGGCACCGGCCTCGGCCTTGCCATGGTCTATGGCATCATCAAGCAGTCGGGCGGCTATATCCATCCGGAATCGGAAGTCGGCAAGGGCACGACCTTCCGCATCTTCCTGCCGCGCCATATTGTCGAAATGCCAGCCTTGACGGAAGGCCAGACGCTCGAGGGCCGCGATATCTCAGCGATGGACCAGAGCGTCGCCGCTGTCGTTCCGCCGGAAGAGCCGGCGGATCTCACCGGCAAGTCGGCCGTCGTGCTGCTGGTCGAAGACGAAGAGGCAGTCCGTCGCGGCGGCAAGCGCATGCTCGAGACGCGCGGCTACACTGTCTACGAGGCCGGCTCCGGCGTCGAGGCGCTCGAGATCATGGAAGAGCTCGACGGCCAGGTGGATGTCGTCGTTTCCGACGTTGTCATGCCGGAGATGGACGGACCGACGCTGCTGGGAGAACTGCGCAAGAAATATCCGGATATGAAGTTCATCTTCGTCTCGGGCTATGCCGAGGACGCCTTTGCCCGCAATCTGCCGGCCGATGCCAAATTCGGCTTTCTGCCGAAACCGTTCTCGCTGAAGCAGCTTGCAGTTGTCGTCAGGGAGGCGCTGGATCACTAATGAAACAATTTTCGAATATCTGACGTTCCGCAAAGTTGAAATGCCATAGCATTGCGACACAACACCTGATTTGGTGGCGTCGATTGCAGCGGGTTATTGGCGTCGGGGTTCTTTCGGCTTGGAAGCGCCTGACTCTTCGCGCCGCAAGGGGACGTTATGTTAGTCGCCAACAAGAAGCTTCCGTGCTTCCTGCCATTCCTCCCAGGCCTTTTCTAGGTCGATATCTTTGTAGCCTCGTTCCTCGTCTATTTTTAGAGCGACCTCACGAGGCACGGCGATGGAAGGGCAATTGTCTCTTATGAAGATCACTTCCTCCTCGATCAAAGGTCTGCCTTTTGATGTTTCCGCGTTAAGTAGCGTGGCGACGAGACTAGGCATGGGGTAAATCAAGAGATTATCATCGAGTTGCATGTAAACTCCTGAGGACGGCCGGGAAATCTCGATGTTCCCATTGCCATTTTCATCCAATCCGTGGGATCACGCAACCATGATCGACTTTGCAAATCCCAATCTGCGGATGTGGTGGCGCTCCTTCTAGGAGCGGCAGTCGTCATTTCTTGAAATCGACCCTTGCCGCCGTGATCCGGCTTGTGTCCTGGATTGGCTGCGGCAGGGCACGCAGAAGGCAATGCAGCGGACCGAGGCGACGATTGCCGAACTGCGCGCCGCTCTCGGTCTCTTCACATTGACCTGATGAGCGACGCTGTGTCCGACAACCGTCGTGTAGTTCTCGTTATTCCGCCAAAGCAACCGCGATTTCAGCGGCGAGGCGTGCATTGTTCTCGACGAGCGCAATGTTGGTCTTCAGGCTGCGGCCATCGGTGAGGTCGAAGATGGTGCTGAGCAGGTAGGGAGTGACCGCCTTGCCGACGATTTCGTCGCGTTCGGCGCTGTCCAGCGCGCGTTCGATATAGATCTCCATCTCCTCGCGCGGGATCTCGGCGGCTTCCGGTACCGGATTGGCGATCAGCATGCCGCCGTCGATGCCGAGCTGGTCGCGGGTCACCTGGAAATTGGCGATCGCGGCCGGGCTGTTGAGCGTCAGCGGGCTCGGCAGGCCGGAAGCGCGCGACCAGAAGGCCGGGAATTCGGCGCTGTCGTAGGTGACGACCGGGACGCCACGGGTTTCCAGCACTTCCAGCGTCTTCGGAATGTCGAGGATCGCCTTGGCGCCTGCGCAGACGACGATGACGCCGGTGCGCGCGAGTTCTTCCAGGTCGGCGGAGATGTCAAAGCTTTCCTCGGCGCCGCGATGCACGCCGCCGATGCCGCCGGTGGCGAAAACCTTGATGCCGGCGCGGGCAGCAGCGATCATCGTCGCGGCGACGGTTGTTGCGCCCGTGCGGCGCTCAGCGATGGCGAAGGCGAGGTCGGCGCGGGATACTTTCATCGCGCCTTCTGTCTTGGCGAGCGCTTCCAGTTCTGCCGGCTCCAGGCCGATATGCAGAACGCCGTGGATTACGGCGATCGTTGCCGGCACGGCGCCTTCCTGGCGGATGATCGCCTCAACGCTCTGCGCCATCTCGATATTGCCGGGATAGGGCATGCCGTGGGTGATGATGGTCGATTCCAAAGCCACCAGCGGTGCGCCACGCAGCTTGGCGGCGGCAACTTCCTTCGAATAGGAGATCGGTAGCAGGGGGAAATGGGCTTGGTCATGGTCTAGTCCAATCGGCTGAAACAGGAAATACGAAGTCAATGCGCTTCATGACAGAATTGCGGCTTGGGGAACAAGAGCCAACATCGTCTTCAGAAGCGCGGGCGACAAATTTTCCGCCGTGGCGAAAGGCGATTGCACGGTGATTGCGGCCGCAGCGGTGCCGTGACGCACCGCCTCGCCGAGATCGTGGCCGGCAAGCAGAGCGGAGAGAACGCCGGCAGCCAACGAATCTCCAGCGCCGGTGACATCGGCGACATTGTCGACGATAGGCGGCTGGAGGCTGACGATGGTGTCACTGGAGAAGGCGATCAATTCGCGCTTGCCACGGGTAATCACGCCGTTTTTGAGACCGAGTGCGCGCAGTTCGGCAACCCAGTCGCGCGGGTCGTCCGGACGGCTATCGGTCAGTGCCGCAGCTTCGGCCTCATTGAGGAAGAGATGGTCGATGCCGGCAAGACATGGCTTCAGGCGCACCACCTTCGCTGGCGAAATCGCGATCGCGGCCAGTGGCTTGCCGTGGGTTGCTGCCCGCGCGGCAATCGAGCTCAACGTGTCGGCCGGCAGGTTGGCGTCGCAGAGGATGAGATCGGTGGCCTCGAAAGCGTCGCGAATGGAGCGGATCGCCAGCCGGCGCGGGACGAACAGCTTATAAAGCTCCATGTCGGCGAGCGCGATCACCAGATTGCCGTCGCGCTCGAGGATCGCCGTATAGCTCGGTGTCTTGCGATCGAGGAAAACGAAAGGCTTGTCGTCGACGCCGGCGTGGTTTGCGGCTTCCGCCACCATCTCGCCTGAGGGATCACCGCCGCGCGGCGAGATCAACCGCACATCGAAGCCGAGGCGGGCCAGATTGCGCGCCGCGTTGAAGCCGCCACCACCTGGCTCCTCGAACCAGGCGCCGGGGTTGCTGGCGCCGGGCGCCGTATCGCCGAAAATGCGGCCGCGCCGATCGATATGAGCACCGCCCAGAACGAGAATCTTCTTCGCCATATCGATCTCCTCAGCAGCTCAAAAGGCGAATCGAAGCAGTTGCCAACATGCCGGAAATGACTTGCGAGGGCATGTAAGTGCTTGGGATGAAAGAAGAAAACAAATGTAGAACGAAATTCATTTTACCTTTTTCTTTCAATTGCTTGTTGTGGCCTTGTGAGATGAGAACAAATAGAGTACACAATTCTCATCAGCGGCGACATTGCTTGAGCGGCTTCAATAACCTAAAGGTGGATCGAATGTCTCAGAATTCTTTGCGGCTTGTAGAGGACAAATCGGTGGATAAAAGCAAGGCACTTGAAGCGGCACTCTCTCAAATTGAGCGGTCGTTCGGCAAGGGCTCGATCATGAAGCTCGGCTCTAACGAGAACGTGGTCGAAATCGAAACAGTTTCCACTGGCTCCCTGAGCCTCGATATTGCGCTCGGCATCGGCGGCTTGCCGAAGGGACGCATTGTCGAGATCTACGGGCCGGAAAGCTCCGGTAAGACGACGCTGGCGTTGCAGACGATCGCCGAGGCACAGAAGAAGGGTGGCATCTGCGCCTTCGTCGACGCTGAGCATGCGCTCGATCCGGTCTATGCCCGCAAGCTCGGCGTCGACCTGCAGAACCTTTTGATCTCGCAGCCAGACACCGGCGAACAGGCGCTTGAAATCACCGACACGCTGGTGCGTTCCGGCGCCATCGACGTTCTCGTCATCGACTCCGTTGCGGCGCTGACGCCGCGCGCCGAAATCGAAGGTGAAATGGGCGACAGCCTGCCGGGCCTGCAAGCCCGTCTGATGAGCCAGGCACTGCGCAAGCTCACCGCTTCGATCTCGAAGTCCAACACCATGGTGATCTTCATCAACCAGATCCGCATGAAGATCGGCGTCATGTTCGGTTCGCCGGAAACGACGACCGGCGGTAATGCGCTGAAATTCTACGCCTCGGTTCGCCTCGATATCCGCCGCATCGGCGCCGTCAAGGAGCGCGAAGAGGTGGTCGGCAACCAGACCCGTGTCAAGGTCGTCAAGAACAAGATGGCGCCGCCCTTCAAGCAGGTGGAATTCGACATCATGTATGGCGAAGGCGTTTCCAAGACTGGGGAACTGGTCGATCTCGGCGTCAAGGCCGGCATCGTTGAGAAGTCGGGCGCCTGGTTCTCCTATAACAGCCAGCGCCTTGGCCAGGGCCGCGAGAACGCGAAACTCTTCCTGCGCGACAATCCGGATCTCGCTCGCGAGATCGAACTGTCGCTGCGCCAGAACGCCGGCCTGATCGCCGACCGCTTCCTGCAGAATGGTGGTCCTGATGCCGATGACGGCGAGGCCGCTGCGGAATAGTGATTTCCGGGAGCGATCCCAGAGGGTGATCCAGGATTAAAATTCGAAACCGGCCGCATTGTCCAAGGGATGTGCGGCCGGTTTTGTTTGTGCGGCTGGACAGGGCCGGGAGCGGACGATAAAAGCCACTGACTTTGATAGAAGTTGCTGAAGGCAATACTGAAGGGCCCAACATGAGCGGTGTGAATGAAATCCGGTCGACCTTTCTCGACTATTTTAAGAAAAACGATCACGAGATCGTTTCGTCGAGCCCGCTCGTGCCACGCAACGACCCGACATTGATGTTCACCAATGCCGGCATGGTGCAGTTCAAGAATGTCTTCACCGGCCTGGAGCAGCGCCCCTACAAGACGGCGTCGACCGCGCAGAAATGCGTGCGCGCCGGCGGCAAGCATAACGACCTCGACAATGTCGGCTACACCGCCCGTCACCACACCTTCTTCGAAATGCTCGGCAATTTCTCCTTTGGCGACTATTTCAAGGAGCGCGCCATCGAGCTTGCCTGGAACCTGATCACCAAGGAGTTCGGCATTGATGCCAAGCGCCTGCTGGTGACGGTCTATCATACCGATGATGACGCCTTTAACCTCTGGAAGAAGATCGCCGGCCTGTCGGATGACAGGATCATCCGTATTCCCACCAGCGACAATTTCTGGGCGATGGGTGATACCGGCCCCTGCGGTCCGTGCTCGGAAATTTTCTACGACCATGGCGACCATATCTGGGGCGGCCCTCCCGGTTCGCCGGACGAAGACGGCGATCGCTTCATCGAGATCTGGAATCTCGTCTTCATGCAGTTCGAGCAGATCACCAAGCAGGAGCGGGTCGACCTGCCGCGTCCGTCGATCGATACCGGCATGGGTCTCGAACGCGTTGCCGCCGTGCTGCAGGGCAAGCATGACAACTACGATATTGATCTCTTCCGCGCACTGATCGAGGCTTCGGAAGAAGCAACCGGCGTCAAGGCGGAGGGCGAGCATCGCGCCAGCCACCGCGTCATCGCCGACCATCTGCGTTCTTCCGCCTTCCTGATCGCCGATGGCGTGCTGCCGTCGAACGAAGGTCGTGGCTATGTGCTTCGCCGCATCATGCGCCGCGCCATGCGCCATGCGCAGTTGCTCGGCGCCAAGGAACCGTTGATGTGGAAGCTGCTGCCGACGCTGATCCAGCAGATGGGCCGCGCCTATCCCGAGCTGGTGCGCGCTGAGGCGCTGACCTCCGAGACGCTGAAGCTTGAAGAAACCCGTTTCGGCAAGACGTTGGATCGCGGCCTGTCGCTGCTGACCGATGCGACCTCGACGCTGAACAAGGGCGACAGCCTCGACGGCGAAACCGCTTTCAAGCTTTACGACACCTATGGATTCCCGCTGGACTTGACGCAGGACGCATTGCGCGCGCGCGGCATCGGCGTCGATATTTCGAGCTTTACCGATGCGATGGAACGGCAGAAAGCCGAGGCACGTTCGCACTGGACTGGCTCCGGCGACAAGGCGACCGAAACCATCTGGTTCGAGCTCAAGGAAAAGCACGGTGCTACCGAGTTCCTCGGCTACGACACGGAAGTTGCCGAAGGCGTGATCCAGGCAATCGTCAAGGACGGTGTTGCCGTCGATAGTGCTTCTGCCGGCGACAAGGTGCAGATCGTCGTCAATCAGACGCCGTTCTATGGCGAATCCGGTGGCCAGATGGGCGATACCGGCGTCATTTCCGGCGACGACGGCAAGCTTGCGGTCAGCGATACGCAGAAGAAGGGCGAGGGCCTGTTCGTGCATATCGCCACGGTTTCGGATGGCACGATCAAGGCCGGCGACGCTGTGGTGCTGACGGTCGATCACAACAGGCGCTCGCGCCTGCGTGCCAACCATTCGGCGACCCATCTGCTGCATGAAGCGCTGCGCGAAGTGCTGGGCACCCATGTGGCGCAGAAGGGCTCGCTGGTCGCGCCTGAGCGCCTGCGCTTCGACGTCTCGCATCCAAAGCCGATGTCGGCTGAGGAGCTGAAAATCGTCGAGGATATGGCCAATGAGATCGTGCTGCAAAATTCGCCGGTCACGACCCGCCTGATGAGCGTCGACGATGCCATTGCCGAAGGTGCGATGGCGCTGTTCGGCGAGAAGTATGGCGATGAAGTGCGCGTGGTGTCCATGGGGCAGGGCGTGCGCGGTGGGAAGGCCGGCAAGGCCTATTCCATCGAGCTTTGCGGCGGTACACATGCCGCCGCGACCGGTCAGATCGGCCTTATTCGCATCCTCGGCGACAGCGCCGTCGGCGCCGGCGTGCGCCGCATCGAGGCGGTCACCGGCGAATCCGCTCGTGATTATCTGGCCGAACAGGACGATCGCGTGAAGGCGCTTGCTTCCGCGCTGAAGGTGCAGCCGACCGATGTCGTTTCGCGCGTCGAAGCGTTGATGGATGAGCGCCGCAAGCTGGAGCGTGAACTGGCGGATGCCAAGCGCAAGCTCGCCATGGGCGGTGGGCAGGCTGGCTCGGCCGACGCAGTCCGCGAAATCGGTGGCGTCAAGTTCCTTGGCAAGGCCATTTCCGGCGTCGATCCGAAGGATCTAAAGGGCCTTGCCGATGACGGCAAGACCAGCCTTGTCTCCGGCGTCGTCGCGCTGATTGGCGTTTCCGAAGATGGCAAGGCCAGCGCTGTCGTTGCTGTCACCGACGATCTGATCGGCCGTTTCAGCGCCGTCGACCTCGTCCGCATCGCCTCTGCCGCTCTCGGCGGCAAGGGCGGCGGCGGGCGTCCCGACATGGCCCAGGCCGGTGGACCGGATGGCGACAAGGCGGATGAGGCGATCGAGGCGGTTGCTGCGGCGCTCGCCGGCTAAGGCGCGGATTTCATTTCACTATTGCTAAGCGGCGGGGGCGAATAACCCCGCCGTTTTGTTTGTGCTCGAAACTCAGCAGGATTTGTCAAATCGAGTTATGGTTCCTTGGGGCCGATCGATTTGCAAGGGGGCTGACATGAATGGCGAAACGGCATGGGCGCTTTATGAAACCCGTCTACGGCGGGTTTCTGCCTATATCCACGAGCATCTGGACGAAGAGCTCGATATGGAGAGACTTGCCGAGATCGCCTGCATGTCCAGCTATCACTGGCACAGGATCTATCGGGCGATCTATGGCGAGACGGCGGCTGCCACAGTCAAACGGTTGCGGCTGCACCGCGCCGCCGGTGATCTCGTCCGCACAGATCTTGTCGTCAGCGACATTGCAAAGCGGTCGGGCTATCCCAACCTCCAATCGTTCAACCGCATCTTCAAATCCGTCTACGGCATGCCGCCGGCGCGATATCGGAATGAGGGAAGCCACACGATCTTCGAACCCAGCACCCAAGGAAGGATCAAGCTTATGTTCGACGTTACGCTTCGACCATTCCCTCGCTTTCGCTCATCGGGGTCTCTCATATCGGCTCCTACATGCAGATCGGCCAGGCTTTCGAAACCCTGTTCGGCACGCTCTATGCCCGTGGCCTCGCCAGGCCCGACATGCGAATGATCGGTGTCTATCTCGACGACCCGGATGTCGTCCCGGCGGAGAAATTGCACTCGTATGCCTGCGTCAACGCCACCGAGGAGATAGCCGCCAACGCTCCGCTGGAGCGTCGGAGGGTCGATGGCGGTGAATATGCCGTGCTGCGGCACAAAGGCCCTTATGCGGATATGTACAAGGCCTATCAATGGCTCTACGCCGAATGGCTGCCTGCCTCCGGCCGGCAGCTGCGCGACGCGGTGATGTTCGAGGAGTACCTCAACAATCCGCGCGACGTGCAGCCGATGGAATTATTGACCGACATCCATATGCCGCTGCAATAGCGACTTGAAGTCTCGCCTGAGAGAATAGCTGTAGAGATTTGTCTTTTCAGCCATTCGGTTGTTTCGGCATTGCCGCATTGTCGATTTCGTTGCCGCGGCGATAGGCATCGCGGTCGCTCACGCGGCTCCAGTAGTCGATGTAGGCCGGCCGCTTTTCGATTGTCCCGAAATTGAGACCCCAGCCAATATGGGATCCGACATAGACGTCGGCGGCCGTGAAACGGTCGCCGACGATGTAGGGCGAAGCGGTCACTGCCTGTTCCAGCGTATCGAAGACATTATCCAGACTGCCGCAGCCGGCCATGCGAAGACGTTCGGAGGGAATGTCGAAACCAAGGGCGCGATTGGTCACGGCCATTTCCAACGGTCCGGCGGCAAAGAACATCCAGCGGAGGTAGCGACCGCGCTCGGCTGCGGTCGGCGCGAGGCCAGCCTGCGGAAAGGTCTCAGCCAGATAGGCGCAGATGGCAGCACCTTCGGTGACGATGGTATCGCCATGCTTGATCGCCGGCACCTTGCCCATGGGATTGACCTTGAGATAGTCGGGCGCCTTCATTGTCGTGCCGAAATCCAGATATTCGGTGCGGTAAGGCACACCGACTTCCTCCAGCATCCAGCGGGCAATGCGCCCGCGCGACATCGGGTTGGTGTAGAAAACCAGTTCCTCGGTCATGCGTTCCTCCCTTTTGTTGCGCCATTCTTGTCATCAAGCACACGCGGCGGCAAGATTTTCCGGCAAAGAAAACCCGGCACCAAGGCCGGGTTTCCGTATGCTTTGATGTTGCCGATGCTTAAGCGGCCATGGCCTTCTGCAGGTTCTCGTCGATCTTGTCGAGGAAGGCGGTGGTGGAGAGCCACGGCTGGTCGGGGCCGATCAGCAGCGCCAGATCCTTGGTCATGAAGCCGGCTTCGACGGTGTCGACGCAAACGGTTTCGAGCGTTGTCGCGAACTTGGCAAGTTCGGCATTGTCGTCGAGCTTGGCGCGATGTGCGAGGCCACGGGTCCAGGCGAAGATCGAGGCGATCGAGTTCGTTGAGGTTTCCTGGCCCTTCTGGTGCTGACGGTAGTGGCGGGTAACCGTGCCGTGAGCGGCTTCGGCTTCCACCGTCTTGCCGTCGGGCGTCAGCAGAACAGAGGTCATCAGGCCGAGCGAGCCGAAGCCCTGGGCAACCGTGTCGGACTGGACGTCGCCGTCATAGTTCTTGCAGGCCCAGACGTAGCCACCGGACCACTTCAGCGCGGAAGCGACCATGTCGTCGATCAGGCGGTGTTCGTAGGTGATGCCGATTTCGTCGAACTTCGCCTTGAATTCGCTCTGATAGATCTCTTCGAAGATATCCTTGAAGCGGCCGTCATAGGCCTTGAGGATGGTGTTCTTGGTCGAGAGGTAGACCGGCCACTTGCGCATCAGGCCGTACATCATCGAAGCGCGAGCGAAATCGCGGATCGATTCGTCGAGGTTGTACATGGCCATGGCCACGCCAGCGCCCGGAGCTTCGAAGACTTCCTTCTCGATGACCGCGCCGTCTTCGCCGACGAACTTGATGGTCAGCTTGCCCTTGCCGGGGAACTTGAAGTCGGTGGCGCGATACTGGTCGCCGAAGGCATGACGGCCGACGACGATCGGCTTGGTCCAGCCCGGAACCAGGCGTGGTACGTTCTTGCAGATGATCGGCTCGCGGAAGATGACGCCGCCGAGAATGTTGCGGATCGTGCCGTTCGGGCTCTTCCACATCTGCTTGAGATTGAATTCCTTGACGCGGTCTTCGTCCGGCGTGATCGTCGCGCACTTGATGCCGACGCCGTGCTTCTTGATGGCGTTGGCGGCATCGACGGTGACCTGGTCGTTGGTCGCATCGCGGTTTTCCACCGAGAGGTCGTAATAGTCGATATCGATATCGAGGTAGGGATGGATCAGTTTGTCTTTGATAAACTGCCAGATGATGCGAGTCATCTCGTCGCCATCGAGATCGGCAACGGGGTTAGCGACCTTGATCTTCTTCATGCTTCTGCCTCGTTTAAGCTGATGGGAGCGGATGTCCCCGTGAGTGATATGAAGTCTCGAGCGCTATAGCATCGCAAGTTCCGAACGCAAAGCCAAAGAGGCGCTGAAGCGGCGTTTTTGCTCATCACATCCTCCTTATCGCGAGGTTTGCTTTTCCGGATCGGACCATTGCCAAAGCGATGGATGCGGCTAATGTCGCGCGCATGCTTCGCTGATCATTACGGATTTTTATCATGCAGAAAATTGTCGCTGCCGCGCTTCTCGCTGTTTTCCTTCCCTTCTCGCTCAGTGCAGGTCCGGCGCGGCGGCCGATGTGACGGCGCCGGTCAAGGCAGTAATGGACGCTACCGTTTCAAATTGGGCGGGCGGCGACAGCGAGTGGCAGGATATTTTCGACGAGAGCAAACTGGGCGAGCGCTTTAGCAAGGATTTCATCGCGAAATACAAGGCGGCGGCACAGTTTCCCGCCGTTGACGAGGACGGTATTTCGCCCTTCGACTATGATGTCATTATCGGTGGTCAGGATGCGTGTCCGTTGCAGGACCTGAATATTGCCCCGCAGGCCCCCAAGGGCGACACGACGGAGGTCGTAGCAACCTTCAAGACGTTGGCTTGCCAGGGGGCGGACGCTGCTAGTCAGGCGACGACCACGGTGCGTTTCGAGGTCATTCAGGAAGCAGGCAAGCCAGTCATCGATGACATCATCACGGTTGACGAGGGCGGTCAGTCCAATTCGCTGAAATCCGTTATGCAGGATATCGTCAAGCAACAGCAGTCGGCGGACCAGCAGCAGAAACAACCGGATCAGAAATAGTCTTCGTTCCGGACTGAACGGCCCGGGGCTCAAAAGTCTTGCCGATTGCCGCTTGTCTCGTTATTGCGACCATGATTTGCGCGGTATGGTCCGCGCATGGGGAAAGGCGTCATGGCAGGCACGAATAGCGAGCGTCAACTTCTGGCCGAAGGACCGGCCGTCATTCTGGTCGAGCCGCAGATGGGCGAGAATATCGGCATGGTGGCGCGCGCCATGGCGAATTTCGGCCTCGCCGAACTTCGCCTCGTCAACCCACGCGATGGCTGGCCCAACGAAAGAGCGCAGGCGACTGCCTCCAAGGCTGATCACATCATCGAGGCGACCAAGGTCTACGACACGCTGGAACAGGCGGTCGCCGACCTCAATTTCGTCTACGCGACGACGGCACGCGAGCGTGACGGCTTCAAGCCGGTGCGCTCGCCGGTGGTTGCCGCCGAGACGCTTCGTGCCAGGTTCAAGGCCGGCGAGGGTACCGGTATTCTTTTTGGCCGTGAGCGCTGGGGGCTGACGAACGAGGAAGTGGCGCTGGCCGACGAAATCGTGACCTTTCCCGTCAATCCGGCCTTTGCCTCGCTGAATATCGCCCAGGCCGTGCTGCTGATGTCCTATGAATGGATGAAGACCGGCATGGAGGATCTTGCCGCCGTTCCCTTCCAGGCGATGCAGCAGCGCCCGTCGACCAAGGAACAACTCTTCGGCCTGTTTGACCAGCTCGAAGACGCATTGGATGCGCGCAACTATTTCCATCCCGCCGGGAAAAAGCCGAAAATGATCGACAATCTGCGTGCGGTTCTCTCGCGCCGGGCATTTAGCGAACAGGAAATCAGCGTCTTGCGCGGCGTGATCTCATCCCTCGACCGCTTCACGCGAAGTTCTCCGCGCGGCAGCGGCCCGCGTCCCAGATCCTCTGTCGCACCCAAGGAAACCACAAGCGATGACAGCAGCGGCGAATGAGCTGAAACCGATCCTCGTTTTCGATTCGGGCATTGGCGGCCTGACCGTGTTGCGCGAGGTGAGGGTGTTGATGCCGGAGCGCGGTTTCATCTATATCGCCGACGATGCCGGTTTCCCCTATGGCGACTGGGAAGAGCAGGCGTTGCGCGAGCGCATCGTTGGTCTCTTCGCCAAGCTTTTGGCGGATTACGATCCGGAAATCTGCATCATCGCCTGCAACACGGCCTTCACGCTCGCGGGTGCCGATTTGCGCGCCGCTTTCCCGCAAATGACCTTCGTCGGCACTGTCCCGGCCATCAAGCCGGCAGCCGAGCGGACACGTTCCGGTCTGGTCTCTGTTCTGGCAACGCCGGGCACCGTCAAGCGGGCCTATACTCGCGATCTTATTCAGTCCTTCGCGACGCAATGTCATGTCCGGCTCGTCGGCTCGGAAAACCTGGCGCGCCTGGCGGAAGCCTATATTCGTGGCGACACCATTTCCGACGATGCGGTGCTCTCCGAAGTCAACCAGTGCTTTGTCGAGATGGACGGCCGCAAGACGGATATCGTCGTGCTTGCCTGTACGCATTACCCCTTCATGGCCAATATCTTCCGCAGGCTCGCGCCCTGGCCGGTCGATTGGCTCGATCCCGCCGAGGCGATCGCGCGCCGCGCCCGCAGCTTGGTGCCGCAGGTGGCCGATGCCGTGCATCCAGACAATTACGATTTCGCCGTCTTCACGTCCGGCACCCCGGATTTTCCGACGCGACGGCTGATGCAGGGCTTTGGGTTGAGGGCATAACGATATGGCTGGCACGATTTCATTGCGGAAACTCGATCTCGCTGACATGCCGGCTGCGGCCGGGGTCCATCGGGCCGCCTTCGATGAGCGGCTTCCAACGCTGTCGGGGCTTCATTCGTCGGAGGAGGATGTCGGCTTCTGGAGCGCGGTCGTCTTCAAGGATTGCCAGATATGGGGGGCGGAAGAGGGTGGTCGCCTCGTTGGCGTCATCGCCTTCCTCGAGGATTGGATCGATCAGCTCTATGTCCTGCCAGAGGCGCAGGGTCGCGGTATCGGCACCAGATTGCTGGAGGTTGCCAAAGCGGCCTATCCGGCGCTTTCGCTCTGGACATTCCAACGAAACGCCGCTGCCCGCCGTTTTTACGAGAAACACGGCTTCTTGGTTGTTGACGAGTCGGACGGGGCGGGCAATGAGGAGAAGGAGCCCGACGTGCTCTATAAATGGGAAGCACGATTGCATCGTTTATAGAGCACATTGAGAGCGGTATTGGGAGGACGATAATTGAGGTCTTTTGAAAAGCATTGCAGTTTCACGGTCGAGGCAAATCATGCGCCTTACTGACTGCTATAACTTCCATGATTTCCGCGCCTTGGCGAAAAGCCGCCTTCCGGGTCCGATTTTCAACTACATCGATGGCGCTGCCGACGATGAAGTGACGCTTCGCCGCAATACGCAAAGCTTCGAAAGCTGCGATCTGGTTCCCAATGTCCTGCGCGGCGTCAGCAGCGTTGATATGTCCGTCACGGTGATGGGGCAGAAGCTGGCAACGCCGTTTTACTGCTCCCCGACGGCCTTGCAGCGGCTCTTCCATCATGAGGGCGAAAACGCGGTTGCTGCCGCGGCGTCTTCCATGGGCACCATGTTCGGCGTTTCCTCGCTTGGTACGGTCAGCCTCGAAGAAGTGCGCAAGAAGCATCGGGGGCCGCAGGTCTATCAGTTCTACTTTCATAAGGATCGCGGCCTAAACCGCGCCATGATGCAGCGGGCCAAGGACGCCGGCGTCAATGTGATGATGTTGACTGTCGACAGCATCACCGGGGGGAACCGCGAGCGCGACCTGCGCACTGGTTTCTCCATTCCCTTCAAGCTCAATCTGGCTGGCCTGGCGCAATTCGCCATGAAGCCGGCATGGGGCTTGAACTATGTCACCCATGAAAAATTCCGTCTGCCGCAGCTCGAGGAGCATGTGGACATGAGCGGCGGGGCGATGTCGATCGGCAAGTATTTTACCGAAATGCTCGATCCATCGATGAACTGGGACGATGTCGCCGAGATGGTACGGCATTGGGGCGGGCAATTCTGCCTCAAGGGCGTGATGTCGGTGGAGGATGCCAAGCGCGCCGTCGAGATCGGATGCACGGGTATCGTGCTTTCGAATCACGGTGGGCGGCAACTGGATGGCTCGCGCTCGGCCTTCGATCAGCTGGCAGAAATCGTCGATGCGGTCGGCGATCGGATTGACGTGATGATGGATGGCGGCATTCAGCGCGGGACGCATGTGCTGAAGGCGCTGTCGCTCGGTGCCAAGGCTGTTGGTGTCGGACGCTTCTATCTCTATCCGCTGGCGGCTGCGGGCCAGCCGGGTGTCGAGCGTGCGCTCGGCATGCTTCGCACCGAGATAGAACGCGGCATGAAACTCATGGGCTGCACGACGGTCGATCAGCTATCGCGCGCCAACCTGCGTTTCCGGTAGTCGGGTGGCCGGATCACATTCCCCTGTGGGTTTCTGAAATCCGTTCGCGTAAGCCGCAGAAATCTTTGATAGACGGGAGCGCTCCGTTTCTGAAAGATGGGCGCTTCCACATCTGAGTCTTGTCAAAGGGGTATTGCATTGCAGGTCGGCATCGACATGGGAACGGCGTCCGGCGGGACCAGCGCCCAACTCGATATCGAGGAACTGTTGGCAACCCGTCTCCTCGTTCAGGGCAATTCCGGTTCCGGAAAATCGCATCTGTTGCGACGCCTGCTAGAGCAGTCCGCGCAGTGGGTGCAGCAGGTTATCATCGATCCCGAGGGTGATTTCGTCACGCTGGCCGATAAGTTCGGCCATGTCGTTGTCGATGGCGAGCGTACAGAGGCCGAGCTTGCCGGCATCGCCAACCGTATCCGTCAGCATCGCGTCTCCTGCGTCCTGACGCTTGAAGGGCTGGATATCGAGCAGCAGATGCGCGCCGCCGCCGCCTTCCTCAACGGCATGTTCGATGCCGAGCGCGAATATTGGTATCCGGTGCTGGTCGTTGTCGACGAGGCGCAGATGTTCGCGCCTTCGGTCGGCGGCGATGTCTCGGAAGATGCGCGCAAGATGTCGCTCGGCGCCATGACCAACCTGATGTGTCGTGGCCGTAAGCGCGGTCTTGCTGGCGTCATCGCCACGCAGCGCCTGGCGAAGCTCGCCAAGAACGTTGCCGCCGAAGCCTCGAACTTCCTGATGGGCCGCACTTTTCTCGATATTGACATGGCCCGGGCCGCCGATCTGCTTGGCATGGATCGCCGGCAGGCGGAGATGTTCCGCGACCTGAAGCGCGGCAATTTCGTAGCACTCGGCCCGGCTCTCTCGCGCCGGCCGCTGCCGATCACCATCGGCAACGTGGAAACCTCGGCGCGCTCCTCCAGCCCCAAGCTGATGCCGCTGCCGGATGCGCCACAGGATGTCGAGGATCTGATTTTCACGCCGGACCCGGAAGAATTCTCAAGGCCGGTCGTTCGCCGCGCCACGCCCGCACCGCGCCCGACGACGGATATTCTGGCAGAACTCTCGCGTTCCACGCCCGCTGCAAGCGCAGCACCAGCCGAACCGAGGGCGAGCCAGCCGGAACTGTCGACGGAAGACCGCGAGGCGCGGGTAGGCACCGTACTCTCCGAGATCCTCGACGATCCCGCCTCCGGTTTCCGTACGGATTCAGTGCTCTATCAGGAATTCCTCGTGCGCCTACGCATGCGCCGCGTGCCGGGCGTGCCAATGGCCCTGTCGGAATTCCGTCGGCGTCTGGCGATCGTGCGCTCTGGTGCCGACGAGGCGACCATGTCGACGGAGGCCTGGACAACAGCCATGTCGCTCTCGACTGGCGTCACGGACGATCTTCAGGGCGTTTTCCTGATGCTCGCCAAGGCAGCCATCTGCGGCGAGCCATGCCCCTCCGACGCCCGCATCGCCCGCGCCTACGGCACCCATTCCGCCCGCCGCGCCCGGCGTCTGCTCAGCTATTTCGAAGAACAGGGCAGTGTTGTTGTTCACACGGATTTCTCAGGGAAACGCATCGTCGCCTTCCCGGATATCGGCAGCCAGACCGCACCGGGCGATGCCAATGCGCCTGATATCGATGGTGGTGATCAGGCGGCCGCTGAATAGGCGTGTTATTGCCCTTGCCGCTGTTGACAATTTCATGACGACCCCTTACAGACCGCCCCAACGCCGGGCAGAAATGTCCGGTGTTTCACTGACATGTCCCGTGGTCCCTCCGTTCGCTAACGTGAGGAGCCTGTCAGAGCTCGAAAACGGAGTTCAGAGGAGGGCGTGTTTCCTTCGCGGTTTGGCAACAAGCCGCTAAAACACTTTGAAAGGAAATGCGATGAGCAAGCGCGAATCGTCCAAGTACAAAATTGACCGCCGTATGGGCGAAAATATCTGGGGTCGTCCGAAGTCCCCGGTTAACCGTCGCGAATACGGCCCGGGCCAGCACGGCCAGCGCCGCAAGGGCAAGCTTTCGGACTTCGGTGTGCAGCTGCGCGCCAAGCAGAAGCTGAAGGGCTACTACGGCGACCTGCGCGAGAAGCAGTTCCGCGCCACCTTCGACGAAGCTAACCGCCGCAAGGGCGACACCTCGGAAAACCTGATCGGCCTCCTCGAATCACGTCTCGACGCGATCGTCTACCGCGCCAAGTTCGTTCCGACCGTTTTCGCTGCTCGTCAGTTCGTAAACCATGGCCACGTCACGGTTAACGGCGTTCGCGTCAACATCGGCTCCTACCGCTGCAAGGCTGGCGACGTTATCGAAGTTCGCGAAAAATCCAAGCAGCTCGTCATCGTTCTGGAAGCGGTTTCGCTGGCTGAACGCGACGTTCCGGACTACATCGAAGCTGACCACAACAAGATGGTTGCTACTTTCGCTCGCGTTCCGACCCTCGCTGACGTACCGTACGCAGTCGTCATGGAACCGCAGCTGGTCGTCGAATTCTATTCGCGTTAATCAGCGGATATCTTTCTTACGAATGGAAAAGCCGCTCCTTCTGGGCGGCTTTTTTCTTTGCGGAGATCACCATGGCGGATTTGCAGGCAATTCTCGACGGCATCCATGCTGAGCTTTCGCCGCGTCTCGGCGAGGGCAAGGTCGCGGACTATATTCCCGAGCTTGCCAAGGTCGATCCGAACCAGTTTGGCATGGCGATCGCGACGGTGGACGGCAATATCCACACGGTAGGTGATGCCGATATCCCCTTTTCCATCCAGAGCATTTCCAAGGTCTTCATGCTGACGCTGGCGCTCGGCAAGGTGGGCGAGAGCCTGTGGAACAGGGTCGGCCGAGAACCGTCGGGAACGGCGTTCAATTCCATCGTCCAGCTCGAGCGTGAAGAAGGGATTCCGCGTAATCCCTTCGTCAATGCAGGCGCGATCGCCGTCAGCGACGTCGTGCTGTCGGGCCACGCGCCACGCGAGGCGATCGGCGAGCTTTTGCGCTTCGTGCGCTATGTCGCCGATGACGAGTCGATCACTATCGACGACAAGGTGGCGCGCTCTGAGACGCAGACCGGCTTCCGCAACTTCGCGCTCGCCAATTTCATGCGCGCCTATGGCAATATCGACCATCCCGTTGAACATGTGCTCGGCGTCTATTTCCATCAATGTGCGGTGTCGATGAGCTGCCAGCAGCTCGCCAAGGCAGGGCTTTATCTTGCGGCTCGCGGTACCAATCCGATCACCGGCCATTCCGTCGTTTCGCCGAAGCGGGCGCGGCGTATCAATGCGCTGATGCTGACCTGTGGCCATTATGACGGCTCCGGCGACTTTGCCTATCACGTCGGCCTGCCCGGCAAGAGCGGCGTTGGCGGCGGGATTCTGGCGGTGGCGCCGGGTATCGGCTCCATCGCGGTTTGGTCGCCAGGGCTGAACAAGGTCGGCAATTCGCAACTCGGCGCGGTGGCGCTGGAAATGCTTGCCGCGCGTACCGGCTGGTCGGTCTTCGGCGATTGAGACCGTGTCTTTGACCGCGCTTTCTGCTATCAGCGTGGCAAGGCCTGAGGGATGACAAGATGAATATCGCAACGACAGTGGCGGACGATATCGAAGCAGAAGACGGCGGCGGCGCTCATCCGCTGTTCGCCGACGCACCGCGTTCGGTCTCCTTCAATAAGCTGCGCAAGCGCCTGCTGCGTCAGGTGCGCCAGGCAATGGACGATTTCCAGATGCTGAAGGGCCAGAAGCGCTGGTTGGTTGGCGTATCTGGCGGCAAGGATTCCTACGGTCTGCTGTCGATCCTGCTCGATCTCAAATGGCGCGGTCTGCTGCCGGTGGAGCTGATCGCCTGCAATCTCGATCAGGGACAACCGAATTTCCCCAAGCATGTGCTGCCGGAATATCTGACGAAGATCGGCGTCGAACACCGCATCGAATATCGCGACACCTATTCCATCGTGAAGGAAAAGGTGCCGGCGGGCGCGACCTATTGCTCGCTCTGTTCGCGTCTGCGCCGCGGCAACCTCTATCGCATCGCCCGAGAGGAGGGCTGCGACGCGCTGGTGCTCGGCCATCATCGCGAGGACATTCTCGAGACCTTCTTCATGAATTTCTTCCACGGCGGCCGATTGGCCTCGATGCCGGCGAAGCTCCTCAATGATGAGGGCGATCTGATGGTGCTGCGTCCGCTCGCCTACGCCGCCGAGGATGATCTCGCCAAGTTCGCCGCTGCCATGCAGTTTCCGATCATTCCCTGCGATCTCTGCGGCTCGCAGGACGGCCTGCAGCGCAATGCAATGAAAGACATGCTTGGTGATATCGAGCGCCGCATGCCGGGCCGCAAGGATACGATGCTGCGGGCTCTGGCGCATGTGAACCCATCGCATCTGCTCGATCCCAAGCTTTTCGATTTTGCTGGACTGATGGCGCACAAGCCTTGAGCCGCGCCTGTCGGATTTAATTGGTTTTGCCACAAGGCTGTCATCGAATCGGGCATAAGGGGAGCCATCCTCTTTCTGTAGAGATCATCGATGACCCTCTCCGATCCAGACTTCGACTATCTGATGGCAACCGTGGCCGAGGCTGCGGCGCTTGAAATCATGCCGCGCTTCCGCAATCTCGGCGCAGGCGACATTTCCGAGAAGACTTCGTCCGTCGATCTGGTGACGGAAGCCGATCTGTTGACGGAGAAGCACATCACTGCGGCGCTGAATGCGCGCTTTCCCGACGCGCTTGTGGTTGGCGAGGAAGCCTATGAGGTAGACAGATCCGTCGTACCGGCATTGTCCGATGCGGATCTTGCCTTTGTCATCGATCCTGTCGATGGTACCTTTAATTTTGCCTCCGGCCTGCCGGTCTTCGGAACGATTCTTGCCGTCGTCGCCAAGGGCGAGACCATCGCCGGGATCATCCATGATTCCGTGCTCGGCGATACCGTGACCACGGTGCGCGGTGCCGGCACCTATTTGCGGCGGCGCAACGGGCAGTCGAGTCGGCTTGCGGTTGCCCCCGCTGTTCCGTTAAGCGAGATGACCGGCCTGATCTCCTGGGGCCATATGGACGAACCGGACCGCTCCCGCATCAGCGCCAATATGGCGAAGATACGCATGGGGTTTGCGTTGAACTGCTCGGCCTACGAATATTGGATGGTTGCCTCCGGTAGGATCCATTTCATCGGCCACTCGAAACTGATGCCCTGGGATCATCTGGCCGGCGTGCTCGCCCATCAGGAAGCCGGTGGCTTTACCGCGAAGTTTGACGGCACGCCCTACCGGCCCGGCGAGACGACGGGCGGCATTATTTCGGCACCCGACGAGGAAAGCTGGCGGATCATCCGCCGCGAGATCGTTGGCGCCTGACAGGAGAGGACTGCATCATGACATCATCCGTTGATGTGACGACCCTTGCCGATCTGCTGCGCCAGGCGGCAAAGGCGGAGATCCTGCCACGCTTCCGTCGGCTCGGTAGCAATGACGTCCGCGCCAAGAGCGAGGCGACCGATCTGGTGACGGAAGCAGATGAGCAGGCCGAGCGGATGATCAAGGCCGAGGTGGCGCGGCTATGGCCCGAGGCGCTGTTCATCGGCGAGGAGTCCGTTGCCGCCGATCCGGCTCTGCTTCACAAGCTTCAGGGTGCGGATCTGGCCATCGTCGTCGACCCGGTCGACGGCACGTTCAATTTTGCAGCCGGTATTCCCGCCTTCGGCGTCATGGCCTCCGTGGTTTCCAAGGGCGAGACCGTGGCGGGCATCATCTTCGACCCGATGGGTGACGATTGGGTGTTGGCGGAAAAGGGCGGCGGGGCCTGGCTGCGTCGGCCGGATGGCGAGGCGCAGCGTCTCTCCGTGGCAACGCCGGTCGCACTGGAGGATATGGTCGGCATGGCATCGACCGGCTATCTGCCGAAGGGAAAACGTGCCGAGATCCTGGGCAATCTCGCCAAGGTGCGCTTTATCACCAACTACCGCTGCGCCGCTCATGAATACCGCACCTTTGCCGGCGGTCATGTCCATTATCTCATGTTCAACAAGCTGTTACCCTGGGATCATCTGGCCGGCGCGCTAATTTCAGAGGAAGCGGGCGCCTATATCAAGCGTTTCGACGGTTCGCCCTATCTGCCGCATCATCTTGACGGCGGCCTGCTGGCTGCGGTGGACAAGCCATCCTGGGAGCTGCTGCGGCGCGAGGTCTTCACTGTCTGAGGCATTTCTCCGGATAGACGGACGCTCGGATTTAACTTGGGACTATAGAACAGAATGCCACCCTCGAAATTCGCCAAGCTTCCTCATCTCGCCTGTTATGCTGTGATTTCTTCCTCTCAGCGTACGAAAACTGACAATGGCTATGCGGAAGCCGCCGAACGGATGGAAGAGTTGATCGCTACCATGCCTGGCTATCTCGGAGCGGAAAGTGTTCGTGGGGCCGATGGTTTCGGAATAACCGTGGCCTATTTCGACACGGAGGAGAACATTCTGGCATGGAGAAACCAGGCTGAGCATGCTGACGCGCGTAGGCGAGGTCGCGAAGAGTGGTACTCCCATTTCGAAGTGCGGATAGCAAAGGTAGAACGAGCTTATGGCTTCTCGCGATGATGTTTGCGACGGGTTCGGCTTATTGAGCGTACTTGGAAATTCGTGAGGGGAGCGTTATCTTCACACATGACAGGCAACCGTCCTTTGGCGGGGTATGCCGCTGGGATGAGGCCGATGTCCGAGACGAGCCGAAAGCTGACCACAATCTTCTGCGCCGACGTGCAAGATTATTCGCGCCTGATGCGAAACGACGAGGAAGGCACGCTCGCAACACTCAAACGGTATCGCGATGCGATGGCGCGCCTGATCGAAGCGCATGGCGGCCGGGTGATCAACACATGGG
The DNA here is from genome assembly GCF_014189535.1 of Rhizobium lusitanum. Lineage (NCBI taxonomy): Bacteria > Pseudomonadati > Pseudomonadota > Alphaproteobacteria > Hyphomicrobiales > Rhizobiaceae > Martinezella > Martinezella lusitana. The sequence continues at coordinate 530,367 of NZ_CP050308.1, read as the reverse complement.
GTGATGGGGTATTTGCCGAATTCCCCAGTGTTGTCGAAGCATTGCGCGCGGCGGTTGATATCCAGAATGAACTCGCGGGCTACAATGCGAAAAGCGATCCGGATACGCAGATGCAGTTTCGCATCGGCCTCAACCTTGGCGACGTGATTGCCGAAGGCAATGATCTTTATGGGGATGGCGTTAACATAGCCGCGCGTCTTCAGGCCTGCGCCGTTGCCGGCGGCATCGTGATTTCCAATACAGTCTACGATCAGGTTCGCAACAAGGTCGCTGTCGGCTTTGATTTTCTCGGCCAGTTGGAGGTCAAGAATATCGACGGCGGCGTGGCGAGTTATGCGGTGCGGATCGGCGCGCCACAGGCTGCCAGTGCATCGCCGGGACCTCGCAGTATTCCTGAAGAGGCTCGCGCTCCAGCGCCGCCGAATACCGGACCTGTGGCAGGAGCAGCCCAGATTTACGGTCCGCTGGCTTTTGCCGCCTTTGCCGTTTTGGTGGTCAATGTATTCACCTGGCACGGTGACTTTTGGGCGGCATGGCCCTTGCTCGGCCTTGCGTTCGCCGCCGGTCTTCGGTGGGCGCGGACGAACACGCAGGTCGATCCTCAGCTTGCTACCTTCGCCGTAATCGGTGTCGGTCTTCTTGGCATCAACCTTCTGTCCTGGCACGGAACGCCCTGGGTGATATGGCCGCTGCTGGGCTTGGTCATTGTCGCCGGCCGACGCTGGTTCAGGCGATCACGCGGCGACATTTGATTGGCCGCCGCGCCCGGAATCCCTGATCAGATATGACCCATGCCGGGCTCCAGCTTAGGGCTGTCGCCAGGATGGGTGAAGAGCTTGCCTTTTTCCGCCCACAGCGTCGCAACGATCGACAGTGCACCGAAAACGGTGAAACCGGCGATCAGCGGCTGGGCGGTGCCGTCGAACATCTGACCGACAAGCCCGCCAAGAAGCACGCCGCCGGTCGTGGAGACGGAGCTGGTGATGGAGGCGGCGGTTCCCGCAAGATGTCCCATCGGCTCCAGGCTAATGGCCATGATATTGGTCGTGATGACCGCGAACATCATCAGCATCACCGAAATCAGCACATACATGAACACGAAGCTCGGCTGGCCCGCCGTGCCAACGATATAGCCGAAGACCCCGAGGAGCGTGAAGATGATCATGGCAGCGTGCGAGATGCGCCGCATGCCGAAACTGCGAACGAAATAGCCATTGGCGAACTGCGCCACCGCCGTGCCTGCCGCCGTCGCGGCAAAGGCGATCGGAAACCACTCGCCGAGGCCGTAGACTTCACCGAATACCTGCTGGACCGACACGATGTAGGCGCAGATGACGGCGGTATAGAGCGTCAGGCCGATCATGTAGCCGCAGGTGACGCGGTTGGTCAGCACCGTCTTGAAGCCAGATATGACCGAACTGACGGAAAGCGGCAGTCGCTCATCGTCTGGCAAGGTCTCCTTCATGCGCAGGAACGCGATGAGAAGCAGACCGGCGCTTGTTATGCCGAGCGCGATGAAAATCCACTGCCAGTTCGAATAGGCGACGATCATCTGACCGACTGCGGGGGCGACCATTGGCATGATCATGAAAACGATCGTGACATAGGACATGACCTGCGCCATTTCGCGGCCGCCGAAGCAGTCACGCACGATCGCCAGGGTGGAAATGCGCACGGCCGCAGCACCGACGCCCTGGGTGAAGCGCAGCACCAGAAGCATGGACAAGCTGCCGCTCCAGGCGGCGGCAAACAGTGCCACCGTATAGAAGGCGAGGCCGCCGAGCAGGATGTTCCGTCGGCCATAGGCGTCGGCCAGGCTGCCGAAGAACAGTTGGCAGATGCCGAAGCCGAGAAAATAGACAGCTATGACCATCTGCGTATCGTTTGGATTGGCGACCGCCAGCGAGTGGCCGATATTTGGCAGGGCCGGCAGCATGCTGTCGATGCCGAGCGAAATGCTCGCCGTCATCAGCGCGATGATGATGATGAATTCAACGATGCCGAGGCCGATACGCGCGGAGCCGGTTGGTTCCGCTGATTTTGCTTGGGGCGGGGTCATGTAAATATGCCTGTCAATGAAGGGCGATGGATTGATCGGCGGGCGGTGGCGCATTGTGTGGCTGGAAGAGGCGGCCCTTCTCGGCGATCAGCACGAAAACGATGCCGATCAGTGAGACGGTGAAGTAGCCGACCACCATCGGCGTCGCCGTGCCGTTAAAATACTGACCGATTCCGGCACCGATGGATGCACCGCCGACCGTGCTCATGAAGCCGAGCACGGAGGAGGCGGTGCCGGCGACATGGCCGAGAGGCTCCATGGCCAGCGAATTGAAGTTGGAGCCGATCCAGCCGAACTGGAACATCGCCAGCGCGAAAAAGACCATGAACAGCAGGAAGGGCATCGGCGCGGGGCCATAAAGCTGCACCATCAGCCAGATGAAGGTGACGAGGGAGAAGCCGAGCAGCGCCCCATGCGACAGTCGCCGCATGCCGAAGCGGCCGACGAGCTGCGAATTGATGAAGGACGACAGGGCCATGAACACCGCCACGCTGCCAAAGGCGACGGGTGTGTAGACACCCAGTCCGTAAATGCCGCTGTAGATCTGCTGCGCCGAATTGATGAAGCCGAACAGCGCGCCGAACAGGAAGGTGCTGGCGAGCGTGTAGCACAGCGCGACACGGTTCGTCAGAACCATGCCAAAACCGGCGGCGACGGATTTTACGGTCAAGGGACGGACATTTTCGGGCTTCAGCGTCTCTGGCAGGCGGAAATACATCCAGATGCTGACCAGGGTCGCCATGGTGGCGATGAACACGAAGATCATGTGCCAGGTACTCAACAGCATGATGATCTGGCCGCTTCCGGGTGCGATGACCGGAACGATCATGAAGACCATCATGATCAACGACATGACCTCGGCCATCTGGCGACCGCCGAAAATGTCGCGGACGATGGAAATCGTAATGACGCGCGTTGCCGCCGAGCCCAGGCCCTGGATGAAGCGCAGGGCAAGCAGGCCGGCAAAGGACGGAATGAGCGCGATGCCGAAAGCGGAGATGATGAAGATGATGAGGCCGATCAGCAGGGGCCGACGACGGCCGAAGCGATCTGAAAGCGGCCCGTAGAAAAGCTGCGCCGAACCGAATCCGATCAGATAGGCTGTCACCACATATTGGCGGTGGTTCTCGTTTTCAACGCCGAGGGTGGAGCCGATCTGCTGCAGGGCGGGGAGCATGATGTCGATCGCCAGCGAGTTGATCGCCATCAGAAAAGCCGCGAGCGCTATGAACTCGCGTTTGCCCATGGGCAGCTGCCCATGAGACGTGGCCTGGGATGGAGTCGTCACGGTTTTATTCCCATAAACATATCAAGGCGCTGTCCAGCGACAGCGCCTTATCAATCGAATTGGACTATGGAAACCGGACGAAAGAGCCCGGTGACCGGTCAGGCGGCGCCGCGAACGCTGATGCCGTGTTCCTGAAAATGCTGCTGAAGCTCGCCCGCCTGGAACATTTCGCGCACGATGTCACAGCCGCCGATGAACTCGCCCTTCAGGTAGAGCTGGGGGATGGTCGGCCAATTGGAATATTCCTTGATGCCCTGGCGAATTTCCGCGTCAGCCAGAACATTGACACTCTTATAGTCTACGCCGATGTAGTCGAGGATCTGGACCACCTGGCCCGAGAAACCACATTGCGGGAACTGCGGGGTGCCCTTCATGAAGAGAACGACGTCGTTGGTCTTCACTTCATTTTCGATGAATTCGTTGATGCCGCTCATATTCCAGTCCTTTCACATGCGGGGTCAAGGTCCGCAGCTCCAAATCTTTTCCTTAAATAGCAAGGAGAAGGTTTGATTTCCAGCCGCAATAACGTGCCCGAATGTTTTTCATCGCATGAATGGGTTTTCGCGCCACATTGGTCCCGAATGATGGCGTCGTGTTGGAATTATCACCTTTTTTTGAACAGTGCGTTTTGAAATTGCTTCTTCAACTCGGAAACCGAACAACACATATAACAAGAAGCAAGGGACGCTTAATATTACGCTGCTGGGTTTTTTAGAGTCGGTACCTGTTCCTTTGCGAGCATTGCATTTTAGGGAGTGGGTATCATGAGCCATCATCACTATTCTGACGGCCAAGTCGGCGAGGAGCGCGATTTTTACGGCTCCAACGAGACGAGCGAAGGCGAGCGGGAATATTATGAGCATGTCCGAACCCCCAAAGCATCGATACTGAATAGCGCCGTTACGGTCAGTGCCATCGTTCTGGTGCTCAGCATCGCCTTTGGCTATCGCGCCACGACAACGATAGCGGCGCCGCAGGTTCAACCGCAGCCCCAGGCGGTCCATAGGATTATAACCGCGCCGCCGGCCGATCCCTGCGCCGATTACTCACCCTATTCAGGCCGGGAGTGCTGACGTAGAGGCTTCCTTAACCATGCTGTGGGAGCCTCTTGCCCAGTTTTCATCGCGGTATGCCATGAAAAAGCCGGCTGGCCATGATGTTGGCGGTCTCTGATATCGATGCGATGCCGTCCGTGCGCCGGGGAACCAAGAACATTATGCGTAACGTTGAAAAGAGGGTGGTCCTTCACTTCCCCGGCTTTGAGCCATTGGATGCGTCCTTGCATCGGGCGCGTTATGAGCGTTCGGCTCGGCAGAGTGCGGCCGCATGGGATTTTTCGGTAGCCGTCGATTCGTTGCAAAACTTCGGCAGAGCGCCGTATTTCGATGTGAACGCCAAAGGTGCGGATTGGCAGACCCATAGCCGCGTCCATATCCTCGATCACAATGATCTGGTCGCAAAGCTGAATGGCAGACCGTTTTTCACGCGGCTGGTCCAAGGTTATCTCGCAGCCGGTAGGGTTGTGGCCTCCGGCGGCATGACGGGCTATTTCCGTCATGCTTGGCGCTTCGGCCTCTTTTTTATCTTTCCGTTCCTATTGATTCTGGTCGGGCTGCTTCTCAGCCTCTCCATCGCGTTTTCCCCGTTTCTCCTCGGGCTTCCGTCCTGGAGTCATATCGGCAGTATTGCGCTGGCCGTGGCCTTCTTCATCTATGTCTTCCTGCCTCAGGCCGAACGGCTGCATACGTTGCACCTCTTCGCCGACTGGGAAATGGCGGTCGCCATGGCGGGGTTGAACGGCATTGGCGCCGAGCAATGGATCGAAGCCTGCGCGATCAGTGCGCGTCAGGCGCTCGATGAACCGGCGGATGAGTATGTCATCTCCTCGCACAGCATGGGATCGAGCGTTGCCGCCCATGTGATCGGGCTGCTGCTCGAACGGGAGCCGGCGCTATTTCAGGGCAAACACGTCGTGTTCACCACGCTTGGCAGCGCCATCCTGCAATGTGCATTGATGCGGCCGGCCGCGACGCTGCGGTCAAGGGTTGGCCTGCTGGCAAGCTGTCGGGAAATCTTCTGGCTCGACATTCACTGTCTGACGGACGCAATCCATTTCTACAAAGCCAAAGTCGCCGCAGTCTGCGGACATGCTGACGCGCCGCAGGCCACCATCCAGTTCATTCGCTTCAAAAAAATGCTGTCGTCGAAGCATTATGCCAAGATCAAGCGCGATTTCCTGCGCGTACACCGGCAATATGTGCTCGGACCGGATGTCCGAGCTCCCTTCGATTTTACGCTTCTGACGGCCGGCCCGCTGCCTGCATCCAGTTTTGCTGCGTTCACACAGACAGATATGCCGGAGCTTGCTTTCGGCCCCGGCAATGACAGCGTCCGGATTTCCTCAATCGGGCGCTGAGGTCTGTAGCGCCAGGGCGTGCAGGACGCCGCCCATGTTGCCCTTCAGTGCGTCATAGACCATCTGGTGTTGCTGCACGCGGCTCTTGCCACGGAAGGCTTCGGCCACGACTTCGGCGGCATAGTGATCGCCATCCCCGGCCAGGTCGCGAATCGTCACCTTGGCACCGGGAATGCCGGCCTTGATCATGTCTTCGATATCGCCGGGATTCATTGGCATCAGTGATTTACCTCATTCTATTCGGCAGCAGCGAGCGCACTGCCATCCATGAAGGCAGGAAACCACGATTCATGCGCCTGACGCAACTGCTGAACGGAAACGGAGAGCAGCCCGTCAATGGCTAGAGCGTCACCGCCAACCGTGCCGAGACGACGGAAAGGCACGCCAGCGCTTTCGGCATTAATGCAGATGAAATCGGCAACATCGGCAGGCACAGCAATGACATAGCGCGCCTGATCCTCACCGAAGAGCAGGGCATGCGGCAGCCCCCTGCATTCGGCAAGTTCGACGCGCAGACCCTTGCCCGACGCCATGACCATTTCGGCGAGCGCAAGCACGAGACCGCCCGAGGAAATGTCGTGGCAGGCGGTGACCTGGCCGTTACGAATGGCCGAACGGATGAAATCGCCGTTGCGGCGTTCGGCGAAAAGATCGACTTCCGGAGCCGGGCCGTCCGTCGAGCCGAGGATGTCGCGCAGATAGATGGAAGAGCCGAGATGGCTGCCATCGACGCCGATCATGATGACGCGATCGCCTTCGGAGGCAGAGCCGATGCGCGCCATTGCCTTCCAGTCCGGCAACAGGCCGACACCGGCAATCGTCGGCGTCGGCAGGATCCCGACGCCGTTGGTTTCATTGTAGAGCGACACGTTGCCCGAGACGATCGGGAAGTCGAGTGCGCGGCAGGCTTCGCCGATGCCCTTGATGGCGCCGACGAGCTGGCCCATGATCTCGGGCTTTTCCGGATTGCCGAAGTTCAGGTTATCCGTCGCAGCCAGCGGTTCGGCGCCGGTCGCTGTGATATTGCGCCAGCATTCGGCAACGGCCTGCTTGCCGCCTTCGAACGGATCGGCCTCGACATAGCGCGGCGTCACGTCGGAGGAGAAGGCGAGCGCCTTGGTCGGATGACCTTCGACGCGAACAACGCCGGCGTCGCCGCCCGGAAGCTGCAGGGAGTTGCCCTGGATCAGCGTGTCATATTGTTCGTAGACCCAGCGGCGGCTGGACTGATTGGCCGAGCCGACCAGCGACAGCAGCGCTTGGCCGTAATCCCCCGGTGCCGCGACGAGATTGGCGGGCAGGGGCGCGCGCTTGTCGGATTCGCGCCAGGGACGGTCATATTCCGGCGCTTGGTCGCCGAGATCCTTGATCGGCAGATTGGCGACTTCCTCGCCCTGATGGATGACGCGGAACCGGAGGTCGTCGGTGGTCTTGCCGACGATGGCGAAATCCAGACCCCACTTGACGAAGATCGCCTTGGCGACCGCTTCCTTTTCCGGCTGCAACACCATGAGCATGCGCTCCTGGCTTTCCGACAGCATCATTTCATAGGCCGTCATCTGCTCTTCGCGCACCGGCACCTTGTCGAGGTCAAGCTCGATGCCGAGGTCGCCCTTGGCGCCCATTTCGACAGCCGAGCAGGTGAGGCCGGCGGCACCCATGTCCTGGATGGCAATGACGGCGCCGGTCTGCATCAGCTCAAGGCAGGCTTCCAGCAGGCACTTCTCAGTGAAGGGGTCGCCGACCTGAACGGTCGGGCGCTTCTCTTCGATCGATTCGTCGAATTCCGCCGATGCCATGGTCGCGCCGCCGACGCCGTCACGGCCGGTCTTGGCGCCGAGATAGACGACTGGCAGGCCGACGCCCTTGGCCTCGGACAGGAATATGGCATTGGATTTGGCAAGACCGGCCGCAAAAGCGTTGACCAGGATATTGCCGTTATAGCGCGCGTCGAATTCGACTTCGCCGCCGACTGTGGGCACGCCGAAGGAATTGCCATAGCCGCCGACGCCGGCGACGACGCCGGAAACGAGGTGGCGGGTCTTCGGATGGTCCGGCTCGCCGAAGCGCAGCGCGTTCATCGCTGCAATCGGGCGGGCACCCATGGTGAAGACGTCGCGCAGGATACCGCCGACGCCGGTCGCAGCGCCCTGATACGGCTCGATATAAGAGGGATGGTTGTGGCTCTCCATCTTGAAGACAACGCAATCGCCGTCATCGATGTCGACCACACCGGCATTTTCGCCAGGGCCCTGAATGACGCGCGGTCCCTTGGTCGGCAGGGTGCGCAGCCACTTCTTCGAGGATTTATAAGAGCAGTGCTCGTTCCACATGGCCGAGAAGATGCCGAGCTCTGTAAAGGAGGGCTCGCGGCCGATCAGATCCAGGATGCGCTGATATTCGTCCGGCTTCAGGCCGTGGGAGGCAATCAGTTCCGGGGTAATCTGGATCGTGTTCGAAAGGGTCATGGGCGCTCGAAGGTCCTTGCCTGTAAAGGGTTTGAAGGCCGGTCAGGGGATTGGGGTCTCTTTAGCGCATGTGAACCTGTCGCGCGACAGGAAAATGACCGCGATTCACAATAGGTAAATCGCGGGCCTGATCATTCGTGGCCGCTTGGCGGCGATCAGAACTTGTAGCCGACCAGAAGCCCGACGCGCGTCATGCCGCCATTGGGACCATCGCAAAGATCGGCATGGGAGGAATGGGCAATCTGCGCCATCATGTTCCAATGGCTATCGAAGTTGTATCCGAGCCCAGCATATTCATGGAATAGCAGGCGACAGCCGAGCATTGGGCCGTGCTCGGTCCAGTCATCGAGGTTGCCGGTATGAATGGTGCCGCCGAAACCAGCTTCGGTGAAGATGCCGTTGTTGTGCGTGATCGTCCAGGTCAGGCCGCCATAGAATTGCGTCGCAGAGCCGGCCGTGCCGACAGAGGTTCCGAGATGGATGCGCGGATGCGCCAATTGATCCTTCCAGTCCGCGGTCGGATTATAGCCGAACGGATTGAACAGGACCTGGACATCCGGGAAGACGCCCTTTTCATGATCGTATCCGCTTTGAATGGAAGCGCTGGAGCCGAAACGCAGCTCATCGAATATCTTGTTGTCTGCGGCAGCAGCGGTTTCAGTGGTAACGAAAATCGAGGCAGTCATAACAAAAATAGCTGCGAGACCGTTCCTCCCAAAGAGGCGGCTCAAAATAGAAACGTTAGGCATGCACTCCCCCCAATATGGCGAGCGAATCGTGTCGTATTGGGGATGGTAGCACCCGCGAACGCGAGGTAAAGCATGCCTTGTTAAGTAAGACTTAGTTTTTCGCGGTCGGAGCAAAACCGCAACAGTGCCGTCATATGTGGCTGTCGTAGCCGGCCGAGCCGTTTTCCAGAAGACGGCGCAGCGTCATGAAACCGGAGGCGACGTCGTCGCGCCGCTGCGGAGAGGAAAAGGCGACGCGAACGCGGTGATAGACCCTATCCGAGCGCCCTGCCTTGAACTCGTCCTCATCGTCGACAAGCACGCCTTCGGCGAGGGCCGCATTCTTGAATGTGCCTGAAAGCCATGGCTCTGGCAGCTTCAGCCACAGGAACGGCACATGCGGATGCGAGGTGAATTCGAAGCCGGATAGCGCCTCGCGCGCCAATTGTTCACGGGCGCGGATTTCATCGACCGCCTTGCGGCGCAGCGCCAACGCATGGCCCTCAAGGACCAATCGGGCGCAAGTTTCCGCCAGGATGAAAGGCAGGCCGCCAGTTGTCATCTTGTGGGTGACTTTGATGCGCTGGGCGAAATGCGGCGGGCAGGCAACCCAGCCGCCGCGCACGCCTGCGGTGACGGATTTTGACAGGCCGCTGACAAGAAAGGTGCGCTCCGGCGCGATGCTTGCCATCAGCGGATTCTGGTCCTCGGTCATGCCGCCATAGAGATCGTCCTCGATCAGCCAGACGCTGTGACGCCGGGCAATGGCGGCGATCGCGCGGCGTCGTGTCTCCGGCATCGTGATCAATGTTGGATTGTGCGCCGTCGGCATCAGGAAGGCCAGGCGCGGATGTTGCTGCTGGCAAAGCCGCTCGAAATCGTCGGGAATGATACCGTGTTCGTCGGAATCCACCAATATGGAGCGGCGGCCAAGGAGACGGGTGGCGCGGCTAACCTGGGTGTAGGTCAGGTTCTCAAAGACGATCTTGTCGCCGGGGGAGGTGACGGCCGAAATGACGGCGATGGCAGCGGCATGGGCGCCGAGCGTCGGCACCACCGTCTCGATCGCCGGCTGCCAGCCGTTGCGGGCAAGCCAGACCTGGCCGGCGCGGAACCAGTTCGTCGGAAAGCTCCGCGAATAGGAGGAAATCTCCGCCTGATGATCCCGGCTGATGTCTGCGAAAAGCCGACCGATAACCTCGCCCTGGCCGATATCGGGCGCTGCCGTCGTATCGAAGCGGATCTTGCCATCAGGGGTTTCCAGGCCACGGGTGCCGGCCAGCGCCTGTGTGATCGGGTCCACCGGCTCGATCTGCTTGCTGTTGATGCGGTCGAGCACGTAGGTTCCGCGGCCGACTTCACCGGCGACGAGGCCGCGTTCGTGCACGAGCGCATAGGCCCGGCTGACGGTGCCGATTGTCACCCCAATATCGTAGGCGAGATTGCGTTGCGGCGGCAGCTTCGTCCCCGGCGGCAACACGCCATGGGTAATCGCGTTTTCAATACTGTCGGCGACGCGGATGTAAACCGGTCCGTTGCCGCTGGAAATGTCAGGCAGCCAATTTGTCATGATGACAATTTCTTAGATTGCCTCGAAAATAGAGTCAATACTATGAGTCAATTGTATCGTTTGGCTCGATACATTTTCATTGTCACAATTCCGCGAGCGCAAAATGGATACAATAGATACAATCTGCCTTTCCAAAGGCACCGCACCCGTCAAGATACCGCTTGATGCTTTCAGGCCGACGCAATCAATGTCGCGCTTGGTACACCGTCTTTTGGCGTCCTTTGCGCTTTGGCTACAGAAGCGCGAAAGCCGGTGTACGTTGCGAGATCTGACGGATGATCAATTGCGCGATATCGGGCTGACGCGCAGTGAAGCGAAGACTGAAGTCAGCAAGTCGTTTTTCTGGGATTGAGCAGTCGAGTCGCGCTAACACCTAGCTAAATATGCACCCCGGCTCCTCGACCACCGGATACCCTCGACGCTTCGGAGCCTCGAGCAAGGTCGACTTGCGGCCGTTCGAGCAACCTGAAATGACGACGAAACGATCCATTGCTATGAACTGGGAAGGTGAGGGTTTGTCACACCTTCCCAAGACGGTCTTGTTGCCGGCGATGAAATCGCGGCGGGGAAACCGTTACTGGCAGCCCCTTGAGCCTGCGGCCCAGCGGTTGACATCGCCGGTGATGCGGCCGCCGGATGCGCCTGACATCATCGGACCGAAAGCCTGCAGCTGCGCCGGATTGCCTTCCGCCTGGACGACGAGAGACGGGCGGCCTGTCGGGTGCTTCTTGTCGACCACGAGGATGCGCGGGCGGCCGGTGAAGGAGTTGAGCTCAGGCGCGAGCTGATAGCCGGCAAAGGCCGGATCGGCCGTTTTGAACCAGCATGCGTTGGCGCTCAGCATGACACGTTCCATCGTCGTCAGTGCGGTACGATCAACCGTAACAGGGGTCGGTGCGCGCGTGCCGCAGGACGTGACAAGCAGGCCGAGAGCCGTGAGAGCGGCGGCGGAATAAAATCCGGTAACGAGGCGAGGGCGCATCAATCTCTCTTCCAATGGATGGGTTTGGGCTGCTCTTAGCCACTGATGTAAAGGGAACCGCCCGACGCTGTTACGAGACAAGGCGTCAGCCGGTTCGCAAGTTCCACTGTTGGTGCGGATGATCGCCTTAGGCGGCGATCACGTCGAGGGCGGAGGCGAAGAGGCCGCGACCGTCCGAGCCGCCATGAGCTGCCTCGATCAGGTTTTCCGGATGCGGCATCATGCCAAGTACATTGCCCTTGGCGCTGATGACGCCGGCGATATCGTTCATCGAGCCGTTCGGATTGGTGCCTTCGGCATAGCGGAAGACCACCTGGCCATTGCCTTCGATCGCCGCCAGCGTTTCGGCGTCGGCAAAATAATTGCCGTCATGATGGGCGACCGGGCTACGGATCACCTGGCCCTTGGCATAAGCGCGGGTAAAGTCCGTTTCGGCGTTGACGACTTCAAGCTTGATCTCGCGGCAGACGAACTTCAGCGAGGCATTGCGCATCAGCGCGCCGGGCAGCATGCCGGCTTCGACCAGAATCTGGAAGCCATTGCAGACGCCGAGAACCTTAACGCCCTTGTCGGCCTTTTCCTTGATCGCCTGCATGACTGGCATGCGGGCTGCAATTGCGCCGCAACGAAGGTAATCGCCATAGGAGAAGCCGCCGGGAATGACGATCAGATCGACATCCGGAATCTCGGTTTCCGTCTGCCAGATCGTGACAGGCGCAACGCCGGAAATCTTGGTCAGCGCTGCGATCATGTCACGGTCGCGATTGAGACCGGGAAGTTGAACGACTGCTGATTTCATGATTCTGCTCCCGAGATAGGCGAAGGATGCTGGCTTGGATGTGTTCGGCGAGCCATACTCCATTGTCTACGACAAAGAAAGAATGGCTCCCGGAAAACGGCAATCAGTCGATCGAAATGCTGAAGTTCTCGATCACCGTGTTGGCGAGGAGCTTTTCGCACATGGCTTTCAGCTCGGCTTCGGCTTTTGCCTTGTCGGCACCGTTGAGCTCCAGGTCGAAGACCTTGCCCTGGCGGACCTGGCCGACGCCTTCGAAGCCGAGCGCGCCGAGTGCCCCTTCAATGGCCTTGCCCTGTGGGTCGAGAACGCCGTTCTTGAGCGTGACGGTTACACGAGCCTTGATCACGATTGTCCTTCCTGCGCTTTACTTGACGAGAACCGGCCCCGTGCCGCGCACGGGTTCGTTTTCATTGATGATGCCGAGACGGCGGGCAACTTCGGAATAAGCCTCCACCAGGCCGCCCATGTCGCGACGGAAACGGTCCTTGTCCATCTTCTCATGGGTTTCGATGTCCCAGAGACGGCAAGAGTCCGGCGAGATTTCGTCGGCGAGGATGATGCGCATCATGTCGCCTTCGAACAGGCGGCCGCATTCGATCTTGAAATCGACAAGCTGGATACCGACGCCGAGGAAGAGGCCGGTCATGAAGTCGTTGACGCGGATGGCGAGCGCCATGATGTCATCGAGTTCCGCCGGGTTGGCCCAGCCGAAGGCGGTGATGTGTTCTTCGGAGACCATCGGGTCTTCGAGTGCGTCGGACTTGTAATAGAACTCGATGATCGAGCGTGGCAGAACCACGCCTTCCTCGATTCCGAGGCGCTTGGCGAGCGAGCCGGCGGCAACGTTGCGCACGACGATCTCGAGCGGGATCATCTCCACTTCCTTGATCAGCTGCTCACGCATGTTGAGGCGGCGGATGAAGTGTGTGGGAATGCCGATCTTGTTCAGATGGCTGAAAATATATTCGCAGATGCGATTGTTCAGAACACCCTTGCCATCGATGACTTCGTGTTTCTTCTTATTGAAGGCGGTGGCGTCATCCTTGAAAAACTGGATCAGCGTGCCCGGCTCAGGTCCCTCGTAAAGGATCTTGGCCTTGCCCTCGTAAATACGGCGGCGACGGTTCATTGGTGTTGTTCTCTATCGTTGGCGCTCTGGAGGAAGCGCAATTGGATCTGTCTGTTGGCGTCCCCATAACGGATAAGAAGCAAATTCACAATCCGCCAGCGCCTCCTTCCTCGGATTTCCGGCTTTGGTGGGTACCAATGCGAGAATCGCGATCCTGTCTTCTCATATTCTACAGGCTTTTACTTGACGATGGAATGAAGCCCACCGGTACTGCACAGGCTAGTGACCCAGCCTATGCAAGCCATTGTATCACACTGGCCGCTATTACGGTTTGAGGCTGCTCATAAACTTGGCGAAGACCATCGTGCCTTCCGGCCAGGGACCGTGGCCGGAATCGGCATTGATATGGCCCGCCTCACCGGCATCGATCAGCTGAGAGCCCCAGCTACGGGCCAGCTCTTCGGTATGCTCGTAGCTACTGAAGGGATCGTTGCGGCTGGCGATGATGAGCGAGGGAAAAGGCAGGGGATCGAGCGGGTAGGGACCGAAAGTCATCAGATGCTTCGGTTTGATCTTCGGATTGGCGACATCGGGCGGCGTGACGAAGAAGGCGCCAGCCACTTTTTTGCGAAAAAGCGGGATCGCGTGGATCACCGAGGGAACGCCAAGCGAGTGCGCCACCAGTACCACCGGTTTGGTGCAAGCGTTCACCTCTTCGGCGATACGGGCAACCCAATCATCGCGCACGGGCTTTGACCATTCAGCCTGTTCCACGCGCCGCGCCGTCGAGAGCTTCTGCTCCCAGCGCGTCTGCCAGTGGTCGGGGCCGGAATTGGTGTAACCGGGAACAATGAGAATATCTGCTTCGGAGACTTTCATGATGTGCCGATGTGGAAAAGGAAGGCCTGGCTGTCAAGGGAAAAGGCGACAATTGCCGCAAAATTTGCTAGTATCATGCCTGCCGGTAGCGATTGATGATGTCGGCGTCTCTTTTGCTCGACATTCCCGTGCCGCCAGCTGAACACATAGGCTGATGAGGAGGAGGAATATTATGGCAGCATTTCACGTCATGGCTGGAGCAGACCATACCTTTACGCGTCCGGCCATCCGCAAGATCGGCGTTGCCGATCTCGTCGATGCCCTGAAACTGGGGCTGGACGACTTCAGGGAAAAACCATCGCACTATGTCTTTCTGTGTTTGATGTATCCGATCGCGGGTATTGCGCTGCCCCTGTGGAGCTCTGGCGCCAACCTGCTGCCGTTGCTCTTTCCGTTGATGTCCGGCTTCGCACTGCTGGGGCCGTTGGCGGCGATCGGCCTTTACGAGATCAGCATGCGACGGGAAAAAGGGATGGATACATCCTGGCGGCATGCTTTCGACGTGCGCTTTTCGCCGGCCTTGCCGTCGATCATCGTGGTCGGCCTTATGCTGTTTGCCTTCTTCATCGTCTGGCTGGTGGTGGCGCAGACCATCTATGTGGCCTTTTTCGGTGATGCGGTGCCGGTAACGCTGTCGTCGTTCATATCCAATGTGCTGACGACACCGCAGGGCATGGCGATGATGTTCTGGGGTAATCTCGTCGGCTTCGTCTTTGCCGTTGTGGTTCTGGCGACCACCATTGTCACCTTCCCGCTACTGCTCGACCGCGATGTCGGTGCCGTGGCGGCGGTCGATGCCAGCCTCCGCGCAACATTGCTCAATCCGGTGCCGATTGCGATCTGGGGCGTGATGGTGGCCGCACTTCTGGTGATCGGTACTATCCCGATCTTCGCGGGCCTTGCCGTAGTCATGCCTATCCTCGGCCATGCCACCTGGCATCTCTATCGCAAGCTGGTCGTGCCCGCCGGTGCGCATTAGACCAGGCTTGTCTGGCGCCCGTTGTATGGAACCGGGATGACCTTGCAGCGTTGATCCGCGTCACCTCTCATGTATCTCCCAATTCGGGGGATACGCAGGGCGTGGAGGAGGATGCGGTTCATGGCAGAGCTCAAGCATATTTTCGCGCGTTTCGCCGCCATTGTTTCGGAATGGGCGGGGAAACCGGTTATTTTCATCTTGGCGCTGCTATCGGTTGTAGTCTGGGGTCTGACGGGGCCGATCTTCGATTTCTCAGAGACCTGGCAGCTTGTCATCAACACCGGCACCACCATCATCACCTTCTTGATGGTCTTCCTGCTGCAGAACGCACAGACGCGTGATACGCGCGCCATCCAGGCCAAGCTCAACGAACTCATCCTGACCAGTGCCGCGGAAAACCGTTTCGTCGGGATAGAGAATCTCGACGAGGAGGATCTGAAACACCTGGACCGACTGGTGGAAAAAGCTGCGAAGAGCCGCGGCGAGGAGGCGGAAAATGGCCAGCGAGAAAATATGCCCTCCGCGAAATCGCGCCTGAAACAGAAAAAGCGGCGCATTGTCAGCGCCGCCCCTTCAAAATCGGATCGATAGGCTTGTTCGACCTTAGCCGAAAACGCGCTTGAAGATCGTGTCGATGTGCTTGGTGTGATAGCCGAGGTCGAACTTTTCGCGAATCTCCTCTTCCGAGAGCGCAGCGCGGACCTCCTGGTCGGCAAGCAGCTCCTCAAGGAAGTCCTTGCCCTGTTCCCAGACCTTCATGGCATTGCGCTGGACGAGACGGTAGGAATCCTCGCGGGAAACGCCGGCTTGGGTCAGCGCCAACAGCACGCGCTGGGAATGAACAAGTCCGCGGAACTTGTTCAAATTATTCATCATATTTTCCGGATAGACCAGAAGCTTGTCGATGACGGTAGTGAGGCGTGACAGTGCGAAGTCGAGGGTCACGGTCGCGTCCGGGCCGATCATGCGTTCCACAGAGGAGTGCGAGATATCGCGCTCGTGCCAGAGAGCCACGTTCTCCATTGCCGGAAGGGCATAGGAGCGGACCATGCGGGCAAGGCCGGTCAGGTTTTCGGTCAAGACCGGGTTGCGCTTGTGCGGCATGGCCGACGAGCCCTTCTGGCCGGGGGAGAAATATTCCTCGGCTTCCAGCACTTCGGTGCGCTGCAGATGGCGGATTTCGACGGAGAGGCGCTCGATCGAGGAGGCGACGACGCCGAGCGTTGCGAAATACATGGCGTGGCGATCGCGCGGGATGACCTGCGTCGACACCGGCTCCGGCTTCAGGCCGAGGGCGGCGGCGACATGCTCTTCGACGCGCGGATCGATATTGGCGAAGGTGCCGACAGCGCCGGAAATGGCGCAGGTGGCGACTTCCTCGCGCGCGGCGATCAGGCGCTGCTTGCAGCGCTCGAATTCGGCATAGGCAAGCGCCATCTTGACGCCGAAAGTGATCGGCTCGGCATGGATGCCATGCGAGCGGCCGATGGTGACGGTATCCTTGTGTTCGAAGGCGCGGCGCTTCAGCGCTTCCAGCAGCTTGTCGATATCGGCAAGCATGATGTCGGTGGCGCGTACGAGCTGGATGTTGAAGCAGGTGTCGAGCACGTCGGAAGAGGTCATGCCCTGGTGCACGAAGCGGGCATCGGGACCGACGATTTCGGCCAGGTGCGTCAGGAAGGCGATGACGTCATGCTTGGTGACGGCTTCGATCTCGTCAATGCGGTCGACGTCGAAGGTCGCCTTGCCGCCTTTTTCCCAGATGGTCTCGGCAGCGGACTTCGGAATGACGCCGAGTGCGGCCAGAGCGTCGCAAGCGTGAGCCTCGATCTCGAACCAGATACGGAACTTGGTTTCGGGCGACCAGATGGCGACCATTTCCGGTCGGGAGTAGCGCGGGATCATGGGCTCACAACTTTCTTGGGGTGCGGGAAACGAATGCTTGGCGCCCCCATAACAAAGACGGGCGGCAATCTCAATGTTTCTTGGCGCAATCTTTCGTTCGGCTCAACGCATATGCCTGGCGAGATAGAGGCTCGCGGCCGCCAAACAGAGGAGACCGAAGGGTAAAAACAGGCCAAGGCCGAGGACCGCGAACTGATAGACGGCACTGGCGCTGGTGAAGGCGAACTGGAATGCCCAGACGAGCGTACCGAAAGGCGCATGCCAGCGCGCATAGAACCAGCGGTAGTCCATGGCAAAGAGGAAGGCTGTCATGGCGACGGTGCCGACCGACAGCGTCAGGAAGAAGGCCGCGAAACGCGCTTCGAGTGCTCGACCGTGCGCGAGCAACCGCGCCAGCGGCAGCATGAAGGGCCAGGCAAGCGCGCCGCCGAGGAAATAGACGGCGATCAAGGCAGGCAGATGGCTCGTCAGAAGGCCATTGCGCAGATAGAGCGCTACCAGTGCTGAGCTTGCCATTGCGCTACCCCAGCAGAGCGCCCCGATCAAGAGCTGTCGATAGGAAGGGACGGCTGCCCTCAGCCGCCCGCTCGCAACGACAGCGCTGGCCGGATTAATTTGATCCAACGCGGCCCCGTTCTGCCGCAGCCCTGAGATCGGACACCGTCTGCTTGTAGGCCTCGACGGAAGCGCCCTTGAAGATCGCCGAGCCGGCGACGAGTACATTGGCGCCGGCGGCGGTGATCATCGGCGCGGTCTCGACGGTGACACCGCCGTCGACTTCCAGCTCGATCGGGCGGTCACCGATGAGTGACTTGGCGTTGCGGATCTTGTCGGCCATGGCCGGAATGAATTTCTGGCCGCCGAAACCCGGATTGACTGACATGATCAGGATCAGGTCGATATCGTCGAGTACGTTCTCCAGGATCGATAGCGGCGTTGCCGGATTGAGCGTGACGCCGACCTTCTTGCCGAGATTGCGGATTGTCTGCAGCGAACGATGCAGATGCACGCCCGCCTCTGCGTGAACCGTAATCCGGTCGCAGCCGGCCTTGGCGAAGGCTTCGAGATAGGGATCAGCGGGCGAGATCATCAGGTGGCAGTCAAATGTGGCGGTCGTATAGGAGCGCAGCGACTTGATCACATCGGGCCCGAAGGAAATGTTCGGCACGAAATGCCCATCCATGACATCGAGATGGATCCAGTCCGCGCCGGCTTCGGTCACATCTCTGACTTCCTGCCCTAGCTTGGCGAAATCGGCTGCGAGAATGGAGGGGGCAATGCGGATCGGCAAGGTCATGAGATGGCTGAACTCCGTCTGATTTTTTCGCGCTTGGCTTATCACCGGTTCTGCTGGTGGACAACCTAGGCTGTCGCGACGAAGCGTATCTTCCTGGATTCGGTTCGCTGAGGAAGGGTATCTCTGTTTGAATACGACTTTGTCGATTAAGAAGAGGCGCGAATTTCGTGGCAATTACATTGCTTGCCGGCGGCAACGTGAAATGTGGAGATATTGTTTTGCCTGAGCAAATAAAAAATAAACGCCGTCCATTTTTGTCAAAGAGAGAGAAGCTAAGTCGAATATTATATTTTGCTATATTCTATGCTTTTTGCTTCGCTGTTGTCGCTATATTCGACACGGAATGGGTAACGATTACACTGGGGTGCCTTGTTGTTGGCATCGGTATCGGCGAGCTTAACGGACTAAGTTTCTTATCCCTCTTCTCTCGACATCGTAACGAAAAAGACCAATGAGCCTTGGGTGCCAGACTTGCGCAGAACCCTATCAGTTCGACGCCGCCGCCACAGGCACGAAGGCGTTGCCGCACCATTCCAGCAAGCGGTAGGGATTGTCTGTCAATTCGTGGTTCCGGCCGAAGGTGATCGGGCCGATTGGGGTCTGAAAGGCTGTGCCGATGAGCTTGTCGGCAATCGGCTTGTTTTCCGCTTTGGCACTTTCGGCCGCCTGATTTGCGATCAGCGCTGCTGCTGCTGCCGGCAGGATGTAGCCGTCCGGTTCGATACCGCTGGTGCGCATAGCCTGTGTTGCCGCCTGGGCAGCGGGCAGACCGGCGTATTCGGGCAAGGCGATGGCCTGAACGCCGTCGGCCAAAGGCACAGGCTGATTGGCGGCGCGCATCGCGTCGCCGCCCATCAATTTCAATGGGATGCTCTCGCTCTGGGCATCTCGAGCGATGATTGCCACGTCGCTGCGGTCGCCACCGATGAAGACACGCGTGGCACCTGCCTTCTTCAGTCGGCGGACAAGGGCGATCTGCTGATCCTGGCCGGGGCGAAAGGTGTCGGTGAAAACAGGCTTCAGGCCTTTGTCCTCCAGCGCGCTGCGAACCGCGCTCACGAGTTCGCGACCGTGGATCGTACCATCGTCGATCAGCGCCATCGGCTCCGCCGTCCAGCCTTTCAGGATGGCGTCGACCGCCATCGCGGCCTCGGCAGTGTCGACCGGAGCAAGGCGGAACAACGGCCAGCCATTCTTCAGCGCATCGTCCATCAAGATGTGGGAGCGCGCCGAGACGGTGATGACGGGAATGCCGGCATCCTTCAGCCGTGGCAGCGCGCTTTCCAGGGTTTCGCTGCAGAGGAAGCCGATGGCGACCTGTACCTTGGCCGTGATCAGCGCCTCGGCCACGGCCTGGCCACCATCTTCAGTGCAGGGCTCATTGACGATGGTGGCGGAATTCTGCTGCGTTTGCACTTCGAATTTGGCGCCGGCGGTGATCTCGGCGCCGAGTGCTGCGAAGTTTCCGTCCTGCGGTGCTACAATACCAATATTGATGCCAGCGGCATGGCTGCTGCCGGCTGCCAGAAGCAGCATCATCAGAAGCGGTATGCGACGCAGAACATTCATCGGCTGGGTTATCCTGGGCAAATCTTCTGCCCTTTTATCCACATGACAGTGGTCGTCAAAGAAAAAGCAACAAAATCACTCGGTTTTCAATAATCCTATTGTAGAAAAGCTAGCATCCGACCGCCATATTGAACGGAAACTGAGAAATGACGGAAATGAGGGAAACGATCGTGCTTGATAGGCAGAGTATGGTTCCGGCGCTCTATCGCGATGCCATGAGCCGTTATGCGGGTCATGTGCAACTGGTGACCACGGCACTCGGCAGCGAGCGGCGCGGGGTGACGATCACGGCCGCCTGCTCGGTCTCCGATAATCCGGCCACGGTTCTGATCTGCCTCAACAACACCAATGTGAAGAACGAGATCTTCTTCAAGAGTGGTGTCTTCGCGCTGAATGCGCTCGGCGCCCATCATCAGGGGCTTGCGGACGCCTTTTCCGGAAAAATGAATCTGACCAACGATGAGCGCTTTGCCGCCGGCACCTTCGATACACTGGTGACCGGCGCGCCGGTGCTTGCCGACGCTCTGGCGGCCTTCGACTGCCGCGTCACCGAGATCAAGGAAGCTTCGACGCATCACATCATTTTCGGCGAGGTCATGGCTGTGCGTTTTAGTGAAACTAAGCCGGCTCTGCTCTATATGAACCGCGACTATCACACGCTATAAACTCCCTAGCGCATAACCCCTTGAATCGGAATCGACTTAAGGAAAGGTTTATGCGCCAGTTTAAGATGTTACTGCGTCCTTTGCGCGTCCGATAGGACGCGCGGCGCAGTAATGGGAGAAACCATGTCGGATAAAGCTGCCTCCTCATTGCCCGGCTCGATCGACGAGACGATCGCCTTGCTCGGCGCTCACGACTATCTCGCCGGACGGGCGCTTGGCACCGTGCTGTTTCTGGCGCTGAAGATGAAGCGGCCACTGTTTCTCGAAGGCGAGGCCGGTGTCGGCAAGACCGAGATCGCCAAGGTGCTGTCGAAGGCGCTCGACCGGCCATTGATCCGCTTGCAGTGCTATGAAGGCCTCGACGTTTCCTCCGCCGTTTATGAGTGGAACTACCCGGCGCAAATGCTGGAAATTCGCCTTGCCGAAGCATCGGGTCTTACCGATCGCGACCGTGTCGAGGCCGATATCTTCTCGGAGCGCTATCTGATCCGCCGGCCTGTGCTGCAGGCTTTGTCTAGCGTCGGAGGCCGCTCACCGGTCTTCCTGATCGACGAGCTGGACCGCACCGATGAGGCATTCGAAGCCTTCCTGCTGGAAGTGCTGTCCGATTTCCAGGTGACCGTGCCGGAGCTCGGCACCATCACGGCCGCCGAACCGCCGATCGTCATCATCACCACCAACCGCACCCGCGAGGTGCACGACGCTCTGAAGCGGCGCTGCCTTTATCACTGGGTCGAGTATCCCGAGGCGGCGCAGGAGCTTGAAATCATCCGCCGCAAGGTGCCGGGCTGCAACGAGGCGCTGTCGCGCCAGATCGTCGCCTATGTTCAGAAGCTGCGCACGCTCGACCTGTTCAAGAATCCCGGTGTCGCCGAAACCATCGATTGGGCGACGGCGCTGACCGAACTCGACCAGCTGGCGCTCGATCCGGAGACGATTTCCGATACGCTCGGCGCCCTGCTGAAATACCAGGACGACATCGCCCGCATTCAGGGCGGCGAGGGTAAGCGGGTGCTGGACGAGGTGAAATCCGAACTGCTCGCGACGGAATAAAGCGATGGAGCCGCAAGCGCAGGATGGCATCGTCGCTCTACCGTCACCACCCGGTGGCGGGCACCTTGCGGACAATATCGTCTTCTTTGCGCGTGCACTCCGCAAGGCTGGCCTGAAGATCGGGCCTGCTGCCATTGCCGACGCCATCGAAGCCGTGGAGGCGATCGGTATCGGTTCGCGCGAAGAATTTCATGCAGCGCTCTGTTCCACCTTCGTCAAGCGCCATGAGGATCTCGCGGTTTTCGACGAGGCTTTTCGGCTGTTCTGGCGCTCGCGTGATCTCGTGCAGAAGATGATTGCGATGATGTCGCCGATCGCACTCGACAATCGCGAAAAGGAAAAGCCGAAGCCGGGCGAAACCCGCGCCGGTGATGCCTTGCTCGGTGACCGTAACGACCGCCGGCCGCAGCGCGAGACGCCTGATATCGAGATCGATGCCCGCTTCACCACATCCGGCAGCGAAGTGCTGCGCCGCATGGATTTCGCGCAGATGTCGGCCGCGGAGATCGCCGTTGCGAAGAAGGAATTGGCGAGGCTGAAACTGCCGCTGGATAGTGTGCGAACGCGCCGTTTCGTGTCGGCACATGCACCGGTCAGGATCGATCCCCGCGCGACGATGCGCTCGGCGTTGCGCAACGGCGGCTCCCTGATCCTACCGCGTTATCGCAAGGCCAGGGAGATGCAGCCACCGCTGGTGGTGCTGGCGGACATCTCCGGCTCGATGAGCCAATATACCCGCATCTTCCTGCATTTCCTGCATGTGCTGACCGAGAGACGGCGGCGCGTGCATACCTTCCTGTTCGGCACGCGGCTGACCAATGTCACGCGGGCGATGCGCCACAAGGATCCGGATCAGGCGCTGGACGAATGCACCGCTGCGGTCCGCGACTGGTCAGGCGGCACGCGCATCGGTGAAACGCTGAAGGAGTTCAATCGGCTCTGGGCGCGTCGCGTGCTCGGGCAGGGCGCGATCGTGCTTCTCATCACCGATGGATTGGAGCGGGACGGCGTCGAGCTTCTGGAAACCGAGATGGATCGGCTGCATCGCTCTTGCCGGCGGCTGATCTGGCTCAACCCGCTGCTGCGCTTCGAAGGGTTTGAACCTCGTGCCCGAGGTGTGCGAACCATGCTGCCGCATGTTGACGAATTCCGTCCGGTTCACAATCTATTATCTCTTGCCGATCTCGTGTCGGCCCTCAGCGCCGGTCGCGCCGGCGCCTATGATCCACGCCGTTTTCTCGCCAAGCTGTGAGGCACTGATGACGAACACATCCGAAAGCCTGGATCCACTTGTGATCGCGGAGGAATGGGCAGCTGCCGGCCGCAGCGTGGCGCTGGCGACCGTCATCGATACCTGGGGCTCCGCACCTCGCCCGACCGGCAGCCATCTCGTCATCGACGGCGATGGCAATTTTCATGGCTCGGTGTCCGGTGGCTGCGTCGAGGGCGCCGTGATTACAGAGGCGCTGGATGTGATCGAAAGCGGCAAGGCTCGCATGCTGGACTTCGGGGTGGCCGATGAAACCGCCTGGCGGGTCGGCCTGTCTTGCGGTGGCCGCATTCGCGTCTATGTCGAGAGGCTCAT
Organism: Rhizobium lusitanum; assembly: GCF_014189535.1. Classification (NCBI taxonomy): domain Bacteria; kingdom Pseudomonadati; phylum Pseudomonadota; class Alphaproteobacteria; order Hyphomicrobiales; family Rhizobiaceae; genus Martinezella; species Martinezella lusitana. The sequence continues at coordinate 507,056 of NZ_CP050308.1, read as the reverse complement.
TTGATGGACCGTCAGATACTGACGAAGCTGAATGCATTGAGGCGGGCGCGGCAGGCGGTGATCTTGGTCAGCGATCTTTCCGGTGGCGCGGATCGGCTGATTGTGGAGGGGGATCCGGTTGATGGTCCGCTTGCCGATGCCGTCGCTTTCGCCCTCCGCTCGGGAAAGTCTTCCGCAGTGGATATTGAGGGCCAGAGCCTCTTTCTCAACGTTCACTTGCCGCCAGCGCAGATCGTCGTCATCGGCGCCGTGCATATCAGCCAGGCCTTGGCGCAGATGGCTGTGCTTGCCGGTTTCGATATTCGTATTATCGACCCGCGCACCGCCTTTGCGACGCCGGAGCGCTTCGATGGCGTCGACCTCGTTGCCGACTGGCCGGTGGAAGCGCTGAAGGAGCGTCCGCTCGATGCCTATACGGCGCTGGTGGCGGTGACCCATGATCCGAAGATCGACGATTTTGCGATTGGCGAAGCGTTGAAAGCTGGCTGTTTCTATGTGGGCGCTCTTGGCAGTCGTAAGACACATGCGGGCCGGCTAGAACGATTAACGCGGGAAGGGCAGACGGAAGGCGATCTCGCCAGGATTCGCGCGCCCATTGGTTTGCCTATCGGCGCGTCCAGCCCGGCGGAAATTGCTGTTGCCATTCTGGCCGAGATTATCGGAGCATTGCACGGCCGCGATATCTTGTCGCCGAAGGGTGACAAGCAATGATCTTCGGCGATTTTCCGACGAGAGAGGCGGTTGGCGCGGTCCTGGCGCATTCCATTCGCTTGCCCGATGGCAGCTTTGCCAAGGGGCATGTTCTTGAGCTGGCAGATATTCATCGTCTCGCCGCTGCCGGGATCGATCGGGTCATCGCCGCGCGGATCGAACCGGGCGATCTGATGGAGGACGAGGCTGCGGAGCGGTTGGCGCGGGCGATTGCGCCGGATCATCTAACCTTTTCCGAGGCGGCCACGGGGCGCGTCAATGTTCATAGCGCGGTCGACGGCCTGTTCGTTGCAAACCGTGCCGTCGTGGACAGCCTCAACAGCGTCGATCCGGCCATCACGCTTGCCTGCCTTGCCGACCACATCCCGGTGCGTCGCGGCGATATGGTGGCGACATTCAAGATCATACCGCTCGCGGTCTCTGTCACGAAAATTGCCGCCGGTGTCGATATCCTGCGGCGGATGACGACGGCGTTCGAGGTCAAGCCGTTCCTGCCGCATGCGATATCGCTGGTCGCCACCGAACTGCCATCCCTGAAGACCTCCGTGATGGACAAGACGGCGCGCATCCTGTCGCAACGGCTGCAGCTCGCTGGCAGTGCGCTGGCGCGTGAGGAGCGCGTGGCGCATCAGGCGCCTGCGGTTGCGGAGGCGATCAATGAGGCGTTACGGGCCGGCGACCAATCGCCAAAGCTGGTGATCGTCTTTGGAGCATCCGCCGTGATCGACGCTGGCGATGTCATCCCGGAAGCGATCCGGCTGGCGGGTGGCGACGTCATTCAGGTCGGTATGCCGGTCGATCCCGGCAATCTGCTGGTGCTCGGCAAGGTGGGTGATGTCTATGTCGTCGGCGCCCCCGGCTGCGCCCGCAGTCCGAAGGAAAATGGTTTCGACTGGGTGCTGGACCGCATTCTTGCCGGCGAACAGCCGACACCGCAGGAAATCAGCGGCATGGGCGTCGGAGGGCTCCTCATGGAAATACAATCGCGGCCACGGCCGCGCGATATCGCAACCAAGCCGGAAGCGCAGATTTCGGTTGCCGTCATTCTGCTTGCAGCCGGCAAGGCGAGCCGCATGGGCGAGGGTGGACCACACAAGCTGTTGGCTGAGTTCGACGGTATCCCGCTGGCGCGGCGTTCTGCGCTGACGGCCTTCTCAAGCGGCGTTGTCTCCGTGATTGCGGTCACCGGTCATCGTCGTAGAGAGATCGAGAGTGCACTTACCGGGCTGGCGGTCGAACTGGTGCACAATCCAGACTATGCCTCCGGCATGGCAAGCTCACTGGTCGCTGGCATCGGTACGCCGGCGGCGCAACGGTCTGATGGCGTGCTGGTCATGCTGGCCGATATGCCGGGCGTCACGAGTGACGACCTGAAGGTGCTGATTGCTGCCTTTCGCAAGGCGGCCGGTCAGGCTATCGTGCGTGCCGTGTCGCGCGGCAAGCGTGGCAATCCGGTCATCCTGCCGCGAGCGGTCTACGACGCCGTGATGCGTCTGGAGGGGGATGTCGGCGCCAGACATATCATCGAGACTTCGGGGCTTGCCGTCGTCGATGTGGATATCGGCGATGCCGCCCATCTCGATGTCGATACGCCCGAAGCCGTGCTTGCAGCCGGCGGAATTTTGAAAGGGTAGGGAATGGATAATATCGAGATCGAAGAGATGTTTCAGGGGCTCGGCCCGGTGACGATCAAGCGCATGTTCGGCGGCAAGGGCATCTATCATATGGGCCGCATCCTTGCCATCGAGCTGGATAGCGAGATGCTGCTGAAGGCTGATCAAATCAGCGCCCCGGAATTCGAGGAGGCGGGCGCCAGGCGCTGGGCTTACGAGGGCAAGAAGGGCAAACCCGTCAACATGCCCTACTGGTCGATCCCCGACGATGCGTTCGACGATCCGGACATCATGGCGCACTGGGTGAGGCTCGCCTACGAGGCGGCTGTGCGGGCGGATAAATAGTTTTAGCTAAAAATCGTCTTCGCTCAGATGGGCGATTGTCGCCTTTGCAAAAGCGGAAAGTGGCTGCGGCAACTCGTTGCGGCCGAACCAGCCGAAATCGGAGAGCTTGTCCGGCTCTACCAGACTTGCTTCGCCGGAAAAATCCTTGGTGACATAGATCAGCGAGATCCAGTGCTGCTGGTCGGCTTCTACGAGGACTTCGATGGCGCAGAGATAGTCGATTTGTCCGATGGAGAGGCCGCTCTCCTCTTCGGCCTCGCGGATGGTGGCATTTGCCGCCGGCTCCATATGGTCGACCTTGCCGCCGACGATGCTCCAGAAACCGGCTTCCGGCGCCTTGAGGCGCTTATAGAGCAACAGTTTCCGATCCCGCAAAATTGCGAGACCGGTTCCTAATCCTGGGAAATCGATGCCGGGTTTCCCCATGCCGCGCGACCCTGTTAGCCCTTGGCGTTAGCAACGATCAGCATGAAAGCGGGGATGTCGTCGCCGAAGCCGACCGGAGTCGGGCCGTCATCATGGTCGCGGTAACGATTGCGACGTTCGCGACTATCGTCGTTGGCAGCGGGGAGGGGGCGATTGTTGTTACGAGAACCGTTGTGGGACTTGTTGTTGTTGTTCTCAGACTTGCGCTCGTTTCTCACGCTCTCGGCCTTTACTGGTGCTGCTTCGATCACTTCAACCACGACATTATCTGTGACGTCGATATCAGATTTATGACTCGAGGCACTCCGGCCTCTGGGGCTGCGATCACGCTCGCGGCCTCTGCCTTTCGGCTCGCGGCGGCGCGGGGAACGAGTGTCGTCTCCACCTTCTTCTGCTGGCGGCAGCGCGGACAGGTCACCGTTCAGCCACTGCACATCTTCGCCGATCAGCTTTTCGATCGAGTCGATATGCTTGGTGTCGCGCTTGGTCACCAGGGTGAAGGCGGCGCCGGAACGGCCAGCACGACCGGTACGGCCGATGCGGTGGACATAATCTTCCGAATGGATCGGAACATCGAAATTGAAGACGTGACCGACATCGGGAAGGTCGAGACCGCGAGCTGCGACGTCGGAGGCGACCAGAAGCTGGATCTGGCCGTCACGGAAGTTCTGCAACATCGTCGTGCGCGAGCGCTGGTCCATGTCACCATGCAACGCGCCGACCGAGAAACCGTGGCGTTCGAGCGAACGGAAGAGGTCGGCCACATCTACCTTGCGATTGCAGAAGATGATGGCGTTCTTCAGGTCGGTCTGGGCGCGGATGAGATCACGCAGCGTGGCACGCTTCTCGTAATCCTTGCCATGCGAGGCGACGAAACGCTGTGTGACGGTCTTCGCCGTTGACGCAGGCGCCGAGACTTCAACACGTTCCGGGTTCTGCAGGAAGCGGTCGGCCAGCTTCTGGATTTCCGCCGGCATGGTAGCCGAGAAGAACAGCGTCTGGCGGGTAAAGGGAATAAGCTTGGCGATGCGCTCGATATCCGGGATGAAGCCCATGTCGAGCATGCGGTCGGCTTCGTCGATGACGAAGATTTCGACGGCGCTCATCAGGAGCTTGCCGCGCTCAAAATGGTCAAGCAGGCGACCGGGCGTGCAGATCAGCACATCGGCGCCGCGCTCCAGCTTGCGGTCCTGCTCGTCGAACGATACGCCGCCGATCAGCAGCGCGATGTTCAAGCGATGATTCTTACCGTACTTTTCGAAATTCTCGGCGACCTGCGCAGCGAGTTCGCGCGTTGGTTCGAGGATAAGCGTGCGCGGCATGCGAGCGCGGGCGCGGCCCTTTTCAAGGAGGGTCAGCATCGGCAGAACGAAGGAGGCGGTCTTGCCGGTGCCCGTCTGGGCGATGCCGCAGATGTCGCGGCGCTGCAGCGCAAGAGGAATAGCGCCGGCCTGGATCGGGGTCGGCGTGGTGTAACCAGCGTCTGTTACAGCGGATAGGACTTTTTGGCTCAAGCCAAGGTCAGCAAATGTTGTCAAAGGGAAAACTATTTCCGTTCCGGTTCGGTCGAACACTCATGAGTCGACACGTACTAGCGTGCCGCAATGCTGGGCGACATAGAACCAAATACCCGCGAAGTCAAGGAAAGCGGGCGCTTCAGAAAGCTTGATGGCCATTGATAACGCAATTTTTAGATTAGCGCCATCTTTGTTGCCAGTTTGTCACAATTCTCGCGCGGAAATTGTCCCGATCCCATTGATATAACTTGCCAGCTTCATGCCGGCATTGATGAAATACATCGGGTCGATGGCGTGGCCATTCTCGCGGACTTCGTAGTGGAGATGTGTACCGGTCGAGCGCCCTGTACTACCGGCGAGACCAATGGCGTCGCCGCTCTTCACCATATCGCCGGCCTTGACCAGCAGCTCCTCCATATGGCCATAGCGCGTCGAGATGCCATCGCCGTGATCGATCTCCACCATGTTGCCGTAGCCACCCGTCCAGCCGGCGGAAACGACCTTGCCTGGTGCCGTTGCCCTGACCCTCTCGCCTGGGCTGAAATGGAAATCCGTACCGGTGTGCAGCGCCAGCTTGCCGAAGAAAGGATCCTTGCGGTTGCCGAAAGGGCTGGTGATCAGCTTGCCCGGCGCGGGATTGCGGAATGGCAGGCTCTCGACCGCGCCGCGCACCGTCTCAAGACGCGTCAGGGCCGTATCGAGATCTACCATGGACTGTTCGAACTGATCGACATTTTCAGGTGCGACATAGGGGCCACCTACGCCTTCATCATCCTTGTTCGCCACACTGGCCGTTACAGTCGGAACCTTGATGCCGACATTCTGCATGATCGACTGGATGTTGTCGGCGGTATCGGCGGCTCCGGTTGTCAGGCGCTGCACGCGAGTCAATTGATCCTGCTCGATATGCTTTAGCGACAGCGTCACCCTGGAAAACACGCGATCGGCGCGATCAGCGACGGTTTCGGGGGGCGGGAACGTAGGCGAGGGTGGAATTGTCGGGAGTGGCATCGGCGGGCTTGCTGCTCGACAGAAGCGTCTCGATCGTCTTGAGGCCGCCGGTCAATTCCGCGCGATCGCCTCTGCCGCCGTGATTGCTGGTCGTCGTCGGCGCATCTGCGCTCTTGTCCGTCAGGCCGGAATTCTCGGCCCGGTCGAGCAGTGCATCGAGCTTGCCGTGGCGCGAGGACAGAGCCTGCTGCTGCTCCATCAGCTTGTCGACCTTCTTCTCGACGACCTGCTGGTCGAGAAGCTGGCGCGAGGTGACCCGGTCGACCTGTGAGCGCAACGCAGCGATGCGGTCCTCATAATCATATTGCATGCGCGCCTGCCGGGCCATGGTAGCACCGATCAGGTCGTCGCGCAGCACCAGATAGGAGGTCGCCAGAAGATAGCCGATCGAAAAAATGCCGATGACACACACGGCAAGCGCTGCCATCCATGGGCGCACGGTCATGTGACGCACGGTATCGCCGCTTGCCACGATGATGGTGTGACACCGCTTCTGCTTGCCGAAAACCCGGTTCTGAGGTTTGGCTGTCACCGAGAATCTCCCAATCGATGCATTCTCGCATCCATTGAGGAAGTAGACGGACTTATGGTTAATAATTGCTTTATGTCGAACTATTAAAAAATAGAAAAACTCTTGTATTTTAGTATGTTATGCATTGCTTGTGGATGTAAGTGAGCGATAAAACGAGGGCGTCAGGCCAGCCTCGGCGCGGGCGATGTCATTGAACGGCGCCTTCAGCGAACCACGAAAATTTGAGCGCACCAGCTCCTGGAATGTACGGGCGGGATCGCGCTTTTCGCGAGCGCAGAGAAAACGAAACCATTTGGCGCCAACGGCCACATGGCCTTTCTCGTCATTGTAGATGACATCGAGCACAGCGGCACTTTCCAAGTCGCCGGTCTCGCGCATCTTCGCCTGCAGCGCCGGCGTCACGTCGAGGCCGCGAGCCTCCAGAATGAGCGGCACGACGGCGAGGCGGGCGGTGAGATCGGTGCGGGTCGCGTGCGCGGCCTGCCACAGGCCGTCATGGGCGGGCAGGTCGCCATAATCGGCACCAAGATCGCGCAGCCGGGCGCGCACCATCTTGAAATGCTTGGCTTCCTCGAATGCGACCTGCATCCAGCCATCGAAAAAGGAACTGGGCACCGGTCCGGTGGCAAAGCGCGCGACAATATCGAGCGCCAGGTCGACAGCATTTAGCTCGATATGCGCAATGGCGTGCAGCAACGCGATTCGGCCCTGAAGCGTGTGCAGCGACCGCTTTTTCATGTGCTTCGGCGGCACCAGCTCCGGCTTTTCCGGCCGGCCGGGACGATCGGCAAGCGGTGGATCGAGCGGTGAGCGCAGCGACAGGGTGCGCGCGAACCAGCGGGTGGCCGTCTCCTGGGCAAGAGTCGTCTTGCGGTCGAGATCGACTGCGCGGATGGCGGCGATTGCGCCGCCGCGCAGCGACGTGATCGTCTCGATTTCCACCGGCCCTGGTATTGTCATCAAAGCTCCTTGACGGCGGCGAGGACATCTTCGACGTGGCCGGCCACTTTGACCTTATCCCAGATACGCGCGATTCGGCCGTCCGCTCCGATCAGAAAGGTCGAACGGACGACGCCCATGTAGCTCCGGCCATACATGCTCTTCTCCCGCCAGACGCCATAGGCCTCGGCCGCCGTCTTCTCTTCATCGGCGGCAAGGGGAACGGACAGGTCGTATTTTTTTACGAACTTATCATGGCTCTTGACTGAATCCGGCGACATGCCGAGGATCAAGGCGCCAGCCTTTTCGAACTCGGCTTTGAAAGCGGTGAAGGCTATCGATTCGGCGGTGCAGGCGCTCGTGCTGTCCTTGGGATAAAAGAAGATTACAAGCGCCTTGCCGGCAAAGTCCGCAAGGCGCACGCGGCCGCCGCCGTCGCGCGGAAGATCGAAATCCGGTGCTTTGTCGCCGATTGCTAATTCAACCACTGGGATTTTGGTCAAGGGAAAACCTTTCTTTCGCCGGTATTTTGGATGACACTCAGCCTCAGCCATATATACTGCAACGGTATGCCGTCCACATCGGACGCAACGTCACCAACAAAATTGCAAAAAAACGAAAGGGACGCAGGGGAGTGATCCGAGGCGAAAAGATTATATTCCGCAAGAAGGATCTCGTCTCGCTGGACCACTTGCCTTCCGCCCAGGTCGACGATCCCATGATCGTGCATGTGCCGGAGCCTGCCCGCCGTAACCGCTCGCATGTCTGGCATGTCTGCCGCATCACTCTCGTCTTCGTAGCTTTCCTCGTTCTGATCGGTGGCGCGCTTGTCGCCACCATCGAGAGCGGCATCTTCGACCAGCCTCTCTCGCAGAAGGCACAGTCGGCACTCGATGAGGCGATCGGGCCGCGCTATAAGGCGGAGGTCGGCTCGACCGTCGTCCGTTTCACGCCGAGCCTGCGGCTCGCGCTCGAGGCTCACGACGTCAATGTGATCGACAAGGAAAGCGGCAAGCACCTGTCGACCATGTCCTCGGTCAGCATGGAGCTGGATCCCCTGGCGCTTGTCGAAGGTCGCGTCGCGGTAGCCAATGTTTCGGCCGAAGGCATTGCGCTCGATACCTCGTTGCTGCCGCAAGGCGATCCCGTCGATCTGACAGCGCTGCGTGTCGACGCTCTGCCGCAGGCGCTGAACTCAGCCTTCGACAATCTCGATTTCCTGGAGCGTTTCGTTCAGCGCGGCGGCACGAACTCGGTGCGCATTTCCGGCTTTGCCGTCAAGCTTGCGCGTCAGGAAGGAGAGCCGATCTCGCTCGTGGTGGATAATCTCACCTTCGAACGCAGCGGGCCGACGGCGTTGCACCTCTATGGAGAGGTCGCCGTCAACGGCTCCCTCGCGACGCTGGATGTGATCGCCGATCAACAGGAGACCGGCCATAGCTCTTCGCTGACGGCCAAACTCGCCAATGTCGACCTGAAACCGTTGACCATGGCCTATGATCAGAACGGCACGCCGCGCCAGGGCCTCATGAGCTTCGCCGGCATGACGGTCACTGCGGTGCGCGGCGGCGAGGGCGTCGATCCGAAGCTCAGCGCTTCCATCGATGTCCAGCCCGGCACGCTGTATATGGACCGCGACAAGCAGGACCTGACGCAGGCCAATATCAATCTTGCTTACGACTTCACGCGCCAGACGCTTGAGATCGTGCAGTCGAAAGCCCAGTTCGTCGGCACCATCGTACCCTTCTCCGGCGCTCTTATCGATCTTGACCGCATTGATGCCAATGCCGGCAAGGGCTTCGGCATCGATTTCCTGATCCGCGGCGGTACCGCGGCGTCCTCGATTTCCGGCGAACAGCCGGTCAGCTTCGACGGGCAGGCGACCGGGCGCTTCCTGGCGGCGACCAAGGAACTTCAATTCGAGAATATCGGCATCTCGACACCGCTCGGCGCGTTGTTCGGCTCGCTGCATATGAAGCTCGGCGACAGCTCGCCGGAAATCAGCTTCGGCGGCCGCGCCGACAAGCTCGATACCACCGCGATCAAGCAGCTCTGGCCGTTCTGGATGGCTTCCAAGCCGCGCGTCTGGGTGGAGAGCAATCTCTTCGGCGGCACGGTGACCAACGCGGTCATCTCGGTTTTCATTCCCGCCGGACGGCTGAGGGAGGCTGCGCAAACGGGCAAGCTGCAACTCGGAAAGGACGAGCTGCATATCGCCTTCGATATCGACAACACCCGTCTCGACGTGCCCGGCGAAATTCCGCCGCTACGCGATACCAAGGCGCATTTCGACCTGACGGGTCCAACGATGAACGTCGACATCGCGCGCGCGACCTCCTATTTCTCCAGCGGCCGGTCGGTGACGCTGAACGACAGCAATTTCTCGATCCCGTCAGCCTATGACAAGCCGCTGATGGCGGAGCTTAATCTCGCAATATCGGGCACGGGCGATTCCATTGGAGAACTGCTGACCTATAAGCCGCTGGAAGTGCTGCAGAGAACCGAATTCAAGCCGGAGAACTTCAACGGCAAGATCGTCGCCAATGTCGATGCGACCATCGGTCTGCTCAGCGACCAGAAGCCGCCACCGCCCGTCTGGAAGGCGAATCTGCAGCTTAGCAATGTCGACGTGCTGAAACCGATGAACAATCGTAAGGTCACCAATCTTACCGGTAGCATTGATGCCGATCCTCAGTCCGTGCATCTGAATGCCCAGGCCCAGATAGATGGCATTCCCGCACAGATCGACATGGTCGAGCCCACGGACAGCAAATCGCCGGCCAAACGCAGCCGCGTGATCACGGCCACGCTCACGGATGCGCAACGTAATTCCGTCGTCCCGGGCCTAAGCGACATCATAGACGGCCCGATCAAGCTGGAGCTCACACGCATCGATGAGGATCGCCAGGCCGTCAAGATCGATCTCGGCAAGGCGGCCCTGACGGTGCCGTGGGTCGGCTGGTCGAAGGGTAGCGGCATTCCGGCCACCGCCCAGTTCGAGGCCTCCGGACCGGACAACCAGACGTCGCTGAAGAGTTTTGTCCTCAAGGGCGATGGTTTCGGAGCCAGTGGTGATCTCGTTGTCAGCAAGGGCGGTCTGTCGTCGGCCAATTTCAGCAGTGTCAAGCTTTCGGCGCTCGACGACTTCGCGCTATCGGTCAAGCATGGCAAGAGCGGTGCCTATGACATATCCGTTTCTGGCAACTCAGCAGACCTGCGCCCGGTTCTCTCGCGGCTGAAAGCATCGTCGAGCGGAGGAAATGGCGGCGGCGCTGACGATTCATCCAGCGCGACGGTCCGTGCCAATATCGACAAGGTTATCGGTTTCAACGACGAATCGATCCGTAATCTCAAGGGCGTCTATTCGGTCTCCGGCGGACACATCGTGGCGGCGGATTTTTCCGGGCTCACCGATAGCGGCGAAGCCGTGGTCAGCCAGATGAGCAAGGGGAGCGGCAGCGGCACCATTCGCATCACCAGCGGCGATGCCGGCGCGGTGGCGCGCTTTAGTGACCTCTATAAACACCTGAAGGGCGGCCTTCTCAATCTGTCGCTGCGCTCCACAGGCCCCGATGCGTGGGATGGTTCTCTGGATATCCGCAGCTTCGCCATCATCGATGAAAAGAAACTCTCGACCATCGTTTCGACCCCGAGCGGTAGGAATGGGCAGAGCCTGAATTCTGCTGTCAAACAGAATATCGACACGCGTTCGCAGAGTTTCGAGCGCGGTTTCGCGCGGCTGGTGTTCCGCAATGGTGCGCTTGCTGTGGAAAACGGCGTCGTGCGCGGCTCGCAGGTGGGTGCGACCTTCCAGGGGACGGTCAAGGACGCCAAGGGCAACATGGACCTGACAGGTACCTTCATGCCGGCCTATGGCCTCAACCGGCTGTTCGCGGAAGTTCCGATCGTCGGTTTCATCCTCGGCAACGGCAGCGACCGAGGCCTGATCGGCATCACCTTCCGAGTGACCGGCACGATCGAAAAATCGAGCATGCAGATCAACCCGCTATCGATCATCGCGCCGGGTGTTTTCAGGCAGATTTTTGAGTTTTGACGATGTCGGCGTCAACGCCGAAAGGGCCTGCAGGGGGAAGGGCATGAACCAGAACATTGCTCATATCGCCATCGTCGTTCGAGACTATGACGACGCGATCGACTTCTATGTGAGCAAGCTCGGGTTCATTCTGGTTGAGGACAGCTATCAGGCGGAGCAGGACAAGCGTTGGGTTGTGGTCAAGCCAAAGGGAGATGGAGCGGCCTCCCTGCTTCTGGCGCGCGCCTCGTCGTCCCATCAGGAGAGTTACATCGGCGATCAGGCCGGAGGGCGGGTATTCCTGTTTCTCCAGACCGATGATTTCTGGCGTGACTATGCTGTCTACCTTGAAAAAGGCATCGAATTCACGCGGGAACCGAAGCAGGCCGACTACGGAATTGTCGCGGTCTTCAAGGATCTTTACGGCAATCTATGGGATCTGGTGCAGTTCACGGATGGCCGGTCGTAAGCTCCCACCTCTACGGATATAGAACGAAAAAAGCCGGCTAATCGCGCCGGCTTTTTTCATGTTTTTGATGTTTGACTACTCAGCTAGCCGGGCGAACCAGGATGTGCTTCTTCTTGCCGAGCGACAGCTTGATGACGCCATCGGCGGTGATCTCGCCGCTGCCGATCAGCTTGCGTTCGTCGCTAACAGGCTGGTCGTTGATGCGCACGGCGCCGCCCTGTACATGGCGGCGAGCTTCGCCGTTCGATGCGGCCAGGCCGGCGCGCACGATCAGCGACAGCAGGCCGATGCCGGCATCGAGTTCGGAAGCGGGGACATCGACGGACGGCAGGTTCTCGGAAAGGCCGCCTTCCTCGAAGGTCTTGCGCGCGGTTTCTGCGGCAAGCTCCGCGGCCTCGCGGCCGTGCAAGATGGCGGTGACTTCCGTCGCCAGGATCTTCTTCACCTCGTTGAGCTCCGAGCCGGCAAGTGCTGAGAGGCGAGCGATCTCGGCCATCGGCAGCGTGGTGTAGAGTTTCAGGAAGCGGGAGACGTCCGCATCCTCGGTGTTGCGCCAGTACTGCCAAAAGTCATAGGCCGAGAGCAGATCAGAATTCAGCCAGACCGCGCCGTTGGCCGACTTGCCCATCTTGGCGCCCGACGATGTGGTCAGTAGCGGTGAGGTGAGGGCATAGAGCTGCGATGTCCCCATGCGGTGACCGAGGTCGATGCCGTTGATGATATTGCCCCACTGATCCGAACCGCCGATCTGCAGGCGGCAATCGTAGCGCTTGGCCAGCTCGACGAAATCGTAGGCTTGCAGGATCATGTAGTTGAATTCGAGGAAGGACAGCGACTGCTCACGGTCGAGCCGCGTCTTGACGCTGTCGAAGGACAGCATGCGGTTGACCGAGAAATGCCGGCCGACATCGCGCAGGAATTCGAGGTAGTTCAGCGAACGCAGCCATTCGGCGTTGTTGATCATCAACGCGTCCTTCGGGCCATCGCCATACGTCAGGTAGTTGGAGAAGCAGCGCTTGATCGAGGCGATGTTGCTTTCGATCGTATCCACCGTCATCAACTGGCGCGCCTCGTCCTTGAACGAGGGGTCGCCGACCATGCCTGTGCCGCCGCCCATCAGCGAGACGGCACGATGGCCGGTCGCCTGTAGCCAGTGCAGCATCATGATCTGCATCAGCGAGCCAACATGCAGGCTCGGCGCCGTTGGATCGAAACCGATATAGGCGGTCACGGTTTCCTTGGCGAAAAGGTCATCAAGGCCAGCTTCATCGGAAATCTGGTGGATGAAACCGCGCTCTTGCAGGGTGCGCAGGAAATCGGATTTGAACTCAGCCATGATCTTGGTCTCTCGGGCGCCACATCTCGATGCTCTGTGGCGAAATCGCTGTTGTTGAACTATCGCGGCGCGTTTAGCACTGATTTCGCGGCTCGTCACCAATTGGTTGGACGACGTACGGGACGTTCGCGCAATATCGAGAAGGCATCAGGCCAATGAGCGACACAATCATATTGGAAACACCTCGTCTTGTTCTAACGATGTGGGACAAAGGCGACGCAGCGCTGATTCGGCAGTTGCATTCGACCATCGACACGACCCGTTATCTCTCAGGCGCCGCGCCATGGACGCTGGAGAAGGCGGAGGAACGGCTGAAGAGCTGGTTCGGCGAGCAAGCGCGTGATGGCGTGACCAAATACAAGATGCTCAGGCGCGACGACGGCCGCTTTATCGGCCGGGCAGGCTTCTCACGCTTTCAGGAAGAGCGGGGGCGCGGTGAATTCGAGCTTGGTTATTCGCTCAGCCGGGAGGTCTGGGGCAATGGCTATGCGACCGAAATTGCGGGCGCCTTGGCGGACTGGTTTTTCACGCGCGGAATTGCCAAGCGGTTTATCGCGTTCACCCATCCGGAAAACGCCGCCTCGCAGCGGGTTCTGCGTAAAATCGGAATGCAAGAAAGCCCGTCGATTGTGATCGACGGGCTTTCTTGTCCAAGTTTTGGGATGTCGCGGTAAGAGGCGAACCTCTTACCTGATCCGCTTGGCCGCCGGTTCCGGCACCAGTTCGCCGTTCAGGCGACGATCGAGGTAGTCCTCGCATTCGCCCATGAGCGTGTCGACCTGGCCATTGAAGAAGTGGTTGGCGCCGGAGACGAGCTTATGGGTGATGAGAATGCCCTTTTGCGTCTTCAGCTTCTCGACGAGGCCGTTGACGTCCTTTTCCGGTGCGACCTTGTCGGCATCGCCGTTGATGATCAGGCCGGAGGACGGGCAGGGCGCCAGGAACGAGAAGTCGTAGATGTTCGGCTGCGGCGCGATCGACATGAAGCCTTCGATCTCGGGGCGGCGCATCAAAAGCTGCATGCCGATCCAGGCGCCGAAGGAATAGCCGGCAACCCAACAGCTCTTCGAATCGGGATGCAGGCTCTGCACCCAGTCGAGCGCCGAGGCGGCGTCGGAAAGCTCGCCGGCGCCATGGTCGAATTCGCCCTGGCTGCGGCCGATGCTGCGGAAGTTGAAGCGAAGCGTGGTGAAGCCGCGCTTCTGGAACATGTAGAAAAGCTGGTAGACGACCTGATTGTTCATCGTGCCGCCGAACTGCGGATGGGGGTGCAGGATGATCGCGATCGGGGCGCTCTTTTCCTTGGAGGGCTGATAGCGGCCTTCAAGGCGGCCTGCGGGGCCGTTGAAAATAACTTCGGGCATCGATACTCCGGCTCTTCTTTTTCTGCGTTCAAACCAGGTGGGACGCAGCAAGTTGACTTGACGAATGCGCTCATCTTTTCTAGAACGCAGTTTAGAACAATTCGAAACTTGGTACGGTCTTCCACGCGTTGCTTGTTCAACGGTTTGTGGAACGTGTCATAAGGCATGCCCGGTCGAAAATTCAAGGAAAATGAGCCGGGCGCTGCAAGGCTTCGTCAGGTAGGAAGAAGATTATGGCCGCAACGCGCCTTTATCTCGACTGGAATGCCACCGCTCCGCTCCATCCGGCGGCGCGCGATGCTATGTTGCATGCCTTGGATCTTTATGGAAACCCTAATTCCGTGCATGGCGAGGGCAGGGCAACGCGGGCGGCGATCGAGGCTGCGCGCCGGCAGGTTGCAAGCCTGACGGGTGCCGAGCCGGCGCATGTCGTTTTTACCAGCGGCGCGACCGAAGCCGCCAACATGGTGCTGACGCCGGAATTTCGCATGGGCCGCACGCCACTTGCGATTGGCCGTCTCTATATATCGGCGATCGAGCATCCGGCCGTTCGCGAAGGCGGTCGCTTTGCGAAGGATAAGATCAGCGAAATTCCGGTGACTCCGGAAGGGACTGTCGATCTGGCCGCGCTGGAAACGATGCTTGCCGCGCATGACAAGGCCGACGGCCTACCGATGGTGGCGATTATGCTTGCCAACAACGAGACCGGCATTCTTCAGCCTGTGTCCGAAGCGGCAAAAATCGTGCAGGCGTTCGGCGGCGTGTTTGTCGTCGATGCTGTACAGGCGGCGGGGCGTGTTCCGCTCGATATCAATGCGATCGGCGCGGATTTCCTCATCGTCTCGTCGCATAAGATCGGCGGGCCGAAGGGGGCTGGTGCATTGATCTCTCGCGGCGAAGTGCTGATGCCGAAGCCGTTGATCCACGGTGGCGGACAGGAGAAGGGCCATCGCTCCGGCACGGAAAACGCGCTTGGTGTCATCGGCTTTGGTGCTGCCGCCACTGCGGCGATCGCCGAACTCGACAGCCGCAATGCGGATGTGGCAAAGCTCCGCGACCAGTTGGAGCAGGGCATGAAGCTTGCCGCGCCCGACGTCATCATTCATGGCGAGGACGGTGCACGCGTGCCGAATACCAGCTTCTTCACCCTGCCTGGGCTGAAGTCCGAAACCGGGCAGATCGCTTTCGATCTTGAAGGTGTGGCGATCTCGGCAGGCTCGGCCTGCTCCTCCGGCAAAGTTGGCGAAAGCCATGTGCTGTCGGCGATGGGCTGCGATCCGAAGCTCGGGGCGCTGCGCATTTCACTCGGATTTACGACGACTGAAGAAGATGTCGAGCGCGCGATTGTGGCCTTCGCCAGAATTGCCGGACGACGCAAACCTGCGGGCGCTGCTGCCTGACGACTTACAATTTCGCGGAAACATAAATTTCCGCTTGCCAAGCGGGCTGAAAAGTCCCTTTTGGCCGACTACATAGAGGGTAGGCGAAAGTCTACTGAAACGTTGACAAGCTGCCGGACCTTGGATCCGGCGAGATTGGAGAACGACATGGCTGCCGTCCAAGAAACAATCGATCAGGTTCGTCTGATCGACGTGGACCAGTACAAGTATGGTTTTGAGACCATCATCGAAATGGACAAGGCTCCGAAAGGCCTGTCCGAGGATATTGTTCGCTTTATTTCCGCCAAGAAGCAGGAACCGGAGTGGATGCTGGAATGGCGCCTGGAGGCTTACCGCCGCTGGCTGACGCTGGACGAGCCTACCTGGGCGCGCGTCGATTATCCGAAGATCGACTTCAACGACATCTATTACTACGCCGCGCCGAAGACGACGCCCGGTCCGACCTCGCTTGAGGACGTCGACCCGGAACTGTTGAAGGTCTATGAGAAGCTCGGCATTCCCTTGCGCGAGCAGGAAATTCTCGCTGGTGTAGAACGGCCGAAGATCGCCGTCGATGCGGTGTTCGATTCGGTCTCTGTGGTCACCACCTTCAAGGAAGAGCTGAAGAAGGCCGGCGTGATCTTCATGTCGATCTCGGAAGCGGTCCGCGAACATCCCGATCTCGTGCGCAAATATCTCGGCACCGTCGTTCCGACATCAGACAATTACTATGCGACGCTGAATTCGGCCGTGTTCACCGACGGTTCCTTCGTCTTCGTGCCGAAGGGCGTTCGTTGCCCGATGGAACTGTCGACCTATTTCCGCATCAACGAGAAGAACACCGGCCAGTTCGAGCGCACGCTGATCATCGCCGAAGAGGGAGCCTATGTCTCCTATCTCGAAGGCTGCACGGCGCCGCAGCGCGACGAAAACCAGCTGCACGCGGCCGTGGTCGAGCTGGTTGCGCTGGATGATGCTCAGATCAAGTATTCGACGGTTCAGAACTGGTATCCGGGCGACAAGAACGGCAAGGGCGGCATCTACAACTTCGTCACCAAGCGTGGCGATTGCCGTGGCCATCGTTCCAAGATCTCCTGGACGCAGGTCGAGACCGGTTCCGCAATCACCTGGAAGTATCCGTCCTGCATCCTGCGCGGCGACGACAGCCGTGGCGAGTTCTACTCGATCGCCGTTTCCAACGGCCATCAGCAGGTCGACAGCGGCACCAAGATGATCCATCTCGGCAAGAACACGTCGAGCCGCATCGTGTCCAAGGGCATCGCTGCCGGCGTCTCGCAGAACACCTATCGCGGCCAGGTCTCGGCTCACCGCAAGGCGTCGAACGCGCGTAACTTCACGCAGTGCGATTCGCTGCTGATCGGCGACAAGTGCGGCGCGCATACGGTGCCTTACATCGAGGCGAAGAACTCGACGGCGCAGTTCGAGCATGAAGCCACGACGTCGAAGATCTCCGAAGATCAGCTGTTCTACTGCCTGCAACGCGGCATTCCGACCGAAGCGGCGATCGCGCTGATCGTCAATGGCTTCGTCAAGGAAGTCCTGCAGGAGCTGCCGATGGAATTTGCCGTTGAAGCGCAGAAGCTGATCGGCATCTCGCTGGAAGGCAGTGTGGGGTAATGGTGGCAGTAGAAACAGTCACACTTTTCCGTCCAGTTGGACTTGAAGAGTTGAAGCTGATCGAAGAGAGCGGCTGGAAAGCCTTTCCACCGCGACTTCCGGATCAGCCGATTTTCTACCCTGTGACGAACGAAGGTTACGCAGCTCAGATTGCAAGAGACTGGAATACCAAGGTCGGATCACAGCGCGGTTACGTGACACGTTTTGATGTAAATGCCGCTTATGCATCGCGTTTTGAACGCAAGATCGTTGGCGGACGGGAACATGAAGAGCTTTGGGTGCCAGCGGAAGAACTCGACGAATTCAATCGCAATATCATTGGCGCGATTGTTGTAACGCAGAGATTCATGCCGGCAGACGACCGCTAAACCTATAGAGACAAGCACCGTTGGTTCGATAACCAATCGCCAAGGGTGGGATGAAGGAAACGAATATGCTTGAAATCAAGAACCTGCATGCCCGCATCGCCGAAGATGGCACCGAGATCATCCGTGGTCTGAACCTGACGGTGAAGGCCGGCGAAGTTGCCGCCATCATGGGCCCGAACGGCTCCGGCAAGTCGACGCTCTCCTATATCCTGGCTGGCCGCGACGACTACGAAGTGACGGAGGGCGAGATCCTCTATAACGGCGAGAGCATTCTCGAGCTTGATGCTGCCGAGCGCGCCGCCAAGGGTATCTTCCTCGCCTTCCAGTACCCGGTCGAAATTCCGGGCGTTGCCACCATGCAGTTCCTGAAGGTGGCAATGAACGAGCAGCGCAAGGCGCGCGGCGAAGTTGAACTGACGACGCCGGACTTCATGCGTCGCGTCAAGGAAGCCGCTGGCAAGCTGCAGATCAACACCGAGATGCTGAAGCGTCCGCTGAACGTTGGTTTCTCCGGCGGCGAGAAGAAGCGCGCCGAGATCCTGCAGATGGCGTTGCTGGAGCCGCAGCTTTGCGTGCTTGATGAAACCGACTCCGGTCTCGACATCGACGCGTTGAAGATCGTCGCCGACGGCGTCAACGCCCTGCGTTCGCCAGACCGCGCCGTGATTGTCATCACTCACTATCAGCGCTTGCTCGACTACATCGTTCCGGACACCGTTCACGTCCTCTACAAGGGCCAGGTAATCAAGTCCGGCGACAAGACGCTGGCGCATGAACTCGAAGCCAACGGCTATGCCGACATCATCGGGGCTGCGGCCTGATCGGGGCGGAAAGGATACGTCGATGAACGTTCAGACGACGAACCGCCTGACTGCCGCGGAAACCGCGTTGATCGAGGCTTACAACAACCAGCTGGGCGATTTGCCGGGTGACGGCGAAGTCTTCGCCGTCCGCGACCGCCTGCTCGATGATCTCAAGACCGCCGGCCTGCCGACGCGACGCGTCGAAGCTTGGCACTATACCGATTTCAAGAACCTGCTGCGCACGGTTCCGACCGATCTCGGCAGTGGCAGCGTCGAGCCGCTGTCGCCGACCGCTGCCGGTTCGTCCGTTCTTTCGGTTCTGCAAGGTCACGCCGTCGGCAAGACCTCGGTCGATGGCCTGGTCGTCAGCCGTTATGTCGATAGCCTGACCGACGGCACGGCTGCTGCCGGTCTGGAGGCGCTCGACAAGGATGACGCGATCGGCCGCATCAATGCCAGCTTCGTGCGTGATGGCTATGTCATCGAATTTCCCGATGGCACAGAACTCGATGCACCGCTGGAAATTCAGTTCATCCATGCCGGTGGCCAGATCCATAGCCGTCTGCCTGTTACGTTCGGCGCTGACACCAAGGCAACTGTGATCGAACGCCACGAGGCTGTTCCGGGCGCTGCGGCGCTGGTGTCCTCGATCAGCGATATCACGGTCGGCAAGGGCGCCGAAGTGACCTGGATCATCCTGCAGGAGCAGGGTTCCGAGGACACGCATCTCGGCCAGATCCGCATCGATCTTGGTGCGGACGCCAAGCTGAAGCTGTTCGTGATCAATGCCGGCGGCAAATTGGTGCGCCAGGAACTGCATATCAAGGTTTCGGGCGAGGGCGCGGAGCTGGCGCTGCGCGGTGTCAACCTCCTCGGCGGCGATACGCATACCGACGTGACGATGGTGCTTGGCCATGACGTGCCGCACACCAGCTCGACGGAAGTCATCCGCAACGTGGTTTTCGACCGCGCCCGCGGTGTCTTCCAGGGCATGATCCGCGTCGCTCCGGATGCACAGAAGACCGACGCCAAAATGGCCTGCAACACGCTGCTGATGTCGGACGATGCCGAGTTCTCCGTCAAGCCGGAACTCGAAATCTTCGCCGACGACGTTCAGTGCGGCCATGGTGCTACCGTTGCCGATATCGACAGCAACCATCTCTACTACCTGATGGCGCGCGGCATCCCGAAGAACAAGGCCCGCGCCATGCTGGTCAATGCCTTCGTGGCCGAGATTGTCGAAGAGCTGGAAGACGAAGCACTGGTCGAGGCGCTGGAAGGCGTTATCTCTGCCTGGCTCGAAAAGCACGCCTGATTGGAGCAATGCTCGTGGACAAGATCGTACCAGCCACCGCCTATGACGTCGAAGCGATCCGCCGGGATTTTCCGATCCTGTCGACGACCGTTCACGGCAAGCCGCTGGTCTATCTCGACAACGGCGCATCGGCGCAGAAGCCGCAGGTTGTGATCGACGCCATATCGCATGCCTATTCGAGCGAATATGCCAATGTGCATCGTGGCTTGCATTTCCTCTCCAATGCCGCCACCGAGGCCTATGAAGCTGCGCGCGAAAAGGTGCGCCGCTTCCTGAATGCGCCCTCGGTGGACAATATCGTCTTCACCAAGAACTCGACCGAGGCGATCAATACGGTCGCCTATGGTTGGGGCATGCCGAAGATCGGCGAAGGCGACGAGATCGTCATCTCGATCCTGGAGCATCACTCCAATATCGTGCCTTGGCATTTCATCCGCGAACGGCAGGGTGCCAAGCTGGTCTGGGTGCCGGTGGACGACGAGGGCGCGTTCCATATCGAGGACTTCGAAAAGAGCCTGACGGAACGGACCAAGCTCGTCGCCATCACGCACATGTCGAATGCGCTCGGCACCGTCGTTCCGGTCAAGGAAATCTGCCGTATCGCGCATGAACGCGGTATTCCGGTGCTGATCGACGGTTCGCAGGGGGCAGTGCATATGCCCGTCGACGTGCAGGATATCGATTGCGACTGGTACGTCATGACCGGTCACAAGCTCTACGGCCCCTCGGGGATCGGCGTGCTCTACGGCAAGAAGGACAGGCTTGCCGAGATGCGGCCGTTCCAGGGCGGCGGCGAGATGATCTTCGACGTCACCGAGGAGAATGTCACCTACAACGATCCACCACATCGTTTTGAGGCCGGCACGCCGCCGATCGTCCAGGCAATTGGGCTCGGCTATGCGCTCGATTATATGGAGAGCGTTGGTCGTGAGGCGATTGCCCGGCACGAAGCCGATCTTTCGGCTTATGCGGCGGAGCGGCTCAGAGACATCAACTCGCTGCGGGTTTTCGGCA
Source organism: Rhizobium lusitanum (assembly GCF_014189535.1). Lineage (NCBI taxonomy): Bacteria > Pseudomonadati > Pseudomonadota > Alphaproteobacteria > Hyphomicrobiales > Rhizobiaceae > Martinezella > Martinezella lusitana. The sequence goes on along the minus strand of NZ_CP050308.1, from coordinate 486,243 downwards.
CAGCGCCCGGTAAAGGTGGTATATTCTCCTTTGAACTCGCCGGCATTCATGCTCATGACGTGTCGATGGTGATCGATCGTCAGGGCGTTGCGGTGCGGGCGGGCACGCATTGCGCCCAGCCGCTCTTGAAACGCTTCGGCGTCACCTCCACATGCCGGGCATCGTTCGGCATGTACAATACCCGAGCCGAGGTAGACGCCCTGGCCGATGCGCTGGAATATGCGCGCAAATTCTTTGCTTAAGGAGGCACGCGATGTCACTCGACGAAACCGAACAGAAGATCGACGTGCGCGAAGGAATCGTGCATTCGAGCATCCCTGAGGACGAACTGGCGCGCCTCAGCGACGACGTCATCAGCGCACTGAAAACGGTTTATGACCCTGAAATTCCTGCCGATATCTTCGAACTCGGCCTGATCTATAAGATCGACATCGAAGACGACCGCATGGTGAAGATCGTCATGACGCTGACCGCGCCCGGTTGCCCAGTCGCCGGCGAGATGCCGGGCTGGGTCGAAAACGCTGTCAGCGCCGTCGAAGGCGTGTCGGGCGTCGAGGTCAGCATGACCTTCGACCCACCTTGGTCAGCAGACCGCATGTCGGAAGAAGCGCAGGTGGCGATCGGCTGGTATTGAAGCTTTAAGCCGCTCGCTTTACATTATGACTCGAAGCACCGGATCTTGACCCCGGTTGTGGAAGGAGAATAGGCCCATGGGCTTTGCTGTAATGACCATGACCGAGACCGCCGCAGCGCGCGTCAAGGCGATCGTCGAGAATTCCGGTCCCGATGCCAAGGGCGTTCGCGTCGGCATCAAGAAGGGCGGCTGCGCCGGGATGGAATATACCATCGATATGGTGACCGAGCCGAATGCCAAGGATGATCTGATCGAGCATGATGGTGCCAAGGTCTGGGTCGAGCCGTCAGCCGTGCTTTATCTGCTCGGCACCCAAATGGGCTTCGAGACCACGACGCTGCGCTCGGGCTTTACCTTCACCAATCCCAACCAGACATCGGCCTGCGGCTGCGGCGAATCCGTCGAGCTGAAGCCGGCTGATCTTGCTGCCTTGGCAGCACAGCGTCAGGCAGCGCCTGCCGCCTGATATCAGGCGGCGTCGGATTGACGGTCGTCCATTGAAACGGGCGTCAATTTCAGACCGAGCGCCTTGACGACCTTGAGGATCGTTGCAAATTCCGGATTTCCCTCGCCGCTGAGGGCGCGATAGAGCGCCGAGCGGTTCATGCCGACATCCTTGGCGAGTTTGCTCATATTGCGTGTGCGAGCCACATCACCCAACGCCCTGGCGATCGATGCTGGATCATCAGTCGCAAAAGCGGCTGCGATATAGCCGTCCAGATTGTCCGTGCCAAAGGGGTTCTCCCGATCCATTTTATAGGCCTTTCCGTATAAGCCAGTCGTGAATGAGCCCGGCTTCGCTTTCGTGCAAGCCATGGCCCCAGGGCAGTACATGCATGCTGACATCCGCGTGGCAGTTCTCGAATTGTCGTTTGATCAGCAGCGCATCGCCCGGTTCGCGGCGTTGGTCGTTTTCGCCAGCCGTAATCAATATGGGCAGGCCGGTCATCGATGGGAAGCTTGCGTCGGGAGCCGGAGACAAAGGGCGCATCAGAATTGCACCTGCTGCGAGGTCTGATCGGGCGCGCAGGACCGAGGCGGCCATGATGGCGCCATTGGAAAAGCCAAGGAGGATCGGAGGCTGTTTCAATATGCCTCGTTCGATCGCGTCCGCAATGAACCGACAGAGTAGATCAGTCTGCTCGTCGAGATCATCATAGTCGAGGCTGCGATTGGCATTACGACGGAAGAAGGCGAAGCCGCCTTCCCATTTCACACCGCCGCGCAAGGACATATAGGGCCGTTGCGGTGCTGTCTCATCTGCAAGGGAAATGAGATCAATCTCGCTTCCACCACTGCCATGCAACAGAAGAAGCGGTGGAGGGGAGCAGTCCTCCCGTCCAGCGATGAAATGAAATTCTGACAGTCCCGGCATGATATCCAGCTTCCAGTGCCGTCCTTCGCCGCGCTGTGAAAAGCGCCGCGCATCCGATCGGACACGCGGCGCAGTGATAGACATTTTTGACGATAGATTTATGTCGGGCAGGAGTGAAGCGGCTGAACCGTTTCACTTTTTCAGAGAAACCTTACTCAGCTGCCTCGGCATAGGATTCGACTGGCGGGCAGGAGCACACCAGATTTCGGTCGCCGTAGACGTTGTCGACGCGGTTGACGGGCGACCAATATTTATCCACACGGAAGGCACCGGGCGGGTAGCAGGCCTGTTCGCGGGAATAAGGACGATCCCATTCGCCGACAAGGTCCTCCACCGTATGCGGTGCGTTCTTGAGAGGATTGTTGGTTTTGTCCATCCGGCCTTCTTCGATGGCGCGGGCTTCCTCGCGGATCGCCAGCATCGCCTCGCAGAAACGGTCTAGTTCGGCCTTGGTTTCCGATTCGGTCGGCTCGATCATCAGCGTGCCGGCGACGGGCCAGCTCATGGTCGGTGCATGGAAGCCGCAATCGATCAGGCGCTTGGCGACGTCATCGACGGTGACGCCGGCGCTGTCGACCAGAGGGCGCGTATCGATGATGCATTCATGCGCCACACGCCCGGTCTTCGACTTGTAGAGCACGTCGTAAGCGCCCTTCAGCCGTGCCGCAATGTAGTTGGCGTTGAGGATCGCGACTTTGGTCGCCTGCGTCAGCCCTTCGCCGCCCATCATCAGGCAATAGCTCCAGGAGATCGGCAGGATGGACGCCGAGCCGAAGGCAGCTGCCGAGACCGCACCTGGACGTCCGTCCGTTTGCGGGTGGCCGGGCAGGTGTTCAGCCAGATGCGCCTTGACGCCGATCGGTCCCATGCCAGGACCGCCGCCGCCATGCGGGATGCAGAAGGTCTTGTGCAAATTCAGGTGGCTGACGTCGGAGCCGATGTCGCCGGGACGGGAAAGACCGACCATGGCGTTCATGTTGGCGCCGTCGAGATAGACCTGGCCGCCATGCTGATGAACGAGATCGCAAATCTCCTTCACCGTCTCCTCGAAGACGCCGTGCGTCGACGGGTAGGTGATCATGCAGCAGGAGAGGTTGGCCGCGTATTGCTCCGCCTTGGCGCGGAAATCGACCATGTCGATATCGCCGTCGTCGCTGACCTTGATGACGACCACTTTCATGCCTGCCATCTGCGCCGAGGCCGGGTTGGTGCCATGCGCCGAGGTCGGGATCAGGCAGATATCGCGGTGACCTTCGCCATTGGCGATATGGTAGTTGCGGATGGTCAGCAGGCCGGCATACTCGCCCTGCGCGCCGGAATTGGGCTGCATGGAAAAGGCGTCGTAGCCGGTGACTGCACAGAGCTTTTCCGTCAGATCGTCGATCATCTCGCGATAGCCGAGCGCCTGGTCGGCCGGTACGAAAGGATGAATATCCGAGAATTCAGGCCAACTTATCGGCAACATCTCAGCTGTTGCATTAAGTTTCATCGTGCAGGAACCGAGCGGGATCATCGAACGGTCGAGCGCTAGATCACGGTCCGAGAGTCGGCGGATATAGCGGGTCATCTCGCTTTCGGCACGGTTCATGTGGAAGATTGGATGCGTCAGATATTCGCTGGTGCGCAGCAGGGTCTTCGGCAGGCGATAGCCGGGCTCGAAATCGGCGAGACGGAAATTGCCGCCGAAGGCACGCCAGACGGCTTCCAGCGTTGCCGGGCGCGTGCGCTCGTCAAGGCTCATGCCGATCCTGGTTTCGCCAACCTTGCGGAGGTTGACACCCTCGGCGACGGCGGCGCGCAGGATCAGACCCTGCATATGGCCAACCTCGACCGTGATGGTATCGAAGAAGGTCTCCTGCTCGATGGTGTAGCCGAGCTTCTCCAGGCCCTTGGCCATCAGCACGGCCTTCTGGTGCACCTGCTGGGCGATTGCCTTCAGGCCCTGCGGGCCGTGGAAGACGGCATACATGGAGGCCATGACGGCGAGGAGAACCTGCGCGGTGCAGATGTTCGACGTCGCCTTTTCGCGGCGGATATGCTGTTCGCGGGTCTGCAATGACAGGCGATAGGCGCGGTTGCCGCGCGCATCGACCGAGACGCCGACCAGACGGCCCGGCATGGAGCGCTTGTAGGCATCCTTGACGGCCATATAGGCCGCGTGCGGACCGCCATAGCCGACCGGCACACCGAAGCGCTGCGAGCAGCCGACGGCAATATCCGCGCCCATTTCGCCGGGCGACTTCAGTAGCGTCAGCGCCAGCGGGTCGGCGGCGACGACGGCAATGGCGCCAGTCTGATGCAGCCTTGAGATCAGGCCGGTGAAATCATGGATGTGACCATGCGTGCCTGGATACTGGAAGATGGCGCCGAAGACATCGACCGGATCGAGATCGGTGAAGGGATTGCCGACGATGACCGTCCAGCCAAGCGGCTCTGCGCGGGTCTCGATCAGTGCAATCGTCTGCGGATGGCAATCGGCATCGACGAAGAAAGCCTTGGCCTTGGATTTTGCCACGCGCTCGGCCATCGCCATGCCTTCGGCGGCGGCGGTTGCTTCATCCAGCAGTGAGGCGTTGGCGACATCGAGGCCGGTGAGGTCACAGATCATCGTCTGGTAGTTCAGCAGCGCCTCAAGACGGCCTTGGCTGATTTCCGGTTGGTAGGGCGTATAGGCGGTATACCAGGCCGGGTTTTCCAGAATGGTGCGTTGGATGACCGGCGGCGTGATCGTGCCGTAATAGCCCTGGCCGATCAGCGAGACGAAAACCTTGTTCTTGTTGGCGGTCTCGCGCAGCTTGTCGAGCGCCTCGCGCTCCGTCATCGGCGCGCCCCAAACCAGCGGCGCCTTCTGGCGGATCGAGGGTGGGAGCGTCGCGTCGATCAGCTTGTCGAGGCTGCCGTAACCGATCACCTTCAGCATGTCGGTCATCTCGGAGGGGGACGGGCCGATGTGGCGGCGATTGGCGAAATCGTAAGGCTGGTAGTCGGTGAAGGTGAATTCGGTCGGTGTACTCATTATCCGATCAACTCCTTGTAACCGGATTCATCAAGTAAACCATCGGCATCGGCGACATTCTTCAATTTCAGTTTGAAGAACCAGCCGGCACCCGTCGGGTCGGAATTGACGAGCTCCGGGTCGGCGGTGATGGCTTCGTTGATTTCGGTGATCTCGCCATCAAGTGGACAATAGACTTCGGAAGCCGCCTTGACGGATTCGACGGTTGCCGCATCGTCGCCCTTCGAAAAGACGGCGCCGACGTCGGGCAGTTCCACAAATACGAGATCGCCGAGTTGTCCGGCAGCATGTGCTGTGATCCCGACAGTCGCGACGTCGCCTTCGATGTTCAGCCACTCATGTTCTTCGGTAAATTTCAGCATGGATAATCCTCTCTGGGCTATGACGTCTTAGCGTTTGTAGGTCGGGGTGATGAAAGGCAGGGCAGAAACCGTGACGGGCAGGAACTTGCCGCGCACTTCTGCGTAGACCGGCGTACCGGGCGCGGCGCAGCTGACGGGCACGTAGCCCATGGCCACAGGGCTCTCGACACTCGGGCCGAAGCCACCAGAGGTGACTTCGCCGATCTCGGTCTTGCCCTCGGCATCGGCATAAAGCTTTGCGTGACCGCGAACCGGGGCCTTGCCTTCCGGCTTCAGGCCGACGCGGCGGCGCGACGCGCCATTATCGAGTTCGTCAAGGATGCGCGCGCTGCCAGGAAAACCGCCGGCACGGACGCCACCGGTTTTGCGGGCTTTCTGCATACCCCATTCCAGGGCGGCTTCGACCGGTGTCGTCGTCTGGTCGATGTCGTTGCCGTACAGGCAGAGCCCGGCTTCGAGACGCAGGGAATCGCGGGCGCCCAGGCCAATCGGCTGGACATCGGGGTGCTCGAGCAGCCGTTTGGCAATGTCCTCGGCCTTGTCGGCCGGTACTGAAATTTCAAAACCATCTTCGCCGCTGTAGCCTGAGCGCGAGACCAGACAGGAAACGTCGTGCAGGCGGCAATGGCGCACATCCATGAATTTCATATAGGCGAGATCGGCCCATAGTTCGGCGAGGACGGAGACGGCACGCGGTCCCTGCAAGGCGATCAGGGCGCGATCCAATAAAGTGATTTCACAGGTATCGCCGATATGATCTTGAAGATGCTTGATATCTTCATCTTTGCAAGAAGCATTGACGACGACGAAGAGATAGTCGTCCATATGGGTGATCATCAGGTCGTCGAGGATGCCGCCATTGTCGTCGGTGAAGAAACCGTAGCGCTGACGGCCCTCGGCAAGGCCAAGAATATCGACCGGCACGAGGCTTTCCAGCGCCAGCGCCGCATCCTCATATTTGCCGGAGCGGGCGCGGATCGTCACCTGGCCCATATGCGAAACGTCGAACAGGCCAGCGGACGCGCGGGTCCAGAGATGCTCCTTCATCACGCCGGCGGGATATTGCACCGGCATGTCATAGCCGGCGAACGGCACCATGCGGGCTCCGAGCGACAGATGCAGGGCGTGAAGCGGGGTCTTCTTGGTGGCAGCGGTCTCGTCCAAATGACGCCTCCGGGGTTTGCGCTCGATTAAAAGCGCAGGGCTCAAAATTTCGGCGCGGCTGCGCCTTACGATGAGCCCCCTCTGTCCGTTTGCCTGAGATTGTTATCCCTTCGGCGAGTGCTTGCGCACTTCTCTCCAGAGTTCCGTCTGCCCCTTGCTGGTCCTTTGGCCTGAGAGTTTCCGGGGCGGTTGCTCCTTCGGCACCGGCTTTCACCGGATTCTCCCAACAAGGTTGAGTGCCATTATCTGGTAGTCGCGAGAGATGGCAAGGGGCAAATGTCGCCCTTGAACAAATTTTTGTCGTGCGGCCCGTTTAAGCACACGCGGAATTGCGCGCCCCGCGGATGCCGGGGACTTTGCAACGGCGTCTTCAGAGGCTATCGCATGAAGCCGTTAGAGGAGCAGGGCAGGAGACAATGATGAACCGTAATTATGCCGCCACATTGCTGATGTCGGCGTGTGTGCTTTCGTTTTCGGCTACGGCCGTCATGGCACAACAAAGCAACGATACCAATAGCATGCACGGGATGCACATGGATGCGGGCAAAGCGCCAGCCGGGTCGGCGACGGCCAAGCTCGGCGATCTGGACATCAGCGGCGGCTATGTCCGCGCTATGTTGCCGGGCCAGCCTGTCGGCGGCGGTTACATCACCATCCACAATGGCGGCAAGAGCGACGACAAGCTTACCTCCGTCACATCGCCGCAAGCAGGCAAGGTCGAATTGCATCAGATGAAGATGGAGGGCGAGATCATGAAGATGCGCGAAATGAAGGAAGGTATAGCCATCCCCGCCGGCGCAACCGTGACCCTCTCACCAAGCGGCATGCATATGATGTTCAAGCAGGTGAAGACGCCGTTCAAGCAGGGCGGCACAGTGCCGGTCATGCTGATGTTCGAAAATGCCGGGATGGTCGATATCAGCTTGCCCGTCGTTGCGCCGAACGCAAACTGAGGTTTGCGCAACCTCTAAAGTGCAATGACGTCATAAAATTCCCGCCCATAGACAATTCCGGTTTCCACTTTCCCTCGAAATGCTCTAAAGCCACGTCAAAAGGCCGGGATTGCCCGGCCCTGGGGCGGGATCGTCCCCAGTTCCCTGATTTGGCATGAAGTTGCCCGAAACCGTTTCATACCTTTCGGGACCACGCCGCGATTTTTGAAAGAAGAAGAATGGCCGGGATTGAGCATATAGAGGTCGAGCCTGACGAGGCCGGCATGCGCCTCGACCGCTGGTTCAAGGTGCACTTCCCTGGGCTAGGCTTCGGGCAGTTGCAGAAGTTGATGCGTTCCGGTCAGGTGCGTGTCGACGGCGGTCGCGTGAAGACAGATGCGCGCGTGCAGCCAGGACAGGTTGTGCGGGTGCCGCCGCTGGACGTCGATGCAAAGGGACCGAAGAGCGGTCCCATCGCCAGCAAGGATCTGAAGCATTCAAGCGATTCCGATCTTCTATCGCGCATGCTGCTGCATGAAGACGAGAAGGTCTTCGTCCTGAACAAGCCGGCCGGCCTTGCAGTGCAGGGCGGCTCCGGTCTCAATCGTCATCTCGACAAGATGCTTGAGGCATGGACGAGCAAGAAGGGCGAGAAGCCGCGCCTGGTGCATCGTCTCGACCGCGACACGTCCGGCGTCCTCGTTGTTGCCCGCACGCGCGGCGCAGCACAGAAGCTGGCGACCGCCTTCCGCGAACGCGACACCAAGAAGACCTATTGGGCGCTGGTGAAGGGCGTGCCGCGTAAGCACGAAGACAAGATCTCGACCTGGCTGGTCAAGGAAGCCACCCCCGATGGTGACCGCATGCGCATCGCCAAGCATGGCGAAGATGGCGCCGATCACGCGATTACCTACTATCGCGTGCTCGAAATGGCAGCGCAGAGCCTCGCCTGGCTGGAGATGGAGCCCTATACCGGTCGTACGCACCAGCTGCGCGTTCACGCGCTGCACATGGGCCATCCGATCATCGGCGACCCAAAATATTTCGACGACGATCATAACTGGGATTTTCCGGGCGGTGTTCAGAAGCGGCTGCATCTGCACGCCCGCCATATCGATATTCCGCATCCGGATGGCGGCCGCCTGCGCGTCACCGCGCCAATGCCGCCGCATATGGTGCAGACCTGGAACCTTCTCGGCCTTGACATGGCATCCGCAGGGGAGCCGGACGACGAATGAGCCTCGTTCTTTTCGATTGCGACGGGACGCTGGTGGACAGCGCGCGGCTGATCCATGAGGTCATGGCGCGCACCTTTGTCGACTTTGGTCATAAGCGCCCGGATGTTGCCTCGACCAAATCGATCATCGGCTTGACGCTCGACATCGCGATTGCCCGCATGCAGGGCAAGCCGCATGTCGACGACGAGGCGATCGCCATGACGGCGCATTACAAGGCAATCTATCCCGGCGTGCGCGACGAGGCGGATATGCAGACGCCGCTATTTGACGGTATCAAGCCGCTGATCGAGACGCTGGCCGCCCGCGATGGACTGCTGCTCGGTGCGGTCACGGGCAAGTCGCGCCGCGGGCTGACTTACATTCTCGAGGTGAATGGTTTTACGCCTTATTTCGTCGTCTCGCGCACGGCCGACGATTGCCCTTCGAAGCCGCATCCGGCAATGGTGACGGAATGCTGCGAAGAGACGGGCACGGATCCGCATGATACCATTGTCATCGGCGATGCTATCTATGACATGCAGATGGCGAAGGCGGCGGGTGCGACCGCGATCGGGGTCGCCTGGGGTTATGCCTCGGTGGAGGAGCTGCTGGCCGCCGGTGCCGATGCAATTGCCCATCATCCGAACGACCTGTTGAGCCATATTCTCTGAGGTGACGTCATGCGCGACCTGTTGAACGACCTTTCCGAAGGCCTGAGCCATCCCGACCCGATCCGCCGGGCGCAGATCCAGATGAGCAAGCCTTTGCCCAAGCGCTTCTACAAGGATGTAGGCATCCGCGAGGGCGAGGACGGCCATGTGATCGAACTCGACGGCAAGGTGGTGAAGACGCCCGCGCGCCGGTCGCTTGCTGTGCCGACCGAGGCACTGGCGAAGCTGGTGGCGGCCGAATGGGCACGGCAGGTAGATGTTATAAACCCTACCGTCATGCCGGTGACGCGCTTGGTCAATACCGCGCTGGATGGCGTGGCGACCGATCCGCAGGCGGTGTTCGAGGACATCCTGCGCTTTTCCTCCAGCGACCTGCTCTGCTATCGGGCCGATCAGCCGGAATTGCTGGTGGAGCGGCAATCGGAGCGGTGGGATCCGCTGATCGATTGGGCAGCGAATGAACTTGGTGCCCGCTTCATCCTGGCGGAAGGCGTCATGCATCAGGAGCAGCCGCGCGAGGCGATCGCCGCCTTCGCCGTGACGCTGCGCAAATACGATACGCCGCTGGAACTCGCCAGCCTACACACGATCACCACGCTAACCGGTTCGGCAATCCTGGCGCTTGCCTTTGCCGAGGGACAGCTGCCTCTCGCCGACATATGGTCGCTGGCTCATCTCGATGAAGACTGGACGATCGAACAGTGGGGGCATGACGAAGAGGCCGACAAGCGCCGCGCACAGCGCTTCGAAGAATTTCAGGCGGCAACGGATGTATTTTCTGCGCTTCGCAATTGAATGTTGTTGATTTCCAGTCCGTTATATCGAACTCTACATATCACGAGGTTGGGAGTTCGGGACGCGAATCATGCTGCAATTGAGGTCGGGTACGGTATCGGTGCTCGTGGGATGCTTGGCACTGGCTGCGTGCTCAAGCTGGTCGCTGACGGAGCCGCCGGCACCTCCGGCCTATAATGTGCGTAGCGCCACTGTTGTTGCCGATCAGGCCGTTCCACCTGTTCCGCCGACCTTGCTGTCAGCCATCAACGATCACGTCAACGCCGCCATTGCCGCCACGACGCGCGATACGGCATTGCCGACGGTGGCATTGACCATCCGCGTGACGGATCTCCGCAGGGGGCGCAGCTTCAACCATGATCGCAATTCGGTGAAGATCAACATCGACGCCGCTTCGCTGGATAACGGTGCAGTGCTCGCAATCGCCTCCTTCGATATCGTCAACTATACGCCGGACCCGACTGCGTCTAATGATCTGATGGCCGAGGATATCGCCGCGCGGATTCGCTCGATCTTCGTACTGAATGCGCCGCCACTGGTGAACTGAGCGTACGGCTTCAAACTATTCCTGCGCCATGCTAAGCCGGATAAGCGTAGAAGAGGGCCATCATGAAATGAAAGAGATCCTGCAGGAACTGGAACGTCGCCGGGATGTCGCAAGGCTCGGAGGCGGGCAGGTGCGTATCGACGCGCAGCATGCACGTGGCAAGCTGACGGCGCGCGAACGGATCGACATCTTTCTCGATGAAGGCTCCTTCGAGGAATTCGACATGTTCGTCGAGCATCGCTCGACCGATTTCGGCATGGACAAGACGAAGATCGCCGGCGACGGCGTCGTCACCGGCTGGGGTACGGTCAATGGCCGCACCGTTTTCCTCTTCGCCAAGGATTTCACGGTTTTCGGCGGCTCGCTATCGCAGGCGCACGCCGAGAAGATCATGAAGGTCCAGGATATGGCGCTGAAGAACCGCGCGCCGATCATCGGTATCTATGATGCTGGCGGCGCGCGCATCCAGGAGGGCGTGGCGGCGCTTGGCGGCTATGCCGAGGTGTTCCAGCGCAATGTGCTCGCCTCCGGCGTCATCCCGCAGATTTCTGTCATCATGGGGCCTTGCGCGGGCGGCGACGTCTATTCGCCGGCGATGACCGACTTCATCTTCATGGTGCGCGACACCTCCTATATGTTCGTGACCGGCCCGGATGTGGTGAAGACTGTCACCAACGAGACCGTGACATCAGAGCAGCTGGGTGGTGCCTCGGTGCATACGACCAAATCCTCGATTGCCGACGCCGCCTACGACAACGACATCGATACTCTGATGCAGGTACGCCGGCTTATCGATTTTCTGCCGCAGTCAAATACTGCCGCTCTCCCGGAGATCGAGTGCTACCAATCGGTCACCGATCCAGACACGTCGCTCGACACGCTGATTCCCGCCAACGCCAACAAGCCCTATGACATCAAGGAGCTGATCCTGAAGGTGGCGGACGAGGGGGATTTCTTCGAGATTCAGGCGAGCTTTGCCAAGAACATCGTCTGCGGCTTTGGCCGGATCGAGGGGGCGACGGTCGGTTTCGTCGCAAACCAGCCGATGGTGCTTGCCGGTGTGCTTGATAGCGACGCCTCGCGCAAGGCGGCGCGTTTCGTGCGCTTCTGCGATTGCTTCAATATCCCGATTGTTACCTTCGTCGACGTCCCCGGCTTCCTGCCGGGCACCGCGCAGGAATATGGCGGGCTGATCAAGCACGGCGCCAAACTGCTCTTTGCCTATGCCGAGGCCACCGTACCGAAGCTTACCGTCATCACCCGCAAGGCCTACGGCGGCGCCTACGACGTCATGGCCTCGAAACATCTGCGAGGCGATCTCAACTATGCCTGGCCGACGGCCCAGATCGCCGTCATGGGCGCCAAGGGCGCGGTGGAGATCATCTTCCGCAAGGATATAGCCGATCCGGAGAAGATTGCGGCGCATACGAAGATGTACGAAGACCGTTTCCTGTCACCCTTCGTCGCCGCAGAGCGCGGCTATATCGACGAGGTGATCAAGCCACACTCGACGCGGCGCCGGCTGGCACAGGGGCTGCGAATGCTGCGGAACAAAGATCTGACCAATCCATGGAAGAAGCACGACAACATTCCACTTTAGGCATGTGACAACAAGCCACAGATTTTACACGGTAAATTGATTGGACGTCAGAAGCCGTGTTTTCACGTTCGCAACCGACCTCTCTAATGCTTTCATTTGGGGGAGTTAGAATTGGAGTTTAAAATGGCGCTTTCCGATCGGCTGAATCAATATCAGCCTTATGCACTCACAGCACTACGCATCATGACCGGGCTCTTGTTTACGGCACATGGCACGCAGAAGCTTCTCGGCTTTCCGGCCGGCGGTCAATTCTCAAGCCCACTACCGACCTTGATCTTGATTCAAGGCATTCTCGAACTCGTCGGTGGATTGGCAATCGTCGTTGGCTTCCTTACCCGTCCTGTCGCATTCATTCTCTGCGGCAACATGGCTGTCGCCTATTTCATGGCGCATTATCCAAAGGACTTTTTCCCGGTCAACAATGGCGGCGACGGAGCCATCCTTTACTGCTTCGTCTTCCTGTTCCTGATCTTCGCGGGTCCCGGCCTCCTGGCCATCGACAATCGCAAGAAGTAATCGATCTCAACGTCTGGCTCGGCCAATCTCCGGGTCCGACACATCATCATAACCCCCATCTGCATCGGGCGCGGCGCGCAAAAGCTCTTCAGCTTTTCGCCCGCGCCCTTTGCAGTTGCGATATTGTTTTTCGCGTCAGGGTGATGGTTAGGCAGCGAACTTGAGCCCGGCAATGCCAGCTACGATCAGGCCGATGCAGAACAGGCGAACGAGGGTTGCGGGATCGCCCAGCAACCAGATGCCGAGCAGGACGGTGCCGACCGTACCGATGCCGGTCCAGACGGCGTAAGCCGTGCCCATCGGCAAAGTCTTCACCGCCAGACCCAGTAATACAATGCTGATGACCATCGAGATGACAGTGAGGATTGTCGGCATCGGTCGGGTGAAGCCATCCGTGTATTTCAGGCCGACGGCCCAACCGATTTCAAACAGACCTGCGAGGAAAAGCAGAAACCAAGCCATTTTACGCTCCTTTGTGAGAGCGAGGCCGTCCCCGCGGTGTCTTACGGTCGTCAATGCAATGCCAACCGCCGCAGTCGTCTGCGCGAGATAATATATGCCGTCGCTAAATTGGCTTTTCAAGATGGCGAGTGGCATAGCTGCTATGCCATCTGTTTCATGCAAGCCGTTCAGCATGCCACTTCAGATGATCGTCCATGAAGCTGGAAATGAAGTAGTAGGAGTGATCGTAGCGCTCGCGCATGCGCAGCGTGAGATCGATGCCGGTGCCCTTGATCGCCTCTTCGAACAGCCAGGGGCGCAGGCCGGTTTCCAGGAAACTATCGGCCTTACCCTGGTCGATCAGGAATTCCGGGAATCGGGCACCGTCCTCGACAAGCGCGCAAGCATCGTATTTCCGCCAAGCGGCCTTGTCGGCTCCAAGATACTTCTCCAGGGCCGGTGCCGACCAATCGGCGGTCGAGGGTTGGACGATCGGTGCGAAGGCGGAGCAGCTCTTGAAGCGATCCGGATTCTTCAGTGCGATGGTCATGGCGCCGTGACCGCCCATGGAGTGGCCGAAAATGCCCTGCCTGCTCATGTCGGCTCGGAATTGTTCGCTGACCAAGGCGGGCAATTCCTCGGTGATGTATGTGTACATCTTGTAGTTCTCGGACCACGGCTCCTCGGTGGCGTCGAGATAGAAGCCGGCACCTTTGCCCATCTGCCAGTTGGTCAGCTCATCGGGCACGTCGTTGCCGCGCGGGCTGGTGTCCGGGCAGACGATAATCAAGCCAAGCTCGGCCGCCATGCGGCGATATTCGCCTTTTTCCATGACGTTGGCATGGGTGCAGGTAAGACCGGAGAGATACCAGACGACCGGGCAGGGCTGTGTGATCGCCTGCGGCGGCACGAAGACCGCGAAGGTCATCTCGCTCTGGCAGGCCTCGGATTCATGCATGAAGACGCCCTGCATGCCGCCAAAGGCGGTGTTCTGGGAAATGATATTCAAGACTGGTCTCCAGACGAATTGTGGGCTTTTGCCCGCCGGCAGAGCCGGTCGAATGTTTCAAGAAAGGCCGAGCGGTCGCGCGGCGAAAAGGCGGCGTTGTAGCCCTTGCTTTCGCCGGTTTCGCGCAGATGCGCGCCGAGATCGCGCATCGCGGTGGCCATGCCGATATTGGCGACATCGAAGATGCGGCCGGTCGGCCCGGTCACCAGCGCGCCGGTGGCGACACAGCGCCCAGCGAGCGGCACATCGGCGGTTATGACGATATCGCCGGGACCGGCGTGCTCGGCAATCCAATTGTCGGCGGCGTCAAAAGCGCTAGAGACGATGATATTCTTCACCATCGGATCCCGCGACGGCCTGAGACCGGAATTGGCGACAAGCGTCACCTCGATGCCGTGGCGCTCGGCAACTTTCAGAATCTCCGGCTTGACCGGGCAGGCATCGGCATCGACGTAAATCATGGGATATTCAATATTTCCAATGGCATGCGGTGTTTAACTCATCCACCGCATGCCATTTGCTATCAGCGATTAGTAAACCACCACGCCCCGAATGCTTTCACCGGAATGCATCAGCTCAAAGCCTTTGTTGATGTCTTCGAGCGGCATGGTGTGGGTGATCATCGGATCGATCTGGATCTTGCCTTCCATGTACCAGTCGACAATCTTCGGCACATCGGTGCGGCCACGCGCGCCGCCGAAGGCAGTACCCATCCAGTTGCGACCGGTGACCAGCTGGAACGGACGGGTGGAGATTTCCTGGCCAGCACCGGCGACGCCGATGATAACGGACTTGCCCCAGCCGCGATGCGAGGCTTCCAGCGCCTGACGCATGACCTTGGTGTTGCCCGTGCAGTCGAACGTGTAGTCGGCGCCGCCGATTAGGTCACCGTTGCGCTTCGTCAGGTTGACGAGGTAAGGCACGATGTCGTCACCGACATCCTTCGGATTGACGAAATGCGTCATGCCGAATTTCTCGCCCCATTCCTTGCGATCATTGTTGATATCGACGCCGATAATCATGTCGGCCCCGGCAAGGCGCAGGCCCTGAAGCACGTTGAGACCGATGCCGCCGAGACCGAAGACGATCGCGGTCGAGCCAATTTCGACCTTGGCGGTGTTGATGACCGCGCCGATGCCCGTGGTGACGCCGCAGCCGATGTAGCAGATCTTGTCGAAGGGCGCGTCAGGATTGACCTTGGCAAGCGCGATCTCGGGCAGGACCGTGTAGTTGGCGAAGGTCGAGCAGCCCATATAATGGTGAATCTTGTCCTTGCCGATGGAGAAGCGCGAGGTGCCATCGGGCATCAGACCCTGGCCCTGGGTGGCGCGGATCGAGGTGCAGAGGTTGGTCTTGCGCGACAGGCAGGAATAGCACTCGCGGCACTCCGGCGTGTAAAGCGGAATGACGTGATCGCCCTTCTTCACCGAGGTCACGCCCGGGCCAACGTCAACGACAATGCCCGCACCCTCGTGACCGAGGATCGCCGGGAACAGGCCCTCCGGATCGGCACCCGACAGCGTGAAGTCGTCGGTATGGCAAATGCCGGTTGCCTTGACTTCGATCAGCACTTCGCCGGCTCTTGGGCCCTCGAGCTGCACGGTCATGACTTCGAGCGGTTTACCTGCCTGAACGGCTACGGCGGCGCGTACGTCCATCGTTTCATTCCCTTCTCAATAAAGATTTTTGTCGGCGCGACATTCGCATGGGCGCGCAGTACGGCTCAAGCTAAAAATCAGACACTTAACGCCGTATTTTGATCAGGCGAACTCCATGATCACCGCATCGACGGCAAGACTTTCGCCGGGTTTGGCGTTGATCTTGCCGACGGTCAGGTCACGTTCGGCGCGCAACACGTTCTCCATCTTCATCGCCTCGACGATCGCCAGTGTCTCACCCGCCTTGACCTCCTGTCCCTCGGTAACCGCGATGGCGACGACGAGGCCCGGCATGGGGCAGAGCAGCAGCTTGGAGGTATCTGGCGGCAGTTTCACCGGCATGAGCTTGTCGAGTTCTGCCTGGCGCGGAGTGAAGACCCTGGTGTGGACGGAGAGCCCCTGCCAATCGATGCGCAAGCCGTTGAGGAAAGGGCGGATCTGCGCCGTCACCTTGCGCCCGCCGACCGAGCCGGACCAAACGGCATCGCCCGGACGCCAGTCGGTCTTAACCGTCAGGCTATCGCCGGCGATCTGCACATCCATCTCGAACGGGATGGTGACAAGGCCATCGAGCAGCGTGATTGGAATATAATCCGCACCCAGCTTGACCACCCATTCCTCGCGCAATGGTCCCGTGGCCGGCCGCAGCCTGTCGGCGTAGCGCTCGCGACGGTTCGCATCGACTAGGCCGCAGGAGAGCGCTATGGCCGCCAACAGGGCCCCTTCGTCACCACCTGGCGTCATCGGGGCAAAGCCATCCGGATATTCCTCCGCGATGAAGCCGGTCGACAGGCGCCCTTCGCGCCAGCGCGGATGCTTCATCAGCGCCGAGAGGAACGGCATGTTGTGTTCGATGCCATCGACGACGAAACCATCGAGCGCATCGCCCATGGCATCGATCGCTTCAAGCCGCGTCGGTGCCCAGGTGCAGAGCTTGGCGATCATCGGGTCGTAATACATCGAGATTTCAGCGCCTTCGAAGACGCCAGTATCGTTGCGGACGATCGTCTTGCCGTTCTTGCCTTCGCGCGGTGGGCGATAGCGCGTCAAGCGGCCGATCGATGGCAGGAAATTGCGATAGGGGTCCTCGGCATAGAGGCGGCTTTCGATCGCCCAACCGTTCAGCTTGATGTCTTCCTGCTTGAAAGGCAGCGTTTCGCCGGCGGCAACACGAATCATCTGCTCGACAAGATCGATGCCGGTGATGAGTTCGGTCACGGGATGCTCGACCTGCAGGCGGGTGTTCATTTCGAGGAAATAGAACTTGCGGTCACGATCGACGATGAACTCGACGGTGCCGGCGCTCTGGTAGTCGACCGCTTTGGCGAGCGCTACGGACTGCTCGCCCATGGCCTTGCGGGTGGCCTCATCAAGGAACGGCGAGGGCGCTTCCTCGGCGACCTTCTGATTGCGGCGCTGGATCGAACATTCGCGTTCGCCGAGATAGACGACATTGCCGTGGCCGTCAGCCAGCACCTGAATTTCGATGTGCCTGGGATCGACCACGAATTTTTCAATGAAGACGCGGTCGTCGCCGAAAGAGCTTCTCGCCTCGGAACGGGCGCGATCAAAACCATCACGCACTTCATCCTTGCTCCAGGCGATACGCATGCCCTTGCCGCCGCCGCCCGCCGATGCCTTGATCATCACGGGGTAGCCGATCTCGCCCGCGATCTTTTCAGCATGATCGGCATCCTCGATGACGCCGAGATAGCCGGGAACGGTGGAAACCTTGGCGGCATTGGCGAATTTCTTCGATTCGATCTTGTCGCCCATCGCCTTGATCGCCTTCGGCTTCGGGCCGATGAAGACGATTCCTTCCTTCTCCAGCGCCTCGCAGAAGGATGCACGCTCGGAGAGGAAGCCATAGCCGGGATGCACCGCTTCGGCTCCTGTTTCCTTGCAGGCGGCGATGATTTTTTCGGCGACGAGATAGCTCTCGGCGGCGGGGGCCGCACCGATATGCACGGCCTCGTCGGCCATTTCGACATGCAGGGCGTCGCGATCCGCGTCTGAATAAACTGCGACAGTCAGGATCCCCATCCGGCGCGCGGTCTTGATCACACGGCAAGCGATCTCGCCGCGGTTGGCGATCAGGATTTTCTTGAACATGGAAACTCCACCCAATGCATATGCCCTGCTAGCGTTTTAGCCACAAATCGTCCCGGCGGTCCATGCGGAAGATATGAGTGCTTAGGCCGACGCTGCGGATCGCGACTGCACCCGCTCGCGCCAGATGATGAACAGGCCCGATCCAACGATGATCAGGATGCCGATCCATTTGGAAAAATTGGGAAAATCACCAAACAGCGCATAACCGAGAACGGTAGCGGAGATGATTTCGAAATATTGAAAGGGCGCCAGCAGCGATAGCGGCGCCAGCCGAAAAGCACGGACGACCAGCAGATGGACATAGCCGGACACCGCACCGAGAATCAGCAGCAGTACGAGACCGAGCCAGGAAGCGGGCAGGGACAGTGCGAAATCGGTAGCGCCGGCCGAGGCTCCGATCCACAGCGCGCCTGTCATGAAGATCGTGCCGCCGATGCCGGCCATGGTCTGCATGGTCAAAGGTGAATCGGCGTCGCCGACGGCTCGGTTCATGAAGAGGTAGAGCGCGAAGAGAAAGGCGCAGGCGACTGGCAGCAGCGCCTTCAGGCCAAAAATCTCGAAGCTCGGCTGAATGACGATCATCGCACCGCCGAAGCCGACAACGATCGCCAGCCAGCGCCGCCAGCCGACCTTGTCGCCGAGAAACAGTGCCGAGAGCGCGGTGAGAATGAAGGGCTCGACGAAATAGATGGCGAAGACGTCGGCAAGCGGCATGTACTTGACCGCTGCAAAGAACAGCAGGCTCGCCGCGCCGTGCAATGCGCCGCGCAACAGGTTCATCCATGGCCGCTTGGCCGAAAGCGCTCCCCAGCCGAACGCAAAGAAGAGCAGCGGCAGGGTGCAGACGAGCTGAAAGAAGAAACGATAAAAAGTCACCTGTCCCGGCGACATCGCCTCGAAGGTCGCCATATATTTGGCGATGGCATCCATCACCGGCAACACGATCATGGCGCCGGCCATGATAGCCATGCCTTGCAGAGGATTTTGTTGGGCGGGAGCGGTGGCGATGGCGGACATGACCGGACATCAATCACAGGAACGCCATTCGATCAAGGTATTGGCTACAGCCTGTCCTTTTCGATTGGTTACACCATTTGACGTAGAGTGCCGGACTTTCCCAATTCGGACACATCGAGGTGGCCTGATGACGCCCCTAGACCTATTTCTACCGAGTTAATCCGCTAAAAATTAAGCGCGCCGCTTAGAAATTCACCGGCGCGACCAAAAACGGAGGATCGCACCGATGTTGAAGACGGAACAAGAAACGACCGTTTTTTCGGATGAAAGCGACGATACCCTGGGTGGACGCATCTCCATGGCCCGCGATGCCGCCGGCATCAGCGTCGAATCATTGGCAGGCCAGCTTGGGGTGAACCAGGAGACGATGCTTGCCTGGGAATCGGACCGTTCGGAACCGAAGCCGACTGCCTTGGCGACGATGGCCGGCCTGTTCGGCGTTTCGCCGGCGTGGCTGATGACAGGCACGGGAGACGGACCACGCGAGGATAGCGAAGAACGGGCACTGGAAGCGGTCAGGAGCGAATTGTCGCGACTACGGTCCGCCTACCAGGATATCGGCCGGTTGATCGAGACGACGACGTGCCAGATCGAGAGGCTCGACCATCAGATTCGCTTACGCAACGTCAGCAAGGACGTCGCGCATTAGACGTCATTGGCTGTTTCGCCGAAGACTTGCTCGAAAGCCTCGCGCAGGCGCACATCTACATCTGTCATCATCACCGGTAGACCGAGATCGACAAGGCTGGTGACGCCATAGGATGATATTCCGCAAGGAACGATGCCGGAGAAATGGCTGAGGTCGGGGTCGACGTTCAGCGACAGGCCGTGAAACGTCACCCACTTGCGCACGCGAATGCCAAGCGCCGCGATCTTGTCCTCTGTCATCGTCCCATCCGGCAGCGGCGGTTTTTCCGGACGGCGCACCCAGACGCCGACGCGATCCTCGCGGCGTTCGCCGCGAACATTCATCCAATCGAGTGTACGGATGATGACTTCTTCCAGAGCGGCCACGAAGGCACGGACATCCTGACGCCGGCGCTTCAGATCCAGCATGACATAGGCTACGCGTTGGCCGGGGCCATGATAGGTGTATTCGCCGCCGCGACCGGTGGCGAAGACCGGAAACCGATCGGGCTCAATCAAATCGGCGGCGTCGGCGCTTGTGCCTGCCGTATATAAAGGAGGGTGCTCGACCAGCCAGACGAGCTCCGGCACCTGACCATCGGCAATGGCGGCGACTTCCGCCTCCATAGTGGCCACAGCCTCGTCATAGGGCACGGGACAGTCGGCGATACGCCAACGCACCGGTGGTGAATCAATCAGCGGAAACATTTGGTGTTCGAGATCGGTGCGTAGCATCCTGCCAGTCCTTTGCGCGCCTGCGTCCGCGCATCTCCTACAAGAAGAATGAGCCGGCAAGCACCGCCTATATGGAGGCTTTTCCGGGGTTATTCAAACAGTTGTGAAAACTCTTCAAAAAAACTGACACATATCTCTTGTGCCCCCGGAATGCTTTTGCTACATGCAGCCGCGCCGGAGCAATTCGGCACCTACCACGATGCGGTCGTGGCGGAATTGGTAGACGCGCAGCGTTGAGGTCGCTGTGGGGCAACCCGTGGAAGTTCGAGTCTTCTCGACCGCACCAAAACAAGAAACCCGCTTCGGCGGGTTTTTTTGTTTTTCTACTCCGCCGGAGTTTTCGACAATTCTTTTAAGTTGCGTAGTATGTGATATACTCGCCGTGGTCGCTGTTTCTGTACAGTTACCGTTCATGTTCGCCATCATATGGTGTCGCTCATCGAACCCTGATGCTGCGTCGATTGACAAATCAAATGGGTGAGATGATTAATAGTTTCGACATTCGTCATAGAGCGGAGGATTTGCCAATGACTAGTCGTGCCATCCTGTTGATGTCTTTTGCGTCTTTTGCAGTTTTGGGCTCGATGGCCCTCTCATCGCCGGCCTCTGCGCTAACGATGAAAGAGTGCAGCACCAAATACCAAGCCGCCAAGGATGCGGGTACTCTGAACGGCCAGAAGTGGAATGATTTCCGCGCCGCTCAGTGCGGTGCAGATACTTCTGCAACCACCACAACGGCACCGGCCACAACGGCACCTGCCAAGCCGACCACGACTGCCAAGGTCGATACCAGCGAGCCTGATGTCACCAAGCCGCCGGCTAAGGAACCAGCGAAGCCGACGACAGTCGCTCCGTCGGGCGTGACCTTCCCGGCCGCAGTCGATACCAAGTATTCGAGCGAAACGCCCGGCAAGGGCCGCTTCCACACTTGCGTCGATTCCTATAACGCCAACAAGGCCAAGAACAGCCTCGGCGGCCTTAAGTGGATCCAGAAGGGCGGCGGCTACTACAGCCTCTGCAACACCAAGCTGAAGAGCTAATCTGTCTCTTCAGTTGATAATCAAGCGGGCGCCCTACGGGCGCCCGTATTCTTTGGTGGGGAGGTTGGATCAGGCCTTGGCCTTTTCCCATTTCTTCACCAGCCGATCGCGCTTCAACTTTGAAAGGCGCTGCAGCCAGAACAGGCCGTCGAGCTGATCGATCTCATGCTGGATGCAAATCGCCAGGAAATCTTCGGCCGCAGCTTCATAGGCTTCGCCGGTAATATCCTGATAGCGGAAACGGATGGCTTTCGGCCTGACGACCTCGTCGGTGAAGCCGGGCATGGATACGCTACCTTCCATGTGCCGTATCGTCTCCTCGGAAAACCATGTGATCTCCGGATTGATATAGGTGTGCACGCCGTCCTCGCGGCTGAGTTCTATTACCGTGATGCGCTGGAGAACACCGATATGAGCGGCAGTAATGCCGACGCCGGGAGCTGCGCGCATGGTGTCCAGGAGATCGATGGCAAGACTACGCAAACCGTCGTCGAAGATGGTCACCGGCGCGCAGGCGGTTTTCAACAACGGGTCCGGGAAGCGGATGATGGGACGGACTGGCATGGTATTCCCTCTTAACGGGTCGACATGTTTCTTGCGCAAAAATGAGGGCAAGGCGAGGCTGGCGCCATTGTCTTACAGATCCGATACAAATTGTCAGCTTTCTCGTCTATCCAATTGTTGACAATAAGCTTTTCGCCGTCATTCTCCATGGCGAAATCCTAGATCTCCATGAATTGAATCGGGAGGAGGCAGCAATGACCACGACCGACGAAGACGAGCGCGTTCGCAAGACCTCCGCGGAGACCGATCCCGACATCTATAATGAGGACGGCGTCGTCCGCTCCGATTTCCTGACCAGGGTCAGTGACGCGATCGAGCGGCGCGATCTTCCATTCCTGCAGCAGAATGTCGTGAGGCTGCACGAATCCGAACTCGGCGACCTCCTGGAGTCGCTGCCTCCGCATGAACGTCTGGCACTGGTGCGATTGCTCGGCGACGACTTCGACATGACGGCGCTGACGCAGGTTGACGAAGCGATCCGTATGGAGATCGTCGACCAGATGCCGAACGCGCAGATCGCCGCCGGCATCGGCGAGCTCGATTCGGACGACGCCGTCTACATTCTTGAGGATCTCGACCAGGAAGACCGTGACGAGATCCTGTCGCAACTGCCGTTTACCGAGCGGGTCCGCCTGCGGCGGGCGCTTGATTATCCGGAGCGGTCAGCCGGCCGCCGCATGCAGACGGAGTTCGTCGCAGTGCCGCCATTCTGGACGGTCGGCCAGACGATCGACTACATGCGCGACGAAGAGGGGTTGCCGGAAGCCTTCACCCAGATCTTTGTCATCGATCCGACCTTCAAGCTGCTTGGCAGTATCGATCTCGACCGCATCCTCAGGGCCAAACGACAGGCAAAGGTCGAGGGCATCATGCGCGAGACCTCGCATCCTGTCCCAGCCGAGATGGACCAGGAAGAGGCGGCTCAGCTCTTCGAGCAATACGACTTGCTGTCGGCCGCCGTCGTCGATGAGAATCAGCGGCTTGTCGGCGTGCTGACCATCGACGACGTCGTCGACGTCATCAACGAAGAAGCCGACGAGGATATCAAGCGCCTCGGCGGCGTCGGCGACGAAGAATTGTCTGACAATGTCGTCTCGACCGTGCGCTCACGCTTCGTCTGGCTTGCGGTCAACCTGATTACGGCAATCCTCGCGTCCAGCATTATCGATGTCTTCGACGGCGCGATCGAGAAGATGGTGGCGCTTGCCGTGCTGATGCCGATCGTCGCTTCGATGGGCGGCAATGCCGGCACCCAGACGATGACCGTCACCGTGCGGGCGCTCGCCACCGGCGACATCGACATCTACAACGCCTTCCGCGTCATTCGCAGGGAGGCAAGCGTTGGTCTGATCAACGGCATCCTCTTCGCCGTCATCATGGGCGCCGTCGCCACGTTCTGGTTCCATGACTTTCAACTCGGCATCGTCGTCGGCGCGGCGATGATCATCAATCTGGTCGCTGCAGCCCTTGGCGGCATCCTTCTGCCGCTGATTTTGCATCGCTTCGGCGCCGACCCGGCCATCGCCTCGTCGGCCTTCGTCACCACGGTCACGGATTGCACGGGGTATTTCGCATTTCTGGGACTTGCGACGTGGTGGTTCTCCATCCACATCCACTAGGCTGGAATTGCTGGGTGGACAGCCGCCCTGCATAAATTGACTATTACGTAAAAGTCAATATTATGATCGCTGCAAGACAGGGGCGGATGGCTGGTGGATAGATACTATAGCATAACGGAGCTGACGCGGGAATTCGGGGTTTCCACCCGGACACTGCGTTTCTACGAGGACGAAGGCCTTATCCACCCAGAGCGCAGGGGCCGCACGCGCTTGTTCCGCACGGCCGACCGCCGTTTGATCATGGAAATCCTGCGCGGCCGCCGCATCGGTTTCACCATCGCCGAGATCCGCGAAATCATTCAGGTCTACAAGGAGCCGCCGGGCGAAATGGGCCAGCTGAAACTGCTGATGAAGCGCGTCGATGAGAAACGCAATGAGCTGCGCCAGAAGCGCAAGGATATCGAAGACACGCTGACCGAACTCGACAATGTCGAAGAAGCCTGTCTCGGCCGTCTGGCCGACATCGGCGTGGGGACGTAAGCTCCTCAAATCCAGCGACGCGTATGCCTGCAGTAAAACTCGAATTCGCAGCCGAAGCGGGAGAGCAGGTGCATTTCCTCGCAGCGAATGACCAATAGCGTGGTCAGCGCCGCTGCCACCGCTGCCATGGCGACGAACCAGACATTGCCTATCATCAGGCCGAGGCTTGCCGTCAGCAGCGTATAGCCGAGATAGGTCGGGTTGCGGGTAAAGCTGAACGGGCCTTTGGTCACCAGATGTGCCGTGCATCGCTGGGTCAGCACGGTGGTGCGGCTCTCGATGAGCGTCTTGACCGCCCAGACATTCAGCGTCACCGCGATGATGGTCAAAAGCGCGCCGATGCCCCAGCAGACAACGATCCACGGGTAGGACAGACGCACCGGATAATCCTGGTTCAGGTACAGCGCCGTTATGACTGCGAGACTATATAATAAAGGCGGCCATGGGAAACTCAGCGACTTGGAACGATAGGCATTCATCGAATAACCCTGTCATTGCGCTTGTTCCGTGCATTGTAGCGCGATTCGGCTGATCCGTTCATCGCTATCTGCCTTAATTGCTCCCGATTCCAGGGGCGAGAAGAGGTTCTGCGCCTGTAATTGATCGAGCGTGCACTTGCAGAAGCTGCGGCACATGGCTTCGCTGCCCGATTGTGTACAGGACACCTCGCACTGCCTGATATAGCCGACCGTAGGGTCCGGCGCCGGAGCGGGTGCGATCAGAGACAGAAGATAGACCAGACCGAAGAGCAGCGGCTGGTGGACGAGATAGAAGATCAGGCTGTGACGGCCCGCGCGGGCGATCAAGTTGCGGCCGGGACCGAGCTTCGCCAATGGCCGAAGCCAGCCGCGCGAAATCGCCAGCTGCGCAATGCCGAGGCCGAAAAGGAATGGCGTCAGCCAGGGAAAGACCGGCACGTAATCGTTCGATCGCGGCAGGTTTTCGGATAAACCGACCCAATAGAGCCAGGGCGCGTCGAAGACGGCGGAGTGCAGCGAAAAAGGTGCGATGACATTGTCGACGACGATACCGGCCAAAAGTAGCACGGCTATCAGCAGGGTCGCGAAGGCTGGCAGGCGCAGGAAGAGCAGGCCTATGATGCTGGCGGCGGCGATGCTGTGCAGGATGCCGAAGAAGATCCACTCCTCGCGCATGCCGATGAAGGTGACGATGGAGATTGCGCGGCCGCGGCCACGATCATGCCGAGGCGCTTGAAATAGGACCGCCAGCGGATCGCTGGTAAGTTGGCAAGCACCAGGCTGACGCCGGCAAGAAACAGGAAGGTGCTGGCAATGGCGCGAGCATAGAATTTCAGCCAGCCGGTCTCCGCCGTACCGGAGTCGAGATAGCCGAAGAACTCGAAATCCCAGGTGCAGTGATAGCTCGCCATCGCCAGAAGTGCGATGCCACGGGCCGTATCCAGAATGCCGATGCGGGGCGTTTTCTGCGGCGCATCGATACTCTCGGCGATAACGGCCATTGGCAGGTCCTTCCACGCATGAATTCAGATCGTCAGCGCCAGCTTAATCATCGCCAACGCGGCGATGTCATGGCACATCGATATCCATGATGGCCAGACGGGCATCGGAAAAAAACTGCCGGCGGACCAGAACGATGATGATGAACATCGTCGTGACCATGAAGACGTAAGGGCTGAGGAACCAGCCGAGATAGCCGATCGACAAGAAGATGGCTCTGAGACCGGCATTGAAATTGCGCGCGGCGATGACGTTCATGCGGATGACACGCTCCGCGGCGCGCTCGGCCCGCGCGGGATCAAGCTCAGCATCCTGCCGCATCGGCAAGGCGCCGAAGAGGATGGTGCAATAGTTGAACAGGCGATAGGCCCAGCCGAACTTGAAGAAAGCGTAGCCGAACAGACAGGCAAGCCCCGCCACCTTGATCTCGAAGGCGGCCCGGCCGCCATTGAGGATGAAAGGCAGATCGGAGAAGAAGGCGTTGACCTTGTCGGTGGCACCGAGCAGGGCAAAGCAGCTACCGATGGCGAAGATCGATGTGGAGGCGAAAAAGCCTGTGCCGTTCTGCAAGCCGGATAAGATTTGCGTATCGATCATCTTCAGGTCACGGCGCAACGAGTTGTGGATCCATTCGCGTCGGCGCTCATTCATCGCCAGCGTCAGGCTGGTGCGATTGAAGAAGCTGGCGCTGCTGGTGATCCAGTTCAGCGCGATCCAGAGAAAAATGAAGAGGGCAAGGGCGACATAGTCGGCGGTCGTCATGAAGGCAGATTCTCCAAGTCTTTCTGTTCCCGACTGTAACGCACGCCTGTTCGCACGCAATGGCCTTATGTTTGCGCCGCTCAAAGCCTATATGTTATGTCGCAGGCATGAAATCCGATGTCGGTCGATCGCCGTGCAGGGCTGCCCTGATAGCGTAGCCTTGTTATTGCGTGATTTGCCGAGGAGGCACCAAAGGTCCATGTTTCTTTCAGTTTTCGATGTTTTCAAGATCGGCGTCGGACCTTCCAGTTCGCACACGATGGGACCCATGTCGGCCGCGAATCGGTTTCTTGAGCTCGTGCTTTCAAGCGAGTGGCCGCGACCGTCCTCGAATGTGCATGTCGCCTCGATCAAGGTGAGCCTGCACGGATCG
Source organism: Rhizobium lusitanum (assembly GCF_014189535.1). Classification (NCBI taxonomy): domain Bacteria; kingdom Pseudomonadati; phylum Pseudomonadota; class Alphaproteobacteria; order Hyphomicrobiales; family Rhizobiaceae; genus Martinezella; species Martinezella lusitana. The sequence continues at coordinate 459,499 of NZ_CP050308.1, read as the reverse complement.
CTCGCTCATACAGGCATCGGCCATGGCACGGGCAGGGCGGTGATTCTCGGTCTGATGGGCGAACGCCCGGATCAGGTCGATCCCGACCGGATGGATGCTGTCATCGACGAGGTCGAGCGTAGCGGTCGCATTACGCCGCCCGATCACCCGACCTATCAATTCCAACCGAAGACGGACCTGATTTTCGACAAGAAGGTGCCGCTGCCGGGTCATGCCAACGGCATGAGCTTTTCCGCCTTCGACAAGGACGAGCGGCTGCTCGTCAAGCGCATCTATTACTCCGTCGGCGGCGGCTTCGTCGTCACCGACACCGAGCTCGAACAAATGCGCGCCGACAAAAAGAAGGCATCTTCCGGCGAACGCATTCCGTTCCCCTTCGCTACCGCCAAGCAGATGCTGGAGATGGCCGAACGTTCCGGCCTGTCGATCGCGCAGATGAAGCGCGCCAACGAAGAGACGCGCATGAGCAGCGACGATCTCGACGCCGGGCTCGATCGCATCTGGACGGCGATGAGCACTTGCATCGATCGCGGCTTGAAGGTCGACGGCATCATGCCTGGCGGCCTGAAGGTGCGCCGCCGCGCCCGCGCCATCCACGACAAGCTGCAGGAGGAATGGCGCAGTAACCGCATCAACCCTCTGCTCGCCAACGATTGGCTGAGCGTCTACGCCATGGCCGTCAACGAGGAAAACGCCGCCGGCGGCCGTGTCGTCACCGCGCCGACCAATGGCGCGGCCGGCGTCATCCCGGCGACGATCCGCTATTACCAGCACTTCCATGAGGACTGGGACCAGGACGGTATCCGCAATTATCTGCTGACGGCCGCAGCCGTCGGTGGCATCATCAAGCACAATGCCTCGATCTCCGGCGCTGAAGTCGGCTGTCAGGGCGAGGTGGGTTCGGCGGCCGCGATGGCGGCTGCGGGACTTGCCGCCGTTATGGGCGCCTCGCCCGAGCAGATCGAGAACGCCGCCGAAATCGCCCTGGAACACCATCTTGGCATGACCTGCGACCCGGTCGCCGGCCTCGTGCAGGTACCCTGCATCGAGCGCAACGCGCTTGGCGCCGTCAAGGCGGTAACGGCCGCTTCATTGGCCCTCAAGGGCGACGGCCAGCATTTCGTGCCGCTTGACGCCTGCATCGAAACCATGCGCCAGACCGGCTACGACATGAGCGAGAAATACAAAGAGACGTCGACAGGCGGTCTCGCTGTAAATGTTGTCGAATGTTGAGTGTGGACGCTTCCCTGTAAAAGCTTGACGCTGCCGGTCAAAAGGATTTCAACGGCGTCATGGCTTTGCATCTGATCAAATTATGCGTGGGCGCGGACTCGCTTGAGGATCTGCGCGAATGGGTTTCTGAGCGGGCGATGAGCGCGATTGCCGCCGGCCTGGAGCCGCATACCACCCATACGACGCGCATGGTGCCGAAGCGGATGGAGGAACTGCTGGATGGCGGCTCGCTCTATTGGGTGATCAAGGGGCAGGTGCAGGCGAGGCAGAAGCTGCTCGGCGTTGAAACCTTCACCGACGTCGACGGCATCCATCGCTGCCGGCTGATTCTCGATCCGAGTGTCGTTGAAACCGCCGGCCAGCCGCGTCGGGCTTTTCAGGGATGGCGCTACCTGCCTCAGGATGATGTGCCGCGTGACCTCGATAGTCTCGGCGGTGTCGCTGAATTGCCCGCGGATTTGCGGCGCGAGCTTTCGGAGCTGGGATTGCTGTAAAGCTGGGGCTCAGCGCAGCCGCAGCTGCACCGGTGCCTGACCATTCGGTGCGGTGATGTGCACCCGAATATTGGCTTCCGGTTGCGAATAGCGCCAGGCGCGTGCGCCGTGGCATAGCAGGATGCCGATCAGGTCTTTCGTCTTGCTGCGCGAACGCGAACGGTTGAGGCCGAGATCGGCCAGCCGCAATGCCGCTTCATGCAGCGGATGAAGGGCAAAGCCCTTCGGTTTGGTCTTTCCCGCGCCATCGAGCGAGAAACCTGGAAAGTTCTCGTTCATCGCCATCTTATATCCCCGCAACACATTACAAACTCAGGGCCGGCCCCATACACATCCGGGACCGGAAAACCGGGTGTCGCCATGCGAAACCCGGCAATCTCTTGAGAATGCGGCCCGAAACCCGTGGTCACATTCCTATTCCAAACTCGCCCAGCACTTCACGCCGGCCTTTTTGAGCGCCTTGCAGGCGTTGACCGCCGCATTCTGGTCTCCAAAGCCGCCGAAGCGGGCGCGATAGCCGCTGTCATAGGCAACTGCGTAAGCCTTGGCCGAGCGCAATGCCTTGCCACCCTTGCTCTTGGCTCTGTCGAGCAGATCGTCGGCGCCGTCCTTGCTGGAGGAAACACCGATCTGGACGACCCAGCCGGTCGGGCCTTTATCAGCCTTGGCAAGCTTTTCAGGCTTTTCCGCCTTCGCGGCTTTTTCGACCTTCTGAGGCTTGATGACCTTCGTATCGGACTTGGAAGTAGAGGCGGTCGTCAGTGTATCGACGTCATCCTCGCCGCTCTCGTCCGACGCTGTCGGAGCAATGGAGGCGACTTCGTCAGATGCTGCACGCTGCTTCTGCTTGGACGCAAGCAGCGGATTGCTCGATTTGGGTGCTACTGCGGCAAATGCAGCAGCGCTGGACGGCTGCTGGTCGTCTTCAGCCTCCGCGCTCTCGACCTTGCTCGCTTTCACACTACCGGCCGCCGCCATGCGGGCGCTCGCAGCCTGAATGTTTGGTGTTTCCGCCACGGTCTGGGCAACCACGTTGGAAGAAATATGCTTCGTCGACGCGACCGGCAGATAGGTAGCGATCAGCTTGCGCATCTGGTTGTCGCGGGCAGGCGTAGAGGCACCACCGAGCACGACGCCGACGATCGAGCGGCCGTCGACCTTGACGGATGTCGCAAGATTGTAGCCAGCGGCGCGCGTATAACCGGTCTTGATGCCGTCGACGCCACGGACCGAGCCGAGCAGATGGTTATGGCCCGGAATCACCCTATTGCCGAGACGAAAGCTCGTCGTGGAGAAGAGGCCGTAATATTGCGGAAAGTGTTCGCGCAGGGCGATGCCGAGGCGGGCCTGGTCGCGCGCCGTGGTCATCTGCGCTGTGTTCGGCAGGCCATTCGGGTTGCGATAGGTGGTGCGCGTCATGCCAAGCATGCGAGCCTTGTCGTTCATCATGCGAGCGAAGTTGTCTTCCGAGCCGCCAAGCGTTTCGCCAAGCGCCATGGCGGCGTCATTGGCGGACTTGGTAACAATGCCGAGGATCGCTTCGCGAACAGTGACCGACCGGCCCGTGCCGATGCCAAGCTTCGTCGGCGCCTGCATGGCGGCATTCTTTGAAAAGATCACCGGCGTATCGAGGGTAAGCCGACCGGATTCGAGCGCCTCGAAGGTTAGATACACCGTCATCATCTTGGTCAGGGATGCGGGATAATGGAGCGTGTCGGCATTCTCACTGTAAAGCACATTGCCGGTATTTGCGTCGATAACGATGCCCGCATATTTCGTGCCACCGGCTGCGTTCGACGCATCAACGCTCATCGTTATCGTCGCCGTCGAAACTGCGAAACCAAACAGCATCTTCGCCAGAAACTTGCCGGACTGCGATGAGGATGCGGAAAAACTTGATCTGGACACTACTTCACTCTCTGCTTGCATTTACGGTCTCAATTATCCGGCCGCCGCCTCCATGAACGTCCGTTGGGGTCCAACGTAGGGGCTTAGCGTTACCAATCGGTTTATGATGAACAGTTGGTTTCAAATTTAGGCGCCAATTTAGCCGTCGCTTGCGGAAATGCCGCCGACGTTTGGTGCGTTGACGAGGTGGGATCTGACGAAACCCTGGACGGCCGCATCCATCACGCGCCAGTCTCCGAGCTGATTGGCGGAAAAGCGATAGAGGACGCTGAGATCCTTGCCGACCTTGACGTCCCTTTGACAATCGCCGCTGGTTGCGAGGTCGGGAGAGGCGGGCAGGATGCAGCGAACGACATAATCAGGCTCACCAGCGCGGGGCGCGGTCAGAAGCATTTCGCCGCTATAGCCGGCTTCGGCGCGGAGTGGATGCGCGGTCAGGCCGTGCGGACCTGCAAAGGCCTGCCCCTCCATCAAATGCGAATAGATCGGCTCCAGCCGGCCCGACATGTCACGAGACATGGTGCTCTGGCTGAGCTGGAGGAAAATCAGCGAGGAAGATTGGGAAATATCGTCGAAACGCAGCCGGTCGGCATCGCTGTAGCCCTGCATCTGCGGCCAGGTCAAATAAAGATCGACGCGTTCGGCAACACCGTTTGCCCGTTCGCTCGGAAAGCGGATCGTATTGGCCCCAAGGTGCAACGTGTCTTCGCCGATCGTCACGGCAATCGGTGTTATGCTGTCGGTGTGGCCCGCAAGTGAAATTTTCTCGCCGAGCCAGCGACCTCCGATGGTGATTGCGACGGTCAGCGCTGCGAGCACGCCTATCCCCGCCGTCAGACGGTAAACCAGCCCGCTCGAGATTAGCGGCTGTTCGTCGATCATGGAGGTGGACGACAGAGGAGGGGCCATGCTCTTGCCTTCGGTTCCAGCCCGCATCACGAACATCATCATCGGCGATGTATCCGCTGCGGCAAGAGACCCTTGATGAGTCCCAATGTGGAATGATTGCCGCCCTCATGGTTAACGAGCAATTAAGAATACATCGGCTTGCATATTTAATCGGGGATGTGTTCTCGCGATTACCCGGATGAGTTTTCGTTGGAACGCGCCCGGAAACGAAAAGAGCCGTTCCCGGGACAGTGGGAACGGCTCTGGGGCGCCGGTCGGGACAGAAATCTGGGGACAGACCGGGCCCTTTACTCACGCCGCCAACGCTAGGCCGCCGGCGGTCGCAAGGAGGGGAATAGTTATTTCAAGCTGCCGACAGCAACGGTGACCGCACGGCCGTCCTGTATCTTGACCCAACGGGCCGGATCGTCGGCAGACTGGCGCTTCAGGAAGGTGTATTCGGTCTCCGACCAGAGCTTCACCTTGTTGCGCATATTGTCGAGTACGAAGTCGCCGCGGTCGGTGCGCACCGTCAGCACTGCATGGCCTTCACCGTTGGGCTGCAGCACGACGGTCATCAGCAGCTCGGAAGGGGAAAAGCCGGCTTCGATCAGGTCCTTACGCTTCAGGAGCGCGAAATCCTCGCAATCGCCCGCGGTGGTCGGGATCGCCCATTTTTCCTCGACGCCGTAGAGATCCATGTCGGTCATTGGCTTGATCGTCGTGTTAACCGCATAATTGATCTTCAGGATCGTCTTCCAGCGATCCTCAGTGAGGATGGCGGGACCAGCGTCACCGCCGGCATAGGCGCATTCCGTCGGGTTTTCCCGGCAAAACTGATAGTGGCCGATCGGCGGCGCTGCATCGCCGGTGATCGTCATATTGGCAGGCGCCGCATGGGCGATGCCGAGACAGCCGAAAGTGAAGAGAGCTATTGCGGCATATCCGCGAAGGAAGAATTGAAAGCTCATGTCCGTGTCCCTGTCCCTTTTTTATTGGGATCAGAATGACATGCAGGCTTTTACCCCACGCAAAATTACGCAGTCAAATTAAGCACTTAGTTTATTCAAACACGCATCGAATTGTCGTAAAATGAGAATAAAATTTGAATCAAATTTGAAGTAATTTCCGTCGGAATGCGAAAATCTTCCGGCATTTGCCATTGTGACTGGATTTCTCATATCCGTTTGTTTTTGAATGACTTTCTTTTTAAGTGCTAAAATTAGCCACGCGGCTTGTTTGCCAATGGCGTTAATGAGGTAGGGCCGACTCCCTGTCTCGGCACACGGCAGAGGCCGTCCGAATGCCGGGAATTTCCGTTTGTTGTGCCATTTTGAGACGGCACATCAGAAAAATATTTTTGAATTTTTTACTGCCTTCAGGCGAGGGCGCGAAATGCGTCCGTTGCTTCGACAATGGCTGCCGCCATCTCTGACGTCCCCGGCGAATGGGCCGCGTTGGGAACCAACACCAATCGTGCCGTGGGCCAAGCCCGCGACAGTTCCCATGCCGTGACAAGAGGCGCCTCGAGATCGAGCCGGCCCTGGATCATTGTGCAGGGGATGCCGGCAAGCCGATCGATGTCTCGCAATATCTGTCCGTCTTCCAGCCAGCCTCGATGGTGGAAGTAGTGCGTGATGATGCGGGCTCTTGCGATGACATAGCTAGAATCGGCCCAGCGATCGGAAAGCGTCGCGCGTGGATCGACCAGGATGGATGCCGATTCCCATTGGTGCCACTCCTTGGCGGCCTTGAGATGGATGGCTGGATCGGGATGACCAAGCAACTGACGATAGGCGGCAACGAGATCGCCATCACGCTCGCTCTCCGGAACGCCTGCGCGAAAGCAGCCCCATTCCTCGGGGAAAAAGCGAGCGAGCCCCCTATAAAGCCAATCGATCTCGGATTGCCGCGTCATGGTCACGCCGGCGACGATCAGGGCCGCAACGCGCTCCGGGTGAGTTTGAGCGTAGACCAGAGCCAGAGTACATCCCCAGGAATTGCCATAAACCAGCCAGCGCTCTATGCCGAGAAAGAGCCTCAGCCGCTCGATATCAGCAACCAGGTGCCATGTGGTATTCGCGGAAAGATCAATCTCCGGCTCGGACGCATGCGGCAGACTGTTGCCACAGCCGCGCTGGTCGAACTGGATGATGCGATAATGCCGCGGATCGAAGAAGCGGCGGGCGCCGGCAGAACTGCCCGATCCCGGACCACCATGCAGGATGACGACGGGAATACCGTTCGGGTTGCCCGACTGCATCCAATGAACGAAGCTGGCGTCGCCAACATCGAGCAGACCCTGATCATGGGGTCCGATTTCCGGATAAAGCGTCTTCATCGGCAACCACGCGGACAGAGGGGCAAACGCCTCTATCTCTACAATCAACGTGACGTCAGAATGAATGGATCAGAGGAATTCGCGCAAGGTCTCGCGGGATTGCAGCGAGAGAAACTCGATCGCAACACCTTCCATGAAGTGGCGTATGACGCGGCCGCGCATGTTGCCGAGTCGCACAGGCGTTCCGATCGGCGGGCGCGCCTCGACGTCGACTGCGGCACCCGACAACGACAGATCCATGATGCGGCAAACATAGAGTGTACCGTCTTCCAAGGTCAATTCGCTGGTGGTGGAGCGCGGCGTCAAGCGGTCATGACGGCGATCTTCGGGAAGACCGAGCTCGTGCTTGTTAGCAAGCCAGGTAAGTTGGGCGGCGAGCTTCTCGCGCTTGCGGTCGGTCGCGTTGATCGACATGCTGAAGCCGCGACCGTCGATGGCGACCACGTTGCCCTCCACCCGGCCAAGATGATCGATATAGGCTACGACGCGCTCATTGGCGCGCGGACGTCCCAGGCAAGTGACATACATGTCGCCGGGCGACATGTCGGTGACCAGGCATTCGAATTCTTCGTAACTGGCCAGCATTAGACGGCCCTGCATATTGATCGGAACCCGCTGAAAGGTTCGCTGATCGTTGCGGGGCGCACCTCCTACCATCTGGTTGGGCCGCGTCGTTTGAGCTGGCTGGAATGAATGCATAAATGGGCTTCTTCAACCGACTATGTTTGTTGCAATCATTAGCCGAACTTTCTTAAGGTAAGGTTGTCTTGGCCGAATAATGATTGAGAAGAGATGGATGAATTTGTGTCGTGATGGGTCAACCGGCGCGAGAATCGTGCATGCCCGTTTTCAAATGCAGCATCCGCCGCATCAATTCACCGAACCGGGCACCATCTCGAGGTGAGATCAAATCGGCGGATTGCGGATGCGTTGGCAGTTCGACGGCGCGGGCAGGGCGGTCATGAAGCAAGCGGCTGCGATCAAGCGCCAGGAACTCCATGGGTTCGCTGCCAAGCCACGCTGTTTGTGCAACCGGCGTCAGGCAGCCGAGCAGACGATCGCAGACATCACCCGATGAACGCATCGGCATCAGCACCATTTCAAAGGCCATATGGCGGCCGCTGATGCTGTAGCCGGTTGCATTGATCAAGACGGGAACCACATGCGTCATCACGCCAGTCGCAATGCGAATCGGGTCTTCGATCTGGCTGCCGGCCCAAAGCGCGGCAAAACTCTCGCCGCGAATCTCGCGTCCCATGAGACTGCAAATCGCCGTACCGGCCAGCCGAAAACGCGGTGCATCATTCGGCAAGAGCTCCAGAATGAACAGCTCCGGCAGGATGTGGCGGACCGCCGAGGGCTGTATCAAATTGCGCAATGGGGCATCCGCACCACCGCGCAGCTGCTCCCAATAGGTGAATATCTCGATGCTCGTCTTCTGGCGCATGACGCGTCGGTATCCCATTTCAGTTCAAATACAGGGGCGCTCATCGCCCTTGCACCTTGCCTTGCTTATTTCATGCCAAGGCCGAGCCATTAAGGTTAAGAAAGGGTTTCGTTTGCCTTTTGCGGCCCTGAATGGGAGAAATAGGCCATCACTTCACGAGGTGACCTTCAGCACAAACTCTTTCGGGCGGGGGATGCAAGCCATTGCGGCGCATCCCTGTGAAGAGCGCCCGAACAAGCCGTCCACATTGGTTGGACGGCTTTTTTTTTGACGATCGCTGCTGTATGTCTCGAGTCCCTTTTGAGGACCTCAGAGCAAGACATGGACAATGCAGAGCCGCCGCGCCAACAGCTAGAAGATCCGCGGCCGCCGCAGCGCGTTCCGGCTTTCAACCTGCCACCCGTCATCCTCGCAAGCCTGGCACTGCTGGCGGTCGTCTTCGCTGTTCAGAACTTGCCCTGGTGGTCGGACGATACACTGAACTGGCTCTATTTCACCTTTAGCTTCATTCCCGCGCGCTATGCTTTCCCGCTGTCACAGCAGGGACTGGAGTGGCTGTGGACGCCGGTCACCTATTCGCTTCTGCATGGCGGTATCGAGCATATCGTTTTCAACGGGCTGTGGCTGATGGTCTTCGCAGCACCTGTTGCGCGCCGGATTGGCGTCGTGCGCTATGTGCTCTTCTGGCTTTTTTCAGCCGCCGCCTCGGCATTCCTGCACGCGGCTATCTATTGGGGTGACCAGACCCTGCTGATCGGCGCATCCGGCGTCGTTTCAGGATTGATGGGAGCTGCCTGCCGTTTTGCCTTTCCGGCCATGGACGGCCGCCGCATCGGCGCACGGCAAGCCCACCTCAACCCGCGGCTGTCGATCCTCGACTCGCTGCGCAGCCGGACGGTCGTCGTCTATATCCTGATGTGGGTCGCCGGCAACGCACTGGTCGCTTTCGGCATCACGCTGGTTGGCGACAGCTCGCAACCGGTCGCCTGGGACGCCCATATCGGCGGCTTCCTCTTCGGCTTCCTGCTGTTTTCGCTGTTCGACCGGCAGCCTCGCGTCGAAGTCGAAAATCCTGCCGTATCAACGGAATGAAGCTGTTGCTTTCTTGGCTCCACAAGCGCAACATTCATGGCTATCGGACGCGCGTGGGAGGAAACCAACGCGGCCGATGAAGGGAGCAGCGGCCCGAAACCTTGGGGTGGTTTCGGAACAAATCCGAAGCTCGCATGTTCACTGTGCTTTCGAGATGGGAGAATCGAATGTCAGTTTCCGTAAAAGCCATACTGGATATCAAAGGTCGCGACGTCGTTACCACCGGGGGTAATACGACCGTCGCGGAGGCCGCTAGAATTCTCAACGAGAACCGTATTGGCGCCATCGTTGTCGTCGGCATGGCAGGCAAGATTTCCGGCATATTCACCGAGCGCGATGTGGTCAATGCGGTGGCCAAGCACGGTAGCGAATGTCTCGATCAACCGATCGCCTCGCTGATGACGGCGAAGGTGCATCGCTGCAAGGAAGAGAGCACCACCGACGAGCTGATGGAGCTGATGACCCTGCGCCGCTTCCGCCATGTCCCGGTCGAAGACAAAGGCAAGCTCTCCGGCATCATCTCGATCGGCGACGTCGTCAAATGGCGTATCCGCGAGATCGAGCTCGAGGCCGAGCAGATCAAGGCCTATATCGCTGGGTGAGAAGCGGTTCGGCGAAGCCGAAGCAATCGACCCAGCGGGTCGATTGCAGCGTATAGCGCCCTGAGCCCAAAGCGAAGGGCCGGGTGGTGCCTCATATGCGAAAGCCATCCCGCCGTTTTGAGCGAGATGGGCGGCATGTCTCTTCAGAGTTTCACGTCTATTGACGCCCTACCGCGCATAGGCTTCCTGCATGCGCCGGATTTCGGTGAGCCGCACCAATGTCTCCTCATAGCCGCGCTCGATCGCCTCGCCGGCACGATGAAACTCCGAGAGGCCGATGTCGCTGAGGCGCGGATGCAGCGCCAGGTCCGGCGGGTCGCCGGCAAGGCGAGCACGAGAGATCCGATCCTGAATAATGTTGAAAGCCTGTACCATCACGCCGGTCATGCCGAGCTTGGTGTAGGGCGGCTCTTCGCGGCGTTGCTGGTCGCTGCTCGGCGGGCCGGCATTGTGTTTGACGACGGCAGAACGACCGTAGAGGTCGTAATTCAAATTGACGGCGACCACGAGAGGCTGCTCGTAAGCACGACAAACGGAAACAGGCACCGGATTGACGAGTGCGCCATCGACCAGCGTGCGGCTATTGGTGCGAACCGGCTCGAAAATGCCGGGCAGGGCATAGGATGCCCGCAGTGCCGTGATCAGCGAGCCATTGGCGATCCAGACCTCGTGGCCGGTGTTCAATTCCGAGGCGACGGCGACGAATGTGCGGTCGAGATCCTCGATAGACAGGCCTTCAAGGTGTTCCTGCATGCGCTTGGTAAGCCGCATGCCGCCGAACAGGCCGCTGCCGCCAATGGTGAGATCAAGCAGGCTGGCGATGCGGCGCATAGTCAAGGAGCGGGCAAAAGCCTCCAGCTCGTCAAGCTTGCCGGCAAGATAGCAGCCGCCAACCAGAGCCCCGATGGACGTGCCCGCAACCATGCCGACCTCGATACCCGCCTCGTCCAGGGCACGCAGCACGCCGATATGAGCCCAGCCGCGAGCTGCACCTCCTCCAAGCGCCAGCGAGATCTTTACTTTCTTTGGCGGAGCGGGAGCAATGGGAGGAGCGAGGATGCCGCGCGAGGTGGTCGGATCTGAACCAGCCGAAGTCTGTCCGGCGCCCTGACGATTCAACCCCCAATTCAGCATGACATATCTTCCTCTGAGGCCTGTATGTGCCCCTTGCTAAAATACTGTCCCTTTTTCGTTTCCAAATCGTATATTTGGTTATCGCCCGATCGATATGTGGAAACCTGTCGCCTGGCCTATTGCTGGTAGATTTCGCTGGGATCGAAATGCAGGTGATCGTCGACCACGCTCAGCACCGGCTTTCCATCCTCCAGCTCAACCGTACGGTAGAAGCAGGAACGGCGACCAGTATGGCACGTTGCATCGTGACCGGCGACTACAACTTTCAGCCAGATGGCATCCTGATCGCAATCGGTACGTATCTCCTTCACCGTTTGCAGGTTTCCGGAAGTCTCGCCCTTTTTCCAGAGTTTGCCGCGCGAACGGCTGTAGTAGTGCGCCGTCTTGGTCTTGATGGTCAGCGCCAGAGCTTCGGCATTCATATGCGCGACCATCAGCAGCTCACCGTCATGTGCGTCGGTCACGATTGCGGTGATCAGTCCGCGATCGTCGAAACGGGGCGTGAAATCGCCCGCATCCTCAAGCTCGGACTTGTCCGTGGAAGGGGCGTTGAATACCAAATTCATCTCAGGCTCTTTTCTTGGAGCCCTGTCAGCGGCTCCGGACCATCGTCATGAAGCGGACCTGCTCAGCCGGATCGGCCTTGAAAGCACCGGTGAAAGTCGTCGTCAGCGTTGAAGCACCCTGCTGCTGCACACCGCGCATCGCCATGCACATATGTTCGGCTTCGATCATCACGGCGACGCCGCGCGGACGCAGGGAATCGTCGATGGCATTGGCGACCTGGGCGGTCATGGCCTCCTGCGTCTGCAGGCGGCGACCAAAGATTTCGACGACGCGGCCGATCTTCGACAGGCCAAGCACGCGACCATTCGGCAGATAGGCGACATGCGCCTTGCCGATAATCGGCACCATATGATGTTCGCAATGCGAGTAGAACGGAATATCGCGCACGAGGACCATGTCATCGTAGCCGGAAACTTCCTCGAAGGTGCGACCAAGCACGTCCTCGGGGTTCATGTCATAGCCGGCGAAAAGCTCACGATAGGCCTTGGCGACGCGCGCCGGCGTATCGAGCAGGCCTTCGCGCTGCGGATCATCACCTGCCCAGCGAAGCAGAACGCGAACGGCGTCTTCTGCTTCCTTCTGTGAAGGACGATCGGATTCAACGGCTTGCGGAAAGTTCTTTACAATGGCGTCCATTACCTGTGGTCTCCTGACCCGCACCGCGGATCTTGTTTTATCGGACTCGCCACTGGTATTCCCCATCACATGGGAAAATGTGTACCTTTGGCGGGCTCCGGGGCGTTCTGGCTGGCGGACAAGCCTGCCGTCCTGCACGGTTTCCCATCAAACTTACAGAAGACCATTGCATTTTTGTGGTCTTCGAACGACATACATATAGTATGGCATTGTCCCTGTGAAAGTGTCCAAACGGAACACAGTGTGTTTTTGTTTTGAAACACAAAGCGCATACATCGGAGCGAGATCGATGATGGACGAGATCTATAACAGCAAGATCCTGGAATTCGCCGGCAATATCGAACGCATTGGTAGCCTTTCAGACGCCGATGCGAGCGCTCAGGCCCATTCCAGACTGTGCGGCTCCCGCGTGAAGATCTGGCTGAAAATGGACGACGATGTCGTTACCGATTTTGCGCACGACGTCAAGGCCTGTGCGCTTGGTCAGGCGTCTTCTTCGGTCATGGCCCGCCATGTGGTGGGTGCCACTTCCGCCGAATTGCGCCAGGCACGAGAAGATATGCTTGCGATGCTGAAGGCGAACGGCGAGGGGCCAACAGGGCGCTTCGAGGACATGCGCTATCTGAAGCCGGTCAAGGATTACAAGGCGCGCCATGCATCGACGATGCTGACTTTCGATGCTGTGGTGGATGCGATCGGGCAGATTGAGGCGACGCGGGCCGGGGTTGTTGAGGCTGTATCGTGAGTATCTCTGCGCGGAGAGCGCATACCCCCCTCTGTCACTCCGTGACATCTCCCCCACAAGGGGGGAGATTGAGGAGAGTACGCAGCATCCGCCCCAGAACACTATCAAGTATCGAGGGATAGCCGCTCATGTGCTATCTCTGCTCAGTACAGGATGAAGAAGATGAGGGTGGAGCTGCGGCAAGCTCCAAACCGATCTCCCCCCTTGTGGGGGAGATGTCACGGAGTGACAGAGGGGGGGTATACCACACGACGGATAAGTCGTAATTGGCATGGCCCCTTCCGCAAGACACCCGACCGGCTCTTCGGCATGGGCCTAATCCGTCTGTATCAACTGACCCTTTCCGGCTTCATCGGCAATTCCTGCCGCCATATTCCGACCTGCTCGGAATATGGCTACGAATCGATCGCCCGGCATGGCTTATGGCCCGGCGGCTGGATGACGCTGTTTCGGGTGGCACGTTGCGGCCCTGGCGGCACCAGCGGGCTGGACCCAGTGCCAGAAGCTCTGGAAAACCACTATCATTGGTGGACACCCTGGCGGTATTTCGTCATCGGCCGAAAGGCAGCCTGAGCGGCATGACGACGTATGTCGCACTGCTTCACAGCATCGTCCTTGCCGCTGGCCGTCGAGTCATCATGAGCGATCTGCGGACGATGGCGGAAAATCTGGGCTTCACCAACGTCAAAACGCTGGTCGCGACCGGTAATCTGGTCTTCGAGGCTGGCGCGCAACCGATTGCGGCAATCGAAACTCAGCTCGAAGCGGGCTTTACGAAGACTTTCGGCAAGCACGTCGACATTATTGCTCGCGATGCTGCGACGTGGATTAAGCTTGTCGCGGGCAATCCGTTCGCAGACGGTGAAGGCAGCGAGGTGGCCATCCGCGTCATGCGTGAACCGCTCGATCCGTCGGTGGTCGAAGTACTCGAAAAGCGCAGAAGCGGCCCGGAGCTGCTGGCCGTGGTCGATGGCGATCTCTGGATCGATTTCGGCGGTAAGGCGAGTGAAACGCGCCTGCTCTCCTCGCTGACCACCAAACGTCTCGGTGTCGGCACGCTGCGAAATTGGAATACGGTGCGAGGATTGGTCGGGATGATCGGCCGTTAGAGCTGCTTTTCCTTTACTAAATCGCCAAATATCGTTATCAGGCGACCGCGTTCAAAAACATTGATTGACCGCATCTATTGAAACCACCCGCATTCGTTGGCGGGACTGGACAAGGAGAATTTCGATGTCCCAATCCGTTTCCCTGACATTTCCCGATGGTTCCGTGCGCAGCTACGATGCTGGCGCAACCGGCCGGGATGTCGCTGAATCCATTTCCAAGTCGCTTGCCAAGAAGGCCGTCGCCATTGCGATCGACGGCACCGTGCGCGACCTTTCCGAGCCGGTGACCGACGGCAAGATCGAGATCATCACCCGCAATGACGGCCGCGCGCTGGAGCTGATCCGGCATGACGCGGCGCATGTCATGGCGGAAGCCGTGCAGGAGATCTGGCCAGGTACTCAGGTGACCATCGGCCCTGTGATTGAAAACGGCTTCTATTACGACTTCGCCAAGAACGAGCCCTTTACGCCCGACGACCTGCCGGTCATCGAGAAGAAGATGCGCGAGATCATCCAGCGCAATGCTCCCTTCACCAGGCAGATCTGGTCGCGCGAAAAGGCCAAGCAGGTCTTTGCCGACAAGGGCGAGCGCTACAAGGTGGAACTCGTAGACGCCATTCCTGAAGGCCAGGACCTGAAGATCTATTATCAGGGCGATTGGTTCGACCTTTGCCGTGGGCCGCATATGGCCTCCACCGGCCAGATCGGCACGGCCTTCAAGCTGATGAAGGTGGCCGGCGCCTATTGGCGCGGCGACAGCAACAATCCGATGCTGACCCGCATCTACGGCACGGCCTTTGCCGAACAGGCCGATCTCGACAACTACCTGCATATCCTCGCCGAAGCTGAGAAGCGCGACCACCGCCGTCTTGGCCGCGAAATGGACCTGTTCCATTTCCAGGAAGAGGGTCCGGGCGTCGTTTTCTGGCATGGCAAGGGCTGGCGCATTTTCCAGACTCTGGTCTCCTATATGCGCCGCCGTCTGGAAGGCGACTATCAGGAAGTCAACGCGCCGCAGGTGCTCGACAAGTCGCTCTGGGAAACCTCCGGTCACTGGGGCTGGTATCGCGACAATATGTTCAAGGTGACTGTCGCCGGCGACGATACCGACGACGACCGCGTCTTCGCTCTGAAGCCGATGAACTGCCCCGGCCACATCCAGATCTTCAAGCATGGTTTGAAGTCTTACCGCGAACTGCCGATCCGTCTTGCGGAATTCGGCAATGTGCATCGCTACGAGCCTTCGGGCGCGCTGCACGGTCTGATGCGCGTGCGCGGCTTCACGCAGGATGATGCGCATATCTTCTGTACCGACGAACAGATGGCGGCCGAATGCCTGAAGATCAACGACCTGATCCTGTCTGTCTACGAGGACTTCGGCTTCGAGGAGATCGTCGTCAAGCTTTCGACCCGTCCCGAAAAGCGCGTCGGTGACGATGCGCTCTGGGATCGCGCCGAAAGCGTGATGATGGAGGTCCTGAAAACCATCGAGGAGCAGTCCGGTGGCCGCATTAAGACCGGCATTCTACCCGGCGAAGGCGCGTTCTACGGGCCGAAGTTCGAATATACGCTGAAGGATGCCATCGGCCGTGAATGGCAGTGCGGCACGACGCAGGTCGACTTCAATCTGCCGGAACGCTTTGGCGCCTTCTATATCGACCAGCACTCCGAAAAGACTCAGCCGGTAATGATCCATCGCGCCATCTGCGGCTCGATGGAACGCTTCCTCGGTATCCTGATCGAGAACTTCGCCGGCCATATGCCGCTTTGGGTCTCGCCGCTGCAGGTGGTTGTCGCGACCATTACCTCGGAAGCCGACGGTTACGGCGAAGAGGTAGCGGAAGCGCTGCGTGACGCCGGGCTCACGGTCGAGACCGACTTCCGCAACGAGAAGATCAACTACAAGATCCGCGAGCATTCGGTAACGAAGGTTCCGGTGATCATCGTCTGCGGCAAGAAGGAAGCCGAGGAGCGCTCGGTCAATATCCGCCGTCTCGGCAGCCAGGCGCAGACGCCGATGTCGCTCGACGAGGCGATCGCATCGCTGTCGCTCGAAGCCACACCACCGGACGTCCTGCGCAAGCGCGAAGCCAGGCGGGCCAAGGTTGCCAAGCTTGCTTGATACAATAAATATCGTCTGACGGCGCTTTCAGCGCGCCGTCAGATAACTGACATAGAACTTTCATATATGTGCTGAAAAGAACGCTGCTGCGCCCGTTGCATGCCAAGAAGGATATGCGGCTCAGCAGGTCATAGGAGCGGGGCAGCCCGTCGCGGATTTGGATTTCAAAGAATTATCCTACGCCAATGAACGGGATACGCGCATCAAGCGTTGGTTCATCCGCTCCATCGAAGGCCTTTCCGGTCGCGATCGCTATACCCGGCTCTACGATATCTGGCGTAGCGATATCGTCGGCAAAAGCGAGCGCGTCTTCGGCAAGATGCTCGATCTCATCGATGTGCGGCTTGTGGCCAAGGGCGAATGGCCGCCACGCGATGTTCCCGATGCGCCGATCGTCATCGTCGCCAACCATCCTTTCGGTATCGGCGACGGCATCGCCGTGTTGGCGCTTGCCGAAGAGCTCGGCCGGCCCTTCAAGGTGCTGATCAACAACGAGTTGCTGAAAGTGCCTGAGATGAACGACTATTCGCTGCCGGTTTCCTTCGAGGAAACCAAGGAAGCGATGGCGATCAACATGAAGACGCGCCATGAGGCGGTTCGCCTGCTCAAGGATGGCACCACCATCATCGTCTTTCCGGCCGGCGGCGTCGCGACGGCCAAGAAGGGTTTTGGCCGCGCCGAGGACCTGCCGTGGAAGATCTTTCCGGCAAAGCTCATCCAGGCTGCCCACGCCAGCGTCATTCCCATCTATTTCGAAGGTCAGAACGGCCGGCTGTTCCATCTCGCCAGCCGCGTATCGATGACGCTGCGCATCTCTCTGCTGATCCGTGAATTCCGCCGCCTTTCTGGCAGCACTATCACCGCCCATGTCGGCAAGCTGATGACCTGGGAAGCGATGAGCGAAGGCAGTGACCGTAAGGATCTGCTGTCGAAGCTATACGGCGCGGTGTTTTCCATGGCGCCGCCAAAGCGGGCGTTGCGGAAAAAAGCCGGGTGAGGCGAGGGCTACCTCACCGTCAATCCATACTATCGCCGCCATCATCGCCGGCAGACGGTGCCAACTGCTCATAGGTCGGCAATGGACGCTGTTGGCTTGACACGCCGGGTTGGCCAGACGACCCCTGTGCCTGCGGCGACTGGACGGGAATCTGTTGCGCAGGCTGCTGATTGTCGGCGTCCTGAGGCTGCTGTTGCTTCATCAGCACTTCGACATCGGTATTCCTGCCTGCAACGACGGTGAAGTCGCGCTGGTAGATCTTGTCCTTGTTGCGGGCGACGGCGGTATATTGGCCTTCGGCCAGCACCATCACCGGGAAGGCACTGAGACTTTCGCCGACGATGTCGCCGGCAGCCGTCAAGATCGACCAGGCCGTATCGGCAATCGCCTCACCACCGGCGTCCGACACCAGCTTGAAGGTGATTTTTGCCGCTCTATGCTGGATCGTCGCCTCTGTCACCTTGCCGGCCTCGACCTGGATATCGGCACGAATGACAGCGTTGACGGCGCCATACTCGGAGACGATGTGATAAATACCGGTACTGAGGCCGACCAGCGTGTTTGGCTTGACGTCGGACATGACAAGGCCGCGCTCGCCATCTTCCTTGGCGTCACCGGCATAGATCGAGAAACTCAGCTCGGCGGGTGGAATGCGAACGTCGGAACCGGAGACGGCGTTCAGCACCATGCCGCCGGCGTCCAATACCATGGTCTGCTTCTGCGATAGGCCGCTTTCAGGCACGGTCAGCTTCTTGGTGACGCCGGCCCGGCCGAAGGAGACATTGACGAAATAGTCGCCGGGCTGGAGGTGGAAGGAGGCTGAGCCGCCCTTGGAACTCGCCACCAGCGGCAGCTTGCCGTCAGTGCCGGCAAAGGGGCTGAAGACATACCAGGACAGGCCCTGCTGCTGCGGGCCGCTATCGGGTGCAAGCTTGGCTTCCAGCGAAACGTCGCGCAAAGTCCGGGCTGGCGAGTTTTCGCCATCCGGGGCCACGAAGGCGTTGAGCTTCGGCATTTTCAAGCTGCCGTCGAGCTGCTTGAACTCCTGAAAGGCATCCTGTGCCGAGGCAGCCGTACTCAGGCTTGCGAGCATGGCGAAAGCCGCGCCCAATCGGTGAGCGGATGAAATACCTGACATGCGTTCCCAACCGATTGACTTCCGATAAAACACAGGCCACTTCAAAACCAATGCGGTGGCAAATTCAAGACCCACTTCCTCCCGCGCATGAAAATGAAAGCAATCACTCCATGAAAACCGATATCAAGCTGGTCGATTATCTGGCGGTTCGCCGATCCATTCCCGCGTTTCAGATGGCGGAACCAGGCCCGGACAAGGCCGAAATCGAAGAGATCCTGCGGCTCGCCTCCCGTGTGCCGGACCACGGCAAGCTCGCTCCGTGGCGCTTTATCGTCTATCGCGGCGAGGAGCGGGCGAAGATCGGCGAAGAGTTGCTCAAGCTTGCGCTGGAAGCCAAGCCGGATCTGTCCGGGGAAATGATTCAGGTCGAGCGCACGCGCTTCACCCGCGCACCGGTCGTTATCGCAGTCGTCAGCACGGCAGGCCCGCATTTCAAGATCCCGGAATGGGAACAGCTGATGTCGGCGGGTGCGCTTTGCCTCAATCTGCTGATCTCGGCCAATGCGCATGGCTGGGTGTCGAACTGGCTGACCGAGTGGTTCGCCTATGACGAGCGCGCTTATCCGCTCCTCGGCGTCCAGCCGGGTGAAAAAGTCGCCGGCTTCATCCATATCGGCTCCTCCGAGTTCCCGCCGATAGAACGGCCGCGCCCGGAACTGGCGGAAACCGTGACCTGGGTCGGCGGCGAGGGGGCGTAATGTTCTACACAACCGACACCAATCAGCATGGCCTGCCTCATGATCCCTTCAAGGCGATCGTCACGCCGCGCCCGATCGGCTGGATCGGCAGCAAGGGCAGGGACGGCTCGATCAACCTGTCACCCTACTCCTTCTTCAATGCGATCAGTGATCGTCCAAAGCTGGTGATGTTTTCCTCGACTGGCCGCAAGGACAGCGCCCGCAATGTCGAGGAAACCGGTGTCTTCACCGCCAACCTTGTCAGCCGCAACCTCGTTGAAAAGATGAACCATTCATCAATTTCCGTGCCGTACGGGACCAACGAGTTTGCGCTCGCCGGCCTGACCGCCGAGCCGGGCCGGTTGGTGGATGCGCCGTATGTCGGCGAAGCCTTTGCCGTTCTCGAGTGCCGGGTGACGGAGATCATGCAACCGAAGGGCCTTGATGGACAGCCGACAGAAAACGTCATGGTCTTCGGCCAGGTCGTCGGCATTCATATCGATGAGGCGATCATTCGTGACGGCCGGCTCGACATGGCGCTTGCCCGGCCCGTCGCGCGCATGGGCTATATGGACTACAGCGAAGGCAGTGACGTCTTCGAATTGGTGCGGCCGAAGACGCCGTGACATCGGCGGCGAGCCCGCGCATTAGTGGTTAATAAATAAGGTAAACGCACCGTAAACCTTTCGCCATTAACGTGTCCCCAGTGAGTTCGCGGGACGGGAATCGTTCCGCCGATATCGGGGCGTTACGTGATCATAGAAGCATTTCTTCGCTGGGCCGAGACCGCCAAGGCAGAGGGCAGGGCAAGGGCCGCTAACGCCCTTGGCCGCGCCTATCTCCAATCGGCAATGCCGGCGGAAGAGCGTGAGGCCGCCGAAATGGCGATGATCTATATTCTCGACGATCCATCGCCCCGCGTACGCCTGTCGCTTGCAGAAGCTGTGGCGCGCGCTCCCAATGCGCCGCGCAATATCATCCTTTCGTTGGCCGAGGATCAGCCAGAAATTGCCGGGCAAGTCATTCTCTTCTCGCCCGTGTTCACCGATGGCGATCTCGTCGACCTTGCATTGCGCGGCAGCGACGTGACGCGTGTCCTGATTGCCTCCCGCGGGCAGGTGCCACGGCCGGTTTCCGCAGCACTGGCCGAGATCGGCGGCGAGAGTGAGATCCTTTGCCTGCTGGAAAACGACGCAGCTTCATTATCGCACGCTTCGCTGAAGCGGGTTGCCGAGCGGCTTGGCGATAATGCGGAGATTCGCGGCCTGCTTCTTGCCCGCGACGCCCTGCCTTCGGATGTCCGGCACCTGCTGATGCGGCACGTTTGCGATGCGCTGGCGGGCTTGAGCCTCATACAGGCGACAATCGGGGCTGGCCGGCTACAGCATGTTATCCGCGAGGCCAGCGAGACGGCGACGGTTTCCATCGCGGGATCGGTTCAGCACCACGATATTCCGGAGCTGGCGGAGCATCTGCGGCAGTCCGGCTGGCTGACACCGGCCTTCCTGATGCACGCTCTTTGCTCCGGGAAGGTCGATTTCTTCGCCGGCGCGATTACGAACCTCTCCGGCTGCGACGAGCGGCGGGTCCGTTCGATCCTGTCGACCGGGCGTGTCTATGCCGTGCGCGCGCTTTATGAATCCGCCGGCCTGCCGCGCGATATCAGCATTGTCTTCGTCGAGGCGACCCTGATCTGGCGCGAGGCGTCACGTACCACCGGCGGCAGCATGCTGGATAATGTCTCGACCCGGTTGATGCGCAAATTCCACGTCGCCGAGCGCTCATCCGGCGCGGCGATACAGTTACTGGACATGGTGGAGAAGCTTGCCAATGCCGAACGGCGGCAGACGGCACGGAGCTTTGCAGCGCTGGCGGCAGCGTGATACTGATCGGCCTTCAAAGCCTTCAGGAGCTACTTCTTGCTGACCATTGCCATTGAATCGCCGCGCCAGGACGGTGTTATCCGTCTCCTCGATATGTCGAGCGCCTATGCCGAATCGCTTTATCCTGCCGAGAGCAACCACCTGCTAGATCTAAGCTCGTTGGAAAAGCCTGAAGTGACCTTCTGGGTAGCGCGGCTGGCCGGCGATATCGTCGGCTGCTGCTCACTGGTCGAGGCCGGCGATGGCACGGCGGAGATCAAGCGCATGTTCGTCGATCCAATTGCCCGGGGACGCAAGCTCTCTCTGAGGCTGATGGAGCTGCTTGAAGAGAAGGCGGTGGAAAAGAAGCTGACTGCGGTGCGGCTGGAAACCGGCATATACCAGCCGGAAGCCATCGCTCTCTATCGCAAGTTTGGCTATGTCGAGATCGAACCGTTCGGGGAATATAAGCCCGATCCGCTCAGCCTGTTCATGGAAAAGACGCTTCCGTAAGACTGGGAAGCGCGATCAGCCCTCAGAACCATCCCTGATGCGCAGCTGCAGTTCCGGCTCCTGGGCATGTTGTTCCTCGCTCAACTCCGCCTCGCGAATCCATTCCCGCCAGATCGCGACGATGATGGCCATCAGCACCGGGCCGATGAACAGGCCGAGAAAGCCCATGGTCTTGACGCCGCCGACAAGGCCGAAAAAGGTCGGCAGGAAGGGTAGCTTGATCGGTCCGCCAACGAGCTTCGGCCGCAATGTCTTGTCGACGATGAAGAGTTCGACCGTGCCCCAGACGAACAGCGCCACACCGGCCCATAGCGAACCGCTGGCGATCAGATAGATCGAGACGAGCGACATGGAGAGCGGCGCGCCGCCCGGTATGAGCGCCATGACGCCTGTGAGAACACCGAGCGTGATGGCCGAGGGTGCCCCGGCAATCCAATAGGCGACGCCAAGCACGATACCCTCACCGATGGCGATCAGCGTCATACCCATGACCGTGGAGCTGATCGTCGCCGGTATTACGCGGGAGATCCGCTCCCACCGGTTCGGCAGGATACGTTCGCCCAGAAGATCGACTTGGCCGACAAACCTCGAGCCGTCGCGATAGATGAAAAACAGGGCGATCAGCATGAAAAGCAAAGTCAGGATGACATGAAACGCGCCACCGCCGGCGGCAAGCACTGCGCGGTAGATATTCCCGATATGCGCGCCACTGACGATCTGGGCCAATTCACCGATGGAACCAGGGCTGCCGACATATTGCGTCCACTGATCGCCAAGCCAGGATCCGACCATCGGCAGCGCCAGAATCCACTGCGGCGGTGGAGCGCCATCTCGGTTTACATGCACGGCCCAGGCAAACCATTCGCGCACTTCACCGACCATATAGACGGCCGAAAGCACGATCGGCAGCACCAGGAAGGTGACGATGAAGGCGATGGCAATGGTTGCTGCAAGTGTCGTGTTGCCGCCCGTGCGGCGTAACACCTCGCTATAGAGCGGCCAGGTCGCGAAACCGATCACGGCCGCTGCCAGCACAGGTATCAGAAAACCATAGAAGAAATAAATTCCCGCCGCGGCAATCAGGATTAGCAGCCAGCGTGCCGCCGAAATGGACGGAATGAGGGCCATGCGTGAAGGTGCGGTAGGCCCCAGCCACCGTGGTTCCCTCGGCTTTTGACGTTCGAATACACCCACCGGACTTGCTTTACCTTTTTCATTCGATCAACCGGTTATGAGCTATGATCTGGGCCGATTCAAGGGCCACAACCTGAAAGCCTATATAATCCGTTGTCGTGACGGCACGACGACTACCAATGCGGGCAAGAAGCGACGTGCTCAGGATGGCCGACGAAGAACCTTGAAGGCAAAGAACTGGGTCTTCTGCGTCGGATTGAAATTGTTATCGGCAACGAAGATCAGCACATCCGTGCCATCCTTCGCCTTACCGAAGGAAACACCCTCGATATTGTCGGGCGCAAGGCCAAGCGCGCGCAAATCCATCACCTGGGTCTTGCGCACCGGCACGATGCGCTGATCGGTCTTGGCGAGCGACGGAATAGCGGAAACATCGGTTGCGCCATCGAGATCGAACATGTTGATGACCACCGAGTTGCCGATATCCTGCGCATAGCCGCGCTCAACCGACAGCCCATGCCGGTCGTCCAGCGCCAGGATTTCCGACATGCCGAAATCGTTCCAGCCGCCGGGCTTGGTCGACGCCTGCGGGATCGGCGAGACCGGATAGACATATTGCGCTTTCTGTTCGCCCGTGACCGCGTCGTAGCGGATGATGCGGGCAAGCGCGCCATTGGTCAGCGTCGTCATCGGCCCGTCCTGATAAAGCGCGGACTCCGTGCCGACGAGAAGGTCGCCGCCGGCGAGGAACGTCAGGCCCTCGAAGGCGAGATTGTCGCGGATACCGGTGCTTTTATCGGCGGTCGGCGCAAAACCTTCCGGCAACGGCAATTCACGCACGAAGCTGCCATCGCGATTGGCGACACGCACGAAAGGCGGCAACAGCGCCTTGCCGTCGCCTTCACTGCTCCAGTAGATGCCATCCTTGCCGATACGGATCGACTCGGAATCAACCGTACGGAACGCGAAAGGCTGGCCGTTCTTGTCCGTCAGCGTGACATGATCAAGCACCGTCACGCCCTTGAGGCTGTCAGCGCCGACATCGATATCGAGATGGTAGAAGCGAGCCGGCGCCCTTTCGGAACGGTCGTCGCTGATCGAGATATAGTGGCCGGTCGAAGGGTCGAAATCGATGCCCGAGAGACCACCGACCTCAACACCGTTTTCCATGAAACCCGTCGGAATGTCGTATTCGCCGAGATAGGAAAGGCTGATGCCGGCCTTGCAGTCGCCGAAGGGGCAGGGCACATCGACAACCGCACCGACATCGGCGGCGCGGGCTGTGGTGCAAAGAAGAAAGGCAAGAGCGGCGGTCGTCAGGAAGGGCTTCATCATGGCGATATCATTACATCCGGATCATGAGCTGGCGGGTTTGCGCCGCATCTATGCATCCGCTCATGACGCTTTCGTTACGGATCGCGCTCCATCCCCTAAAAATATCGGCAAATCGATTTTGCCACAGCCGCCGAAGCGCGGCTGTCAGATATCCAGATTTTCCGCAAATGCCGCACGTTCCTGGATGAAGCGGAAGCGGGCCTCGGGCTTGGTGCCCATGAGGTTATCGACGGCGTCACGCGTGCCTTCGAAATCCACCTCGTCGATCACGACACGCAACAGCGTGCGTTTCGACGGGTCCATCGTGGTTTCCTTAAGCTGCGCTGGAAGCATTTCGCCCAAGCCTTTGAATCGGCTGATTTCGACCTTGCCCTTACCCTTGAAATCGCTCTCCATCAGCTCCAGCCTATGGGCGTCGTCGCGGGCATAGATGGATTTCGATCCCTGCGTGATCTTGTAGAGCGGCGGCACGGCCAGGAAGAGGTGTCCGCCACGGATCAGTTCGGTCATTTCCTGATAGAAGAAGGTAATCAGCAGCGAAGCGATATGAGCGCCGTCGACGTCGGCATCGGTCATGACGACGATGCGTTGATAGCGGAGATCTTCCTCGCGGTATTTCGAACGTGTGCCGCAACCGAGCGCCTGGACCAGATCGGAGATCTGCTGGTTGGCGGAGAGCTTTTCGCGGCCGGCGCTGGCGACATTGAGGATCTTGCCGCGCAGCGGCAGGATCGCCTGGTTCATGCGGTTGCGTGCCTGCTTGGCGGAGCCGCCAGCCGAATCACCTTCCACCAGGAAGAGTTCGGCGCCTTCGGCGGTGTTCTGCGAACAATCGGCGAGCTTGCCCGGCAGGCGCAGCTTGCGCACAGCCGACTTGCGATTGACTTCCTTTTCCTTGCGGCGGCGCAGGCGCTCCTCGGAGCGCTCGATCACCCATTCCAGCAGCTTTTCTGCCTCGGTCGGATTATCGGTGAGATAGTGATCGAAAGGATCACGCAACGCGTTTTCGACGATACGCTGCGCCTCGACGGTCGCCAGCCTGTCCTTGGTCTGGCCGACAAATTCCGGCTCACGGATGAAGATGGAGAGCATTCCGACGCCAGAGATCATCACGTCGTCGGTGCTAATGCCGGCGGCGCGCTTGTTCTGCGTCAGCTCGGCGTAGTTCTTCAGCCCCTTGGTCAGCGCGATGCGCAAGCCGGCCTCGTGCGTGCCGCCTTCGGGAGTGGGAATGGTGTTGCAATAGGAATGGACCTGCGGGTCGCCGCCATACCAGGTGATCGCCCATTCGATCGAGCCGTGGCCGGTTCCCTTCTCCGACTTGCCGGAGAATATTTCGCGGGTGACGGTGAACTCATTGCCCATCGTCGCCTTGAGATAATCTTTCAGGCCGCCGGGGAAATGGAAGACAGCCTTTTCGGGAACATCCGAGCCTGCCGGTGCCAGTTCCGGATCGCAGCTCCAGCGGATCTCGACGCCGCCGAAAAGATAGGCCTTGGAGCGGGCCATACGGAAGACGCGGGCCGGCTCGAACTTGGCGTGATCGCCGAAAATCTGCGGATCGGGATGAAAGCGGACACGGGTGCCGCGACGATTATGGACATCGCCCAGTTCCTCAAGCCCACCTTGCGGCACACCGCGCGAAAAACGCTGACGATAGAGCTTGCGGTTGCGCGCCACCTCGACTTCGAGATCGTCGGAGAGCGCATTGACGACGGAGACGCCGACGCCATGCAGACCGCCAGAGGTCTCGTAGGCCTTGCCGTCGAACTTACCGCCGGCATGCAGCTTGGTCATGATGACCTCAAGCGTCGACTTGCCCGGCACCTGCGGATGGTTTTCGACCGGAATGCCGCGACCGTTGTCGGTGACGGTCAGGTAGCCGCGCTGATCGAGATGCACCTCGATGAAATCGGCATGGCCAGCGACGGCCTCGTCCATGGAGTTGTCGATGACTTCGGCGAAGAGGTGATGCAGCGCCTTCTCGTCGGTGCCGCCGATATACATGCCGGGGCGCATGCGCACTGGCTCGAGCCCTTCGAGAACGCGGATCGAACTCGCGCCGTACTCCTCGACGGACGACGTTGTCGGAGTTGCGCGCGGGGTAGGGACAGGGGCGGCTGCAGGGCTTTCAACCTTTACGGCCGGCTTTTCCACCGTTTCCGGCTTCGGAGAAGCGGGCAGTCCGGAGAAGAGATCGTTGCTGTTATCCATGGGGCTGTTCAGATTTATCCTTGAAGGGGTCACACCCCAGAATCATCACGTTTGCCGTCAATGCCGCGAATCACCATGATTCTGCCAGAAATGACGTTCTAACGCGATGGCGCCCCAGTGATGGGACAAATTCGAAAAAAGATTTGCGTTGCCGGGCGGCGAATGGCAAGCCCGTGAGCCTATCGAGGGAAGTGTCCACATGCGAATGTCCACAGCTCATTTGCCGGTATTAGCCGCAATTGCGGCCTTTTTGCCGCTCACCGTCGCGGCTGGTGCGTCCGCCGAAGCGCTAAAACCCTTCAAGGATGATTTGTTTTCCAGCCAGACAGTCATCGAGAGCCATGACAATGGCGCGTTCCAGACGATCGACTATCAGGAGATGCGCGACATCAACAGCCGCGACCAGATCCCGGAAAAGCGGGTCAAGCCGGCCTACATCGCCACCGGCGTGCGCTGGAAGGCGCAAGAAGACGAGACCCTGCCGCTTGGCGATCGCAAGCTCGATGTCACGCGTATCGGCCGGGAATCGGGACAGGCTTTCACGGTGATCTTCATCCATGGCCGCGGCGGCGATCGCCGGCTGGGGTCGAACGACTATACCTTCGGCGGCAATTTCAATCGGCTGAAGAACCTCGCCTACAACAATGGCGGCACCTACTACGCCCCGAGCGTCAAAAGCTTCGACAGCGATGGCGTCGCCAACATTGCGGCTCTGATCCGCTATTCCTACGAGCAGTCAGGTGGCAAGCCCGTCATCCTCACTTGCGCCTCGATGGGCAGCTTCGTCTGCTGGGGCATCACCCGCGATGCCGAGAGCGTCAAACGCCTGAAGGGCATGGCGATCTTGAGCGGCGTGACCGATCCGGATTTCGTCAAGAGCGCTTTCTACAAGGCGAAACTGCCGGTCTGGTTTACCCATGGCAGCAAGGATCCTGTCTATGCCGCCGCCGACCAGGAAGCGTTGTTCGAAAAGCTCTACAAGGCCCATTACCCGACGCGGTTCACGCTGTTTGCAACCGGCAATCACGGCACGCCGGTTCGCATGACCGACTGGCGGAAGGTGCTGAATTGGATCATCGATCCACAGCCGTCCTAGGTCTTTTCGAGAAAAATTCGGTTTATTCTCGAAAAAGCGATTTTTAAACGATTTTAGGCCGCTCCGAGGACCACCGTTAACTTTTCTTTCCCTCTCGCTTTTGTTAGTGCGGCAGCACATGAATGAAGGGGAGATGAGGAATGACGAAGCAAATTCGGCCGCTGTTGGCGGGAAACTGGAAGATGAACGGCACGCGTGCCAGCCTCGACCAGATCAAGGCGATCGCGGAAGGCGTGAAAGCACCACTGTCGGAAAAGATCGACACGCTGCTCTGCCCGCCGGCGACGCTCCTCTATGTCGCAACGGCACTCTGCGATGACAGCCCATTGGCGATCGGCGCACAGGACTGCCATCAGCTGGTCAGCGGCGCGCATACAGGCGATATCTCCGCAGAGATGATTGCCGATTGCTTCGGCACCCACGTCATCGTCGGCCACTCCGAACGCCGCAGGAACCATGCGGAAGGTGACGTATTGGTGCGCGCCAAGGCGGAAGCAGCCCTTGCTGCCGATTTGACGACGATCATCTGCATCGGCGAGACGGCGGAAGAGCGCGACAATGCTCAGACTCTTGACGTCCTCAAGCGTCAACTCGCCGCTTCGATACCCGATAGCTCCACTTCGGAAACGACCGTCATCGCCTATGAACCGGTCTGGGCTATCGGCACGGGTAAAGTTCCTACCCGCGCCGATGTCGAAGAGGCTCATGCTTTCATACGCGGCAAGCTCGTGGAGCGCTTCGGCGAGGACGGCAAAAAGTACCGTCTTCTCTACGGCGGCTCGGTCAGCGGTGCGAATGCGGCGGATCTGCTTGCCGTTGCGAATGTCAACGGTTTGCTCGTCGGTGGGCAAAGCTTGAAAGCCGTCGATTTCCTCGCCATCTATGGCGCATTCGAACGGCAGTTCGCCTAAAGGCTTCACTTGACCGAATTCCAATCTCGAAAGGGCTTGGAATAGGCGAGAGCCTCATGTAAAGAGCCGCGAGCTTTTCTTTTTGATTGATGCCCGCGCCCGTGGGCAGGACTGGACCTATGCAAACCGTATTGCTTGTCATCTATCTCATGATTGTTGTCGCCCTTATCGGCGTGGTGCTGATTCAGCGCTCGGAGGGCGGTGGCCTGGGCATTGGCGGCGGATCGGGCTTCATGTCGGCTCGGGGCGCAGCCAATGCGCTGACGCGCACCACGGCGATCCTGGCGACTCTGTTTTTTTGCTAGCGCTCGGCATGAACGTGTTGTCTCGCTTCGAGGGACGTCCGACGGATATTCTCAACCGTATTCCGAGCACGACGGGCCAAGGCAAAGGCATTCTTGATTCGCTTGGCGGCCAGAATGGCGCAGCACCGGCAGCCAGCCAGCCGCAGCCGGCCAACAATAGTGGCGTTCCGAACAGCGGCGCGGTCGCTCCGCAGTCTCAGACAACGACGCAACCCGCTCCGGCGACGACCACCCAGCAGGCTCCGGCCGCTACCGGTCAGCAGACGGCACCGGCTACGACGACGCCAGCCCAGAGTGGCAACGGCGTTCCGACCGGCAACTAAGCCCGGTCGCATAGCATCCTCCTCCGGCAGGTCTTCGGATCTGCCGGTTTTGTTTTGTCGAAATTCTGTGTTCTGTGTCCAAAATTCCGGAAACGAATTTTAGGGCTGGCAGAATCGTTTGTTAAAAGGTATCCGGTGACTCCCATGGCGCGATATGTATTCATCACTGGCGGCGTGGTTTCTTCTCTCGGAAAAGGAATTGCGGCCGCGGCTCTCGGAGCGTTGTTGCAGGCCCGTGGTTATCGGGTCCGCCTGCGCAAACTCGACCCCTATCTGAACGTGGATCCGGGCACGATGAGCCCGACCCAGCACGGCGAGGTCTTCGTGACCGACGACGGCGCGGAAACCGATCTCGATCTTGGCCACTACGAGCGCTTTACCGGTCGCTCTGCCACCAAGACGGACAACATCACCACCGGTCGTATCTACAAGAACATTATCGACAAGGAACGTCGCGGCGACTATCTCGGCGCCACCGTCCAGGTCATTCCGCATGTGACCAACGAGATCAAGGACTTCGTCATCGAAGGCAATGACGAGTATGATTTCGTCATCTGCGAGATCGGCGGCACGGTCGGCGATATCGAGGCGATGCCGTTCATGGAAGCTATCCGCCAGCTCGGCAACGACCTGCCGCGCGGCACCGCAGTCTATGTCCACCTGACATTGATGCCCTATATCCCGGCAGCCGGCGAGCTGAAGACCAAGCCAACGCAGCATTCCGTCAAGGAACTGCAGGCACTCGGCATTCATCCCGATATCTTGCTGGTGCGCGCCGACCGGGAAATACCGGAGGCAGAACGCCGCAAGCTTTCGCTGTTCTGCAATGTCCGACAGTCTGCCGTTATCCAGGCGCTCGACGTCGCAAACATTTACGACGTACCGATGGCCTATCACAAGGAAGGCCTCGACAACGAAGTGCTGGCTGCCTTCGGCATCGAGCCGGCGCCGAAGCCGCGCCTCGAGCAATGGGAAGAGGTCTGCAACCGCATTCGCACGCCGGAAGGCGAAGTGACCATCGCCATCGTCGGCAAGTATACCGGCCTGAAGGATGCCTATAAGTCGCTGATCGAAGCGCTGCATCACGGCGGGATCGCCAACCGCGTCAAGGTCAACCTTGAATGGATTGAGTCGGAGGTCTTCGAAAAGGAAGATCCGGCGCCGTATCTGGAAAAGGTCCACGGCATTCTCGTGCCCGGCGGCTTTGGTGAACGCGGTTCCGAAGGCAAGATTCTGGCGGCGCGCTTTGCTCGTGAGCGCAAGGTGCCGTATTTCGGCATCTGCTTCGGCATGCAAATGGCCGTCATCGAAGCGGCTCGCAACCTTGCCGGCGTCGAACATGCGTCATCCACCGAATTCGGCCCGACGAACGAGCCTGTGGTCGGTCTGATGACGGAATGGCTGAAGGGCAATGAGCTGCAGAAGCGTACGAAATCCGGCGATCTCGGCGGCACGATGCGCCTCGGTGCCTACAAGGCGACCCTGAAGAAGGGCACCAAGATCGCCGAGGTCTACGGCTCAACCGATATTTCCGAGCGCCATCGTCACCGCTACGAAGTCAATATCGACTACAAGGACCGCCTCGAAGGTTGCGGCCTCATCTTCTCTGGCATGTCGCCGGACGGTATCCTCCCGGAAACGGTCGAATACCCCGACCATCCCTGGTTCATCGGCGTTCAGTACCACCCGGAACTGAAGTCCCGCCCGCTGGAGCCGCATCCGCTGTTCTTGAGCTTCATCGAAGCGGCGACGGAACAGAGCCGGCTGGTTTAACTCTTGAAAATCGCTTGCGGTAGTCACTGGGACTGACCGCAAGCTTTTCCCGAAAAATGATGGCGCATCGTGGCAAGCGAGCCAAAACCGCTCGCGACGGCGACATCATCCAGCGATTTGGCTGTCTCTTTTTCGAGAAGATCGCGGGCATATCTCAATCTCTCAGCTAGAAGCCATTCACCCGGCGCCATGCCGGTTGTCGCTTCGAATCGACGCTGAAAGGTCCGCACGCTCATGCCGGCACGTTCTGCCAGTGTGACGATCGGTTGCTCCTCGTGTAGTCTCTGGCGCATCCAATCGAGCAGCGGCCCCAGTCTGGCCCCTTCACGCTGACGCAACACCGGCGTCTCAATATATTGAGCCTGACCGCCTTCGCGATGGGGAGGCACCACCAACCGGCGCGCCACACTGTTTGCTGCCTCCGGCCCGAAGTCTCTGCGGACAACATGAAGACAAAGATCGATCGCCGCGGCACTTCCGGCTGCGGTCAGAACAGCGCCCTCATCGACATACAGCACGTCCGCATCGACGGTGACATCGGGATAGCGGGCGGCGATGGCATCGACATAGCGCCAATGTGTCGTCGCCTTCCGCCCCGCCAGCAATCCAGCCGCAGCGAGAACGGCAACGCCCGAACATAGCGACATGACGCGAGCGCCGCGATCGCTGGCAGCCTGCAACGCGGCAATCAATGGCGCGGGGACGGGTGAGGTTATTCCGCGCCAACCGGGAGCGATGATCAGATCGGCCCCCTGCAGGATATCAAGACCGCGATCGACTTGGACCAGCAGGCCACCGGCGGCGCGAAGGGGACCACCCTCTATGCCGCAAACGGAGAAACGATACCAATCCTCTCCCATCTCAGGTCGAGGCAGACCGAATATCTCGTAGGCAACGCCGAATTCGAAAGTGCAGAGCCCGTCATAGACAAGAGCGACGACGTGCGGACCGCGAAGAGGCGGAGCGAAAGTGTTTGGCATGATTTTGACGTTATATGGCATTCCAGCCAATTTCAACAGGGAGATGTTCGCGACATAAATGCTCCCGCAACACCAAAGCAGGAGCCTTCATGTCCAGCCGTGTCAGTGAAATACCCGCCGCTTCTCCCAACGCGGTCGCCGAATATTATGGCCAAAAGCTCGCATTCGAAACGGATTGTTCCGATGTCCAGCTATCTATCGCCTCCGGCAATACCGATTTCGTCCTGCTCGACGTTCGCGGGCCATCGCTATTCGGACAGCAACACATACCCGGCGCGGTCAACCTGCCGCACGGCAAGATGACGGCGCGGAAAATGGCGGAGTGGCCGGATGATACGCTCTTCGTCGTCTATTGCGCCGGCCCGCATTGCAACGGAACCGATAAGGCGGCCTTGCGTCTCGGCATGCTCGGCAAGCGCGTCAAGGTCATGATTGGTGGTATGACAGGCTGGGCGGACGAGGGGTTTCTGTTTCTTGCACCGTAAAAATTCTGCTCCCTACGTCATTTGACTGTCGCGCCGTTCCCGTTTCCATGGCAATTTGCCAGTAAGCACATTGGGAACAAAAGTATGATACTCAATCCATTTGATGACCGGATCGAGCGGTCGAAGACCAAGATTGCCGTCACCTATATTCTGCTGATTTCATTCAACATCGCCGCCTGGGTTTGGGCATGGGTCGCTTTTTCCGACAGGCCGTCGCTGCTGGGCACCGCGTTTCTCGCCTATATGTTCGGCCTCAGGCATGCGTTTGACGCCGACCACATCGCGGCGATAGACAATGTGGTGCGCAAGCTGATGCAGGAGAAGAAGCAGCCCTATGCTGTCGGCTTCTTCTTCTCGCTCGGCCATTCCAGCATCGTCGTGCTTGCCTCGATCTTCATTGCCGCAACGGCGGCTGCGATGCAGGGCCAGTTCGAATCGTTCCACGATGTCGGCGGCGTCATCGGAACGGCCGTTTCGGCTGCCTTTCTGCTTCTCATCGGTATTGCCAACCTGTTCGTGCTCAAGGGCGTATGGTCGGCCTTCAACCGGGCAAGACGGGGCGAGAGGATTGCCGACGAGGATCTCGACGCACTGCTGGCCGGCGGCGGTTTTCTTACGCGTATCTTCCGGCCGATGTTCAAGGTGGTGACGCGGTCGTGGCACATGTACCCGATCGGCTTCCTCTTCGGCCTCGGCTTCGACACGGCGACGGAGGTCGGCCTGCTCGGTATTTCCGCGGCGCAGGCGGCGCAAGGCATGTCCTTCTGGACGATTCTCGTCTTCCCGGCACTGTTTACCGCCGGCATGTCGCTGATGGATACCATCGACAGCACGCTGATGACCGGCGCCTATGGTTGGGCCTTCGTCAAGCCGGTGCGCAAGCTCTGGTACAATCTGACGATCACCGCCGCTTCGGTTGTCGTCGCCATCTTCATCGGCGGCATCGAGGCGATAGGGCTGATCTCCGATAAGCTAGGCCTCGAAGGCGGTGTCTGGAGCTTCATCGGCAGTCTCAACGATAATCTTGCCAATTTCGGCTTCGCGATCGTCGGCATCTTCCTGTTGAGCTGGCTGGTTTCGACCGTGCTCTACAAGGCCGGGGGTTACGATAGCTTGCAGATCAACCGCTCCTGACGCATCATCCGTTCCAAGGATCGAGAATGCCGTGACTGGAGATGGTCGTCCTCGGCCCCGGTTACATGCGATGAGGGGGCCAATCATGATCCAGACAGGCAATATTCTCGGCGTTGCACTGGCAGTGGGCGTTCTCTGCGCCATCAGCGCCGGATCGGCCTCTGCGCAAGCCACCGCAAACTGCTCGCTGCGGCCGGCGGTCAGCACTAAGCGACAGACCCTGAATTGCGAACCGGGGCTTAGCATCACCATCGAACGCGGGGCACGCTACCGGCTTGCGGACCGGAATCGCGACGGTCAGGTGGATACCATGGTGCTCAACAGCAAGGCGGCGCTGATCGATGTCGACAGCAGCCGCATTCAAGGCGGGTTCGAAGTGGTGACACCGCAGGCGATCGCTGCCGTCCGGGGCACGCGATGGGCGGTCGATACACAGCGTGGCAAGACATCGGTGCTGGTGCTACGCGGCCGCGTTGCGGTCAACAAGGTTTCGACCGGGGAGGGCGTGACACTCGGGCAATGGCAGGGCATCGATGCCGATAGCGGCCGTTCTTCCCTACATGTCACGCGCTGGGGGCAACCACGCATAAATGCATTGATGGCCCGCCTCGGCCAGTGAGATCCTGACGCCCATGCGCAGACCACCGCTCCTGACGCTGATCGCGCTTGTCTTGACTGCCGTCTGGGGTCTCGGCCTCGGGATCACGCATCTGCGCGGTGACATTCCGTTTATCGACGGCGCTGAGGCGACGCTGACGAACCTCAGGAATGCAGTCGGCGGCAGCCGTCAGCCGCCCGATATCGTCACCATTGTTGCCATTGACGATGAGACGTCGCGGGCGGTGGGGCGCTATCCGCTGCCCCGCGCCACCCTGGCCACAATCATAGACGCGATCGCAGCGTTGGGGCCGAAAGCAATCGCGCTCGACATGCTTCTGGTCGATCCGGGTGATGAATCCGGCGATGCGGCACTGGAGCAATCGCTCAAGCGAACCAATACCGTGTTGGCTGCAGCCGGCATCTTTCCCGAAAGCCGCCAGCGCGTCACTGATAACAGCAAGGAACCTCTCGCGCGCGTGCCGAGCGCACTGCAATTCCTGGAGCCACAGCAGCGGTTCGCGGAAGCCGCGAGCTATGGCATCGTCAATGTGCAGACCGACAAGACGGGAACGCCGCGTTTCGTGCCCATGCTGTTTCGCAGCGGCGAGCGAATCGAACCGTCCTTCTCGCTGCGCGTCGTTTCGGCGGCGACCGGCGAACATCCAACGGTCATCTCCGACCACATCAAGATCGGTGACCGCTCCGTGCATACCGATACCGGCTATCTCATGCCGCTGTCGTTCTATGGTCCGCGCGGCACGATCCGCACCATCAGCGCCAGCACGGCCTTAAATGGGCAATTGCCGGAAAAGGCGATTAGGGACCATATTGTCGTCATCGGTGCGACCGTCACCGGCGGCGGCGATGTCTTTCCGACACCGTTCGATCCGGTACTGCCGGGCGTCGAAGTCATCTCCACCTCGATCACACATCTAATCGCCGGCGACGGCCTGGTCCGTGACCATGGCGTGCGTCTCGTCGATCTCTATTTCGCCGTCGGCCTGCCGCTCCTCCTGGTCGGCCTGCTTGCCTGGCGGCGCAACACCATCGGCCTGATCATGGCGCTCTGCGTCGTCCTTGCCTGGCTGGCGATCAACCTCAGTGCCTTCAAGTACGGGATCTGGCTGAGCGCCGCCGTGCCGATCGCCGCGACGGTCCCACCAACGCTGTTTTTTGGCGCAGCCCAGCTTTGGCTCGGCCGCAGGCAGGCCGGGCGCTTTGCCGAGGAGAGCGAACGCCTGCAGCGCATCCAGGCACCCGGTCTTGCCGAACATCTTGCCCGCGATCCCGGCTTTCTCGCAAAGCCGGTGCATCAGGAGGCCGCCGTAGTCTTCATCGACATCAACGGGTTTACGGGTCTCAGCGAGACAATCGGACCCACCGCCGTGCGGGAGCTGCTGAACGGTTTCTACAATCTTGTCGACGAGGAAGTGACCGCCTGCGGCGGCGCTATTACCAGCTTCATGGGCGACGGTGCGATGATCCTTTTCGGACTGCCGCAGCCGAAGCGAACCGATCCCGCCAATGCGGCGCGCTGCTGCATTCGCCTCGCCGACCGGATGAGAGGCTGGCTCGCAGCGCTGCCGGAGGCGACCGCCTCTCGCATCGGCTTCAAGATCGGCGCGCATTTCGGCACCATAGTCGCCTCAAGGCTCGGTGGTGAAGGCCGTCAGCAGATCACGGCGACCGGCGACACGGTGAACGTTGCCAGCCGCCTGATGGAAGTGGCCGCCCGCAATCAGGCCGAGATCGCCATCAGCAATGACCTGCTACATTCCGCCGGACGCGACAGTCTGCCCTATATCGAAGGCAAGCTCGAAGGTCCGGTCGAAACAAGCTTGCGCGGCCGTGCCGGATCGTTGGCGGTATGGCTCTGGCGAAGCCAGGCGGGATCGCAAGCGTAGCCGGGCCGCTTGCCAAGGGGGCGAAGGAAGCGGCCGCGACAGGTCACGGCCGCATGAGGATAGCTGCTTTTGTTACGCTGCTTTCGGCAGCGGTCCGACGTAACGCGACTGCGGACGGATCAGTCGGCCGTCCAATGTCTGTTCGCGTGCATGCGCAATCCAGCCGACCGTGCGGCCGATCGCAAAAACGCCGGTGAAGGAGTTGCGTGGAAAGCCGAGAGCATCGAGAAGCAGCGCCGTATAGTACTCGACATTGACATCCAAAGGACGATCCGGCTTGCGCTCCTTCAGAAGCGCCAGCGCAGCGGCCTCGATCGCTTCGGCAAGCGCGATGCGGCCGGCGTCGGCCTGACCACTCGCGAAAATCGGCTTGAGCGCCGTCTTCAAGGCATCGGCACGCGGATCGCGGACGCGGTAGACGCGGTGGCCGAAGCCCATCAGCCTTTCGCCATGATCAAGCGCCTGCGACAGCCAAGCGCGAGCATTGGCCGGGTCGCCGACAGCGTCGAGCATGTCGAGCACCGGGCCGGGGGCGCCACCATGCAGCGGTCCCTTGAGAGCGCTGATAGCAGCCAGCACCGACGAGGTGAGACCGGCATGGGTGGAGGCGATGACGCGGGAGGCGAAGGTGGAAGCGTTCAGGCCATGGTCGGAGATCGTAACCAGATAGGCGTCGAGGCCGGCTGTCTGCTCTGATGTCGGGCGCTTGCCCGCCAGCATGTGCAGGATATCAGCGGCCTGCGACAGCGCGGCGTCTGGCTTGATCGGCGTCTCGGCGTTCTGAAGGCGTAGCACGGCCGGCAGGAAAACGGCGGGTGCGGCCATCAGGCGGATGGCGGTGGCGAAATCTTCGCCGTCCTCGATGCGGGCCAACAGCGCCCGCACGGCCTCGACCGGTGGCAGGGCCAGCAATGTCGGATCGGCGGCGGCGACATGCGCGAACAATTCTGCGCGCGCAGCACCCAACTGCGTCTTGATGCTTTCCGCATCGGCGTGTTCCTCGAATAGTCCGTCGAGCAGCAGGGCGGCAACATCCTCGAAGCGGCTCGTCGCCACCAGATCGTCCAACGACACACCGCGAATGATCAGCCGGCCGGCAGCGCCGTCGACATCGGACAGCTTGGTTTCGGCAGCAATGACATCTTCAAGACCACTTTTCATCAGCATTCTCCTTTGACTATGCGTTTAGATCAGTCCTATTTGCATTGACGTCAATCTTGATGAAATTGATCAATGTGAGGATTTATGAGCTGGCTGACGGCGGAGCAGGCATTGACCCTGCTGGGTACAAAAACGCAGACGCTGTACGCCAATGTCAGCCGTGGCCGCATCCGTGCGAAGCCTGATCCGGCTGATACGCGGCGCAGCCTCTACTTCACCGATGATGTCAAACGGCTGGCGGCGCGCCATGCCGGACGGCGCAAGACGGAGACGGTGGCGGCCGAAGCGATCCAGTGGGGCGATCCGGTGCTGCCTTCGGCGCTATCGACGGTTTTCGACGGTCGCCTGTTCTATCGTGGGCAGGATGCAGCCAAGCTTGCCGAACATGCGACGCTCGAAGAGATCGCGGTTCTGCTCTGGGACATGAAGCGGCCGGTGCGGCTGGAGGGGCAGGGTGGAGACAGACGATTGCCCGCCCTGAGCGCGGCCTTTTCCGCACTGGCTGGGCGGGCCACGACCGACCTGCCTTCGCTTGGACGCTCATTGCCGGCGCTTCAGAACGAAGCCGAAAGCGTGTTCGGCACCGTTGCGGAAGCGCTGGCGCCGGGGGTGTCCACGCTGCCGTTGCATGAACGTCTTGCTACGGCCTGGGGCAGACCGGATGCCGGCGACCTCATCCGCCGCTGCCTGGTTCTCTTCGCCGATCATGAGCTCAACGCCTCGACCTTCACGGCGCGAATCACCGCTTCCGCCGGAGCGACGCTGTCAGCCGCCGCACTTTCCGGTCTTGCGACGCTGACCGGACCGCTGCATGGCGGTGCGTGGCAAAGCGTGCGCTCGCTGATCACCCGCGCCGCCGCAATCGGGGCGGAGGAGGCGGTGCGTAGCTATCTGGCGGAAGGACGACCGGTGCCAGCGGTCGGACATCCATTCTATCCAGACGGTGATGCGCGCGCCAAAGCGCTGCTCGCATGCTTCACCCTGCCGCCCTTGTTTGCAGAGGTTCGGAGCGTGTCTGAAGACCTCGTGGGAGAACGCGTCAATGTTGACTTTGCGCTGACAGCGATGACGTCAGCCTATCATTTGCCCGAGGATGCACCGATGATCATCTTCGCGCTTGCCCGCACGGTCGGCTGGCTGGCGCATGCCATGGAGCAGTCGACAAGCGGGCACCTCATCCGGCCACGTGCGCGTTATGTCGGCCCGCCGGTCGAGTGACAGACGGCCTCGATGTTGTGCCCATCGGGATCGAGGATGAAAGCGCCGTAGTAGCTGGGGTGATAATGAGACCGGATGCCGGGAGGCCCATTGTCCAGCCCGCCGGCAGCAAGGGCGGCTTCATAGAATCGGTCAACAGCCGCTCTGTCCTCAGCCGTGAAAGCAACATGAACACCAGTTTGCGCCGCATTTCGATGCCCTACCCAGAAGAAGGCCTTTGGCCGGATCCCGTATCCGGCAAACGTCACGCCTTCGGCGTATAGGCGCTCGATGCCGAGGGGCAGCAGAGCCTTGTCATAGAAGGCCTTGGACCGTTCGATATCGCTTACCCCGATTGTGACATGATCCAGCATATCTGCTCCAGAGATGGCCGATGCGGATAGCTTGGCAGTTTGTCGGCGCCAAGCAATATCACAGATGCGTGAGCGCCGCATGTTTCGCCCCGATCCCGCGTAGCTGCATAGCTCGCCCGTCATTTGTTCATTGGCAAAGACGGCTAAATATCTCTATTGAGATTTCAACCGATACAAATCCTTCCTGGGAGACTGACATATGCAAATCGGAATGATTGGCCTTGGCCGCATGGGCAGCAACATGGTGCAGCGTCTGATGAAGGGCGGCCATACCGCCGTCGTTTTCGACGCGCGTCCGGAAAGCATCACGACGCTTGAGCAGCTCGGCGCCACCGGCAGCACGTCGCTCGAAGATTTCGTATCGAAGCTCGCCCGTCCTCGTGCCGTCTGGCTCATGTTGCCGGCTGCGATCGTCGACAAGGAACTCGCCGCGATCCTTCCGCTGCTCGACGAGGGCGATATCGTCATCGACGGCGGCAACTCCTATTATCATGACGACATCCGCCGCGCCGGCGAACTGAAATCCAAGGGCATCCACTATGTCGACGTCGGCACAAGCGGCGGCGTCTTCGGCCTGCAGCGCGGCTATTGCCTGATGATCGGCGGCGAAAAGGATACCGTCCAGCACCTGTCGCCGATCTTCGCAACGCTCGCACCGGGCGTCGGCGACGTTCTGCCATCGCCGATGCGCTCCGACGAAGCTGCAAAGGCCAGCACGGCCGAACAGGGCTACCTGCATTGCGGCCCGTCTGGCGCCGGCCACTTCGTCAAGATGGTCCATAACGGTATCGAATACGGCCTGATGGCCGCCTATGCGGAAGGCTTCAACGTGCTGCGTCATGCCAATGTCGGCACGCAGACCACCGAAGCCGACGCGGAAACCGCGCCGCTGTCCCATCCGGAATACTACCAGTACAACCTCGACATCGCCGAAATCAGCGAAGTCTGGCGCCGCGGCAGCGTTATCACCTCCTGGCTGCTCGACCTCACCGCCGACGCGCTGCATGGCGATGCCGCCCTGTCGCAATATGCCGGCCGCGTTTCGGACTCGGGCGAGGGCCGCTGGACAATTTCGGCCGCGATCGACGAAGGCGTCCCGACACCGGTACTCAGCGCCGCCCTCTACGGCCGCTTTGCCTCGCGCGGCAATGACGACTACGCCAACAAGGTTCTCTCGGCCATGCGCGCAGGCTTCGGCGGCCACCACGAGAAGCCCGTCAAGTAATCGCTTTACGGTTTTGATGACATTCGTGCCGGGCGGGTCAAACTGCCCGGCATTTTTGTGTCCGGTTTAGCCCAGCAGGTCCGGGCGCAATAGCAGGACCGGGCATGGAGCGCCGGCGGTGAGTTCAGGCACATGCGGCGGGCGGATGATGAGGCAATCCGAGCGGGAAAAAACCTTCATCATCGAGGAATCCTGCTTGGAAAAAGGCTCTGCGAGCCAGTCGCCATCGGCGGATTTCGTTAGCGTGGCGCGGACATAGTCCTGGCGTTGGTCATTCGCTTTGAGGGTTACAGCAGCACGGGCCGTGGCGTCACGCTTCACCGGCGGTAGAGACGCCAGCTTGCGGATCAACGGCTCCAGGAACAACAGGCCGCAGACGAGGCTGGAGACCGGATTACCAGGCAGCCCCAACACATGGGTCTCACCAAGGCTACCGACCATCAGCGGCTTGCCGGGACGCATGGCGATTCGCCAGAAATCGAGCTGCATGCCGGCCGCAATCAGGGTCGCCTGCACCAGATCGTGATCGCCGACGGAGGCTCCGCCGAGTGTGACGATGACATCCGCTTTCGCCACCTGCGCCCGACCGATCGCGGCGGTGATTTCCGCCTCATCGTCGGGGACGATCCCGAGATCGAGTACATGGGCGCCGGCACTGCGGGCAAGCGCCGCGATGCCGAAGGTGTTTGACGCGATAATCTGCGAGGGGCCAGGCTCGCTGCCAGGCGTCACCAGCTCATCGCCAGTCGCAAGGATCGCCACCAGGGGGCGGCGGTAAACCTCGAGCGCCGGATGGTTCATGGCAGCAGCCACCGTCAGCCGCGAAAAATCCATCACCGTGCCTGCCGGAAGCACGACCTCACCCTCGGCAAAGTCCTGGCCACGTGGACGAATATGCTGTCCGTTGCGCAAGGAATAGGTGGTGCGGATTCGGCTCCCCTCCAGCCGTTCCGCGTCCTCCTGCAACAGCACCGTATCGGCACCAGACGGAACCGGCGCGCCGGTGAAGATACGCGCTGTTTCGCCCCTGCCGACCGTACCCTCGAAAGCGTGGCCCGCGGCTGAAGTACCGATCACGGTTAACTCCGCTCCCGGTTCGGGGGCATCGTCAAAACGCAGCGCGTAGCCATCCATCGCCGAGGCGTCGAAGGGCGGCTGGGTCAGGCGCGCCGCTAGATCCTTGGCGAGAACCCGGCCATCGGCCAAGTCGAGCGTAATGCTTTCGATACGATGGAGCGGCGTCGCGCTGTTCAGCAGACGCTCCTGGGCATCCGCTACGGGCAAAAGGCTCATGTGTCAGGCCTCCGGGTGACGGAAATCACCGGATTTGCCGCCGGATTTCTCCAATAGTCTAATGCCGCCGATCTCCATCGTCCGGTCGGCAGCCTTGGCCATATCGTAGATGGTCAGGCAGGCGACGGAGACCGCCGTCAGCGCTTCCATCTCGACACCGGTGCGGCCGGTGAGCTTTGCGGTGGCGGTGACGCGCAAGCCGGGCAGGGCGGCATCCTCAGTGATATCGACCGTGACTTTGGTCAGCATCAGCGGATGGCAGAGCGGGATGAGATTGGCAGTCTGCTTGGCGGCCATGATGCCGGCAAGCCTCGCGGTGCCGATAACGTCGCCCTTCTTGGCGTTGCCTTCGCGAATGAGCGCCAGCGTTTCCGGCTTCATCGTCACATGGCCTTCGGCGGTGGCGATGCGGATCGTCTCAGCCTTGTCGCCGACATCGACCATATGCGCCTCGCCGGAAGCGCCGATATGGGTGAGGCCGGTCTTTTCCGTGCTCATCTTATTCGGCCGCTACAGCGCCGGTTTCGCCGGTCAGCAGCAGACGTGTCGCCGCCGCCACGTCGTCCTTGCGCATTAGGCTTTCGCCAACGAGAAATGTGGAGATATCAACGGCTTCGAGCCGCTTGCAATCAGCGTGGGTGAAGACGCCGCTTTCGCCCACCAGCAGCCGGTCGGCGGGAACCATAGGTGCCAGGGTTTCGCTAACCGTCAGGCTGACCTCGAAGGTGCGCAGATTACGGTTGTTGATACCGATCAGCGGCGAGGACAGCTTCAGCGCCCGCTCCATCTCCTCTGCATCATGCACTTCAACCAGTACATCCATGCCAAGACCGAAGGCCTCGTCCTGCAGGCGCTCGGCTTCGCTGTCGGAGAGAGAAGCCATGATCAGGAGAATGCAGTCGCCGCCCCAGGCGCGCGCCTCATGCACCTGGTAGGTCTCGAACATGAAATCCTTGCGCAATGCCGGCAGCGAGCATGCGGCTCGGGCAGCGGTCAGGAACTCCGGGGCGCCCTGGAAGCTTGGGCTGTCCGTCAATACGGAGAGGCAGGCGGCACCACCGATCTCATAGGCCTTGGCGAGGGCAGGCGGATCGAAATCGGGACGGATCAGGCCCTTCGAGGGGCTGGCCTTCTTGATTTCGGCGATCAGGCCGAAGGAACCGGCATTCTTCTTGGCGAGGAGCGCTCTATGGAAACCGCGCGGCGCGGACTGGCCGGCCTGCATCGCCTTGAGATCGGCAAGCGAGACCTTGGCCTTGGCGGCGGCGATCTCTTCGCGCTTATAGGCTTCGATCTTCTTGAGAATATCGGTCATGACGTCCTGAACCTATTCTTCGGCGTTGGAGACGGCGATCAGCTTTTCCAGCGCAGCGGCAGTCGCGCCACTATCGAGCGACTGGGCCGCGAGCTTCATGCCATCATGAAGCGTTTCCGCCTTGCCGGCAATCACCAGGGATGCTGCCGCATTCGCGAGAGAAATATCGCGATAGGCATTCTTTTCACCGCTGAGCACGCCACGGAGCGCTGCCGCATTGGCAATGCCGTCGCCGCCCTTGAGGTCAGCCAGATCGGCATGCGCCAGGCCGAAATCGGCGGGCGTCAGTTCGAAGGTACGGATCTTGCCACCTTCAAGCGCCGCGACCGAGGTGGTTCCGGTCGTGGTGATTTCGTCGAGGCCATTGCCGTGCACGACCCAGACGCTCTCGGCATTCAGGTCCTTCAGCACCTCG
The DNA here is from genome assembly GCF_014189535.1 of Rhizobium lusitanum. Taxonomy (NCBI): domain Bacteria; kingdom Pseudomonadati; phylum Pseudomonadota; class Alphaproteobacteria; order Hyphomicrobiales; family Rhizobiaceae; genus Martinezella; species Martinezella lusitana. The sequence continues at coordinate 416,820 of NZ_CP050308.1, read as the reverse complement.
GCGAGCGGCACGACCCACTCCGGCGCGAAGACGCCGAGCAACTGCCGACGAGCGCCGGCGGGGTTCGACAACGGTCCCAACAGGTTGAAGATCGTCCGCGTGCCCAACTCCACCCTGGAGGGGCCGACATGGCGCATCGACGAATGATGCAATTGTGCGAACATGAAGCCGATGCCGGCCTCGCGAATGCAGCGGGCGATCGTCTCTGGACCGATGTCGAGCTTGATGCCCAGCACGGACTGCGTGTCGGCCGTGCCGGCCTTGGAGCTCTGAGCGCGGTTACCGTGCTTTGCCACCGGCACACCTGCGCCGGCAACAATGAACGCCGCCAGCGTCGAGATGTTGTAAGTGCCGAAGCCATCGCCGCCGGTGCCGACGATATCGATCGCATCAGACGGCGCTTCTACACGCAACATCTTGGCACGCATGGTCGTGACCGCGCCGACGATCTCGTCGACCGTCTCGCCGCGCACACGCAGCGCCATCAAGAACGCACCGATCTGCGAGGGCGTGGCTTCCCCCGACATTAGGATCTCGAATGCCTGACGGGCTTCGTCCCGCGTCAGCACCTCGCCATTGGCGACCTTGGCGAGAAAAGGTTTCAATTCAGCCATCGGCTATCGATCCTCCCGACCGGGCCTAGCGGGACATCGCCTGTTCGGCGAGGTTCTGGTTGACCGTGACGGTGTATTTGGATTGCAGGTCAGCAACGATCTGGTCGAGAATGTCGTCGCCGGCGGCATTGGCAATCTGGGCCGCCTGCTGATCTTCGTTGCTCAACGCATCTGTCGTCGGATTGTTGTTGACGTCGGTGACCTTCAGCAGGATCTGCGTCGTGTCGTCGGCGCCGATAGCATTGGCAGCCGTGTCTACCGGGCCGGAGAAGGCGGCAGCGACACTAGCACGGCCAAGAACCGGATCGTCCGTCGTGCGCGTAACGTCAGCCTTGCTCTCGACGGCGATGCCGAGCGGCGTGGCGATATCGGCAAGCGACTTGCCCTTCTGAGCTTCCTGCTTCAGCTCGACGGCCTTGGCGGCGAGCGCAATCTTCTGCTGCGCGGCAGTCCAGTCGACTACAGCCTTTTCATGCACTTCGGAAAGCGGGCGATCGCGGTCCGGTGTGATACCCAGGACATCGTACCAGACGTAACCATCGTTACCGACAGTCAAGGGCGCGGAATTGCTGCCCTGGTCCGCCTTGAAGGCTTCGCCGAGCAATTGCTGTCTGGCGGGCAGATCCTTGATCTCGTTGCCGTTCTGATCGAGCCCGCTCGCATCGACCGAATCAACCGTTATCGCCTTCAGGCTCAGTTGCTGAGCCGCTTCCGGCAACGACACGCCGGAGCCGCGCAGGTCCTCGAACTTGTCATGGATGCTGGTGATTTCACTTGAGGCATTGTTGAGCGCGATCTGCTTGCGGACATCTTCCTTGACGTCGTCGAAGTTCTTCGCGGTCTCGTCCTTGACGTTGGTCACGCGCAGGATCACCGGGCCGAAGGAACCGTCGACGACAGGCGTCGTGCCGCCTTCCTTGGTCACGGCAAAAGCGGCCTGGGAGAGTGTCTGATCCGGAACCTGGTCCTTGGTGAAGGTGCCGAGCAGCACGTCGGCCGGCTTCTTGCCCTGGTCGGTGACGAGCTGGTCGAATGTCGTTCCGGTCTTCAGCGCATCCAAGGCCGCATTTGCGAGATCCTTGTTGGCGAAGGTCAGCTGTTCGATCGTGCGGGTCGCCGGCGTCGTGAAGCTATCCTTGCGCTTCTCGAATTCGGCGCGAACGGCGTCATCGGTCACGCTTGCCGGATCGGCAACATCCTCGGCCTGCAGCTTCACATAGGCGATCTTGCGGTATTCGGGCGCGCGGTACTTCGACTTGACCCCATCGAACCATTTCGACAGCACATCTTCGGCCGGAGCCTTGATCGGATCGATATTGGCGTTGGTCAACAGCAGATAATCGATGCTGCGGCTTTCGGCGTGATATTGCTTGACGGCATCGACCAGCGTCTTCGGGGCGGTAAAGCCGTTGGAGACAGCTTCCACGATCTGGCTGCGGACCGCGACCTTGCTGCGCTCCTTGATGTAGTCGTCGGGATTGATGCTGCTGTTACGCAGCAGGCTCTCGAATTTCTGCCGATCGAAGGTGCCGTTCAGCGCCTTGAAGGCCGGATCATCGCCGATGAGCTGGGCGAGGCGATCCTGCGACAGACCGAGGTTCATATCGCTGGCGAGCTGATCGAGCGAGGCGCCGGCGACAAGCTGCGCGACGGTTTGCTGCGCGATGCCAAATGCGCGCGCCTGCTCAGGTGTGACCTGCATGCGCAGCTGCTGGCTGATGGCCTGGATCTGGCGGCGATAGGCAAGGCGGAACTCGTTGGTATCGATCTTCTGATCGCCGACGGTCACAACGGCATTGCTACTGCCGCCTCCAATGAGCGAACGCTCGATCCCCCATACGCTGAAGGCAGCAGCCAGGAGAAGCAACAAACCCTTGGCAACCCAGGTCTTGGCCAGTTTTCTCAACACATCGAACATCGGAAGGCAAACCTCGTCATCAATACCATCTTCACCCGCGGGCGAAGCAATCGGAGTTCCTTAGAGCAATCCGAAACGGAATTGAAGAGCTACCGAGGAAATCAACCGGGCCAAGCACGGAAGCTCCGGAACCTTTACCCAGGATTGACGTTGAATGACAAGGTAAACAAAAGGAGCCAATGATGGCCGAGACGAAATCCGCTTCCGCCCAATCAGCCTCAGCACAGGCGCACGCAGAAACCGCCGTCGATGACCTCGCCGTGCAGATCGCAGCGCTTCGGGAGGATTTAACGAAACTTTCCCATAGTGTGGCAGCAGTCGGGCAGGGTGCAAAGTCGGTCGTTACTGAAGAGGCTGAGGAAATAACCGAGCACCTGCGTGAAAGGGTCCGTCAGGAGCCAATCTTCATGGTTGCTGCTGCTGCCGGCATTGGTTACCTCCTAGGGCTGCTCAGCCGCCGCTAAGCCCACAAGATCCTTTAGATGTTGAGTCTATCAACCCGCAGGCTCGGAGCCTGCGGGTTGATATCCCATTTTTGACTTTTAAATCCTCGGTCGCGCGTTGCCTCATATCCCCCCTGTGACTGCGACATCTTTGCGACACCCCCTGCGACATTTTTGACAATCCGCCGATGATCGCGCCTCAACCTCTTGAATCGGGCGCCCACTTATTATACGTCACGGCATTATAAGGTTGCTTATGAATAGCAGGCTTCTCATATCATGCACACATCACCGACCCTCGGCTTTCTCCTCCATGACGTTGCCCGGCTTCTACGGAAGCGGTTCGAGCAGCGTGCGAAGGATTTGGGACTGACGCGCTCGCAATGGCAGACACTCGCCTATCTCTCGAACAACGAGGGCATCCATCAGGCAGGTCTTGCCGAAATGTTGGAGATCGAGCCGATCACGCTGGTGCGGATCCTCGACAAGCTGGCTGATCGCGGGTTGGTCGAACGTCGCCAGCATCCGAACGATCGTCGGAGCTGGATGCTCTATATGAGCGATGAAGCCCGGCCGTTACTCGACACCATGCGTGGTTTGGGCGACCAGACCCGCAGGGAGGCCCTCCAAGGTGTTCCTTTCGAAGAGCATGAGCGCCTTTATCAATTGCTTACCCTTATGAAATCGAACCTGGTCCAGGCCTGCCGTGCAACGGTGGGCGACAAAGAGACAAATCATGGCTGACGCATCCTCTCCGCTTCGCGTACCCGCAAACGTAAATTCCGCAATCGAGCAGAACCAAGCCGCAGTTGCGGAGGCACCGTCCTCCAATCCTGCACCCGCGCCGGCTGCGGCAGGTGCGGCGGTTCCGGCCGCAGCTCCTGAAAAACCGCGCAAGCGCCGCAGCCCGACGCGGCCGATTCTCTTCGCGCTGCTGCCAGTCGCGCTGGTTATCGGCGGCTATTATTACGTCACCGGCGGGCAGATCATGTCCACCGACAATGCCTATGTCCAGGCCGACATGGTCGGCGTTTCGACCGATGTTTCCGGCACGGTGATCTCGATCGACGTGCATGAAAACGAAGTGGTGAAGAAGGGACAGGTGCTTTTCCGCCTGAAGCCCGATTCGTTCCGCATTACGCTGGAAGGCGCGCAGGCCCAACTCGGCAATGCCCGCAACCAGATCCTGAACCTGCAGGCGAGCTACAAGCAATCTCTCGCAGAGATCGCCCAGGCGCAGGCCGATATTCCTTATTACCAGAATGAATACGAGCGCCAGCAGAACCTGATCAACAGCTCGGTCGCCTCCAAGGCTGCCTACGATCAGGCCAAGCACAATCTCGATGCGGCCCAGCAGAAGGTCTCCGTCGCCCAGGCACAGGCGGCAACCACGCTTGCCCAACTCGGCACCAATGCCGACCTGCCGGTCGAGCAGAACCCGCTTTACCTGCAGGCCAAGGCCGCTGTCGACAACGCGCAGCGCGAACTCGACGATACGGTCGTGCGTGCGCCCTTCGACGGCATCACCACCAATGTTCCCTCGCTGCAGGTCGGCGCCTATCTGACCGCCGCGCAGCAAGGCTTCTCGCTGGTTTCCACCACCAATATGTGGATCAACGCCAGCCCGAAGGAAACCGAACTGACCTATGTGAAGACTGGCCAGAAGGTGACGATCTCGGTCGATGCCTATCCAGGCGTCACCTGGAAAGGTACCGTCTCCAGCATCTCGCCGGCCTCGGGCGCGAGCTTCTCGCTGCTGCCGGCGCAGAATACCACGGGCAACTGGGTGAAGGTCGTGCAGCGCATCCCGATGATCATCAGCATCGACGATACGCAGGGCAAACCACCGCTGCGCGTCGGCATGAGCGTCGTCGCCGGTGTCGATACCGGCCATGCTCGCGGCCTGCCGGACTCCATCGCCAGCCTGTTGGGCCAATCCCACGGTCAGGATCATGAGTAACGCTGCCGCCACGTCCACTGCCGGCCCGATCGCCAATCGCGGCGCCATCACCGCCTGCGTCATTCTGGCGGTCATCATGCAGGCGCTGGACACCACCATCGCCAACGTCGCTCTCCCGCATATCCAGGGCGACGTTTCGGCCAGCGCCGACCAGATCAACTGGGTGCTGACCTCCTACATCGTCGCCGCCGCGATCATGACGCCGCCATCCGGCTTCCTGTCGGCCAAATTCGGCCGCAAGCGCGTGCTGCTGGTGGCGATCGCCGGCTTCGTCGTCGCCTCCGTGCTTTGCGGCCTGGCGCAATCTCTGAACCAGATCGTCGGCTTCCGCCTGTTGCAGGGGCTGTTCGGCGCAGCGCTCGTGCCGCTGTCGCAGGGCATTCTGCTTGATATCTACAATGTCGAGGAACGCGGCAAGGCCATGGCTCTGTTCGGCGTCTCGGTCATGGTTGGTCCTGTGCTCGGGCCTGTTATCGGCGGCTGGCTGACGGACAATATGAGCTGGCGCTGGGTGTTCTACATCAACGTGCCGATCGGCGCGCTCGCCTTCTTCGGCATCGTTGTCTATGTAACCGAAACCACGCGCGATGCGCTCGCCAAGCTCGACATATTCGGCTTCAGCATGCTGTCGATCGGCATCGCAGCCTTGCAGCTTTTCCTCGACCGTGGCGAACAGCTGGACTGGTTCTACTCCGGAGAGATCATCATCGAGGCGCTGGTTTGCGTCTCGGCCTTTTATCTCTTCCTGGTGCATATGTTCACGGCGGAAAAATCCTTCGTGAACCCGCGCTTGTTCCTAGATCAGAACTTCGCGGTGAGCATGCTGTTCATCTTCATCGTCGGTGTCACCTATCTCGCCTCGCTGGCGCTGATGACGCCCTATCTGCAGACGTTGATGGGCTATCCGGTCGTCACCGCCGGCATCGTCATGGGCCCACGCGGCCTCGGCACCATGTTCTGCATGTTCCTCGTGGGGCGGCTGATCGGCAAGGTCGATACGCGCTGGCTGCTCTTTATCGGCCTCGCGCTGACCGCCTGGGCGATGTACGACATGACCGGCTGGACGCCCGACGTCTCGCAATGGACGTTGATCTCGGTCGGTTTCGTGCAGGGCGCCGGTCTTGGCTTCCTCTTTGTGCCGCTGACAACGATCGCGTTTGCGACGCTCCCGGCACAGATGCGCGGCGAGGGGACCGGCCTCTACAATCTCTCGCGCAACATCGGCTCCAGCGTCGGCATATCCGTCGTCTCCATGCTGATCACCGAGAATACCCAGGTCAACCATTCGACGATCGCCGCCTATGTGACGCCGTTCAATCGTTATTTTGATGCGACGGTGGCGCAGGGCCTCAGCCCATTGACGGCCGTCGGCCGCGCCTCGCTCGACAGCATCATCACCACGCAGGCGACGATTATCGCCTATATGGACGATTTCAAGCTGCTGATGCTGATGTCGATCTTCGCCATGCCGCTGCTGATTCTTCTGCGCAAGCCAGCCGCGCCGCCAGTGGTCGATCACAGCGTTGCAATGGAATAGCCGCGCAGTCTTTCCAGTTTCACTGCGCGGTTACATGGCCGCCGGACACCACGCCGGCGGTCTTTTTTATCCTTGCGGGAAGCGACGACTGACAAAACGCGAGCCGACCGCGCCGAACCGCCAGAGAGGATCGACATTCCTACTGATTCCGATCCGTTTGCCCGCGACGACGGACAGTGGTTCAGCCAGAGAGAATTCAAAGGGCGCAGCATCCAATGCCCGGCCGTTCAGGCTGATGTCGATGCCCATCGCTTGCGTCAACTTCCCCGGCCCGCTGCAAAGTGCTGCAATGTCGGCAGTGCCGCGCCTGTGGATCATCTCCTCGATCCCGCTCTCCGGCTCGAGGGCTCGAATCAGCACGGCGCTCCCGGTCGTACAGACAAAATTCACGCACCAGTGAATGCCGTAGGATCGATAGACGTAGATACACCCAGCCGGGCCGAACATCGCCGCATTGCGCGCCGTCGGCCCACGAAAAGCATGGGACGCCTCATCATCCGGCCGATAGGCTTCCGTCTCCACGATACGCCCGCCAACGCCCGCAACGGTAAAGCGCGCGCCGATGAGATCGGACGCAACGACAACGGCGTCACGGGAAAAGAAGTCGGCGAGGGCGGGGCCGGCAAGCGGCGCTGGGCCGAGAGGCAGGGGCTGGTGCGTCATGGGTGAGGGCGATGTCTTTCCGGATGGTCGATGCTAGAAATTACTATCGCCCGATCGCTGAAACGCCTAGCCCAATCCCAACGTCCTCGATCTGGTCACGAATTGAACCCACACCGCCGCGCAACCGGTTGACGCTTCGGCCCGAATAGCTGTAAAGCCAGCCCACCACATTTTCTGAAGCGTCATGCTTCAGCGACAGGAAGAGTGTCCGAGTGGTTTAAGGAACCGGTCTTGAAAACCGGCGTGCGGGAGACCGTACCGTGGGTTCGAATCCCACCTCTTCCGCCATCTCTACCCTTGTCCACGGCATAACAGCGCTCGCGTTCACTCGCGAGATCGCACTTGATTGTCACCGCCGATCCTGTAGACACCACCGAAGAACGCGACTGCCGTCAACTTTAGGGCGGGGTCGGGCGGCCGATTGACGTCACGCTGCTGCCACGAGATTACGTGGCCGTTCTTTTTCTTCATGACACGAGACACTGATATGCCCATGGCTGTACGCCTTGGGCGATGTCACGCCAGCTGTCACGCGACATTCCTCACTCGCTCCTGTAGTTAGCCTCCAACGTTCGGGTTTGAGGGGCGGATTGATGTCGACTTCGATTTTGACTGCTTTGACAATATGTGCAGGCGCAATCACGGTGGCACTTATGGTGGCGCAGTTGCTTCACTGACCCTGGTGTCCAGTGGCCTGGCTATTGTCATATTTTTATTTAACTTTATCAATATCATAGGTAATTTCATCACGAATGAAGTGGCATGCATGACGAGGCCGGTGCGAAGGCTCCGGCCTCTCATTGGGCAGCCTCGCAGCCGGCCGACAAACCTCACTGCTCTGAGGATTGATCCCATAACCGGAGCAGTGCCAGACCAGCCGACACCAATGCCGCCATCATGGTCGCATAGCAGATCAGCGGCCAGGCGGTATCTCCGCCCAGCATGGTCGTTGCCAGGGTTCCCACCGTCCCGACGATCAGACTCTGGATGCAGAAATAGAAGGCGACGGCCGATCCGGCGATGTCATTGAAGCCGGCGAGAGCGCCGTTCGCCGAGACCGATGCGGTGAGGACGATGCCGGCCGCCATAACCCACATCGGCACGATGAAGCTTGCGAAGGATGGCGAGCCGAAGACTTCGCCCAGTCCGAGAAGAATAGCGCTGCATAGCAGCAAGCCCATGCCGCGCGCCGCACTTCCGGCAATGCCCCATCGTGCGACAAACGCCTTGGCGAAGCGGGTCACCACAATCATGACGACCGCGACGGTCGCGAAGGTGATGCTGAACCGGATCTCGGAATAGCCGGCCCGGTCAATAAGGACGCGTGGCGCCGTCGAGAAAAACACGAAGAAGGTGCCCATGGCGGCGCTGAAGGCCAATGTATAGGTCCAGAACGGCAGGCTGGAAAAGATCGGCATTACCGATCGGCGCTGCATTGTCTGGCTCCCGGGCCTCGTCTCGTGCCATCGAAACGCTGCATTCAGCATGGCCGGCACCGACAATGCCGCCAGGACGACGAAGATGGCTCGCCAACCGAAATGATCCGCAATCAGCGCTCCCGCAATAGGCCCGAGCGCCGGCACGAAAGCCAGCATCGAACTGAACAGGCCATAGATGACAACGCCTTCGGGACGATCCGCATAGATGTCCCGGACCGTGGCGAAGGTCGCGACGAGTGCGGCCGAGGCTCCGACTGCCTGTAGCAGGCGGAACGTGACGAAGGGGATGGCGGTCGACGACGAGGCCGCGCCCAACGAGGCGATCGCGAAGAGAAGAGTGCCGGCGAGCAATACCGGGCGACGCCCGATGCGATCCGAGATCGGCCCGAACAGGACCTGCCCAACGCCGAGCATGACCATATAAAGGCTGAGCGTGAGCTGGATTACGAATGGATTTGTGCCGAGGATTGCGGGCATTGCCGGAACGACGGGGAGATAGATATCCATCGCCAGGGAGGCGAGAATGTCGAAGGGCGCCATCAGCAGCAGGGCTGCCGGCAGCGTGTGGCCCCAGATGGGGCGGTTGATAGTCATGAGATCATATCCGCTCGAATGAGAAATATCCGGCGGCGTTCGCTTGTCAGCAACTGGCTGGGTCAGGTTCGACAGAACGCCGCAACAACGAAATGCGTTGTTGCGGCCTACTTATCTGACGACTTGGCGGCTCCCATGCCGATGCTCCACACGATGAAATGGTTGATGCGGGCATTTTTACCCGACCGATCTCGGCTTGACAATATCCATCGCCCGGAGCCGAGAGCAGGGGCGGGAAGGGCTGCGGCGGTATTTACGCCGCAGCCTCGGTATCAGGCCGGCTTATACCTTGCCGCCGTTTTTCTTGCACTGGCTGCGGAACTTGGCACGTTCTTTTCCATGGAGCCCCTTTGCATCCGCCTGTGTGGAACAGGCTTTGGAAACTTCCGATTGCACCGGTTTCGTCGCCTTTGGCTTGGCGACCGTTCCTGCTGAATTCGTGGTGGTTGCAGGCGCCATGGTCGTAGTGGATGGCGTGGTCGTGGTAGTAGACGGCGTCGTAGCCGTCTGTGCCATTGCGCCGGTGCCGATGAGGGCCACAATAGCCGCAGCGGTGAACGTCCTAACAAATCGCATGGTCATTTCCTCCGTTGATGCATCTGATGAAATGCATGGCCCCCCGGCAGGCGGAATTTGGATCATCACCCAGGCAAAAGCAAGGCAACCCGCTCCTGGTCGAATACGGCGAATATTCACCGCATTGAGTAAAAGCCTGACGCCGCGCGGTTATCTCGTTCACGAGATCATCGGCGCCCCAACGCCTGGGCTTTCCTCCTCGAGCCGGCACGCCCTTGACGGGCATCTAATTTAACTATTGATTAACCATAACATTTGGAATTGTCCGTATCCGCTCAAATCGGAACGCAAATTCGACAACATGCAATCATGATTAAAGTACCGTTAGGTGGTTGGGGCGTAGCAGGTATCAACATGAGGGATATGCTGGTGCATGCCTCGGTCCTGGTAATTTGTTAAGCGGCGTGGGACAGATGAAATTCGATAATCGTGCGACGACATACGCGACAGGTCTGCGTTGGTTTGCTCTCTCTTTGATGTGCGCCACCGTTACCGCTTGCGGAACCTCGCAGCAGGTTGCAACGAAGCGTCAGCACGGCAAGGAATATTTCTCCGAGAAGGAATATGGCGTCAAGGCGAGCCCGCGGGTTGTGGCCAACGGGCCGGTTCCCAAGGGTGGCGGCCGGTTCCTTGTCGGCAATCCCTATCAGGTCAAGGGCAAGTGGTATTACCCCAAGGAAGACTATAGCTATAACAAGATGGGCATTGCCTCCTGGTACGGCTCGGCTTTCCACGGCCGCCTGACCGCCAATGGCGAAGTCTATGATCAGCAGGCACTGACCGCTGCGCATCCGACGTTTCCGCTGCCGAGCTATGCGCGCGTGACAAATGTCGAAACCGGTTCCTCCATCATCGTGCGCGTCAACGATCGCGGCCCTTACCATCCGGGCCGTATCATCGATCTCTCCAACAAAACGGCGCAACTGCTCGATTTGCAGCACAGTGGTACCGGCGATGTGCGCGTGCAGTATGTCGGCCGCGCCCGCATGGACGGTCATGACGATCCCTATCTGATGGCCTCCTATATTCCCAAGGGATCGCGCCTGCCGAGCATCAATCCTGGCGGCCAGATCGCAACGGGCGTGATGGTTGCCTCGAACGGCGCAATGACCGCCGATCAGCTACCCCAGTCGGATAGCTACGCCCGCAAGAGCCGTGAACAGCGCAACTTCAACACCACGCCGACGCTGGCGCCGATACCGCGATCCTCGCCGAATTCTGCTGTCGCCTTTGCCGGCTCCACCCCAACGACCCCGAATAGCGGCAAGCAGAACAATCCGCCGCCGATGACCTGGAATGGCGGCGCGGCTCCGTCCGTTGATCCTGTCGAGCCGACGCTTGTCGTCCTGCCCATGATCGGACCCATTCCTTATGAGCGTCCGGACTTCTCGCCGGGCATGGCCAGCCTTACGACCCCGTCGCTCGCCTCCATGGTTGCCGCATATCAGGATGCGCCGGTCAAGACGGTTTATGTCAACCTCGCTTTCGATGCGGTCATGGTCCGTAATGACGGGTTGACGCAGCAGTCGATCCTCTCCGCCTATCACCGCCAGCATCAAGGCCAGACGCAAGTCGATTGATTGGCGTGATTGCCTGAATCTTCACCCCTGGCTAATATGTTCGGGGGTGGTCGCATTGGGGAGCCGACATGCTAAGACGCCTTATTTTCGCGTTTTTCTTTCTTGTCGGAGTTGGATGCCTGCCGGCGATGGCCCAGCAAGCGGCGTCTCCCGCTTTCGACACCAAGGCCACCCAAGCCTTCATGGTGGAAGCCTCAACCGGCACGATCCTGCTTGCCAAGAACGCGGATCAACAGATTTCACCGGCATCGCTTGCCAAGCTGATGACGCTTGATGTCATCTCTGATGCAATCAAGCGCGGGGAGATCTCGCTCGATACCGAATATCCGGTGTCCGAAAATGCCTGGCGTACCGGCGGGGCGCCGTCACGCACATCGACCATGTTCGCCGCGCTGAAATCACGCGTGCGCGTTGGCGATCTGATCCAGGGCATCGCGGTGCAGCAGGCCAATGATAGCTGCATCATCCTCGCAGAGGGGATCTCGATCAGCGAAAAGGAATTTGCACGACGCATGACGGCGCGTGCGCGCGAGATCGGCATGCCGAGGGCTGTGTTCAGCAATTCCACCGGCCTGCCGGATGCCGACGATCCGAATGGCGGCGGCAAGATATCCGTGCGCGAACTGGTGACCCTGGCGCAAGACCTGCAGCAGAATCATGCGGACTTCTATAGGTACCTCGGCCAACCTGATTTCACCTGGAACAAGATCTTCCAGCGCAATCGTAATCCGCTGCTGCCGCTGAACATCGGCGTCGATGGTCTGGGCCTCGGCTTTGCGGACGGCGAGGGCTATTCGATCGTCGCTTCCATCCAGCGTGACGGCAAGCGCCTGTTCCTGGCGCTCGGCGGTTTGAAGACGGACAAGGAACGCACCGAGGAAAGCCGCCGTGTACTGGAATGGGGCCTCAGCAACTTCAAAAGCCAGCGCATCTTCGCCGACGGCGAAGTGATCGGCAATGCCAGCGTCTACGGCGGAGCGCAATCCACGGTCGGGCTGCTCGCCAAAATGCCTGTCGATGTCTATGTGGCAAACGACAATCCCGATCGCCTGTCGGCCCGCATCGTCTACCATTGGCCACTGACGGCGCCCGTGACAGCCGGCTATGAAGCGGGAACACTCCGCGTCTTTTCCGGGGCGCGCCTGCTACGCGAACTGCCTCTCTACACCAAAGATCCGGTCGCTCAGGGAACGCTTGGCCGCCGCGCTTTGGATGCTCTCGTGGAGTTAACAGAAACGCTGTTGTTTTCCTGGCTTTGGGACACGCCGACGCCGACCTGATCGCTTCCCGCCTCGCGAAATCCCTGTTCACAGCCTATATAGAATGTCCGAGCTGGTGGTTTCACCCGGCTACGTCTTGGGTTAAACAGAACAGAGATCGCGCAGCGGCAAAAGAGCGTAAAACAAGTGCAGGACATGATCATTGGCTGATGCAACCGGACTGTTCGTGAGCTTCGAGGGCGGGGAAGGGGCCGGCAAATCGACCCAGATTCGCCGTCTGGCGGCGTGGTTGCGCGGGCTGGGCCATGATGTGCTGGTGACGCGCGAACCAGGTGGTTCGCCAGGAGCCGAAGCGGTGCGGCATGTACTGCTCTCGGGCGCAGCGGAGATGTTCGGCACGCGCATGGAAGCCATCCTGTTTGCCGCCGCGCGCAACGATCACGTCGAGGAGATCATCCGCCCGGCGCTCGCTCGCGGTACGATCGTGCTTTGTGACCGCTTCATGGATTCCTCACGCGTCTATCAAGGCATCACGGGCAATCTGGAACCGGATTTCATCGAGGCCCTGCAACGGGTGGCCGTCAACGGTGTTGTGCCGGACTGCACACTGATCCTCGATATTCCCGCCGAAATCGGCCTGGAGCGCGCCCGCAAGCGCGCGTCGGCCGATACGGCGCCGGATCGCTTCGAAAAGGAAGAATTGCAGACCCACGAGAAGCGCCGCGAGGCCTTTCTCGATATCGCCGCTCGTGATCCTGACCGCTGCCACATCGTCGATGCACAGCGCGAGGAAGACGCCATTGCCGATGAGATTGCCGGGATTATCGAAAAGCGGCTGAGCCTGGCAGATGACATGCAAGCCGCCAGACCGGAAGTTGCACAATGAGCGAAGATCGGCCCGGCGTTCTGGACGGAGCAATCCCTCCGCAGGATAACACCCGTCTTTTTGGCCACGAGGAGGCCGAGGCTTTTCTGGCGCAGTCATACCGCTCCGGCAAGGGCCACCATGCCGTGCTGATCGAAGGGCCGGAGGGCATCGGCAAGGCGACGCTTGCCTTCCGCTTTGCCAACCATGTGCTCTCGCATCCCGATCCCGCCTCGGCACCCGAGACGATCGGCGATCCGGATCCGGCCTCCGCCGTCAGCCGGCAAATTTCGGGCGGCGCCTCGCACAATCTGCTGCATCTTGCCCGCCCGGTCGATGAGAAGACCGGCAAGGTGAAATCGGCAATCACCGTCGACGAGGTGCGCCGCGCGGGTAAATTCTTTTCGCAGACCTCCGGCACCGGTAACTGGCGCGTCGTCATCATCGATCCCGCCGACGACCTCAACCGCAATGCCGCCAATGCGATATTGAAGATCCTCGAGGAGCCGCCGAAGCGGGCGTTGTTCCTGGTGTTGTCGCACGCACCGGGCAAGCTTTTGCCGACCATTCGTTCGCGCTGCCTGCCGTTGAAGCTGGCACCGCTGAGCGATGATGCCTTGAGCAAGGCTCTTGAACATCTCAGCATAGGCCTGTCGGCGGGACAGGGCAAGGAACTGCTTGCGTCGGCCAAGGGCAGTGTCAACGAGGCGCTGAAGCTGCTGAATTATGGTGGCGGCGAGATCGTTGCGGCCTATGAGCAGGTCATCTCTACGGAAGGCCCTGCCGCACGCCGGGCGATGCACCGCCTTGCCGATGCACTGTCGGGCAAGGACAGCGAGACGATCTTCGGCTTCTTCGTGTCTCATATCGGCGACGATATCATGGCCCGGGCGAGGGCGGCCGCGTTGGAGGGGCATATTACCGTCGCTGAAAAGCTCGCCCGCCTCTATGCCGAGGTTACGGAGCGGCTCACCGTCTCACAGGCTTACAACCTCGACCGCAAGCAGACGATCATCACCGTTCTTGGCGAGCTCAAGCAGCGGCTTGCTTAAGGGAAAATCAGCCTCCAGGCGACGACGAGCAGGGTGACGGCGAGCACGATCCGGATCAGCCGTTCATGCAGGCGTGGTGCGAGCAGACTGCCGGCGACGATGCCGGGGATCGAGCCAAGTAGCAGCGCAAACAGTATGGTCCAATTGATCTCGCCGATGAACCAATAGCCCATGCCGCCGATCAGGGTCAGCGGCACGGCATGGACGATATCCGAGCCGACGATCTCTCGGACATCGAGCTGCGGATAGAGCACAAGAAGCACGGTGACGCCGAGCGCACCGGCGCCGACAGACGTCATGGTGACGAGCGTACCAAGTACGAGCCCCAAGACGAGCGTCAGAATCGCGATGGTGCGCGGCGCCAGAACCCCGCGCTTGCCCCGCCATTTGCGCATCGCGTTCAACACCTGGCCACGACAGAGCAGCATCAGCGCCGTCAGGAGCAGAAGACAGCCGAGCGACAGGGTGATCGCGTGCGCAACCTCCGGGCTCTGGCGATTGACGCCGGCCATGAACCACAACATCGCAAGCGCTGCCGGTACGCTGCCCGAGGCAAGCAGGCCCACGACTCTCCAGTTCACCCGCCCATGCATGCCGTGCACGGCCGTTCCCGCCGTCTTGGTGATCGCGGCATAGAGGAGATCTGTGCCGACGGCCGTGGCCGGATGCACACCGAATAGAAGCACGAGCAAGGGCGTCATCAACGAGCCGCCGCCAACGCCCGTAATGCCCACCAGCATGCCGACGAAGAAACCGGAAAATGAGTAGAGGGGTTGGTACCAAGCTGGAAAACTCAAAACCACGGCCCTTTCGAGCCGATGGACAGGCTGCCAAAAATGAAAATGGAATTCACGATGATTTGTGTCCTGCCCTTGGGTTTTCCGCAGGGGTAAAGCTGGGTCGGGACCCTGTCAAGCAAAGCACACTCGCCAGTCAGGAATGTTGCAGGCGCGAAACTTGGTGTTTCGCTCCTAGCAAACATGCGCTAAAGCGAGCATGAGCAAGAATAACAATGACGAAACGTAAAGCGGACCATTGCCTGATATGACCGATAAAACCCCGTTCTACATCACCACCGCGATCGCCTATCCCAATGGCAAGCCGCATATCGGCCATGCCTACGAGCTGATTGCGACCGACGCCATGGCGCGTTTCCAGCGGTTGGACGGGCGAGACGTCTTCTTCTTGACGGGTACGGACGAACACGGCCAGAAGATGCAGCAGACAGCGCGCGCCGAGGGCCTGACGCCGCATGAGCTCGCTGACCGCAATTCCGCTGAGTTCCAGGCGATGGGCAAGCTGCTCAATTCGTCGAACGACGACTATATCCGCACGACGGAAGAACGCCACCACGAGACCTCGCGGAACATCTGGAACCTGATGGCCGATGCCGGCGACATCTATAAGGATTCCTATGCGGGCTGGTATTCGGTGCGCGACGAAGCCTATTACCAGGAAAACGAGACGGAGCTGCGCGCCGACGGCGTGCGCTACGGGGCGCAGGGCACGCCGGTCGAATGGGTGCAGGAGGAAAGCTATTTCTTCAAGCTCTCGGAATACCAGGATCGCCTGCTGAAGCTCTACGAGGAAAATCCCGATTTCGTCGGCCCGGCCGAGCGCCGCAACGAGGTCATCTCCTTCGTCAAATCTGGCCTCAAAGATCTGTCGATCTCGCGCACGACATTCGACTGGGGCATCAAGGTGCCGAACGATCCGGCGCATGTCATGTATGTCTGGGTCGATGCACTGACGAACTACATCACGGCGACCGGCTATATCGAGGACCGGAACAATCCGCGGGCGAAATACTGGCCTGCCGATGTCCACATCATCGGCAAGGACATCATCCGCTTCCACGCTGTCTACTGGCCGGCTTTCCTGATGTCGGCGAAGCTGCCGCTGCCGAAGCGCGTCTTTGCCCATGGCTTCCTGCTCAACAAGGGCGAGAAGATGTCGAAATCGCTCGGCAACGTCGTCGATCCGGTCAACTTGGTGAACCATTTCGGTCTCGACCAGGTGCGCTATTTCTTCCTGCGCGAAGTCTCCTTCGGCCAGGACGGCAGCTACAGTGAAGAGGCGATCGGCACGCGCATCAATTCCGATCTCGCCAACGGCATCGGCAACCTTGCCAGTCGTTCACTGTCGATGATCGTCAAGAATTGCGATGGCAAGATCCCGGAATGCGGCGCACTGACCGACGAGGACAAGGCGCTGCTGGCGCAGGCCGATGCGCTGCTGGCCTCCACGCGCGAGGATATGGGCAAGCAAGCCATCCACCGTGCGCTTGCCTCGATCATTGCCGTCGTCTCCGAAAGCGACCGTTATTTCGCCGGCCAGGAACCCTGGGCGCTGAAGAAGACCGACCCGGCTCGCATGGCGACTGTACTCTATGTCACGGCCGATGTCGTCCGCCAGATCGGCATTCTGCTGCAGCCCTTCATGCCGGATTCCTCTACCAAGCTGCTGGACCTGATCGCCATTCCCTCAGACAAGCGCGATTTCGCCGCCCTCGGCGAGGCAGGTCGTCTTGTCCCCGGTACGCCGCTGGAAGCGCCGAAACCGGTCTTCCCGCGCTATGTGGCGCCGACAGCCGAATAAGGTTTGCCATGCTGATCGACACACATTGCCATCTGGATTTCGCTGATTTCGCGGAGGAACGCGACGTGATCGTTGCGCGCGCCCATGAAGTCGGCGTCAAGCAAATGGTCACCATCTCAACCAAGGTTCGAAAGCTCGACGGGCTGCTGGCGATCACCGAGCGGTATCCATCCGTCTTCTGTTCAGTCGGCACGCATCCGAACAGCGCCGATCAGGAACTGGACATCCAGACCGAGGATCTTGTGCGGCTGGCAAATCAGCACGAGAAGATCGTCGCGATCGGCGAGGCGGGGCTTGATTACTTCTATGACACGGTGAAGCCTGAAGATCAGAAGACCGGCTTCCTGCGTCATATCGCTGCCGCCCGCGAGACGCAGCTGCCGCTGGTCATTCACAGCCGTAGTGCCGATGAAGACATGGCCGCGATCCTGACCGAGGAGACAGGGAAGGGGGCTTTCCCCTTCATCCTGCATTGCTTCTCCGCCGGCCCAGCCCTCGCCCGTACCGGCGTCGAACTCGGCGGCTACATCTCCTTCTCCGGCATCCTGACCTTCCCTAAATCCGAAGAGCTGCGCGACATCGCCAAGACGATCCCGCACGACCGGCTTCTGGTCGAGACCGACGCGCCGTATCTCGCGCCGAAGCGCTGGCGCGGCAAGCGCAACGAGCCATCCTATGTCGTCAACACCGCCGAGGTGCTGGCCGACACGATTGGCGTCGGGATGGACGAAATCTCGACGATCACCACCGAGAACGCATTCCGCTGCTTCTCCCGGATGACGAGGGTCTGACAGCGTGACACACCGGCGGCGCTTCACCATATTGGGCTGTTCGTCGTCGCCGGGCGTACCGCGCATTACCGGCGATTGGGGCGCCTGCGACCCGAAAAACCCAAAAAACCGACGCACGCGGTCGGCTTTCATGGTCGAGCAGATCGCACCCGACGGCGGCGTCACAACGGTCGTCATCGACACCGGCCCGGATTTTCGCGAACAGATGATACGCGCCGGCGTCGGCTCGATCGACGCCGTACTCTATACGCATGCGCATGCCGACCATATTCACGGTCTCGACGATCTGCGCGGCTTCTTCCACAATTCACTTGAACGCATTCCGATCTATGCGGATCAGCCGACCATGGACCGTATCCGCGAAGGCTTCGGCTATTGCCTGGAAACACCGCCGGGCAGCAACTATCCGCCGATCGTCCGGCCGGTCATCATCGAAAGCCTGGACAAGAGCTTCACGGTCGAAGGGCCGGGCGGTCCGATCACCTTCTGGCCGCACAGGCAGCAGCATGGCGATATCCATTCGCTCGGTTTTCGTATCGGAAAACTCGCTTATTGCAGCGATATCAGCGACTTCCCGGCAGAATCTGTCGAGAAGGTACAAAATCTCGATGTGTTGATCATCGATGCCTTGCAATATCGGCCTCATCCAAGCCATCTTTCGCTGGAGCAATCGCTCGCCTGGATCGAACGCTTGCAGCCAAAGCATGCGATCCTGACACATATGCACACACCACTCGACTACGAGACCGTGCTTGCGGAAACGCCAGACCATGTCGAGCCGGCCTACGACCAGATGCGCATTGAGCTCGATGTAGAGGATGATGATCTATGAGCGAGGATAGCAGGAAGCTTTCAAGCCTGGAGCGCGTCGAGCAGGGCGCTCGCGATCTCGGCCTCGACATCGCCATCAAGCGCATGGAGCAATCGACCCGCACGGCCGAGGAAGCCGCCAATGCGGCCGGCTGCGCCGTCGGCCAGATCGTCAAGTCGCTGGTCTTCGTCAATGCGGACACCAATGGCCTGACGCTGCTTCTCGTTTCCGGCGCCCACAATGCCGATACGGCAAATATCGCAGCCACTTACGGCCTGCGCCTGAAGCGCGCCGACATCGACCGCGTCCGCGACGAAACCGGCTTCGCCATCGGCGGCGTCGGTCCGATCGGCCATCGCGTCAACCTGCCGGTCTTCGTCGACGAAAGCCTGCTGGGCTACGATCAGGTCTGGTGCGCCGCGGGACGGCCAGACAGCATTTTTGCCTGCGATCCGAAGGTCTTGGCTGAGAAGATCGGAGCCAAGGTGATACGGGTGAAGGCGGGCTGAAGCGGTTCTAGCACGCATCGGATATCGGTTTTAGTTCCATAATCTATCTTATGTGACTTTTGTATTTGGGCAGGTGGGCTCAAGTTTGAAGTGCTACATGCCAATGAAACGCCCCCACCTATTTCTAGCTCCAGCCGTCACGCGAGCCGCCTGCTTTCCTTATCAAAGCTGATATGCCAACCTGCCGCAAGTTTGCGGTAGAGACCTTCGGGCGGATACGATTTGCTTTGGAACGTATTTCAACGATCGCTTCAGATCGGGATTTTTCTCGTGGCTTGCATCTCCGCTGCATCGGCGGCGGAGCGGACGATATATCTGACGTTCGATGATGGTCCGCTGCTCGGCACGGAGAACATCCTTTCCACCCTGAAACAGGAAAATGTTCCGGCCGTTATGTTCATGGTCGGGCAGCATGTGGAGAGCAATTCGCAAGGCCGCGCATTGTTGGCCGAGGCCAAAGCTCTGCCGCTCGTCACGGTGGGAAACCATAGCTATAGCCATGCCAACAATCACTATAGACACTACTACTCAAACACCGACGCCGTGGTCGCCGACATGCTTCGCGCCAATGGCGTCCTTGATCTGACACCGAAGGTTGACGCCCGTTTGCCGGGGCGCAATGTCTTTCGGCTTCGCAATGTTTCCAGCGAGGACCTGTCCCTCAATGTTGCCGAATGGCAGCGCGAATGGCTGGATTATGAACTCGTCGCCGAAGCCGGATTCGACCTCTATGGCTGGGATTTCGAATGGGTTCACAGCAATGACGGCAAACCCGTCCAGTCCGTCGATCACCTCGTTAGAGAAATTGATCATCTGTTTGCGTACGGCAAGTTCGTGCGGCCGGGTAAAATGATCCTGCTCATGCATGATGAGATGTTTCAGGATAAGTTCGATGGCACACGGAATCTGAAGGCGTTGATCGATGCGCTCAGACAAGGTGGTTATGCCTTCGGCGATATCAGCACCTACGACCAATAACCCCATCACGCCACCGCTACGCCCAGAACCATGACTTGTTGACTTCGGCTTTTGCCTCCGACCGGGTCACACCAATGTCCAGAAGCTGAGTATCGGACAGTTCCGCAAGATCTATCCGTGTCCTGCGTTTCTCCAGATGGCAGACGAGCCCGGTCAGCGCGCGCCGCATGATGCCCATCACGCCATTCCAGTCCCTTCCCGGCCCTATCGCAATTGGGTTTTCAATGTCGGTTGTCATCGCATAAACTCCTGATCTGCCATGCAGCCGATGAAAATGCCGCTGCTCTTGGTCATGCCTCTAAAATGCACTGGCGCTCCTCGCGAAGGAAGCTTATGGAACTAATGCAATCCATAAGGAATTCTTTTCATGCTCAATCTGGATCAGCTCGCCGCCTTCGTTAGCGTCGTCGATCTCGGCAGCTTTACGGCTGCCGCCGACAGGGTGGGATTGACGCAGCCCGCCGTCAGTTTGCAGGTGAAGCTTCTCGAGCAGCGGCTTGGCGTTCGATTGATCGAACGTGTGGGCCGACGGGCGCAGCCCTCACCGGCGGGTGTCGAACTGCTCCTCCATGCGCGCCGGATATTGGAGGATTGTTCGGCGGCGCAGGACGCAATGCTTCCTTACCGCGAGGGATCGATCGGACGCGTCCGGATCGGCAGCGGAGGCACGGCCTCCATCCATCTGCTACCCCGCGCCATCGCCGCAGTAAAAAAGCGCATGCCTGGGTTGGAAATCATTGTCCGCATCGGCAATACCGACGAGATTCTGCGCGATCTCGAGGCGAATGCATTGGATCTTGCAGTCGTGGTCCTGCCCGCTGCCGGACGCTCGCTCGAGGTGGAGCCGTTCTACGAGGATGAGCTTCTCGCCGTGGCTCCCAAGGGCAGCCAGATACCGGAAGGTGGTCCGGAGGCCGGCTTCTTCAGCGACAAAACCCTCATGCTTTACGAGGGCGGCAACACGCGGCGAACGATCGACGACTGGTTCGCTTCCGCCGGAATTAGGTTGAAGCCCGCAATGGAGTTCGGCAGCGTCGAGGCTGTCAAGGAACTGGTGGCGGCAGGCCTCGGTTGGTCGTTGCTTCCCGAACTGGCCTTGCAGCGCGATCGAGCCGATTACCTCACGACATCACCCTTAAAGCCACGGCTTGTCCGCCAACTCGGCATGGTCATGCGTCGCGACAAGCACCTGACCAAGGGCCTGCGCGAGGTCATCAACTGTTTGCGCGAATTCCGAATCTGAACATCGGCGAACACGTAATCTAACGTTCAGGGAGCACTTGTGACCAACTGAACCCTTGAATGACCGGGTGGAATCGGCGACATTCGTCCCATCAATACTTCCCCTTTGCGATCCGAACCCGATTCCGGGCCCGCCTCGTTCAAAAATACCTGGATAAGAGCGTGAGCAGCGATTCATCAAGAAGCGCCGCGAAGTCGTTGACTTCGCTGGCGCATGTCAGTGCGGCCGGTTGGGGTCGAGGTCTCTCTACTATCGTGCGGATCACGCATATGACGCTGCGGCACCCCTGGCAGACAAGCTTTGCCATATGTGCCACTTTTGTAGCTGCAACGTTACAGTTGATGATCCCGCGCCTGCTCGGCCGGGCGGTGGATCAGACGCAATCGGCCTTTGCCGGGGGGCTTCCGGCCAGGTCGCAGAACACGCGTTGATGACAACCGCCCTGCTCCTGCTCGTCATCAGTATTCTGCGCGGTCTCTTCACCATGGTGCAGAATTATTACAGCGAATCCGTCGGCCACCACATGGGCTACGAGCTGCGCCTCGCCTGCTATGAGAAGATCCAGCAGCTGCCTTTCGGCTTCCACGACAAGGTTCACTCCGGCGATCTCATCACCATTGGACTCCTGGATCTCGAAGGCGTGCGAATGTATTTCTCCACCGCGCTGGTCCGCACGGTGCTGCTCACCGTATTGATCGGCGTCGGCGCCTATATGCTGCTGTCGACCGATGTCGTGCTCGGGCTTCTGGCGCTCAGCTTCGTGCCCTTCGTCGCCTGGCGCTCCTCCGTAACGCAGTTGCGGCTGCGCGCGACCTGGCTCGACCTGCAGGAACGCCTATCGGTTCTGACCCGCGTCATGGAGGAAAATCTCGGCGGCATTCGTGTCGTGCGGGCCTTCGCGGCACATGCCCACGAGCTCATGAAGTTCGACAAGGCGTCGCATAATGCGCTCACCCTCGCTCATAAGCGCGTCGGTATTCGTGTCATCAACACCAGCGCCATGAACTTCTCGTTTTTCGCCGCCATGGGCCTCGTGCTCTGGGTTGGCGGCAACAAGGTGATCGCGGGCGAGATCAGCGTCGGCACCCTCGCCTCGTTTCTGACCTTCATGACCATCCTGCAGATGCCGGTGCGCCAGCTCGGGCTGATGGTCAATGCCTTTGCCCGCGCCTCGACCTGCGGCTCGAGGCTCTTCGCCCTGCTCGACCTCGACATCGCCATCAAGGACGCGCCGGACGCCAAGCCGCTGACCGTTACCGATGGCGTACTGCGCTTTGAAAATGTCAGCTTCGCCTATCCTGGCCAGGAAACGCGTCCCGTGCTCAATAATATCAGTTTTGAGGCACGGCGCGGCGAGACGATCGGCATTGTCGGGCCGCCCGGCAGTGGCAAGTCCACCATCGCGCATCTGATTCCGCGTTTCTACGACGTGACCTCCGGCCACATCACCATAGACGGTCAGGACATCAACAAGGCAACGCTGCAATCGCTGCGCCAGAACGTTGCCGTCGTGCAGCAGGATTCCTTCCTGTTCACCACTAGCATCGAGAACAATATCGCGTATGGCGATCCCTGGGCAAAGGAAGGCCGCATCGAGCGCGCCGCCGAATCCGCACAATTGCACAACTACATTCTCGGCCTGCCGGCTGGCTATAATACCGTCGTCGGCGAACGCGGCGTGTCGCTGTCCGGCGGCCAGCGCCAGCGTTTGACGATCGCGCGGACACTGATGCTGAAGCCGGCAGTGATGGTGTTCGACGATTCCACCGCCGCGATCGACGCGGCGACCGAGCAGCGCATCCGCAGCGCCATGAAGCGTTTTGCCCGCGACCGCGTGACCCTGGTCGTCGCCCATCGGCTGAGCTCGCTGATGCATGCCGACCAGATCCTGTTCATCGAGGATGGCGAAATCGTTGAACGTGGAACCCATGAACAGCTCCTGGCCGCGGGAGGGCGGTACAAGGCGCTGTACGATCTGCAGGTTCGCCCTGATGACGACGTGAAGGTGTCCGCCGACAAGGTCGTCGCCGTGAAGAAGGAGGCCTGACAATGTCGGAAACCATCGAAACCGAGCGCAACGATGTGCGCGAGGACGGACGTCGCCCTCCCCGCGCGGTGGTCGGCTCGCACCGCGTCGAGGAGGAAATCTTCGGCAAGGTCTTCGACAGCAAGATCATCCGCCGCATCTGGAGCTTCGTCAGCCCCTATCGCCGGCAGGTCTATATTGCGGTCGTGGCGGTGCTTCTCTTTACCGCGTCGCAGATCGTCATCCCGCTCGTCATCCGCTATGCGATCGACCATGCGATGGCTCCTGGCGCCGTCAATTATTCGGCACTCTGGCTGGCTCTGGCGATCTTCAGCGTGGCGATCCTCGTCAACTACGCCGCAAGCTACGTGCAGGAAACCTATGTCGGTGAAGTCGCGGAAGAGGTGCTGTTCGATATTCGACGGGCGATGTTTGCGCATATACAGCGTCTTTCGCTCTCCTTCATGGACAAGACCGAAGTCGGGCGACTGATGTCGCGGCTCCAGGGCGACGTGAACTCCATGCAGGAGTTCCTTGAAACGTCAGTGCTTTCGGTCGGCGACATTGCCCTGCTCGTCGGCATTGTCATCGTTATGCTGTCGCTCGATTTCCGGCTCGGCTTGCTGACGCTGTCAGTCATGCCGATCCTCTTCATCGTTCGCCTGTTCTGGCTGCCGAAAGCACGTGTCGCGTTCATGAACGCGCATGAAACCAACTCCATCACCAGTGGCGCGCTGGCCGAGGCGATCCACGGCGTTCGCGCCGTACAGGGCATGCACCGGCAGCGCGTCAATTTCGACCTCTTCGATGAGAAGGCGAATACCAATCTGAAGGCGCATCTGACTGCGGCACGATATGCGCAGATCATGGTGCCGATCGTCGATACCCTGACGGGCATGGCCATGGCCATCGTCATCATCGTCGGCGGCTCGATGGTGCTGCACGACAGGCTCGACGTCGGCGTCATGGTCGCCTTTCTGTTCTACATCCAGCGCTTCTTCGATCCAATCCGCTCGCTGACGATGCAGTATTCCGTCATGCAGCGCGCCATGGCTTCCGGCCAGCGGCTGACGGATGTGCTCGACGTGCCCATCGACATCAATGATGCGCCCGACGCCAAGGTATTGTCAGCGGATATGGATGGTTCGGTCGAATTCCGTGACGTCGTCTTCGGTTATGATCCGAAGCATCCGGTGCTGAAAAACGTCAGTTTCAAGGTCAATCCCGGCGAGACCGTTGCGCTTATCGGGCCGACCGGCTCCGGCAAGTCGAGCTCCATGGCGCTGATCCATCGTTTCTACGACGTCCAGCAAGGCCAGGTGCTGGTCGGCGGTCACGACGTGCGCTCCCTCACCCAGGATTCGCTCGGACAGCAGATCGCCATGGTGCTGCAGGAACCGTACCTCTTCACCGGAACCGTGCTGGAGAATATTCGCTACAACAAGGCCGAGGCGACGCGCGAAGAGATCATCGAGGCGGCAAAGGCGGTCGGCGCGCATGAATTCATCATGCGGCTGGCTGACGGCTATGACACCGTGCTCGGCGAACGCGGCGGCGGCCTGTCCATCGGCCAGCGCCAGCTCGTAAGCTTCGCCCGCGCGCTGGTCGCCGACGCCAAGATCCTCGTTCTCGACGAGGCAACGGCCAACATCGACAGTTACACCGAGATGCTGATCCAGAAGGCGCTGGTGAAATTGCTGGAAGGCCGCACCGGTCTGGTGATCGCCCATCGCCTCGCCACTATCCGCGAGGCCGATCGCATCATCGTTCTGCAGAACGGTCAGCTGATCGAGAGCGGCAATCACAACCAGCTGATGGCCAACGGCAAGCTCTATTCGAAGCTCTATAATCTCAACTATTCCTCCTTCGATGATATCCCCGAGGAGGAGGCGAACACGTCCGCGCCGACGGAGTCGCGGACCTAAGGACGGGATCTCGCTATCCGTTGGCCATAGCCGCTTCTGCAAAGACATGAAGCACGCTATGCTCTCCGGGATATTCGCCGGAGATCGTCCATGCGCGCCTTATCTTTCGCCATCATGCTCTGCCTCATTCTTGGGTCCAAGGCGCAAGCGGAAGACCCCGTACAGACGGCGCAAATGCTGATCCAAGGACAGATAGAGGCCTTCCTGAATAATGATGCGGCGGCAGCCTATTCTTTCGCAGCGCCGGACATCAAGGCGCTCTTTCCGGATAAAGACATATTTTTCGCAATGGTGAAGAAGAGCTACCAGCCGGTCTACCACCCTGGCAACTACGCCTTCGGCAAAAGCCGCGCCATCGACAACGGCGCCGTCGTTTATCAGGAAATGCTGATCACCGGCAGCGACGACAAGGATTGGACGGCAATCTATCAGATCCTCCGCCAGCCGGACGGCAGCTACAAGATCGGTAGTGTGCAGGTCCTGCCCAACACGACAAGCAAAGGGATTTGAGCAACATGACTGGAGTGACGCCATGAAACGGCGCATCTGTCACTTCGGACAGTACGCGCCGCTTAATACGCATTTCCAGCGTTCTTAGCCGCGAACTCGCGGTGCGTTACTGGAATAGCCGTCAGCCTCGAAATCGGGGCGTGGCTGGGGAACAGCTATCGTCGAAATCGGGGCCAGATTGGCGTCTGCCGTCCCATGCGTAACTGGTACGGAAGTCAGAGCCGGAGCCGGCGTCGGGATGGGAACCTCCGCCGGGATAGCAACCGTCGTTGCCGGCATGGTGTAAGCCGGGTTCGAGACCGGCGTAAAGTTGATGACGGAAGGAGCTTGTTGCGTTTCCGGCAATACGAACGGCGACCGCGCTGCCGACATGCCTTGCGGTGACACATAGTTCATCGCGACCTCATAGGCCGGAAGCGGCGCCGGGGTCTGCAACTCGCCATCCCGGCCGCGCTTCTCATAGAAAGCATTCCCGCCGGCTATAGCGACATAGTGCATGTTATTGTAGGGGAACTTCAGGCCATTAGTGTGGAAGAACATCGCATCCTTCACGCCCGCATGCCGCTCTCCGCGCAGAATAGCCGTGGCCGCCGTATCAAGCTCCGGTTCTGCCTCGGGGCGCACCAGCCTTGTCATTACGCCTGGCGCGAATTGCCGTTCCTGTGCGACGACGCCGCAAATCGAATTGGCATAAGCCCCCGACGTCAGCCTGTTCATCACGACAGTGCCCACCGCCATGTACCCATCGTGGTCCGAATGCTCGGACTCGAAATACATGACACGCTTTAGACAGTCACGATCCTTGGCGGTGTAATTATACGTTACCTTCGCCGGCTGGATCGATTTGGTCGAGCTATGAGTAGCCGAAGATGTTTTCGTGTCAGTCGTGCAGCCTGTTGCCGCCAATCCGACAAACAACAAGCCGGACAGACATGTCCCCAATTTACCTTGCGCCCTCAACGGCAGGTGCCTCCTACTTATGATTAGAACAGCCCTTAACGATCAAGAAAAAGCTTTGTAGCCGAAATCCACAGGAATTCCAAACCCATCGCGATTAAATTAGCTGATGAAGCTTATCATCGGCGGACGGACCGTTTATTCCGATTCGCCATTTTTCCAAACGCTTTCTCATCGCACCGACAGTTTGGGTGGCGTCGCGGCATATCCAAAAACCGCGAATACGCCGCCTGAAAACGCCCGGCTTGTGACACGAAGATCGCATCACAAACCATTACAGACATTAATATTTTTGATCAGGCACTTGGGTCCGGACGCCAGCCGACCTCGATGAGAATTCGGCCCGGCGCAAAGCAGTAAAATAACCATCCACCTCGCACCGCCGAGGGCGGTTGCCAGATCTCGCAGCCGGCCGATTTGGCCCGCTCAAATTGTTTGTCTACGGCCTCGCGCGACGGCAATATGAAGCCGATATGATAGGTATTGCGTCCGACGGAGACCGAATCACCTCCGCCAAACTTCTCGATCGGTCGGCTGATGACCAGTTCAAGACCGGCGTCGTCGCGCAGGATCGCAAGGCCGTTCACGCCCCGCGTCTCGACTTCGGTCAAGCCGAAGGCGGATACCAGAACGTCCCTGGTCGCGGCGACATCGGGGACGTGAAGATCAAGGTGATTTAGTCGCATGGCAGACAGCTCCATAGATGTATCCCGCGGAGGTATGCCGGCCGAAATTGCCCACACCAACGCGGGCGCTCGGCCGATATGACCAAGCTTCCGCGTCGTGGGTACTCGCGCCAAGGCGCGGAACAGAGCTTCCAGATGGAAGGGGTCGGGCTTACCGAAACCGACCCTGCCTTTTTCGACAGTTCCGATTAACGCCGAATTCGAACAGGTGCAAGGACTACGGACGATGGAGTGGGGTCGGCTTATCCCCTTACCGCAGGTATTAGTGACATTTAGCGTCCGCACATGACGAGTGCCCCTGCTTCGACGGAGCCCTTGCCTAATTCATTCTCGGCATACAACATCGACTTTCCACTTTGTAGAAAGCACCAAGATGACATCCTATCTGATGGAGCTTCGCGGTTTGATCGGCAACCGCTTACTCCTGCTCCCCGGGGTTGCCGCCGTGATTCACGATCATGCGGGCAATCTACTCCTGCAAGAGAAGGCGTCAGGGGAAGGATGGAGCCTACCTGCTGGTGCAATCGAGCCTGGCGAAACGCCGCAGGAAGCCGTCATTCGAGAGGTAATGGAAGAGACTGGCCTTGTGGTCAGCGTAACCAGAATTGTTGATGTCTACGGCGGGAGTGAGTTTAGGCACACCTACCCGAACGGCCATCAAGTCGAGTACATGGTGACATTATTCAAATGCCAGGCGCTTGAAGATACTGGTGGGTGGACCGATGCGGAAACGAAATCGCTCCGATATTTCGCGCGAGATGACATGCCGCCGCTCGCGCTGCCTTACCCTCTATCCGCTCTGTTTTCGTAGACATTGCCACTTCGCGCCTCTGAACATTAAAGGGGCGCGAATACACAGCAACACAACATCAAGTGTGTCCGTGAGCGAACCAGATAAGCCATTTAAAGTTAAAGACGCGGTCTTGTCGGAGACAAGGACGCTTCGATAAGTGTGTCTCTCACCGTACTAAAACCGATCGTCTTTCAGGTGAGCCTCTGGAGAGGAACAGCGTTGTCTGAGAATGATTACGATGCGTTTGCGGCAGCCTATCAGGCTGACAACGAGAACAACGCTTGGAATGCCTATTATGAGCGGCCGGCAATTCTCTCGATGGTCGCCGATGTCACCGGGCTCCGGGTCCTTGATGCCGGATGCGGTGGTGGGGTTCATGCCGCAGCACTTCTTGATCGAGGAGCGATACTAACCGGCATCGATTCGAGTGCGGCCCTGTTGGATATTGCCCAACGCCGCCTTGAAGGACGCGCGCAATTGCGACTGGCTGATCTGAATGAGCCACTACCCTTCGAGGACGGTAGCTTCGATTTGATCCTCGCCTCGCTTGTCATGCATTATCTGCCTGACTGGTCGCTGCCCCTCGCCGAGTTCAACCGTCTGCTCTCCCAAAGCGGCCGCCTTGTTTTCTCCACCCATCATCCCTTCATGGATCATCCGTCAGCTGGTCACGATAATTATTTCGAGACCTACAGCTTTGACGAAACATGGCAACGCGGCGGAAAGGACGTCGAGATGCGCTTCTGGCATCGGCCGCTTCACGCCATGTTTGACGCACTCAAGTCGGCTGGTTTTCAGATTGATGTCCTGAGTGAGCCCCAACCCGACCCTCGAGCCTGCGAGCTTTTTCCGGAGGCGTTTCGCAGCCTCACGACCAAACCGCGCTTCCTCTTCTTCTCAGCGAGGAAAGCATAAGTCCGAGTAGCTTCCTTTAGCGGAGACCGTGAATCTCAAACCGGCTCGAGATCGCCCCTCGCCCAGTTCTCCTGTGTCTCCGCCATGAAGTCGGCGAAACGACCCTCGGCAATCGCCTTGCGGATACCCTGCATCAGTTCCTGGTAATAGGCGAGGTTGTTCCAGGAGAGCAGCATGCCGCCGAGCGCCTCGTTGGCGCGGACGAGATGGTGCAGATAGGCGCGGGAATAATCGCGCGAGGCCGGGCAATTCGATTGATCGTCAAGCGGGCGCATGTCCTCGGCGTGGCGGGCATTGCGGATATTGACCTTGCCGCGACGGGTAAACGCCAGGCCGTGACGGCCGGAGCGGGTCGGCATTACGCAATCGAACATGTCGATGCCGCGGGCGACCGACTTCAGGATGTCGTCCGGCGTGCCGACGCCCATCAGGTAGCGCGGCTTTTCGGTCGGCAGTTCCGGCAGGGTCGTTTCCAGCATGCGCAGCATCACATCTTGCGGCTCACCGACGGCAAGACCGCCAACTGCATAGCCTTTCAGATCCATCTGGCTCAGCGCCTGTGCCGAGCGGACGCGCAGATCGGGGATATCACCGCCCTGCACAATGCCGAACATCGCCTTGCTGGGCTGATCGCCGAAGGCGACTTTGCAGCGCTCGGCCCAGCGCAGCGACATTTCCATGGCGCGCTCGATCTCCTTCGGCGTAGAAGGCAGCGCCACGCATTCGTCGAGCTGCATCTGGATATCGGAGCCGAGCAAGCCCTGGATCTCGATGGAGCGTTCCGGTGACATATGGTGCAGGCTGCCGTCGATATGCGACTTGAAGGTAACGCCCTTCTCATCAAGCTTGCGCAGACCGGATAGCGACATCACCTGGAAGCCGCCGGAGTCCGTCAGAATCGGATGCGGCCAGCGGATCAGCTCGTGCAGGCCGCCGAGACGAGCAACGCGCTCAGCGGTCGGGCGCAGCATCAAATGATAGGTATTGCCGAGGATGATGTCGGCGCCGCTCTCGCGCACCTGGTCGAGATACATCGCCTTGACGGTGCCGACGGTGCCGACCGGCATAAAGGCCGGCGTGCGGATCGTGCCGCGCGGCATGGAAACTTCACCGAGGCGGGCACCACCATCGGTCTTCTTCAATTGGAACTGAAAGCTCTCGCTCATCTCGTCTTAGTCTTTCCGATGGAGCAGGCTGCCATCGCCATAGGAATAGAAGCGATAGCCCGTCTCAATAGCATGGGTGTAGGCCGCGCGCATGGTATCGAGGCCGGCAAAAGCCGACACCAGCATGAACAGCGTCGAGCGCGGCAGGTGAAAATTGGTCATCAGCAGATCGACCGCCTTGAAGCGGTAGCCGGGCGTAATGAAGATGCCGGTTGCGCCAGACCAGGGCTTGATCGTGCCATCGTCAGCGGCGGCACTTTCGAGCAGCCTCAGCGAGGTCGTGCCGACGCAGACGATGCGCCCGCCCCTCGCCTTCACGGCGTTCAGCTTTTCGCGGTCGCCGCATCGACATGGCCGATCTCGAAATGCATCTTGTGGTCTTCGGTATCGTCGGCCTTGACCGGCAGGAACGTGCCGGCGCCGACATGCAGCGTCACGAAATGCCGCTCGACGCCCATGGCGTCCAGCGTGGCAAACAGCGACGGGGTGAAATGCAGGCCGGCGGTAGGCGCTGCAACGGCGCCCTCCTCGCGGGCATAGATGGTCTGGTAGTCGGCGCGATCGCGCTCGTCTTCCGGACGCTTGGCGGCGATATAGGGCGGCAGCGGGATATGGCCGACAGCGGCAATCGCTTCATCCAGCGCTGGACCGGAGAGATCGAAGCGCAGCGTGATCTCGCCGCCCTCGCCCTTCTCCTCGACCTCAGCGTCGAGTGCGCCAAGCGCGCAGACATTCTCGCCATGGCCGAACTGGATACGATCGCCAATCTTGATGCGCTTGCCCGGCTTGGCGAACGCCTTCCAGCGATCGGGTGCTGCGCGCATATGCAGCGTCGCCGATACCTGCTGGCCGGGCGCGCCCTCGCGATGGCGGATGCCCTCGAGTTGTGCCGGGATGACCTTTGTGTCGTTGAACACGATGGCATCGCCGGAACGAAGGAAGGATGAGAGATCGCGAACGCGATGATCGCTCAATACCGCCTCGGCATTCGGATCGACCACGAGCAGGCGCGCGCTATCGCGCGGCTCGGCGGGCCTGAGCGCGATACACTGGTCCGGCAGGTCGAAATCGAAAAGGTCAACACGCATTCAGGCAATCCAGGCAAAGCGAAACCCGCCCCCCACGCCCAAGGCGCAAGAGGCGGGTTTCATGAATAATCACAATCAGACGTCGGCGGCAATCCGCGCGGAGACGATCGAGTCCGGATCCTTTACCGGCTCGCCGCGCTTGATCTTGTCGACATTGTCCATGCCGCTGATCACCTGGCCCCAGACCGAATACTGCTTGTTCAGCCAAGGCGCATCGGTGAAGCAGATGAAGAACTGCGAGTTGGCCGAGTTCGGGTTCTGCGAACGCGCCATCGAGCAGGTGCCGCGCGTGTGCGTGGTGGCGGAAAATTCAGCCTTCAGGTCCGGCTTGGACGAACCGCCAGTACCAGCGCGGGCCGTATTGCCGCCGACCTTGCCGTGCTCCACGTCGCCGGTCTGAGCCATGAAACCGTCGATGACGCGATGGAAAACAACGCCGTCATAGGCTTTCTCGCGAGCGAGTTCCTTAATGCGGGCGACATGCTCCGGAGCGACCTGCGGCAAAAGCTGAATGACAACTTCGCCCTTGGTGGTTTCCAGGATGAGGGTGTTTTCGGGATCCTTAATCTCAGCCATTTTCGTTTCCTCTTTCTAATTTCTATGTGTCTTAGATTTACTTCTTGCTGACGGTGACCTTCAGCATCTTGTCCGGGTTGCTCACTTCGCCGTTCTGGCCTTCGCCGCGCTTGATCTTGTCGACGAGCTCCATGCCGGAGACGACCTTGCCGACGACCGTGTACTGACCGTTCAGGAAATCGCCATCGGCGAACATAATGAAGAACTGCGAATTGGCGGAATTCGGATCCTGGGCACGCGCCATACCGATAACGCCGCGCGTGAACGGAACCTTGGAGAATTCGGCCGGAAGGTTGGGAAGATCGGAACCGCCGGTGCCGGCCTTGGCGGCATTATAGCCCTTCGTCGTGTTGCCGTACTGGACATCGCCGGTCTGGGCCATGAAGCCATCAATGACGCGGTGGAACACGACGTTGTCATACGCACCCTTCTTCGCCAGCGCTTCAATCTGCGCGACATGCTTCGGCGCAACGTCTGGCATCAACTCGATGACAACCGGGCCGTCCTTCAGCTGGATCGTCAGAAGATCGGTGGCCGCGGCCGAGATGGCGCTGCCTGCGAAGGCGGCGAGGCCGAGAAAGCCTGCCAATGCGATATGAAAAAGTTTCATGGGTGCTCCGTTCGGGAAATGGATTTCGGCCTGGCTTTTATTTGGCCGGATCTTTTAACTTGCCAGTCAGGGCTTCAAGAACCGCTGGCGGGACGAAGGCGCTGATGTCGCCGCCCATGGACGCGATCTGCCGCACCAATGTGGCGGTTATGGGCCGCGATGCCGTGCCGGCAGGCAAAAACAGGGTTTGAATATCCGGCGCCATCTGCCGGTTCATGCCGGCCATCTGCATTTCATAATCGAGATCGGTTCCATCACGCAGGCCGCGCACCAGAAGGCTCGCGCCGTGCTTGCGCGCTGCATCGACCACTAGATTGTCGAAGGAGACGACGGAAATGTCAGCTGCCTTCTGCGGCAGCGCATCGGCGAGCGACCGGTTGATCAACTCGGCCCGTTCCTCGAAGGAAAAAAGCGGCTTCTTGCCGGGATGAATGCCGATCGCGACAATAACCTTGGAGGCGACATTCAGCGCCTGCACGAGGACGTCCAGATGTCCATTGGTCATGGGATCGAAGGATCCGGGATAAAAGGCTGTCGTCATACCAGGCCGGCTCGTTGTTTCGACGCCTTTTGTCACGGATAGCCCCGTCTCGCAAGTCATTTGCAACCCGGCGCAGACCTCTGAACGACAGATGAATGCAACGTTCAAG
Organism: Rhizobium lusitanum; assembly: GCF_014189535.1. Taxonomy (NCBI): domain Bacteria; kingdom Pseudomonadati; phylum Pseudomonadota; class Alphaproteobacteria; order Hyphomicrobiales; family Rhizobiaceae; genus Martinezella; species Martinezella lusitana. The sequence continues at coordinate 383,527 of NZ_CP050308.1, read as the reverse complement.
CCTGTTTCAGATCGGCAATGCTTTACTTACCCCAACATCGAAACGAGCCGGTTCAACCGGCTTATCCGCCTCCGGCTCAGGAATATCAGGCCATGCTGGTCCTCATCGTCGCAGTCGCCATTGTCAGCTCACTCGTCATAGAGCACGTCGTTCACCTATTCGCGAACAACTATGAAATCGAATGGGCTGCTCATACCGACAGGGATAGCGCTATTTCTGCCCAAGAAATCATCAGCGCCATGCGCAAAACGCATCGCGAATCTGAACGCCAGATGAACACGGCATTCAAGGTTGCTTCAGATGGACGTTGATAAATAGAGGCCAACATATGGCGGAACCATTCACGAGCCGCCGCGTTAAAGTACGAACCTTAAATTTGCACGTTGCTGTAAGAAGGAAAAAGAGTATGCCCGACAAGATCACCCTTATTAACGCTGTTTGGATGACGATGATTTCCGGAATGCTTGCAGCAACGATCGCTCTTTACGATCACAAGCCTGACCAGTCGAAGATCTATGGTCCCTTTGCTTCGGCTCGTTCCTTTACCGCCTCCAGCCAATACTAAAGGGATCTGAACGCTAGTTCCACGAGAGGAAGGGAGCGATCATGTTCACGATATTAACAGTGCTTACGCTTTTCATCAGCAGCATGTTCGTTGTGTCTGTCGCATCCACCATATCGGCGCTCCATCGCGAAAGCGAAGAGAGCAAGAAGCTGAACAAGCGTCACGGAACGCTCTGAACCCTCGGGTTCCTGACAATCCCCCCCACCCGTGTGCGGCCCTCCAGGCGCCCGGGATCATTCAAACCGGACGCTCCCCAGCGTCCGGTTTTTTCTATGCAGCGGCTGCACAGCGAAAATCCTGAAATCGACAAAAGGTCGCACGCCTCCTGCAAATCTTGCGCCGCAATATGGTATGGTATAGTACCATACCATATTGCGTCAAAAGAGGCTCATATGGAGACCCATAGGACAGAACGCGGGGCAGACCGGATCAACCAACTTGTAGAAAGTGCAGCGGAATTATTTCTCGAGCAGGGATATGACGCGGTTTCCATCGATATGGTGATATCCCGCTCCGGTGGTTCGCGGCGTAACGTCTATGATCATTTCGGCGGCAAGGAAGGGCTTTTCATAGAAGCGGTCACGCGGCTTTGCGCCGATCTTTCCAACCCGCTCGAACAGCTGGAAATTCCCAAAAGCGGAGAGTTTGACAGGGCGCTCGTATCCTTCGCGCGCAGTATTCTTGGCATAGTGCTTCAACCACAAACGCTGGCGCTGCATCGCCTGATGGCATCCAAAGGCCATCAATTCCCAAGACTTGCCCAGACAATCTGGTTCGGCGGCCCGGAGAATGCCGCGCGCATTCTGGCGAGCTGGATCGAACCGAAGCAAGCGGATGGTCAGTTTCGGGCCGACATCTCCGCGTTTGATTTGGCCGAGCAGTTCTTGAGCATGCTGGTGATGGCGCCGCAATTGCGCGGCCTCGTGGGGATTGATCGCAAACCGCCGGATAAAGCGACAATCGAGCGCCTGAGCGAAGCGGCCGTTAAAACATTTCTGCAGGGTGCCATCTCAAGGGAGACTAAAGACCGTGCATAAATTCAAGTGGAGCCTGATACTTCCGTGGATCGTGGGTGTTTTCTTCGTGGCTGGAGGATTGGGCAATATTTTTGCATCCAATACTATTCTCGATGATTACCAGCGCTGGGAATATCCTGGGTGGTTTCACTACGTGACCGGTATAGTCGAGCTGGTTGCCGCCGCCCTCATCCTTTTGCGCTCCACTCGCCTTCTCGGCCTGGCGCTCGCCGCTACCATCATGCTCGCAGCGATCACGACCGTGCTCGGACACGGCGAATATTCACATGCCATTGCTCCTGCCATCGCATTGGGTCTGGTGCTGCTGGCAGGCTGGACTACCTGGCGGGCAGGTCTTGCCGTCTCTCGATGAGGTGCACGGCATTCCGGGATCTACGGATGCCGGCGCTCGATTGGTGGCATCTACTATACCGAATAGACAAAAAAACGGGCGACCAAGCCGCCCGTTTTCCATTTATCTTATGAAGGCCGCGAGCTATTCCTCGCTGGCTCCTTCTTCGGCATCGTTGGCAGGCGCCTCGGCATCCCCATTCGGTACACCATCCTCAGCATCCGCCTCGACCGCGTCATCCTCGCCTTCCGGCTCGCTGATGCGCTCGACCGAGACGACCTTTTCGTCCTTGGCAGTCGAGAAGATGGTAACGCCCTTGGTAGCGCGGCTCGCGATACGGATGCCGCCGACCGGAACACGGATCAGCTGACCGCCATCCGAGACCAGCATGATCTGGTTGCTTTCCTCGACCGGGAAGGCGGCGACCAGTTCGCCGATCTCGGCAGTCTTCGACGTGTCGGTGGCGCGAATGCCCTTGCCGCCACGGCCCGAAATACGGAAATCGTAGGAAGACGAACGCTTGCCGAAGCCTTTTTCCGAGACTGTCAGCACGAATTGCTCGCGCGCCTTCAGCTCTTCATAGCGCTCGTCGCTAAGCTGTCCCTCCTCGGTGACTTCCTCGCCAACCAGCGCAATCTCCTCGTCATCGCCCATGGTCGAGCGACGCTCGCTGGTCGAGCGCTTGAGATAGGCGGCACGCTCCCAAGGCTCGGCATCGACATGGCTGACGATGGTCATCGAAATGATGCTGTCACCCGACGCCAGCGAGATGCCGCGAACGCCGATGGAATTGCGGCCGGCAAAAACACGCACGTCCGAAACCGGGAAGCGAATGCACTGGCCGAGCGCTGTCGTCAGAAGTACGTCGTCATGCTCGGTGCAGGTCTCGACGGAGAGGATTTCATCGCCCTCCTCCTCCAGCTTCATGGCGATCTTGCCGTTGCGGTTCACCTGAACGAAATCCGACAGCTTATTGCGGCGCACGGTGCCGCGCGTCGTCGTGAACATCACGTCGAGGTTGTCCCAGGTGTCCTCGTCCTCGGGCAGCGGCATGATCGTGGTGATACGCTCGCCGTGCTCCAGCGGCAGCATGTTGATCAACGCCTTGCCGCGCGACGTCGGCGTTCCGATCGGCAGGCGCCAGACCTTTTCCTTATAGACGATGCCGCGCGAAGAGAAGAACAGCACCGGCGTATGCGTATTGAGAACAAATAGCCGGGTAACGAAATCTTCGTCACGCGTCGTCATTCCGGAGCGACCCTTGCCGCCACGGCGCTGGGCGCGGTAGGTGGTCAGCGGCACGCGCTTGATGTAGCCGAGATGCGAAACGGTGACGACCATGTCCTCGCGGGCGATCAGATCCTCGTCGTCCATCTCGAGACCACCATCGATGATCTCGGTGCGGCGCGGCGTGCCGAACTCGTCGCGAACAGCAATAAGCTCTTCTTTTACAATGGTTTGGATGCGGACACGCGACGACAGGATATCGAGGTAATCCTTGATCTCGGCGCCGATCTTGTTGAGTTCGTCGCCGATTTCGTCGCGGCCGAGAGCCGTGAGGCGAGCGAGACGCAGCTCGAGAATGGCGCGCGCCTGCTCTTCCGAGAGATTATAGGTGCCGTCTTCGTTGATGCGGTGGCGCGGATCATCGATTAGCCGGACAAGGGATTCGACGTCTTCCGCCGGCCAGCGGCGGGTCATCAACTCTTCACGCGCCGACTGCGGATCGGGAGCGCGGCGAATGACGCGAATGACTTCATCGATATTGGCGACGGCGATAGCCAGACCGACCAAGACGTGAGCGCGGTCGCGCGCCTTGCGCAACAGGTACTTGGTGCGGCGACTAATGACTTCCTCGCGGAAGGACACGAAGGCGCGCAGCATGTCGAGCAAGGTCAGCTGCTCTGGCTTGCCGCCATTCAATGCCACCACATTGGCACCGAAAGACGTCTGCAGCGGCGTATAACGGTAAAGCTGGTTCAGGATCACATCGGCATTGGCGTCGCGCTTCAGCTCGACGACGACGCGGTAGCCCTGGCGGTCGGACTCGTCACGCAGATCGGAGATGCCTTCAATGCGCTTTTCGCGCACGAGTTCGGCCATCTTCTCGATCATCGTCGCCTTGTTCACCTGGTAGGGAATCTCGGTGATGATGATCTGCTCGCGATCGCCGCGCATCGGCTCGATCGCTGCAACGCCGCGCATGACGATGGAACCGCGACCGGTCTCATAGGCCGAGCGGATACCGGCACGACCGAGGATCTTGGCGCCTGTCGGAAAATCCGGACCAGGAATGATCTGCATGATTTCCGGCAGCTCAATCGCCGGGTTGTCGATCAGCGCGATGCAGCCGTCGATCACTTCGGACAGGTTATGCGGCGGGATATTGGTCGCCATGCCGACAGCGATACCACCCGAACCGTTGACGAGCAGGTTCGGGAACTTTGCAGGCACGACAACGGGTTCGCTCAGCGTGCCGTCATAGTTGTCGCGGAAATCTACGGTATCCTTATCGAGATCGTCGAGCAGCGCATGCGCCACCTTCTGCAGGCGGCATTCCGTGTAACGTTCGGCTGCGGGCGGATCGCCATCGACGGACCCGAAATTGCCCTGACCGTCAATCAACGGCAGGCGAAGCGACCAAGGCTGCGCCATGCGGGCGAGCGCGTCGTAAATGGCCGAGTTGCCGTGCGGATGATATTTACCCATCACGTCACCGGTTACGCGGGCGCATTTTACATATTTCTTGTTCCAGTCGATCCCGAGTTCCGACATGCCGTAGAGGATGCGCCGATGAACGGGCTTGAGACCATCGCGAACATCGGGAAGCGCGCGGCTGACAATCACGCTCATGGCGTAATCGAGGTACGACCGCTGCATTTCCTCCATGATGGAAATTGGCTCGATGCCTGGCGGGAGCTTCCCGCCGCCGGGTGGTGTTTGCTCAGTCAAAACAGATCACGATCTCTTTTAGAATCACTGCGAAATTTATAGCCGAAAGGCCTTGCGAGCGCCAATTTTGGCGGGTGCTTTTGAACAGGCTTTTGCCCTCTTAACCCGCTAAATCGAACATTTCCGTGGCAGCGCGTCCCGGATTGTCCGCATTGCGCTTTGCTAAAGCTCATTCCTCGCATATCAATGGGGTCAAGAACCATAGAAAACAAATGGCTGGGGACTATATGGCAAGCGCTGACACGCTAATCAATGCCTTCACGACGCTGCTTGTCACGGTCGATCCGCCAGGTCTCGCTCCGCTTTTCATTGGCCTTACCGCCGGCATGAACCGGGCCGAGCGCAAGCAGGTGGCCTTGCGCGGATCGTTGATCGCCTTCTTCATCCTGGCCGCCTTCGCCCTGTTCGGCGCTAGTGTACTCGGCATCCTCGGCATCTCCATCGGCGCCTTCCGCATTGCCGGCGGCCTGCTGCTCTTCTGGATCGCCTTCGAGATGGTATTCGAGAAGCGGCAGGACCGGAAGGAAAAGGCGACGGAAGTCGCGATCACCAAGGATCACATCCACAATATCGCGGTCTTCCCCCTCGCCTTGCCGCTGATCGCCGGCCCCGGCGCCATTTCGGCAACCATCCTGCTCGCCGGCTCGCTGCAGACCACGCTCGACCGGGCGCAGTTGATCGGCGTCATCGCCGTCAATCTCGGGCTCGTCTTCGCGGCCCTTGCTATCTCGGACAGGCTTGATCGCATGCTGGGGGCAACTGGCCGCGCCATCCTGACCCGCCTGCTCGGCGTCATCCTCGCAGCACTTGCCGCCCAGTTCGTCGTGGATGGCGTGCGCTCTGCCCTCGCGGTTGCATAGAAAAGCCCGCCGGGAAAGGCGGGCTGTTCAACTCAAGTCGATATAATCTACAAATCAAAGCCGCTCGATCAAAACGGGATATCGTCGTCCAGATCGCGCGAGAAGTTGCTGCCCGCACCGCCGCCGCTGCTTGCGGGAGCGCCACGGCTTGCGCCAGCACTGCGGCCACCAGACGGTGGTGACGAGGGCTGACCATAATCGTCACCGCCGTAATCACCGCCACCAAAATCACCGCCGCCGCCACGGCTACCGCCGCCGCCACCACCACCGCCTTCACCGCGGCCGTCCAGCATGGTCAGCGTCGAATTGAAGCCCTGCAGCACGATTTCGGTTGAATACTTATCCTGGCCGTTCTGGTCCTGCCACTTGCGGGTCTGAAGCGCGCCTTCGATATAGACCTTGGCGCCCTTTTTCAGGTACTGTTCGGCGACCTTGCAGAGACCTTCGTTGAAGATCACCACACGGTGCCATTCGGTCTTTTCCTTGCGCTCGCCGGAATTGCGATCGCGCCAGGTTTCCGATGTCGCAATGTTGAGATTGGCGATCGGACGGCCATCCTGCGTACGGCGGATTTCCGGGTCCGCCCCGAGATTTCCAATCAGAATTACCTTGTTCACACTACCGGCCATGACACCACCCTACTTGCCGCCCATCGACGGCTCTGAAATTTTATCCGCGCACCTTAGACCATTGCCGCCATCAGGTGCTATTTAAGCAATCATCCAGGGGAGCTTCATCCACAAGGAATTTTGTTCTTTCTTTGTTCTAGTTTGTCCCTATGATCCTGTCAACCGAATCGAAAACCTGGCCCTGTCCTTCATTTCAGCCTCGACTCACGGGCTGGCATCACTAAATAAAGGCAGACTCCAAGGGACAATTGTACGACGATGAGCGAACTGAAGACTATTTCCATACGTGGCGCGCGCGAGCATAATCTCAAGGGCATCGACCTTGATCTTCCGCGCAACAAGTTGATCGTCATGACCGGCCTTTCCGGCTCGGGCAAGTCCTCGCTGGCCTTCGACACGATCTATGCCGAGGGGCAACGTCGTTATGTCGAGAGCTTGTCGGCCTATGCTCGGCAGTTTCTGGAGATGATGCAGAAGCCTGATGTCGACCAGATCGACGGCCTGTCGCCGGCGATTTCGATCGAGCAAAAGACCACGTCGCGTAACCCGCGCTCGACGGTCGGCACCGTGACCGAAATCTACGACTATATGCGCCTGCTGTTCGCCCGTGTCGGTGTGCCCTATTCGCCGGCCACTGGCCTGCCGATCGAGAGCCAGACGGTCAGCCAGATGGTCGACCGCGTGCTCGCCTACGAGGAGGGCACAAGGCTCTACATTTTGGCGCCACTCGTGCGCGGCCGGAAGGGCGAATATAAAAAGGAACTGGCGGAGCTCATGAAAAAGGGCTTCCAGCGCGTCAAGGTCGATGGACAGTTCTACGAGATCGCCGATGCGCCAACGCTCGACAAGAAATACAAACACGACATCGACGTCGTGGTCGACCGTATCGTTGTCCGGCCCGATATGGCCGCCCGTCTGGCCGATAGTTTCGAAACCTCGCTACGCCTCGCCGATGGCCTTGCCATTGCGGAATTCGCCGACAAGCCGCTGCCTCCGGAGGAGACCTCTGCCGGCGGTTCGGCCAACAAGTCGCTGAACGAGACGCATGAACGCGTGCTGTTTTCGGAAAAATTCGCCTGCCCAGTCTCCGGCTTCACCATTTCGGAAATCGAACCGCGCCTGTTCTCCTTCAACAATCCCTTCGGCGCCTGCCCGTCCTGCGACGGCCTCGGCTCGTTGAAGAAGATCGATCCCGCGTTGATCGTGCCGGAACCGGAGCGCACGCTGCGCGATGGCGCGATCTCTCCCTGGGCCAAGTCGACCTCGCCCTATTACAATCAGACGCTGGAAGCGCTCGGCAAGCACTACGGCTTCAAGCTCGGGAGCCGCTGGAACGATCTGCCCGATACGGCGAAAGACGTTATCCTCAACGGTACCGAGGACAAGATCGAGTTCCACTACGCCGACGGCGCCCGCTCCTATACGACGCACAAGAATTTCGAAGGCATCGTGCCGAACCTCGAGCGACGCTGGAAGGAAACGGATTCCGCCTGGGCGCGCGAAGAGATCGAGCGCTTCATGTCGGCCGCCCCCTGCCCGGCCTGCAATGGCTACCGCCTGAAGCCGGAAGCGCTGGCGGTCAAGATCAACAAGCTGCATATCAGCCAGGTCGCGGAAATGTCGATCCGGATTGCGCGCGACTGGTTTGACGTGCTGCCGGAGACCTTTACCGACAAGCAGAACGAGATCGCGGTGCGCATCCTCAAGGAGATCCGCGACCGCCTGCGCTTCCTCAACGATGTCGGTCTTGAATATCTGAGCTTGTCGCGCAATTCCGGTACGCTGTCGGGCGGCGAGAGCCAGCGTATCCGGCTGGCCTCGCAGATCGGTTCGGGTCTCACCGGCGTGCTCTACGTTCTCGACGAGCCCTCGATCGGCCTGCACCAGCGCGACAATGCCCGTCTGCTGGAAACGCTGAAGCATCTGCGCGACATCGGCAACACGGTGATCGTCGTCGAACATGACGAGGATGCGATCATGACGGCGGATGACGTGGTCGATATCGGCCCTGCCGCCGGTATCCATGGCGGTCAGGTGGTGGCGCATGGCACACCGCAGGAGATCATGGCGAACCCGAAGTCGCTGACCGGCAAATATCTCTCCGGCGAGCTCGGCGTGCCGGTTCCCGACGAGCGCCGGAAAATCAAGAAGGGCAAGGAGATCAAGGTCGTCGGCGCCAGGGGTAACAACCTCAAGGACGTCACCGCCGCGATCCCGCTCGGCGTCTTTACCGCCGTTACCGGCGTTTCCGGCGGCGGCAAGTCCACTTTCCTGATCGAGACGCTCTACAAGTCGGCCGCCCGCCGAGTCATGGGCGCGCGAGAAATCCCGGCCGAACATGACCGCATCGACGGCTTCGAGCATATCGACAAGGTGATCGACATCGACCAGTCGCCGATCGGCCGCACCCCGCGCTCGAACCCGGCTACCTATACCGGCGCCTTCACCCCGATCCGCGACTGGTTCGCCGGCCTGCCTGAAGCCAAGGCGCGCGGTTACCAACCGGGTCGCTTCTCCTTCAACGTCAAGGGCGGGCGCTGCGAGGCCTGCCAGGGTGACGGCGTCATCAAGATCGAGATGCACTTCCTGCCCGACGTCTACGTCACCTGCGACGTCTGCCACGGCAAGCGCTACAACAGGGAGACGCTGGACGTCACCTTCAAGACCAAGTCGATCGCCGATGTGCTCGACATGACGGTCGAGGAAGGTGTCGATTTCTTTGCGGCCGTTCCCGCCGTGCGCGACAAGCTACAATCCCTGAAGGATGTCGGCCTCGGCTATATCAAGGTCGGCCAGCAGGCCAATACGCTTTCGGGTGGCGAGGCGCAGCGCGTCAAGCTAGCCAAGGAACTGTCGAAGCGATCGACGGGCCGTACGCTCTATATCCTCGACGAACCGACCACCGGCCTGCATTTCCACGATGTCGCCAAGCTTCTGGAAATGCTGCACGAACTGGTCAACCAGGGCAACTCGGTCGTTGTCATCGAGCATAACCTCGAAGTCATCAAGACGGCCGACTGGATCCTCGACTTCGGTCCCGAAGGCGGCGACGGCGGCGGCGAGATCGTTGCCACGGGCACGCCGGAGATGATCGTCAAGGAGAAGCGATCCTATACGGGGCACTTCCTCAAGGAATTGCTGGAGCGGCGGCCGATTAAAAAAGTTGTAGCGGCGGAGTGAAGTAGCCTCGCTCAATCAATGGAGGAGAGAATGAGCAAAACCGGAACGATCCGAACCGGCATTGGCGGCTGGACGTTTGAGCCCTGGCGCGGGACATTCTATCCCGACACGCTGAAGCAGAAGGACGAACTCAATTTCGCCAGTCGCCAGCTAAAGGTGATCGAAGTCAACGGTACCTATTACAGCACGCAGAAACCGGAGGTTTTTGCCAAGTGGGCCGCTGACGTGCCGGATGGTTTCATCTTCTCGCTCAAGGCGACGCGTTTCGTCACCAATCGGCGCGTGCTTGCCGAGGCCGGTGAGTCGATGCAGCGCTTTCTCACATCCGGCATCAGCGAGTTGGGCGACCATCTCGGGCCGCTGCTCTGGCAGTTTGCGCCGACCAAGAAGTTCGATCCGGATGATTTCGAAGCGTTTCTGAAGCTACTACCGGGCAAGCAGGATGGCCTCGCGCTGAAGCATGTCGTCGAGGTCCGGCATGACTCATTCAAGGTGCCGGAATTCGTCGCCCTGCTCGCAAAATACAATGTCGCGCCGGTTTGCGCCGAGCATTTCGAGTATCCGATGATCGCCGACGTGACCGCCGAATTCGTCTATGCCCGCCTGCAGAAGGGCTCCGACGACATCAAGACCTGCTATCCGCCGAAGGATTTGAAGGCTTGGGCAAAGCGGCTGGAAACCTGGGCCGAGGGCAATATCCCTGATGATCTGCCGTTGATCGACGGGGACCGCAAAATAAAAGTCGAACCGCGCGACGTCTTCGCCTTCATGATCCATGAGGGCAAGGTCAACGCGCCGCATGGCGCGATTGCGTTGCAGGAAGAAGTGGCGAAATAGCGTCCCTCAAAAGGGCGTGACGTGGGCGACAAGATCTTCCGCCGTCAGTCCCTTTCCTGCACGTTGTCCAGCGACGCCATGCAGCCAGACACCAGCAGCTGCCGCCTCGAAAGCAGGCACGCCTTGCGCCATAAGTCCGCCGATGATGCCAGCGAGCACGTCGCCGGAGCCGGCGGTGGCAAGCCATGGTGGGGCATTGGCGTTGATCAACGCCCGGCCATCGGGTGCCGCGATGACGCTATCCGCACCCTTGTAGATAATAGCGGCATGAGCCCGTGCCGCCGCTGCCCTCGCCTTCTCCACCTTGCTCAGCGCGCCGTCGGCGGCGATATCGGGAAAGAGGCGGGCGAATTCACCCTCGTGCGGCGTCAGCACCAAACGCGTCGGGCCATCCGCGAAGGCGTCGAACAGGCGTTGCGGGGCGTCGCGAAACGAGGTGATGCCGTCGGCGTCCAACACCAGATGGCGGTCGCTTAGCGCCAAAGCAAATTGTCGGGCCAGCTCACCGGCGCCAAAGCCGGGACCAAGGACGAAGGTTGAAAGGCGTTTGTCGGAGAGCCACTCGCGCAATGCCGCCTCGTCCTCGATCGCATGCAGCATGATCGCCGTCAGCATCCCGGCATTGACCGACAGCGCTTGCTCCGGCGAGGCAATGGTGACGAGCCCCGCCCCCGCCTTTAGCCCGGCCATGGCCGACATGCGCGCCGCACCCGTGGCAGTCGCACCGCCGGAAAAGACGACGAGATGGCCGCGCTTGTATTTATGGGTATCCGAGGCCGCCGTCGGCAGGTTCGCCAGCCATTGCGCCGGTGTATTCTCCGCGAGCATGCGATTGGCATGGGTACGGACAATGCGCGCGGGAATGCCGATGTCGAAAACCTCCAAGGCCCCGCAAAGATCCCTGCCCGGCATCAGCAGATGGCCAGGCTTGCGGGTCATGAAGGTGATCGTGCGTTCGGCGCGGAAAGCAGCACCAAGCACCTGACCGCTGCGACCATCAAGGCCGGAGGGCAAGTCAACGGCAATGACTGGAGTGCCGGCTTCGGTAACCCGCGCGATAATCGCAGCAAGCTGATCGGGAACAGGACGGGAGAGGCCAGCGCCGAAGATGGCGTCGATAATCATATCGCCGGCGCGCGGCAGATAGCGCTCCAACGCCTCTCCTGCGACAAAGCAATCGGCAAAGGCACGAGCGGCATCGCCTTTGAGCGTTTTCAGATCGCCTAGATGAAAGAGCAGAACCTCCGCGCCGCTTTGCCGGAGCGCACGTGCCGCCACATAGCCGTCGCCGCCATTGTTGCCGGGACCACAGAGCACGACATATCTCAAGGCTCCGGGGAAATGCCGAAGGGCGCTCGCGGCCACCGCCTGCCCTGCCTTTTCCATGAGGCCATAGGAATCGATACCCGACGCGGCCGCTGCGCGATCGACGGCAGCCATATCATCGGGCGAAAGAAGCAGGTCGGCGAGCGGTAACATCATGATGGACAACATTGAATCCGAAAGCTGCCTGAAAAACAACCGTCATTACGCGGCATGATTTGACTAATAATTATGCATTTGCATAAAATATACCTACAGGCCATGAGATCCCTGCCAAGGCATGATTGTGAGAGTTGAGGCACTTTTTCGCAAAATTTTGCTTATCTCGCTCATTTTCGTGCGAAATCGCTTTCATTTTCCCGAAAAATCCTCATCAATCCGGGGTCTCGGCGTGAATTCGCCGGGATTTTTCGCAGCAGACCACTCTGAACTGGCATGATACGTGCATCACGTTGGCCGAGCGGGGAGTAGTCCTGCTGTAACAGGAAAAGCGGAGAGACATTTTCTCATGAAAAAGATCGAAGCGATCATTAAGCCTTTCAAGCTCGACGAAGTGAAGGAAGCCCTTCAGGAAGTCGGCCTGCAGGGCATCACCGTCACGGAAGCGAAGGGCTTCGGTCGTCAGAAAGGCCACACGGAACTCTACCGTGGTGCTGAATACGTCGTTGACTTCCTGCCGAAGGTGAAGGTCGAAGTCGTATTGGCGGACGAAAATGCGGAGGCGGTGATCGACGCTATCCGCAAGGCAGCACAGACCGGCCGTATTGGCGACGGAAAGATTTTCGTCTCCAACATCGAAGAGGTCATTCGAATCCGTACCGGTGAAACTGGCATAGATGCCATCTAACCCGCCCGGCCTTTCCGGCCGCGGCTAAAAATCGTCACTAAGTCAAGGGAAGAGAAATTTAATGACGACGGCAAGCGAAATTCTCAAGCAGATCAAGGACAACGACGTCAAGTTCGTTGACCTGCGCTTTACCGACCCCAAGGGCAAGCTGCAGCATGTCACAATGGACATCGTCTGCGTCGATGAAGACATGTTCGCTGATGGCGTCATGTTCGACGGCTCCTCGATTGCGGGCTGGAAGGCCATCAACGAATCCGACATGGTGCTGATGCCGGATACCGAAACGGTTCACATGGATCCGTTCTTCGCGCAGTCCACCATGGTCATCCTCTGTGACATTCTCGACCCGGTCTCGGGCGAAGCCTACAACCGCGACCCGCGCGGCACCGCCAAGAAGGCCGAAGCCTATCTCAAGGCATCCGGCATTGGCGACACCGCCTTCTTCGGTCCGGAAGCCGAATTCTTCGTCTTCGACGACGTCAAGTACAAGGCTGATCCGTACAATACCGGCTTCAAGCTCGACTCGAGCGAACTGCCGTCCAACGACGACACAGACTATGAAACCGGTAACCTCGGCCACCGTCCGCGCGTCAAGGGCGGCTATTTCCCGGTTCCGCCGGTCGATAGCGCTCAGGATATGCGTTCGGAAATGCTGACGGTTCTTGGCGAAATGGGCGTCACCGTCGAAAAGCATCATCACGAAGTGGCCGCCGCTCAGCACGAACTTGGCATCAAGTTCGACACGCTGCTGCGCAACGCCGACAAGATGCAGATCTACAAGTATGTCGTTCATCAGGTCGCCAATGCCTACGGCAAGACGGCAACCTTCATGCCGAAGCCGATCTTCGGCGACAACGGCTCGGGTATGCACGTTCACCAGTCGATCTGGAAGGCCGGCAAGCCGACCTTCGCTGGCGACGAATATGCAGGCCTCTCCGAGAGCTGCCTCTACTACATCGGCGGCATCATCAAGCACGCCAAGGCTCTCAACGCCTTCACCAACCCGTCGACGAACTCCTACAAGCGTCTCGTCCCGGGTTACGAAGCTCCGGTTCTGCTCGCCTACTCGGCGCGCAACCGCTCGGCTTCCTGCCGCATCCCCTTCGGCACAAACCCGAAGGCAAAGCGCGTCGAAGTCCGCTTCCCTGATCCGACAGCAAACCCGTACCTCAGCTTTGCCGCCATGCTGATGGCCGGTCTTGATGGCATCAAGAACAAGATCCATCCGGGCAAGGCCATGGACAAGGATCTGTACGATCTGCCGCCTAAGGAACTGAAGAAGATCCCGACGGTTTGCGGCTCGTTGCGCGAAGCGCTCGAGAGCCTGGATAAGGATCGCAAGTTCCTGACCGCCGGCGGCGTCTTCGACGACGACCAGATCGACTCGTTCATCGAGCTGAAGATGCAGGAAGTCATGCGCTTCGAAATGACCCCGCATCCGGTCGAATACGACATGTACTATTCGGCATAAGCGCCGAAGCGAAAGCCCCGGTTCGCCGGGGCTTTTTTTATGCAGGCAAACGTGAGGCAGGCATTTCTAGGTCACGATTGCCTCGCTCGACGTCACATTTCGTGCTTCGCATGATCGAACCATCAGAGGCGATCCGCGTTGATAGAATGTGACGGTTAGATGAAGGAATCGGGGCAAAATCCTTGATATCGGCGGTGAACTCACCACATGATTGCTTGAAAGGAAGTCGCGCCATGAAACAACGCAACGCAAAGTTCAATATCGGCGACGTGGTTCAACACCGGATGTTCCCCTTCCGCGGTGTGATCTTCGACGTCGATCCGGAATTCGCCAATACCGAGGAATGGTGGAATTCCATTCCGATGGAAGTGCGGCCCAGCAAGGACCAACCCTTCTATCACCTTCTCGCCGAGAACGACGAGACCGAGTATGTCGCATACGTATCCGAGCAGAATCTGATCAACGACGAGAGCGGCGTTCCGCTCCGCAACCCGCAGATCGCTCAGATCTTCGATAAGGCACCCACAGGCGAGCTCAAGCCCAAGATGAGCCTCGCGCACTAAGTGTCCATTTCATAACTGATTTCCCGAAGGGAAGACGCTCCCAACGTCTTCCCTTTCGTTTGAACGGTTCACTCTTCGTCAGATCAGTGCCGCAACGAAAAAAGCCCAGCTCGAGCCGGGCTTTTCATTAGATCTCACAGGTGTCGCAGCTTACTGCTTGGCGGCCTTCTGAGCGTCTTCGAGCTTCTTGCGAGCTTCCTCAGCCTTCTTCTGCATACTGTCCTGCAGGCTCTTCTGGCTTTCGGCCAGCTTCGAGTCGGAGATGGCAGCGCCGTCAAAGGCAGCGCCGAAACCGGTCAGCGAGATCTTGATCGGGTTCGGAGCACGACGGAAGTTGATCGAGGTGAAGGTCACGTCCGTGCCCTTCTTCAAAGCTGCAATCATCGCGTCGGTCACCGGAACTTCGGCCGTGCACTTGTCCGGCAGGCAGACAGCGTAGTCGAGCTTCTGGCCCTTGCCGCCGTCGATCTGCATCGTGATGCCCGGAGGGATCAGGCGTGCGGTCGGAACGGAAATCTGCAGGATCTTGCGGTTGACCTTGCCGTCGACCGAGATGAGGCCGACTGCCGTCACGAGCTGACCATTGTTGGCCATCATCAGGTTCTGAACGATGCAGATATCGGCATCATCCTGCTTGGTGCAGGTCTTGTACCAGCCGAGGCGCGGCTGGCTGGCGTCGCCGCCACCGTCAGCAGGTGCCGCGCCGGAGGCGTCTTGAGCGAAGGCAGCCGCCGGAAGCGCTGCACCGATCATGAGAGCCAGAGCAGACAGACCTGCCCGCATTTTGTTGTCAGTCTTGAACGTCATAGCGAAACCGCCTCCTGAAATCCGATGCGGGACGACAGCCTGTCGCCCCATGCCAACCGGGTCAAACTACCGTCCACCTGTCGAAAGATTGAGGCAAATGCATGACCCGGGAAACCCGGGACTCCTGTTACATCGCACAGGCGAGGATATCCAGCTTTTCTTTGGTCTTTTCTGCTGAGACCCAAGAATTCCCCGGACGCGTGTTGAATTCGGCACTGTCATGATAAGGTCCGGCAGAATCATACCCCTTACCGGAAAGGATGCCATGCAAGCGCTCCGGATCGCTACTCTCCTGTTCTTCGCAGCATTCTGCAACGTGGCGGCCGCCCAGCCGCTCTACGGCA
The DNA here is from genome assembly GCF_014189535.1 of Rhizobium lusitanum. Classification (NCBI taxonomy): domain Bacteria; kingdom Pseudomonadati; phylum Pseudomonadota; class Alphaproteobacteria; order Hyphomicrobiales; family Rhizobiaceae; genus Martinezella; species Martinezella lusitana. Next base: position 367,781 of record NZ_CP050308.1, on the reverse strand, counting down.
TCGCAATGCATGGAGATCCTGCCCTGCCAGCGGACTATACGCATTTCCCCTACGTCAAACCGGACGTCAAGAAGGGCGGTCGTATCAGCTATGGCGTCGTCGGCACTTTCGACAATCTCAATCCCTTCATTCTGAAAAGCATGCGCACGACGGCGCGCGGCATGTGGGATCCGGATTACGGCAATCTCATCTACGAATCGCTGATGCAGCGTTCGCGCGACGAGCCCTTCACCCTTTATGGGCTGCTGGCACAGACGGTCGAATGGGATGAGAGCCGCAGCTTCATCCAGTTCAACCTCAATCCGAACGCCAAATGGTCGGACGGGCAGCCGGTGACGCCGGAAGATGTGATTTTCACCTTTGAGCTTCTGCGCGACAAGGGCCGCGTGGTCTTCTCTTCCCCGCTGCAGACGGTCGACAAGATGGAGAAGGTCGGCGAGCATGGTGTGCGGATCCACTTCAACGATAAGGCGAATCGCGAAACGCCGCTGATCATCGCCTCGTCACTACCGATCCTGCCGAAACATGTCATCGATCCGGAAAGCTTCGACCGGACCACGCTTGCCATTCCCGTCGGCTCCGGCCCCTATAAGGTCAAGAGCATCGATCCGGGGCAGCGCATCATCTACCAGCGCAATCCCGATTATTGGGGCAAGGATATTCCCGCAAAGGTCGGCGTCGACAATTACGACGAGATATCGGTCACCTATTTCCTGCAGGAGACCACGCTATTCGAAGCTTTCAAGAAGGGCGATATCGACGTCTATCCCGACGGAAGCCCGGGCCACTGGCAACAGGCCTATGACTTTCCGGCGGCCACCTCCGGCGCCGTCATCAAGGACGTTTTCAAGCCGAAGCTGCCGAGCGGCATGTTCGGTTTCGTCTTCAATACGCGCCGGCCGATCTTCTCCGACAAGAAGGTGCGGCAAGGCCTGACGCTTGCCTTCGATTTCGAATGGGTCAACCGTAGCCTCTCCTCAAATGCCTATACGCGCACGCAAAGCTATTGGCAGAATTCTGATCTGTCATCGCTTGGCACGCCCGCGGACGCACGCGAGCTGGCCATGCTCGGCCCGATCAAGGATCGCATCGATCCCGACGTGCTCGACGGCACCTACAGGCTGCCCGTCAGCGATGGGTCCGGCCGTGACCGGGCCATCCTGCGCAAGGCGGTCGATCTGCTCAAACAGGGCGGGTACACGATCCGGGGCGAGAAAATGGTCGATAGCGCCGGGCGTCAGCTCAGTTTCGAGATCATGACGCAGAATCCCGATCAGGAGCGCATCGCGATCGCCTATCGCCGGTCGCTGGCGCTGCTCGGCATCGCCGTGACGATACGCACCGTCGATGATTCGCAATATCAGCTCCGGACGATCAGCTACGATTATGACATGATCCTCAAAGCCTACCCTTCATCGCTGTCGCCAGGCATCGAGCAGGTGGGACGCTGGAGCTCCGCCGCCGCAAAGGCCGAAGGCAGCCTCAATTTCGCGGGTGTCGCTGATCCCGATGTCGACACGCTGATGGATCATTTCCTGACGGCCCATTCCGCCGAGGATTTCCGCGACGCGGTGCGCTCCTTCGACCGCATCTTGATTTCCGGCTATTACGTCCTGCCGCTCTATCATATCGGCCAGCAATGGGTGGCGCGGCGCAGCCGCATCGCCCACCCCGATGTGCTGCCGCTCTACGGCTATCAACTGCCAACGTGGTGGGACGCTTCGGTGCAATAGGGCACCGAAGCCGCCAAAATGTTGCCGGTTCCCTTTCGGTAACCGGTTGAAGCTTCCGGCCGGAAAGCCTAGATGGGATCTTTGGCCGATAAAGCGGAAGGACACGGACCATGGAACGCATCACGATCGATATCGTCTCGGACGTCGTATGTCCCTGGTGCTATCTCGGTAAGGCGCGGCTGGAGCTGGCGATCGCCGAGGTGCAGGACGAAGTGGGCGTCGACCTCAACTGGCGCCCCTATCGCCTCAATCCGGAATATCCGCCCGAGGGCGTCGACCAGAAGAAGGCACTGGCGCAGAAGCTCGGCGGCGAGGAGCGAGTAGCCCAGGCGCACAAAATGCTGAGTGATCTCGGCGGCGAAATCGGCATCAAGTTCGATTTCGACGCCATCAAGATCGGACCGAATACGCTGGACGCGCACCGCCTCATCCATTGGGCAGGAACGGAAAGCCGCGAAAAGCAGGAGAAGGTGGTCAACGCCCTGTTCAAGGCCAATTTCGAGGAAGGACGCAATGTCGGCGACCATGCCGTGCTGCTGGATATCGCCGAAAAAGCCGGCCTCGACCGCTCCGTCATCGCAGCCCTGCTCTCCTCCGACGCCGACCGCGATCTGCTGGTCGCCGAGATCGAGGCAGCCCAGAAGATCGGCGTCACCGGCGTCCCCTTCTTCATCTTCGACCAGCAATATGCCGTCAGCGGCGCCCAGACGCCGGATGTACTCATCGAGGCACTGCGCGATATCGCCAAGATGAAGGGCGAGGCGCGGGCTGGGATGAATTGAGCATAGGTCAACGCGACCAGCGCTTATTCAGCATCATGCCTATCGATTATAGCGATCCATTCTTCTGTAGTCGTTTCCGATGAAATCATGGACTTAATCCATGGATCTTCGAGGTGGAGATTAACGCACTCACCCAGGCGCGCGATGGATCTACGATAGTCTTCGTCAAGCAGCTGCGGGATATCCGGTCCGCGTCCCTGTCGTCGCGCCAATTCAACAGCTGCTGGTAGCACGAAAAAGAAAAATCGACTGGCGTACGAGTGCTCATTGCGATCTGAACCACATGCGGGATCGCTGCATAGGAAGCCGTATAGGCATCTCCTTGATGGCAAAGGCTCGACCATAAAGTAAACCAAGGCTCATCGGTGTAGCCCTTTTTAAGTCCAGTGGATGAGGCTAAAGCTCTAAGCAGAGCCGGGATATTTGAGGCATTGCCGTAAGCGTGTTGCAGTTCACGCCACTGAGGATCGTCGAGCTCAAGCATGGGATTGAATTCCCCTCCCCGCATTAAACAATTATTGCGTGCATATGACCATATTGAATGTAGAATAAACAAGAATCAATCGTAGCTAATGTTCGATTTCCTAATCCGCCAACTGCGTCAGGAACACGCTGCGGTCAAAGCGGATCTTCATCATGGTGCTTTGTTTAGCGTGATGAAGCGTCCAAATGCGGAGGAGGCAAAAGTTGATAAAGCTCGATTTAGGAGGCGATATCTCGTTTCTTCCTGAGCACGTCTCCGTGGATATTCATGAGAAGAATTTAGCGAAGATCGCCGCCACCTTTACGCTCCTCCTCATTAACAAGGATGAGCAAGCCGTGTTCACTAATAATAGCCGCAGCGTTGCTATAACCCACGGCGGCAAGAAGAGTTCAAGCGCGGAAAAACAAGGCGAAGTATTCCGCTACAGGCCCGATGAACGAATGCTAAAAACAATAGTCGGTATTCTGAGCGACATCGTGTTGGGAGGGAAGTTCGACGCCAATCATATCGATTTCGATCTCCAAACCCAAACTGGCTCTTTCGGTTTCACACTTCGCTTCGATGAGCGTTTTTATGAGGTAAGGCTGCCCTGGGAGCGCTAACATCTGGGAGGCACAATCAAATGCAGAGAGATTACCCGGAGGGTTTCGATACTATCTGGATCGGTGTTGATCGATCGGACGTTGTCGGCGCTTTCATCACAGCCGGTGTTGGCCCCATGCCTAAGTTCTGTCTGACCGCATCAATCGATGTGGCAGACATTGAGGAATTACTTTTGGGCCTGCCGGATATCGGCGATTGTGAAATGTTAGTCGATTTTCCCAGACCGGATTCGCATGTAGCCTTGGCCCGAAAAGGATTACTTGTTTTTGACTGGGAGCAATTCGACAAGGCCTACGTTCTGGCTGCGATGGCAAAAATACCGCTTCAATCCAGCAATCTGCCGAGTGAACTACAGGAGTATGCATTGAACGCCTTCAATGCACCCTGGAGCTTTATGGAGCAACGCTCGATATTTGTCGCGGATATTGCGCAAACGACGGACGTTGTCGGCTAAGGACACATGCCTGATTTAATACACCAGCACCCGCTCGCATCACGCGCGACATGACATCCTGCATCTCTACTTCGCCAATTCCGCCAACTGCGTCATAACCACAGCCGCCCCCTGCAGCCTCTTCTCAGGCGTCGGCAAGTCCCGCGTCAGGAACACGCTGTGATCCGGGCGGATCTTCGCCATGGTGCCCTGCTTGGCGATATAGCCGACGAGATTGGCCGGGTTGGGGAATTCCTTGTTGCGGAACTGCACGACGACGCCCTTCGGGCCGGCGTCCAGCTTTTCGACATTGGCGATGCGGCAGAGCGACTTGATGTAGACGATCTTCAGGAGATGCTGCACCTCGATCGGCATCGGTCCGAAACGGTCGATCATTTCCGCGCCGAAGCCGTCGATTTCCTTGATTTCGGTGATCTCGCCGAGGCGGCGATAGAGCGCCATGCGCAGATGCAGGTCCGGCACGTAGGCATCGGGGATCATCACAGGCGTACCGACGGAGATCTGCGGTGACCAGCCGGTGTCCTGGATCTCGTCGACGCCCTTGACCTCGGCGACCGCTTCTTCGAGCATCTGCTGATAGAGTTCGAAGCCGACTTCCTTGATATGGCCGGACTGTTCCTCGCCAAGCAGATTGCCGGCGCCGCGAATGTCGAGGTCGTGGCTGGCGAGCTGGAAGCCGGCGCCGAGCGTGTCGAGCGATTGCAGCACCTTCAGGCGGCGCTCGGCTGTCGTCGTCAGCACCTTGTTAACCGGCAGGGTGAAGAGCGCGAAGGCACGAACCTTGGAACGACCGACACGGCCACGCAGCTGATAGAGCTGCGCAAGGCCGAACATGTCGGCGCGGTGCACGATCAGCGTGTTGGCCGTGGGCACATCGAGGCCGGATTCGACGATGGTGGTCGACAGCAGCACATCGTAGCGGCCTTCATAGAAGGCGTTCATGATGTCCTCGAGCTCGCCGGCCGGCATCTGGCCATGGGCGACAGCCACCTTCAGCTCCGGCACGTCCGATTGCAGGAAGGCATGGATGTCGGCGAGATCGGCAAGGCGCGGGCAAACATAGAAGCTCTGGCCGCCGCGATAATGCTCGCGCATCAGCGTTTCGCGGATCACCAGCGAATCGAAGGGCGAGATGAAGGTGCGCACTGCCATGCGGTCGACCGGAGGCGTGGTGATCAGCGACAGTTCGCGCACGCCGGTCATGGCGAGCTGCAGCGTGCGCGGGATCGGCGTCGCCGAGAGCGTCAGCACATGCACGTCGCTCTTCAGCTCCTTCAGGCGCTCCTTGTGCTTGACGCCGAAATGCTGCTCCTCGTCGATGACCAGCAGGCCGAGATTGGCGAACTGGATACCGGCGCCGAGCAGCGCATGCGTGCCGACGACGATGTCGGTCTTGCCTTCGGAAACTTCCTTCTTGGTCAGCGCCAGCTCCTTGGCGCCAACGAGGCGGGACGCCTGCTGGATGCGGATCGGCAGGCCGCGGAAGCGGTCAGTGAAAGTCTTGAAGTGCTGACGGGCCAGCAGCGTCGTCGGCACGACGACGGCGACTTGCGCGCCGTTCATGGCGGCAACGAAGGCGGCGCGCAGCGCCACTTCCGTCTTGCCGAAACCGACGTCGCCGCAGACGAGGCGGTCCATCGGACGACCGGCGCCGAGATCATCGCGCACGGCTTCGATGGCGGTCATCTGGTCTTCGGTCTCGTCATAGGGGAAGCGGGCGGCGAACTCGTCATAGAGGCCATCCGGGGTGCTGAGCACCGGTGCATGCCGCGTTAGGCGCTCGGCCGCTATGCGGATCAACGCGCCGGCCATGTCCAGCAGACGCTTCTTGAGCTTGGCCTTGCGCATCTGCCATGCGCCGCCGCCGAGCTTGTCGAGTTGCGCCTCGGTGCCCTCGCCGCCATAACGCGAAAGAAGATCGATGTTTTCGACCGGCAGGAACAGCTTGGCGTCATCGGCGTAACGCAGCTCGAGACATGCGTGCGGCGCGCCGGCTGCCTCGATGGTTCTCAGACCGACGAAACGGCCGATGCCGTGTTCGGCATGGACGACGATCGAGCCCTCGTCGAGGCCGGCCACTTCCGAGATGAAATCGGCAGCGCGCTTACGGCGCTTGGAGCGGCGCACCATGCGGTCACCGAGAATGTCCTGCTCGCCGATGACGACGAGATCGCCAACCTCAAAGCCGGCTTCCAGGCTGAGAACGGCCGCCGCCGCCTCGCCCTTTGCCAAGGTGGCAAGATCCTTGATCGCCTCGATCGTCTTGACGCGGGCAAGCCCGTGTTCGGCAAGTACCTGCAAAAGGCGGTCGAGGGAGCCTTCCGTCCAGGCCGTAATCATTACCTTGCCGCCGGCGGCGCGGCGTTCGGCGATGTGCTTGACCACGGAATCGAAGACGTTGACGCGTTCGGCGTCAGCGTTTTCGGTCGCGGAGCGCGCCCATCGCGGGCCCTGACGGGCATCGATGTTGATGACGCGGCGAGCCTCGCCCTCATGCTCGTTGAAAGGCGAGATACGGATGGCATTGAAGGCATCGAGCGCCTTGGAGAGGGTGCCGCCGTCGAGATAGAGCTGGCCTGGCGTTACCGGCTTGTAGGGCGTGCCCTGGGACATCTGGCTCTTGGCCGGCTGTCCGGAATTCAGGCGGGCATCGTAATAATCGAAAACGAGCTTGGAGCGCTCCTCGGCGGCCTCACGCACCGTATGATCCGTGACCAGCCGGAAGCCCCTGAGATAGTCGAAAACCGTCTCCAGCTTCTCGTAGAACAGCGGCAGCCAATGTTCCATACCGGCATAACGACGGCCTTCGGAAACGGCGACATAGAGCGCGTCGTCGCGCGTAGCAGCACCGAAAGAGGAGAGGTAGTTCTTGCGGAAACGGCTGATCGTATCCGGCGTCAGCGTCACTTCGCTCATAGGATTGAGATCGAGAGAGCGGATCTGACCCGTCGTGCGCTGGCTGGCGGGATCGAAGCTGCGAATGCTTTCCAGCGTGTCGCCGAAGAAATCGAGTCGCACCGGCTCTTCGGTTCCCGGCACGAAGACATCAAGGATGCCGCCGCGCACGGCATATTCACCGACTTCGCGCACGGTCGCGACGCGGTCGAAGCCGTTGCGCTCCAGGCGACCGGCGACATCGTCCATACGGACCTGATTACCAGGCCGGGCGGAAAAAGCGAGACTCTCAATCACATCCTGCGGCGCCACCTTCTGCAGCATGGCATTGACCGTCACCAATACGATCGCCGCATGCGGCTTGCGATGGTAGGCGATCAATCCGCTCAGGGCCGCGAGACGGCGAGCCGAGGTGTGAGAGCTGGGCGACACACGGTCATAGGGAAGGCAGTCCCAGGCGGGCAGCGTCAAAACCGGGATTTCGGGCGCAAGGAAGCCGAGCATCTGTTCGACATCGGCCATGTGCTGGCCGTCCGACATCACATAGGCGACCGGCTCGCCGGTTCGTGCCAATTCTGCCAGCAGGAAGGGCTCCATGCCCGCCGGAACATGGCCAACGGTCAGCGGCTCGCTCGCCGCGAGCAGTTTCTTCGCGTCGAACCCTGGGATCATCTGGTTATCCCAAGCCTTTCCGCGACCTCTTCGAAATCTGGCTGGTAAGCCGCAAGGCGCGCAAACAGCGGCGTCTGGAAATGTTCCGGCACAGGTAATGTCCCGAGAATCCAACGAACGAGATCATTGTCTTCCTCGTCCATGATCCGCTCGAACTCATCGAGGTCGGCCTCGCTAAGTCCCGGCAATTCGTTGTCGGCGAACTGGCCGAAAACGAGATCCATCTCGCGGAGGCCACGATGCCAGCAGCGAAACAGAATGCGCCGGCGGCGGGGATCGAGATCGGCACTGCTGAGTGTCAGCCCAGTCATCACAAAAACCTTTATGTTGCTGCGTCTCTATAAAACCAGCCTTGGAAGGTGGGAACCGGTTTTTCGGAAAAAAGCGCCCGACGTGCAATTTTCCGGGGAGTGTGACCCCCGATAAGGCCTCCGTGGCCGTCAGCCCTTGCCAAGACTACCCTCCCCGTCGCATTTTGCCGGCCATGCGTCCCGCCATCCTCGACCCTCTGTTTGCTTCCGTTTCCTCGCTGCCCGGCGTCGGGCCGAAGGTTGCCGAACTGCTGGTGAAGCTGCTCGACCGAGAAACCATCGACGATTGCCGTGTCATCGACATGCTTTTCCACGCGCCGCATTCCATTATCGACCGGCGCGAGCAGCCGGGCATTGCGCGGGCGCCGCAGGGCGCGATCGTCACCATTACCGGACGCGTCGACCGCCACCAGCCGCCGCCGAACCCGCGCAGCAACGTGCCCTACCGCGTCTTCCTGCACGACGATACCGGCGAACTCGGGCTGGTATTCTTTCGCGGCAAGGCGCAATGGCTGGAAAAGCAACTGCCGATGGATGAGACGGTCACCGTCAGCGGCAAGGTCGACTGGTTCAATGGCCGGCCGTCGATGGTGCATCCCGACTACATCATGCGCGAAAGCGAGGCGCAGAACCTGCCGCTGGTCGAACCCGTCTATCCGCTAACAGCGGGGCTCGCGCTGAAATTCCTGCGCAAGACCATTGAGGCGGCGCTGGCGCGCATGCCGCAACTGCCGGAATGGGACGACACGCCGCTGACACAGAAACAGGGCTTTCCCTCGATATCCGATAGCTTCCATATGCTGCATGCGCCGCGCGACGCCGCCGATATCGATCCGCAGACGCCAGCCCGCCGCCGGCTTGCCTATGACGAATTCCTAGCCGGACAATTGTCGTTGGCGCTCGTGCGCCAGCGGCTGCGCAAAGTCGCGGGACAGCCCGTGCATGCAACTGGAGAAATCAGCCGGAAGATATTGGAATCCCTTCCCTTCTCCCTGACGAACAGCCAAACGGAAGCCATTGCCGATATCCTCAAGGATATGGCCGGCACCGAGCGCATGCTGCGGCTGCTGCAGGGCGACGTCGGCGCTGGAAAGACGCTTGTTGCGCTGATGGCAATTGCCGCGGTCATCGAAAGCGGCGGTCAGGCGGTGCTGATGGCGCCAACCGAAATCCTGGCGCGGCAGCATTATGCGACCATCGCGAAATTTGCCGCCAGCGCCAACCTCTCCGTCGAAGTGCTGACGGGCCGCACCAAGGGCCGCGAGCGCGACGCCATTCTCGAGCGCATCGCTTCCGGCGAGGCGCAGATCGTCATCGGCACGCATGCGCTGTTCCAGGACAGCGTCACCTATGCGAACCTGATGCTGGCGGTCGTCGATGAGCAGCATCGTTTCGGTGTCCACCAGCGCCTGCGGCTGACGGCAAAGGGCATCTCGCCGCATATGTTGGTGATGACCGCGACGCCGATCCCGCGCACGCTGGTCCTCGCCGCTTTCGGCGATATGGATGTCTCCAAGCTCACCGAGAAGCCGGCCGGCCGCAAGCCGATCCAGACGATCACTATTCCGACCGAACGAACCGGCGACATCGTATCCCGGCTGAAAAGCGCACTGTCTGAAGGCAAAAAAGCCTATTGGATTTGCCCACTTGTGGAAGAATCCGAAGAATCCGATTTAATGTCGGTCGAGGAGCGACATGCGACGCTGGTCCAAGCTCTTGGACCCGGCATCGGCCTGATCCACGGCCGCATGAGCGGGCCGGAAAAAGATGCCGTGATGATGGCCTTCAAGAGCGGTGAAATCCGTCTGCTGGTCGCCACGACGGTTGTCGAGGTTGGCGTCGATGTGCCGGACGCGACGATCATGGTGATCGAACATGCCGAGCGTTTTGGCTTGGCGCAGTTGCACCAGCTTCGCGGCCGTGTCGGACGCGGCGACGAAGCCTCGACTTGCATCCTGCTCTACAAGGGTCCACTGGGCGAAACTGGCCATGCGCGGCTGACAATCATGCGCGACACCGAGGACGGCTTCCGTATCGCCGAAGAGGATCTGAAATTGCGTGGTGAGGGTGAATTGCTCGGCACGCGCCAATCCGGCACGCCCGGCTTTCGCATCGCCAGCCTCGAGGCCCATGCCGATCTTCTGGAGATCGCCCGCAAGGACGCCGCCTATCTGATCGACCGTGATCCGGACCTGACCAGCGAGCGCGGCATCGCGGTACGCACCCTGCTCTATCTCTTCCGCCGCGACGAGGCGATCCGGTTCCTGAGAGCCGGATAGTCGGATGGACGCGGCAGGCGGCGTCCATCCCTTTCAAAGGCTATTACTTGGCAGACAGGCCGGGGATTGTCACCTGGAACACCTGGAACATGGTGTCGACGTCGGCCCCGCCTTCACCCTTGTAGGCAGCGCCCACCTGGAAACCGTCCTGGGTCAGGAAGTCGTTGTCATTGGCGACGAACAGGAAGTAGTCGTCCGGCAGCTTCGGATCGAGAACGCTGACGAACGACATAGCCTCCCATTTCTCGGAAAGGTTATTGCGATCGTTCGGCGCGCCATTATGGAGGCCGAAGCGGGCAAGGTTGTCGCTATCGTTGATGTCGATCAACTGGCTAACCGTTGCGGGCTTCACCGACGCATCAAGGACACCTTTCGGAGCAACCGGTGTGTCGGCATCGAATTTGCTGCCGGCAATGTCGGTGGCGCCGGAGACATCGACGACGTTGATGCTGCGGTAAAGCGACTTTTCCCCTTCCATGCCGTAGCCATTGTTGCTGTCGCGCGCCAGCATCAGGAAACTTGTCGGCGAAAGCACCACGATCTCGCTCTGCGCGGCGACAGCCGTCTTACCCTTGTTGTTGGTGAAGACCGGCAGCGGCACGACATATTCATGCACCAGCTTCAGATGCGCCAGATCAGCGGCATCATAGACCAGCGCGCGGGTATTCTGTCGGGTCGAGCCGGAGTCGCCACCGTCCTGACGCGTCGCCGACTGCAACACAGCAATCAGAAACTTGCCGTCCGGGGTCATCGACATGCCTTCTAGGCCCTGGTTGTTCTGGCGGCCGCTGGTTGGATCCTTGGGATCGGGAGCCTTTTCACCGGGGCCAGGATTGTTCGACGCAAAGTTCACGGCACCATGGCGCATCGGCAGCAATGCAGCCGGGGGCGGCGTGGCGGACATCATTCGGCCATCGGCGGAGAAGCGGTAGATATAGGGGCCGTATTCGTCGCTGATGAACATGGTGCCATCCGGCACACGGACGATGGCTTCGTTGTCGAGCGAGATCTTGCCGTTCGGCGCTTCCGGCAGCAAGGGCATGCCACCTTCCGGATGGCGACTGCCATCGGACGGATCGAGGCCGGTGGTGTCGGCGCCCTTGTTGTCGGTCAGCAGCATGGTGTCGGCGAGTTTGGCAACGACGCCCGATTGTTCCTTGCCGGCCGGCGGCGTTGCGCCCGGAGCGACCGGCGTCAGTTGAACGTCGACGGTGTTGAGGCGTGGACGATAATCGGTGGTGCCGACGACGTTATAGCCGCGATCCGGCAGCAGCCACAGCGACCCCTTATAGCTGCCATCGGCATTGCGAACCCAACTCTTGGCGTCGATCGACATGCCCGAGCCGGAGCCGAAGGTTTCGCCGAACTTGTCGCGCTGGTTGGCCGGGATACGGCCGACAGCCACGAGGCCCTTATTAACCAGGGTGGTAACACCGCCAACTGCAACGGAATTATCGGCGAAGGCTGCGACCGGCATGGTGAAAACGAAAGTGGCGAGCGCTGCCGACAGCAGCGGCAAACTCATTGAACGCAAATTTCTCACGGCAATATCCTCCTGATGAAAACTCTTTGTGCTGGAATGGCGTTCATCTCCCGATCGGTTGAAAACCGCATCGAACGAAAATATCAGGCTCCGTTGAGCCGCAAACATTCGACCATGAGATGTGCCCGCCTGCCCTTCCGGCAACCGGTCTAGAACGCCAATATGATAGGGACATGACAGTTCGATCCGGCTGATGCGACCGGCGGGCCGGATGATCGCCAGCATAAGGTTCCGCTCGTCCACCATGACATCTTGAGATTGAAACCGTGCTGCATTTGGCGTAGGTCGTTTCTTAAGCCTGCTGCGAACCGAGTTTGCGATGTCCTCGCAACAATTGCCGTTAACGCCATAAGATAGCGAAGGGTTTCACTCCATGAAGACGTCTGCTTCTGTCGCTGTTCTCGCGATGGCATTCACCGCAATTCTGGGCCTTTCGGCCTGCGACGATCAGTCGAAATCCACTGCCACCAGCAATCAGTCCTCGGCCGATACGGCATCGAAGCTGGCGAACAGCGCAAAATTAAACGACTACGTGCTGGCCTATAATGATCTCATCGGGGATTCCGGCCTGCTGGCGCAATATCAGGCCTATCAGAACGCCAATATTTCGAAGAGCGCGACCTCCGACAATATTACCGAAGTCAGCAAAGGCTCGCTCGAACGATCCGCGGATAAATTGAAGACCGTGCGCGGCGCAAAGGGCGATGCACCCACGGAACTCGATACCGCCGCCGACAAGCTGATCTCCGCACTTGGTCAGGTAGTTCCCCGCCTTTCCGGCCTGGATGTCTATTATACCAGCAAGGCCTACATGGAGGACGGGCTGGCGCGCGGAAAGCGTGAGGATCCCTTGATGCTTGCCGATTTCCAGGCTGCCGCCGCCGCATTGGAGGAATTCCATCAGCAATTGCAGAAGGAGCTCGACCGCCGGGAACAGGCCGAGCTTGCCAAGATCAAGGAACGCGGGGATATGCCGGTCTATCAGACACGGCTTGCCCTCAGCCAGGCGAGACAACTCGTCAATCTTTTCAATAGTTCGGAAGACCCCAGCAAACCCGCTCTACAGGGACAGATAGACGCAAAGATCGTCGAACTGGAAAAGACATTGGAAGATCAGCGCGCCGCCTTGGCAAAAGCCAAGCAGGACGGAGGCAACTCCCCAAATACTCCGCTTCTTGATGGTATCAATACCTTTCTGACCGGAATGGTTGGCGACTTCCGCCAGATAAAGCAGGATCCCACGCCAGACAAATACCAACTCATCATCACCCGTTTCAATGGTGCGATCGAAATGTTCAATAGCGTGAGATAGAAGCGCTGCGTCGCAGGAACTGGTCGGCGCGCGAGCTACCGTACCAGCTCGCGATCTAGCATTAAGACAATGATTTCATCGGAATAGGCGGCGGCACTTCCTTAGGCGCAATCAGCTTCTCCCGATATTCGGGCGAGACCAGACCGCCGGAAATTAAAAGCTTGGCACCGTCTTCCGGGCTCATGTCGAGAAGCGTGATTTTTTCGCGCGGCACGAAGATCAGGAAGCCGGCGGTCGGCACGGGGGTCGGCGGCAGGAAAACAGCCACCATATCATGCCCCATGGCATTGAATTTTGAGGCCATTTCGCCCTTGGCGTCTGTCGAGATGAACACCATCGACCAGAGGCCGGGGCTCGGGTATTCGATCAGTCCGACTTTCTTGAACGACGTGCCCTGCTCTTTCAGCACGGTTTCGAAGATCTGCTTCAGGCTCTTGTAGATGCTTCGCACCAGCGGCACGCGCTGCACGATCGATTCGCCAAAACGAACGATGCTCTGGCCGATCAGGTTCTTGGCGAGGAAGCCGATGATGGTGATGAAGATCATCGCGATCACCACGCCCGTGCCGGGAACGGCGAAGTTCAGATAGCTTTCGGGATCGTAGCGCGCCGGAATATAGGGCCGAACCCAGCTGTCAGCCCAATGGATGACCGACCAGGTGAGCCAGAGCGTGATGGCAATCGGCGCGCAGATAATCAGGCCGGCCAGGAAATTGTTTCTGATCCGTGCTGCCACAGATATTTTGATGGACTTTTCCGTCATTCGCCGCTCGAAAACTCCGTTCCGTCGTCAACCGCTAACCGGCAAATTCCCCCACCATCTCCTTGATGAATCGTGCCAGAAATCGGCGGAACGCACAACCCGGCAGTCACCCCTCCAGGCCCGATATGGGCCTGGTTCACGACGACGTTATCACACGAAAATAACTGGAGGCGTGACTTACTCCACAGTCACCGACTTGGCGAGATTGCGCGGCTGATCAACATCCGTGCCCATGAAGACAGCGGTGTGATAGGCCAGCAGTTGGATCGGCAGCGAGAAGATCATCGGTGCGATGATTTCATCGACAACCGGCAGGGTGATCGTTGCCATCGTCGGCAACGACGAGGCGGCCGCCCCCGCCTCGTCGGTGATGAAGATGATGCGACCACCGCGAGCCGCCACTTCCTGCATGTTGGAAACCGTCTTGTCGAAGAAGCGATCATGAGGTGCAATGACGATAACCGGCATATTTTCGTCGATCAGCGCGATCGGACCGTGCTTCAGTTCGCCAGCGGCATAGCCTTCGGCGTGGATATAGGAGATTTCCTTGAGCTTCAGCGCGCCTTCCATGGCGAGCGGAAAGCTAGTGCCGCGACCGAGATAGAGCACGTCCTTGAACTTGGAGATTTCGCGGGCAAGGCTTTCCATCTGCGGCTGGATGATGTTCAGCACTCTCCCCATGATGCGCGGCATCTCGATGAGGTGGCGCACCAAGGCGTTTTCATCTTCGGCGCTCACCGTACCGCGCGCAACGCCGGCACCGATCGCCAGCGACGCCAGAACGGCAAGCTGGCAGGTGAACGCCTTGGTCGAGGCAACGCCGATCTCGGGACCGGCCATGATCGGGAACACCGCATCGGATTCACGCGCGATGGTCGATTCCTTGACGTTGACGATGGCGCCGATCTTCAGGCCGTTGTCCTTGCAATAACGCAGCGACGCCAGCGTGTCGGCGGTTTCGCCGGACTGCGAAATGAACAGCGCTGCCTGCGAGGGAGACAGCGGCATTTCGCGATAGCGAAACTCCGAGGCGACATCGATTTCGACCGGCAGACGCGCGTAGCGCTCGAACCAGTATTTTCCGATCAGGCCGGCGAGATAGGCCGTGCCGCAGGCCGAGATCGCAAGGCCGGATACGCCCTTGAAATCGATCGCCGATACATTCGGGCGCAGCCGATGGCTGACGAAATCGACATACTGGCTGAGCGCGTGGGAGATCACCTCAGGCTGCTCGTAGATTTCCTTCTCCATGAAGTGGCGGTGATTGCCCTTGTCCACCACATAGGCGGTCGCCTGCGATATCTGCCGGGGACGGCTGACTTCCCGGCCGTTGAAATCGAGGATCGTGGCGTTATCGCGTGTGATGATCGCGCAATCACCATCGACGAGATAGGTGATCTCGTTGGTGAAGGGCGAGAGCGCGATGGCATCGGAGCCGAGGAACATCTCACCGTTGCCGAAACCGACGGCGAGCGGCGGACCGGAGCGGGCCGCCATCAGCGTATCGGGATCGCTCTGGAACATGATGGCGAGCGCATAGGCACCGGTCACGCGGTTCAGCATCTTCAGCATCGCCGCGCGCGGATCGAGGCCCTCGCCGACGTATTTCGCGAGCAGATGCGCGACGACTTCCGTATCCGTCTGCGTCGTGAACACCTTGCACTCGGCCTTCAATTCCTCCCGCAATTCGGAGAAATTCTCGATGATGCCGTTGTGGACAACAGCGACGCCGTCAACAAAATGCGGATGGGCATTGGTCTCGTTCGGAACGCCATGCGTCGCCCAACGGGTGTGGGCGATACCGGTTACGCCGGGCAGCGGCTCGGCATCGAGCCGCTTCTCCAGATTGAAGAGTTTTCCTTCAGCGCGGCGACGATCCATCACACCGTCATGAATGGTCGCAACGCCCGCCGAATCGTAGCCGCGATACTCGAGACGCCGCAAGGCATCCACCAATCGCCCCGCGACAGGCTTCGTTCCGACAATCCCAACAATGCCGCACATACAACTCTCCGTCTGGCCTCAAATAAGAAGGCAAGTCCTAATGATTCTAACAGTTTTCACAATTACCGCGATGGTCACTTTCGGTTTCCAACCGTTACGCGACCATGGGCGAAATGCTTAGTGGCTGCCCTTTTTTGCTGCCTTGATCGCCAAGGCTCTTTCGCGAATAAGCTTGGCGCGGCCGGGCTTCACCTCTTGGCGGGCACGACCGAAGGCAAGCGCTTCAGCTGGAACGTCATCGGTGATCACGCTGCCGGAGGCGACATAGGCATTGTCGCCGATGCGTACCGGCGCCACCAGTGAGGAGTTGGAGCCGATGAAGCTGTTGGCGCCGATATGGGTCTCGTGCTTGTTAACGCCGTCATAGTTGCAGGTGATCGTGCCCGCGCCGATGTTGCTGCCGGCACCGATCGTGGCATCGCCGATATAGGTCAAATGGCTGACCTTGGCGCCCTCGCCGATCTTGGCGTTCTTCACCTCGCAGAAATTGCCGACCTTCGAGCCGTCGGCAAGATCCGCGCCGGGGCGCAATCGTGCGAACGGGCCGGCGGTGGCGCCGCCGCTGACATGAGCGCCTTCGATATGCGAGAAGGCGTGGATAACTGCGCCGCCATCAACGACCGCGCCGGGACCGAAGACGACGTTCGGCTCGATCAGCGCGTCCTGGCCAATCACCGTATCATAGGCGAGAAACACCGTTTCCGGTGCGATCATGGTGACGCCGGAAAGCATCAGCTCATGACGGCGGCGCTCCTGCCAGAGGCGTTCGATGAATGCGAGTTCGGCGCGGTTGTTGCAGCCGGTCATTTCCACTTCCGGCGCATCGACAGCAACCGCACGGCCGCCAAGCGCGCGCGCGATCTCGACGAGATCGGTCAGATAGTATTCGCCCTTGGCATTGCTGTTGCCGATGCGATCGAGCAGATCGAGCGCCTTGCGGCCGTTGATCGCCATGAGGCCGCTGTTGCACCATGTCACCGCTAGTTCGGCATCCGTCGCGTCCTTCGCCTCGCGAATGGCGATCAGCGCGCCGTCCTTCACCAGCAAGCGGCCATAGGCATTCGGATTTTTCGTGTGAAAACCGATGACGACGATATCGTTGCCGTCGGCAAGTCCCTTTCGGGCAGCGCGAAGCGGTGCGTCGGTGAGCAGCGGCACGTCGCCGTAAGCAACGATGATATCGTCATAGCCCTTAGCGATTGCGTCACGCGCTGCCAATACGGCGTGGCCGGTACCCAGGCGTTCCTTCTGAACATAGGCCTCAACCTCGATGCCGCCGATATCGGCGGCGGCAGCCACCTCCTCCGCATTGCGTCCGACGACGAGGGCCGCGGCGGAAATATCGGTCTTGGCGATCGCTTCCATCACATGCGCGATCATCGGACGGCTGGCGATCGGATGCAGCACCTTGGAGACCGACGACTTCATGCGGGTGCTGTCACCGGCGGCGAGGATGATGGCGAGGCAGGTGCGTTCCATTTCAAGCTCCGAAAGATACGACTCGGCGAGGCCTATGCAGGCTTCGTCTCCTCTTAGCAACTACTGCATAATTCCTTAAATCGGAATCGATTTAAGGATTAAATTATGCAGCAGATTTGAAGTGCTACAGCGACCTTTGCACGTCACATGTGACGCGCGGCGCTGTAGTTGAATGGCGAACTACGGCGAATTTAGATATAGCGCTCAGGCATCAGCAAGCGCCGCGAAGGCTTCCAGCACATGCTGGCGGCCATCGAAAATGACGAACTCCATCGCTTTATACGCTGTTGGTCCGTCGTGAGCCGCGATGGCGTCGACAATCGCCATGTGCGTATCGGCAATATTCGCAAAGCCGTTGCTGGAGGGAGGTGCGCTCATGCGGAACATGCCGACCAAAGCGGCTTCGATCAAGCCACCGAGCGAGCGCATGAAGGGATTGTGGGACGCTTCGGTGACCGCCAGGTGAAAATGAAGGTCGGCGAGCGCGAGGCTGTCCGCCGTATGTTCCGGCGCGGCCATTGCCAGCGCCAGCCGCCGCAGCATCTCGACCTCTTCAGGGTCGGCGCGCTCCGCCACGAGACTGGCGGCAAACGGCTCGAAGGCCAGGCGGATATCATAGAGGTGAAGCAGGAACTCTTCGTTGACCCCACTTTCGAAATGCCAGGTCAGCACCTCGTTGTCGAACATGTTCCAGTGGATCCGCTCCGTGACGCGCGTACCGACCCTGGCACGCGGGACAACCAGTCCTTTCGCCGCCAGTGTCTTCATGCTCTCGCGCAAAACCGTGCGCGACACCTTGAACCGTTGCAGGAGATCGCTGTCACCCGGAAGGATGGTGCCGATAGGAAAGACGCCCGACACGATCGCCTTTCCGAGATCGTCGACAACCTGAGCATGGCTCGTTCGTGACTTTCCTTGGCCTTTCCGTGTCTCAAGCAATCTGCTGCGCAACCGCTCTGTCCTTCCCTTAGGCGTAACGTCGATTGAAACGGGAAAGCAACAGAAGCCCCTTCTGCATCAAAATAAACGCAAAAAGCAGCAGCCCGATCAAGATCTTCGTCCACCAGCTGGAAAGTGTTCCGTCAAAGGTGATGTAGGTCTGGATCAAGCCCTGTATGAGAATTCCGATCAGAGTCCCCCCAACGAACCCTGCTCCCCCGTCAACAATGTTCCGCCTATAACCACCGCGGCGATGGCGTCGAGTTCGACACCGACCGTGGCAAGCGAATATCCGGCGGATGTATAGAGCGAAAAAACGATTCCGGATAGGCCGGCCAGAAAGCCCGACAAGGCGTAGATCTGCATCGTCGTGCGCGCCACCGGAACGCCCATCAACTGAGCCGTCTGCACGCCGCCGCCCAGCGCATAAACATTGGCGCCAAAGCGGGTGCGATGCGCGAGCAGGATGCCAGCGGCAAAAACGACGAGCATCACGCCACCGACCACCGTCAGGCGACCTCCGCCCGGCAGCAACAGATACATATCGCTGAGCTGCGAATAGAATTCATGCTCGATCGGGATACTGTCGATCGACAGGACGAAAGCGATGCCGCGCGCGAGAAACATGCCCGCCAGCGTCACGATGAAGGGCGGCATGGCGAGGTAGTGGATGATCGCACCCATGCCCGCACCAAAGGCCGTCGTGATCGCCAGGACAATTGCGAAGGCGAACAGCGGATGGATCGAGGTGTCGCGCAGGATGATCGCAAGGAAAACGCCCGTAAAGGCGATGACCGAGCCGATCGACAGGTCGATACCGCCGGAAATGATCACAAAGGTCATGCCAACGGCGGCTATCCCGAGAAACGCGTTGTCCGTCAGCAGGTTGCCGGCAACCCGCGTCGATAGCATGGTCGGATATTGCAGCGCGCAACCGGTGTAAGCGAGGATGAAAATGACGATCGTTGCGAGCAGAGGAAGATATTTCGAATTCACTTTGCCTGCTCCTCATGGATCATCCGTCCTTCGCCGTGCCGACGCCGCAAGAACGTCGTGACCGATTGGAGAGCCGGAGACTGGATGACCAGGATGATGATAACGATGACGGCCTTGATCACCAGATTGAATTCTGGCGGAAAGCCGGACAGCAGAATGCCGGTATTGACCGACTGGATGATCATCGCGCCGATCAGCGAGCCGACAATGCTGAAGCGGCCGCCAAGAAGGGAATTACCGCCGACAACCACGGCCAGGATCGCATCAAGTTCGAGCCAGAGGCCGGCATTGTTGGCATCCGCGCCCTTGATATCGGCAGAGACGATGATGCCGGCGATGGAGGCGCAAAGACCGCTGAGCGCATAGACGGCGATCAATAGTATCGGCGTCTGAATGCCCGACAATGTGCTGGCACGGCGATTGATCCCGATCGCCTCGACCAGCATGCCGAGCGCGGTGCGCCTGACAAGCAGGATGACCGCGAGCCCCACCGCCAACCAGACGACGACGGGCATAGGCAGCCAGGCAAACGATCCGCTGCCGAAGAAGATAAGCCCATCATTGTTGAAGGTCAGGATGACGCCTTCGGTGATCAATTGGGCGATGCCACGGCCCGCGACCATCAGTACCAGCGTGGCGATGATCGGTTGAATGCCGAGAACCGCGACCAGAAATCCGTTCCATAATCCGCAGGCAATCCCGACGCCGATGGTCAGTGCCAGCGTGTAGGCGAGCGAACTTCCGCCAACGATCGTCGATGCCGCCACGGCACCGCAAATTGCGATCACCGCGCCGACCGAGAGATCTATGCCCTTGGTGGCGATGACCAGCGTCATGCCGATCGCCAGTAGCGCCACCGGCGCACCGCGATTAAGAACATCGATGACGCTGCCGTACAATCTGCCGTTTTGCATTTCCAGATGAAAGAAATGCGGGAACATGATGAAATTCAAAAGAAGAATGGCAGCCAAGGCAATGAGCTGCGGCATCAATCGAAACAAGGATGCCTTGATCTGGGAACTCATGCGTCCTCCCGCTTGCTCTGCGCCGTTGCAATGGCGTCGACGATATGGCTGGCGGTTATTTCGCTGCCGGTCAGCTCGGCAATATGCTCCCGGTCGCGCAGCACGATGACGCGGGAGCTGTAGGCTACGAGCTCCTCCAATTCGGAGGAGATCACCACTAGCGACATACCCTGCTTGCAGAGATCCTCGATCAGCCGGATGATTTCAGCATGCGCGCCGACATCAATACCGCGTGTCGGTTCATCGAGAATGAGGAAGCTCGGATTGGTCGCCAGCCAGCGCGCCAGAATGGCCTTCTGCTGATTGCCGCCGGACAAAAGCCTGATCGGCTTTTCGCGGTCGGTGGTGCGAATATCCAGTGCCTTGATGTAGCGGTCGGCGATCGCGTTCTGCTCGCCGCGCGATAGCGGGCGCGCCCAGCCGCGACGGGCCTGAAGCGCCATGACGATATTTTCGCGAATGGAAAGATCACCGATGATCCCATCCGTCTTACGGTCTTCCGGGCAAAAACCGAAACCGTTCTTGATGGCGGCGCGCGGTGACGAAAGGCTCACCGTCTGCGCATCGATCCGTGCCTCGCCGCTGTCGGCGCGTTCCACGCCAAACATAACCTCGGCGGTTTCCGTGCGTCCGGAGCCGAGCAGGCCGGCAATCCCGACCACTTCGCCGACGCGAACTTCGAGATCGAAAGGCTTGATCTTGCCGCGCTTGCCGAAGTTGGTGAAATGATATTTTGCAGGCCCGCTTTCGCTGGCCGCCTCCTTCACGCCCGCCTCGACTTCGGCGAGTTCGCGGCCCAGCATCATCGCAATCAGGGTCTGGCGTGACAGGCCCTGCGCATCGCGGGTGCCGACCAGACGGCCGTTGCGAAGAACGGTTATGCGGTCGCAGATCTCATAAACCTGCTCAAGAAAATGCGTAATGAAAACAATCCCTAATCCGCGCTGCCTCAAATTCCGGATGATACCGAAAAGCATCGCAACTTCCTGGGTATCCAGGCTCGCGGTCGGCTCGTCGAGAATCAGGACCTTGCCCGAGAGATCGACGGCGCGCGCGATCGCGATCACCTGCTGGATTGCTACAGAGAAACGATCAAGCTGGCGGCTGACATCAATATCGATACCGTATTGCGACAACAGATCCTTCGCCATGGCGTTCATCACGCGGGTGCTGATCATCCCGAAGCGCTTCGGCTGGCGGCCGAGAAACAGATTCTCCGCAACGCTCAGGTTCGCAAGGAGGTTCACCTCCTGATAGACCGTCCCGATACCCAGCTTCTGCGCGGCCAGCGTGTCGTGGGGATCGATCTCGGCGCCGTCGAGGACGAGGCTGCCAGCGTCGCGGCGATAGGCGCCGGTCATGCATTTGATCAGTGTCGATTTTCCCGCGCCGTTTTCGCCGAGAAGAGCATGGACCTCGCCCCGCCGCAGCGTGAAATCGACATGGTCAAGGGCGGTGGAACCGGGAAAATATTTGCAGAAACCAGTCGCGGTCAGAAGGCGCTCGACATCGTGAGCCATGGAGCAAGAATTTCCTTGGATTGAGCGGTATAAAAAACGCGGAATTGCCGTTCGCTTCGCGCATCGGCAATTCCGCGCCGAAAAAGCGCACCGACCGGTCTCCCGGCCGATGCGATCGGTTTTTTAACTCAATAGCCCAGGT
The DNA here is from genome assembly GCF_014189535.1 of Rhizobium lusitanum. Lineage (NCBI taxonomy): Bacteria > Pseudomonadati > Pseudomonadota > Alphaproteobacteria > Hyphomicrobiales > Rhizobiaceae > Martinezella > Martinezella lusitana. The sequence continues at coordinate 345,845 of NZ_CP050308.1, read as the reverse complement.
CTTTCTTCGCTTCGTAGACCTTCTGCGGGTCGTCAGCCTGCGTGTACAGCTTGGACTCGGTCTGGATCCACTTCGGCGGTTCCTTCTTGGTCTTCAGATAGGCGTCGAGGGCATCGAACGCGGGACCAGCCATGTTTGGCGTCAATTCCACCGTGGCATTCGCTTCGCCAGCGGCCATGGCCTTGAAGAGATCCGGAACCGAATCGATGGAAACGGTCAGGATGTCCTTGCCCGGCTTCAGGCCAGCTTCCTTGATCGCCTGGATGGCGCCGACGGCCATGTCGTCGTTGTGAGCGTAGAGCGCGCAGATATCCTTGCCGCCATTCTCCGCCTTCAGGAAGCTTTCCATGACTTCCTTGCCCTTGGCACGGGTGAAGTCGCCCGTCTGGCTGCGAACGATCTTCAGGTTGTCATGGCCCTTGATGGCTTCTTCGAAGCCCTTCTTACGCGCGATCGCCGGCGAGGAACCGGTGGTACCCTGAAGCTCGACGATATTGCACTTCTTGTCGCCGACATTCTTCACCAGCCAATCGCCGGCGACCTTGCCTTCGTGGATCTGGTCAGAGGTAACGGCGGTCAGATAGAGATCCTTCGGCGCATTGATCGTGCGATCCAGCAGGATGACCGGGATCTTGGCTTCCTTTGCTTCCTTCAGAACGGAATCCCATCCGGTTTCCACGACCGGCGCCAGCAGAATCGCGTCAACGCCCTGGGCGATGAAGGAGCGAATCGCCTTGATCTGGTTTTCCTGCTTCTGCTGCGCGTCGGCAAACTTGAGATCAATGCCGCGCTTCTTGGCTTCCAGTTTGGTCAGAGTGGTTTCCGCGGCGCGCCAGCCGGATTCCGAGCCGATTTGTGAAAAGCCCACGACCAGATCTTTTGCCGATGCGGACGTAAACATGCAGGCGGCAAGAATGGTGGCACTCACCAGTGCAGTCTTGAATTTCATGATATCCTCCCAATGGGCCATCTCCTGAGGCCATGGAGAAAAAATCATATAGTAATACTTTTGTAAATCGACATTCGATGATGCAGTGCAACAAAAAAGGGCGCCCAACGGCGCCCTTTTTCAACTTTAGAGATTCTGGCCCGTTTTTTACTTCGAAGCCGGCAGCTTGTCGTCGATACCTTCGATGTAGAAGTTCATGCCAAGCAACGTGCCATCATCGGCGCGCTCACCTGCCTTCAGCCAAGCCGTACCGTCCTGCTTGTTGATCGGGCCGGTAAAGGGCGCGAGTTCGCCGGACTTGATCTTGGCTTCGGTCTCTTCGGCCAGCTTCTTCACGTCATCAGGCATGTTGGTATAGGGCGCCATCGTCAGGATGCCGTCCTTCAGGCCGTCAAAGCTCTGCTCGGACTTCCAGGTGCCGTCGAAGAAGGCGTGGACGCGCTTGATGTAGTAGGCGCCCCAGGTGTCCTCAATCGCGGTCAGCTGCGTGTGCGGGCCGGCAGCGATCATGTCGGAAGCCTGACCGAAAGCCTTGATGCCACGCTGTTCTGCAACCTGCATCGGTGCGGTCGTATCGGTGTGCTGTGTCAGGATATCAACGCCCTGGTCGATCAATGCCTTGGCGGCATCGGCTTCCTTGCCCGGGTCGAACCAGGTATTGACCCAGATGACCTTCATCTTGAAGTTCGGGTTGACCGACTTGGCGCCTGCTTCAAAGCCGTTGATGCCCATCACCACTTCCGGGATCGGGAAGGTGGCGATGTAGCCGGCCGTGCCGGTCTTAGACAGTTTGGCGGCGATGACACCGCTGATGTAGCGGCCTTCATAGAAACGCGAATTGTAGGTCGCGACATTGTCGGCCGTCTTGAAGCCGGTGGCATGCTCGAACTTCACCTTCGGATATTTCTTCGCGACGGCGATCGTCGGATCCATGAAGCCGAAGGACGTGGTGAAGACCATGGCGCAGCCGGAGCGGGCCAAGCGCTCGATGGCGCGTTCGGCATCCGGGCCTTCCGGAACGTTTTCGAGGAACGGCGTTTCGATCTTGTCGCCGAATGCCTTTTGCAGTTCCTGGCGACCCTTGTCATGTGCCTGCGTCCAGCCGCCATCGGTCTTTGAGCCGACATAGATGAAGCAGATCTTCGTTTTGGCGGCGGCTTCCGCCGAGGTGGCGGCGCCGATGCCGACGATCAGGGCCGCGGTGGCGGCGAGTGAGAGTGCTAGTTTCTTCATAGTAGCCCCTGTTGGTTGGAAGGTTTCCGATAGTCCGTCTTTTGATTGTTCATCGATCAGGCACGAAAGACTTGCCGAGTGATGCTGGTGTGTTGATCAACGTCGCACGCCGATTTTGAGAGATAATGACCAGGACGACAACCGTGGAAAGATACGGCAGCATCGAGAGAAATTGTGACGGCACGCCGATGCCGAACGCCTGCGCGTGCAATTGCAGGATGGTAACCGCGCCGAAGAGATAGCCGCCGACGAGGATGCGCCACGGGCGCCAGGACGCGAAGACGACCAAGGCAAGCGCGATCCAGCCTCGGCCGCCGGACATGCTTTCAGTCCATTGCGGCGTGTAGATCAGCGACAGCTGCGCGCCTGCGAGACCCGCGCAGGCGCCGCCGAACATGACGGCGAGATAGCGCGTGCGGATGACATTGATGCCCAGCGCATGTGCCGAGCCATGATTGTCGCCGATGGAGCGAAGCTTGAGGCCGGCGCGGCTGCGGAACAGGAACCAATTGACCGCGATCACCAGGATGATCGACAGATAGAAGACGATATCCTGCTTGAACAGCACGGTGCCGATATAGGGTATCTGCGACAGGACCGGGATTTCGATCGGCAGCAGACGGATGCCCGGCACGCCGACAAAGCCTTCGCCGATCATGCCGGAGACGCCGAGCCCAAGGATGGTCAGCGCCAGGCCAGTCGCCACCTGATTGCTCACCAGCGTGAGGGTCAGAAAGGCAAAAAGCAGCGAAAACAACGCGCCTGAGGCCACACCGGCAACAAGGCCGAGATAGGGATTTCCGGTGATCTGGGCGGCGGCGAAAGCGCCGACCGAGCCCATGATCATCATGCCTTCGACGCCGAGATTGAGCACGCCTGCGCGCTCCGTCACCAACTCGCCGATAGCGGCGATAACCAACGGCGTTGCCGCGGTAATGATTGTCAGGAGGACGGCTTCGAAGAAAGTCATGCCGTACCTCCGGCCTTGACGTGCGACCGCGACCGGACGAAGCGGATCTTGTAGTAGATCAGCGCGTCGCAGGACAGGACGAAGAACAGCAGGAATCCCTGGAAGACGCTGGTCACCTTGTCGGAAACACCGATGGTCAACTGCGCGCCTTCGCCACCGATATAGGTCAGCGCCAGCACCAGGCCGGATGCGATAAGACCGAGCGGATTGAGGCGGCCGAGATAGGCGACGATGATGGCGGTAAAGCCGTAACCCGGTGAAATCGACGGCTGCAGGTGACCTATGGTGCCGGAAACCTCGGAAATGCCGGCGAGGCCGGCTAGCGCGCCGGACAGCAGAAACGCGAACCAGACCATCTTCTTCGGTGAGAACCCCGCGAAGCGACCGGCACGCTCCGACTGCCCGAGCACGACCACCTCGAAGCCCTTCAGCGTGTAGCGCATCATGAACCAGAGAAGGATCGCCGCGACAATCGCAAAAACGAAACCCCAATGCGCGGTGATGGTGTCGTCCCAGATCGGCGGCAGCACACCTTCCGGAACGAAATCACGCGTTCCGTAGAAACCGTGACCATCCGGGTTGCGCCAGGGGCCGCGCGTCAGCCAGTCGAGAAAAAGCTGGGCGACGTAGGTCAGCATCAGGCTGGTCAGGATTTCGTTGGTGTTGAAATGTGTCTTCAGAAGCGCCGGAATGGCGGCATAGAGCGCACCGCCGATAGCGCCGCAGATCATGATCAGCGGCAGCAGCAGCGGCGAATGCCAATCGTAGAAATAGACGGGGATGATGGAGCCGAATATGGCGCCGACGCTATATTGGCCTTCCGCACCGATATTCCAGTTGTTGGAGCGATAGCAGACCGACAGGCCGACAGCGATGAGGATCAGCGGCCCCGCTTTCTTGGCCAGCTCGTTCAGCGACCAGGGATCGAACAGCGGCTCGATGAGCAGGGCCTCGAGCGAATCCAGCGGATCCTTGCCAAGCATCCAGAACATGATGCCGCCGGCAATCAGCATCAAAACCAGCGCGAGCAGCGGCGATACGAACCCGTAAAGCTTCGATGCCTGCGGGCGCTTTTCGAGTTCAATGCGCATGCGCTGGCTCCGAATGGGTCTTGGATTCATGCTGACCGCCCATCAGCAATCCGATCTTCTCCCGTGTCAGTTCATTTGCAGGATAGGCCGCCGACAGCCGGCCTTCGGAAATCACGGCGATATCGGTCGCCACTTCAAAGATTTCGTCGAGGTCCTGACTGATGACGAGCACGGCCGAGCCGCTGCGGGCGAGATCGACCAGCGCCTGGCGGATACGGCTCGCGGCACCCGCATCGACGCCCCACGTCGGTTGGTTGACGACCAGCACGCTCGGCTGGCGGTCCAGCTCGCGCCCGACAATGAATTTCTGCAGGTTGCCGCCCGAAAGCGCACCGGCGGCCGGATCCTCGCCGCTCTTGCGAACATCCATGGCCTCGCAAATCCGCTTGGCAGCCTGCTTGACCGTGCCGTGACGGATCACCTTCAGGAAACCGCCGCCGAGAAAAGCCTTGCGATCCGATTCGGCGCGGGCAAGCACCAGATTGTCCGACAATTTCAGGCCCGTCACCGCGGCATGCCCCTGGCGCTCCTCCGGCACGAAACCGGCACCGAGCAGGCGGCGCGCATTGATGCCCTTGGTCCCGACCGCCTCGCCGCGCACATGGATCAAATCGTCTACCGTCACGGTATGTTCGCCGGAAATGACGTCGAACAGCTCGCCCTGCCCGTTACCGGCTACTCCGGCGATCGCCAGGATCTCACCGGCGCGGACACGAAGCGAGATATCCTTCAGCGAGATGGCAAAGGGCGTGCGAGAGGGAACGGAAAGGCCGGCGACTTCCAGGTGGATATCGCCCTTCTTGCCAAGGCCCTCATGCTGAACGCTGGCGACATCGCTGCCGACCATCATGCGCGCGAGCGAGCCCGTCGTTTCCTGTCGTGGGTCGCAGGCACCGGTCACCTTGCCATGGCGCAGCACGGTGGCACGCGAGCAGATGCGCTGCACCTCCTCAAGACGGTGGCTGATATAGAGGACCGAGCGGCCTTCATCCCTGAGCTGGAACAGCGTCTCGAACATACGATCGGCTTCCTGCGGCGTCAGCACCGAGGTCGGCTCGTCGAGAATGATCAGCTTCGGGTTCTGCAACAGCGCACGCACGATCTCGATGCGTTGGCGCTCGCCAACGGAGAGATCGGCGACATGCGCGTGAGGATCGAGCGGCAGGCCATAGGCGCGCGACAGGCTGGCAGCCTCCTCGACGATCTTTCCGATCGGAACACTGTCATCAAGGGAAAGAGCAATATTCTCGGCAACCGTCAGCGCTTCGAACAGCGAGAAATGCTGGAACACCATGCCGATGCCGAGCTTGCGCGCGGCGCCCGGCGAAGCGATGGACACGGGTTTGCCTTGCCAAGCGATCTCGCCTGCGGTCGGCTCCAGAACGCCGAACAGCATCTTCACGAGAGTGGATTTGCCTGCGCCGTTTTCGCCGAGCAGAGCGTGAATCTCGCCCGGCTGGATTTCCAGATCAATTTCATTACAGGCAGCAAAGCTACCGAATAGCTTCGTCAGTTTTCGAACCGACAATAACGCACCGGCTGCCGGCATATCGGATGACGACACGTTCCCCTCATTTCTTTCCCAACAATCCGCCCTTTTGGATCTATGGGATCAGCAGCGTAGTTCCACTCGTTTTTCTTGATTCCAGATCCGAGTGCGCGCGCCCTGCATCGCTCAGCGGATAGGTCTGGTTGATATTGATACGCACTTTGCTGCTTTGCACAACAGCAAATAATGCGTCCGCACTGGCTCTCAACTCTTCAGGCGTGCCGATATAGGCGAAAAGACTTGGCCTTGTGGCGAAAAGCGAGCCCTTTTGATTGAGGATGGCAAGGTTAAAATTCTCTATCGGGCCGGAGGACTGACCGAAGGTTACCCACAGGCCGCGCGGCTTCAGGCAATCGAGGGACCGTGGAAAAGTATCCTGGCCGACCGAGTCATAGACGACATCGACGCCCTTGCCGCCGGTGATTTCCTTGACACGATCGGCAAAGTTTTCGCTGCTGTAGTCGATGACATGGTCATAGCCATGCTCAAGAGCCAGCTTGACCTTCTCCGGCGAACCGGCTGTTCCGATCACCGTGGCGCCAAGCGCTTTTGCCCATTGTCCGGCGATCAATCCGACGCCGCCGGCGGCGGCATGGAACAGCAGCACAGTTTCGGGGCCGACCTTGAAGGTGCGGTTGAGAAGATATTCAGCCGTCATTCCCTTCAGCATCATCGCGCCCGCGGTCTCGAGCGGAATATCACCCGGAACCTTGACGAGATGGCGGGCCTCGATATTGCGCTCGACGCTGTAGGCGCCGTCACTGCCGACATAGGCAACGCGATCGCCAATAGCAAAATCGGTCACTCCGGAGCCAACGGCGGTGATCGTGCCGGCTGCTTCCTTGCCCAACGGCAGAGGAAAATACGGTGCCTTGTAGAGTCCTGAACGGAAATATACGTCGATGAAATTCAGCCCAATCGCGGCATGGCGGATCTGTACCTCGCCGGCGCCCGGCGGCGGCAGGTCCACTTCCTCCAGCTTCATGACTTCAGGACCGCCGTTTTGATGAATGCGAATGGCCTGGGTCTTCTTCATGACGCGCAAATCCTATTGACGTCCGAGGGATGGGAAAAACTGCAACACGCCGCCGATGCAATAGAGATAGATGCCGCTGACGACAAACAGGACCACAGCCCAGTGCGGCATGGCAAAGTGCATCAGCAGCGAATAAATGCCGAGCGCCGACCAGAACAGGAAGATGCCGAGATTGAGCGGCCGCAGCCGCTTGACGCGCACCGGATGCAGGAAATTGATCGGCAGGAAGGTGAGAACGACAGAGACGCCGACGACAATCATGGCGGTCGTCGCGTTAGCGCCGATGACGAACAGCGTGAAGACCACCATGTTCCAGACGACCGGGAAACCGGAGAAGAAATATTCATCCGTCTTCATGCCGGTATCGGCGTAGTAGATGGCGCTGGAAACGACGATCATGCCGGCGGCAACAAAGGACCACGGCTCGCCGATCATGCCGCTTTCATAAAGCGCAAAGGCCGGCAGCAACACATAGGTCACATAGTCGATAATATTGTCGAGCGTATCGCCGGACCAATTGGGCAGCACCTCCTTGACGCGGACCTTGCGGGCGATCGGCCCGTCGATACCATCGACGAGCAGCGCAAGGCCCAGCCACCAGAACATGTCGACAAAACGATGCTCTGCCGCCGCAACAACGCCGAGAAAGGCGAGAAAAGAGCCGGATGCCGTCAATATGTGTACGGAGAAGGCACGAATCTCCGCATAAGGCACCCGCTTGTAATTGAAGACTTTCATCCGCCCCACTGCTCGCCTGTTTATTCACCTGCCCCGGCAGGCGATTTTTCTCGCTAATATGCATCGTTTGCCCGGTACTGCCAGCGCAAAAGCTCTATTTCTAGTGCACGCTATAGCGTGTACCCGTCATTTTCACCCACTGCGATGTTTCATCCCATGGATTTCAACAGGCTAAGTGCTTATTTTCAGAGCGAAGACAAGTGAGGCATCGATATGAAGCAGGTTGAAGTGGCCGTCATCGGCGGTGGGCTGACAGGCATGGTGGCGGCGATCGCGCTGGCGCGTGGTGGAAAATCCGTCGCTCTGGTGGCCGCGCCCTATAGCAAGACGGACCGCCGGACCACGGCGCTGATGGACCAATCGATTCGCTTCCTGGAGCGGCTGGCGCTGTGGGAAAAGATCGCGCCGTCCACCGCCGCATTGACGACGATGCAGATCATCGACGGCACGACCCGGCTGCTGCGCTCGCCGACCGTTTCCTTCCGCGCCTCGGAAATCGGCCTCGACGCTTTCGGCTACAATATCCCGAATGCCGTGCTGCTCGGCAGCCTCGCTGAAGCGGTCAAGGCCGAGGGCAATATCACGCTCGTCGAGACGACCGCTTCCGAGGTCACCATCCGCGATGATGGCGTCACCATCACGTTCGAAGACGGCGATACCGTTGAAGCCGGCTTCGTGGTCGGCGCGGACGGGCGCAATTCGATGGTAAGGGAAACCTTGGGGATCAAGGTCAAGAGCTGGTCCTATCCGCAATCGGCCATGGTGCTGAATTTCGCGCATTCCTTGCCGCATCAGAATATCTCGACGGAATTCCACACCGAGAGCGGGCCGTTTACGCAAGTTCCCCTGCCCGGCAACCGCTCCAGCCTCGTCTGGGTGCAAAAGCCGGCGGAAGCCGCTGACAATGCGGAGAAATCGCTGGATGAGCTCGGCCTGTTGATCGAGGAGCGCATGCAGTCGTTGCTCGGCAAGGTCACGGTCGAGGACAATGTGCAGGTTTGGCCACTCTCCGGCATGACGGCCCATCGCTTCGGCAAGGGTCGCGCCGCGCTGATCGGTGAAGCAGCCCATGTTTTCCCACCGATCGGCGCACAGGGCCTGAACCTCAGCCTGCGCGACATTCTGGTGCTGACCGATGTTCTCTGCGACCGTGCCGATCAGCCAATTGCGGCGGCCGCCGGAGACAGTTTCGACCGCAAGCGCCGCGCCGATATCCTCAGCCGCACGGCGAGCGTCGACCTGCTGAACCGTTCGCTTCTGTCGGACTTCCTGCCGGTGCAGATGCTCCGAGCCGCCGGTCTGCACGTCCTCTCAGCCATCCCGCCGCTGCGCAATGTCGTCATGCGCGAGGGTATCGAGCCCGGTGGCAGCCTGCGCGGCTTTACCTCGATGTTACGGGAAAAGTTGCGCCGGTAAGGTGCCGGACTTGATCAGGTAGAGCAGCAGCGACACCGTCACCACGGAACATGCCGTAGTGATCAGGATGGTGGCGGAGGCCCGCTCCTGCCAGACGCCATATTGCTGGCCGATGACGAAAACATTGGTCGCCGTCGGCAGGGCAGCGAGCAACACCGCCGATTCGATCCAGATCGGATCGAAGCCCCCGACCATCTGCAACACGAGATAGACCATCAGCGGATGCAGGATGAGCTTCGCCGGCACGATATAGCCGATCTCGGCTGGAATACGTTTCAGTGGCCGAAGCGCGAGCGTCACGCCCATGGCAAACAGCGCGCAAGGGGCTGCGGCCTGGGCGAGATAATCGACAAAGCGCTGGAAGGCGACCGGCTGGTGGACCGAAAAGGCGGCGGCGGCAAAGCCGAAGGCGGTCGATAGAATGAAGGGATGCAGTAGCACCTTCCGGGCGATATCGGCGGCAACCCGGCCCGGTGAACGCTTGTCGCCGCCCTCGATGGCCATCAGAGCCGGAGCGACGATGAAATGCAGCGCGTTTTCGAAGCAGACGATCAGCGCGACAGGAACGGCGGCGTTTTCGCCGAGCGCCAGCAATGCCAGACCCGGCCCCATGTAGCCGATATTGCCGTAGGCACCGGCAAAGGCCTGGATCGTGCTGTCGGCCAGTGAATTGCGGCGTAGAACACGTCCGACCAGGAACACCAGCAGGAAGATCGAATAGGTCGCGGCAATGTCGGCGACGATGAAGTCGACGCGCGTCAACTGCTCGATCGGCGTTTGCGAGACGAGTTTGAAAAACAGCGCCGGCAGCGCTGCATAGATGATGAATGTATTGAGCCAGCCGAGCGCTTCGGCCGGCTGGCTTGTGGCGCGCGCGGCGATGTAGCCGATCAGGATCAGGCCGAAGAACGGCAGCAACAGACCGACAATGTCAGCCATCGGGGTCAGCCATCGGGCATTTTCCACTTTGATGATGAAAACAGGAACGGACGATGACGTCCGGCTTAGCCGATTTTCATCAGGATTGGAAAGGTCTGCTGAAACCAGATCGCCATGTCGCTGACATAGCCGAATATGAAGGCGAGGCCCGTGAGCACCAGAAACCCGCCCATGACCTTCTCGACGGTGCCGAGATGGTGGCGGAAACGGACCAGGAAGCTCATGAAGGCACCGGAAAAGCCGGCGGCGATCCAGAAGGGTATGGCAAGACCCAACGAATAGATGGCAAGCAGCCCGGCGCCGGCGCCAATCGTCTCCCGCGATGCCGCAACCCCAAGGATCGCTCCGAGTACCGGGCCGATGCAGGGCGTCCAGCCGAAGGCGAAGGCGAGACCCATGATATAGGCGCCCGTCAGCGTCGCCGGCTTGCCATTACCTTGAAAACGCGCCTCGCGTGCCAGAATGCCGAGCCGGAAAACACCGAGGAAATTCAAGCCCATGATGACGATGATCAGGCCGCCGATCTTGGCGAGGACATCAAGATGCTGGCGCAGCAGCATGCCGATCGACGAGGCGCCCGCGCCAAGCGCAATGAAGACCGTCGCAAAACCGAGCGTGAAGAACAGGGAGGAAAACAGCACATTGCCGCGAACACTCGGCCCGCTCGCCACCGCCGCTCCACCGCCACGAAACTGCTCGACGGAAATGCCGGCCATATAGCAAAGATAAGGCGGCACCAGCGGCAGAACGCAAGGCGACAGAAAGGAAAGCGCTCCGGCGAGCAAGGCACTGAGAAGCGAGATATCGGCAAGCGACACGATAGACTCCGGCTATGTCATTCAGCCGCCTTACTAGCGTTGCGCGAGACGGAAGGCCAATCACCTTTTCGCGGGTGATGCGGTGACAATGAAGGCATTCGGCTACTTCATGAACGTTACGGCAGTCGGCAAAATTTCCGGTAGCGTGAAGACCGTTCGCAAAGATCAACAGTATAAACAGCCGCCATGCCTCGGCCCGACCTCACTGCAACAGAGATACCCCAGCCTCTTCTGCGGCCTTGATAAAGGCGTTTCGGGCGGCTTGCGGATGAACGCGTTCCATGATCGCGTCGAGACATGCCTGGATTGCTATCAGGTACGCTTCACCATCCCTAATCGGCCAATGGTCCAGCAGCGTCTCCGTCGCATCCTGTGCCGTATTGACACGTCGATATCCGCCAGTGTCGCTCATCACGAGCGTTACGGCGGCTGGAAATGGTCGCAAAGTGTTTCGTTCCAAAACTTATTACCTCAAAAGCGTAAAGACGCGAGTAACCTTGCAAAAGACATTCCAGGAATTGCGGCCAACATAGTCAGGGCGGTTCGGGGTGCTGGGAAGCCCGAAGAGTTCATCAGGCAATGCGTCGACGTGCTGAACATGACCGCTGCGTTTGATGAAATAACGCACGTCTTTCCGTCGCCGTTACCCCAAGCTCAGAAAGATCACTATCTCTTGGATTAAGTTCACCAAACCAGTCACTTGAAAGACCTTGGTGAGAGCGTCGGGGTTCGAACCCGAGACCTACTGATTAAAAGTCAGTTGCTCTACCAGCTGAGCTACGCTCTCCCCGTCCGCGGGTGGTAACACCCCGGCTGGAAGTGCGCGGAACATATGCAGGCGCCCTATTGCGGTCAACCCATAAAATCGTCATTGCGGCGTCTCAAAATGCTTTTCCGAAGGTTGAAGTCACAAAACCTGGCCGCGTTAGTAGGGGAATAGCCTGGATTGGCTGAAAACTGGGCCTTCGAAGATCCGGAAAATATCTTGTCGATAGTGGAATTTGTGTCGGCACAGCGGGCCAATTGTAACAATAACCGTCAATAATCGGGATTGCGATGCATGGCCCTGCCATACGCGCGCAATTGTTTGCCGCGCGAATCGCTTTTGGTGTATATCAGCATTTGTGAACAACCCACCGAGTCTTAGGAGGACCTTATGGAAGTCGGTTGGATTGCAGCTATTGTTGTTGGTGGCCTTGCCGGCTGGTTTGCTGAAATGATCATGAAAAGCAACACCGGCATAATCATGAATATCGTTCTCGGCATTGTCGGAGCTCTTGTCGCCAGTTGGCTGTTTGGGATACTGGGCATCAGGCTGCCCTTCGATAGTGCATTGATCAACTATCTGATCACCGGCTTTATCGGTGCGTGCATCCTGATCTTCGTCGGCAGACTGATCAGGCGATAGACACTGTATGGGCGTAAGCTCATCGAGAGTGGGGACAGAAGGGAAGACGGGACAACCGCCTTCCCTTTTTTTGCTCTTAAAGGCGCTTCGCCAAAGCAAAACCCTTTTCAACCTCACTAAAAGCACTAGGTACGAAAGAAGAACCAAAGAGGAGGTTGAAAGCATGACGGAAAGCGCCAATCAGACGCCGAACCGCAAGGTGCTTCGCGGTCGCCCCTACAGCATCGCTGAATTCGCTCGGAAATATCGCCTTGATGACAAGGAGGCCAAGCGTCTCTTCGACAAGTTCGGCCCATCGTCCACGGAACTCGATCTGCTGATGGCCGCCAAGCGGAAACTGCCTGGTCTTCCTTCCGTCATCAACCATTGATCGATATCGCGGCAATGGGGAGCCCGGCATTTACCCCGGTCTCCTTTGCCATAACAGCAGGAATGAGGCTCGTAGCGGCGCCCCTCCTTCCAGTCTGATATATCAGTGTGACTTGCCATCGCATATGCGACATGCGAGAATGTGATATATCAGTAAGGATATGGGAAACGGCTGGGAATGCAGAATTCGCAAAGCCACCTCGCCTATCTCGCCCTGGAGCACCGAATCGTTACGCTGGCGCTGAAGCCCGGTGCGCTGGTAACGGAAAAGCAGCTGATCGAGCTGGCGGGCCATGGGCGCACGCCGGTGCGCGAGGCGATCCAGAAGCTGGCATGGCAAGGGCTGATCCATGTGCGGCCGCGCGTCGGGCTGCAGATCGCGGAAATCCGGCCGGCAGACCATATGCATGTCATGCAGGTCCGGCGCGAGCTGGAGCCGATCGCGGCTTCGCTCGTTGCCACCAATGCCAATCAAGAGCAACGCGAGCAGTTGGTCGAATGCGCCCGCCTGATGTCGGATTGTACCGTCACCGGTGACCTCCCCGGCTTCTTCGCCGCCGACAAGACATTCGATGAAATCCTGGAAGAGGCCTGTCCGAACGGTTTCATCACCGCAGCGCTCGGCCCGGTGCAGACCCACTCGCGCCGGCTCTGGTACTCCACCGCGACACCTGCCGGCATGGACAGGTCGATTGCGCTGCATGTCGGCGTCATCCGGGCCATTCATCAGGGCAACGCCGAAGACGCCGGCAAGGCGATGGCGACGCTGATCGACTATCTCAGCGGCAAATGAAAAAGGCGGCCTCGCTATCGAGACCGCCCTTACCTATTCCTATGTCCTAAAACTTTCAGCCGACGAAAGCACGCTCGATGACGAATTCGGCCGGCTTGCTGTTGGCGCCTTCGTTGAGGCCCGCCTTTTCCAGCAGTTCCTTGGTGTCCTTGAGCATCGCCGAGGAGCCGCAGATCATGCCGCGATCGATCTCGGGATCGAGCGTAGGAATACCGAGATCGGTGAAGAGCTTGCCGTTTTCCATGAGATCGGTGATGCGGCCCTTGAAGGCAAACTCTTCGCGGGTAACGGTCGCATAGTGGCGCAGCTTGTCGCCGACAACCTCGCTCAAAAGCTCATTATTGCGGATTTCTTCCACGAGATCGAAGCCATATTTCAGCTCGGCAACATCACGGGTGGTGTGGGTGAGGATCACTTCCTCGAACTTCTCATAGGTTTCCGGATCGCGGATCAGGCTCGCGAAAGGCGCGATGCCCGTGCCGGTCGAGAACATATAAAGCCGCTTGCCCGGCGTCAGCGCATCGAGAACCAGCGTGCCCGTCGGCTTCTTGCGCATCAGCACTTCGTCGCCCGGCTTGATGTTCTGCAGATGCGAGGTCAACGGACCGTCCGGCACCTTGATCGAGAAGAACTCGAGCTCTTCGGCCCAGGCGGGGCTTGCAATCGAATAGGCGCGGTAAAGCGGCTTGCCGTCGACCATCAGGCCGATCATCGCGAACTCGCCCGAGCGGAAACGGAAGCCTTGCGGCCGGGTCATCGTAAAACGAAAGAGCCGGTCGGTATAATGCGTCACGCTCAACACCTTCTCGGCGAAAACGCCTGATGGTACTGCGGAAACAAATTCTTCGGTCTTGGCGGGGGCGTTCATTCGATCTCAGATCCCGTATTCGTCGTGGGGCGTCGTTCTTGGCAGCCTGTTTCTGGCGAGGCACATATTACACTATAGCCCGGATTTAAAGGCATTCCATTCCATCCGGCAGCGCCGGCATAAAATATGTGTATCATGGTCAAGTTTTATGCGATCTCGCAGGCTAGATATAGCCATCACCAGGAATGCGGCAATCCGGTGTATATCCCAGTGCCACAACTCCTGGAATGAAAGCCGAATCAGGCCGTCTTGGCCGCCTGACGGCGCCAGCTGTAGGCCTCGCCGCCTTCGGCTGGTTTGGCCGTCGGCTGATAATAATGCGGAATACCCGGCAGGCGATTTTCCGAAAGCCGCTTCAAAGCCGTTTCATTGGTGACCGCAAAACTGTCGATACCAACGCGCAGCATCAACGGAATCTGGTCGATCAGCACATCGCCAACAGCGCGCAACTCGTTGGTAAAGCCGAGACGCTGACGCAGCAGCGAGGCGTGACTAAAGGCACGACCGTCGCTGAAGGCCGGAAAAGCCACGGCTACGATAGCCAGACGATCCAAATAGGGCTCCAGCTTCGTCACATCGTCGGCCGGCTTGATCAATACGCCGAGACCCACGTCATTGCTCTCTTCAGCCTTGGTGATCAGGGCGTCGAGGCTGAGTAGCGGCTTCTGCTCTTCGGTCGCCTTGACCTCCTCGGACTCGATAACCCAGGGATCGTTTTCGACAAAACCGGTTTCGCGCCAAATCTTCGTCATGGTCATCTCCTTACGCCGCTTCGGCCGCAGCCGAGGACGAGCCGTAGAGCGCATCCTTGAAGGGCTGCGGTCCGACACGCCTGTAGGCAGCGAGGAAGATTTCCGAGGGATCGAGACGCAGGCCGAGATAGGTGTCGACGATCGTCTCGATGGCGTCGGTCACCTTGTTCGGCTCAAAACCGCGGCCGATGATTTCACCGATCGAGGTATGTTCGTCGCCGGAGCCACCGAGTGTGATCTGATAGAGTTCCGCACCCTTCTTCTCGACGCCAAGCAGGCCGATATGGCCGACATGGTGATGACCGCAGGCGTTGATGCAGCCGGAGATCTTGATCTTCAGCTCACCGATCTCCGCCTGACGCTCGGCCGAGCCGAAACGCGTGGAGATTTCCTGCGAGAGCGGGATCGAGCGGGCATTGGCAAGGGCGCAATAGTCGAGCCCGGGACAGGCAATGATATCCGTGATCAGGCCGGCATTGGCGGTTTCAAGCCCGACGGCGACCAGGCCGCGATAGACTGCTTCGAGATCGGCGAGAGCCACATGCGGAAGGATCAGGTTCTGTTCGTGGCTGACGCGGATTTCGTCGAAGGCATATTCCTCGGCGATATCGGCAACGACATCCATCTGCACATCCGAGGCATCGCCCGGAATACCGCCGATCGGCTTCAGCGAGATCGTCACCATGCCGTAGTCGGGATTCTTGTGTGGCTGCACATTCTGCTGCACCCAGCGGGCGAAGTCCGGATCGGCCTTCTTCCAGCGGGCAAGGCTTTCCCAGCCTTCGGCGCGCACCGGCAGAGCCGGCGGCGCGAAATAGGCCGAGATCGCCTGAACGTCTGCCTCGGGGAGTTTCAGCTCCGTATCCTTGAGCTTGGCAAACTCGACCTCGACCTGACGAGCCAGCTCTTCGGCACCGGTTTCGTGCACGAGGATCTTGATGCGGGCCTTGTATTTGTTGTCGCGGCGGCCATGCAGATTGTACACGCGCATGACGGCCGTCGTATAAGACAGCAGGTCCTCTTCCGGCAGGAACTCGCGGATCAGCTTGGCAACCATCGGGGTACGGCCCTGCCCGCCGCCGACGTAGACGGCAAAGCCGATCTCACCCTTGTCGTTCTTCTTCAAGTGCAGGCCGATATCGTGCACCTGGATCGCAGCGCGGTCGCGCTCAGCACCGGTGACGGCAATCTTGAACTTGCGCGGCAGGAAGGAGAATTCCGGATGGACCGACGACCATTGCCGCAGGATTTCAGCGTAAGGACGCGGATCGGCGACTTCATCGGCGGCAGCGCCGGCAAAATGATCGGCTGTGACGTTGCGAATGCAATTGCCCGACGTCTGGATGGCATGCATCTCGACGGAGGCCAGTTCGGCGAGCACGTCGGGCATATCCGACAGCTTCGGCCAGTTGAACTGAAGATTCTGACGGGTGGTGAAATGACCATAGCCGCGGTCATAGGTACGGGCGATATGGGCGAGCATACGCATCTGGCGCGAGCTCAGCGTGCCATAGGGAATGGCGATGCGCAGCATGTAGGCATGCAGCTGCAAATAGACGCCGTTCATCAGGCGTAACGGCTTGAACGCATCTTCCGCGAGTTCTCCCGAAAGGCGCCGCTCCACCTGATCACGAAACTGGGCAACGCGTTCCGCGACAAAGGCGTGGTCAAATTCGTCGTAGCGATACATGGCTTCCTCAGACTGCAATAAATTCAGGATCGGCCGCAGCATAGCCCAGCGCGTATTCCATGGTGGGACCTTCGGCGCGGATACGCTCACGCAGGCGCAGCGGCCAAAGCTTGCCGCCGGTTTCCTGAACTTCGATCAAATTGACGTCGACAACCTTATTGTCGGCGTAAGCCTGCTTACCGATAGCTTCTAGCGCGGCCTCGGCCTCGGCGTGACGGGCTACCAGCGACTCCTGCAGCGACGTTACCCACTCGCCATTGGCATTCAACCAGACGGCGACACCATCGGTCAGCCGGTTAGCGGTCAGAACCTTGTCGACCATGGGATCAGCTCCTTGCAAATTCTTGAGCGGCGGTCTCCTGACGGACCAGCGGCTCGGACTGTTCGAAATTGGCGCCGGCGACGGCTTCACCGATGATGACCATGACTGGGCCGCTCAGTTCATCGCGATGTTCCAGATCAGGCAGATCCTTCAATGTGCCGTGCATCAGCCGGCGGTCGCGGCGGCTGGCGTTCTCGATGACGGCAACCGTGGTCTCGGGCGGAAGCCCGGCTTCCATCAGACGGCCGGCGACAGAGGCGGCAACCGTGCGGCCCATATAGACAGCGATGGTCGCGCCGGAAATAGCAAGGCTCGCCCAATCCGGCAGAACATCGCCGGTCAGGTCATGGCCCGTCGTGAAGACCAGCGACGAGGCGACACCGCGCAGCGTCAGCGGCAGCTCGAAATCAGCAGCGGCAGCGAAGGCCGAGGTGATGCCCGGAACGATCTCATAGGTAACACCGGCGGCGCGCATCGCGGCCATTTCTTCGCCCGCCCGGCCATAGACCAGCGGATCGCCGGACTTCAGCCGCACAACGCGCTTGCCATCTCGGCCAAGCTGCACCAGCAGATCGTTGATCTCTTCCTGTGATTTCGTATGGCAGCCCTTACGCTTGCCGACCGAGAGGCGCTCGGCATCGCGGCGTCCCATATCGACGATCGCCTGCGGCACGAGCGCGTCATAGACGATGACGTCAGCTTCCATCATCACGCGCTGGGCGCGCAACGTCAGCAGGTCTTCCGCACCAGGACCGGCACCGACCAGCCAGACATGGCCTTCGACCTTGTGCGCCGAATACAACAGAGTATCAGCGGCATGCTCGGCCTGCGGCAAGTGGCCGGCACTGACGGCATCAGCAACGGGGCCGGAAAAGAAGCGGCGCCAGAAGACACGGCGGGCAACGCCACGCGGCACCAGGCGATCGACGGGCTTGCGATAGCGCGTCGCCAGTTCCGCGAGCTTACCGAGCGAGGGCGACAGCATCTGGTCGATCTGCGCGCGGATCATCTGCGCCAGCACGGGACCAGCGCCTTCGGTACCGATGGCAACCGCGACCGGAGCGCGGTTAACGAGCGCCGGGGTGTAGAAATCACAATAGTCGGGCTGATCGACGGCGTTTGCCGGGATTCTCTCCAAGCGCGCCGCGTCAACGATCGCGCGGTCAGCCTCCGCATCGCCAGTGGCGGCGAAAATCAGGGCAGCGCCCTTGACCTGATCCGGAGAAAAAGCAGCGCGCACGGTTTCGATGCGGTTGGCGATCAGGAAGGAATGATAGTCAGCTTCGGGCGATGTGGCATAGGCGACGATCTTCGCCTGGGTGTTCATCAGAAGCCGCGTCTTGGCGAAAGCCTCATCACCATTCCCGAAGACAGCCGTGATCCTTCCTTCCACGCGAAAGAAAGCTGGAAACACCGAGAGCTGGTCAGTCCTGGGAGGCATTATCGTTCCACTTCGAGATTGCCCAAATATCGCCCTTACAGCCATAAGATTGAAGAAACAGAAATTCTAATGCCCCGGCAAGTCCGTATTCTTTTGCTCGACATCTCTCCGATTTGAGCAAAACTCACCAGAAGCCCTGACACAAGATAAATACAGGAAATCTATAGACTTTTAGAATTTCTCAACTTTGAAGATAGATTTATTGTCTGTGACAAAGGGTGTCTATACGTCATTTGCGCATTCCGCCGCGCCGGCAATGCCGCTAAGCTAAGAAAAAATCTTGGAGTACGCCGCTTGTCCGCAAACACCATCGCACCCCGCCTTCTCGATGTCATGGAACAGGATATCCTGCCACTGACGCAAAAAGGCGTTGCCGCCGGAAACAAGGTATTCGGCGCCGCGATCCTTCGCAAGTCCGACCTGTCGCTGGTGGTCGCCGAAACCAACAATGAGCTGGAAAATCCGCTCTGGCACGGCGAAGTGCATGCGCTGAAGCGGTTTTACGAGCTTGGCGACAAGCCCGCGACCAAGGATCTGATCTTCCTGTCGACCCATGAGCCCTGCACCATGTGCATGTCGGCGATCACCTGGGCCGGCTTCGACAACTATTATTATTTCTTCAGCCATGAGGATTCCCGCGACGCCTTCGCGATCCCGCATGACTTGCAGATCCTGAAAGAGGTCTTCGGACTGGAGCCCGGCGGCTATCGGCGGCAGAATGCCTTCTGGAACAGCTTCGCCGTCGCCGATCTGGTGGAGACAGAAGAGGATCCGCTGAAGACGGCGCTCAAGGAACAGACGGCACGCATCAAGACCGCCTATGCCGCGCTCTCCGACAGCTATCAATCGTCCAAGGACGACAACGACATTCCGCTGAACTGACCAAGGCCGGACTACAGAGATCCCAATGGAAGCATCACAAGACATATCCCGCCTGATCGAGATCATGGCGGCGCTGCGCAACCCTCAAACCGGCTGCCCATGGGACATCGTCCAGACCTTCGAGACGATCAAGCCCTATACGATCGAGGAGGCCTACGAGGTTTCCGACGCGATCGAGCGCAAGGACATGGATGATCTTTGCGATGAACTGGGCGATCTGCTGTTGCAGGTGGTGTTCCACGCTCGCATGGCCGAGGAAGCGGGCGACTTCTCCTTCGGTGATGTCGTCGAAGCCATCACTCGCAAGATGATCCGCCGGCATCCGCATGTCTTTGCCGTCTCCAGCGCGGACACGCCCGATGCGGTGAAGCTGCAATGGGATGAGATCAAGGCCGAGGAGAAGCGTGAGCGCGCTGAACGCCGGACGAAACGCGGCATCTCCGAGGATTTCAAGTCCGGCTTCCTCGGCTCTGTGCAGCGCTCATTCCCGGCCTTGACCGAGGCGCTGAAATTACAGGAACGCGCCGCCAAGGTCGGCTTCGACTGGTCCGCCCCGGAACCGATCCTCGACAAGATCGAGGAAGAGATTGGCGAATTGCGAGTGGCGCTTGCAAGCGGCGATAAGGCCAAGGTCAGCGATGAACTCGGTGATTTGATCTTCGCGGTCGTCAATATTGGCCGGCATGTGAAGACGGATCCTGAGCAGGCGCTGCGTGGAACCAACACGAAATTCCGCCGCCGCTTCAATCACATCGAGACGACGCTTGAGGCGGAAGGCGAAACGCTGGAGGCAGCTTCACTGCAACGGATGGAAGACATCTGGCAGGCGGCAAAAGCGATCGAAAGGCAGCTTGCCGAATAGGGAGGCGCCTTCCCTATTCCCAATCCTCGCGTTGCGCCTTCGGGCCGCGGCCTAGGCGCCGCTCCAGCTCGGTCGCTTCCGTCTCGGTCAAGCGTACTTCCAGCTTCACCGTACCGTCCTCGTTGTCCTCACGGCTATCGACGATGGCATGATTGTAGACCCAGGACAGCAGCGCCAGCTTGTCGACAGGCAGCGTTATCGTCGTCTCGGTCAGGACACCCGAAAGCCGGTGGCTGATTTCGTCCATCAGACGATCGACACCCTCGCCGCTCATCGCCGATACGGCAATGACGTTTTCAGCGGTCGATGCCTTCTGGACGATGGCGTCATGCGCCTCAGGCTCCAAACGGTCGATCTTGTTCCAGACTTCGAGGATACGCTCCGCCCCTTCCGCCTCACCAATGCCGAGGTCGTCGAGGATCCGCATGACATCGGCGCTCTGCACCTGATTGTCTTCATCCGAGAGATCGCGGACATGCAGGATCAGATCGGCTTCCAGCACTTCTTCCAGCGTGGCGCGGAAGGCGGCTACGAGATGGGTCGGCAGGTCGGAAATGAAGCCGACGGTGTCGGAGAGGATGACGGTACGGCCATGCGGCAGCTTCATGCGTCGCAGCGTCGGATCGAGGGTTGCAAACAGCATGTCCTCGGCGAGGACGCCTGCACCGGTAATGCGGTTGAACAGCGTCGATTTGCCGGCGTTGGTGTAGCCCACCAGCGCCACGATCGGATGCGGCACCTTCCGGCGCTTGGCGCGATGAAGCTGGCGGGTACGCACCACCTGCTCCAACTCGCGCTCCAGCCGGATAATCCGGTCTTGCAACTGCCGCCGGTCGGCTTCGATCTGGGTTTCACCGGGGCCGCCCATGAAGCCCGCGCCACCGCGCTGACGTTCAAGGTGGGTCCAGCTCCTGACCAATCGGCCCTTCTGGTAATTGAGATGCGCCAGTTCGACCTGCAGCGTGCCTTCCTTGGTGGAGGCGCGGCGACCGAAGATTTCGAGGATGAGGCCAGTGCGGTCGATGACCTTGGCGTTCCATGCCTTTTCGAGATTGCGCTGCTGCACCGGCGTCAACGGATGATCGACGATCACCAGACCGGCATTGAATTCATCGAGCAGCGCGAGGATTTCCTCGATCTTGCCGGTGCCAAGCAAAGTCGCCGGACGCGGGTCGTTGATCGGTACGATGGAGCCAATGACGACCTCAAGGTCGATCGCCTGCGCCAGTCCCTTGCCTTCTTCGAGGCGGCTCTCCGGTGTGCGCGACGATGTCGTCGTACCATCCGCCTGAGCCGAGCGCGAACGCGCCTGCTTCAGCACAGGCACGATGACGACAGCTCGCATATCATCCCGATGCTTTACGGCTTCCGGGATGATGGAATCATTTTTGGTATCGCGTGTCGTGATAACGGCAAATCCTAGTTAGGATGCGACTTCTTCGCTCTCGAACATCTGCATGGGCTGACCCGGCATGATGGTCGAAATCGCGTGCTTGTAAACAAGCTGCGAATGACCGTCGCGGCGTAGCAGGACGCAGAAATTGTCGAAGGACGTAACAACGCCCGTGAGCTTCACGCCATTGATCAAGAAGATTGTGAGTGAAATTTTTTGCTTGCGAACAGTATTAAGAAATAGGTCCTGCAAGTTCTGAGAACGTTCCGCCATCGCGCCGATTCTTTCTTTTTTGCCGACCTAAGCCGGTGCAATATCAAGATATATTGAGGTATCTGACAGGAGATACCCTCAATCTCTCCCGCCATCGATTGTTGGTATCAAATCGCAGTCTTTTCCGCAACGTCGAAAAAGGCTTCACGAATTTTCTCGGAAATGCTGCCAGGATGGCCATTGGCAATGGCCTCGCCATCGATGGCAACCACCGGAAAACAAATACTTGTGGCGGCCGTAATGAACACTTCGCGGGCCGCCATCATCTCCTCGACAGAGAAGAAACGCTCGACGATGGTAAGCCCGAGCTTGGCCGCAACCTCCATCAAAGTCGTGCGCGTGATGCCCCGCAGAATGCCATGCTCGGCCGGGCGTGTGACCAGGTTGCCATCGGGATCGACGATCCAGACATTGGTCGCGGCACCTTCCTTCACCATGCTGTTGTGATCGATATAGATCGCTTCCTGCGCGCCGGCCTCCTTGGCCTGCTGGCGCGCCAGCGCATTCGGCAAAAGCCCGACCGACTTGATGTCGACCCGGTCCCAGCGATTATCACGCACGGTGATCGCCTTGATGCCATTGGCATTTTTCTTGGCGATGACGGAGGGATCGGTGCTCTTGGCGGTAACAACGATCGAGGATGGCGTGCCTTCCGGCGGAAAGACATGGTCGCGCCGGGCGACGCCACGCGTTACCTGTAGGTAGAACAGGCCGTTGCGGACGTGATTGCGCCGGAGCGTCTCGCGAATCACATGGATCAGCGCCGCACGGTTCATCGGCCAGGCAATTCGCAGCTCACCGAGCGAACGGTTGAGACGATCAAGATGCCGGCTCAGATCAACGATCAGCCCATGACGAACTTCGCAGACCTCGTAAACGCCATCGGCAAACTGATAGCCGCGATCTTCGACGTGAACCATGGCGTTGCTGTGCTTGACGTAACGACCATTCACATAAGCTATTCTCGGCATGACGAACCTTGATCAGACCTTCACGGGACTATGGGCAGTTGTGCGACAGATTGCTGCAGCTACCTAAACGATATCAGACACCAAGCGACTTCAGCTTGCGATGCAGCGCCGAGCGCTCCATGCCGACGAATTCGGCGGTGCGCGAGATATTGCCGCCGAAGCGATTGATCTGCGCGATCAGATAGTCACGCTCGAACATTTCGCGGGCTTCGCGCAGCGGCAGCGTCATGATGTGATAGTCGTTCTTGGCGGAAACCTTCGGCAGCATGTCGCCGAGATCGGTCGGCAGCATCTCCGCCGTGATCGGCGTATCCGGGCCGTCGGTGCGCGCGAGAATCATCAGCCGTTCGATGTTGTTGCGCAGCTGGCGGATATTGCCCGGCCAATCATGGGCCTGCAGCACAGCCATGGCATCGTCGCCGATCCGGCGCGAACGAATGCCGGCCTGCTCTGAAATCTGCCGCATCAACTGGTCGACGAGGAAAGGAATGTCCTCACGCCGCTCGGCGAGCGCCGGCACGCGCACGGGCACCACGGCAAGCCGATGATAGAGATCCTCGCGGAACAGGCTTTCGGCAATCCGGCTCTCGAGATTGTAGGCTGTGGACGAAATGATACGCACATCGACCTTGACCCGCTTGGAGCCGCCGACACGCTCGAACTGCTGATCCACCAGCACGCGCAGGATCTTGTTCTGCGTCTCACGCGGCATTTCGCCGACTTCATCGAGATAGAGGATGCCGCGATGCGACTCCTCTAGCGCGCCGATCTTGCGCGGCTGGCCGGGCGAGCCTTCCGTGCCGAACAGGGCGACTTCCATTCGCTCGGGCGTAATCGTCGCGGCATTCAGGGCAACAAAAGGCCCGTTGGAGCGCGCCGACTTCTTGTGAATCATGCGCGCCACAAGCTCTTTACCGGAACCGGACGGGCCGAAAATCATCACGCGGCTATTGGTCGGAGCAACCTTGTCGATGGTCTGGCGAAGCTGGGAGACGGCAACCGAGGTGCCGATCAGCTCGATGGCATCGCCGGTGCGGCGCTTCAGTTCCGAAACCTCGCGCTTCAGCTTGGAGTTCTCCAAGGCTCGCTCGGCAATCAGGATCAGCCGGTCGGCCTTGAACGGCTTCTCGATGAAATCGAAGGCACCGCGCTTGATGGCGGAGACGGCGGTTTCGACGTTGCCGTGGCCGGAGATCATCACGACCGGCAGGTCCGGATGACGCACCTTGATCTCGTCCAGCAGCGCGAGCCCGTCGAGCTTGCTGCCCTGCATCCAGATATCAAGGAAGATCAGCCGGGGCGCCCGATCGGAGATCGCCGCGAGCGCGCTGTCGCTGTCATGGGCCGTGCGGGTCTCATGCCCCTCATCCGAAAGAATTCCCGAAACGATTTCGCGAATGTCTTCCTCGTCGTCCACCACGAGAATATCAGATGCCATAAACGCTTTCCTTATCACTTGCTGTCTGGGCGACGATGGCTTGCTCACGGCGCGGCAGATGCACGCGGATCATGGCCCCCCTGCCCTGGTCGAAATCGGCGGGTGCATCGTGCAGTTCGAGCTGCCCGCCATGGTCTTCAATGATCTTCTTGACGATCGCGAGCCCAAGGCCCGTGCCCTTCTCGCGCATCGTCATATAGGGCTCGAGAATGCTGTGCCGGTTCTCCACCGGCAGGCCACGGCCGTTGTCGACGATATCGACAGTAAAGCGGTCGCGCTCTGTATCCAACGACGCGCGCACGAGGATTTTCGGCTCCTCTCGGGCCTCATCGCTCGGCACGCCATCGATCGCTTCGACAGCATTCTTGATGAGATTTCCGAAGGCCTGGCCGAGCATACGCGTGTCGAACATGCCTTCCAGCCGCTCGTCGCCGAGCTCGCGCTCGAACTTGACATGGCTGTTGCCCATTTCGCGCAGGAACACGGCGTCGCGCAGGATATCGCGCAGGTCGCTTGGCTCCATCGTCGGTTTCGGCATGCGGGCGAAAGAGGAGAATTCATCGACCATGCGGCCGATGTCGCCGACCTGGCGGATGATCGTGTCGGTGCATTGATCGAAAACAGGACGATCCACTTCGGCGATATTCTTGCCGAAACGGCGGCGAATACGCTCCGCTGAAAGCTGGATCGGCGTCAGCGGGTTCTTGATCTCATGGGCGATACGGCGGGCGACGTCAGCCCAAGCGGTCGAGCGCTGTGCGATGACGAGATCGGTGATGTCATCGAGCGTGATGACGTAGGATTCGTTCGTATCGCGGGTTTCCTCGCGCGTCACCTGGACACTCAGCGTACGCACCGTGCCTCCGCGCACGAGGCTGATCTGCTTGCGGAAATCGTTGCGATGCCGCGACGTGGCCTCCGTGACGACTTGCTCGACCTCCGGGGCAATCTCGGCCAGGTTCTTGCCGACGAGTTCGTCGCTCTTCAAGGACAGAAGCTCTTCAGCCGACGTGTTGGCGATGGTGATCCGGCGGTCGTGCTCAACGCCAATAACGGCGGCTGTCACGCCGGAAAGCACCGCTTCGATGAAGCGGCGGCGGTCGTCCACCTCGTCCTTGGCTTCAAGGATCTCGTCGCGCTGGGTGCGGATCTCAGAAATCATCTTGTTGAAGGTGCGCGACAGGCTACCGACGTCACCATCGGCGGCGCGCACCGGCACCAGCACGTTCATATTGCCGGAAGCGACGTTGTCGGCGGCGCTGATCAGCAACCGGATCGGCCGAACGATACGGTCGGCCACCGCGATGGCGGTCCAGATCGCAGCCAGAAGCACGATCAAGGCAAAACCGATATAAAGCACGGCAAAGGCGATCTGCAGGGACATGCGTCCCTGTTCCATCGCCTTGTACTCGGCCGTGTTGTCTTCCACCATGCGCATCGCATTCATGACGCGCGGATCGACGGCCCGAACTGTATAGAGGAAGGCACCGGGAAGATCGTCAAGCTTGATGATCGCGCCGACGAGGTTGGTAACGCCGGGCGGGATGAGCGTCGGCTGGCCATCTGCGGAGGCTTCGAGCGCGTCCTTGGGGATTGCCGGCAGCGGACGCTCTGTCTTGATATCGGCCTGGACAATCGCCACGCCGTCCCGGCGCACCAGGAAGGCGCCGAGCAGGCCGCGACCCTTGGCTTGCCTCGTCATCAGATCGGCGAAACCGGTGCGATCGAGGCTGTAGAGCGAGCGGTTGCGTTCCAGGTCGTTCGCCATGGATACGGTCTGGCCCTGCAAATAGCTGGCATTCTCCATCAGATAGGCCTGCGCGACGTTCTGCGAGGAACTGATGATCTGCTGCGTGCGCAATGCGAACCAACGATCGAGGCCGACATTCAGCGTCAGGCTGGCGACAATGGCCACAAGGATCGCGGGCGTGATCGCCACGATTGAAAAGAGAACGACAATGCGGATGTGCAAGCGCGCGGCGGCGCGGCCCCGGCTGCGTGCCTTTATAAGGCGCCCGACTTCACGCCCGATCAGGGCCATCAGCCCCAAAACGAAAAGGCCGTTGATCACGACGGAGGTAAAGACAACCGAGGATGTGGGGGCAATGGGGGTCAGCCCCAGAAGCACCAGAAGGGTGGCAATCGCGCACGACAATGCCCCACCGGCCAGGATCAGGCCAGGAAGAGCGAAGGACGCACGACGGTCCGTCACCTTGACAACCGCCTCGTCGCTTGCCTCCGACGACACCGCGTCCTGCTTCATTCCCAATATCTCCAGGCACAGGCGATGGTCGGCGCCTTGGCCTAATTGCAATCAGCGCTGTTTTGGCGGCAGAGCACAGCAGTCAAAGGCGGCATCGCCACCCGGTTTCGTGTCAACGCGAAACCCCTACTCAAAATTATTGATACAACGGCCTGAAACTTCTGAACAATCTCTATTCGTACAGGAGTTTTTCCGATGAATCGCTACCGCAAAAACCGCGAACCGGCTGCGTGACCTTTAAGCAACGCATTGTGGCGAAAATGCAACGCAGCGGATCACATTGTCAAGCCGTGCGGGAGCTCCGATAGACGGAAACACCCAGTTCTCTGATCTTTTTGCGCAGCGTATTGCGATTGAGCCCAAGCAGATCGGCAGCCTTGATCTGATTACCACGGGTGGCGGTCAGCGCCGCAAGGATCAGCGGATACTCCATTTCGGTCAACACGCGGTCGTAGAGACCGGGCGGCGGCAAATTCTCGCCAAAGCTGGAGAAATAGCTTCGCATATTCTCCTCGACGGCCTGCGCGATGGTCATGGTACCGGTCCGGACAGGACCTTTCTCGATTGGGCTATCCGGCACATCGGCGCGCAATTCCGAATCGATGATTTCGCGGGTGATGACATCCTGCGGGTAAAGCGCCATCAGACGGCGGATGAGGTTTTCCAGCTCGCGCACGTTGCCCGGCCAGGGATAGGCCTTCATCAACTCCAGCGCTTCCTGGTCGAACCGCTTCGAGCCAAGTCCTTCTTTTTCCGCCTGCGTTATGAAATGGCGGACGAGATCGGGAATATCCTCGGCGCGGTCACGCAGCGGCGGCAGACGCAGCGGCACGACATTGAGGCGGTAATAGAGGTCCTCACGGAACAGGCCCTGGTTGATCGCCTGTTTCAGATCCTTGTTGGTCGCGGCAACGATGCGAACGTCGGTGCGGATCGGCGTGCGGCCACCGACGGTCGTATATTCGCCCTGCTGCAGCACGCGCAGGAGGCGCGTCTGGGCGTCCATCGGCATATCACCGATTTCGTCGAGAAACAGCGTGCCGCCCTCTGCCTGTTCGAAGCGGCCGGTCGAACGCGTCTGCGCGCCGGTGAAAGCGCCCTTCTCGTGGCCGAACAATTCCGATTCGATCAGGTCGCGCGGGATGGCAGCCATGTTAATGGCAACGAAGGGACCGTTGCGGCGCTTGCCGTAGTCGTGCAGCGCGCGGGCGACAAGCTCCTTGCCGGTGCCGGACTCGCCGGTGATCATCAGCGTCAAGTCGGTCTGCATCAGACGCGCCAGCACGCGATAGATTTCCTGCATGGCGGCCGAGCGGCCAACCAGCGGCATGCCGTCCTGCATGTCATCATCGAGCTTGGCAGGCTTGCGCTTGGGCTCAGACAAGGCGCGGCCGATGATGGCGATCAGCTCCGTCAGGTCGAAGGGCTTCGGCAGATAGTCGTAGGCGCCTTTTTCCGAAGCCTTGATTGCCGTCATGAAGGTGTTTTGCGCACTCATAACCAGGACAGGCAGTTCCGGCCGCGCCTTCTTGATGCGCGGCAGAAGGTCGAAGGCGTTTTCGTCCGGCATGACGACGTCGGTTACAACGAGGTCGCCTTCGCCGGCGGAGATCCAACGCCAGAGCGTCGCAGCATTGGATGTAATGCGCACATCGTAACCCGCGCGGCTCAAAGCCTGATTAAGCACGGTACGGATGGCCGCATCGTCGTCGGCGACAAGGATCGTGGCTGTCATCGAGTAGTCCCTGTAGAGTTCGGAAAGGGTGCATCTTCAAGTGTGATGCCTTTGGAGGCCGGCATCAGAACCCGGAAAGTGGTGCGATGGTTCTGGCTGTCGCATTCGACGATGCCGCCATGGTCACCGATGATCTTGGCCACAAGCGCCAGGCCGAGACCGGTTCCGTTCGTCTTGGTGGTGATGAACGGGTCGAAGAGATGCGGCACAAGATCGGAAGGTACGCCGGGGCCGTTATCGATCACGCAGAATTCGAGCGGTAGCGAGATTTTTTCCCGAGTACCGGCGACGGACAGGCGAATCCCCGGGCGATAGGCCGTCGTCAGCATGATCTCGCCATCCGGCTTCTCGCCGATGGCTTCGGCGGCATTCTTCACCAGATTGAGGAAGATCTGCACGAGTTGGTCCCTGTTGGCATAAACGGCCGGCAAGGATGGGTCGTAGTTTTCGCTGAACTTGATGTTGCGTGCAAAGCCAGCCTTGGCGACCGCCTTCACATGATCGAGGACAGAATGGATATTGACCGGCACGCGATCGATCGGGCGCTCGTCTGAAAAGACTTCCATGCGGTCGACCAGCGAAACGATACGGTCGGTCTCATCGCAGATCAGGCGCGTCAGCGCGCGATCGTCGTCCTCCACCGACTGCTCCAGCAATTGGGCAGCGCCGCGAATGCCGGAGAGCGGGTTCTTGATCTCATGCGCCAGCATCGAGGCAAGGCCGGTGACGGAGCGTGCGGCGGCGCGATGCGTCAGCTGCCGGTCGATCTTGTCGGCCATGGAGCGTTCCTGGAAAACGACCACTACGGAGCCTGGCTCGCTCGAAACGGGCGCGACGTAGATATCCACCAGCTTATCCTGGCCGAGGCGCGGAGAGCTCAGATCGACGCGATATTCATTCACCGGCGCGCGGCGTTCGCGCACCTGGTCGATCAGTGCCAGCAACGGGCTGCCAAAGGGAATGAAGGCGGAAATCTCGTAGCGCGCCAGATGCGAGGCGCTGGCGCCGAAGAAGGCCTCGGCCTCCCAATTGGCAAAAGCGATCAGGCCGGCCTCGTTGACCATGACGACCGGATTCTGGATCGCGTTGAGAACGGCCATGGCCACGGCGCCACCCGTATGCTCCGCGCCGCCGGAATTAAATTTCGGGCTCATGCGGCCACCTGCATGCTTCGGGCGAAATCGGACCCGGCCTGTAGCGCCGCATGGAACAAGGCGGCCACTTCTTGGCTATCTTTCGAAGTCATGATTCTTGCCTTTTCAGCGCCAATGGTGGTGGGAGCGTAGCGGTCCAGATACCAGCTGAGATGTTTTCGAGCATGACGAATGCCAACGGCCTCACCGTAGAAATCCAGCATCATCCGATAGTGTTCGAGGGCGATATCAGCAATCTCGCCGCGATCCGGCTCGCGATGACCGGCTAGCACGCCCGCATGCCACGGTCGCCCCTGACAGCCGCGCCCGACCATGACGGCATCGGCGCCGGAACGGCGCAGTATCTCGCTTGCGTCTTCCGGCGTATCGACATCGCCATTGGCAACGAGCGGAATGGCAATGGCCTCGCGCACGGCGCGGATCGCATCCCAATCGGCCCTGCCCTCGTAAAACTGCATGCGGGTACGGCCGTGGATCGTCACAAGCTGGATGCCCGCCTCTTCGGCACGGCGCGCAATATGCGGCGCATTGATGGAATTTTCGTCCCAGCCGAGCCGCATCTTCAGCGTCACGGGGACATTGACCGCCTTGACGGTCGCCTCGATCAGGCCCAGCGCGTGATCCGGATCCCGCATCAGGGCCGAGCCGGAATAACCGCCAATCACTTTCTTGGCGGGACACCCCATGTTGATGTCGATGATATCAGCGCCATTGTCGGCGGCAATCTTAGCGGCTTCCGCCATCCAATGCGCCTCGCGACCGGCCAGCTGCACCATATGCGGCTTCAGGCCAGCGCTCTTCAGACGCGCCCAGGATTCAGGAGTGTCCTGCACCAGTTCACGGCTCGCGACCATCTCGGTCACGACCAGGCCGGCCCCATAGCGCAGAGCCAGCTGCCGGAACGGCAAATCGGTTACACCCGACATCGGCGCGAGGATCACGCGATTGCGGATAGGCACCGGACCAATGGAAAATGAGGCTGCTAGCTCGGACGGAAGCAAATGATTATCTTTCAGGCACACCATGCATCTGCACTATTTTTAGACACTCTTGAAGGGCTTGCCAAGAGGTTTCGGAGAATGCCGATATTTTTTGGGCAAATGCTGGAAAATACCCATTCGAGGCGATAGACCCTGCTGTAGTAAGATCCTGCTTTGGCGATCTTCTTAGCATGATCTTGTCCAAAAAACTGCTTCGCACTTTTTTGGGATCATGCTGGAGTGAGCCTTTCATCCTCGGGGGTTTATGACGCAAATGCACTCAACGCAACCGATGTCGATCGGAATTGTGATCGTTGCTGCCGGGCGCGGTGAGCGGGCGGGAGCGCCCGAAGAAGGCCCGAAGCAGTATCGCGCGATCGGCGGCAGGCCTGTTATTGCGCATACGCTTGAAAAATTCGTGACATGGCAGCAGACAGCGAAAATCGTGATCGTTGTTCACCGCGACGACGAGAAATTGCTGCGCTCTGCGCTGGAAAAGGTTGCCGATTCGTCCGGCCTCGAGGTCGCTTTCGGCGGCGCCACGCGCCAACAATCTGTGCTTGCAGGGCTGCGGCGGCTGGAAAAGACCGGCGTCACCCACGTCATGATCCACGACGCCGTGCGCCCTTTCTTCGATCACGACCTACTTGATCGAGTCGCCGCAGCACTTGCCGCCGGTGCACCCGCCGTACTGCCGGCCATGCCTGTGACGGATACATTGAAACGCGCAGCCACGGATGCACTGGTGACGGAAACTGTGCCTCGTACCGGGCTCTACGCCGCGCAGACCCCGCAGTCCTTCCGGCTGGCCGATATTCTGGCCGCGCATGAAAAAGCGGCTGCCGGTAAAAAGACAGATTTCACCGACGATGCGGCGATTGCCGAATGGAGCGGCCTGCCGGTGACGCTGGTTGCCGGCAGCGCGGATAATGTCAAACTGACGATCAAGAGGGATATCGCTATGGCCGATGAAAAACTTTCCGCCGGCCTGCTGCCGGATGTGCGCACCGGCAATGGCTATGATGTCCACCAACTCGAGCCGGGTGATGGCGTGACGCTCTGCGGCGTCTTCATTCCACATGATCAGACGCTCAAGGGCCATTCCGATGCCGATGTCGCCCTGCATGCCTTGACCGACGCCCTGCTCGCCACCTGCGGCGCCGGCGATATCGGCGACCACTTCCCACCCTCCGATCCGCAATGGAAAGGCGCGCCCTCACGCATCTTCATCGAGCACGCTGCAAAGATCGTCCGCGATCATGGCGGCACGATCATGAATGCCGATGTCTCGCTGATCGCCGAAGCGCCGAAGGTTGGCCCGCACCGCGAGGCCATGCGCGCCAAGCTCTCGGAATTTTTGGGGATTAGCCTCGAGCGCTGCTCGGTGAAGGCGACCACCAACGAACAGATCGGCTTCGTCGGCCGCCGCGAGGGCATTGCGGCCATCGCCACGGCAACGGTTGTTTATCGCGGCGGCAGAGCATGAGCCATTTCCCGGATGATATTCTGGCGCTTGCGCGCGATATCGTCACCGACTTCGCGGCAAAGGGTCTCATGATCGCCACGGCGGAATCCTGCACCGGCGGGCTGATTGCCGGCGCGCTGACGGACATTCCGGGCTCATCGGCGGTCGTCGACCGCGGCTTCGTCACCTATACGAATACGGCGAAGATGGAGATGCTCGGCGTTCAGGAGCAGACGCTTGCTCGGTTCGGCGCCGTTTCGAAAGAGACGGCGCTGCAGATGGTGCATGGCGCCCTCTTCCGCTCGCATGCTGATCTGGCCGTTTCCGTCACCGGCATCGCCGGACCAGGCGGCGGATCGGCGGACAAGCCGGTTGGCCTGGTTCACCTTGCCGCCAAGGTACGAACGGGAGGCCTCATTCATCGCGAGATGCGTTACGGCGATATCGGTCGCGACAAGGTTCGGCTCGCCACGGTGCGGACGGCGCTCGAAATGCTGATCGCGCTGGATCAAACGTAGATCTTGCCTGCCCGCGTCTCGAAGGCATCCGTGAACATGCGGAAGGCGCGGTCGAACATCGAGCCCATCAGGGCGCCGAGAATGCGGCTCTTGAATTCATAATCGATGAAAAAATCGATGACGCTGCCGTTCTCAGCCGGCTGGAAGCGCCAGCGGTTGTCGAGATACTTGAACGGCCCGTCGATATATTTCACGTCGATCGCCCGCTCCGCCTTGTTGAGCAGTACCTGCGTCGTGAAGGTTTCGCGGATCGCCTTGTAGCCGACCGTCATATCGGCAACCAATAAGACTTTACCGTCGCGCTCCTTGCGACTGCGGATCACCAGCCCATCGCAAAGCGGCAGGAATTCCGGATAGCGCTCGACATCGGCGACGAGGTCGAACATCTGGTCAGGTGTGTGCGGGACGGGGCGGTGCGTTTCAAACTGTGGCATGAGCCGCAATTAAGCAGGACGGCCGAGAAGATCAAGAAGCTGACGCATTTCGCCGCGGGATTTTAGCTGGAAAACAGGGACGTCGGGGCCGTGTTGAGCAAGGCCGACCAGCACTTTGGGTGCAAATTTGCGTTCCCAATCCCAAATGTAGCGCAGGAACTCCCAATGGATGCGCTCGGGGCAACCCGGCGCCATGTCTGGACGGGACCGTCCCAACCACCGCACTGCTCTCGAAAGAGCTCCCCACATGCACAACCATCGCGGCATGCGCACCCAAAGAACAAGCTGTGTGCGCGGCAATCTCAGATCAAAGCTTGATGGCGCCGTTCCATCGATCAGCCAGCGCGCCTCCGCAACCTTGGCGGCGATCAGGGCACGCTCCTCCGCCTTATCTCTTTTTTGCCAACCCGGTAGCCAGAAAAACTCGCGATCCATCGAAACATAGGGGAGATCGGGGCGTGCGCAGATCTTCCGCGAAAGGGTCGTCTTCCCACCGCCAGAACACCCCATGACGAGGATGCGGTCTGCGGCCCTGAGACGAACCGCAGCTTCGACTATGCTGCTCAATTCCTTCATATTTCATCTCCCAAAACCAGTCGATTGCAGCACTATGAAGTCTGTTTGCAATTAGCCGGGAGTGACAAGGAGATCAAGAAGCTCACGCATCTGGCGGCGGCTCGTCAATTGAAGGATCGGGACGTTCGAGCCGTGCTCGGCAAGGCCGGCAATGACGCGCGGCGCGAATTTCTCCTCGAAGGTCCAGATGAATTGCAGAAATTCCCAATCGATCTTTTCGGGGCAACCGGGCGCCATTTCAGGGCGCGTGCGGCCGACCCATTTGAGCCACCTCGATATGGCGCCCCAAAGACAAAGCAGGCGTGGCATGCGGACCCAGACGACGATATCGGTGCGCGGCAGGCGAATATCAAAGGTTGATGGATTCGTGCCGTCCATAATCCAGCGCTCCCCAAGGATTTTCTCGGCGATGATATTTCTTTGCTCCGTCTTGCCCCGCTGCTTCCAATCGGGGAGCCAAAGCACATCGCGATCGATAGAGACATAAACAAGGCCGAACTGCTTGGCGATCTTCTGCGACAACGTTGACTTACCGCCACCGGAGCAGCCGACAACGAGAATACGGTCGGCAGTACGAATGAGATTAGCTGCAAGCTCCAAATCATTGATTTCGCTGTGTATGATAGGTAGCGTTATCTGATCCATCACAACCTCTCCATTCCGATTTCCGACTGAATGCGCGCCAGCAATTCATCGCCATCGCGATAAGATCTCAGCGTCAAGACCGGCACATCCCGCCCATGGAGCGCCAGCATTTCCATGAATTGCGGAGCCTCTTCCCTTTCGAAAGTCCAGATGTAACGAAGGAAGGCCCAATCCAGCTGCTCCGGACACCCATCGGCCATCTCCGGTCGCGTTTTACCCCGGAAGCGCAGCCAGCGTCGAAAGACGCCGGATAGTGCAACATGTCGCGGCGGACGGCACCACACCACGAGATCGGTGCGTGGCAAGCGCAGGGGTAGCGTGCCGGGGCTGTTGCCATCGATCACCCAGCGCGGTTCCGCGACCATCTCTTTCATCAGCTTGATGGATTCCTCGCGTGGTCGCAGCCTCCAGCCCGGCAACCAGAAAAAATCACGGTCCATCGACACATAGGTCAGCCCGCGCAACGAGGCTATCGCTTGCGCCAGCGTGCTCTTGCCGGTGCCGGAGCAGCCTATGACAAGGATGCGGTTCGCCTCTTTGATAAGCGCAGTCGCCTCTTCGATATCAATGGCACGGACATGCGCCTGCGGCGCGACGATCTGCTCCACGGTACAGCTCCATAGTCGAATCGAAAGTGCCGGCACCGGCAACAAACGGCGGGCATGTTTCCTAAATCAAACGGATGACGATCATATGGCGAAGCACGCGAAAACCGTGGTAGCATCCCTTAGCCAGATCGAGGAGCAGCGCAATGGCGATGGTGCGGTACATAGTCGAGGATGTCGAAACGGCAGCGGCATTCTATCTGAAGCATTTCGGCTTTACGCTAAAACAACAGTTC
This sequence comes from Rhizobium lusitanum, assembly GCF_014189535.1. Taxonomy (NCBI): domain Bacteria; kingdom Pseudomonadati; phylum Pseudomonadota; class Alphaproteobacteria; order Hyphomicrobiales; family Rhizobiaceae; genus Martinezella; species Martinezella lusitana. The sequence continues at coordinate 311,033 of NZ_CP050308.1, read as the reverse complement.
GGACCGGCAATGGCGATTCTGACGCGGGACGACCTCACATTGTGGCTTGCAGGCCCGATGGCGTCGGCTTCCCGGCCAATGCCGGATGGCCGCAAACCTGAACCGGGCGGCTGGAACCGGTTCGTGCTTGAGATCCAAGGAGAGTTGCCTGCGCTCGTTTCCACTCTGCGCGAACATGGTGTTCATTTCCGCAACGACATCATAGAGGGACCAGGCGGACGACAAATCCTCTGCGAAGACCCGTCCGGCAACGCGATCGAATTATTCGAACCCAAAAGTTCCTGAGATCTCCGCGCCCTCCTGAGGACGGAGAGACTGTTCTCCTATTCCGCCGCTAGCAGAACCTTCTTCTCGCGGGCCGCCCGCAGCCGGGCGAAATCGTCGCCGGCATGATGGGACGAGCGGGTCAGCGGGCTGGAGGCCACCATCAGGAAACCCTTGGTGTAGGCAACCGTCTCGTAGGACTTGAATTCGTCGGGCGTGACGAAGCTCATGACCTGATGATGCTTGCGGGTTGGCTGCAGATACTGGCCGATGGTCAGGAAATCGACGTCCGCTGTCCGCAGGTCATCCATCAGCTGCAGCACTTCGTTGCGCTCTTCGCCAAGACCGACCATGATGCCGGACTTGGTGAACATGGTCGGATCGAGTTCCTTGACCCGCTGCAAAAGCCGGACCGAATGGAAGTAGCGAGCACCGGGACGTACCGTCAGGTAATTACCGGGCACAGTTTCCATGTTGTGATTGAAGACGTCGGGCTTGGCGGCAACGACACGCTCCAGCGCACCGGGCTTCTTCAGGAAGTCAGGCGTCAGGATTTCGATCGTCGTCATCGGTGAAGCGGCACGGATCGCCCAGATCACCTTTTCGAAATGCTCGGCACCGCCATCCGCCAGATCGTCGCGGTCGACGGAGGTGATGACGACGTGACTGAGGCCCATTTCCTTGACGGCCTTGGCGACGTTTTCAGGCTCGGCCATATCGAGCGCATTCGGCTTGCCGGTCGAGACATTGCAGAAGGCGCAGGCGCGCGTACAGATCTCGCCCATGATCATGAAGGTGGCGTGCTTCTTTTCCCAGCACTCGCCGATATTCGGGCAGCCGGCCTCCTCGCAGACCGTGACGAGCTTGTGCTCCTTCACGATAGAGCGCGTTTCGGCATAGCCCTTCGATGTCGGCGCCTTGACGCGGATCCAGTCGGGCTTGCGCAGAACTTCCGTGTCCGGCCGATTTGCCTTTTCCGGATGCCTCACGCGCTTTGCGTCTGAATTGATCCTGTCGAGAATCGTGACCATGAAACGTCTACTTTCCGCCGCTCGTCCGCGGCCCATTCATCGCCGGGCGAATTTGGCGAGAAATATCAGAATGCATGCACCAATGAAACCGGTGACGAAAAAACCAAACCTTCCACCGGGTACGCCGACGTGCAACCCCGCGAGAATGGCAGCTGCAACCACCGAGCCGGCGATGCCGAGGACGATGTTGAGAATGACGCCATAGCGCACCTCCATCAGCTTGCCCGCGAGCCACCCCGCAAGACCGCCGATAATGACCAAACCCAACCAGCCCGTACTTTCCATCGAATCCTTGCCCTTAAGCTATCAATCTCGCCAGCACCACCACGACAATCGCACCCACGGTCGCGTGAATAATCTCAACCACCAGCGCGCTCTCAATTCCCAGCGAGATCCCGAACCAATTGAACAGGAACCCGCCGACGAAAGCACCGATCACGCCGCTGACCAGGCAACCGATCAAACCACCGCCGCCGCCGACGATCAGGCTGGCGAGAAACCCCGCCACCAGACCGATCAAAAGAAAGACGACCCAACCTTCCGTGCCTATAGACATGATGATTTCCTTCGCTATTTTCCACCCTCAACATAGAGGGCATGTCAGAAAATTATCAAGCGTTCAGCACGCGGCCGTAGGCGTCCAGCACGGCTTCCTTCATCGATTCAGAAACAGTCGGATGCGGGAAGATCGTGTGCATCAGCTCTTCTTCCGTCGTCTCCAGGTTCATGGCGACGACAAAGCCCTGGATCAGTTCGGTGACTTCGGCGCCGACCATGTGGGCGCCGAGCAGCTCACCGGTCTTCTTATCGAAAATGACCTTGACCAAGCCCTGGTCTTCACCGAGCGCGATCGCCTTGCCGTTGGCGGCGAAGGAGAAGCGGCCGACGCGGATCTCACGGCCCTGCTCCTTGGCTTTGGCTTCCGTCAGGCCGACGGAGGCGACCTGCGGATTGCAATAGGTGCAGCCCGGAACCTTGCTCTTGTCGGTCGGATGCACGTTCGGCAGGCCCGCGATCTTCTCGATGCAGACAACACCTTCATGCTCGGCCTTGTGGGCCAGCATCGGCGGGCCGGCAACGTCGCCGATCGCATAGATGCCCGCTACATTGGTCTTACCGTAGCCATCGATAACGACGCAGCCACGATCGGTCTTCACGCCGAGCGATTCAAGGCCGAGATTTTCGATATTGCCCTGCACACCGACGGCGGAGATCATGCGGTCGGCAACAATCTGCTGCACCTTGCCGTCTTCGGTCTCGACATGGGCAGTGATGCTGTTGGCAGCCTTCTCGACCTTGGTGACCTTGGCCTTGGTAATGATCTTCAGGCCGCGCTTTTCGAGTTGCTTGCGGGCGATGCCGGAGATTTCGGCGTCTTCGACCGGCATGATGGTCGGCATGACCTCGACGACGGTGACGTCGACGCCCATGGAGCGATAAAAGCTTGCAAACTCGATGCCGATGGCGCCCGAGCCCATAACCAGCAGCGACTTCGGCAGGAAATCCGGCTTCAGCGCTTCAAAATAGGTCCAGATCAGCTTGCTGTCCGGCTCGATGCCCGGCAGAGCGCGCGGACGGGCGCCGGTGGCGACGATGATGTGCTTGGCGGTGTAGGTGCCCTCGCCCTTGGTGTTCTTCGGCAGCGGATGCTGCGGCTCGACAACGACCTTGGTCGACTTGCCGACGACGATTTCACCGGGCTTGGTGATCTTGGCTTCGCCCCAGATCACGTCGACCTTGTTCTTCTTCATCAAATAGCCGATGCCGGAGTTGAGGCGAGCAGAAACGCCGCGCGAGCGGGCAACAACCGCCTTCACATCTGCGCTCACCTTGCCCTCGAGGACGAGGCCGTAGTCCTTCAGGTGGTTGGAATGGTCAAGAATTTCGGCCGAGCGCAGCAGCGCCTTGGTCGGGATGCAACCCCAGTTGAGGCAGATGCCGCCCAGGTGCTCGCGCTCGACGATCGCCGTCTTCAGGCCAAGCTGGCCGGCGCGCACGGCGGCGACGTAGCCGCCGGGACCAGAGCCGATGATGATGACGTCGTAATTCTCAGCCATGTGTTTCCTGCCTTTTTGGTGGCGGCCGGTAAAGCGTCAGCCTGCCCTGAATTGTTAGATACCCAGCATCATGCGCACGATCGACTCTACGCCACGACCAAGCGCCCGGGTGTTTTCCGCATCGAGATGCACGCCGTCGAGCGGCGTTGTGACGGCTACCGAAGCGCCGTCGAAAAAGCCGCAGCCTTCCTCGTCGGCGAGATCGCGGTAGAGCGTTGCCAGCTTGCCCGACTCGTCAACCGCGCCAAGGAAACTTGAAGCGAAGGCCGCATTGGCCGTCTCGGAGATGACGGGCGGCGCGACGATCAGAATATCGGGGACCTCATGATCGAACCCCCATGTATGATTGCGCACGAGCTGGATCAACCGCCGCACACCCTGCATCGCCGCAAAAGCGGGACCCGCAACAACCGGCTTCATGTCGTTGGTGCCGAGCATGATGATGACGAGATCGAGCGGCGCATGTGTCTGCAGGATCGTCGGCAACACCCTTGCGCCATTGCGATCGCAATCGGCAAGGTGATCATCAAAAGCCGTCGTGCGGCCGTTCAGCCCTTCCGGGATGACGCGCGCCTGATCGCCGAGCGCCTTTTGCAGCACGCTCGGCCATCGATCTTCGAAGGCATGACGACCGATCGTTTCGGCGTTATAGCCCCATGTCAGAGAATCGCCATAACACAGAACGGTCTTGGTCATTCATGCCTCCGATTGACGACAAGGCTCAGACGAGCATCCCCATCGGGTTTTCGATGTAGCCCTTGAAGGCTGCCAGGAGTTCCGCGCCGAGAGCACCGTCGACGGCGCGATGGTCGGTCGACAGCGTGACGCTCATCACGGTGGCGATGACCATCTCGCCCTTCCTGACGATCACTCGCTGCTCGCCCGCGCCAACGGCCAGAATGGTCGCATGCGGCGGGTTGACGACGGCGGCGAAGTTCTTGACGCCCATCATGCCCATGTTGGACACGGCGGTGGTGCCGCCCTGATACTCTTCGGGCTTAAGCTTGCGCTCCTTGGCACGCTTGCCGTAGTCCTTCATCTCGTTGGAGATGGTCGAGAGCGTCTTCTCTTCGGCACTGCGGATGATCGGCGTGATCAGGCCGCCCGGAATGGAGACGGCAACGCCGACATCGGCATGCTTGTGCTTGACCATGTTGCTGTCGGTCCAGGAGACGTTGGCATTCGGCACATCGCGCAGCGACAGCGCCAGGGCCTTGATGACCATGTCGTTGACCGAGAGCTTGTAGGCCGGAACACCGTCCTTCGACTTCGGAGCGGCATCGTTGAGTTGCGTACGCAACGCCAACAAGGCGTCGAGTTCGCAATCGACCGAGACGTAGAAATGCGGGATCGTCTGCTTGGATTCCTGCAGGCGCTTGGCAATGGTCTTGCGCATGCCGTCATGCGGCACGAGCTCGTAGGAGCCGGCCTCGAACAGCTTGAGAACGGCGTCTTCCGACATGCCCTTCGGCGCGGCGGCCGGTGCCTGGGCAGCTGGTGCTGCAGCCGGAGCGGCCTTGGCGACGCCGCCGCCGGCAGCAGCGGCTTCGATGTCCTTCTTGATCACCCGGCCATGCGGGCCGGAGCCGACGAGCGCGGTCAGATCAATGCCAGCATCCTTGGCAAGACGACGCGCCAGCGGCGATGCGAAGGTGCGCTGACCACCCGTTGCTGCCGGAGCCGAAGCCACGGCGGGAGCGGCAGAAGCCACCGGAGCAGGCGTTGCCGCGGGAGCGGCAGCAACCGGAGCAGCTTCAGCCTTCGGCGCAGCGGCCGGAGCCGAACCCGCGCCGGAAGCAGCAGCGGCAACATCTTCGCCTTCGCTGGCCAGAACCGCGATCAGTGCGTTGACCTTGACGCCTTCGGTCCCGGCGGGAACGAGGATCTTGGCAACCGTACCTTCATCGATGGCTTCGACTTCCATCGTCGCCTTGTCGGTCTCAATCTCGGCGATGATGTCACCGGACTTGATCTTGTCGCCTTCCTTGACCAGCCATTTGGCAAGGTTGCCCTCTTCCATGGTTGGCGAGAGGGCAGGCATGGTGATGTTGATAGGCATCGAAGAGCCCTCCCCTTATTTGTAGCAAACGGCTTTCACCGCATCGACCACTTCACCGACATTCGGAAGCGCCAGCTTCTCGAGGTTGGCGGCGTAGGGCATGGGCACATCCTTGCCGGCAATCGTCAGGATCGGCGCATCGAGATAATCGAAGGCCTGCTGCATGACGCGGGTCGCGACTTCCGTGCCGACGGAGGACTGCGGATAGCCTTCCTCGACGACCACCAGGCGGCCGGTCTTCTTCACGGATTCGATAACTGTCGGCAGATCCATCGGACGGATGGTGCGCAGATCGATCAGCTCGACATCGATGCCCAGGGCTTCCAGCTCGGCAACCGCCTTGATGGAATAGGACATGCCGATACCGAAGGAAACGATCGTCACGTCCTTGCCAGTACGATGAATGCGCGCCTTGCCGATCGGCACAACGAAATTGTCGAGCTTCGGCACGTCAAAGTGCTGGCCGTAGAGAATTTCGTTTTCAAGGAAGACAACCGGGTTCGGATCGCGGATAGCAGCCTTCAGCAGGCCCTTGGCGTCGGCTGCCGAGTAGGGCATGACGACCTTGAGACCTGGAATCTGGCTATACCATGCAGAATAATCCTGGCTGTGCTGAGCACCGACGCGGGCTGCAGCACCATTCGGGCCGCGGAACACGATCGGAGCGCCCATCTGGCCGCCGGACATGTAGAGCGTCTTGGCAGCGGAGTTGATGATCTGGTCAATCGCCTGCATGGCGAAGTTGAAGGTCATGAACTCGATGATCGGACGAAGACCGGCCATGGCAGCGCCGACGCCGACACCGGCAAAGCCGTGTTCGGTGATCGGGGTATCGATAACGCGGCGAGGACCGAACTCCTGCAGCAGGCCCTGGGTGATCTTGTAGGCACCCTGGTATTCGGCGACTTCTTCACCCATGACGAAGACGTCTGGGTTGTCGCGCATTTCTTCGGCCATGGCGTCGCGCAGTGCTTCGCGCACCGTCATCGACACCATTTCCGTGCCGGCCGGGATTTCCGGATCGGCAGGAGCAGCGGCCTTCGGCTGTGCCGGAACAGGCGCCGGAGCGACGGCAGCGGCAGGCGCTTCAGTCTTGACCGGCTCGGCAGCCGGAGCAGCCTTAGCCGTCGAGATGTCCGAAGCGGATTCGCCGTCCTGCAGCAGGATGGCGATCTTGGCGTTGACCTTGACACCTTCGGTTCCGGCTTCCACCAGCAGCTTGCCGATGATGCCTTCATCGACGGCTTCCACTTCCATGGTGGCCTTGTCGGTTTCGATTTCCGCAATGACGTCGCCGGATGTGACCTTGTCACCTTCCTGCTTCAGCCATTTGGAAAGGGTGCCCTCTTCCATCGTCGGAGAAAGGGCGGGCATGAGAATATCGATGGGCATGGTTTTCCCTCCCCGATTCAGAGCAGAATGTCGGTGTAGAGCTCGGATGCATCCGGCTCCGGATCGGCCTGAGCGAAATCGGCGCTGTCGGCGACGATGTCGCGGACGTCCTTGTCGATCACCTTCAGGTCGTCTTCCGACGCCCAGCCCTTGTCCAGAAGACGGACACGAACCTGCTCGATCGGATCATGCTCGGAGCGCATCTTCTGCACTTCGTCCTTGGAGCGATACTTAGCCGGATCCGACATGGAATGGCCACGGTAACGATAGGTCAGCATTTCCAGAATGATCGGACCCTTGCCGGAGCGGCAATATTCAACCGCCTCGTCGGCAGCTGCCTTGACGGCACGAACGTCCATGGCGTCAACCTGGATACCGGGGATACCGAAGGAGGCACCGCGCTTGGAGAAGTCAGGCTGCGCGGTGGCGCGTGCCGTCGACGTACCCATGGCATAACGGTTGTTCTCGATCACGTAGATCACCGGCAGCTTCCAGAGCTGCGCCATATTGAAGCTTTCGTAGACCTGGCCCTGGTTGGCAGCGCCATCGCCGAAATAGGCGACGCTGACATTGTCATTGCCGCGATACCAGTTGGCAAAGCCGAGACCGGTGCCAAGCGAGACCTGCGCGCCGACGATGCCGTGGCCGCCGTAAAAATTCTTTTCCTTGGAGAACATGTGCATGGAGCCGCCCTTCCCTCGGGAATAGCCGCCCTGGCGTCCGGTGAGCTCGGCCATGACGCCGCGGGCACTCATGCCGGCTGCCAGCATGTGACCGTGGTCGCGATAGCCGGTGATGACCTGGTCGCCATCCTTCAGGGCCATCTGCATGCCGACAACGACAGCTTCCTGACCGATATAAAGGTGACAGAAACCGCCAATGAAGCCCATACCGTAGAGCTGGCCAGCCTTCTCTTCGAAGCGGCGGATCAGCAGCATCTCGCGATAGGCACTCAGTTCTGCATCGCGGTCAAATTCTGCAATAGCGCCGCCATTGGTTTCCTTGGCAGGCCTCGATGCTGTCTTCCGGCTGGAAACGGACGCGGATTTACGTGGCGCCATTCAACCCTCCCTGTGTGAGTAGCCTCGTTTTATAGTGAGGCGTAACATAGGGAAGATTGTCCGCCACAGCAATGCTATAATTGCATGGCTCATATTCATCGCAAGCTATTGTTATAGCTGTGAAAAATTCAGTTAACTTGAATTCGGTTAATTGTGGCTATTTGTTGAAAATGACGATTTCATCAGCCTTGGAATAGGTTAGCTGATAGCGCGCGTACTGATCAAGCATATCCTTGTCCAGCGAGCCGTCGCTGAGCAGCGCCACGGCCTTTTCGAGGTGTTCGCGCTTGGCAACGAGATCGGCAAGCTCCTTGCCGCGATCGATGCGCCGCTGCTCGAAAACCTCGGTTGCCTTCAGGCCGTAGTCGCCATGAATACAGTGATAGCCGAAATAGCTGACGAAGGCGACCGTGATGGCGGGAAGAACGAAACGACCGAATCTTCTCTTCTTATGATATTTTGTCCACATACTCGCCCGCTCGAAACGCCCTACGGAGTATGATCCCGAACCTTTGGTCCGCGCAGCGAAAATGCGAAGCGGTTTCCGGATAAGATCATGCCAAATCAAACATCTATGACGACTCTAGCCGGTAGAGATTAACCATCCGTTGACTCTAACCTTCCCACAACGAAAAACCGCGCCCGAAGGCGCGGCTCAAGATATTGCAGGCATTAAAGGCAGACCGGATCAGCGCCCGGCCGAACCCTGAAATCAGCCGCGCAGGATGGAGCGGCCGGCATACTTTGCCTGCGGGCCGAGGCCTTCTTCGATGCGGATCAGCTGGTTGTACTTGGCAAGACGATCGGAGCGCGACAGCGAGCCGGTCTTGATCTGACCGCAGTTGGTGGCAACTGCGAGATCGGCGATGGTCGAGTCTTCGGTTTCGCCGGAACGGTGCGACATGACGGCCGTGTAGTTGGCCTTGTGCGCGGTTTCGACAGCGTCGAGCGTTTCCGTCAGCGTGCCGATCTGGTTGACCTTGACGAGGATCGAGTTGGCAACACCCATACGGATGCCGTCGCGCAGACGAGCCGAATTGGTGACGAACAGGTCGTCGCCGACAAGCTGCGTCTTTTTGCCGATCAGATCGGTCAGCGCCTTCCAGCCTTCCCAATCGTCTTCAGCCATGCCGTCTTCGATCGACGCGATCGGGTACTTGGCGGCGAGTTCGGCAAGGTACTCAGCCATGGCGCCCGGTTCCAGCGTGCGGCCTTCGCCTTCGAGAACGTACTTGCCATCCTTGAAGAATTCGGTCGAAGCGCAATCCAGGCCGAGATAGATATCTTCGCCCGGCTTGTAGCCGGCCTTTTCGATCGACTTCATGATGAAGTCGAGAGCAGCTGGCGCGCTGGAGAGGCCCGGCGCGAAGCCGCCTTCATCACCGACGTTGGTGTTATGCCCCTGCGACGCCAGTTCCTTTTTGAGAACATGGAAGACTTCCGCACCAATGCGCGCTGCGTCACGGAAGGTTTCTGCGCCGACCGGCAGGATCATGAACTCCTGGAAATCGATAGGATTGTCGGCATGAGCGCCGCCGTTGATGATGTTCATCATCGGAACCGGCAGCAGGCGAGCGTGAGCGCCGCCGACATAGCGGTAGAGCGGCAGGTTTGCAGCCTGGGCGGCAGCCTTGGCGACAGCGAGCGACACGCCGAGGATGGCGTTGGCGCCGAGACGGGCCTTGTTCGGCGTACCGTCAAGCTCGATCATGATGTCGTCGATCTGGATCTGATTTTCAGCGTCCATGCCGCCGATCGCGTCAAAGATCTCGGTATTGACGGCTTCGACGGCCTTTTCGACACCCTTGCCGTGATAGCGCTTGCCGCCGTCACGAAGCTCGACGGCTTCATGCGCGCCGGTCGATGCACCCGACGGAACCGCTGCGCGGCCCAAGCTGCCATCTTCGAGGTAGACATCGACTTCAACAGTCGGATTGCCACGGCTGTCGAGAATCTCGCGGGCGATAATGTCGGTGATTGCGGTCATGATTGCTTCCTGCTCGCTGGGTTATAAATCGATTGAAATCGTCTTAATCGAAGATGCGGAAATTACAATGCCGCTCCGCACCTCAATCAGGCGCTCCAACAGGCCGCGTATAGCAAGTTCATGTCAGCCTGTTGAATGCCGCTTATATCTCTCAGGCCTTGGCGATGGCGTCGAAGGCCAACAGCTTTTCCAGAAGCTGCGGCATGTCCTTCAGATAGACCATGTTCGGACCATCGGACGGTGCATTGTCCGGATCCTCATGTGTCTCGACGAAAACGCCGGCAACGCCGACGGCAACGGCGGCACGCGCCAGCGTTTCGACGAATCGGCGGTCACCGCCCGTCGAACCGCCCTGCCCGCCCGGCTGCTGCACGGAATGAGTGGCATCGAAGATCACCGGAGCGCCCATCGCCGCCATGATCGGCAGCGAGCGCATGTCGGAGACCAGCGTGTTATAGCCGAAGGAGGCACCACGCTCGCAGAGCATGATATTCGGGTTGCCGCTCTCGTTCAGCTTGGCAAGCACGTTCTTCATGTCCCAGGGCGCCAGAAACTGACCCTTCTTGACGTTGACGACGCGGCCGGTCTTGGCGGCAGCAACGAGAAGGTCGGTCTGGCGCGACAGGAAGGCCGGGATCTGCAGGATGTCTACCGTCTTGGCGACGATCGCGCACTGTTCTTCGGTGTGGATGTCGGACAGGACTGGAAAGCCATATTCCTTTTTTAGATCGGCAAAGACTTCCATGGCCTTGTCCAGGCCGATGCCGCGCTTGCCGGAGAGCGAGGTGCGGTTCGCCTTGTCATAGGACGACTTGTAGACAAGGCCGATGCCGAGCTTGCCGCAGAGTTCCTTCAGCACACCGGCAACCATGAAGGCATGATCGCGGCTTTCCATCTGGCAGGGGCCGGCAATCAGCGACAGCTTGGCGGTATTGGAAAACAGAACCTTGGATGCGCCCTCGCCGACGATCACTTCGGAATTCGTGCTCATGCTATCTCCTCGAAGGCAAACAACGCGCCCTGTCCGGGGGCGGGCTTTGCCAGAATACGATTGTTCTTACGCGTGTATGTGACGCCGTTAGCAGCCAAATGCGACGATGTCACGGAAAGATCGTGTGTCTTGAAGAGGATTGCGCGCGCGCGAAGGCCGGGATCGCCCGCCGGCACAGGAAAATCGTAAAAGGCTTCCATGCCTTCCGGGGTCAGAACCTCGATCCGGGCATTCGCCGTCTCGATCGTCAGCCCAAAGGAATGCTCCGATATCTTCGGTCCACCTGCAACCTGTTCGAAGAAACCCCGGAATGCCGCCGGCTTCGGCGTCGACAGGGCGACCTGTGCAATGCCAGTCACGCCGTTGGCATGCCGTTCCAGGGCGCTGCGATCGGCCGGTATGGGATTGATCCGCTGCGCGCAGAAAGCGTAGAAATCCGGCGACCGCAGATCGGCCGCGAAAGCGAGACGGAAGCCGGCGATCGTTTCCGAGCCGTCCAGCATGCGCATCGGCCGTTCGAAATCCAGCATGCTCCCGGCCGACATGGCGTTCGCCTGGAAGCGCTTATCATCGACGGCCGCATCCTCAGTGCCGAAAACCACGGCCGAAAAACCTTCCTCACTGACGCGAAAACGGTAGGCCTGATCGCGAGCGACAAAAACATTGCCCTCCTCGATACTCGCTTCATATTGCTCATGCGACGCAACGCCCAGAGGCTCCAGATAGGTCTTGTCGGAAAAGAACACGCAGGCATTCTCGGTGCCGAAAGGATGGCGGGCATCAGCGGCAACGGTAAAGCCGAGCTTGCCAAGCCGCTCCCGCGCCATGGCGATATTGACCGTTGGCAAAACGAGATGATCCAGCGGATGCAGCGATAAGGCCATGGCTTCCTCCTTCATGTATGCCGCAGGTTTGCGCCCTTCCGCGGTTCAATTCAAGATGAAAGCGCGGCGTCTAAAAACCAGGCGGATCGCAAAAAGAAGGCTTATTGTCGAATAGTTTGCGACTGCGCGGAAGCCGCAAGTCCTCCGGGTTTCAGTAGTCATGCAACGATAGCCGGCTCCCATTCCCGCAGAATCGACCATGGCCGACTTCCATATATGTTTCCATTGACTAGCGCCGGAATACTCCACGGTTCCGCCTACGGGGGACCTGTTATGTTCTGCTTTATTTAACACGCCCACAAAACATTCATCGAAAATTAGGGACTTGCGGAACACATATGGAACATATAGTGTTCGTTCTGGATTTGTTTCACGATACCTTCACGATTCTGGGGTTCAAATACGATGTTGACACGCAAGCAGCAGGAACTGCTTCTCTTCATTCACGAACGGATGAAGGAGTCCGGTATTCCACCTTCTTTCGATGAAATGAAAGATGCGCTGGATCTTGCGTCCAAGTCCGGCATTCACCGTTTGATCACGGCTCTGGAAGAGCGCGGCTTCATCCGCCGCCTGCCGAATCGGGCTCGAGCGCTGGAGGTCATCAAGCTACCGGAAGCCTATAGTCCGAGCCTGCAGCCGCGCCGCGTTTTCTCGCCGAGCGTCATCGAGGGCAGCCTGGGCAAGCCCCAGCCGGTACAGCCGCCCGCCCCTGCGAAGCCGGCGAACGACGAGAACAATAGCGCCGTATCCGTGCCGGTCATGGGCCGCATTGCTGCCGGTGTTCCGATCTCGGCGATCCAGAACAACACTCACGATATCAGCGTCCCCGCAGACATGCTTGGCTCTGGCGAGCATTATGCGCTCGAGGTCAAGGGCGACTCGATGATCGATGCCGGCATCTTCGATGGCGACACTGTCATCATCCGCAACAGCACGACCGCCAATCCCGGCGATATCGTCGTCGCCTTGGTCGACGATGAAGAGGCGACATTGAAGCGCTTCCGCCGCAAGGGTGCCTCAATAGCGCTCGAGGCGGCCAATCCCGCCTATGAGACCCGTATTTTCGGGCCGGATCGCGTCAAGGTGCAAGGCAAGCTCGTCGGCCTTATCCGTCGTTATCACTAGCTGGTGACGCGGGCACAATCGGCGCTCCGAATGTGCCCGTTCGCCAATCATAGCCGCGATGCAGATTCCATGGCCGCGCTAGAGTTTCAAATGCGGTCGTGGCGATCGGCTTGTTGGCACTAAGATCCATTTCGATGGACCCGGTTCGCTGTAACGTAGCCCCTGTAAACAGCATTGCACCCGAGCGGCAACGATCGAGTCGCAGACGGATAGGGGTGACGACGATATTGGCGGTGTCACAGGCCGGGGCGAGATAGGCCGCATCCTCGATTGTGACGAGCATCTCGCCATTGCTGAGCACCGCCACGCACCATGCCCGTTTCTGGCAGGCAAAGCCACCCTCCCCCGCTTTATCCAATGCCGCATCCATCGCCTTGCGGACAGCGTTCTGCTCATCGGCAGTCAGGCGGCGGTTCCTGTCCGATTTGCTGATCTTGGGGAGTTGGCTGTCGGGTGGAAGCATTGTCGGCGGCCGGTGATCGGTCATGGCCAGTGCCCTTTGCCACTGCTCGAAGATGAAGTCAGGCGGCTTTTCGCGATTGCTCGTCAAAGCATCGTCCCGCCGCAAGGCTACCAAGGTGCCATCCTCGGAAATCATCAAGTCAGGCTTTCGGACATCCGGAACAAGTGCGGCGACAACAACCGAGCCAATCATCAGCAACACGCCCGTATGCCGTAGCCAAGTCTTCAGCAAAGTCATCAATACGAAGCCGGCAATGAATGTCGGGAACAGCCAGACCGGCATTCGGCCGAACGGAATATTGCCACCCCAGGCAGCAACAGTCTTGGCGATGATGATAACGAGGTCCAGCCCCTCGCCGGTGATCTGCCAGAACCATCCATCGAGACCGAACGGCATCAGCAGCATCGCGGCCATTCCGAACGGCATGACGATAAAGGAAACGATCGGCATGGCAGCCAGGTTGGCAGCGAGACCATAGGTCGACAACCGGTGGAAATGCTCGATCGAAAAGATCGCCGTCGACGCGCCACCGAGAAAGGAGGTCGACAATATGCCGCCGAAGAAACGCGAGACGAAAAGCAGCGGGCGCATGACCCGAAACCGGGAAAAAATGCTTTCCCGATGCCGCCGCCGCGTCCAGAGCGAATAGCCGGATACCAATGCCAGTGTTGCGGCATAGGACATCTGGAAACTCGGTCCCAACGCCTGCGACGGCGACAGGACGAGGATAACGATCGCCGACAGGGCAACGTTGCGCAGGCTGAGAGATGGCCGATCGAAAAGAACGGCGACCAGCATGATCGCCATCATGATGAAAGCGCGCTCCGCCGAAACACCGAAACCGGAAATCAGGTAGTAGGCGGTCACCGTTATCAGCGCGCCAATGGCAGCGATCTTCTTCGTTGGCCAGGCCTGTGCGACTCCAAACAACAGGCTGAGGGCATAACGCAAGCCGACATAAAAGATACCGGCCGAGAGCGCCATGTTCAGGCCGGAAATGGCGATGATATGCGTAAGGCCCGCCGTCCGCAGCGCTTCGGTCGTATCGTCAGAAATCGCGCGTCTCTCATCGGTGACAAGCGCTGCCGCAAAGGCCCCGGTATCGCCGGGCAGTGTCTTCCTGATCCTGTCGCCGATGCTGTTGCGCAAACCCGCGAGCCAGATATCCGCTCTGTCGAGAATTGTTCCGTTGTCGATATCACCGGAAGGTGAGATGAGTGTCGGCGCTCCAAAGGCAAAGCCGTTCGCGCCGATCCCATTGAAATATGCGCTGAAGGCAAAATCGTTAAGACCCGGCAAGGCAGGCCCCGCCGCCGGCGTCAGCCGTACCCTGCCCTGCATGCGATCGCCGAGTTGGAAGGGCTGGGGCTGTTTGCGCACGAAAATGGTGACCCGTTCCGGGGCCCTGCGGATGGTCGGCTTCTCCGTTGCTTCGAGTGCGACGACATAGCGCCAGCGTCCGTTATCATCCGACTCACGCCGCTCGATCCGCCCGGTGATCGTGGTCGTCACCGCTGAGTCGAGCATCACGGTCGAAGCGCGCCAGGCTTCACATTGAGCCAACGCCATGCCGGAGCATGTCAGCATTCCAGCCAAGAGGAAGTGCCGCAGCCCAGGCTCCGCATGCTGCTTCAGAAAGAAAGCACCCGCGAAAATCAAAAGGGCCGCGAAGACGGCCTGGGGTGGCGGATCGACACCGGCCTTGAACCAAAAAATCGCGCCAAGGCCGATATAGACCGGCACAAAGAGAAGCGCTCGCCCATGGGCCGCCTCTTCCTCGACCAACCGGACAATGTCGAGCCGAACACTATTTGCGGCGAGACGAAGACGCGTCGCGAACGTTGCCTGATCCTGCGTCCGCGACAGGGGGATGGCTTTGGCAACGACGATAACAGCCGGAAAACCGCCGTCGCGGTCGGCAACCTCGGCTTGATTTTGGCTGTCCAACTGCCGATCAGATGCCTCTAAATTAGGCATTTACCCCACGCCCACCGCAAAACTACAGCTATGACGAGATTTTTGCCGTCACCGGCCGGTGAATTCAACTGAAATCGCGTGCGTGCTGGATAAAACACCTCACTCAGCATGGAAGCGAAGCAATTTCATCTATTGCAGTGCCCAAAAGTTGATACCGCAATGCACAAATAGGCGTAAGGATAACTTGGCATTAGGCTCTGGATCATATAGCTAATCCGTAGTCGCTTAACCTTTTGGCGCTTTTTATGGCGTCAACCCCCGCCAAATCTTGGAGGATCAGCATGACGGAACAAAGCGCGAAACTAACTTGGGGCGAAAAGACGGTGGATCTGCCGGTGAAATCCGGAACCATCGGCCCAAGTGTCATTGATATTGGTGCCCTTTATAAGAACACCTCCACTTTCACCTACGATCCGGGCTTCACCTCGACCGCGTCGTGCGAGTCCGCCATCACCTTTATTGATGGCGACGAAGGCGTTCTGCTGCACCGCGGTTATCCGATCGAACAGCTTGCCGAACACGGCGACTTCCTCGAAGTCTGCTACCTGCTTCTATACGGCGAACTTCCAACCGCTGCCCAGAAGAAGGATTTCGATCATCGCGTGACCATGCACACGATGGTGCATGAGCAGATGAGTCGCTTCTTCACCGGCTTCCGCCGTGATGCGCATCCGATGGCCGTCATGTGCGGCTGCGTCGGCGCCCTGTCGGCTTTCTATCACGACTCGACCGACATCACCGATCCGCACCAGCGCATGGTTGCAAGCCTGCGCATGATCGCCAAGATGCCGACGCTCGCCGCCATGGCCTACAAGTACCATATCGGCCAGCCCTTCGTTTATCCGAAGAACGATCTCGATTATGCGTCGAATTTCCTGCGCATGTGCTTTGCTGTTCCTTGCGAGGAATATGAGGTCAATCCGGTGCTCGCGCGCGCCATGGATCGCATCTTCATCCTGCATGCCGATCACGAGCAGAATGCCTCGACCTCGACGGTTCGCCTCGCTGGTTCTTCCGGCGCCAATCCATTCGCCTGTATCGCCGCTGGCATCGCCTGCCTCTGGGGCCCGGCTCATGGCGGCGCCAATGAAGCTGCGCTGAACATGCTCAGCGAAATCGGCTCCGTCGACCGTATTCCGGAATATATCGCCCGCGCCAAGGACAAGAACGATCCGTTCCGTCTGATGGGCTTCGGTCATCGCGTCTACAAAAACTACGACCCGCGCGCCAAGATCATGCAAAAGACGGCGCACGAGGTTCTGGGCGAACTCGGCATCAAGGACGATCCATTGCTCGATATCGCTATCGAGTTGGAGCGCATCGCGCTGACCGATGAATATTTCATCGAGAAGAAGCTCTATCCGAATGTCGACTTCTATTCCGGTATCACGCTGAAGGCCTTGGGCTTCCCCACGACCATGTTCACGGTGCTCTTCGCCCTTGCTCGTACCGTCGGCTGGATCGCCCAGTGGAATGAGATGATCGAAGATCCGCAGCAGCGAATCGGCCGTCCGCGCCAGCTTTACACCGGCGAACCGCCGCGCGAATACATTCCGGTTTCAAAGCGTTAAGCCAAGTGACAAAACAACAAAAAACCCGGTCAGAAATGGCCGGGTTTTTTGTTGGCTAAAACATCAAGGAGGATCGCCGCCGCCTTTTCTCCGGGCGGCTCTTCCGTCTGCATCCGCTGCCAAACCAGATCGTAACCCTCCAGCATGGCCGCCCGCTCCAAGGTATCGTTCGACAGGCGTTCCATATAACGCGCCACTTTGCCGGGCCGTAGCACGTCGTTGAGGAGTTCGGGCACGATGACATAATCCGCAATCAGGTTCGGCAAAGCGGCTGTCCAGACCTTTATACGCGACATCACAAACCGGGCAAGCCACTCAGTTTTATAGGTCGAGAGAACAGGAACGCCGGCAAGACCCAGCTCCAGGATCACGGTGCCGGAGGCGGCAACCGCAGCATCCGCTTCCACAAAAGCCTTCCATTTAGCCTCCTGTCCGACGAAGATATCCGGCTTGACGCTCCAGTTTTCGACAAGAGAGCGCACCAATGCTTCCTGTCGCGGTACGGTCGGCAGCAGATAGCGAACGCGATCATTTCGCCGGCTAAGCTCCATCACTGCCTGCTCGAAAATCGGCAAGAGCTGGCGAATCTCAGTGGAGCGCGAGCCGGGAAGCAGCAGGATCGTCTTTTCGCCATCAGGGGCGCTCACGGCGCGGAGCGCACGCTGGCGGCGGGTCTCGACGAGGCTCGCATCCACCGTCAGGCGATGTCCGACATAGCTCGTTGCCGGTCCCGCCAACCGCTGCATCGCCGCCGGTTCGAACGGTAGGATGGCCAAGACATGATCAACATAGGCGAGCATTTTCTGCGCGCGATATTCCTTCCACGCCCAGACGCTGGGGCAGACGTAATTGATGATCGGCAGGTCCGGCAAAGCCGCCCTTACTTTCTTGGCGACGCGATGGGTGAAATCCGGGCTATCGATGATCAGAAGCACATCCGGCCTGGCCGCGATGATGGTATTCGCCGTCTGCCTGATGCGGGCAAGCAGTTTCGGCAGTTGCTTGATCACCTGCGCAAACCCCATGATCGACAGTTCGGAATAGTCGAACAGCGATCGCAGGCCCTGCGCCTCCAGCGCTTCGCCGCCGACACCGATCAATTCCACCGGGCCGTCATAACGACGCTTCAATGCAGCGACAAGATCGCCGCCGAGCAGATCGCCCGAGACTTCACCGGCAACCACCGCGAGTTTCAGCAGCCCCTTGCTCACATGAAGCCCTCCGCGCTCAGGCCGCGGTCGATACCGCACACGAAAAGCCCTGCTTCATCGGCAGCAGCAATAACCGCCTCGCGCTCCAGTACCAGCGCCCTGCCCGCCTCGATGGCAACACCGGCAAGACCGGCCTTCTTGGCGTTCATCACGGTCGAGACGCCGATCGAAGGCAAATCGGCGCGCACATCCTGCTGCGGCTTGCAGAGTTTGACCAGCACGCCGCGACGACGCGTCGATATGCGCCCTTCCGCACGCAGGCCAGCGACGCGCTCGATCATCTGGTCCGTGCCTTCGGCGCCCTCCAGCGCCACGACGCGGCCGCCGACGCTAACCGCGCCCTGGCCAACATCCAGCAGCCCCAATGCATCGGCAGCTTTCGCGCCCTGGGCGATATCTCTTAGATCCTCTTTGGATGGCGAATGCTTGCCAAGTGGCCCGGTGGTTGCAAGCAGATCGGGCGCAATCTCATGCGCGCCGATAACGCGGACACCGCACGCCTCAATCAAACGAATGACCATTTGCAACACGGCATTATCGCCGCCGGAAAGAAGCGTGCGAATGGTCGAGGGCAATTCCTTGATCACCCGCCAGGTCGGATGGATCTCCCGCCAGGCTGGGCGGCGCGCGACTGCGCCGGACATGACGACCCGGTCGATGCCATAACGGCGGAACGCGGCTTCAAGACCGGCAAAATTGCCGACGCCAAGAGTAGCGTGATCGAAAGCGGACCAATCGCGGTCCGCCTCGTTGGTCAATGCAAGAATAACAGGATCTTCGCCGGCCTGGCGGGCGGCTTCGGCGACATAGGCTGGCAAAAAACCACTACCTGCGATGATCGCCAGCCTGCCCTTGTTGTCCTGACCGCTCGCGGCCACCTTAGCCCTTACCGCGATTGGGCGACGACAATGCGCGATCGCTATCGGCGGCGATGAAATCGAGGATCTCCATTGCTTCCTTGCAATCGGCATATTCCTCGCGGATCGCCGCCGCATTGTCGCGGATCGAGCCTTCACCTTCGAAAATGCTCTTATAGGCACGGCGGACCCGATGGATCTCCGAACGCGCGATACCGGCGCGGCTCATGCCGACAATATTCAAGCCCGACAGGACACCAGGATTGCCGTTCAGCATGCCATAGGGAATGACGTCGTAGCTTGCGGCCGAGAGGCCGCCGACGAAGGCCTGACGGCCGATGCGGGTGAACTGATGCACCGCGCAGCCGCCGCCGAGAATGGCGCGGTCTTCAACGGTGACATGCCCAGCCAGCATGACGTTGTTCGACATGATGACATTGTTGCCGACGCGGCAATCATGGGCGACATGCGAATTGGCGAGGAACAGATTGTTATTGCCGACGATCGTCTTGCCGCCGTAATCGGCCGTGCCGGTATTGATTGTCACGCCTTCGCGGATCGTGCAATTCTCGCCGACATCCAGCGTCGTCTCTTCGCCGCCGTGATGCACACTCTGCGGATCGCCGCCGACGACAGCCATGGCGAATATCTTCGTACCCTTGCCGATCGTCGTCCGACCGGTCACGACCACATGCGTCAACAACTCGACAGCGTCATGCAGCACGACCTTCGGACCGACATGGCAGAACGGACCGACGAAAACATTCTCGCCAATGACCGCGCCGTCCTCGATAACCGCAAGCTTATGAATGCGTGCGCTTTTTGCGATGCTGCTCATGCCTGATCTGGGTCCCTTCGTACAATCATCGCGCCAATATCGGCCTCGGCAACCACCGAACCATCTACCTTGGCGTCACAGTGGAACTTCCAGATCGTGCCACGCTGCTTCTGCTTGACGACATGGAACTCCACACGATCGCCCGGAACGACCGGTTTGCGGAATCGGGCATTATCGATCGTCATGAAGTAGACGAGATTGCCGCCGATGCCGTCCTTGCGGGCGCAGATCGCGCCTGCCGTCTGAGCCATGCCTTCAATCAGCAGAACGCCCGGCATGATCGGCGCGCCTGGAAAGTGCCCGGTGAATTGCGGCTCATTTGCCGTGACGTTCTTGATGCCGATAGCGGAATTATCGCTATCGATCTCAATGATCCTGTCGACCATCAGGAAAGGATAGCGATGCGGCAAAAGCTTCATAATCTCGATGATGTCAGCCGACGACAGCGACGTTTTGGCGTCTTCAGTCATGCTCCGCACTCCCGTCCTTCTTCTCTCTGGCTCCGGATCGCTTTGCAATCTCGGCCACCTCTCTCAGGAAATCCCACAAAGGTCGTGCCGGAATACCCGCAAAGCGCGCTCCCGCCGGGATACTGTTCATGACGCCGCTCATAGCACCGATCTGAACGCCATCACCGATATGGATATGACCGTTGATGCCCGTATGGCCGCCGATCTGCACGCCATCGCCGATCACCGCGCTGCCGGCTATGCCGACCAGGCTGACAATAGCGCAATGACGGCCGATCCGGACGTTATGTCCGATCTGCACGTGATTGTCGATCTTGGTGCCTTCGCCGATCACCGTATCATCCATTGTGCCACGGTCGATCGTCGTGTTGGCACCGATCTCGACATTGTCCTGGATGATAACGCGGCCAATTTGCACGATCTTGATCATCCCGCGCGGGCTTGGCGCATAGCCAAAACCATCCTGACCGATACGGGCGCCATTGTGGATGATGACATCGTTGCCGAGATAGGAACAAAGAATACTGGCACCGCCGGCGATCGTGCAATTGCGCCCGATCTTGACGCCCGGGCCGATGATGGCGCCGGCTCCGATGCGGGTTCCCTCGCCTATTTCGGCACCCGGCCCGACGACCGCGCCTGGCTCGACGCCGACCTCGGCTTCAAGCCGGGCCGTCGGATCGACGAAAGCCATCGAAGAAATCAGGTTTGGCGTCGACGTCAGCGCAACCGGACGCATGGCTTGCGGATGCAGCAAAGCACCGGCAAGCGCAAAATCAGTATGCGGCTTCTGGGAAAGAAGAACCGGAACGTGTTCCGGGACGATAGACCTCAGGGTCGGCAAACAAATGATCGCCGAAGCCTTGCAGGTCTCCAGTTCCGCTCGATTCTTCGTGGAAAGAAGGTAACAAACATCGCCTTCTCCGGCCCGATAGACCGGTGCGACGGACTTGATAATGACGCCCGCAAAGGCCTCATCAGCAAGTTCCGCCCCAAGATGCTCGGCCAGCATACCTAAGCTGACGCCATCATGGGGCGGGAAAAAACCAATATGTTCCATAAGCACCAGCTCCAGAACGGTGTTAAGCCCGCAGTTCTGGGCTGCCGATATCAGAACTGGTTGGCAATGCCAAACCGGAAATTCTCAACCTTGTCGTAGTCCTGCTTGAGAACCGGCACTGCATAGTCGACACGGATGACACCGAAGGGCGAAGACCAGATCAAGCCGGCACCAAGCGAGGCACGGATCGAGCTGTTATCATTCAGGACGTCACCGAATAGGCTAGCCTTGTTGCCGGTGAGCGTACCCGCATCGGCAAAGGCTGCGAGGCGTAGACCGACATCCTGCGGAACACCCGGCATCGGCATGCTTGCCTCAGCCGAAGCCGTGAAGTAGGTCGTACCACCAAGCGGATCGCCATTCGACGTGCGCGGACCGATACCGGCATTCTCGAAGCCACGGATTTCACGGCCACCGAGCGTAAACTGATCGAAGACATTCAGCTTGCCGTCCGTCGGCATGACATAGCCGGCACCGACCGTCAACGAGCCGATGATATCGGCCTCGTCGCTGATCATCTTATAATAACGCGCCTTGCCGCTCAGCTTGTAGAAGTCGGAGTCGCCGCCCAGACCCGCATATTCATGCGTGAACTTAGCGATGATACCTTCACGCGGCAGATTTTGGTCATCCAGCGTGTTGTACGTGAAAGTCTGCGAAATCGTAGACTGAATCCAAGGACCGTTCTCGACAAGATTCTGGTACGGAGCGGAGAGGTGATCTTCCCAATCATTCGTACCGTCATAGGTGAGGCGCTTGTAGTTGTAGCGCAGCGTCGTCGCGAGGTTCTCGGTAATCGGAGCCGTCACGCGCAGCGAGAAGCCTTCTTCCGAGTAATCATAGTAGTCGTCGCTCGACGTCTGGTTCTTGAAGATGTCGAAACCGGCAGCCAGACGATAACCGAGGAAATAAGGCTCGGTGAACGAGATGTTGTAGGTACGATTGCCTTCAGTGCCGGCGCCCGCAGCAATACGGATATACTGACCGCGACCGAGGAAGTTCTTTTCTTCAACCGAAGCTTCGAGCAGCAGACCGCCATTATTGCCGACGGCGTAACCAGCACCGATACCGAACGAGCCGGTCGGCTGATCTTCGACGTTGACGACAACGACCACGCGGTCCGGAGCGCTGCCCGCTGCCGTGCTGATATCAACCTTCGTGAAGTAGCCGAGTGCGTCGAGGCGACGCTTGGCGCGGGTAATCATTTCCTGATTGAACGCATCGCCTTCGTTGATGTCGAATTCGCGACGGATAACGTAGTCGCGCGTGCGGGTGTTGCCGCGGATCTCGATGCGTTCGACATAAGCGCGCTCGCCCTGGTCGACGAGATATTCGATACCGACCGTGTGGCCGCTCAGGTCACGGTTACCGCGCGGCGTGATGCGGGCAAACGGATAGCCGGCGGAAGCGACGCGCTTGGAAATGTTCTCGATGGAGGTCTGGATATCCTTGGCGCTGTAGACATTACCCTTCTGAGTAATGACCAAGCTCTTCAGGTCCTCGGCATTGACACCGTCAACCGTCGAAACGACATTGATGTCGCCGTAGGTATAGCGCGGGCCTTCATCGACGTTGAAGTTCAACGTGTACTCGTTGCTCTGCTCGTTCATCGTCGCATCGGCACTGACGATGCGGAAGTCGGCATAACCGTGATTGTAGTAGAACTGACGCAGCGTATCCTGATCCGCCTGCTGGCGATCGGCGCTGTAGACGTCCTTGCGGGTCAGGAACGACATGAAGTTCGTCTTCTTGGTGCTGATCACCGAAGCGAGACGACCACTGTTGTAAGCCTGGTTGCCCGAGAAATTAATCTTGTCGATCTTGGTACGATCGCCTTCATTGATGACGAAGGCAACGTTGATGCGACCCTGCGCGACCGGAACGGTCTGCGTCGTCACCTGAATTTCATTACGACCGATCGCCGCGTAGGCGTCCTTGATCGTCTTGATGTCGGCCTGCACCTGGGTTTCGCTATAGGGACCAGCGGCATGGGTCTGTACGATACCCTGCAGCTTGTCGTCCTTGATCTTGCGGTTGCCGTTGAAAACCACAGCGTTGATCAGCTGGTTTTCCTTGACGGAAACGACCAGCGTGCCGCCGGAAACGCTCACATGCACATCGGAGAAGTATCCGGTGGCATAGAGCTGCTTCACCGAACTATCGATATCACCGGGCGAGAAACTCTTGCCAGGCTTGATCGTGAGATTGTCGCGAACAGCATCAACACCAACGCGCTCAGCCCCCCTTACATCGATCCGCTGTACAACAGCGGCTTCTGCGACCGAAGCAGAAGCAAAGGTGACAACACCAGCGCCCGACGCAACAACACCAGCAGACAGCGCTACCGCCGACACTGCGTTCAAAAATCTTGAACCAGCCTTCATTTCACTTCTTACCTTTTTTCAGTCGTCCCCAGCCCCGGGAAGAACCCGATTCCGGCCACGTGTGTCGTTTTACCCGCTTTTGACATACAAGCAAGGGAGCAAGTTAATTTCTATTTACTTCATTTCAAAGAGTGGCTCATTCGCCACTACAGCTTTGAAACATCGTAAATAAATCGTAATTTTCCTCTTGCTCCCCATCAGCCTATCCTGGAGCTGATGTCGTTCCATGTCGCAAATACCATGAGTGACAGAACCATCGCGAAACCAATCCGGAAAGCGATGTCTTGCGCTCGAGCACCTAGCGGTTTTCCCCTTACTGCTTCAATCGCATAGAACATCAAGTGCCCGCCATCAAGTACCGGGACCGGCATCAAATTTAATAAACCAATTGAAACAGAAAGTATGGCGGCGAATTGGAGCACTGCGGAGAGGCCCAGCGTCGCCATCTGGCCGGAAAGTTGCGCCACACGAATCGGGCCACCGAGCTGATCCGCCTTCATGTAGCCGCCGATGACATTGCCGAGATATTCGACGGTACCGGAAATGATGTTGCCGGTCTGCTTCACGCCTTCGCTTAGCGCCTGCACCGGCCCGTATGCCTGATACCGCAGCTTGATAGGCTTCTGGCCGTCGCTCATTCCTATGCTGCCGATCTCCGTCTCGTTGCCGAAGGCATCGGGTTCTGCAGCCATCCTCGGCGTAATATGGACGTCACGCCTCACGCCGTCATGCTCGACGGACAATACCACAGTCCTGTCCGCACGCGAGGCAACATAACGCTGCACCTCGCCGATGGAGCCGATGGCCCGTCCATCCACAGAAATAATGCGATCTCCGAGCGTGACGCCCGCGCCGGCAGCCGGGCTGTCTTGCGCAATGGTGGCAACGAGCGGATCGACCGGCGAAATGCCGATACTACCGACATCCTTCTTATTGCCGGAGGAATCAGTCTCGGCCAAGGTTTCCGGCACCATCGGAAAATCGCGTGTCTGGCCATTGCGTTCGACCGTCAGGACCACGCTCTTGCCGGGGCGATCACCGATATAGCGGGCGATATCGTAATAGGTCGCGACATTGTTGCCGTCGATAGCAATCAGGCGGTCGCCGGCCTGCAAGCCCGCCCGCGCGGCCGGCCGGCCCGGCTCAACCGCCGTCACCACCGGATCGACAAGCGCAATGCCGATGCGGCCCATCTCCATCTTGTTGCCGAACTGATCCGTATCTTCCGCGAGCTTCGGCATGAGGTTGAAATCGCGCTTCTGGCCATCGCGTTCGACACTCAGCACGATATTGCGGCCGGGACGCATGCCGACATAGCGCTGCACTTCGTCAAAGGTCGTGATCTTGTTGCCATCGATGGCAACGAGACGGTCGCCAGGTTCGATCCCGGCTTCAGCGGCAGCGCCGCCGCGCGTGACCATGGCGACAACTGGATCCGCGACCGTGCGGCCATAGACGCCGAACAGCACGGCAAAGATTACGATAGCGAGAATGAAATTGGCGATCGGGCCGGCGGCGACGGTTGCGGCGCGCTTCCAGAGTTTCGCGCCGGCAAAGGATTGGGCACGCTCTTCCTCGGTCATGGCCGCGAGTTGATCCGTGTCAGTCTTGCTCGAGGCATCCTCGTCGCCGAAGAAACGGACATAGCCGCCGAGCGGAATGAGCGACAGTTTCCAGCGCGTACCGTGACGGTCGGTGAAACCGGCGATCTCCGGGCCAAAGCCGATCGAAAAGGCCATGATGCGAATGCCGGACCAGCGCCCCACGAGATAGTGACCCATCTCGTGCACGAAAACGAGCAGTGACAGGACGAAAACAAACGTGATGACGTTGTTCGTCAAGAAGCCGATGATGCCTGCCACGCTACCCATGCATTGATCCTGTTCGCGTTGATTTCATACACCGAGCAGGACACTGCCCAATGACATGGTCTCGCCGCTCATTGTCAGCGATATCACGATAGCCAACATGAACGCCGCAAAACAAGCAAAAATTAGTCCATCGACTCGATCCATGACACCGCCATGGCCGGGAATCAGGTGGCTGGAGTCCTTGACGCCGAAGCGGCGCTTCATGAAAGACTCGAATAAATCGCCGGTTTGGCTACAAATCGACAGCACCAGCGCGAGCACCGGAATCCATAAACCATCTGCAGAGAAATAACTCCAGACGACGGCAGTTCCGGCAACCACGGCGGCGATTGCGCCGCCGATGGCGCCCGACCATGTCTTGCCCGGTGATATGCGTGGCGCAAGCTTTGGTCCGCCGATGGCACGGCCGACGAAATAGGCGAAAATATCCGTCGCCCATACTGTGGCGAAGATGAACAGCATCAGCACGAAGCCGCGCAGGTCATCGTCGCGGATCTCCGCAAGGGCGATGGCGGTCAACCCGGCATAGAATATTCCGCCGGGCAGCCACCAGCTTTTACCGCGCATGGCGACCATGATCGCGGTCACCGCAACAAAAGCGAACAGCACCTCGACGGAATAAACCGATTCTTCCATCAGCGTTGCGCCGGAAATCAACACCAGCCCCAGCCAGGCAAGCGCGTTGCCCTGCGGATCCTGGCCATGAAGATCCGAGATTGTCGACCATTCATAATAGACGAGCAAGCCAATCGCCACCGCCAGCAGACGGAAGCTCAGACCGCCGTACCAGGTGGCAACGAGAACGATTGCGGCAAGAATGATGCCAGAAATAATGCGCAGCCTGAGTTCGCGACTCATCAAGACCCCACGGCCGCCGCCTGCTTGGCGGAAAGACCGCCAAAACGCCGATCGCGCGCGGCATATTTTTCCAGCGCGGAGAAAAAGAGGTCGCGGCTAAAGTCCGGCCAGTATTCCGGCATGAACATGAATTCCGAATAGGCGGCCTGCCAGAGCAGGAAGTTCGACAGCCGCTCTTCACCGCTGGTGCGGATGATAAGGTCCGGATCGGGAATTCCGGCCGTGTCCAGGCGGGCTCCGACCAGTTCGGGGCTGATGTCCTGCGGGCGCAGCCGCCCAGCCTCGACGTCCCTGGCAAGGCTGACGAGGGCGCGGGCGATTTCATCGCGCGAACCGTAGTTGAAGGCGATGACCAGCGTGAGGGCAGTGTTGTCCCTGGTGGTCTCCTCCGCCTCGATCAACAATGGCAAGATGTCGCCGCGCAGATTGTTGCGGTCGCCGATCACGCGGATACGGACATTCTGGCGATGCAATTCGGCAAGGTCTCGCCGAATAAATGCCTTCAGGAGACCGAGGAGATCGCTCACCTCTGTCTCCGGTCGACGCCAGTTCTCCGACGAGAAGGCAAAAAGGGTCAGATATTTTACACCGATGTCGCCGGCTGCCCGCACGGTTTCGCGCACCGCCTCCACGCCCTTACGGTGACCCATGGTTCGCGGCAGGCCGCGTGCATTGGCCCATCGCCCGTTGCCATCCATGATGATGGCAACGTGTTCAGGTATGGCAGAGAAGGTCGGAAGTGACATATGGGTCCAGTTTTGTTCGGCAGGAAAGGTTCTGGCCTCTTAATCTAGAGCACCCTCGCCGCTTTCAATATCTCGTGATCGAAAGCGCGATGCCCCAGACTGAAATCAAACCTGCATGATTTCCTTTTCCTTGTCGACTAGCAAGCGGTCGATATCCGAAATCGTTTCATCCGTCATCTTCTGCACACGCTCGGACAAGGAGCGGCTTTCGTCCTGACCGATCTCACTGTCCTTTTCGGCCTTTTTGAGACCGTCCATGCCGTCGCGACGAACATGGCGAATCGCCACCTTTGCCTTCTCGGCATATTCATGGGCGACCTTAACCAGCGAGCGGCGACGCTCCTCGTTAAGCTCCGGCAGCGGAATTCGCAGGCTCTGCCCATCGATGATCGGATTGAGACCGAGATTGGATTCGCGGATGCCACGCTCGACCGCGCCGACCATCGACTTGTCCCAGACCGAGACCGACAGCATGCGCGGTTCGGGAACCGTGATGTTTGCCACCTGATTCAGCGGCATGCGCGAGCCATAGGCGTCAATCGTCACCGGGTCGAGAATGTTGGCGGACGCGCGCCCGGTGCGAAGCGACGCGATGTCGCTCTTGAATGCCGCAATGGCGCCGTCCATGCGGCGCTTCAATTCCTTGAGGTCAGTGCCTTCACTCATGTTTATACTCCCGTCTAATAGGCGGCGCCGGGAAGGTCCGGTGCCACAGGAACGTCAATTGTCTGATACGATGGTCTTGCGGCCGCCGCCGGTCAAGATTTCCGCGAAGCCGCCCTTTTCATGAATGGAAAAGACGATAATCGGAATGGAGTTTTCCCGCGCCAGCGCCACAGCGGCCACATCCATGACGGCGAGCCCCTTTTCCAGCACCTGGCTGTGGGTCAATTGTTCGAAGCGAGTCGCATCCGGGAACTTCTTCGGATCGGCGGAATAGATGCCGTCGACCTGCGTGCCCTTGAAGATCGCCTGGGCGCCCATTTCGGCGGCACGCAAAGCTGCGGCTGAATCAGTGGTAAAGAAGGGATTGCCGGTGCCGCCGGCAAAGATCACCACACGGCCAAGCGAGAGGTGATAGAGCGTGGCGCGTTGCGAGAAGCTCTCACAGATCTCCGGCATGGAGATAGCCGACAGAACGACGGTGTCGATATCGAGCTTGCGCAGCGACGTCGCCAGCGCCAGCGCGTTGATGATGGTTCCCAGCATGCCCATGTGATCGCCGGTTACGCGGTCGCCACCCTTGGAGGCCACTGCGACGCCGCGGAAAATATTGCCGCCACCGACGACGACGCCAACTTCGACGCCCATTGCGCGCGCTTCTGCAATATCAGAGGCAATCCGGTCAGAGACGGTCACATCGATACCGAACCCCTGGCTGCCCATCAGAGCTTCGCCAGAGGCCTTGAGCAACACACGCTTGTAGATCGGCTGAGACATCATGGCTCCTTGAAGTGATCGCGGGGAAGATTGTGAAAGCCGGATACACGAAGGGCATCGCGTTGTCACGCGATGCCCACGGGTTTTCCCGGATATGGTTTCACCTATCTGGGGTATGGTTTCGTTTCGTCAACAGACGAAACGAATTCGATGGTCAGCCCTTGGCCACGGCGGCGACTTCAGCGGCGAAGTCAGATTCTTCTTTCTCGACGCCTTCGCCGAGCAGCAGACGCGCCATACCGACGACTTCGATCGAGGCACCGGCGGTCTTTTCAGCTTCCTTGATGGCAGCAGCGACCGTCAGGTCCGGGTTGATGACGAAAGCCTGCGAGAGAAGAGCGACTTCCTCGAAGAACTTGCGCATGCGGCCTTCCACCATCTTTTCGATGATTGCTTCCGGCTTGCCGGATTCGCGGGACTGCTCGATGAAGACGTTGCGTTCGCGCTCGGCGACTGCCGCATCGACGTCATCGGCGCGGATAGCCAGCGGGTTGGTAGCAGCAATGTGCATGGCAACCTGGCGGCCGATCGACGTCAGAACGGCCTTGTCACCGACCGACTTCAGGGCGACCAGAACGCCGAGCTTGCCGATACCGTCGCCGGCAGCGTTGTGGATGTAGGTTGCCACGACGCCGTGCTCGACTTCCAGCTTAGCGGCACGACGAAGCGTCATGTTCTCGCCGATGGTTGCGATTGCGTCCTTGATAGTGTCGACGACCGGCTTGCCGGATGCGGGATAGGTCGCAGCGGAAATGGCTTCGACCGTGCCGTCGGTGGACAGGGCAACTTCGGCGATGCCGCGAACGAGTTCCTGGAAGGCATCGTTACGGGCAACGAAGTCGGTTTCGGAGTTGAGCTCGACGACAACGGCCTTGTGACCGGCGCCGGCAATAGCAACCAAACCTTCAGCGGCGGTACGACCGGACTTCTTGTCGGCCTTGGATATGCCCTTGGCGCGCAGCCAGTCGATAGCAGCTTCGATATCGCCGTTAGTTTCGATCAGCGCCTTCTTGCAGTCCATCATGCCCGCGCCAGACTTTTCGCGCAGTTCCTTCACCAGTGCAGCCGTAATCTCGGTCATAAGCTTCCTCTTGTCGGTTCATACGGTGCGGCATGCGGCTTTGAGCCAAAGCGGCACCGATTTGAGGGACGAAATGTACTCGTAAGTATGACAGCGTTATGAAGCTGCATCATACCGTGGAATTCTTGATTGGAACACGCCTGGATTCATCGCCCAGGCAACTCGCCATCCTAAACAGAACAAGGCCGCTCGAACTCCTGAAAGTCGCAAACGGCCTTATCCCGGATGTCAATACGCTCGGGCGGACAAGTGTCTGTCCGCCGCGGGGCGTGATCAGGCTTCGGTGCCGCCTTCGACCAGGGTCGGCTCGACCATAGCTTCGATGGAAGCGCCGAGGTCACGGCCGGATGCGCTCTGCTGGCGAGCGATGCCGTCGATGGCAGCGCGTGCGATCAGGTCGCAGTAGAGAGCGATGGCGCGCGAGGCGTCGTCGTTGCCCGGGATCGGATAGTCGATCAGGTCCGGATCGCAGTTCGAGTCAATGATGGCAACGACCGGGATGCCGAGGCGCTTGGCTTCGTCGATCGCGATCTTTTCCTTGTTGGTGTCGATGATGAACATCAGGTCCGGGGTGCCGCCCATATCGCGGATACCGCCGAGAGCCTTGTCCAGCTTTTCGCGCTCGCGCTCAAGGTTCAGACGTTCCTTCTTGGTGAAGCCCTGGGCGTCGCCGTTGAGGATTTCGTCGAGCTTGCGCAGACGCTGGATGGAATTCGAAATCGTCTTCCAGTTGGTCATCATGCCGCCGAGCCAGCGGGCGTTGACGTAGTACTGAGCCGAGCGCTTTGCGCTGTCGGCAATCAGTTCAGACGCCTGACGCTTGGTGCCAACGAACAGAACGCGGCCGCCACGGGCAACGGTGTCGCTAACGACCTGAAGAGCACGGCTCAGCAACGGAACCGTCTGGGCAAGGTCGATGATGTGGATGTTGTTACGATCGCCGAAGATGTACGGCTTCATCTTCGGGTTCCAGCGATGTGTCTGGTGGCCGAAGTGAATGCCAGCTTCCAGAAGCTGACGCATAGAAAAATCGGGCAATGCCATGCCTTTGAATCCTTTTCCGGTTGAACCTCCGCAAGGCAAACAGCACCCTCTTCGAGGATGCCACCGGGCGGAACGATCCGGATTTCTCCCGGACAATCCCATGCCTTACGTGTGGAATGCGGCTGGCCATACATTCGATTCACCGCGAATGCAAGGGCGAGGCAGAAAAAGAGCGATTTGGGCCGCGTTAGCCCGATGCTTTACTGGCAGGCCTTGGCGTCAAGCACTTCCAGCTTGGAGAGTTTGCCGGTCAGCACGAAGTCACCGTAATCCATGGTGAGATCGCGGGTGATGCCGTTTTCATAGAGTTTGAACGACATGCGGTAGACCGGTATGGCATCGCCCTTGGACTTCTCATTGAAATAGGCAACGGTCACCGGCCAGAACGATGTCTTGGCGAAGGCCCCTGCCTTGTCGGCATCGGGATCGTCGGTGGCGGGCGTTTCCTGCTTGCCGACGACGGTGGTGGCGAGCAACGGCTTGTCGCCGTCATCTGAACCGTCGAAAACCTGGGCCTCGAAGAAATTCTTGCCCAGCTTGGCATTGTGGATGATGTCGAGCATGTGCTCCGTCGGAAACCGGCTCTGGATGAGTTCGATCTGTTTTGCCTGCGGCTGGGTCAGATCAACCTTAATGCCCTTCTGATCGTCCGCCGCAGCACCGCGCACGTCCTTATCCAGTTGATTGTCGGTATAGGACTTCGTCTCGAAGCGGAATGTGCGCTTGTCGAGATCCTCGAACGTGGTCGTCTGCTGGTCGCTGACGCGCGTGGCGTCGCCGGTGTCGATCTGCGTGACGAAGCGGAAATTGGTGGTGAAACCGGCGCAATCGGAGCCGTCGAATTCATAGACCATGCGGCCGAACATGCCGGCAATGCCGGAGCGGTCGGTAGCGTCCTTGAGCTCGAGATCGTAGACGGCGCGATGCGCGATCAACCCGCTCGGACCGGCCGCATGGGCGGGTACGCCCAGAGATGCGACGCCTAAACTCGAAACAACAACGGCGGCAAGACTCGAGCGGAACATTCATTATCTCCTGTTGGACTCGCACGCGATGTTATAAGAACGCTTTCGGCTAAAACGAGGCCGCCGGTCCCTATTATGGGAATATAATCTTGATGCCGGATTTTTGACAGTTTTACAACAAAACGGGAGATGAAAATGTCCAACGCTATAGAGGTCCGTCTGAAGGAGCTTGGCATTGTCCTGCCGCAAGCCGCCGCGCCGGCTGCGAATTATGTTCCTTATGTTATCAGCGGCAATCTTCTTTATCTCTCCGGACAGCTGCCGATGGAAAACGGCAAGATCGGCGTCGCCGGCCATCTCGGCAAGGATGTCGACGTTGCCGGTGGCCAACGCGCCGCTGAGCTTTGCGCCATCAATATCCTCGCTCAGGCGAAAGCGGCCCTGGACGGCGATCTCAGCCGTATCAAGCGCCTGATCAAGCTGAACGGCTTTGTCGCCTCGGTGCCAGAGTTCGTCGAACAACATCTTGTGATCAACGGCGCCTCCAATCTTCTGGCAAATGTACTCGGCGAAGCCGGCAAGCATGCGCGCGCCGCCGTCGGCATGGCCGCATTGCCGTTCAACGCCGCCGTCGAGATCGATGCCATCCTGGAAATTGCATAATGAGCAAGATTGCCTGGCTGACCGAACGCCCCGTCGCCCATCGCGGCTACCACGACATGAACAAGCAGGTTTGGGAAAACACGCTCTCAGCCTTTTCCCGGGCGATCGAGGCAGGTTTTGCCATCGAATGCGATCTGCACTATGCCTCGGACGGCGTCCCCGTCGTCTTTCACGATGACGACCTGCAGCGCGTCTGCAATCTTCCCGTCGAAGTGCGCGACCGCACGTCGGGCGAACTCGGCCTGCTGTCGATCGGCGGCACAAAGGACAAGATCCCGACGCTGAAGCAACTCCTGCGGCTCTGCGACAGCAAGGTGCCGCTGGTACTCGAGCTCAAGGGCCGCGAAGGCGACGACGAAGGCTTTGCGGAAACCGTGCTCGAGGTGCTGGACGGCTACAAGGGTCCTGTGGCGCTGATGAGCTTCGACCATTGGCTGCTCAAGGACCTGAAGGCGCTCGATGCCCCCTACCCGGTCGGCCTGACGGCGGACGGAAATAAGCCCGAGACATTTTTTAAGCATGACGAAGCCATGCAGCTTGGGCTAGACTTCATCTCGTATTTCTATGGCCATCTGCCGAACCCATTCATCACGGCGCAGCGCCAGCGCGGCATTCCGGTTATCACCTGGACCGTGCGCGACGAAGCGGCCCGTCAACACACATTTGCCAACGCAGACCAAATGACCTTCGAAGGTTTTGATCCAAGGGAAAGTCCACCCCTCATTTCATGACAGACGAATTATCCATTCGCGTAGAACGTTCCTTCAAGAATATTGCTCCGGAGAGCTGGTCCAGGCTCGCCGGGGCATCGAGAACGGGTACGCTGCTGCCGTACAACCCGTTCGTCTCGCATGCCTTCCTGTCATCGCTGGAGGAGTCCGGCTCCGCAACCGACAGGACGGGCTGGCTTGGCAACCATCTGCTGCTCGAGACCGATAGCGGCGAGCTGATCGGCGCCGTCACCGGCTATCTCAAGAATCACAGCCAGGGCGAATATGTCTTCGATCATGGCTGGGCCGACGCCTTTGAGCGGGCGGGCGGGCGTTATTATCCGAAGCTGCAATGCTCCATTCCTTTCACGCCGGCGACTGGCCCACGGCTGCTGGTCGCCGAAGGTCAGAATCGCAACGCGATCCAGCCGGCGCTGGCCGAAAGCCTGAAGGAAGTGACCCGACAGATCGGCGTCTCCTCCGCCCACATCACCTTCCTGCCGGAGGACGAGGTTTCCGTCTTTGAGACGGATGGCTACCTGCATCGCACCGATCAGCAATTCCATTTCATCAATGACGGCTACGCCAATCACGACGCCTTTCTGGAAACACTGGCGTCCCGCAAGCGCAAGGCGCTGAAAAAGGAGCGCCGCACCGCTCTCGAGGACGGAATCAGCATCGACTGGTTGACCGGCAGCGACTTGACCGAAGACATATGGGACCAATTCTTTACTTTCTATATGGATACCGGCAGCCGCAAATGGGGCCGGCCCTACCTCACCCGCAAATTCTATTCGCTGATCGGCGAGCGCATGGCCGACGACATCCTGCTGGTGATGGCGAAGCGTGAGGGCCGCTATATCGCCGGCGCCATCAACTTCATCGGCGGCGACGCGCTCTATGGCCGGCATTGGGGCTGCATCGAGGACCATCCCTTCCTGCATTTCGAGGTTTGCTATCATCAGGCGATCGATTTCGCGCTGGCCAAGGGGCTGAAGCGGGTCGAGGCCGGCGCGCAAGGCGAACACAAGCTCGCACGCGGCTACCTGCCTGTTATCACGCATTCGGCGCATTATATCGGCCATCAGGGCCTGCGCCGCGCCGTTGCCGACTATCTGAAGCAAGAGCGTGAGCAAGTGGAAGAGATGAGCGAGATCCTGACGGAACACAGCCCCTTCCGCAAAGGCGAGCGGCAAGATAACTAGAGCAATTCCAGGAAAAGTGCGCTGCGGTTTTCCGTCCGGAATTGCGTAAAAACAAAGAGATAGAACGTTTCTACGCTTCCGTGAGGAGTAGAAACGTTCTAGCTGCTCAGCACAACCATAATCGGAAGACGAGGAGACCCTTCATGACCAGCCCGGCCTATGACACGAACAACATCTTCGCGAAGATCCTGAAGGGCGAAATCCCCTCTGTCCGCGTCTACGAGGACGAGCACACGATCGCCCTCATGGATGTCATGCCGCAGTCGCCTGGCCACACGCTGGTGCTACCGAAATCTCCGTCGCGCAACCTGCTGGATGCTGATCCGGCCGCCTTGCCGCATCTGATCACGACCGTCCAGAAGATCGCCGTCGCGGTTCAGGAGGCTTTCGATGCTGATGGCGTCTATATCGCCCAGTTCAACGAGCCGGCCGCCGGCCAGACGGTGTTCCATCTGCACTTCCACGTCATTCCGCGCCATGAAGGCATCGCGCTGAAGCCGCATTCGGGGAAGATGGAGGATGGTGCGATCCTGGCGGAGAACGCCAAGAAGATTATCGAGGCTCTGGGCTGAGTTTCAGCCGAAGGCGATCGTAACTGCTAAATCTCTTTATGAGATATACGTCATAAGCATATGAAAACGGCTGCATTGTTTCCAATGCAGCCGTTTTTTCTTAAGCGGTCGATTGCGGCCTACTTGCGCGGCACTTTCGGTACTGTGCTGCCCTTGCGCGGCGACTTGCCCTCCTGCACATCGCCATCGCTGGCGGGTGCCGTCTTCGGCGAGCGGCGGGCGTCCGAAGCAGTCCCGGCCTTGCCGACGCGGCTGCGGGTCTTGACGGTATCGCCGTCATCTTCTTCAACCTCGACCACCGCATCGACCACCTCGGCCTCCGGCTTTGGCCGGATGCGTGCGGTTTCGGAGACGGATTCGAGCACGATACCGGTCGTGCCGTCTTCCTTCTTGCCGACGGTGACCGTGACCACGCCACCCTTCTTCAGCTTGCCGAAGAGGATTTCGTTGGCCAGCGGCTTCTTGATGTTTTCCTGGATGACACGCGCCAGCGGACGGGCGCCCATCTTTTCATCGTAGCCCTTCTCGGAGAGCCAAGCGATCGCGTCCTCGTGCAGATCGAAGGTAACATTCCTCTCGGAAAGCTGTGCTTCCAGCTGCATGATGAACTTCTGCACGACCTTGTGGATGACAACGGTCGGCAGCGGAGCGAACGGAATGGTCGCATCCAGACGGTTGCGGAATTCCGGAGTGAAGAGCCGGTTGAGAGCCTCTTCATCTTCGCCCGTACGCTTGGCAGAGCCGAAGCCGATCGCAGCCTTGGCCATTTCCGATGCGCCCGCATTGGTCGTCATGATCAAGATGACGTTGCGGAAGTCGATCTTCTTGCCGTTATGGTCGGTCAGCGAGCCATGATCCATGACCTGCAACAGGATATTGAAGATATCCGGATGCGCCTTCTCGATTTCGTCGAGCAGGACGACGCTGTGCGGATGCTGATCGACACCGTCGGTCAGCAGGCCACCCTGGTCGAAGCCGACATAGCCGGGAGGTGCGCCGAGCAGACGGGAAACCGTGTGACGCTCCATATATTCCGACATGTCGAAGCGCAGCAGTTCGACGCCGAGCGACGAAGCAAGCTGCTTGGCGACTTCCGTCTTACCGACGCCCGTGGGGCCGGAGAAGATGTAGCAGCCGATCGGCTTGTTCGGTTCGCGCAGGCCTGCACGAGCAAGCTTGATCGCCGTCGACAGAGCCTCGATCGCCGTATCCTGGCCGTAGACAACCGAACGCAGCTCCTGTTCAAGGTTGGCGAGAACCATCTCGTCGTCCTTGGACACCGTCTTCGCCGGAATACGGGCCATGGTGGCGACCGTGATCTCGATTTCTTTCTCGGTGATCAGCTTACGACGCTTCGACGGCGGCAACAGCATTTGCGCCGCACCGGTTTCGTCGATGACGTCGATCGCCTTGTCCGGCAGCTTGCGGTCCGAAATATATCGAGCCGACAGCTCGACCGCCGAC
This sequence comes from Rhizobium lusitanum, assembly GCF_014189535.1. Taxonomy (NCBI): domain Bacteria; kingdom Pseudomonadati; phylum Pseudomonadota; class Alphaproteobacteria; order Hyphomicrobiales; family Rhizobiaceae; genus Martinezella; species Martinezella lusitana. The sequence goes on along the minus strand of NZ_CP050308.1, from coordinate 274,729 downwards.
TTGATGGCGTCGTTCGTGTAGCGCAGGTGATGATACTCTTCGAAATAGGGCTTCAGGCCCTTCATGATTTCGATGGCATCCTCGATGCTCGGCTCGTTGACGTCGATCTTCTGGAAGCGGCGGACCAAGGCCCGGTCCTTCTCGAAGAACTGGCGGTATTCCTTGTAGGTGGTCGAACCGATGCAGCGGATTGCGCCCGAAGACAGGGCCGGCTTCAAGAGGTTCGACGCATCCATTGCGCCGCCGGAGGTCGCGCCGGCACCGATGACGGTATGGATCTCATCGATGAACAGCACGGCGCCGGGATATTCTTCCAGTTCCTTGACGACCTGCTTCAAACGCTCCTCGAAATCGCCGCGATAACGGGTGCCGGCGAGCAGCGTACCCATATCGAGCGAAAAGATCGTGGCATCGGCCAGAGCTTCTGGAACCTTGCCCTCGACGATACGCTTGGCAAGACCTTCGGCGATCGCCGTCTTGCCGACGCCGGGGTCGCCGACGTAGAGCGGATTGTTCTTCGAACGGCGGCACAGCACCTGGATGGTGCGGTTGACCTCCGAATGACGGCCGATCAACGGGTCGATCTTGCCGTTCTTGGCCTTCTCGTTGAGATTGACGCAGTAAGCCTTCAGCGCGTCCTGCTGCTTCTTGTTGTTACCCTCCTCCGGCTCGCCGCGGGAGGTCGGCTTGCTCTCGGATTCGCTGTCTTCGGCGCCGCGCGGCGCACGGGTCTGGGAGGCCCCCGGACGCTTGCCGATGCCATGAGAAATATAGTTGACCGCGTCATAGCGGGTCATTTCCTGCTCCTGCAGGAAGAAGGCCGCATGGCTTTCCCGTTCCGCGAAAATCGCGACGAGAACATTGGCGCCCGTCACTTCCTCGCGGCCCGAGGATTGGACATGGATGACCGCGCGCTGGATGACGCGCTGAAAGCCGGAAGTGGGCTTCGAGTCCTCGTCATAACCAGTGATCAGGTTTGAAAGTTCATTATCGACGTACTCAGTCAGCGTCTTACGGAGCGCGTCGAGATCAACATTGCACGCGCCCATCACAGCTGCGGCATCGGCGTCGTCAACCAAAGCCAATAGCAGATGTTCCAGCGTGGCATATTCGTGATGCCGCTCATTCGCGTAGGTCAGTGCCTGATGCAGCGCCTTCTCTAGACTAGGCGAAAATGTTGGCACGTTCAGATCCTCACTTCTTTTCCATAACACATTGCAGCGGATGCTGGTGCTGCCGGGCAAAATCCATCACCTGGCTCACCTTCGTTTCGGCTACTTCATATGTAAATATCCCGCATTCGCCGACGCCGTGGTTGTGGACAAGAAGCATAATGCGGGTGGCACTCTCGAGATCCTTTTGGAAGAAACGCTCCAGGATGTGGATCACAAACTCCATGGGCGTATAGTCGTCGTTCAAAAGCAGCACGCGGTAGAGATTGGGTTTCTTGGTCTTGGCCTTGGTGCGTGTAATTACCGAGGTCCCGCGATTGCCGTTATCCCCGTTCCTTTCGCCGTCTTTTTGCATCCGGATCGGCTCAGCGATCATTTCATTCATTCCTCAAATCATCCGGCAGAAGCTATCGCATTCGGACTTGGTAAACTGGATTGGCTAACTGACTCGGTCGGGCCGGATATCCGAACCTCTAACGTAGTTCATATTGACGCGATTTTAAGCCCCCTGCCGAACACTGCAATCACTATTCGTTGTCAAAACGGGCAATGATCAAAAAAGTCGCGGCCGCAACCGACCTGAAACCGGCAATCGGAAACGCAAAAGACCGGCTACGCCTCGCGCAGCCGGTCTTTCCGGAAATTACCAGCGCCAGGTGAAGCGCTTATGCGGCAGGCGCTACCGAGGCGACAGCTTTGCCAGTAGCCTTCGTGGCAGCGGCAATCGGCGCTTCGAAAGGCTTGTAAGCAGTCTTGGCGAGATCGGCGTACATTTCGCCCAGCTTTGTCGCCTCGGCAACGAAGCTTTCATAAGAGGACTTCACGAAGCTGCTTTGCAGTTCGAAAACGGCTTCAAAGCTCTTGACGCCGGCCAGCGTCTCGAAATGAGAAACGCCATCCTGGAACGACTTCTTGGAATATTCCGCGGTTTCAGCGGCAATCGCCTGAAAACCCTTGTTAACTTCGGAATAGTTCTTCAGCGCCGTGTCGATCGCTTCCTTGCCCTTATTATTGGCTTCATCGAAATTGAACATGTTATCTCCGTCCCTTTGCTGATTGGCCGATAATCGGTCTAGCGAGGGAAAATTTAAATGCAGCGCACAAATAGTCAAGTAGTCTTGTGCGTTGCAATATCTATTTAAGATTGCATTTCCAATTAAGATGAAGCGATGGCCAGAGCGGCCTCGAGGCATCCGTCTGATTTTACTAATATATATCAAGCAAGTTGCAACTGCAGGCTTTGCGAGAAAAATTCGCCCTTGCTGGAAAAATCCCGACTTCCGCCAAAACCAGACTGAACTCAGCTCGAAATCACGAGTATTTGCATCACTTACGAGCGATTACTCAAAAAAAGAGTCGCATTTCGATGAAATGCGACTCTCTGCGAAATCAGACACTATCGGAAATCGAAGTCTCTATTGGAGATCCATGTCCAGGATTGCCATGGAGAAGTTGTAGGAACGGTCGCCGTCCTCGTCGTCGATATAGACAACGCCCAGGAACTCTTCACCGAGATAGACTTCCGCGGAATCGTCCTTGCGCGGCCGGGCCTTGACCACCATCTGCGGGTTGAGCGTGCGTTTGAAATAGGCGTCGAGCTTCTTGATTTCGTCAGGCTTCACAATTTATCTCCGCGAGGAATCTCAGGTTGGCCGCTTCTTGCATAGGAAAAGCGGCAGTGTAAAGACCGGAAACGCGCCTTCCACCTTGGCTGGCGGCGCAAAACCCTGAACATCAAACAGGATTTTCCTTAGATTCCGGCGCCCATGATTTGGTCGACGATGATCTTCTCGGCGAGAAGCTGATCCATGGAGCGGGAGGGCTCCGAACAGCCGGCTTCCCCCACCACTTTGGCCGGCACGCCAGCCACCGTCGTCTTCGGCGGTACTTCCTTCAACACTACCGAACCGGCAGCGATGCGCGAGCAATGGCCGATCTGGATATTGCCGAGAATTTTCGCACCCGCGCCGATCAGCACGCCGTGAGCGATCTTCGGGTGACGGTCGCTGCCTTCCTTGCCGGTGCCGCCGAGGGTGACGCCATGCAGGATCGAGACATTGTCGCCGATGACGGCGGTTTCGCCGACGACCAGGCCGGTCGCATGATCAAGGAAGATGCCCTTGCCGATGCGCGCGGCCGGGTTGATGTCGGTCTGGAAAACGCTGGAGGAGCGGCTCTGCAGATAAAGCGCGAAATCGCGGCGGCCGCGATTGAGCAGCCAATGCGCCAGGCGATGGGTCTGGAGCGCATGGAAGCCCTTGAAATAGAGAACCGGCTCCAGGAAGCGCAAACAGGCAGGGTCGCGGTCATAGATGGCCTGGATATCGACACGCAGGATCGAGCCCCATTCCGGCCAGTCGGACAGCATTTCCTCAAAAGTCTGGCGCAGCAGAATGCCCTGCAGGTCCGGATGATCGAGACGCTCGCAGATCCGATAGATGACGCATTCTTCCAGCGACCGGTGATTGATGATCGTGGAATAGAGGAAGGCGGCCAGAAGCGGATCCCTATCGGCAGCGGCGCGGGCTTCCTCGCGCATGCTGTCCCAGATGGGATCGACGACCTTGACCGAACCTAAGCCTTCGATCGGGCGAATGTCCATTGCTGCGACCATTGGCGGTCTCCTGATTTCCTATTGGTAGGACATTATATAGAGTAAAAGTCCGACAACATAAATGGGTTAGGCGCGTATGAGTTTCGAGCATGATTTTGCCGGCGGCCTCCTGCGTGCAAGCTGCAGCGATGCCGTCGGCACTCTCACCATCGACAATCCCGACCGCAAGAATGCCGTCACCGCAGCAATGTGGCGTGCCATACCCCAAGCCATCCGCATTCTGACCGACAAAGCTCGTGCACATGTGATCGTCATTCGCGGCGCTGCGGGCGACTTTTCCGCCGGCGCCGACATCAGCGAATTCGACAGCCTGCGTAAGAATGCGGAAACCGCCATCGCCTACGAGGCGCTGAACAGCGCCGCCTTCACAGCCATCCGCCACTGCCGCGTGCCGACGATCGCGGCGATCCGCGGCATTTGTTACGGCGGCGGCTTCGGCATCGCAGCCGCCTGCGACCTGCGCGTCGCCGAGGAAGGCGCGCGCTTCTCGGTACCCGCCGTCCGCCTCGGCATCGCCTACCCCGCCGATGCGGTGCAGGATATCGTCAATGCGCTCGGACCACAGATGGCCAAGGTCGCCCTGTTCACCGGCGCGCCGATGCCGGCCGGCAAGATGGTTGCGGCCGGCTTCCTGCTGGAAGAGATCGCAGCCGATGCCTTCGACGGCGAGGTCTCGGCGCTTGCCCATGCGATCGCCACCAATGCGCCGATCGCGTTGCATGCCTCGAAGCTTGCGGTGCGGGCCGTCGTCGAACAGGATAGCGACCTTCTGCGCGAGGCGGAGATTATCGGCGCCGAGACGTTCGATAGCGCCGACTATGCCGAAGGTCGAGTCGCCTTCGCCGCGCGGAGGAAACCACATTTCACCGGGAAGTGACTTGATCCATCAACCGGCCAGCCGCTCGTAAAACTCCAGGACGGCTTTCTTGAACAGCTTGTCGCCAACGGCAAGCATATGATCACGGTTCGGGATATCCAGCACTTCGGCATGCGGCATCAGCGCGGCGAGTTCCTGCGCCGAGCCGGCAATGTCATCATTGGTACCGACGGCGATCAGCGTCGGCTGTTCGACTTTCGCGATGTCTTCTCTGGCAGCGAGATCGCGCGAGCCCTTGATGCAGGCGGCCAGCGCCTGGCGGTCGCTCTTGGTCTGATCGGCGAAGGCGCGGAACATGCGGCCGCGCTGATGCGTGACATCGTCCAGCGACGGCGCCAGCAGCGCATCGGCGATCGGATCCCAATCACCGACACCATCGACCATGCCGATGCCGAGACCGCCGAGCACCAGAGATCGAACGCGCTCAGGATGCGCCATCGCCAGAAAGGTCGAGACGCGCGCACCCATGGAATAGCCCATGACATGAGCCTCGGGAATGCCGAGATGATCGAGCAGAGCGACGGCATCCTCGGCCATGATCCAGGGATGGTAAGCATCGGCATCGTAGGATTTATCGCTGGCTCCATGGCCGCGATTGTCGATGGCGATGACGCGGTAGCCCGCATCCCCGAGCGTTTTGAGCCAACCCGGATTGACCCAATTGGCAATCGCGGTTGAGGCAAATCCGTGAATCAGCAGCACCGGCGGACCGTTTGGATCGCCCTCGTCGAAATAGGCGAGCTTCAACCCATCATGGGTGAAGTGAGAAAAGGCGGGGACATTCAGATTCATGGCAAGGTCTTTGCAAACATCGTCTCTTTGGCCCAGGACCTTATTTTATCGGCGATATCAGGTGAACCCCGCGCCTGCGAAAATCTGTGCGTCGAGCCGGACTTTCGCACTACACAATCGCCAAGAAGGATTATAAAGAAGGGCTACCAAGTCTGGCGCAACATTCATGCCATCCAGGGCAAGACGTATTCGGAGATCATCATGGCCGGCCACAATATTCCGCATTTCCAGAACGACGGCGGTCACCGCGTTATCGAGATCGGCGTGAAGGAATTCATGTGCACCGGCGCCTCGGTCCCCTACGACCATCCGCACATCTTCATCGATCTGGGTGACGAGAGCGAGAAGGTTTGTTCCTACTGCTCGACACTCTATCGCTACAATCCGTCGCTGAAGGCGGACCAGACCAATCCGGCCGGCTGCGTTTTCCAGTTCAAGGCCGCCTGATTCTACGAGACCGGATCGGACATAGCTGAATGCCGATCAAGAGCGCCGCGATCATCGGTGCCGGGATAGCCGGCCTCACGGCGGCGCTGGCGCTGGCGAGGCATGGCATTCGCTCTGAGATTTTCGAACAGGCCGAAGCGCTGACCGAGGTCGGCGCCGGCCTGCAGATCTCCCCAAATGCCTCCCGCATTCTCGACACGCTTGGCGTACTTGATGCGCTCCTGCCTGTCTGGCTGGAGCCGAAGGAAGTGCGGCTGGTCTCCGGCGCATCTCTCCGGCTGATAGCATCCGTTCCCTGCGGCAGCTTCGCCAAAGAGCGCTGGGGCTCGCCCTATGGGGCGGTGCATCGCGCCACGCTGCAAAAGGCGCTTCTTGACGCGGCAATTGCCAATCCACTCTGTACGCTGCATCTCGGTCGGCAAATCGACGCAACGAACCGGCAAGCGCTTGATGCGACCGTTGGCGATAAGCCGGATCTGATTATCGGCGCCGATGGCGTCTGGTCGAAGGCGCGCGCGCTGGTGCCCGGCGGCCCCTCTCCTATTTTTTCCGGCAACATCGCCTGGCGCTTTACCATCCCCGAAGCACTGGCTCCCTCCATCCTCGACAGAGCAAGCGTTACCGCGTTTCTCGGTACTTCCGCGCATCTCGTCAGCTATCCGATTCGGGAAAAATCCGCCTTCAACATCGTGGCAAATACCGCCGGAAGTAGTGCGAGCCACGACTGGAATACCAACGGCACCAAGACACAGCGCGATCATCTGCTGCGCCGCTTTTCGGGATGGAACAGCGCAATCACAAGGGTGCTGGAACAGCAGGAGCAGGCAAGCTTCTGGCCGCTCTACGAAGCAAGCGTCGGGCGCTGGCATAATGGCAGGGATCTCGTCCTCATCGGCGATGCAGCGCATGCGATGATGCCCTTTGCGGCCCAGGGTGCCGCCATGGCGATCGAGGATGCCTTCGAGCTTGCCGGCATGGTGGCTTCACGCCCCCTCGGCGAAGCGCTCGATCTTTTTGAAAGACACCGCGCGCCACGCATCGCGCGCCTGCGCCAGCGCGCCGCCTTCAACAAATTTGCCTATCACGCCCGTGGCCCCGTGCGGCTGGCGCGCGATCTGGTTCTATCCATGCGCCCGCCGCAAAGCCTCGCGGCGGACATGGACTGGATCTACGGCTACCGCGCCATCGGCTGATCAGGCCTCTTTGGCGGCCGCAAAGCCCTTTTCGATATCTGCCTTGATATCGGCGACGTCCTCGAGCCCGATCTGAAGACGCAGCACCGGCCCTTCCGTTGGCGCCTTGGTGACGCGTCGGTCCTTGAGATTGACGTGCAATGTAAGGCTTTCAAAACCGCCCCAGGAATAGCCGAGACCGAAAATCCGGAGCGCATCGAGAAAGGCATGCGCCTTGGCCTTGAATTTCTCCGGACTGTCGACGGCGAGCACAAAGGAGAAGATGCCGCTCGATCCCTTGAAGTCGCGCTTCCAGATCGCGTGGCTCGGGAAGCTCGGCAAGGCTGGATGCAAGACGCGCGCGACCTCCTCCCGGCCCTCGAGCCACTGTGCGATGGCAAGCGCACTTTCCTGATGCCGCTCCAGCCGCACACCCATGGTGCGCAAGCCTCGCAGCACCTGATAGGCATCATCCGGCGCGCCGCAGATGCCGAGTTGACCGTGGGCGTCCAGCAACTGCTTCCAATGCGCCGCATTGGCTGAGACCGTTCCCATCAGAATGTCGGAGTGACCGGCCGGATATTTCGTCGCCGCATGGATCGAGATGTCGACGCCATGATCAAGCGGCTTGAAATAGAGCGGCGTCGCCCAGGTATTATCCATAGTCACGACGCAGCCATGCCTGTGAGCGGCGGTCGAGATCGCGGAAATATCCTGCATTTCAAAAGTGTTGGAGCCCGGCGCCTCGGTATGCACCAATTTGGTATTCGGCCTGATCAACTGCTCGATGCCGGCGGCGATCAGAGGATCGTAATACTCCACCTCGACGCCGAGACGCTTCAGCATCGTGTCGCAGAAGAAACGCGTCGGCCCGTAGACCGAATCAACGACCAACGCGTGATCGCCGGCGGACAAAAAGGCAAGAAAAGGTACGGTGACCGCTGCAAGCCCCGACGGCACGAGGATCGTTCCAGCCGACCCCTCCAGCGCATCGATCGCCTCGCAGAGCGCATCCGTCGTCGGCGTGCCGCGCGTGCCGTAGGTATATTTCTGATCATGCGTCTCCATGGTCCGCGCATCGCGGAACAGCACCGTGGACGCACGAACCACCGGTGGATTGACGAAGCCGTGATAATCCGAGGGCGAATAGCCGATGTGGGTCAAACGCGTATTGATGCCGGCGTTTTGCAGCGGTGTGTCTTTGTCTTTCATGCCTGGATATGCCTTTGGCGCTGTGGGATTTCGATTTGTGGCGGCCAAGTCTGGCGGGGTCAACCCCGAATGGTTCAGTAGTTCCTACTATTACCACCTACAGAAATACCAAAACGACGGAATTTTACGCCGTTTTCGTGCATTTCTCGACAAAACACTGCCTAAACTGAAGCCAATTGCCCATTTTAAAGCCGCCGAGAGCAAAAATGCCGGAATATTCCTCAATAATTCGGGCAATGTCTTGACCCGAAATGCATTTACGAATGAGATAGGACTACTCGCACCGGGAGAGTGAGGAACACGGTTCTTCGAGAACCTGCTTCGGGAGCGATACATTTTAATTATAAAACAAGAGACAAAGGTTGGGAAAGATGAAAAAGATTGCTCTGTCCGCATTCCTCGGAGCGGCAGCATTGGCATACAGCGTTTCTGGCGCGTCGGCATCGACGCTGAGCGACGTTAAGGCCAAGGGCTTCGTCCAATGCGGCGTGAACACGGGCCTTCTTGGCTTCGCACAGCCAGATGCAACTGGGAACTGGGCCGGTTTTGACGTCGACTTCTGCAAGGCCGTCGCTTCGGCTGTTTTCGGAGATGCGACCAAGGTCAAGTACACACCCCTCAGCTCCAAGGACCGCTTCACCGCGCTGCAATCCGGCGAAGTCGACCTGCTGTCGCGCAACACGACCTGGACCATCAACCGCGATACGGCTCTCGGCCTCAACTTCCGTCCGGTCACCTATTATGACGGCCAGGGCTTCATGGTTCGCAAGGAACTGAACGTGAAGTCGGCTCTCGAGCTTTCCGGCGCCGCCGTCTGCGTCCAGTCCGGAACAACAACGGAACTCAACCTCGCTGACTACTTCAAGGCCAATAACCTTCAGTACAATCCGGTGGTCTTCGACAAGCTGGAGGAAGTTAACGCTGCCTACGATTCTGGTCGTTGCGACGTCTACACCACCGACCAGTCCGGTCTCTATTCGCTGCGCCTGACGCTGAAGAACCCCGACGATAACGTCGTTCTGCCGGAGATCATCTCCAAGGAGCCGCTTGGACCGGCCGTTCGCCAGGGCGACGAGCAGTGGTTCGATATCGTCAGCTGGACCGCTTACGCGCTGATCAACGCCGAAGAATTCGGCATCACGCAGAAAAACCTCGACGAGATGAAGGCTTCGCCGAACCCGGACATCAAGCGCTTCCTCGGCGCTGAGCAGGGTTCGACGATCGGTACCGACCTCGGCCTGACCAACGACTGGGCCTATAACGTGATCAAGGGCGTCGGCAATTATGGCGAAGTCTTCGACCGCAACATCGGCGCCGGCAGCCCGCTGAAGATCGCTCGCGGCCTGAACGCACTGTGGAGCAAGGGCGGCATTCAATACGCACCGCCGGTCCGCTAACCCGCGAACGGCTCGATTTTTGGAGAAAGGCGGCTTGCCGCCTTTCTCGCCTCAAGAAAACAAGCCTGAAACAGGCACACTGGGGAAAAATTCTGCATGGCAATTACCGTAAATTCGCCTGAGGGCGAGCGATCATTCGTATCAGCACTATACAATCCCAAAGTCAGGGGTGTGTTTTATCAGGCTCTCACCCTCGTCATTCTCGTGGCCGTCGGCTGGTTCCTCATCGAGAATACGATCGACAATCTGCACGCATTGAACCGCTCCTTCGGCTTTGGCTTCCTCGAAGGCCGTGCTGGCTTCAATCTGGGACAAACGCTGCTTCCCTTTTCAAGCGACTCCACCAATACCCAAGCGCTCCTCGTCGGCCTGCTCAATACACTTCTTATTTCAGCAGTTGGCATCGTCGGCGCAACGATCGTCGGCTTCATCATCGGCATCGGTAGACTTTCGAAGAATTGGCTGATCGCGAAGCTTTCCCAGACCTATGTCGAAATCTTCCGCAACATCCCGCCTTTGCTCGTTATCTTCTTCTGGTACAGCGGCGTTCTGGTGCTGCTGCCACAGGCCCGCGACGCCGTGCATCTGCCATTCTCCGCCTATCTCAGCAATCGCGGCCTTGCCTTTCCAAGCCCGATTTTCGGCGCGGGCATGTGGGCCGTCGGCCTTGCCTTCCTCGTCGCCCTCGCTGTGGTATTTTTCGTGGCGCGGTGGGCACACAAGCGCCAGGCGGCGACCGGCCAGCAATTCCACACGATCTGGGTATCGATCGGCGTATTGATCGGTTTGCCGCTATTGACCTTCCTTGCGGCGGGCCTGCCTCTCTCCTTCGATTATCCAGTTGCCGGCAAATTCAACCTGACGGGCGGGTCCGTTGTGGGACCTGAGTTCATCGCACTTCTCCTGGCGTTGTCTCTTTACACCGCGACCTACATTGCCGAAATCGTGCGCGCCGGTATTCTCGGTGTAGCAAAAGGCCAATCGGAAGCGGCAGGCGCACTCGGCCTTCACGCGTCGGCCGTCACCAGACTCGTGGTCATTCCGCAGGCAATGCGCATTATCATTCCACCATTGACGAGCCAATATCTCAACCTGATCAAGAACTCTTCGCTCGCCATCGCCATCGGCTACGCCGATCTCGTCGCCGTCGGCGGCGTGATCCTCAATCAGTCCGGCCGCGCGGTCGAAGTCGTCATCATATGGATGATCATCTACCTCGCCTTGAGCATCGCAACGTCGCTGTTCATGAACTGGTTCAATGCCAAGATGGCTCTGGTGGAGAGATAAGATGTCCAACATAAGCCAAAACTTTGTCAGCAAGACCCTTCTTCCGCCGCAGCCGGCTCCGGCAGGCGAAAAGGGCCCTGCTCACTGGATCCGGAAAAACCTGCTGGCGACACCGAAAGACGTGGTGTTGACGATCCTCGCCATCGCCCTTCTCGCTTGGGCCATTCCGCATATCGTCAACTGGCTGTTCACCCAGGCTGCCTGGACTGGCACCGATCGCAGCTTCTGCGCGACGACCGTGCAGGGTGGAACGCAGCCGGACGGTTGGAGCGGCGCTTGCTGGGCTTTCGTCCGCTCGAAATTCCTCATCTTCATGTTCGGCCTCTATCCGCCGGATGAACGCTGGCGTCCTGTGCTCGTTGCGATTCTGACGATTATCGCCTTCGTGCCGCTCATGATGCCATCACTTCCCAGGAAGGGATTGAACGCGATTCTGGCATTCTTCGTGCTGCCAATCGTTTCGTTCTTTCTGCTCTATGGCGGCTTCGGCCTAGAGGTCGTGGAAACGGAGAGATGGGGCGGCCTGCTGGTGACGTTGGTGATCGCCTTCGTAGCAATCGCGGTCTCGTTTCCATTCGGCATCGTGCTTGCACTCGGACGCCGCTCGAAAATGCCTGTCGTCCGCATGCTGTGTGTGGTCTTTATCGAGATCATCCGTGGCGTGCCATTGATCACGGTGCTGTTCATGGCCAGCTACATGCTGCCATTGTTCATGCCGCAGGGCTGGACGGTGGACAAGCTGCTGCGCGCCATAGTCGGCATCTCGATCTTCACCTCAGCCTATATGGCCGAAGTTATCCGTGGCGGCCTGCAGGCGGTTCCGAAGGGTCAGTTCGAGGGCGCCGATTCGCTCGGCCTCGGCTACTGGCAGAAAATGCGGCTGATCGTGCTGCCGCAGGCCATCAAGCTGGTCATCCCGGGTATCGTCAACACCTATATCGGCATGTTCAAGGACACGTCGCTGGTGGCGATCATTGGCATGTTCGATCTGCTCGGCATCGTCCGCCAGAATTTCGCCGACGCCACCTGGGCGAGCCCCGTGACACCGATCACCGGCCTGGTCTTCGCTGGATTGGTATTCTGGCTGTTCTGCTTTGGCATGTCGCGTTATTCAGGCTTCATGGAACGCCATCTCGACACTGGCCACAAACGATAAAAACTGAGGGAAAATAATATGGCTGACGCCCAACCGAAAAAAACTGACCATTTCCGATACGGAAGTCGCGGTTGAAATGATCAACATGAACAAGTGGTACGGCGATTTCCACGTACTGCGTGACATCAACCTCAAGGTCATGCGCGGCGAGCGCATCGTCATCGCCGGCCCGTCGGGCTCGGGCAAATCGACGATGATCCGGTGCATCAACCGGCTGGAAGAACACCAGAAGGGCAACATCTTCGTTGATGGCACCGAGCTCACCAACGACCTGAAAAAGATCGACGAAGTGCGCCGCGAAGTCGGCATGGTGTTCCAGCACTTCAATCTCTTCCCGCACCTGACGATCCTGGAAAATTGCACGCTGGCGCCGATCTGGGTGCGCAAGATGCCGAAGAAGCAGGCGGAAGAAATCGCCATGCACTTCCTCACCCGCGTCAAGATCCCGGAACAGGCGAAGAAATACCCGGGCCAGCTTTCCGGCGGTCAGCAGCAGCGCGTGGCGATTGCCCGCTCGCTTTGCATGAACCCGAAGATCATGCTGTTCGATGAGCCGACCTCGGCACTCGACCCGGAAATGATCAAGGAAGTGCTCGACACCATGGTGGGCCTCGCCGAAGAAGGCATGACCATGCTCTGCGTCACCCACGAAATGGGCTTTGCCCGCCAGGTCGCCAACCGCGTGATCTTCATGGACCAGGGCCAGATCGTCGAACAGAACTCCCCGAAGGAGTTCTTCGACAATCCGCAGCACGAGCGTACCAAGCTGTTCCTGAGCCAGATCCTGCACTGATCCGAGCGGATTAACGGACAATCAAAACCCGTCGGCTGTGATGCAGCCGGCGGGTTTTCTATTTGATGCGCGTTATCCGGCCATCGTCGCGATTAACCATCTTGACACCAGGAACAAACCAGAACATTGTGCGAACAAACAAGGACAGACACAATGGCATCCGGCGAAAAATTTATCATCCTTCCCTACAAGAAGAACCGTGGAAACCTGGTTCCAGGCGAAATGCGGCAGGCATCAAGCGCCGCTGGCGCCGAGAAGATCGCCTCCTCCATGTCCGCCCGCTTCATCGGCGTCGCGGCCTACTCCGTCATGGTCGACGAAGAGACCGGCGACATGACCGCCCCTCGCCTCCTTGCACGGCACGGCGAGATCGCGGATCTGAATGCTGCTTGATATCGCTCGTTAGCCGAGGCGTCTCAACCGCTCGAGACAAGCCTCAGTTTCGCGGTCGCTGCAGCTAGCGCCTGCGGGCTCATCTATAACCGTCGCCGGCGATCGAGGGCTCCTACTTGACGCCCTGGCCGCCTAAAGAGGCATATAGCGCGCCACCACGAACTCGATGTACTATTGCTCGCTGGGCAAGATGCAGTTTTCACAAGGCGTTGGGGAGCGGGGCGTGAAGAAGAGCGACAGGATAATCATGACACTCGCGCTTTTGAGCGCGGCAATCATCGTCATAAAGTTGTTCGGAGCGATGTCCGGATACGACGTGATCGAGATGGCGGTAAATGCCACTAGGCCTGCAAATGCTGGCGGCTGGTCAGTGGAGATACGCTGAGGCGCGGCACCCATGTCTTCGGGTTGGACACAAGATAAATTGGTGACCCCTGCTGGATTCGAACCAGCGACCACCTGCTTAGAAGGCAGGTGCTCTATCCAGCTGAGCTAAGGGGCCTTGAAAGCCAAGGTGCCGCGAGCTGTTCGCGGCGGGCACTACATGCCTGAAACTGCCGCCAAACTCAATGGGCGGCAAAATTAATCAGCAGCGGTCTCAATGAGTCCAAGGCTGGATGCGGCTGAAGCGGAAATTGTCGGTGTAGGAGACCACCTGGCGATTGGCGTCCTTCGGGGCGATGACGCGATATTCGATGCCCTCGCGCTGAGCATAGGCTTCGGCCTGCTCCTGCGTGTCGAAGGTCAGCTTGAGCTGCTGGCGCGTGTCGGCCGAGGAGGTGTAGCCCATGATCGGATCGATCTTGCGCGGGGTTTCCTGGTCGAATTCCAGAACCCAGAGGTGAGTCTTGGCCTTGCCGGACTGCATGGCGGTCTTTGCGGGACGGTAAATCTTGGCAGGCATTGCTGCATCGCCTCCGAATAAGCGGGACAGCCCGCTTTCTTGCTTCTCTTGTCTTCACCCGACCCTTTCGGGCAGAGCGCATATGGGATTCTGCTTAGCCGCGAATCCCTTTGTTATCAAGCGAAAAGGCGGTTCAGCCTCATCTCAATCCATCGTTACTTGCGGGGGGATTTAAATGGTCGGAGTGGAGAGATTCGAACTCCCGACCCTCTGGTCCCAAACCAGATGCGCTACCAGACTGCGCTACACTCCGTACCCTTACGTCGACCTTCAGAAGATCGCGTCGCCCTGCATAGCAGAACGAGTGGGGAGATACACGGTTCGCCTCCATGCTGCAACAGCTAAAATGGTGTTGAAGCAACGATCCCGGGGGATAAACTCATTTGCCGAGCTTGGCGGAAATGGTGCCGCTCGTTACCTTGTCGCCGACGGCAAGGCCGAGCTTCTTCACAACGCCGCCATTCAACTCGATAACGTAGGCGATCGGACCGCCGGAACTGATGATCGCTTCCGAGAAGGGTACGGCATTTTCCTGGATATGGATGATGACGCCATTCCTGTCGAGGAAGAGCATATCCAGCGACAGCTTGGTGTTTTTCATCCACATCATCACAGGGCGCGATGTGCCGAAATCGAACAGCATGCCGTGATCGGCCGGCATCGTGTCGCGATACATCAGGCCGAATTCCAGCTGCGGTTCGGTCAGCGCCAATTCCACGGAGAACTTGTGCGTCTCACCCTTCGCGGTCTTGATCGATAAGGGTTCTGACTCAAACTTGACCGTTTGCTCGCTCGCGGTCTGCGCGGCAAAACTTGTCGGAACGGCACCGCAAACAAGAAAAAGCGCCAAAGCGGCGCTTTTGAAAACGGTAAAAAACGTTTCTCTGACCATGATCAGTGCGGCCGTGTCGCCGGGCTCGGCGCATCCGGATGGATTTCCGCCGCCATCAGCCCCTTATCGCCCGGTCCGAAGCGAACGAGAACCACCTGCCCCGGCCGCAACTCGGCGAGACCGAATCGGCGCAACGTTTCCATATGCACGAAGATGTCCTCAGTGCCCTCGCCGCGCGTCAGGAAACCAAAACCCTTGGTGCGGTTGAACCACTTGACCAAGGCGCGCTCAAGGCCGCTCGTCGCCGTGACCTGGACATGCGTGCGTACCGGCGGCATCTGCGACGGGTGCACGGCGGTCGACTGGTCCATCGAGAGGATCTTGAAGGCTTGATAACCGCGTTCGCGACGCTGGATTAGCGCGACGATCCGCGTGCCCTCGAGAATGGTCTGATAACCGTCGCGACGCAGACACGTCACATGCAACAAAACGTCCTGCATACCGTTATCCGGAACGATGAAGCCAAAACCTTTGGCGACGTCGAACCATTTTACGACACCTGAGATCTCGATAAGATCGACGGCTTCGCCCGATAACTCTCCGAAGTCGGCTATTCCCTTCGATGAAATTCTGTCACTCATCCTGGCCAGCCCTCGATTACGCGTCACACTGTTACGGTTAACTGATTCCTTGAAATCAAGTTTAACATCTTGGTAACCGAAATGCGCAAGTCCTAGTTTCGTTTATTCCCATCCTTAGATTATCAAGCCGAAGTCTTGCCTGAAGCTGGTGTCTCGTTTCATGATCGATCTAGAACAACATTAGAGAGGAAATAGAATGCGTTATCTCCACACCATGGTCCGCGTGACGGATCTCGACGCGTCGCTGCATTTTTATAGCACTCTATTCGGCCTCACCGAAACCCGCCGTTACGAAAACGAAAAAGGCCGATTCACGCTGGTTTTCCTGGCCGCCAGCGACGATGTCGAATCATCGCGCAACAGCGGAGCACCCAGCCTGGAGCTGACCTATAACTGGGATCCGGAGGAATATACCGGAGGACGCAACTTCGGTCACCTCGCGTATGAGGTCGACGACATCTATCAGACCTGTCAGACGCTCAAGGACAACGGCATCACGATCAACCGGCCGCCGCGCGACGGTCACATGGCTTTCGTGCGTTCACCGGACGGCATTTCCATCGAGATCCTGCAGAAGGGCGCCAATCTCGCGCCTGCCGAACCCTGGGCTTCGATGCAAAATACCGGCGCTTGGTAAAAGCAAGCTTTCGCGAGGCTTACGGCGTGCGCGGAACCATCGGTTTCGCGCTTGCCGGCCATACCCGCTCTCCTGCATGCTTGGACGACTCGAAGCATCATGCATCGGATTTCGCGGGGTCCCATCGTTCCCAGTCAGTGTCGCGCGATATCATCGTCCCTCGCAGGAGGCCGTTCCGGTGCACACTCTTTAAAGCGGGGAACATCCTTTGTGCGATCGGCAGATTCTATCCGGCAATGAGAAGCGCGCAAGCGCTATTGCAATCGCCCTCTCGTTTCTGATGCTCTCCGGCTGCGCGACGACGAGCGACAAGCCGAAGCTGGCAGCGGAGATCGCGCCACCACCCCAGAGCGCCGCCGAGCAGCTTGCCGATTCTCTCAACAGCAATGCCGAGGCGAAGCGGCTAAAAGGCGACGCCGCCTATCGTGATCCGCTGGTCCGCAGCGTGCATGACGTACGGCGGCAGATCGTCACCGAACAGGCGAACAATCAATCCGGCTACCCGCCTGCCCCAGTCACAGACACACCAACCGGCATCGCCGAGCTGGTGACGCAGCCGACGGCGGTGAATGCCAGCAGGAGCAGCATCTATGCGGCACCCGCCCCGATCGCCGTCAATCCGGATGGAACACTCGCGAACACGCAGCCCGGCAGCGCGCAACAGGGAATCACGCCGTTCATGCGCAGCGTCTACACCCTTCCGCCTGGTGCGGCACAGAACGTCGCACCGCCGCAGGGCGATGGCGGCATGCCTGTAGGCCGGACCTCCGAGGCCATGCTTCCGCCGCCCGTCATTCGTAACGCCGCGCCGACATCGACGAGCCCGATGAAGCCAACAGCAGACGCCACGCCCTCGAAAATCATGCCAGGCCCTGGCTCAACGGCCCACACGATCGACAGCAAGGAAGCGCTCATGCTGGCGCATATCGCCGCGTCGAAGGGCCAAGGACCGGGCGCCAAGTCGCTGATCACGCCGACGCAAGGCGCCTCGGGGCTTTGAGCCGCGCCCTCCGCAGATCTTCACAAGGCCCTGTTAAGGCAGGCTTATTCAAATTTAGCTGTAGGTTCATGCATCTGTCATTTTTTCGAAGAAAAAGCGAAATAGGCGCTTGCGGGAATGAAATCACCCCGCTATAAGCGCGCCACACAGCAGCACGCGCCCTTCGTCTATCGGTTAGGACGACAGATTTTCATTCTGTAAAGAGGGGTTCGACTCCCCTAGGGCGTGCCACTGTTGTTCTCCCCTTTACAACAATGCTTGATCCGCTTGCGACAGCTTTGCGCTATTCCTATATGATTGCGAGTGCGGCATGCGCCCTTCGTCTATCGGTTAGGACAACAGATTCTCATTCTGTAAAGAGGGGTTCGACTCCCCCTAGGGCGTACCAAACGGAACTGCCTCGAACTTTTCCACAATCGCCTCGAAAAATCTGCTTCTAGCCATGGTTTTTTCTCGATTTTCCGCTTGCGAGATCAAAAGGTGCTGACTATAAGGGCGCCACAGCACGCGCCCTTCGTCTATCGGTTAGGACGACAGATTTTCATTCTGTAAAGAGGGGTTCGACTCCCCCTAGGGCGTGCCACTGTCTTTCCCTTCGAAATCTTTGAATTTATGTCGCTATTTTCGCTCGACGGTCAAAACCATCGGCATAGCCCAGGTAGCACTTGATAGCGGCCACCTTAAGAGCCGAACCTCATCACCATACACTTGCGCTTCCCAGCGCGCGTAGAGTTTCCTCTGGAAACCCGGCAGCCGAACACTCTGGCAAGCAATCGGTCCACCATCGAAATTGAGTGCCATCTTCAGATCCAGAGGAGATTTTTTCAGAAACTCGGCCAATGGACCAAGCGGAAAGAATGCTTCCTTCGTCGTCCCGACGATGATGCGACCCGCGCCATCCTTGCCTACAAAGGTGCGATTGGCGAGCCAGCGGCTATTCGTTGTGACGTGGGTCTGTCCATCTGCGCCAATTAGAAGAGGGTAGGAAACCATGGCGTTTGCCGCGCCTGTCAACGCGGTTTGCCAATCCTGATGAGACAGATCCTTGATATCAGCAAAACCGTCGCCTGCGACAAAGGCTCCGGCCTTCGCATCGTACGTTGTCGGTCCCAGAGCGACGCCGTTACTTATGATCGGCGTATCGGGTTTGCCTTTCAGGTCATAGTAGCTGCCGTTAACGATGAGGATTGCGTTTGGTAGGGCCTGTTCCCACTCATCAATCCCCTTATCGCCGTTTGGCGCGTTTCTCGCCACAAAGCGGTAAAGCGTCGGGTCGATACGGTTCAGTAGTATACGGTCAACCTCATGGCCATTGACCATCACCGGCAGCTCCGCGACCTCGAAGCCCTTTTCGGGTTCTTGCCAAACCAGAGGTCCCGGTTGCGCGACGGGCTGCGGATCGCTCAGAGCAAGCCGCATAGACGATGACAAGCGTGAATCATCAGCCTTGATCGAGATCCAATAGGTGCCGCCGCGCCGGAAAAATGTGTTGAACCCGTAAGCGCCATTTCGCTCCCATACCCAACCCGCTGCGCCCATCGTTACCAGCAATATCAAGATAAAAATGGTGATAGAAAACTTAAACCTAAAAGACATAGCAACCATCCAAAAATCACGAAATTTATCGGTTGCAGTACTGACCGATGTAGATCGATATTTATTGAGAAATGGCGATAATTGGGGCGCGATTGGCGAATTCTGCTGGAATAATAATTCTCTAGTATTGCAGCATTCGGCGCCTACAGGGTCTTTTACTGCCTAAGGCGCCTTGGCCGCATCCGTGACACGCAGCTGGACGCGGCGGTTGCCCTGCCAGTGGTCGGCGCCGAGTGTGCCGGCGACGTGGATCTGTGATCCGCGGGACGACATCAGGAGTTCGCCGAGCGGCGTCTCGGCGGCGCGGAAGGCGATGCCGTCGAGGCGGCCGCCGTCCTGGGCTTCCAGCGTGATCTTGATGTGCGACTGACCGACGAGGCGCGAATCGCGCAGGCGATGGCTCGGCAGGGCGAAGATCGGCTGCGGATGGCCGGAACCATAGGGGCCGGCGGTTTCGAGCTGGTCGATCAGGTCCACGGTCGCGCCGCTGGCGCCGAGCGCGCCGTCTATCTTCAGAGTTTCGTTGGCAACGAGGCCGGGTACCTGCCTCTCTGTCTTCTCGGTAAAGAAGGCGCGCAGTTTTCCGAGATTGCCGCGCTCCACCGTCAGGCCCGCCGCCATGGCGTGGCCGCCGCCCTTGACGAGCAGACCGGCATCGACGGCGGCGCGCACCATGCGACCCATGTCGAAGCCATTGATGGAGCGTCCCGAACCCGTGCCCTTGCCGTTGGGATCGAAGGCGATCGCGAAGGCCGGGCGGCGGAATTTGTCCTTCAGACGCGAGGCAATCAGGCCGACGATACCCGGATGCCAATTCTCGCGGGCGGTGACGATGACGGAGGCCCCATCGCCATTGCCGTACTCCGCCAACGCCTCGGCTTCCGCCTCCTGCAGCATGGCGGCTTCCATGGCCTGGCGCTCGCGGTTCAGCTCGTCCAGCTTCTCGGCAATCGTCTCAGCTTCGCTGCTATCGTCGAGCGTCAGCAGGCGCGCGCCGAGTGCTGCATCGCCGATTCGGCCGCCGGCATTGATGCGCGGGCCGATCAGGAAGCCGAAATGATAGGGGGTCACCGGTCCGCCGAGCCCGGCCTTGCGGAAGAGTGCGGCGAGGCCGGGATTGCCTTGATGACGGGCGGCGATCAGGCCCTTGACGACATAGGCGCGGTTCAGCCCCTTCAGCGGTACGACATCGCAAACTGTCGCCAGCGCGACGATATCGAGCCAGGCCAGCAGATCGATGGTGCGGACGCGGGCATCGCCCGCCTCGCGCAATTGCCGCAAGGCGGCGACCAGAACCAGGAAGACGACGCCGGCGGCGCAGAGATGCCCCTGCCCCGACAGATCGTCCTCGCGATTCGGATTGACCAGCGCATGGCAATGCGGCAGCTCATGCGCAACCTGGTGGTGATCGATGACGACGACGTCGATGTTACGGGCCTTCGCCGCCTCCAGCGATTCGAAGCTGGTGGAGCCGCAGTCGACGGTGACGATCAGCGTCGCGCCATTGTCGATAAGCTGATTGATGGCAGCGGGGTTGGGGCCGTAGCCTTCAAAGATGCGGTCAGGAATATAGATGCTGGCCGGCATGCCGAAATGGGTGAGAAAGCGGTAGAGCAGCGCGGAAGACGCGGCGCCGTCGACGTCGTAGTCACCGAAGATCGCGACAGTCTCGCCCGCCTTGACGGCGCGCAGCAGGCGCTCAGCGGCCTTTTCGCAGTCGGTCAGCAGGTAGGGATCCGGCATCAGGCTACGGATGGTCGGATCGAGAAACGCCATGGCCTCGTCGACACCGACACCACGCCCGGCTAGGACGCGGGCGATCAGATCCGGCAGGCCGTGGGTCTGGGCCATGGCCAGTGCCCGGTTCTGGCCGGCCTGGTCGAGCCGGGAGACCCAGCGATTGCCGGAAACGGAGCGTTCGACGCCCAGAAATGCCCGCTGCACAGGATCTGCCGGTTGTTCCACCATATCTCCCAGAATTGGACGGCCCAGCTCCGCTTTTCCGGAACGGGCCGCGCGTCAGATTATTCCTTCGGCCGCTCGATGCGGATGACCTGCGGGTCGCCGACGAGATAACCCTCGGTCTTGATCGCAGCGACTGCCTTGCGCACCGAATCCTCCATCGTCGCATGGGTGACGAGGATGATCGTCTGATGGTGAGACGGCGACAGGTGCTGTGTCGAGCGCTGCACGATCGATTCCAGCGAAATGTTGTTTTCCGCCATGCGGGTCGCGACGCTTGCAAAAACGCCGGTGCGATCGAGAACGGTCAGGCGGATGAAGTAGCCGCCCTCGTGGCTCTGCATCTGCGCCTTGTGATAGGGTTCCAGCGCCTTGGCGGGATGGCCTAGTACCGGCACGCGCTGCGCACCCGGCTGGCTCTTGGCGATATCGGCGATATCACCCAGTACGGAAGAGGCTGTCGCATTGCCGCCGGCGCCGGGGCCGACCATCAGCAGTTCGCCGAGAATGTCGGATTCGATCGCCACGGCATTGGTGACGCCATCGACCTGAGCGATGACCGAATCAAGCGGTACCATCGTCGGATGCACGCGCTGTTCGATGCCAGTCTCGGTGCGCTGGGCGACGCCGAGCAGCTTGATGCGGTAACCGAGATCGGCAGCAGCACGGATATCCTCGATGGAGATATTGGTGATGCCCTCGAGATAGATGTCGTCAGCCGCAATGCGGTTACCGAACGCAAGCGTCGTCAGGATGGCGAGCTTGTGCGCCGTGTCGTTGCCCTCGATGTCGAAGGCCGGGTCGGCTTCGGCATAACCAAGGCGCTGGGCTTCCTTCAGGCAATCGGCAAAGGACAGGCCCTCCTTCTCCATCCGGGTCAGGATGTAGTTGCAGGTGCCGTTCATGATGCCGTAGACGCGCGAGATCGTATTGCCGGTCAAGGATTCACGCAGCGCCTTGATGACGGGAATGCCGCCGGCAACCGCCGCTTCGAAGTTGAGCAAAGCGCCCTTCTCTTCGGCAATCTCGGCAAGCTCGACGCCGTGATAGGCGAGCAGCGCCTTGTTGGCGGTTACGACGTGCAGGCCACGCGCAAGTGCCGCGCGCACGGCAGCGTTGGCAGCACCTTCGGAGCCGCCGATCAGTTCGACGAACACATCGATATCGGCCTTCTGCGCCAGATCGACCGGGCCACCGAACCATTCGATATCGGTGAGATCTATGCCGCGATCCTTGGTGCGATCGCGCGCCGTGACGGCGACGATCTTGATCGGGCGGCCGCAGGTAACGGCAAGCTCGTTGGCGCGGCTCTGAATGATACGAACGAGCGAGGCACCAACGGTACCCAAGCCCGCAACGCCGATTTTGAGGGCATCTGCCATGGATAGTTCCTGATCAATGTCTTGGGGCACGGCAGCCGAGGGAACGGCTGCCGCAAAAAATTAGGAGCGATGAGCGTTCAGCGAAACCACATTATGCAACGTGTCATCCGCGGTCGAGAGGAAGCGCTTCAGATTGCGCGCCGCCTGGCGGATGCGATGCTCGTTCTCGACAAGCGCGATACGAACGTAATCGTCGCCCATTTCACCGAAGCCGATGCCCGGAGCCACTGCGATATCGGCCTTCTCGACCAGCAACTTGGAGAACTCCAGCGAGCCGAGATGACGGAACTTCTCCGGGATCTTGGCCCAGGCGAACATGGTGGCTGCCGGCGGCGGAACCTCGAAGCCAGCCTTGCCGAAGCTGTCGACCAGCACGTCGCGGCGGCGCTTGTAGATGTTGCGCACTTCAATGATGTCGGAACCGTCGCCGTTCAAGGCATGCGTCGCCGCCACCTGGATCGGCGTGAAGGCGCCGTAATCGAGGTAGGATTTGACGCGCGTCAAGGCGGCGATCAGGCGCTCGTTGCCAACGGCAAAGCCCATGCGCCAGCCGGGCATGGAAAAAGTCTTCGACATTGAGGTGAACTCGACAGTGACGTCCATCGCGCCCGGCACTTCGAGAACTGACGGCGGCGGGGTGTCATCGAAGTAGATTTCCGAATAGGCGAGATCCGACAGAACGATGATGTCGTGCTTCTTGGCGAAGGCAACGACTTCCTTGTAGAAATCGAGCGTCGCGACATAGGCCGTCGGGTTGGACGGATAGTTGATGATCAGCGCCAGCGGCTTCGGAATCGAGTGGCGCACGGCACGCTCGAGCGGCGGAAAGAAGCTGTCGTCCGGCTCGACCTGCATCGAGCGAATGACGCCGCCTGCCATCAGGAAGCCGAAGGCATGGATCGGATAGGTCGGGTTCGGGCAGAGGATGACGTCGCCCGGCGCCGTGATCGCCTGCGCCATGTTGGCGAAGCCTTCCTTGGAACCGAGGGTGGCGACCACCTGCGTATCCGGATTGAGCTTCACGCCGAAACGGCGGGCGTAATAGGCGGCCTGCGCGCGGCGCAGACCCGGAATGCCCTTGGAGGAGGAATAGCGATGCGTGCGCGGGTCCTGAACCACTTCGCACAGCTTATCAACGATCGCCTTGGGGGTCGGAAGGTCCGGATTGCCCATGCCGAGGTCGATAATGTCGGCCCCGCCCGCTCGCGCGCTGGCCTTCAAACGGTTGACCTGTTCGAAGACGTAGGGCGGCAAACGCCGGACTTTATGAAACTCTTCCATTTATTTCCCCATGGGACAGCGGCCCTTGCAACCGCATGAAGTTCGTCGATCTCCCGGTGACCCGCGATACGAACTCCGGAATCGCGGCACCGCACTCAAGCTGACACGAAGGATACGGTGAATCTTGGGCGGCTAA
This sequence comes from Rhizobium lusitanum, assembly GCF_014189535.1. Lineage (NCBI taxonomy): Bacteria > Pseudomonadati > Pseudomonadota > Alphaproteobacteria > Hyphomicrobiales > Rhizobiaceae > Martinezella > Martinezella lusitana. The sequence continues at coordinate 251,046 of NZ_CP050308.1, read as the reverse complement.
GGACGCAAAGCGCTCTCAACCAGGAAGAAACATCGAAATTCGGCCTATCCGAACGCTTTGCGTCCAAATCGCCTGAAACGCAAGGTTAATTCTGCGTCTGGCCGGGCTGCCCGCCCTGTTGCTGAATTTCCGACAGCGTATTCTGGCCATGTTCAGCCGCAAGCTTGCGCATGTCGGCAACGCGCTTCTGGTATTCGGCTTCCGAAATCGTGCCGGCCTTGCGCTGCGCGCCGAGTGACGTCAACTGCTTGCCAATGTCGGATGCCTGCTGATCGTTGATCTGGACATTTGCCGCGGTCGGCGGAGCGTTGAAGGACGGATAGCCATCCTTGTAATGCTGCTGCGTGCTGCCCTCGTCGACGGGTTTGCCATCGACGGACCTGACCACCACGGCCTGCGGCGCTTGTTTGCGCTTGGCAAAGTCTGCTTTTTCTTCAGGGGTCGAGCAACCGGCAAGCGCCAGCGCAAGAATGCCGAACAAAGCACCGCTAAGTACGGAATACCGGTTTAGTCTTGCCACCATGCCGCCGTCCATATTGTCGTCCTGCCCTATTCCCTTGCCGTGGGATGCGACTGTTAAATTTGTCGCAGCGGCAAAGCAAGAGCAGGGATGCGTTTCATTCGACTTGTATTCCTTTTCCCGCAAGATGTACAAATGGAAAACAAAAGAGATTTGCCGCCGGGAGGATGATGCGTGACCGACAGCAAGCGGGATAAAACTGAAGGCAACGGCGCCTTTCCCGGCTTTGATCCGAAATCGGTCGAGCCCTACATCGTCAGGGATCCCGAGGCGATGGCCGTGAATTTTGCCCGTGCGCTGGAAAGCCTCGGCAAGGCCGCTTCCGCCTGGCTTGCGCCCCGCGAGCGCGGCGAGAAGGTCGATACCGTCGCCGACCCGGTCACCGATATGGTCAAGACGCTTTCCAAGATCGGCGAATACTGGCTTTCCGATCCGCGCCGGACGCTGGAGGCGCAAACTTACCTGCTGTCTGGCTATTTCGGCCTGTGGACGAAAACCATGCAGCGCCTCAGCAGCGATTCGCCTGCCGTGGCTGAAGCCGAGCCGGTCAAGGACAAGCGCTTTGCCGACGAGGACTGGCAGAAGAACCCCTTCTTCGATTTTCTGCGCCAGACCTACCTGCTGACCGCCGGCTGGGCGGAGAAGCTAGTCACCGACGCCGAAGGGCTGGACGAACACACACGCCACAAGGCTGCCTTCTACACCAAACAAATCACCGCAGCGCTGTCGCCTGCCAATTTCATCGCCACCAACCCGCAGCTCTACCGGGAAACGGTCGCCTCCAATGCGGAAAACCTGGTGCGCGGCATGAGGATGTTTGCCGAGGACATCAGCGCCGGCCAAGGCGAACTGCGCGTGCGCCAGACCGACATGACAAAATTCGCCGTCGGACGGGACATGGCGCTGACGCCGGGCAAAGTGATCGCGCAAAGCGATGTCTGCCAGGTGATCCAATACGAAGCGGCAACCGACAAGGTGCTGAAGCGACCCCTGCTGATCTGCCCGCCCTGGATCAACAAATTCTACATTCTCGATCTCAACCCGCAGAAATCCTTCATTAAATGGTGTGTCGACCAGGGGCACACCGTCTTCGTCATCTCCTGGGTGAATCCAGACCGCCGCCACGCGGCCAAGGACTGGACGTCCTATGCGCGCGAGGGCATCGATTTCGCACTGGAGACCGTCGAGAAGGCAACCGGTGAGACAGAAGTCAACGCTGTGGGATATTGCGTCGGCGGCACGCTGCTGGCGGCCACGCTCGCTTTGCATGCCAAGGAAAAAAACAAGCGTATCCGCACGGTGACGTTCCTGACAACGCAGGTCGATTTCACTTTTGCCGGCGACCTTAAAATCTTCGTCGACGAGGAGCAGATCGAGGCGCTGGAAGAGCAGATGAACGCGATCGGCTATCTCGAAGGCTCGAAGATGGCGGCAGCCTTCAACATGCTGCGCGCCTCGGAGCTGATCTGGCCTTACTTCGTCAACAGCTATCTGAAAGGCCAGGATCCTCTGCCCTTCGATCTCCTGTTCTGGAATGCAGATTCCACGCGAATGGCCGCCGCCAACCATTCGTTTTATCTGCGCAATTGCTATCTCGACAATGCGCTCAGCCAGGGCAAAATGGTGCTCGACGGTAAGAAACTGTCGCTGAAGGACGTCAAGATCCCCGTCTACAATCTGGCGACGCGCGAGGATCATATCGCACCGGCCAAATCGGTCTTCGTCGGCAGCGGGTTCTTTGGCGGGCCGGTGGAATTCGTCGTGACGGGCTCCGGCCATATCGCCGGCGTCGTCAACCCGCCGGACAAGCACAAATACCAGTTCTGGACCGGCGGGCCGATCAAGGGCGAATATGATCAATGGCTGACGGAAGCGAGCGAAACGCCCGGTTCCTGGTGGCCTCACTGGCATGCCTGGATACTGAAGCAGGACAGCCGCATGACTGCCCCCCGCAACCCCGGTGGTGCCGCCCTGAATGCCCTTGAGGAGGCACCTGGCAGCTTCGTGATGGAGCGCGCCTGAGCGGCAATATCCCATGCTCTTCAACCCGCCCCTCATTCCCGCGCGGCTGATCTCCCGCTACAAGCGCTTTCTCTTCGACGCTGAGCTGGAGAACGGTGAGATCATCACCGGCTCCTGCCCGAATACCGGCTCGATGCGGGGCCTGACGACGCCTGGGTCTCGTATTTGGCTGTCGGAACACGACGGTGCGAAGCGGAAATACCGCCATGTCTTCGAATTGATCGAGGCCGACGGCATCACGGTCGGGGTCAACACCGCAATGCCGAACCGAACGGCGGCGGAAGCCATTGCGCTTGGCCAAATCTCCGATCTCGGCAACTACGCAACGATGCGGCGCGAGCAGAATTACGGCCGCAACTCCCGCATCGACCTGCTCTTGACCGACCCGTTGCGGACAACCACCTATGTCGAGGTCAAGAATGTGCATTTCATGCGTCAACCGGGTCTTGCCGAGTTTCCCGATACGGTCACGGCGCGTGGTGCCAAGCATCTCGAAGAGCTAGGCGATATGGCTGAGGCGGGATACCGCGCCGTCATGCTATTCGTGATCCAACGGCACGATTGCTATCGTTTTCGCGTCTGTGGCGATCTCGATGTCGTCTACGCCGCCGCGTTCCAGCGGGCCTTGAAGCGCGGTGTCGAAGTCTACGCGCTGAAATGCAGGGTTTCGCCCACGGAAATAACGCCTGCAGGGTTGATCCCGATAGACGAACCCGGCATAGCTGCATTAAATACCAAGTATAAAATTTCTGCTGAAGGCTGATCATGGTGAACTACATTGAGGCGGCGACTGCGCCGGCGAAAAATACGGGCGCGATCCGCCTCTACGGGCCGGATGCCTTCGCGGGGATGCGCAAGGCTTGCCAGCTCACCGCCCGCTGCCTCGACGAACTCGCCGCAATCGTTGCGCCCGGCGTGGCGACCGACATCATCGACCGCTTCGTCTTCGAATTTGGCATGGATCACGGCGCCTATCCGGCGACGCTGAATTATCGCGGCTATACGAAATCCTCCTGCACCTCGATCAACCACGTCGTTTGCCACGGCATTCCCAACGACAAGCCGCTGCGCGACGGCGATATCGTCAATATCGATGTGACCTATGTGCTCGATGGCTGGCATGGCGATTCCAGCCGTATGTATCCGGTCGGCGAAATCAGGCGCTCGGCGGAGCGGCTGCTGGAAGTGACTTACGAATCGCTGATGCGCGGCATCGCCGTCGTACGTCCCGGCACCCGGACCGGCGCCATCGGCGAAGCGATCCAGACCTTTGCCGAGACGGAGCGCTGCTCCGTCGTTCGCGACTTCTGCGGCCACGGCGTCGGCAGCCTCTTTCATGATTCTCCGAACATCCTGCACTACGGCCGCGCCAGCGAAGGCCCAGAAATGCGCGAAGGCATGATCTTTACCATCGAGCCGATGATCAATCTCGGCCGGCCGCATGTGAAGGTGCTCGGTGATGGCTGGACGGCTGTCACCCGTGACCGGTCGCTCTCGGCGCAGTACGAACATACCATCGGCATCACGGCCACGGGCTGCGAGATCTTCACCCTGTCGCCCGGCGGCCTAGACCGTCCCGGCCTTCCGCCGCAGCAGGCATAGTTCATGGCGAAACGCCCCGCTCCTTCCTCCGGACATGGTGACATGCCCTTCGATGGCAGCGGGGCGACGGATGGGCTTGAGGACGCATCGCTTTTCGACGAGCGGCTGTTTTTCGCCCCTCAAACCGCCAAGTCCACCCGAGGCGACAAACCGGCGAAACCGCCAAGCACGCCGGCCACGCCCGAGGCCCATTATCACGGCCATCGCGAGCGCCTGCGCAATCGGTATCGCGACAGCGGCGATACGGCGCTCGCCGATTACGAAATCCTCGAGCTGCTGCTCTTCAGGCTCATTCCTCGCCGCGATACCAAGCCGATCGCCAAGGCACTACTTGCACGCTTCGGCACGCTCGGCGGCGTCTTCGGTGCATCGACCAAGCTGCTGCAAGAGGTGAGCGGCGTTGGCGAAGCCGTGGCGCTGGACCTGAAGCTGGTGGCAAGCGTTGCGCAGCGCATGCTGAAGAGCGAACTGACGGGCAAACCGCTGCTTTCCTCCTGGAAAGCCCTGATCGACTATTGCCACACCGCGATGGCGCACGAGACGCGTGAACAATTCCGCATCCTGTTTCTCGACAAGCGCAACGCCCTTATCGCCGATGAAGTGCAGGGCCTGGGCACGGTCGACCATACGCCGGTCTATCCGCGCGAGGTGGTCCGGCGAGCGCTCGAACTCTCTGCCACGGCCGTGATTCTCGTCCACAATCACCCTTCGGGCGACCCCACGCCCTCGCGCGCCGACATCGATATGACGAAGACGATCGTCGAGACCGCGCGCCCCTTGGGCATCGCCGTTCACGATCATATTATCATCGGCAAGAACGGCCACGTCAGTTTCAAGGCGCTCAGATTGTTCTAATCGCCCCCATCGGCATAAGAAGATACATTAGAATATAATCATATCATCTTGTTTCCGATGATGCTTTCCGCGCGAATAGTGCCGCCGGATGCCGACGAATTATTCCGTCTATTCTCCGCGATCTCCGTTTTCATTTTTCAGGTAGGCGTCAGGATGATCTGACAAAAGGACGATGCTTCGACATCGGCGTGACTGCCGAAGGAAGCCGTTGTTTTGATTGCGCCTTGTCATTCCTGGTTGAACGCTCCCGGAGACTACATGCCGAAGACCCCATCGCCGCTCTTTCGTCGCTTGCGCCGTATCGGTCGCGGTGCGCTGCTCACAACTGCCCCCTTTGCGCTGATCGCCAGCGGCTTCTATGCCCATATGCTCTGGACGACGAACTTCCATCCGGTCATCGCGGGTCAGGTCTATCGCTCTTCCCAACCGTCAGCGGCAACGATCGCCGAATTGCAGAAGCAATATGGCATCAAGACCATCATCAACCTGCGCGGCAATAATACCGGCCACGCCTGGTATGACAGCGAAGTCGCCCAGGCCAAGGAACTGAATATCGATCATATCGATTTCCGCATGTCCTCCGGGCATGAGCTGACGCAAGCTCAGGCCGCCCAACTGGTCGAGATCATGCGTGATGCACCGAAGCCGTTATTGATCCACTGCCAGGCGGGTTCAGACCGCACCGGACTGGCTTCAGCCCTCTATCTCGCCGCGATTGCCAAGACCGGCGAAGCGATTGCGGAGGACCAGATGTCGATCATTTACGGGCACCTGCCGTTTTCCTTCACCCGTGCCTATGCGATGGATCGGACGTTTGAAAAGCTGGAGCCGTGGCTCGGCCTTTCAAACTCCTGAGTATCGGACCTTTCCCGTTAGATAATCTGTAACATTGAGCAGCTACCGGTTGACGGACAGCATGTTGCATTGCGACATTGATTCCGTAATCAAACATCCGAGGCTTCCCGATGGACCAATTCGATCTCCTCGTCGTGGGCAGTGGCCCTGCCGGCCGCAGAGGCGCCATTCAGGCCGCCAAGCTCGGCAAGAAGGTTCTTGTGATCGAACAGGGCAAGCGTGTGGGCGGTGTTTCCGTTCACACCGGCACCATTCCGTCCAAGACACTGCGCGAGACCGCCCTCAACCTCTCCGGCTGGCGCGAGCGCGGCTTCTATGGCCGCGCCTATCGGGTCAAGCAGGAGATCAGCGCCGAGGACCTGCGCCGCCGCCTGCTGATCACGCTGGATCATGAAGTTGAGGTGCTGGAGCATCAGTTCGCCCGCAATCGCGTCCAGCATATCCGCGGCAAGGCGAGCTTCATCGATCCCCAGACGATGCAGGTCGTCAAGGACGATGGCGAAATCATTCATGTCTCCGGCACCAGCATCCTGCTCGCGGTCGGCACCAAGCCATTCCGGCCGGACTACATGCCCTTCGACGGCAAGACTGTTCTCGACAGCGACGAGTTGCTGGAGATTGAGACACTGCCCCGCTCGATGGTCGTCATCGGCGCTGGCGTCATCGGCATCGAATATGCGACGATCTTCAGCGCGCTCGACACACAGGTGACGCTGATCGATCCGAAGTCGACCATGCTCGACTTCATCGACAAGGAGATTGTCGAGGATTTCATCTACCAGCTTCGCGACCGCAACATGAAGCTGCTGCTGGGGCAGAAGGCCGAAAAGGTCGTCCACCAGGACGGCAAGGTGGAATTGACGCTCGACAATGGCCGACGCCTCGTCACCGACATGGTGCTGTTTGCCGCCGGCCGCATGGGCGCCACCGACACGCTGAACCTCGCCGCCGCCGGGCTTGAGGCCGACAGTCGCGGCCGCCTCAGCGTCAATCCCGAAACCTTTGCCACCAAGGTTCCCCATATCTTCGCCGCCGGCGACGTCGTGGGCTTCCCGAGCCTTGCTTCCACCTCGATGGAACAGGGCCGTATCGCTGCCCGCGTCGCCGTCGGCGCCATCGCCAAGGAGCCGCCGAAATACTTCCCCTATGGCATCTACGCCGTACCGGAAATCTCCACCTGTGGCCTCTCCGAGGAAGAGGTCAAGGAACGCCACATTCCCTATGAATGCGGCATCGCTCGTTTCCGCGAGACGTCCCGCGGCCATATCATGGGCCTCGACACTGGCCTCTTAAAGATGATTTTCTCACTAAAGACCCGCCGCCTGCTCGGCGTCCATATCGTCGGCGAAGGGGCGACCGAACTCGTCCATATCGGCCAGGCCGTGCTGAACCTCAAAGGCACGGTCGAATATTTCGTCGAAAATACCTTCAACTATCCGACGCTCGCCGAAGCTTACAAAATCGCGGGTCTGGATGCGTGGAACCGCATGGGTGACATCAAGTCGGAGCTTTGAGGGGTTTTGCGGGTGATCCCGGCAATTGCGGAATAGTCCCCTCTCCCCGTAAAACGGGGAGAGGGTTAGGGTGAGGGGCCGTTCACGGGGACAGTCAATTGCGTGGTCCTAAATCAGAAACAACACAACGAGCCCGTATTCTGCGCCAATCAGATAATGACGCGGAAGCAAAGCTATGGTCCGAATTGCGCGACCGCCGTTTGAACGGCTTGAAGTTTGTCCGGCAGTATCCCGTAGGGCCTTACTTTGCCGATTTTGCCTGCCGTGAAGGGCTCCTCGTGGTCGAAGTTGATGGCGCATCGCACGTCAACAACTCCCGGGATCGCCGACGTGATGCCTTTATGAATAGCGAAGGCTGGTCCGTTATCCGGTTTAAGGATGTCGACGTGTTGAGGATAACTCCATCGATTTTGGCGACTATTCTTGCGATTTGCGATGGCCGCCTTGTCGACGCGGTTGAAACGTCTGATCTGCGCTTCGCACCCGCGCCGAGATCTTAGGCTTCAGTTTTCGCGGATACCCCTAAGCCCCTCACCCCAACCCTCTCCCCGTCTTACGGAGAGAGGGAGTTTTTCTTTTCCCTTATCAACCCAACGAAAAAGGCCCCACCGCGAACGGCAGGGCCTTAAATGATTTCGAAAAACTGCCTGATTACTCGGCGCTGTCTTCAGCAGCCTTCTTCTTCGGAGCAGCCTTCTTTTTCGGAGCGGCAGCTTCTTCGCCTTCAGCAGCGGCTTCCGTTGCTTCGGCCTTGGCAGGCTTTTTCTTCGGAGCAGCCTTCTTTGCAGCCGGCTTGTCTTCGGATTCGTCGTCAGCCAGAAGCGCTTCCTTGGAAACGGTCTTGTCGGTGACGTCGACTTCGGTCAGCAGGTGGTCGATGACCTTTTCTTCGAAGATCGGCGCGCGCAGGTTGGCGGAAGCGCCAGGCGTGTTGCGGAAGAAGTCCAGGATTTCCTTTTCCTGGCCCGGGAACTGCTGGAGCTGAGCGTAGAGCGCGCGCTGCAGTTCGTCTTCGCTGACTTCAACGCCGGCCTTTTCGCCGATTTCGGAGAGAACGAGGCCGAGGCGAACGCGGCGTTCAGCCAGCTTGCGGTACTCTTCGCGAGCCTTTTCTTCCGTCGTGTCTTCGTCTTCGAAGGTCTTGCCCGATTCGGCGAGGTCAGTCTGGATCTGGCGCCAGATGCTGGCGAATTCGGCATCAACCAGCTTCTGCGGCGTGTCGAACTGATACATCTCGTCGAGCTGGTCGAGGATCTGACGCTTGACCTTCTGACGGGTAACCGAGCCGTACTGGCTTTCGATCTGGCCGCGGACGATTTCCTTCAGGCGGTCAGCCGATTCGAGGCCGAGCTTGGAGGCGAGTTCGTCGTTGATTTCGACTTCGCCCGGAGCTGCGACTTCCTTGACGGTGATGTCGAAGGTGGCTTCCTTGCCGGCGAGGTTCTTGGCCGGATATTCAGCCGGGAACGTCACGGTGATGACCTTTTCATCGCCAGCCTTGACGCCGACGAGCTGCTCTTCGAAGCCTGGGATGAAGCGGTTCGAGCCGATAACCAGCTGAGAGTCTTCGTCCTTGCCGCCGTCGAAGGCTACGCCGTCAACCTTGCCGAGGTAGTCGATGGTGACGCGGTCGCCGTCGGCGGCCTTGCCCTTCTTTTCCTCGTAGCTGCGAGCGCTTTCAGCGATCTTCAGGATCTGCTCGGTGACTTCGTCTTCGCCGATCTCGGCAACTTCGCGCGTGATCTTGACGCCCTTGACCGACTTCAGTTCGATCGCCGGGATGACTTCGTAGGAGAGCGTGAATTCGAAATCGGCCTCAGCGGCGAGGATCTTTTCAGCCTCGTCCTTGTCTTCGGTCATGGCGACTTCCGGCTGCGTGGCCGACTTTTCGCCGCGCTCGGTCAGAATTGCCGGCGGCTGGTCGCGAACGATCTCGTTGACGAGGTCGGCCATGATCGACTTGCCATAGACCTTCTTCAGGTGCGTAAAAGGTACCTTGCCTGGACGGAAGCCGTTGATACGGACCTTGTCCTTGACCTCGGCCAGGCGCTCGTTCATGCGGCCTTCCATGTCCTTGGCGGAGATGACCACCTTGATTTCGCGCTTCAGCCCTTCAGCGAGCGTTTCGATAACCTGCATTGTCCTACCTTCATTCTGGCGGCCGTGCCCAGACAGCCGTTCGTTACGATGAGCACGACGCCGGAAAATCCCGAGCGTGGCTTGGATGCAATTCATTGTCATTCTGCTAGAGCACCGCGCGTTCGAACGAACGCGCAAAGGCCGCTCTACCTCTTTGAATCCGAAACATCTTATCCGCTTTCAATTTGAAAACGGGATGTTCCAGGCAGAATGGCGCTACCAACAGCGGGCCAGGAGACAGGCGATAAGCCTCTCCCGTCCACAAGGCAGCCTTGGTGCGGGTAGAGAGACTTGAACTCCCACGCCTTGCGGCACCAGAACCTAAATCTGGCGTGTCTACCAATTTCACCATACCCGCGTTCCCAAAACCGCATGGCAATGCCTGCTTATGGGGCCTTCCGGAGCGCGGCGTCTCTATAACACCCGTTTTAAACCACGCAAAGGAAAAATGACGGTTCCACGACCGTCCGCAGAGGTTGTTCGGTTTTATAGTGCAAGTCGATCAATAAAGCGGCTCTTCATACAGCGATTTGCCGTCGAGAAGCAGGCTTCTGATATGCGCCTGACCATTGGCCGCGACGCGGGCGGCAATCGCGACACGGTGTTCGTTGCGCGCATCCTCGATGTCATGGCCATCGCCTTCGGGCACATAATAGCGCTCGATGCCATAAGTGACCCAGATCGTGTCCTGAGGTGTAGAGGAGAAATAGTAGTCGAAGGGCTCGCTTTTCAGCACCACCGTATCCGGCTTCGGCCCCAGGGAGCCAAAAGACGATTCGGCAATGCCCCAATAGCCGTCGTCCTGCTTCTTCAGACGCACGGATAACACCTGCCCCGATAAACCCTCCGTCGGCGCACCCCCGACCAGGGTCGATACCGGCACGCGGGAAATATCATAGTTGAGCGTCACATAGTCGCCGCGAAGCAGGTCGCGTGGATCGACAGGCGCCGTTTTCAGTAGCACCTCGACACCGCTTCTCAGGCCCCAGGCCCGTTCGCCGACCATATAGCCGAGCACGGCCGTCTGCAGGGCAGCGACGATGATCGCGGCGATCCACATGCGTCGCGCAAAATTGCCTCCGGCGGAGTTCGTATCAGCGAGCAACGTCATGCCTTGTCCCCCTGCGCGTCACCATGGGAAAATCGCCGCTCCAACTGGATAACCAGCCAGGCGGCAATCGCGACCAGCACGCCGCTGATCAGGAAGAAGCCCGATGTTCCGATGATCGAGCCGACTGTTTCGCTGGCGAGATAGAGGATTTCGCAGGCGAAGACCAAATAGGCGAGATAACGCACAGCGCCATTGTCGCGGCCACTGAGAATGATCGCAACGACCGCGCTTGCCAGCGCTGCGAAGGCCAGCACGACGAGCGGCAGCTTGTTTTGAACCCAGATGTCATTCGCAAAAAGCCCGTAGGCAATTTCCCCGTGGATTGCGAGGAGGCCGATGGCAGCGACGAGGAATGCGTAGAAGGCAGGCGCCGCACCGGCACTCCGGGCGATCCGCGCCAGCGGCGAAACCGGAAGACTGATCGCCAGGAAGGCAATTAAGCCGGCGGCGGCCAGCAGCATGGCAGCGTGCAAGCTCTCATATTGCGCGAAAATCCATGTCAGCCAGCCGACAAGCATGAGATAAGCGAGATGCCGTACCTGGGGCGCATCGACATATCGAACGAGAGCGATCACGACCGCCGCCATAACCGGCGGCACCCAAGGCATGACGCCGTACCACTCGTCGGAGTGTCCCCAGAGATAGAAGCCGCAAAAGCCCCAGGCCAGGAAACCGGCAAGTGCCACCTGCGCGGCCGAACGAAACAATGCCGCCGCAATGGCTGCGGCTGCGAACCAGACGATCATCATCGTCAGCTCATCGCCGGATATATTGTACATCTGGCCGACCAGTGACATGGCGCCGCCGAACGTCATCGTCCCGATAATCAGCAATGCCGACGCAACAATCGAGCGTCCGCGCGTCAACAGATAGGCGCCGCCAAGATAAAAGGCCCAGATGAGCGCGACGAGACCAAGGAGCCGGATGATCCTTGGAATCTCTTCCCAATTCGAAGCGACGAAGAGCAGGATGGCGGCACCGACCAGCAGCGCCGCCATGACGGTTAGCACGCGACCGACGCTGAAGCTTGCGGGCCTGCTGTCATATTCGTTGAGGATAGCCGAGGCTGCTGGCGCTCCCACCAGCCCCTTTTCGACCCAGATCTTCAGATCACGCTCTAGCCTACCCCGATACATTGCGCGCTCCCGACTGCGATTCCCTTACCTCAACGTGTCCCATCCAATAATGGAATGCAATCGAGGCCGTTCACCCATATACGGGGCCATAAGGAAATGGCGGCGAGCCGCATCATATTCACGCAGAATTAAGACTCCATTCGCCATAGTGCGGGGTGGCGTGGAAAAGCCTTCCAAAGGCATGCGCACCCAACATACCTCCCATGATATTATTGCGTTGCACAAAATTCAAAAGTCATACTATTTATACCTCTCAAGGACGGCGGTGGCGCGCCGCTTCGGCGAAAGCTGGAAAGAGCCTGGGGAATGATTTCCCCATACAGAATTCGGGGCCGCACACTCCTCCTCCCAGTGCGCTCCGATAGATTGACGACACTCCTCCTCCCAGTCGTCAATCACCACAAATGACGCCCACCGCATCCTCCTCCCGCGGTGGGCGTTATTTTTTATCCTCCGATTAAATCGTTTAGTCGCCTTAGAATCAGCGATTCTTGCCTGCGCAGCGGTTTAGAACGCGCTCAGGCAAGACAAGTTGGCGCGGGGGCCGCACGAGGCCAGGTTTTTCTTCAGCCCGCCATCAGCGATCTCTTCCACACAATGCAGTTCGAAAGAACGCAAGAATCGTGGCAAGACGCAGACAATATCCGGGCAATTGCTCGACGCCTGGGCGTAAGTACTTATATTCGGCTGAATAAACGCTCCAGGAGCCATCATCACGCCGCCGTGATGTGCACATAAAGCAGCCATCATCTTAGGCAAAACACCTGCGAGTATTGCGTTTTATGCATAGGTGGCATGAAGCATTCGCTCTTTTAGTTTTCGCACCGCAACAATATATTTAAATCCATTAGATCGAGGCTGGAACCAATCGCGGAACCGCTAGATCTCCAAATCCTCGAAAGGGAATTACAATGAACCTGAGCCGCTCTTTCAATAACTGGCGCAAGTATCGTCAGACCGTTACCGAACTTGGCCGCATGAGCACCCGCGAACTGCACGACCTCGGCATCGACCGTTCTGACATCCATCGCGTAGCTCGCGAAGCCACCGGCCGCTAATCGCCGGACTGGCTTCGCCCAACAGCGACAGCCTCACAACGCCCGTTGCGGACACCGCGACGGGCGTTCTTTTTTGCGCGCTATTCGCACCTGCACAACAAGCAGGCTGCTTCCAAGCCATTCGCCACGCGCATGTCGGATAAAATTTAGGCGATGATGGCTTTTTAGGCGTCACATTGCACAAACGCATAGCAGATGCTTTTAATTCGCACTGCAAAATCAGCGTCCTTATGTATATATGTATCTCAAGCGCTGAGGCGGCAATCGCGCCGCTCGCAACTGACTACTTGAGGACAAGATCATGAACCCGATTCGTATTGCTAAGAACTGGATCAGCTACCGCCGCACTCTGAACGAGCTCGGCAACCTTTCCAGCCAGACCCTGTCGGATATCGGCGTTAGCCGTTACGAAATCCGCAACATTGCTTCGCGTTCTTTCCGTTAATCGAAACGGACTGAACGGACTGCCTCAAGACGGCGCCTTTCGGCGCCGTTTTTGATTCCAGGACCTGCGTAAAGCAATTGGATCATCGGCCTGCCCGTGATAATGACGCGCCCATGACAAAGACCAGCTCCTTTTCTCCCATCCACGTAATCGGCGGCGGCCTTGCCGGCTCTGAAGCCGCGTGGCAAATCGCCAGCGCCGGCGTACCAGTCATCCTCCATGAAATGCGTGGTGTACGCGGCACCGAGGCGCACAAGACCGACGATCTGGCGGAACTCGTCTGCTCCAACTCCTTCCGCTCCGACGACGCGACTAGCAATGCAGTCGGCGTCATCCATGCGGAAATGCGCCTGGCCGGTTCGCTGATCATGGCCTGCGCCGACAAGCACCAGGTTCCGGCTGGCGGTGCGTTGGCGGTGGACCGCGACGGATTTGCGGCGGCGGTCACGCGGACGGTCGAAAGTCATCCGCTGATCACCGTGGTGCGTGAGGAAATAGAGGGTTTGCCGCCCAGCGAATGGGACCAGGCGATCATCGCCACTGGCCCGCTGACGGCACCTGGCCTTGCCAGCGCCATTCAGACTGAGACCGGCGCTGATGCGCTAGCCTTTTTCGACGCCATCGCGCCGATCGTCTATCGCGACAGCATCAATATGGATATCTGCTGGTATCAGTCCCGTTACGACAAGGTCGGGCCGGGTGGCACCGGTAAGGACTATATCAACTGCCCGATGGACGAAACCCAATACAATGCCTTCCTTGATGCGTTGATCGCCGGCGATGGCGTTGGTTTCAAGGAATGGGAAGGCACGCCCTATTTCGACGGCTGCCTGCCGATCGAGGTCATGGCCGAGCGCGGACGCGAGACGCTGCGCCACGGGCCGATGAAGCCGATGGGACTGACCAATGCCCATAATCCGACCGTCAAGGCCTATGCTGTCGTACAACTCCGCCAGGACAATGCGCTCGGCACACTCTACAACATGGTCGGCTTCCAGACGAAGCTGAAATATGGCGCGCAAGCTGAGATCTTCCGACTGATCCCCGGCCTGGAGAATGCCGAATTCGCACGGCTCGGAGGCCTGCACCGCAATACCTATATCAATTCACCGACCCTGCTCGACCACTCCCTGACGCTGAAATCGCGGCCGGGCCTGCGTTTTGCCGGCCAGATAACCGGCTGCGAGGGCTATGTCGAGAGCGCAAGCATCGGCCTGCTCGCCGGTCGCTTCGCTGCCGCTGAGCGCAAGGGCGAGGCACCATCCGTGCCGCCAGCCACAACGGCGCTGGGGTCGCTGCTCAACCATATCACCGGCGGTCATATCGTCTCCGACGAAGAGCCGGGCAAGCGCTCCTTCCAGCCGATGAACGTCAATTTCGGGCTATTTCCGGAGCTGGAACCGGATTCTATCGTCAAGCCGGAAGGCGTCAAGCGCTTTCGCGGTAAGGACAAGACGATCATGAAGCGGCAACTGATCGCCAAGCGGGCGCTTACGGATTGCGCGGCATGGCTGGGCGTTGAAGCACCGGTCTTCCAGTCGCCAGTCGTCGCCGAGAGTGCCTAAGACCTTCTCAAGCCTTTGCCGTCGGCATCGTTGCCGATGGCTTGAGATCTTCACTCGCAATATAATTGCCAAGCAGCCAGAGTGAGACTTCGGCCGCCTCGGCAGGCGTCGAGAACTCAAACGTGCCGTTGTGATGGGGCGCGTCAAGGAAATCGATCGTCAAACCATGGCCGGTCCCCGAATCCTTGGCGCGCGCCCTACCCGGCTCGATCAGATGAACGCTATAGTGATTGCGCAAGCTCCGCATGAAGCCGGCCTTGTCGTCATGCAGGCGCACGAACACCGCCTGGCCATTCGCCGTCGTCTGCAATTGCCGGATCGCTTCCGTCGGAAAGGCGCGTCCGAATTCAAGAATGGCAAGACCGGTGTCGTGTAAACCGTCTTCCTTATTCTGCGACGTCATGCGCGCGATAAAGAAGGCAAAGAAGACGACGATCGCAAAGAGTGTGCACCAGACGATAATGCCCATGGCGGCTCCTCCAGAGGAATACGGGCGACAATTCGGCAATCTCCATAAACCTCGAGACTTGCGCGAACTTGGTCGATTTCAGATTTTCTTCGTTATGGAGGCCAGCGCCATGCGCATCTGCCGGCGCCATTGCGACGACTGGAAGGGCTGATCGAACAATTTGGCGCCCAGCTTTTGTGCCCGCTTCAGCACCGGTTCAGCCAGGACTACCGGCAGAAAGGCTGGAAACACCAAAGGCGCTATAGGGCCTGCGGCCCGCGCCTTCGCCAAATGCTCGCGTCCCAGACCGGCGAAAGCCTCGATGGCCGCCGATATCCGCACCTTGTCTTCACCCGCCAGAAACGTGTCGCGGTCGAGACCGGTGGCCGTCAGGATTTCCAGCGGCAGATAAAGCTGGCCGCGTCGGCGATGCAGCGGCATCAACAACAACTGTCCGGCAATCGCCTGTGCAACACCAGCATGGCCGGCGGCATCGGCGGAGCGCCGGGCGTCTTGAGGCGATAGCACCAGGCTCGCAAGCTGGATCAGCGCCGATGCAGTCTCGCCGGCATAGCCCTCCAGCGTGCCACGCGTCTCCATCGGATCGTCGTAGAGGTCGAAAATGCGCGCATCGATCATGTCGATCAGCGTCTGCGTTGGCAGGCGGTATTGTTCGATCGTTGCAAGAAGTTCAGCGGCGACCGGATTGGCCGCGCTCGACCCATGCGCCTGCCCTTCAAGCAAATCGCGCCAATATTGCATGCGCACCTCGCCCGGCAGCGGCTCGTGCACGAGATCGCGAATCCGCGCCAGTTCGGCGTTAAAGGCATAGAGTGCTGCGAGAGCACCACGTTTGTCCTCCGGCGCCAGGAGGCAGGCGAGATAGCGATCACGATCAGTGTCGCGAAGCGTCACCAGGCAAATATCCTGATTGCTACGAGGCGCAGCGTCTGTCGTCATGCTCGGCCCGATCTCTCGTCAAACAGCGATCAGCGCCGCGGCCACAGCGCGCGACTCGGCCAACATGATGTTGAATGTGCGCACCGCCGCCCCCGTGCTCATCGGATCGGAGGAAATCTGCTTGGCGCGTAACGCCGCCTTCAGTTCCGCCGGCAGCGGCCGCAACTCAGTGCCCGTGCCGACCAGAAGCACCTCGATCTGGGTAGCCTCCTCGAGTACCCTCTGAAAATTCGCCGGCGTCAGCGCATCTTCCATCGTCATGTCCCAACCATAGATGCCGGAGGGCAGGCAAAGCAACGAGCCGCGATGCGACATGTCGGCAAAGCGAAAACCACCATTGCCGTAAGCCTCAATCGGCGCGCGGCCCGGAAAATGCGCGCTTCGTATTTCTATACCTTTTGCCACTCTGTCACACCGCTGGTTTTTCTGATTGCATGTCGCTACCTGCCTGTCCCTTGTTTTCGCCGCCAGCCTGGAATTTATCCGGGCGCAACTTGAAGACGATCAGGACCGGTGCCGCAATATAGATCGACGAGAAAGTGCCGACCGCAACGCCGAAGAGCAGAACGAAGGTGAAGGAGCGGATCACCTCGCCGCCGAATATATAGAGCGCGAGCAGCGCCAACAACGTCGTCGCCGATGTTAGGACTGTGCGCGACAGCGTCTGATTGATCGACGCATCGATCAGGATCGGCAATGGCATCTGCGAATAACGCCTGAGATTCTCGCGCATGCGGTCATAGACCACGACCGTGTCGTTCAGCGAGTAGCCGACGATGGTCAGAAGTGCTGCGATACCGGTCATGTTGAATTCCATGCCAGTCAGCACGAAAAGGCCGAGCGTCAGGATCACATCATGCAACGTCGCGATGATCGCGCCGACTGCGAACTGCCATTCGAACCGCAGCCAGATGTAGATAAGGATCGCCACCAGCGCCGCCAGAACGGCAAGAGAAGCCGTCCTGGTGATCTCACCGGAAACGGAGGGGCCGACCACTTCAACACGGGAAAAATCGTAATCCTTGCTCAGCTCGTCGCGAACGAGGGTCACAGCAGATTGTTCGGCATTCTCGCCGCCGTCCTGCGCATGCACCCGGATCATGGCCCCCAATCGGTCATCCAGCCGTTCGACCTGAACATCGCCCGGGATTACCTGCTGCAAACGCGATTGGATATCGGCTGGGTCGGCAACGCCCTGCTTGGCGCGAACCTCGATGATCGATCCACCGGTAAAATCAATGCCGAGATGCATGCCGACCGCTGCAAAAGCAAGCAAGGTCGCCACCGACAACGCCGCAGATACCGTGAACGTATAGCGGCGGATGCCCATGAAGCGGATATTGGCGCCATCGAAAATGCCGCTGCGAACGCCGACCAACAGCACACGCGGCTTGCGATGCGAAATCCAGGCATGGACGAGCGACCGCGTGACGAAACAGGCGGTAAAGAAGGTCGTGAAAACACCAACGATCAGCGTCGCGGCAAAGCCACGCACCGCGCCGCTGCTGACGTAGAACAGGATGGCGGCGATCATGAGCACGGTGAAGTTGGCATCCGCAACAGTGGACACTGCCCTGTTGAAACCGTGGCGCAGCGCGTCGACAAGAAGATGCGTCTTCTTCTCTTCTTCCCGGACGCGCTCATAGATCAACACATTAGCGTCGAGCGCGATGCCGATGATCAGCACGATGGCGGCGATGCCCGGCAGCGTCAGCGTGATGCCAAACACTCCCATGACCGCCAGAACCATGATGAGGTTGATGATCAGCGCAATTGTCGCGGCGACGCCAAGCAGCCCATAGAAGCCGATCATCAGCGCCGCAACGAAAATAGCGGCAATGACGCAGGCGATGATGGCGGATCGCCTGGTCTCGCTACCGAGACCAGGCTCGATGGTCCGTTCCTCGACAGTCGTCAGCGTCGCCGGCAGCGGCCCTGACTTCAGCATGACGGACAGATCCTGCGCGCCCTGTGCCGTGAAGTCGCCGGGGATATTGATATCACCGGTGGTGATCGCGTTTTTCAGCGAAGCTGATGAAATGACCTGGCCGTCAAGCACGACGGCGATGACTTTGCCGAGATTGGCGGCCGTTACCTGCGCGAAACGGCTGGTCGCCTCTGGCGTCAGCTGGACGGAGACAGTGCCATCGTTGTTCTGGGCATTCGAAACCGCTGCGGCGTTGGCAAAGTCGATACTCGAAAGAAGCGGCTGTTTCTGCAGAAGATAGCCGGCCGGCGGATCGTCCTCGGAAAACAGCACCTCGGAACCTGCGGGCGGGCGGCCATTCATGGCGTCCTGCACCGGCATCGATGAATCGACCAGACGGAGACTGAGTTCGGCGGGCTGGTTCAACAGGTTCTTCAGGCGCTGCGGATCGGCAAGACCCGGCACCTGGATCACAATACGGTCAGCGCCCTGCCGGCGGATCAACGGCTCGCCAACGTCGAGTTGCGCGATGCGATTGCTGATAATCTTGAGCGACCGGGTCATAGCGGCGGAAAGACCGTCATTGATGCCCGCGTCGGTGATATCAATGGTAAGCGCACCATTGTCGCCCTGCGACAGGGTTGCTTCCTGCTTGCCGGAATCAGCCTCGGTGATCGGCTTCAGGGCATTGACGGCGGACTGCACCTGGGCAGGGTCGTTGATACGCAACTGGATTTTCTGACCAGTGCCCGTCAGACCGGAATAAGGAATATTGACCGTGCGCAATCTCGCGCTGATGTCGCCGACGACAGTCTCCAACCGGTTCCTTACAACATCGTCACGCTCGATCTTGAGCATGATATGCGAGCCGCCCTTGAGATCGAGCCCGAGCTCGACCTTTCGTTGTGCAAACCAGGCCGGAAAAGAAGCGAGACGCTGATCACCAAGCAGATTCGGCACGGCAAGGAGAACGCTCAAGAGAACGGCGAACCAGATCAGGACGGTCTTCCACCAGGAGACGTGCAGCATCGCTCTCTCGAGTTTGGTCTTTTCTTACTGCGCCCCGCATGCGCTGAGGCATGCAAAGGACGCAGTAACACTTTGAATTTGCGCATAATCCCGCCCGAAAGTCGATTCCGATTTTCGGAGCCATGCACGATGAGGGCAAGCTTTATAGGCTTGCCCTCTCATCAAGACCTTATGCAGCGTCTGCCTTGACGGGTTCGCCCTTGACGCGCACTTCCGAAATAGCGCTGCGGACGACGCGGATTTTGACGCCCTCGGCGATTTCTACTTCCAGTTCCTTATCGTCGACAACCTTCGTGACCTTGCCAACGATGCCGCCGCCCGTGACGACCTGATCGCCGCGGCGAATGTTCTTCAAAACTTCGTCACGCTTCTTCGCCTGCGCGCGCTGCGGACGGATGAGAAGGAAATACCAAACGACCATCAGCGGCACAAACAGGATGATCATTTCAAAGCCGGAACCGCCGAAGATGCTCGCGGCTGAATCTGTTGCGCTCTGCGCATATGCGTTGGTGACAAACATCAAAAACTCCCTTGAACTCCTTGCGGGAACGGGCCCCGCGTCAGGTGGCCGGAATATAGTTGCGATCATAGCGATTGCAACAAAAACAGCCGCAAGCCGTACCGTTTTCCCGGCCTCTTAGCCTTTCAGCCCTGCAAGGAGCATGATACCCGACAAGACAAGGCGTATTTTACGATCTTCTTGTCTAAAATTCTGGAGGAAAAACGGTGACCGAAAACCAAAACGCCCTGATCCTTGCGGAAGTCCGCCGTCTTGCCGACGCGCTCGAACGTCTGGCAGGCCCACCGCCGGCCGTCAACGACTGGAGCGCCGCCGACTGCTTCGTCTGGGCCCCTACCCGGCTACATTTACAACCGGTTTCCCGGCCGAACCGCGTGGCGCTTACCCTCATTCGCGGCGTCGATCATGTGCGCGACATCCTCCACGAGAATACGCTGCGCTTCGCCGAAGGCTTCGCCGCCAACAACGTATTGCTCTGGGGCGCGCGCGGCATGGGCAAATCCTCGCTCGTCAAGGCCGTGCACGAGGACGTGCGCCGCGCCACCGGCATTTCGCTGAAGCTGATCGAAGTGCATCGCGAGGATATCTCCTCGCTGCCCGTGCTGCTCGATATCCTGAAGGCCGTGCCGCACCGCATCATCCTCTTCTGTGACGACCTCTCCTTCGACCATGACGATACCGCTTACAAGTCTCTGAAAGCGGCGCTTGATGGTGGCATTGAAGGGCGACCGGACAATGTGCTGTTCTACGCCACGTCCAACCGCCGCCACCTGCTTCCGCGCAACATGATGGAGAACGAGCAATCGACGGCCATCAACCCCTCGGAAGCCGTCGAGGAAAAGGTTTCCCTTTCCGACCGCTTCGGCCTCTGGCTCGGTTTCCACAAATGTAGCCAGGAAGACTATCTGCAGATGATCGATGCCTATGCCGATCACTTCAAGCTCAGCCTTGACCGCGCCCAGATGCACCATGAAGCGCTGGAATGGGCGACCACCCGTGGCGCCCGCTCCGGGCGCGTGGCCTGGCAATATATTCAGGATCTGGCCGGACGGCAAAGGATCGTGCTCGAACGGGACTGACCGACGCCTCCAATCCTCAAACGACAAAAAGCCCGGCGGTGACCGGGCTTTTTGCAGACCTCTTGAGACGCACTACCTATTCAAGGAAGGTCATTGGGTTGACCGGGGCCGAATTCTTGCGAACTTCGAAGTGAAGCTGCGGCTGCTTGACGTCGCCGCTCATACCAGAGGTGGCGAGCGTCTGGCCGCGCTGGACCTTCTGGCCGCGGGCGACGCTGAGAGCATCGGCGTGGCCGTAGACGGTGACCGTGCCGTCGTCGTGGCGTACAAGAACGGTGTTACCGAGCTCCTTCAGGCCGTTGCCGGCATAAATGACGACGCCGTTCTCGGCAGCCTTGATCGGTGTTCCCTCAGGAACCGAGATGTCGATACCGTCGTTGCGGCTGCCGTTGACGTTGGAACCATAGCTAGCAATGACCGCGCCACGGACCGGCCAGCGATATTTGCCGATGCCGGTTGCTTCCGGCGCGTCGGCGGAGACGTCGGACTTGGTCGCGGCGTCGCCGACGGACTGTGTCGGCGCAGCATTTGCGACTGCCTGCGGCTTGGTGGAATCCGGCGCCGCATCGGCGGGAGCGACCTTGGCGCTGGCCTTCGTTACCGGCTTAACAGCGGCTTCGACGACTGGCTTCTGTTCGGCAACCTCCTTCGCGGCAGACTTCTGCGGCTCGATGGAGGCGGTCCTGATCGGGTCGGCACCAGCGGTGGCGCCATGCGGCAGCTTCAGGGCCTGACCAACGCGGACGCCCTCACCCGACTGCATGCGGTTCGCCTGCTTCAATTCATCGACGCTGACGCCGGTGTTACGGGCAATCCTGGCGAGCGAGTCGCCCGGCTTGACGACATAGGTACCGTTGCCCTTCGGCAGCGGACCCTTGCCGTTGCCGGCGGCGAGCTTGTTCGGATCGGCGAGGCCGGCCTGCGACTTGCCGCGTAACTGGCCGTTGGACGGCAGCACGGCGGCGTCCTGCTCGGGAGCCTTGGCCGGACCCGGCATCTTGCCGCCCCTGGAAAGATCGGTCGCTTCCGACGCAACCTTCGCCGGGCTGGAACCCCCTGCGCCGTTCATGGTTGGAATAATGATCTGCTGGCCGGGCTGGGCGCCGGCGCTGTTTCTCAAGCCGTTGGCGCGCAGGATTTCCTTTGCCGGAACACCGTAACGACGCGACAGGAGATCGATGTTTTCGCCCTGCTGCAGGGTAACGCTCGGCGCATTGACCGTCGTCCAGCCGGAAGAATTCGTCGAAGCGGAAGGTGCCTTCAGCGTACCATTCGACGCCGAATCCGAGGCCAAAGCCGGTTCCACTCGGGAAGCCGCCTGCCTGCCACGCGACGCCGGCAGAGGCTGCGCAAGCGCCTGATCTTCGGAATTGGACATTCCGCGCGAACGGGCCGGGGCTGCGGAAGCCGTCGGGGCCGCCAGATCGGAACGCTGGATCGCGACCGGAGCGGTCGATACGCGGGCACTGGAATAGGAAGGATTATAACCGGATGGAGAATTCGGATAGGTTCGCGCGGCCGGCGCGCTCTGCTGCGAATAATCCTGCTGCTGATCGCCACCACCCTGGGCAACATCTGCCCTCGGTACGGTATTACTATCCAAGCTGCCCGACCCACCGCGATTGATGGAACCTGTCGTCGTCCGATCCGGCGAGCCCGCGAAGAGCCCGCCGAAGCGCGTCGTGTCTGAACTGCAAGCTGTCGCTGTGCTCGCCAGGAGAACTGCCACAAGGACTTTCCCTGCCGATTTACCGAAGTTTGACGAAAGACTGAAACTCATGACTCGACCCACTTGAGACGCAACTGTTTATGGGTCGATTAAAGCGCGTTAATCTTACCATGCGGTTAAAGCACTGGCACCGCATGTGTTTTTTTGAGGAATTGCTAACCATAGGAAACGAATCCGTCACGCATGCGGAATGCGCCGGGCGTTTCGATCCAAATTTGGTCTTAAAGATAAGAGGCGAGCATCGGCACGATTGGCTGATAAGGAACGTCGAAAAGTTCCTCGCGCTCGAAGCGGCTGCCGGTCTTGGTGAGACGCACCATGCGGCAGACATCGTCCGAAAGCATCAGCGGCGCGATCATCGATCCGCCGGATACCAATTGATCGGCATAGAAACGCGGCATGGTCGTGAAAGCCGACGTCACCAGGATACGGTCGAAGGTGCCCTCGCCCGGCAGACCGACGCTGCCATCCGCCTGGCGGATGATGACGTTGCGCAGGCCGAGCGCATCCATGCGCTGCTGCGCGGCCGTCGTCAGGGTCTTGTAGCGGTCAATCGTCAGAACCCGCTCGACAATGCGGCTCATGACGGCGGCGGTGAAGCCGCTGCCGGTTCCGATTTCGAGAACGCGATGGCCCGGCTTGATCTTCAGGCCGTGCAGAATACGGACCACGAGATCGATGCCTTCCATGAAGGCACCGCATTCGATCGGAATCGTCCGGCTGGAATAGGCATCATCGGTAAATTGCAGCGGCACGAACGGCAGGCGCGGCGTCTGTTCGACGGCCGTCATCAGATCAATGTCCAGTATGCCTTCGGCCCGCAGCCGCAGCACAACGGCTGCGAAGCTTTCCTTCTCGACCAAACGAGGTGTCAATCCGCTACTCCATGCCCAAGCGCCCGCGCCACGCGGTCTTGCACCGAATAATCCGTCAAATCGAGTTTCAAAGGAGTTACCGAAATACGATTTTGTTTCAGCGCGTGGATATCCGTGCCGGGGCGAAATATGCCGCTGCGCTCGCCGAAGCGCAGCCAGTAATAGGGAAAGCCGCGTCCGTCGGCGCGCTCATCGACCTGTAGATTGAAGGCGAGATTACCTTGCGCCGTAACCTCGGTTCCGGAGACTTCGTCCGGTCGGCAGTTCGGGAAATTCAAATTGAGGAAAGTGCCATCCGGTAGATCGATATCGATAAGCTTGCCGAGGAGCGCTGGGGCATGCGCCTCGACCACCTCCCAGGGAACAATGCGTGTGCCATTCTCATGCACATAGGCCTGGCTCAGGGCAAAGGAGCGCACGCCTTGCAACGTGCCCTCGATCGCACCGGCAATCGTTCCCGAATAGGTGACGTCATCGGCGACATTGGAGCCCGAGTTGACACCCGACAGGATCAGGTCCGGCTTGATGTCCATGACCTGGCGGATGCCCATGATGACGCAATCCGTCGGCGTGCCACGCAGCGCATAGTGCTTGTCGGAGATTTTGCGCAGACGCAGCGGCTCGGAAAGGCTCAGCGAATGAGCAAGCCCGCTCTGATCCGTCTCCGGCGCGACAATCCAGACATCGTCCGACATGGTACGGGCGATACGCTCCAACGCTGCCAGCCCTTCGGCATGAATGCCGTCGTCATTGGTCAGAAGTATCCGCATTGCCCCACCGCCAGTCTTATGCTGCTTTTTCGATCCTCTTCACACCACCCATATATGGCAGCAGTGCGTCCGGGACAGTGACCGAGCCGTCGTCGTTCAGATAATTCTCAAGGACGGCGATCAGGCAGCGGCCAACCGCCGTGCCGGAGCCGTTGAGCGTGTGCACGAATTTCGTGCCCTTATCGTCCTTGCCGCGATAGCGCGCATTCATGCGCCGACCCTGGAAATCGCCACAGACCGAGCAGGAAGATATCTCGCGATAGGTATCCTGCCCCGGCAGCCAGACTTCAAGGTCGTAGGTCTTACGGGCACCGAAACCCAGATCGCCGGTCGACAGTGTCATGACGCGATAATGAAGGCCGAGGCGCTTCAGTACTTCTTCGGCGCAAGCGGTCATACGCTCATGTTCGGCAATCGAGCTTTCGGCATCAGTGATCGACACGAGCTCGCATTTCCAGAACTGGTGCTGGCGCAGCATGCCGCGCGTATCGCGGCCGGCGGAACCCGCTTCCGAGCGGAAAGATGGGGTCAGCGCGGTGAAGCGCAGCGGCAGCTTCTCCTGGTCGAGGATGTCGCCGGCGACGAGATTGGTGAGCGTCACTTCGGCGGTCGGGATCAGCCAGCGGCCATCCGTGGTCCTGAACAGGTCCTCGGCAAATTTCGGCAATTGGCCGGTGCCGAACATCGCCTCGTCACGCACCATCAACGGCGAGCTGACTTCGGTATAGCCATGCTCGCTGGTATGCAGGTCGAGCATGAACTGGCCGAGGGCCCGTTCCAGACGCGCGAGCTGCGAGGTCAACACGGTGAAGCGCGAACCAGAAAGCTTGGTAGCCCGTTCGAAATCCATGTAGCCGAGTGCTTCGCCGATTTCGTAATGCTCTTTCGGCTTGTGATTCCAGGTCGGCTTAGCGCCCCAGGAATGCTTGACGACATTGTCATCTTCGTCCTTGCCGACCGGCACGTCATCGAGCGGAATATTGGGAATGCGCGACAGCGCGTCGTTGAGCTCGGCGGTTAGCACGCGCTCTTCCTCTTCCGCAGCCGGAAGCGACGCCTTGATCTCGGCGACTTCGCCCTTCAGTCTCTCGGCAAGTTCGGTGTTCTTTTGCCCCAGAGCAGCACCGATCTCCTTCGAGGCGGCGTTGCGGCGGGACTGCATATCCTGAACGGACTGGATGATGGAGCGGCGCTTTTCATCGAGCGCGATGAGGCCTTGCGACAAAGGCTCGGCACCGCGCTTGGCAAGCGCTGCATCCAAAACCTCGGCATTCTCACGAATCCATTTGATATCAAGCATCGTCGTTCCAGGTCGTTACACATGACTATAGCTCCGACCGAGAGTTCGGTCGGAGATCGAATTGGCAAACCCTTATGGAAGGACGTTTCCGACCCGTCGCTCAGACACTATCCGTCTTGGTGACATCGGACTTCTCGTCATTTTCCTCAGACGTCTGCCGGGCACGCTGGCGTTCCACGAGTCGCGCCGCATAGATGGAAATCTCGTAGAGAAGGATCGTCGGCACTGCAAGGCCGATCTGGGACATCGGATCCGGCGGTGTCAGCACGGCGGCGACGATGAAGGCCAGGACGATTGCGAATTTGCGCTTTTCCGCCAGCCACGCCGACGTCAACAGGCCGACGCGCGCAAGCAGCGTGGTGATGACCGGCAACTGGAAGACGAGGCCGAAGGAGAAGACCAGTGTCATGATCAGGCTCAGATATTCCGAGACCTTCGGCAGCAGCGCAATGCCGATCTGACCGTCAGCCGGCACCTGCTGCATCTTCAGGAAGAACCACATGACCATGGGAGCGAAGAAGAAATAAACCAGCCCCGCGCCCAACAGGAACAGAACGGGCGATGCAACCAGGAACGGCAGGAAGGCGCCACGCTCGTTCTTGTAAAGGCCGGGCGCCACGAACTTATAGATCTGCGCGGCGATGACCGGGAAAGCGATGACCAGCGCGCCGAACATAGCGACCTTCACCTGCGTGAAGAAGAACTCTTGCGGTGCGGTATAGATCAGCTCGGCCTTAGAGACATCGAGATGCGCCCAGACAACGGCCCATTTGTAGGGATAGACCAGATAGTTGAAGAGATGCTTGGCAACGGCGAAGCAAGCAATGAAGGCGATGAAGAACGTCACAAGCGACCAGATCAGCCGCGTGCGCAGTTCCATGAGGTGTTCGATAAGCGGCTGCGGCTTATCGTCAATATCACCCGTCATGCCTTGTCCTTCGTTTTAGACGCTGTTTTGGCGACCGGTGTTGTCTTGGCCGCCGTTACACGCTTTTTGGGAGCCGCGGCAACGGGAGCCTCGGTGGCAACTACGACGACCTTGCGCGGCGCACGCTTCGGCTTTTCCGCAACGACCGGCGTTGCGGCCACCGCAGCAGCCACCTCATCCGTCTTGGCCGGTGTCTTTGCCGGCGACTTACGTACGGCCTTCGGCTTTGTAGGTGTTTCCTGGGTAACGGCAACCGGTGCCGGCGCAACGACCGGAGGCGCCCCGCTTATCGCAGAGGCAACCGACGGCGTTTCCGGCAGTCCCATGGACGGCTCCGAAACCGGTTCGGCGGGGGTCGATGTGGCGGCAGGCTTGTCCGACGTCGTCGAACGCTGCAAATCCGCCTTGATATCGTTACCCATCTGCCGCAGCGGGTTCATTGCCTCACGCAACGAATTGACCGGGTTGAGCTTCTGAGCGTCGGAGATCGTCTGGCGCACATCGTCCAGATCCGCCTCGCGCATGGCCTCATCGAACTGCGAACGAAACTCGCCCGCCATTTTTCGGGCACGCGCAGTCATCTTGCCGATCGTTCTAAGCGTCGCCGGCAGTTCCTTTGGGCCAATGACCACAAGCGCCACCACGGCGATAACCAGCAGCTCGGACCAGCCTATATCGAACATAAAAAGGCTCCTGGGCCGACAGCGAGCGTTTCAGCCCCTGACGCGCCCGACATGATTACTTCGATTCGTCGGCCTTGTGTTCGACGGTACGGGACGTTGTCGACTGCGCCGGCGGCGTCGTCTCTTCGTCGTCGTTCATGCCTTTTTGAAGCTCTTGATGCCCTTGGCGACGTCACCCATCAGCTCCGGGATCTTTCCACGGCCGAACAACAACAGCGCGATGGCCAGAACAATCAGCCAGTGCCATATGCTTAGAGAACCCATTGCGATAACTCCGATTTCAGTGTCTTCCCGATGTAAGACGTTTGTGAATGTTTTTCAAACACCAAAATGTACTGCATCGACGCTTATGGGAATACCGAGCGCCAATGCAATAGCCAAACGTCTCCAAACCCGGAGAATGACGCCCATATTCGCATCCGCTGATGGCAAAACCGAGACCTGACGCTGTTGGATGGAAAAAACTTAACACCCCAAGCCCACCTATAACGGGCTTACAGGGCCGATTTCGGGTTCAATCGTCCGAAGCGCCGCCCGGTGTCAGGAGGCCGAGCTCCTCAAGATCCATCTGCGTGATCGGATCTTCATCCTCGGTCAATTCATCGCTCATCAACGGCGAAGGCACGTTGAAATTGGCGGGGATCCGGCCAGAGAGCAGGCCTGCACCCTTCAACTCCTCGAGACCGGGCAGATCGCGCAATTCTTCAAGGCCGAAATGATCGAGAAAATCCCTTGTTGTGCCGAGCGTCACGGGCCGTCCGGGCGTGCGCCTGCGGCCGCGAAAACGAACCCAGCCGGCCTCCATCAGCACGTCGAGCGTACCCTTGGAGGTCTGCACGCCTCTGATATCCTCGATCTCGGCGCGGGTCACCGGCTGATGGTAGGCGATGATCGCCAGAACTTCCAACGCGGCACGCGACAGTTTCCGGGCCTCGTTGTCATCACGGCGAATGACGAAGGAAAGATCGGCGGCCGTGCGAAAGGCCCAGGCGCCATCGACCTGGATCAGATTGACGCCCCGCATCGCGTAATCGGCTTTCAGCCGCTGCATGATGGAGCTGATATCGGCGCCCTGCGCCACACGCTCGGCGATAAAGCCCTCGGAAACGGGCTGCGCGGAGGCAAAGACCAGCGCTTCGGCGATGCGTTCCGCTTCGCGCAGAGCACGCTCATCGATAGCCGCCACCGCTGGCGTCGCCACATCATCATCCATATGCTGATCGTTATCAGGACCGCTCACGCTCGCACCTATTCCGCAGCCTCAAGCTCATCGACATCATGCTTCGGCCCACGCCGCATATAGAGCGGCTGGAACGCACCCTCCTGGCGAATTTCCAGCTTGCCCTCGCGCACGAGTTCCAGCGAGGCGGCGAAAGCACTGGCGATGGCGGTGACTCGCTCGCTGGGACTGGTCATATAGCGCAGCAGATAGTGTTCCAGGGCCGTCCAGTCGGTGATCTCGCCGATCATCCGATTGAGGATCGTACGGGCGTCGCCCAATGACCAGACCTGGCGCCGCTCGATCGTTACCTGCGTGACCGCTTGTCGCTGGCGCAGGCCGGCATAGGCGCTCAGAAGATCGTAGAGGCTGGCATCATAGGCGGACCGGCGGCGGTCGGGAATATGTTCCGGCGCACCGCGCACGAAGATGTCGCGGCCGAGGCGATTGCGGTTGACGAGGCCAGTTGCCGCATCGCGCATGGCTTCGAGGCGTTTCAGGCGAAAGGCAAGCGTCGCGGCCATCTCCTCGCCGCTCGGGCCGTCTTCCTTGCTCTGCTGTGGAATGAGCAGCTTCGACTTGAGATAGGCAAGCCAGGCGGCCATGACGAGATAATCGGCCGCAAGCTCGATACGGATGCGACGGGCCGTGTCGATGAACAGCAGATATTGCTCGACCAGCGCCAGAACGGAGATGCGCGACAGATCGACCTTCTGGTTGCGGGCAAGATGCAGCAACAGGTCGAGCGGGCCTTCGAAGCCGGCGATATCCACGACCATGGTGGGCTCGTGCATGCCGCGCTCGCCGTTGCCGTCCTGCCATAGCTTGTCCATCGGCGCTGTCGCCTGCTGGCTCTTTTCCGTGCCGCTCACCTTGTTCACCCGTCAAATCCCCGGAGTATGGTCCTAGGCCACCGCAAACATCGTATCGAATTCGGCGCGAATCGAAGCTTCATCCGCGCCATCATTATAGCCGAAAGCTGCTTCCACCGCTTTCACCCGCTCCAACGCAGCACCTGCCAGCACCGGCACATTGCGCACCACCTGCTGCATCTCATCCATGACGCCATTGCAATGCAGCACGATATCGCATCCGCCCGCAACAATATTCGCCGCCCGCTCGCCGATCGTGCCGGCAAGAGCATTCATCGAGGTATCGTCGGAGAGCAGCAGGCCCTTGAAGCCGATATGGCCGCGGATGATCTCCTCGATGACCTTGCGCGAGGTGGTCGCCGGATTGGCCGGATCGATGTCTGCAAAGACGACGTGGCAAGTCATGGCCATCAACTCGTCCTTGAGCGCAACGAAGGGCGGGAAATCATGCGCTTCCAGCTCTGCACGGGACACGGTGACGACCGGCAATTCATGATGCGAATCGGCAAAACCGCGACCATGGCCGGGCATGTGCTTCATCACCGGCAGGACGCCGCCGGCCTTCAGGCCTTCGGCCGCAGCACGTCCCATCTCGGTCACCGTCACCGGATCGCCGCCATAGGCACGATTGCCGATGACATTGCTCGACCCTTCGACCGGTACATCCAGCACCGGCAAGCAATCGGCATTGATGCCGAACTTCAGAAGATCAAAGGCATGGAGCCGCGACATCAGCCAAGCGGCGCGCAAACCCTGCTCACGGTTCTGGCGATAGATATCGCCCAGCGCCTGGCCGGACGGATAATGCGGTAGGATCGGCGGACGGATACGCTGCACCCTGCCCCCTTCCTGATCGATAAATACAGGCGCATCGCGACCGACGCTATCGCGCAGGGACGCGACCAGATCGGCAATCTGCGCCGGCTCGGAGATGTTGCGTCCGAAAAGGATGAAGCCCCATGGCTGTTCCGCCTGATAGAAGGAACGCTCTTCGGGTGTGATGGAATGGCCGCTACAGCCGAGGATCATGGATTTTGATTCGGTCATGTCCGAATCATAGCGGCGGCTTCGTGAAATGCGAAGCACGTCAAGGCGAGATACATAAAAAGAAGCTGGCTCAAAGGAAAACGGCGGGCTCTCGCCCGCCGTTTTCAGCTGATGCCTGGTGCTTGGATCTCTTATTTCGAGATCAGGCAGGTGCCGCCCGCGGCGCGTAGGCGCACGCAGAGGTCGGCGGCATCGTCCTTGGAGCCGGCGACGACACGAACGCGATAGTAGGTGCCCTTGCCGGCAATGTCGGCCTTGCGGATTTCGAGCGGGTGACCGCCGATAACGCTGGCAAACTTGGTCTTCAGGTTCGCCTGCGACCGCTGCGCTTCCGCCTCGGAAGGCAGCGAAGCGATCTGCACGCCATAGGCACCGCCGGCACTTGCCGAGGCGACAGGGGCCTGCGTTGCGGCGGGGCTTGCCGAAGCAACCTGCTGCGGCTTCGGCTGGGCCTGTGCCGGATGGGCAGCGACGTTTTCAGTGGCCGCAGCCACCTTCTGCGCCGGCCGCGCGCTCGGAACCGGGGCCGTCTTGACGACGCGGATCGGGGTGCTTTCAGCGCTGGCAGCGTCATTATCGACACTGGCCGGTTGCGATGCCTGCGTGTCCGTGGTGGCCGGGCGAAGATCGGTGGAAGCGACCTGATTGTCGGTTGCCGGCTTGGCCGCATTGGTTTTCGGCGCCAAGGCCGGAGCAGCAGCAGCCGTCGTGGATGTGCCGGCTGCCGGCTCGTCACGAGCGACCAGCGAGCCATCCGGCTTGACGATCATCGTACGCACCTTGCGTGGCGAGACCGACGGAACCTGTCCGTCATCGTTGGCGGCCATATCGGCATTGTCGCCGTTCTGGCTCGGCAACAGCCGCGGATCCTGGGTTTCGCCAACCGGAGTCGGCGTGACCTGATCGGCACTGCCGTCATCGGGCGAGACCGCTTCGGGGATCAACGTCTTCTGAACGACATCGACCGGCTGCTCGTTGGAGGACACCAGCTGCTTCTGCTTTGGCGCGGCAGCGCCATCGCCGGCGACTCGGTCGTAGACGGCCTTGTCCTGATTCGGCACAACCGTTCCGCCCGGATTTTCCGGAGCGACCTTGATCGGTTCGGCATCGGCCGTGATCACACGCGGCTCACCGGAGAAGCTCGAAATCGGCGAACCGTGACGAACCCAGCCATAGATGCCATAGGCGCCGAGACCGAAAACCGCGATGAGAGCAGCCGCTGTCGCCACGCCACGGAACGAGCGTGCCGGACGCCGGACGGCCTGCACGACCGGGTTCAGCGTCATGCGCGCGACATTCTCAACTGGATTGGATGCCTCGCGATAAGTACGGCGGAAGTCCTCCTCCAGAGCCCGCTCGAACTCGTCGAACTCTTCGACAGGCTGCTTGGCGGCTGCGGCAACAGGCTTTGCCGCCGCATTCTTGGACCAGGACGCTGCAGCCATCGCGCCGCCAAGAGCGGCTGCGGCCGCCGGCTTGATCGGCTCGGGTGCTGCTTCCTTGGCAGGCGTTCCGAACAGGCTCGCCATTTCGGCATCGATATCGAAATCATATTCCGAGGGAACCGCGATCGGCGCTTCCGGCTCGACAGGCGGCAGGTTTGGAACATGCGAGCCTTCGAAGGTCTCGATGCGGTCTTCCGTATCTGAGATTTCCGACGGGTCGAAAGGCAGAGCCTGATCGATATCGAGCATCGGCGCTGCCATTGCAACAATCGGCGCTGCGGCAACGACGGGTGGCGCGGCAACCGCAGCCACAGGAGCCTGTACTATCGGCGTAGCTCTCGAGACGATCGGCTGCGGCACAGCGACCGGAGCAGGCGGCGTGACCGGAGCAGACTTATTCGCTTCCGCGAAATCAAGTTCGGCAAGCTCCATCTCGATATCAGCGAGATCGAATTCGAAGTCCTCTCCGGCGAAGGGATCCTCAGCCTCCAGCAAGATCGGCTTCGGCTCTTCGCGCTGCGGCGTAGCAACAGCAACCGGAGCGACGAAAGCTTCGACGGCAGGGACAGCCGGCGTTACGGGCTGCGAGGCGAAAATATCAAAATCCGGCTCGACCTTTGCCGCCGGCTCACTGCCTCTGGCAGGAACGGGATAGCGGTCGACATCGGCCAGCAGATCGTCGATCTCGGCGGAAAGAGCCGCCGCGTCGAAGCTCGGCGACTTGACCGGCTCCGCCGCATTGGCGACGGGCTGAACCACGACAGGCTCGACGCTCTGAGCAGCCCCCATCGTCGGCAGTTCAAAATCGAGCGCATCCACGATGGGCTGCGCTTGAGCGACCGGGGCGACCACGGGAGCCTGAACAAAGGTCGTTGCCGGCGCGGACGGAGGCGCCAGTGTGAAATTGGCAAGCGGCAGACGCACAGTGGCAGCGGCGTGCTGCGGCGTCGGCTTGACGACCGGGGGAGCGGCGGGCTGCGGAACCGATGCGGCCTGCAATGCAGGCGCGATCGACATTTCAAGTTCATCGATCAGATCGCGTGCACCGACGGTCGGCTTGATCGGCGCCGCAGGCTGTTGCTGCAACTCGACAGGCTGAGGTTCGTGATACTCGGCACTGACCGGTTCGGCTGGACGAGAGAGCTCGGCTTCACCCGCGAAGGGCTGATCTTCCGGCAAGGCCGGAATGTCATTCGCAGGACTTAAACGTGGCGCATCATAGCGCTCGAATTCCCGGAGGAGCTCGTCTTCGAGATCGAAGGCCGGCTCTTGCCGTTGAGACGCAGGCGCCGCCTGAGCGGCAGGCCGCGGCTCGAAACCGACGATGCGGGCGAGTTCGGCAAGCGGATCATCATCCGCAAAGAACCCGTCGTTTCCGCTTGCGCGATACGCCAACTGTTTTTCTGCCATCACCCAATCCACTCGCAAACGCTACAGTTAAATGCCAGTGTAATGTGGGCAAACGGTGACGTTTATCGCATTTCATCCGGTGCGGCGGTCCCGGTTATACCAAGACCCGACTTCAAAACCGACGCGACAGCGTGCACCAGCCCAAGTCTGGCAATGCTCAATTCTCGGTTCTTATCGTTAACAAATCGTAATTCAGGTAAATCTTTACCTTTATTCCAATGTCCGTGGAAAGAACTTGCCAGATCGTAAAGATAAAAGGCGATGCGATGAGGCTCCTGCGCCTGCGCTGCAGCTTCGATGATTCGCGGGAATTCGGCAATCTTTGCGACGAGCTGCAACTCGGCCGGATCGGAGATCACGCCGCCAACCGCTTTCGCCAGATCGAGCGAGGCAATATCGAGATCCGGAAAGGCTTCCTTGGCCTGCCGAAAGACCGACATGCAGCGCGCATGCGCATATTGCACGTAGAATACCGGATTGTCCTTGGACTGTTCCGTGACCTTGGCGAAATCGAAATCCAGCGGCTCTGAGCTCTTCCTGTACAACATCATGAACCGCACGGAATCGCGGCCGACCTCGTCGACCACCTCGCGCAGCGTAACGAAATCGCCAGAACGCTTCGACATCTTCACCGGTTCGCCGTTACGGAACAGCTTGACCAGCTGGCACAGCAGCACCGTCAGCTTCGCCTTGCCCTCGGAGACGCCGCGCGCCACGGCTTCCAGCCGCTTGACGTAGCCGCCGTGGTCGGCGCCGAGAATATAGATCATCTCGCTGAAGCCGCGATCGAACTTGTTCTTGAAGTAGGCGACGTCGGCGGCGAAATAGGTATACGAGCCGTCAGACTTGATCAGCGGCCGGTCGATATCGTCACCCACTTCCGTCGAACGGAACAGGGTCTGCTCGCGATCCTCCCAATCCTCAGGCACCTGCCCCTTCGGCGGCGGCAAGGCACCCTTGTAGACATAGCCCTTGAAGGTGAGGTCATTGATGGCGGTGCGGATAAGGGCCGCGCCATTGGCATGCAACGTCCGCTCCGAGAAGAAGACGTCGTGCTGGACGTTCAGAGCCGCCAGATCCTCGCGAATCATCGCCATCATCGCGTCGATGGCGCGTTCCTTGATGATTGGCATCCATTGTTCTTCCGGCATGCCGCGAAGCTTGGTGCCGAATTCCTTGGCCAGCGCCTCGCCGACCGGAACCAGATAGTCGCCGGGATAGAGACCCGCCGGGATGTCGCCCACCTGCTCGCCGAGCGCCTCGCGGTAGCGGATGAACACAGACCGCGCCAGCACGTCGATCTGCGAGCCGGCGTCGTTGATGTAGTATTCCTTGGTGACCTCATAGCCCGCAAAGCCGAGCAGGTTCGCCAGTGTGTCGCCGACCACGGCGCCACGGCAATGGCCGACATGCATCGGCCCCGTCGGATTGGCGGAGACATATTCGACATTGACCTTCTGGCCGACACCGAGCGTTGAGCGACCGAATTTCTCACCTTCGGAAATCATCGTTGCCAACAGGCGCTGCCAATAGCTGACAGACAGGCGAATATTGATGAAGCCCGGACCGGCCGCTGAGACATCGGCGACGTCGGCATCTTCCTTCAATTTCGCGATGATGATCTCAGCAAGCGCGCGCGGATTCATACCCAGCGGCTTTGACAGCACCATGGCCGCATTGGTCGCGACATCGCCGTGGCTGGCGTCCCGAGGCGGCTCCACGCCGATACGGCTGAAGTCGAGCTCGGATCGCTTTTCC
Source organism: Rhizobium lusitanum (assembly GCF_014189535.1). Lineage (NCBI taxonomy): Bacteria > Pseudomonadati > Pseudomonadota > Alphaproteobacteria > Hyphomicrobiales > Rhizobiaceae > Martinezella > Martinezella lusitana. The sequence goes on along the minus strand of NZ_CP050308.1, from coordinate 216,225 downwards.
CTTACAATATCAATTTGCTCGAGAGCGCTCTTAATTCTTACTTCGAAGTCGGTGAAAAGGTTCATCATATTATCCACGCATAGCTTTGGCGGGCTCTGTCGGCCCAACGCCGCCGCTGCCTACCGCAAATCGGGAGTCTGGTCAAACAAACGCCTATGGGCGCTGATGGCATAGGTATCGGTCATACCAGCCAGATAATCACCCACATGGCGCGCCTTGGCGGCGACGGCAAGGCCGGCAATATGGTCGACCCAATAGTGGCTCTGCATCTCCTTGGGATTGTCCATATAGGCCTGGAACAGATCGGTGACGATCTGCGCGGCGCCAGTACGAATACGCATGATATCCGGGTGGCGGTATATCCGCTTGAACAACATCCGCTTGATCTGCTTGTCCGTCTCGGCCATCTCGGGAGAGAAGGTGGCGATGACGCGGCCAGCGCCCCGGATATCGGCAACGCTGCCCGGCCTGATCTCGCTCAGCGCCTGCTGCGCAACGGAGATCACGTCCTCCACCATGCGCGTGATCTGCCGGCGCATGATTTCATGCGTGAAGCGGCTTGCCTCCAGATTGGGATAGCGCGCCCTCACCTCCGCCATCAGCTCCGAGAGAAATGGTATTTCCTCCAGCATGTCGAAGGTGAGATAGCCCGAGCGCAGGCCGTCATCGATGTCATGGGTATTGTAGGCGATGTCGTCGGCGATCGCCGCGACCTGTGCCTCCAGGCTGGCATAGGTGGCAATCTCCAGATCATGGATTTCGCAATAGTCGAGGATCGGCTGCGGCACAGGGCCGCGCGTGTCCTTGCCATCTGGCGTCAGCAACGGGCCATTGTGCTTGACCAGACCCTCCAGCGTCTCCCAGGTAAGGTTCAAGCCATCGAATTCGGCATAGCGGCGCTCGAGTTTCGTGACAATGCGCAGGGACTGCGCATTGTGGTCGAAGCCGCCATAGGGCAGCAGCATCTCGTGCAGCGCGTCCTCGCCCGTATGACCGAAAGGGGTATGGCCGAAATCATGAACGAGCGCCACGCCCTCGGCGAGATCCTCGTCGAGCTTCAAGGCACGCGCCAGGGCGCGGGCAACCTGTGCCACTTCGATCGTATGCGTCAGGCGCGTGCGGTAATGATCGCCGTCCTGCGCGATGAACACCTGCGTCTTGTGCTTCAGCCGCCGGAAAGCGGTCGTATGCACGATGCGGTCGCGGTCGCGCTGGAAATCGGAGCGCGTCGGGCTCGATCCCTCTTCATAGAGCCGTCCGCGCGAAGTCCAGGGGTCGGTCGCATAGACCGCCTTCTCGCCATAACCGAAACCCAATGCATGCCTGTCGATCGTCATCATCCATCCATTCAGGCGCCAGCCCATTGACGCCGCCTCGCGGCCTTCATACCTATACCGAATACAAACAGCAAAATGGCACATGGCTCAACCATGAAACCATAGCTGTCACCCGCCGCGCTTTCATGATAAAGGCTATTGATATCAGCCGTTTGAAAGCGGGACGGCCCATTGGTTCTCTCCGGATCTTGACCCCGGCAGGAGGAAAGCATGACAGAGACAAGTGTAACCCTATCGGACGCAGCGGCAAAGCGAATCGCCGTGATCGTCAGCGCCGAGGCCGGCAAGCGCGCGCTTCGCGTCGCGGTCGAAGGTGGTGGATGTTCGGGATTTTCCTATAAGTTCGATCTCGCCGAAGGCCCACAAGACGATGATATCATTGTTGAAAAAGGCAATGCCACCGTGCTGATCGATCAATTGTCGCTGGTCTATATGGCCGGCTCCGAGATTGACTTCGTTGACAATCTGCTCGGCCAGTCCTTTCAGATAAAGAATCCGAATGCGGTCGCAAGCTGCGGATGCGGAACAAGTTTTTCGATCTGACGCTCCCGCTTTTCCACAGATTGATCGCCGGCCGGAAGCTCTCGCTGCCGGCCGGTTTTCATTTGGACGTGGTCAAGGCCGATTGCTGCGGATAAAAGAAGGCAAAGCAGAGGAGCCGCCACGTCATGAAGATCGCCACCTGGAACATCAACGGCGTCAAAGCGCGTATCGAGAATCTCTGCCAGTGGCTGAAGGACTCTGACCCTGATATCGCCTGCCTGCAGGAGATCAAGACGGTCGACGAAGGCTTCCCGCGCCTGGAAATCGAGGCGCTCGGCTATCATATCGAGACGCATGGCCAGAAGGGCTTCAACGGCGTGGCGATCCTCTCCAAGACGAAACCCGACGAAGTGACACGCGGCCTTCCCGGCGACGATAGCGATGAACAGTCCCGCTTCATTGAAGCGGTGTTCTCCGTGCCGGACCATGGCGTACTGCGCGTCTGCTGCCTTTATCTGCCGAACGGCAATCCCATCGACACCGAAAAATATCCCTACAAGCTCGCCTGGATGGAACGCCTGCGGAAATTTGCGGCCGACCGGCTCGCTCTGGAAGAGCCGATCATTCTTGCCGGCGACTACAATGTCATCCCGGAGCCGCATGATTGCTTCGATCCGAAGGTCTGGGAGAATGACGCGCTGTTCCTGCCGCAGACCCGACAGGCATTTCGCCAACTCGAAAATCTCGGCTTTACCGACGCGGTGCGCGCCACGACGGACGCAGTCAAATTATATTCGTTCTGGGATTATCAGGCCGGCGCCTGGCCGAAGAACAACGGCATCCGCATCGACCACCTGATGCTGTCGCCGGAAGCGGCCGATCGCCTGACCTCCACAGCCATCGAGAAGCACGTCCGCGCCTGGGAAAAGCCGTCGGACCACGTTCCGGTGATTGCGCATCTCGATTTTCAGAATTAGATCGCCGCTGCAACATCGCGCAGCGATGAGCGCGAGCCCCGCGCGCGCTCAGGGGAATCAGCCACCTTGAAAGCCGGTTACTCGGCGCCGGCGACATCCAGTTGATGTGACATGGCGACGGCGACGCGGCGGTCGTTCTCATTGGCGACCGAAAAACCCTGCTCCTGCAGGTCTTCCATCCAGCCGCAATCCTTCGGCTTGCACTTGTCGAGTGCCGCCGTCATGAAGGCAAGGCCCCGTACGGTCTGGCCTTCCTGAAACAGAATATTGCCGAAGACGGCCATGGCGCCGGGATGGCCGCTCTTGCGGGCCTGGTTCAGCCACTTCTTCGCCTGCTGCACGTTGGGCGCACCGCCCTCGCCCGACAGCATCATCTGCGCGAGCTGGAACTGCGCTTCGGGAACGCCGAAGGTCGAAGCAACCTGGAAATAGAGCTGACGCGCCTGATTGAGGTCAGTCTTGACCGGGGTGTTCTGAATGCCGGTCTTGTAATAATTGGCGAGCGCCAGCAGCGCGTTGATGAAGAAGCCGGTATCTTCGGAGCCGGGCTCCACACCCTGCTGGGCGATCTCGCTATAGATCTTGAAGGCCTCGAAATCGTCCTGCGTTACGCCGTCGCCGTCGGCATACATGTTGGCCAGAGCCCAGCGCGAACCGGTATGGCCCTTTTCGGCCGCGTAACGATAGGCTTCGACAGCCTCTTCCTTCTGGCCGTTCTTGTAGGCCCGGAAGCCGAATTTGAAGAGATCGAAAGGACCGGATTCCTTGGTGACGCCGGCATTAATATCGAATGCCCGGCATTGGCCTGTCATCACCACGAAGGTGGCAAGCGACAGGCTGAGTAACATCACTCTCGCTGATATGAACTCGGACTTAAACATAACAGTCGACTTCTCTCGCTCCATCCGCATTCGTCACGGCAACCCCATCTGCGCCGTAAGGTTTGCGAATGTATTCCCTACCCGCGCGCGAACCAGCGAAACCTCCCGTTAAGGACGTCCGCATGGCGCCGACCAGAGGCCGTTTGCCACATTTCCGAGCATAGTTCGAAATTATGTCCAAACGAGCATTCTCGCCTTCGCGTTCGCGCGTCGCTGCCGAAACAGCACCCCATTCCACTGCTTCAAAGGAGAGACTTGAGATCGGACGATTTCTGGATTCCCGCGAGAAACAAAGCACTTCCGACTGCATCGGAAACGTCACCGTTCCGATCCCGGATTGCTCTTTCTGCCAAAGTGGAAACTGACCCATCAACCGTTTACGCACTCTCTACAAGGCCTGCCCCTGTGCCCGTATAATCGCTGCTCCTCATTTGTGGCGGGAAATGGACAAATTGGGCAGCGGACACGCACCTGTAACCGGTTGAAATAGAGTGTTGCGGATTCGTCACAAAGAAATTGCTGATCTTGTGGTTTCATTAACCATAAAGCCGCTATGCAAGACTGTTTTGCATGCCAAATCCGCAAATAACCTTGGCCTGAACTTGATACTGAAACGCCGCGAGACCGAATGGGGCTCGCGGCGCGGGAATCACTTGAAGTAACGACGAGATTTTTCCGAAATTACTTCAATTCAATGCGTTAGGCTCAAAAGCTCACCTTCATCGAAGTAGACAGCGCAGCCACGAGGTCATTGCCGTAGCTGTAGTTGACGTCATTGCCGAACGTAAGGCCGTTATACGTAGCCTGGCCGGATTTACCGCTCGTCAGCAGGCCAAGCGCGCCGCCGAAGGTGAACTGGACATGTTCCGTTGCCTTATAGTTGACGCCGGCGCCGAGCGTCCAGGTATCCGAGTTCATGCCATAACCCTGGCTGGTGCCGCGATCCCAGGTCAAGCTGAGCGCGCCGCTCCATTTGTCATTGAACTTGTGACCGATACCGCCGGAGATCGTCCAGCCGTCTCGATAGAGCAGGTCAAGCGAGGTGAGCTCGGTCGCCCCGCCCGGACGGCAGGATATGCCGCGTGTGGAGGTCGGGCAAAGCGCAATGCTCTGCAGAAGGCTCCAGTTGGTCCACTTGACCGAACCGAAGGCCAGCCAGTCCGGAGCAATACCGGTCTGCACTTTCCATTCGAGCGTGTCCGGCGCATCGGCCGAACCGAAAACGGAAGTGGTCTTGCCGAAGAATGCACGGATCGGCGGCAATTCCGTCAGATCGACGGTGCCCTTGAGGTTATCGTATTTGACCCGGCTGTTGTAAAGCAAGCTGGTACGGAAGGCGTATTCCTCGATCTCATAGGCAAGACCGGCACGCCAGCCCCAACCATGACCATCGACGTCCAGCGAACCGACACCGTCATAGACGGCGGAAAGCGGGGCGGGAATGGCCGAGACCAGGCGGGACTTGTAGCCGGTAACCTCTTGGTAGAAACCGCCACCGATCAAACGCAGTTGACCCGGACCGGCATCGAACTTGTAGGAGCACGTCGCCGCATAATTATGCGTGCGCAGCTTGGTTTCGATTTCATTGTTGGCGCCGGCCCAGTTGAGGCCCGGATTGCTATGACCGCCGAACGGTTCGGAATAGTCGGCCATGCAATCGAGGTCATCGGTGATGCCGACCTTGAAGCCGATATACGGGATGGCATAGTTCTCGGTGACATCCGTGGAACTACTGCGCCCGTTGAGATTGCCGTCAGCCGGATTGGTATCCTTGGCATTCTTGAACTGGCGACCGGGCATGACATAAGTCACACCGGATTCGAAAGCGTAACGACCCTTGTCGAAGAGTAGATCGATATCGTAACCGCCGCGATCAAGCCCACCCGCGAATGCGGCGCTTGCAAATGACGATGTGATTACGAGTGCGAACGCACCCTTCAACGCAATACGAAATGCCATTGTGTCTCCCCCACTTGTGCATCTATGTGTCTGATTGTTGCGATGATTATCCGACTTGGCAATGCACCGCTGATGCTCCAGAAGTTCCCGGCATAGTGACTGATTTACGTAAGAAAGTGAGCTATATGCTCCATTACAGTTCGCGTTAGATATTTTTTTCTTCTTTAAAAGCATTTTCTACCCCACGTAGATTATTATTCTCTACTGAAACAATTCTGTTACAATCCGACAACAGTTTCGCTTTTCGAGAAAGCTATCGATTTAGGGGTAATTGTTTTTACCTGCGCGAAGCTGGCGATGGGCAAGATTGGCTGTTTTTGGTGATTCCATCGAATCGATGACGCATACAGAAAAGGGCACGCGGCCTTCGTCCGCGTGCCCTTTTCATTTGGATTATCCGTGACCTCAGCCGGCTTCGCTGACCCTGGCGAGAGCGACCTTCAGGCTGGCGAGCTGCCCCTGAAGTTCGTCCAGACGCTCCCGCTCGGCCGCAACCACATCCGGATTGGCATTGGCGACGAACTTCTCGTTCGACAGCTTGCCGACGATGCGGGCCATCTCCTGCTCGTTCTTGGCGATCCCCTTCTCCAGGCGTGCCTTCTCAACGGAAAGGTCAATAAGGCTGCCGAGCGGCAGGCAGGCGGTCGCTTCGCCGACGACGATCTGCGCCGCGCCCTTCGGCGCGGTATCCGAGAGTGAAATCGCCTCGACACGAGCCAGCCGCTTGATTGCTGCGTCGTGGCGGAACAGACGTTCGCGGGTCAGGCTGTTGGCACCAACGATCACCAGCGGCGCCGTGGCAGCCGGCGGCACGTTCATTTCAGAGCGCACGGAGCGCAGGCCCGAAACCAGGTCGATCAGCCAATTGATCTCATCGGCAGCGACATCGTCGGCATAGGAGGGAACCGGCCACTCGGCGTGGCAGATCAGGCCGTCGCGCTCCTTGCCCTCGCCCGCCGTATGCGCCCAGAGCTCTTCGGTCATGAAGGGCATGAAGGGGTGCAGCAGCTTGTAGGTCTCTTCGAGAACGTAGGCTGCGCAGGATTGCGCCTCCGCCTTGGCGCTTTCGTCGTCGCCGCTGAAGACAGGCTTCAGGAGCTCGAGATACCAATCACAGAACTGGTTCCAGATGAAGCGATAGAGCGTACCGGCGGCATCGTTGAAGCGATAGGCCTCGATCGCCTCGGTAACGTCGCGCTCCGTCCGGGCAAGCTCGGTCAGGATCCAGCGATTGATGGTGAGCTCGGCGGCTTCCGGCACGAAATGCGGATCGCTCTTGGCACCGTTCATCTCGGCAAAGCGCGTGGCGTTCCAAAGCTTGGTGCCGAAGTTGCGATAGCCGGCGATGCGGGACGGATCGAGCTTCACGTCGCGGCCTTGTGCAGCCATGATCGCCAGCGTGAAACGCAGGGAATCGGCACCATACTGGTCGATCAGTTCGAGCGGATCGATGACGTTGCCCTTGGACTTCGACATCTTCTGCCCGTTCTTGTCGCGCACCAGGGCGTGAACATAGACCGTGTTGAAGGGCTCGACCGGATCGCCGTTCTTGTCCTTCATGAAATGCAGGCCCATCATCATCATGCGGGCAACCCAGAAGAAGATGATGTCGAAACCGGTGACGAGCACGTTGGTCGGATAGTAAAGCGCCAATTCCGGCGTCTCATCCGGCCAGCCTAGTGTCGAAAACGGCCAGAGTGCCGACGAGAACCAGGTGTCGAGTACATCTTCGTCACGCGTCAGGATTTCGCCCGGCTTGAAGTTTTCCAGCAGGTCCTCGACATAGGCCTTCATCGGCCCTCCATGCGAGAGATAATGCTGGATCGCCGCCTGCAGCGCCTCCTCCTCGGTCTTTTCGACAAAGACCTGACCGTCCGGGCCATACCAGGCCGGGATCTGATGACCCCACCAGAGCTGACGGGAAACGCACCAGGGCTGGATGTTTTCCATCCAGTCGTAATAGGTCTTGTCCCAGCTCTTCGGAACGAGCTTGGTGCGGCCTTCGCGAACGGAGGCGATCGCCGGTTGGGCAAGCGTCTTCGCATCGACATACCATTGCTCGGTCAGGCGTGGCTCGATCGGAACGCCGCCACGGTCGCCATGCGGGACCGTGTGTTTATGCGGTTCGATCTTGTCGAGCAGGCCAGCCTCTTCGAAGAGGCGGACAATGATCTTGCGCGCCTCGAAACGATCCGTGCCCTCCAGTTCATCCCATGCGCCGTGCAGGGCTGCGGGATGGTCCAGACCTTCGAGGAAGTCCTCGTTGTCCTTGATGGTGATGGAAGCTTCCGGCGTCAGGATATTGACAACGCGTAGCCCCCGGCGCTTGCCGACATCGAAATCGTTGAAATCATGCGCCGGCGTCATCTTGACCGCACCGGTGCCCGCGGTCGGGTCCGGATATTCGTCGGCGACGATGGGGATGCGACGGCCGACGATCGGCAGAATGACATGCTTGCCGACAATCGCCTTGTAGCGTTCGTCTTCCGGGTTAACCGCAATGCCGGTATCCCCGAGCATGGTCTCAGGTCGGGTGGTGGCGACGACCAGATAGTCGCGCGTTTCCCATTCCGTGGCCTTGCCCTCTTCGTCGAAGGCAATCGGATGCTGATAGGTGACGCCTTCTTCCAGCGGATAGCGCAGGTACCAGAGGTTACCGTTGATCTCATGCTGCTCGACTTCGATATCCGAAATCGCCGTCAGCATCTTCGGATCCCAATTGACCAGCCGCTTGTCGCGATAGATCAGGCCTTCCTTGTAGAGCGTGACGAAGACCTCGAGAACGGCCTTCGACAGACCCTCGTCCATGGTGAAGCGTTCGCGCGACCAGTCGCAGGAGGCGCCGAGGCGCTTCAGCTGGTTGAAGATAAGGCCGCCTGACTCTTCCTTCCACTCCCAGACCTTTTCGATGAAGGCTTCGCGACCCATGACATGGCGACTAGGCTGCTGTCTTTCGGCAAGACGCCGCTCGACGACCATCTGCGTGGCGATGCCGGCATGGTCCATGCCGGGCTGCCACAGCACGTCCTTGCCGCGCATACGCTCGAAGCGCACCATGATGTCCTGCAGCGTGTTGTTCAGTGCATGGCCCATGTGCAGCGAACCGGTGACGTTCGGCGGCGGGATGACGATCGTGAAGGTTTCGGCGCCAGGCTTGGCGTTCACACCGGCGCGAAAGGCGTCGGCCTCATCCCATTTCTGGGCGATCTTCGGTTCAACTGCGGCGGAATCATAGGTTTTTTCGAGCATTTTGGGACCGGATCTTGAGGGTTCGGTTATGCGGGTTGTAAATAGGATGGTCGCTGGCAAGTCAATAAAAAAGCCGCCCCGGAAGCCGGAGCGGCGGATCGTCCAACCGAAGCTCAGGCTGTCAGCGGCGCGGGCCGCGTGCCACTCGTTCGATTTCTTCACGCACGAGACGCTCAACCAGCGTCGGCAAGTTGTCGTCAAGCCAATCCTGCAGCATCGGCCGCAGCATCTCCTCAGCGATCTCATCCAACGACCGGCGTTCACTGCCGTCGATCGCGGCGGCGAGTTCGCCGAAGGACCGTGCAACCTGCGCACCGGCGGCCTCGGACATCAGCGAAGACGAGAGTTCAGCCTGTACTTGCGGCAGGAAGCGATCAGCGGTGGCTGCAGCCGACTGTTGTGGCGGCGGATTGAAAAGGGGAACTTCGACCGGTGCGGCTACGTGGGCGACAGCAACTGGGCGCTCTTCCGCTTCAGCTTGCGCTTCGACCTTGGCCGCATGCAGGGCAGCCTCGGCGAGAAGTGCCGCCGTTGGCGCGGTTACGGCCGACACAGGGGCCTCGGCAACGGCACTACGCAACGGCACGCCGGCGAGCGACTCAACGCGGGCCTCGGCAAGGCGCGCGACCATGTCCGGCGGCAATTCGCGTAGCTGCGGCACTTCGCGGGCCGGGTTTAGTTGTGCAGCATTGCGTTCGGAAGCGGCACGAACACGCGCGGCGACATCGGCAAGCGACAAGGTGCGACCGGATGCTTCCGGCTCGCGCATCGGCACCTGCGAATTGGCGGCGACGAAACGCGGCTCGGGGTCCGCAGATGTGGCCGACGATACATTAGCCAAGTCCGCAGCGGCGAATTCCTCATCGACCGTAAGGTGGATATCGTCATCGCGCTCATCGTCAGCGGTGGTGTAGACAGCAGGCAGGGACGGCGAAATAGAATTGGCGGCACCGGGTTCGTTGCTCTCGATGATCCGGCGGATGGACGCCAGGATCTCCTCCATGGACGGTTCACGCACGACACTTGGCTGAGCCATATTCATCCCCGTTTTCCCAGATACAACGACCGGAATCCCGTCAAAGGAGCGCCCGAATCAGCGCCACCCTAGAATACTACCCTTGGGAAAAAAATCACCGCGAAAGCACTAAGCCCGCTGATGCACAGTTTTGTTACGGCCAAAGCGAATCGCATGCGATTGCCGATTTTGTCGCGGGTAAGCCCAACGAAAAACGGGCGCTTCAGGCGCCCGTCTTAAAAGGATCATTCAGCCGTGCTGCCGATCAGAACACGAATTCCTTGGCCTTGGCAAAGCCCGGCAGCGGCTTGATCGACGCATTGAAGAAAACGTTTTCCGAAAGAGCGCCGCGTTCGCGCATGAAGACAGTGGCGCGGGCGGCGTGGCCGAAACCCAGCACGACGATCAAACGACCGCCTTCGCCGAGCTGATCGAGAAGCGCCTGCGGCAGCTGTTCGACCGAACCATCGACAAAAATGACGTCATAGGCACCGCTTGCGGCATAACCTTTTTCCAACTCACCGGTGACGACGGTGACGTTGTCATGGCTGAGCGCTGCGAGATTGGCCTTGGCCGTCGCGGCCAGCGCCTCGTCGGATCTCGAGCGCGACAACCTTGTCGGCCAGGATCGACAGCAGTGCCGAGACGTAACCCGTGCCGCAGCCGACATCGAGAACCTTGTCTTCCTTGGTGATCGCGCCGAGCTGCAGGAGCTTTGCCAGCGGCGAAGCTTCCATCAGGAAGCGCGCGGGCGTGCCTGCAGCCGCGGGACAGACCTCGATATCATTGTCGATATAGGCCAGGAGCTTCGACTTCTCCGGCACGAAATTCTCGCGCGGCACCGTCAGAAACGCATTCAACACGGAATGGGAGGTGACATCCGTCGTGCGGATCTGGTTCTCGACCATCTTCACGCGTGCTGCTTCGAAATTCATCATATCCTCTCGCGCCCGAAGGCTAAGCCGGTTTTGCTTCTGTGCTCCGTGTTCTTAATCGCGTGCGGCTGCGCTTTCAAGGCGTTGCTGCGGCGGACGCAGAGATTCATAACGATGCGTCGCGCCGCGACAACAACGGCTTTGGTGATGGGCGGATCAAACCGCTCTCTTTTTGCTGATCGCAGCAGGTTCCGTCGCAACGAGGTCGCCTCTACCGAGACTGCGGCCGAACTCATGAAACGGCTTCTCTATATAGAGATAGGACAGTCGCGAAACGATCAGCGATCCGATGAGCGTCACCGCCAGCAGGTAACCGGCCTGCGCCCAGGGTGACGTGATCCCGAGGCTCGGCAGCGTGGCAAGCGCCAGGAGCAGAACCAGCATATGCGAGAGATAGAGCGAATAAGCCATGCTGCCCAGCCATTCCAGCGGCCGGCTGCAGGCGATGGCCGAGATTCGTTCATAGACGGCGCCCCTGCCCTCCCGCGCCGAAACGATGACCAGGATCGCCGTCAGCCAGATGACGAGCGGCAGATAGTCGACGGAACGCTGTAATATACATAGGCCTACTCCGATCAGCCAAAGCTGCGGCAATGGCAATGATTTGAGGAATGGCTCGCCAAGGGCACGGTGCTTCATGAAATAGAAGCTGGTGATACCGATGCCGAAATCGACCAGCCATTTGCCGAGAAAGCTTTGCGGCAGCTTCGGCGAGACCGCCGTAACGGCTAGCGCCAGCAGAACGAGAATGACGATTCGCAACCACGACACCTGCTTCATCATCAATCCGATCAATAGCGGTGCCATCAGATAAAACTGCCATTCGAGCGAGATGCTCCAGGCCTGACCGAGAAAGGCATAATCTGTGAACGGCAGGAAGCGCGGCGGCACCAGCCCATGCAGGCCAGTGACATGCGCCATAAGGTGCCAGGGCCAGTAGGCAAGCGTATCGGTGGCAATGCCGACACGCGCCGCTTTCATCGAGCCATCGGGTGAAGCCGCCCATATCTGCACGGCAACTCCTGCAACCGCGACGGAAATGGCCAGATAAAACAGATAGGCTGGGAAAATTCTGAGCGCACGCCGCGCAATATACAGATGATAGGATTCCGGCCGCTTGTCGATCAGCGCAGTGATGGCGAAGCCGCTGAGGATGATGAAAACATCCACCGCATGTTCATTGTAGAACCGCTCCTGAAACAACCGTCCGTGAATGGCGACGGCGGAGGCGACATGGCCGACAAGAACCCAGATCGCCAACACGCCCCTGAGGGCCTCGAATTCCCTGACATATTTCATAAACTGCTCCACCAGCTTATCCGAATGTTCGGTTGGAAATAGAGGAGCAATCTATTTTTGCAATGCAGCAATACTTCCGCAAATGCGTGATCGCGGCGACAGGCTCGTGAGAGGCGCCCTACTGAAGCCAACGACAAGTTATTTGTTCATCGGCCGCGATAGGTCTTGCACTCTCCTGAGATTCGTTCTAAACGCCCGCCATCACTCGCCTTTACTAAAATCGGATGGCCTCGTGGCGGAGTGGTTACGCAGAGGACTGCAAATCCTTGCATCCCGGTTCGATTCCGGGCGAGGCCTCCATTTTTCTTCGCTGAAATCAATTGCATATGCGATCATCAAGCTGGAAAGTTCTGGCTTCATGTTGCGCCGTGTTACGCACCGTCCCCAAAACATTCCAGCGAGCCTCGATCCGGACGAAACCGCCTCGCCAGGCGAAATGAATCGGCCTATGAGACAGCCTATAGGCATCCACAAATTTGAGAGTTTCCGATGACGGAAAGAAAATGGAGCAAGGCGGTCACGATCGCTCTTGAGAAACCCGAAGAGTGGGTGATCATCGATACGACCCAAGCGGCTTCCTGGGCGATGATCGAGGATTGGCCTGTTGAGGAAGCCCCTGCGCTGGACCGCGCTCTGTCCGTCTGCGCCGACGTGATCAGCGGCAAGCGCACTCCCGAGGACGCACGGCAGGCGTTCATTGCCGCAGTGAAAGAAGCCAAGATACCGATGAAGGAGGGGTGAGGCTATTGCCCTCTTGGGCAATACTCCCGGCGCGCCTGCTATCCCTTTTGTTTTGCCTCAACTCCGGTTGAGGCTTGCCCCACAGGGGCTTCTTGCTACTGCATTTATGGTCCGGACGGTAGACGCCAACATTGTCTAGCGGATGCGGTGCGACAATAAAATTCGGAACAATCAAGCTGACGGCGACGTTGGGATACTGCCCAGATGAAGAGGAGTATTTCTTATGCGTCACCTTATTGGCTTTACGAAAAAGGTTACGGAACAACCGTTCCACCTCGTTGAGACTGACAGTCAGTCACCGCAGTTCACCGTTGGCCAGGCCGTGAAAATCGAGCCATCCGCTAACTGGCTTCAGATTTACCAAATCGGAACTCGGGTCTATCCAGACGAACTGCACACGACCGTCATCGTCGGCGACCTGTCGCCCGCCGGCGCTCTCAGCGATGGCGAAAATTGGTCCGGTGCTCCTGACTGGGATAAAGAGTAGCGACCGTCTCCGCCATCAACCTCATGCGGCTTCCATTTGAAGCGTCCCCTCGGAGCGCTTTAGGTGCGCGCCGGGGGGGGTCTCAGGGTCTATCCCGTGGGCTCTCGCAGTGGATATCGCCCACACCGAAGCAACACACGGCATGATTCAGATGATGTTCAGATACGAAGACATCCAAGATCTACACCCATAACGCTGAGCGCACGAGACTGCTGATTCCATCGGCGTCCCCTTCCCGCACCCTTCCCCAGGTTACAGAGATGCCCTGCCCGCAACCACCGGAATGCCTGCAAAACAAGGCGATCCGGTGATCTGCGTCATTTTTGCAACAAAGATTTTTTTCGAGTAGCGTACATATAGTTCGCCAATCTTAGTAACTTGCAAAACCAGCGAAGCGGGTTCACCAAATAGTTCGTGAAGCTTACTACTTCGCACCTACTGATAGGGAACATGAACGGGATGGGGATTGGGCACGCCACTTTTTGGCGCAATATCTCATGCCCAATCAGGAAAAGATTGGAGTTACTATGAACATCAAGAGCCTTCTTCTTGGCTCCGCTGCTGCGCTCGCAGCAGCAACCGGCGCTCACGCGGCGGACGCTATCGTCGCCGCCGAGCCGGAGCCCCTCGAATACGTTCGCATTTGCGACGCCTATGGCGCCGGCTATTTCTTCATCCCGGGCACCGAAACCTGCCTCAAAGTCGGCGGCAAGCTTCGTACCGAAGGTGAATGGTACAATGCTTATAACCGTGACAGCAAGCAAGGCACGCTCTGGCACACCCGTGCGGAGTTGAATGTCGATACCGCGACCGACACCGAGTACGGCCCGCTGAAGACCGAAACCATCGTTCGCTGGGACTGGAACGACGGCGGCTCGACGAGCACGAACCTGCTGTGGTCGTATATCAGCCTCGGTGGCTTCACCGTCGGTAAGAAAGACTCGGCCTATAACCTCTACATCGGTTACGCCGGCGACGTCATCAACGACGACGTGGTCTATGACGGCCCGTATGAACTCAACCAGTTGACCTACAACTACGACGCCGGCAACGGCTTCACGGCTGTGATCTCTCTGGAAGACAGCAATTCCAGCGGCACGGATTCTTCCTCCTATGGCTCAAGCTGGTGGACGGACGACAAGACGAATCACTACGCTCCTGACGTTGTCGCCGGTGCGGGCTACAAGGCTGGCGCATGGTCCTTCAAGGTCGTCGGTGGTTATGACTCCATCGTCGAAGAAGGTGCCGTCAAAGCTCGCGTCGATGCCGACTTCGGCGGCTTTACGGCCTTCTTGATGGGCGGCTACAACACGGACGGCGACAAGCTGAACAAGTATGCCGGCACCAACCAGGATGTCTCCGCCTGCACCACGTCAAGCGGCACCGTCAATGCCTCCAAATGCGGCTGGGGTGACTGGGCCGTCTGGGGCGGCGTTGGCGTACCGGTCAACGACAAGCTGAAGTGGAACTTGCAGCTCGCCTATACCGACTCGAAGATCTTCGAAGCAACGACGAACCTGAAGTTCAACCCGGTCAAGGACCTGCTCGTCGAGCCGGAACTGACCTACGTTCACTACGACTACGTCAAGGACGATACCGTCGCTGGTATTCTCCGCTTCGAACGCAACTTCTGACCTGATCTGACTTGACCTCCGATCAGAGAAGAGAGGGGCCTGGCTTTCCCTGCCAGGCCCCTTTTTCATGCCTGATCCCGGCCACCTGCCGCCCGCAACGGCTCGCCCCCTTCCCTGCTCCCGCAAATCCGGGCATCACAATCGTATTGCGTGTTGCCATGGGAACCATATTAACCTCAAAGTGGAACATTACCGCGCTCGCGGCGTTTGCTCACTGAAAAGGGATATGGTTCAAACAAAGGAGTCGGTGCTTTGAAAAAATTTGCTTCGATTGCCCTGGCCGCTTCGCTGGTCATGGGAACAATGCTGGCCGCCGTGGTTCCGGCAAGAGCGATGCCGGTCACTAACTCGCCCTCGACCAGCGCTTCCGATATCGTTCTGGTTCAGGAACGCGGATCTCGGCGTAACCAGGATTTCGATAATGGACGGCGGGATTGGCGCGAGCGCCACCATGATCGCCGCCATTGGCGCGAGAGTCGTGACCGCCGCTGGGATCGCCGTTCGGACCGTCGCCGCAATTGGGGTGACGACCGGCGCTATGATGACCGGCGCGACTACCGTCCGCGCCGCGGCGGTGTCATCTTTGAAATCCGCCCATGATCTAGGATGCGTGATCAGGATGGCGAGTGCGATGAATTTCGTTAGCGATTGATCGATAAGACGACGATCGCCAATCCGGCCTTCTTACGTACCCCATAAAACATTCCGGCCGCTGTCGATAAGAATTCGACAGCGGCCGGTTTAATTTGTCGCCGGTAAGCGCCACCGGCGTAAACACTGACGCCGAATTAACGGCAGACGCGTTCCTTGCGAATGACCCAGTGGCCGTGAACCTTGTGCTTGACCGTCTTCACGAAGCAATCGTGATGATGACGATGGAACGGAGCAGCCTGCGAAGGCGTGCTGACGGCGACGAACGATGCCAAGGCAACGGCGGAAGCGAGAATCAGGTTTTTCATGTCGAACCTCTAAAGCATTGGGGGACTATGCTGCGCGATTGCGCCCGCCTTTGATGCGCCGATTCACCTTAACGTTACATGAATGTATCCTCACGTTTTCGAGAGCGATCATGCCGTGAAGTCAAACGTACCGGAATGATAGAGATCGCGGCCGTCGGCGGGAAGGCCGGCGGCTTTCTCAGCTCCCATGTGACCTCCATCTGGAGATCTCTGAAATATGGAAATCTACTTCCGGCGGCGATCCCGCAATGCATCGATTAATCGGTGCACCTTCTCGGTCGCGTAAACGATATCTTCCCTGGGCAGATGCACGGTGATTTCGATCTCTTGCCATCGCCCGCCTTGATCTTTTGCATAGCGGACGGCGGCTTTGAGGGAATTGAATTCAACTGCGGGAGCGTCAGCAATCCAGAACTGCACGGTGCATTTCGCTTCACCATAGTCTGAAAGGGCTTTGAGTGGGTCTAGGGCCATGCCGCGAGCTTTACACCGTTGGCAGTTCGTTGGCTACTGGGGACGAAACCACCGGCTTCCTCTGTTATCGCGGGGCGATGGACCGCCACCGGACGCCTTAAAGTCGAAAATGGTTGTCTCAATCCATTCGGTATCGAGGGCCTTGCCAGAGCTGGCGAAAGCGCCCACCGATCTGGCCGAACATCAATTATCCAAAGACTAAAAAGGGGGAGAGAAAGAGAAGAAATAAGTGCCTGCTACCGAAAAAATATCAAGATAACAGGCACTTATGTCTAAAAATGGCTCCCCGGGCCGGATTCGAACCGGCGACCTGTCGATTAACAGTCGAATGCTCTACCGCTGAGCTACCAGGGAATACCGCTTGGCGCGGTGTGAGTGGGCTAATACAAATGCTTTCCCGATTTGCCAAGCGATTTTTTCGAAAAAAGCGATTTCTCTTGTATTATTTTCGTCATCTACCATCTCTTGTGGATGACTGACCAAAGCAGAACCACAGAAAATAGCGGTCGTAATGAGGGCAAAAAGGCCCGCCGTTTCGGCATAGACCCCGGCACAGGCGAGCTTGTCATAGGCTCCATCCGCATTCCGCTCCCCAGATCCCGGCTTGCTCGCATTGGTCTCGGCATCGCGTTGATTTTCGGCGGCCTTCTCGGCTTCCTGCCCATCCTCGGCTTCTGGATGCTGCCGCTCGGTTTCGTCGTGCTGTCGCATGACCTGCCGGTCGTGCGGCGCTGGCGCCGTCGCTTTGCCGTGTGGTGGACAAGACGGCGCCGTCCGGCGAACTGATTCCCGCTCCTTTACTTTGAGGACATAGCTCTGGCCGGGTTGCCGACCACGGTCGCGCCCGCCTGCACGCTTTTCGTGACCACCGCGCCGGCTCCGACAATTGCGCCGTCACCGATCGTCACGCCGCCGAGAATAATGGCGCCACCGCCGATCCAGACAGCCTTGCCGATCTCGACCGGCCGCGCGATTTCCTGCCCGGCGCATCGCAGCGCCGGATCCCTGTGATGTTCCGGGCAATAGATCTGGACGCCCGGCCCCAGCATGCTGCCTTCGCCGATGCGCACCGAAGCGCTGTCGAGAATGGTGCAGCCGGCATTCAGATAGACCCTGGGACCAAACCAGATGTTGATACCGTAGGAGCAGTGAAACGGCGCCTCGATAAACAAGCCCTCGCCGGCGCCTGCAAAAAGCGTCGACAGCGCCGGGCCGAAATTGCCGCGCTGTAGGGGCGGCATCGTGTTGTGCTGATGCACGGCATTGCGAGCCGCCACACGCAGGGCGTC
The DNA here is from genome assembly GCF_014189535.1 of Rhizobium lusitanum. Taxonomy (NCBI): domain Bacteria; kingdom Pseudomonadati; phylum Pseudomonadota; class Alphaproteobacteria; order Hyphomicrobiales; family Rhizobiaceae; genus Martinezella; species Martinezella lusitana. Next base: position 198,506 of record NZ_CP050308.1, on the reverse strand, counting down.
CAGCTCGGGGTCGAGGCAGCAATACCATTCGCCCGCCGCCATCTTCTGCCGTTCGCTCTGCGCCATTGACTGGCCTCCTCCAATGCTTTGGTTGTCGTGAAGAGACGATCTTGCATCATGACAAGTGTGAACGGCAAGACGCGCCCATCGCTCAGCCCGCACTACCGGGGAAAGCCGCCTGCACCATGGACATTTCCCCGATCATCAATGTCAGCGGATGGAGCGCGATCAGGGCAAGTATAGCCATGATCAGGAACAACTCCTTCATTATATAGCGCTCCATCCCGACAAGACACGGGATCGGCGACGCATGTCCGTCCCTCCCGAGATCACCAATATTAGACAAACATCAAGTTACGCTTGCCGTGCCAACTGTGCCGTCGGTTCAATTCATCCGCAACAGGTCTTTAAAAGCGCTTGTAGGGACGAAAAACCGCCTCCGAGCGGGAGATTCGTATCCACAACAAACTGTCACACAGCATGTCTATAACGCCGCTACCGCGGGCTTGCCCAAGACCATCGGTTCCGAGCTTTCAAGAGGGAAATAGGGATTATGTCGACACTTAAAAACTGCATTTCGGCTGCCGCTGCCGGCGCCATGAGCTTAGCGCTGGCTCTGCCTGCTGCTGCCGCTCCGACCAAGTTCGATTTCTGGTTCGGCCTGTCGGGCGATCTGGAGCGCGTCGTTCAGACGATGTGCAAGAACTTCAACGAATCGCAGAAGGACTATGAAGTCTCCTGCGTCAGCCAGGGCAGCTACGACGCCACTCTGCAGAACACCATTGCCGCCTTTCGCGCTGGCAAGCAGCCGACAGTCGTTCAGGTTTACGACGCCGGCACCGCGACCATGATGCTCTCCGGCGCCTATTATCCCGCCGGCAAGCTGATGTCCGAGAACGGCTATAAGATCGACTGGAACGATTACTTCCCCGGCATTGCACGCTACTACGCAACGTCGAAGGGCGAACTGCTCTCCTTCCCGTTCAACTCCTCGACCGCCCTGCTCTACTGGAACAAGGACGCCTTCGCCAAGATCGGCAAGACGGAAGCTCCGAAGACCTGGGAAGACGCCGCCGCCGACATGAAGGCGCTCAAGGGCGCTGGCTACGATTGCCCGATGGCCATCAATATCTCCGGCAACGAAAGCTGGCAGCTGATGGAGCAGTTTTCGGCGCTCCACAATCAGCCGATCGCCACCAAGAACAACGGCTATGACGGCCTCGATGCTCGTCTGACGGTCAACAAGACCTCGTTCGTCAAATACGTCACCGACCTCAAGAGCTGGTACGATCAGGGCCTCATCAAGATCAAGTCGAAGGATCTCGGTCAGGACATGGTTCAGGCCTTTGCATCGGGCGATTGCCAGATGATCATGACGTCGGTCGGCGATCACGGCACGGTCGGCAAGACGCAGAAGGCCGGCATGAGCTGGGATGTTGCCGAACTTCCGGTCTACGCCGGCACCGAGCGCAAGAACTCGCTCGTCGGCGGCGCTTCGCTCTGGGTTCTCTCCGGCAAGTCCGCTGATGAATACAAGGGCGCCGCTGCGTTCCTGAACTTCGTCCACGACCCCAAGACCGCTCTCTTCTGGTCGAGCAACACCGGCTATATCCCTGTCACGAATTCCGGCTTCAATTTTATGAAGTCCTCCGGCTTCTACGACAAGGCTCCCTACAAGGGCCGCGAAGTCGCCATCGCCAGCCTGACCGCTTCCGAACCGACCCCGATCACCCGCGGCATCCGTCTCGGCAACTTCACGCAGATCCGCGCTGAGTTCGGCAACCAGATGCAGGCTATCTTCGCCAACAAGGTCGGCGTGCAGGAAGGCATCGACAATCTGGTCAAGAATAGCGACGCCGTCCTCGAGCGCTTCGAAGCCACCTACAAGGGCAAGCAGCTCCCGTAAGCTACAAGCCACGACAGACAGCGTCCGCCGGGATTTCCCCGGCGGACGTTTGTCATGACCGAGAATGGCATCAGACCAAAGCCGGAAGAAGCAATGGAAAAGCGTACGACTTTCAGCAAATGGAGTGTCGGCATCCTGTTCGCAGTGCCGCAGCTCCTCCTCATCTTCACCTTTTTCTATTGGCCAGCCGGCCAGGCGATCTACTGGTCGCTGACGCTGCAGCAGCCCTGGGGCGGCGGCAATATCTGGGTCGGGCTCGACAATTTCAGATCGATTCTCGCCAGTGCCGATTACTGGAACTCGGTCACGATCAGCATCACTTTCGCTGCCATCAGCACCGGCATCGCCATGGGCGCCGCGTTGGTACTTGCAGCGCTGACCGACCGGCAGCTCCGAGGGTCTAAATTCTACAGCGTCGTGCTCATCTGGCCCTACGGCATCGCAGCTCCCGCATCGGCGATGGCCTTCCGCTTCATCCTGGCACCGGAAGCCGGCCTTATCTCCGTGGTCAACCAATGGTGGCCAGGGATCTGGGATCCGGGCCTCAACGGCGCAGACGCGATGGCCTGCATTATCGCCGCCTACTCGTGGAAGTATATCGGCTACAGCTTCATCTTCTTCCTTGCCGCCTTCCAGGCCATTCCACGCTCGCTAATCGAAGCGGCGGCGATGGACGGCTCCAGCGTTCTCCGGCGCTTCTGGGATATCCAGTTCCCGCTAATCACACCGACGATCTTTTTCCTGCTGGTGATCAACATCACCGAGAGCTTCCAGGATTCCTACGGCATCGTCGATATCATGACGAGCGGCGGGCCGCACAACTCGACCAACCTCATGGTCTACAAGATCATTTCCGACGGCTTCAAAGGCCTCGATTATTCCGGCGCGGCGGCGCAGAGCATCGTTCTGATGCTGCTGATCATCGTGCTCACCATTTTCCAGTTCCGCTTCATCGAGCGGCGCGTTCATTATCGTTGAGGCTGACATGGTCGAGCGCACCCCAATCCTGAATTTCCTCACCCATGTGATCCTCTTCCTCGGCTTCGTCGTGGCAGCGGCGCCGATTGTCATCGTGGCGATCGCCGCTTCCCACAATATGGTCGACGTCAATCAGGTGCCGATTTCGTTGATCCCCGGTACCGATTTCTGGGCCAACATGAAGACGGCCTGGACCACAGCCGATCTCGGCCCGAAGCTGCTGAACAGCCTGATCTTCGCGAGCGGCGTGGCGGCGGGCAAGGTGATCCTTTCGGCACTCACCGCCTTTTCGCTGGTCTATTTCCGTTTTCCCGGCCGTAATGTCATCTTCTGGCTGGTCTTTGTGACGCTGATGCTGCCGCTGGAAGTACGTGCAGTGCCGACCTATGCGGTCGTCTCCAATGCGCTGTCGCCATACCAGGCGATCCTCGACGTCACCGGCATCAGCTGGCTCATCGAGAAGGTTACGGGCATTCAGATCTCGCTGAACCTGGGACTGCTCAATTCCTATCCCGGCTTGATCCTGCCGCTGGTTGCCACGGCGACCGGCACTTTCCTCTACCGTCAGTTCTTCTTGACGATACCGGACGAGCTGACCGAGGCCGCACGCATGGACGGCGCCGGATCGCTACGCTTCTTCATCGACATCCTGATGCCGCTGTCGCGCACCAATATGGCAGCACTCGGCACCATCATGTTCCTCTGGGCCTGGAACCAGTATCTGTGGCCGCTGCTGATCACCACCGATCCGTCGCACGCAACCGCAGTGGCCGAACTTAAGCAGCTCATCCCGAACGCTGGCGGCGGCCTTCCCGAGTGGCATATCGCCATGGCCGGCACGCTGATCGTCATGCTGCCACCGCTCATCGTGGTCGCCCTGATGCAGCGCTGGTTTGTTCGTGGCCTGATCTCCACCGAGAAGTGACCGGGATGCCTGTCGTGCCTCCCATAGGGCACGGCAGGCTCTTGACGGCGACCTCATAGTGGGTTGCGATTGGCGCCATGACAGCCAGGATCATTTTTCTCAATGGGGTCGGTAGCGCGGGCAAGAGTTCGATTGCCAAGGCATTGCAGACCATCGCCTCTGAGCCCTATCTGCATGTCCAGATGGATGCCTTCATCGACATGTTGCCGGAAGCCTATCAGGAACATCCCGACGGCTTTTCCTACGAAACGACCCTGGAAAACGGAAAACCGTTCGTCGCCATCGATACCGGTCCGATCGGCGAAAAAGTCATGCGCGGCATGCGGCACGCGATTGCCGCCATGGCACGGCAAGGCAACAATCTCATAATCGATGACGTGCTGTGTGACGGCGGCGAGATGCCGGAATATCGAGCGCTGCTATCGGACTTCCGGCTCGATATTGTCGGGATCTTCGCGCCGCTTGATGTGCTTGAGGCCAGAGAACGGCAGCGCGGGGACCGGATGATCGGGCTGGCGCGATGGCAATATGGACGCGTTCATCGCAATATCCACTACGATCTGGAAGTCGACACAAGCAAGGCGACGCCGATGGAATGCGCCACACTGATCAGGGATCGGTTCGGCCTCTAGGCCAAGCTCCGCCTTCACCTGACAAAGAAAAGCCCGGAAACCTGTCAGGATTTCCGGGCGCACTTGCTGAAAATTGATATCTGAAATTAGTTCGCCATGACCTTGAGGGGCGTGACGGTGGCAATCGCGTCTAGTCTGAGCCCGGTATCCTGGGCGAAGAGATGGATGTGCGGCTGCGGTAGCTCTAGCGCCACGGCCTGACCGGTTTCACCGGATGTATGGTCGGCGACCGCCACGGCGAAGCTGGAGCCGTTGATATCGCAATGGATGACGCGGCCGGCGCCGAGCTCCTCGACGAAATCCACGGTCGCAGGAACGGCGCCGGGCGTGCCGGCCGGCACCAGACGAACATGTTCCGGGCGAATGCCGAGAGCGACCGTCTGGCCGGCATGGCGCTTGCCGATATTGGCGTCGATGGAGAACGGCAATCCGTCGAAGATGAACTGCTCGCCATTTGCCGAGAAGGTGCCTTCGAGGAAGTTCATGGCCGGCGAGCCGATGAAGGAGCCGACGAAACGGGTGCGCGGCGTGTTATAGACTTCAAGCGGCGTGCCGACCTGCTCGACATTGCCCTTGTACATGACCACCAGCTTGTCGGCGAGCGTCATGGCCTCGACCTGATCGTGAGTCACGAAGACAGAAGTAGCGGACAGACGCTTGTGCAGGCGACGGATTTCGACGCGCATCTGTACGCGCAGCTTGGCGTCGAGGTTGGAGAGTGGCTCGTCGAAGAGGAAGACCTTCGGTTCGCGGATGATGGCGCGGCCCATGGCAACGCGCTGGCGCTGGCCGCCGGAAAGTTCGGCCGGCTTGCGGTCGAGGAAATCCTCGAGGCCAACGATGCGGGCCGTTTCCTTGATGCGGCGGTCACGCTCCTCGCGCGGCACGCCGGCGACCTTCAACGCATAGCCCATATTGGCCGCGACGTTCATGTGCGGGTAAAGCGCGTAGTTCTGGAAGACCATGGCACAACCACGCTCGCGCGGCTCAAGCTGGTTGACGACCTTGCCATCGATGACGATCTCACCCGAGGTGATATCCTCAAGACCGGCGATCATGCGCAGCAGGGTAGACTTGCCGCAGCCGGAAGGTCCGAGAATGACGACGAATTCGCCGGAACGGAAATTCAGGTCGACGCCATGCACGACCGGATTGCGTCCATAAGCCTTGCGAACCTGCTCGATCCGGATTTCTGCCATCTTGTTCTTCCCTGCCTGTCATCTCTGGGCCTGCCAGTTGGCTGGACTGCTAGCGAACTTGCATTACAGAACGGTGACAACAATCCTTATATCATAGGACGCATCGAGATTTTCTCAGGAGAGTTGCGAGCGTTATTTCATGGCGGTAGGCGCGGCAAGGAACTATATCTCCGCCAAAACCGTATGTTGTTGCGGCTGCAATGAAATAGATGAAAACGCGAAAGAACCATCGGCCTAATCAATGAGATCATCGCAAAACGAGCCGAAGCCCATCCTCTTGTGGTTTCGCAAGGACCTACGGCTCGACGACAATCATGCCTTGCAGGCGGCGGCGATATCAGCACGTCCCGTCATCCCCGTCTATATTCGAGAGCCGGAAGCGAACGGCTGCGGACCGCTCGGTGCGGCACAGGAGTGGTGGCTCCATCATTCCCTGACCGCCTTGCAAGACAGCCTCCACGAGCTCGGCAGCAAGCTCGTTCTCCGGAAGGGCGACGCACTCGCGGCAATTGAAAAGCTTATCGAAGAAACAGGCGCCGAGGCCATCGCCTGGAACCGACGTTATGACCCAGCCGGCATAGCGATGGATATTCAGGTCAAGAAAGCATTGCGCGACGCCGGCATGGAGGCAAACAGCTTTGCCGGCCAGCTTTTGCACGAGCCGTCGCGCCTGCGCACGGGCACCGGTACCCCCTACAAGACCTATACGCCGTTCTGGCGGGCCTTGGAGCAATCCGGCGAACCGCCATTCCCCGTCGATGCGCCCGCAAAACTTGACGCACCCAGCCACTGGCCTCAATCGGATTCGCTCGGGTCATGGTCACTGCTGCCCACCAAACCCAACTGGGCCTCAAGTTTCGCGGATATCTGGACTCCGGGCGAAGCCGCCGCCCGTGAGAGGTTGGATGATTTCATTGAAGCCGCTCTCGATGGTTATGCTGTCGATCGCGATTTTCCCGATAGGCCGGCAACCTCGCTGCTTTCGCCGCATCTGGCGCTCGGCGAGATTTCCCCAGCCCGGATTTGGCACGCCACGCGAGGTCTTCCCGAGAAAATCCCGACAGACAATATCGTGCGCTTTCGCAAGGAGATTGCTTGGCGGGAATTTTGCTATCACCAGCTTTTTCAGTTTCCCAAACTCAACTCCGCCAACTGGAACGACCGATATGACGATTTTCCTTGGCGCTCGGATGCCGAGTTGTTCGACAGGTGGCGGCGCGGGCAAACCGGGTATCCGATCGTCGATGCCGGCATGCGGCAGCTCTGGCGTCACGGCTGGATGCACAATCGCGTTCGCATGATCGTCGCCTCCTTCCTGATAAAGGACTTGCTGATCGACTGGCGCAAAGGCGAAGCCTGGTTTCGCGATACGCTTGTCGATGCCGACCCGGCGAGCAATGCTGCAAATTGGCAATGGGTAGCAGGGTCCGGCGCCGATGCGTCGCCCTTTTTCCGCATATTCAATCCGGTGCTGCAGGGCGAAAAATTCGATCCGGATGGCGGCTATGTCAGGACTTTCGTGCCGGAGCTGGCAGATCTCGACAGCAAATATATCCACCGGCCATTTGAAGCGCCTGAAAACGTGCTTCAGCGCGCAGGCATAACGCTTGGTGAGCACTATCCCCTGCCGATCGTCGATCACGCCGTGGCACGGCGACGTGCCCTCGACGCACACGCATCGCTGCGAAACGAAACCTGATCGCTTACTCAGCCGGATGCGGAGCCGCCCGTGCGCCAACGGACTGACGTTTGCCACCGCTGACAATGCGCCGGACAAGGCGGAAATAGAGGCTGTACGGCAGGAGCTTCATGAGTTTCATCTTGTAGGTGAAGCTCTTCGGGAAGGTGATTTCGAATGACGGCGATTTCAAGCCGGCTGCGATCGCCTCGGCGGCGTCATCCGTCGACATCAGTCCCGGCATCAGAAATTTATTCTTCGCGGTCAGCGGCGTCTCGATGAAGCCCGGCGTGACCAGCTGGATGCGGATGCCGACGCGGCCAAGGTCGAAATTCAGGCTTTCGGCCATGTTGATCAGAGCCGCCTTGGTGGCGCCATAGGCGGCACCTCCCGGCAAACCGCCATAACCTGCCGCCGAGGAGACGATCGCGATCTGGCCGTGTCCCCTTGCCCGCATATGACGCACCGCCGGCACCAGACAGTTGACGACGCCGTGCAGATTGACGGCGAAGCTGCGGTCGAACACATCATGGTTCAAATCTTCGGCACGCGCCGGCAAATAGATGCCGGCATTCAGAACGACCAGCGCCAGCGGGCCGTGCTGGTATTCGATTGCCGCGACGGTGTGCTCCATATCCTCGGCATTGGTAACGTCGCCGTCGAGCACGACGATGCTGCCCGAAAGGTTATTCGCTTCCGTCTGCAGCTCCAGCAGCTTGTCATGACGGCGGGCGGTGACAGCGACTTTGTAGCCCTCGCCGGCAAGCTTCAGCGCCAGCGCCCTGCCGATCCCGGAGCTGGCGCCGGTGATCCAGATCACTCCATGTTCGGGACGGGCGATGAATGGGCTCATGGCTTTTCTCCTCGGCTGGTGACCTGCACGGATGCCGCATTCAGGCGGTCTTCCTCGGCATTTTAGGGCTAGCGCATCATTGTGGCCGCTTTCGGCCAGCATCCAGCCGGCGTGGTCGAAATCCGCATCGGATGGACGGAGGAGCGGACTTTCCGAAGGTGGCCAGGCCGGTCTTTCGCCGTCCGAAACGAATTTTGCGGCTCTGACGGGGAGCATGGAACAGAATTTCTTGCCTACACTGCCTTGTGAAGGGAAAAGACCATTCTTACAGTAGTGCTGAACAGAAGGCAGAGATTCCATGACCGTCCATCCCTCAGTCCTAGAAGCAATCGGCAATACGCCATTGATCAAGCTCAAGGGCGCCTCCGAGGCGACGGGCTCGACCATTCTCGGCAAGGCGGAGTTCCTGAACCCCGGCCAGTCGGTCAAGGATCGCGCCGCGCTCTACATCATCCGCGATGCGGAGAAGAAGGGCTTGCTTAAGCCCGGCGGCGTCATCGTCGAGGGTACGGCTGGCAATACGGGCATCGGCCTGACCCTTGTCGCCAAGGCGCTCGGCTACCGCACCGTCATCGTCATTCCGGAAACACAGAGCCAGGAAAAGAAGGATGCGCTGAAGCTGCTCGGCGCCGAACTCGTCGAAGTGCCGGCGGTTCCTTACAAAAATCCGAACAATTACGTGAAGCTTTCCGGACGGCTTGCCGAGCAATTGGCAAAGACCGAGCCGAACGGCGCGATCTGGGCCAACCAGTTCGACAATGTCGCCAACCGGCAAGCGCATATCGAGACCACGGCGAAGGAAATCTGGGTCGACACAAACGGCAAGATTGACGGCTTCATATGCTCGGTCGGCTCCGGCGGCACGTTGGCGGGCGTGGCCATGGGCCTGCATGCCTTCAACAAGGACATCAAGATCGGCATCGCCGATCCGGAAGGGGCAGCTCTCTACGAATTCTACAAGAATGGCGAGCTGAAATCCTCCGGCTCCTCGATCACAGAAGGCATCGGCCAGGGCCGCGTGACGGCAAACCTGGAGGGGTTCACGCCCGATTACGTCTATCAGGTCACCGATGCCGAAGCCCTGCCCTATGTCTTCGATCTCGTCGAATATGAAGGTCTCTGCCTGGGCGGTTCGACGGCGATCAACATTGCCGGCGCGGTGCGCCTCGCTAGGGATCTCGGCCCCGGCCATACGATCGTGACCATCCTTTGCGACTACGGCAATCGCTATCAGTCCAAGCTTTTCAATCCGGACTTCCTGAAATCGAAGGGCCTGCCGTTGCCGTCATACCTTGCGAAGAACGCCGACATTCCGATCCCTTACGAAAACCAAGCGTGACGTTATGCCGGTGAATGCCCTTTATCGTGACGATTTCTATCTTTCTACCGCCGAAGCCGTCGTCACCGCAATTCACGACGATAGGGGCATCGAGCTCGACCAGACCTGCTTCTACGCCACCTCGGGCGGACAGCCGGGCGACACCGGTTTCTTCGAGCGCGCCGACGGCTCTAAGATCATGCTGGGACAGACCAGACATGGCCCGATCAAGGATATCATCATCCATGTACCGCTCGAGGGCGAGGCGCAGCCTATCCTCGGCGAGAAGCTGGTGCTGCATGTCGACTGGCCGCGCCGCTACAGACTGATGCGTATGCACACGGCCTGTCACCTGCTCTCGGTCGTCTGCCAGTTTCCGATCACGGGAGCCGCCGTCGGCGAGGATGAAAGCCGGGTCGATTTCGACATGAGCGAGACGATCGACAAGGACGAGGTAACGGCGAGGATGATGGCGCTCGTCAACGAGAACCACCCCGTCTTCGTCCAATGGATCACGGATGAGGAGCTCGCGGCCAATCCGGGCATCGTGAAATCCAAGAACGTGCGCCCGCCTGTTGGCCTCGGCCGGGTCAGCCTTGTCTGCATCGGCGAGAATTCCGCCGTTGACAGCCAGCCCTGCGGCGGCACACATGTGTCGGAGACGCAGGAAGTCGGGGCAATCCATATCGCCAAGATCGAGAAGAAGGGCAAGGAAAACCGCCGCTTCCGCATTCGTTTCGGCTCGCCCACGGACGAAGCGTAGAGCCGCCCAAGTCCCAAATCCTGACACAACCCCAAAATTAAAAGTAGGCAGGGAGAGATCATCATGACAGCGGAGAAAAGCCGTTTCGTCGTATCCGCCGATTGGCTGCAGAATGAATTGGGCGCCAAGGATCTGCGCATCCTCGATGCATCCTTCTATCTGCCGGCGCAGAAGCGCGACGCCGATGCCGAATATGCCAGCGGCCATATTCCCGGCGCCATCCGCTTCGATCAGGACAAGATAGCCGATCATTCCACTGGCCTGCCGCATACGGTTCCCTCGCCGGAATTCTTTGCGGCCGAAGTCGGCAAACTCGGCATCAGCGAAAACGATCGCATCGTCGTCTATGACGGCCCCGGCCTGTTTGCCTCGCCCCGCGTATGGTGGCTGTTTCGCGCCGTGATGGGTGCAAAGAACGTCTTCGTACTCGACGGCGGCCTGGATGGCTGGAAGGCCGAAGGACGGCCGCTGGACACCGCCCTTCCCGCATTCGAGCCCGTGACCTTCAAACCGACTTTCAATGCCGCCCGCGTCGTCTCCTTCGACGAGATGCGCGGCATCGTCGATAGCGGCTCCCCGCAGATCGCCGACGCCCGCAGCGCCGGCCGTTTCGCCGCCACTGAACCGGAACCACGCGAAGGCATGCGCTCCGGTCACATGCCGTGCGCAAAGAACCTGCCATCGGGCGTCTTCGCCGTGAACGGCAAGTTCAAATCCCTGCCCGAGTTGCGCGAAACCATCGAGAAGGCAGGCATTGATATCGACAAGCCTGTCGTGACCACTTGCGGCTCCGGAATCACCGCCGCCATCATTACACTTGCGCTCGAATCGCTCGGCCATGACGCCAATCGGCTCTATGACGGCTCCTGGTCGGAATGGGGCAGCCGTTCGGATACGCCCATCGTTACCGGAAAAGACTGAGCGTTGCGCCCCGTGAAGACACCCTCGTCGCTCAAGGTCCATATCACCCGTCTGGAAATGACGGCGCCGCCCAAGGCGAGCTTGTCCGTGCCCGTCAACATCCAGACCGCGATCATGCGTTCGCCGGGCATTCCGCTGCCCTTTTACCGCTATCTCTATCGGCAGGTGGGCGCTCGCTGGCACTGGGTCGATCGGCTCCGTATGTCCGATGAGGAGTTGACGGCGCTCCTGCACAACGAGCGCAATGATATCAGCGTGCTCTACGTCAACGGCGCGCCGGCCGGTTTCTTTGAATATTTCCGCCAGGACGATGATACCATCGAGCTCAGCCATTTCGGCCTGATCGAGCACGCGCTTGGCCTCGGCATTGGTAAATGGTTCCTGCTGCAATCGCTCTACGCCATTTGGACCCTGAACCCGCAACGCGTTACCGCGACCACCAACAATCTCGACCATCCGCGCGCGCTTCAACTCTACCAGATGTTCGGATTCTCCCCGGTCTCGACCGGCGAAGGCATTGTGCGGCCGCTGAGCGACAAGGAGTTATTGGAGCTGGTGAAAAAAGCCTGACCGCAGGAATCGGGTGGCTTCACCCGTTCAGCAAGCGCATCACATGACGAACCTCAAAGGAGATTTGTCATGCCCACTATCGCTTTTGCCGCCATGCCCACGTCCGACGCCGAAGCCCTCTGGAGCGGCGGCGCGGATGCCTATGGTCACCAGCCGGAGACAATGACCTCCGACGGCCCCGGCCATCCCTGCCGCCATTGCCTGCGCAATATCGATGCAGGCCAAGAATTTCTCGTCTTCGCCTATCGGCCGTTTCCGGAGTTGCAGCCCTATGCCGAGACCGGGCCGGTCTTCCTGCATAAGATGCCTTGCGAGCGCTATGCCGCCGAGGAAGTCCTGCCACCAATGCTGACGACCAGCCCCGATTTCATCGTGCGCGGCTATGGCGAGAATAACCGCATCGTCTATGGCACCGGCGCCGTGACGCCGATTGGAAACATTCCCACCTATGCGGCGGAATTGCTAGGGCGCGATGGCATTGCCTATGTGCATGTCCGCTCGGCGCGCAACAACTGCTATCAATGCAGAATAGATAAAAAAGAGGCACCGGCATACGGTGATGCCGGCACCTCCATCTGACGTAGCGCGATGGGATTTACGCTACGTTCAAGACGCTTTCCGGCGCGAAGGCTTCGTAGCCCAGTGCCTCTGCCACCGGCTTGTTGGTGACGCGGCCCTTGTGCACGTTGAGGCCATTGCGCAGATGCTTGTCCTCGGCAATCGCCCGCAGGCCGCGATCCGCCAACGCCAGGCCGTGATAGATGGTGGCGTTGTTCAGTGCATGCGCCGAGGTGACGGGAACCGCGCCTGGCATGTTGGCGACGCAATAATGCACGACGCCGTCGACCTCGTAGGTCGGCTCGGAATGGGTCGTGGCATGCGAGGTTTCGAAGCAGCCGCCCTGGTCGATGGCGACGTCGACGATGACGGAGCCCTTTTTCATGCCGGTCAGCATTTCACGCGTGACGAGCTTCGGTGCGGCGGCACCGGGGATCAGCACGGCGCCGATGACGAGATCGGCGGAAAAGACCTCTTCTTCCAGCGCCTGGATGCTGGAATAGCGCGTATGGACGCGGCCGTTGAAGATATCGTCCAATTGGCGCAGGCGCGGCAGTGAACGGTCGAGGATGCTGACATCGGCGCCAAGGCCGGCCGCCATCTTGGCGGCATGCAAACCGACGACACCGCCGCCGATGATCGCCACCTTGGCCGGAAGAACGCCGGGCACGCCACCGAGCAGAATTCCAAGGCCGCCATTGGCTTTCTGTAGAGCGGTTGCGCCCGCCTGGATCGACAAGCGGCCGGCAACTTCCGACATAGGCGCCAGCAGCGGGAGGCCGCCGCGCTCGTCGGTGACGGTTTCATAGGCGATGGCGGTGACGCCGGAGGCGATGAGACCCTTGGTCTGCTCCGGGTCGGGCGCGAGATGCAGGTAGGTGTAGAGAAGTTGGCCGTCACGCAGCTGTGCCCACTCGGACGGCTGCGGCTCCTTGACCTTCACGATCATGTCGCACTTTTCGAAGATGTCCTTGGCGCTAGCGGCGATCTTCGCACCAGCCGCGATATAGGCGTGATCATCGGCGCCGATGCCGGCACCGGCCTTGGTCTCGACCCAGACTTCGTGACCGTGGGCCACATATTCGCGGACGGACGCGGGCGTCAGGCCGACGCGGTACTCGTGGTTCTTGATCTCTTTCGGGCAACCGACACGCATATCATTCCTCCCTGAATGCTCGTCCCGAATGAGACCACCTCCGCTTTGAAATGTCCTTGCAAAGAGAATTTGCCCGGCATTCATTTTTCGTGGATTATTGCGCAGAAAGAAAATTCTTCGAAGGATCTTCGAATGTTGGACCTAGACACCATGGATCGTTCGATCCTGCGGGTACTGCAACAGAACGCCAGGATCACCAATGCCGAGCTTGCCGAAAAGGTCGGCCTGTCGCCGTCCGCCTGTTCGCGCCGGCTTGATATACTGGAAAAGAGCGGCGTCATCGGCGGCTATCATGCGCGGCTGTCGCACAAGGCGCTGGATTACAAGATGATCGCCATGGTGCATATCTCGCTGTCCGGTCAGTTCGCAAAGACACTTTCGGAATTCGAGGCGGCGGTGAAACTGTGCCCGAATGTGCTCGGCTGCTACCTGATGTCCGGCGAATACGACTATATCCTGCGCATCGCCGCGCGCGATCTCGAGGACTATGAGCGCATCCATCGCGACTGGCTCTCGGCCCTGCCGCATGTGGTGAAGATCAATTCCAGCTTCGCGTTGCGCGAAATCATCGACCGGCCGAATGTCGGCCTGTGAGCGGAGCTAACGTAGATCCAGCAGCAAGGCGCGATGATCGGAGACTTCCGGTTCGGCGACGGCGTCGAACGCCACGACCTCGACCGTCGGCGTCACCAGCATATAGTCGGCGAAACGCGGCTCCTTGCGGTAATGAGAGGTGCGCGTGTCGCTATGTCCCCGCGAGGTGACGAGATCGGAAAGCCCCAGGGACGCCAGGGCCTCGAAGGTCACACTTCCAGGGAGGACGTTGAAATCGCCGCAAACGACCAGCCGCTCCTCTCCCGGCCATACCTGACGGATCAGGTCGACGAGCGCCTTCGCCTGATGCTGACGCGCTGGGGTGTCCCCCTTGCCTTCAGGGTCACGCAGGCCATGCATCTGGGCGATGGTGATAGGATAGCCGGCTTCATAGTCGAACAGACGGATACAATGGGCATTGCGCGACCGGGGATGCGGCCCCCAGCCGTCTGAAGAGAACTCCCCATGGACGAAGCCCAGAGCCTGGCCGATGACCGGATATGTCTTGCGAACGAAGGTCGCCAGACCGAATTCGGAAGCGATCCGCTGATCGCCATCGAAGAGCTCACCGCGCGCCACAGGGCAGAAAAAAGCGTCATATCCCGGAAGGGCGGCCTTGATCTCATCGAACAGATTGACCCGCTGCTGAAGTTCGACGCCGTGGTCGCGATAAATCAACCAGTCGGCTTGCACGCCCGGTGTCCGTCCCACCTCCTGGAGGCATAGAACATCCGCATCGACTTCGACCAGATACCGCATCAACGGTTCATGCAGCAGGCCGCCCCATACATTCAGCGAAACGATGCGTAATGTCATTGTCTTTGTGAAATCCCGGAGCGACGTGGCATGGGCGGAACAAACGTGAGATGAGGTTGTCATAACCCGACAGTTCAGCACGCGGCAAAAGTGGCAGAAGGTGGCTAGTTGCCCTTGAACAGCTCGCCATAGCTTTCGAGGTCGGTAATCCGCTTGTCGATCACGCCAGCCCGACATGAAACATAGTCCAGCACCGCCCGTTCCGCGCCCCAGTCGCCATTTGCATATAATTGGCAGGAGCCTTCCTTGTAGGTGTTCCAGAGACGCTGTTCCGCCAGAAGATCGGTTTTGGTTTGACCCGTCGCCTGTTCAAACACCTTCTTCCAGGTCGCGTTCAACTTGTCATCTTCGCGCTTCAGCCATTGTTGTCCGCAGCCGCCCCATGCCGCGTTGCTGCCGTCCGACTTGTCCATGCAGCTTTGCCAATCTTTTTCCCACCGATCGGAATCCTCGGAGAAAGCCGGGCTTGCACCGCCCGCTGCGAGCGTCAGAAAAACCGCCATAGCGGCTAATGATCGTGTAGATGCCTTCATCTATCTGCCTCCCGGAGAGTACTATAAGCCCACAGCGCCGCAGCCATCGGAACGTTTGGCTGATGATTAGGATTACCACTAGAAGAAGAGAGGCTGCAACAAGTGGGAGCAGACGTCGTCCAAAGCCTGATCTGGACCCCAGCACTTCCATTCGAGATTTTATGGCAAGGGCGCAAGCTTGATACCGAGGCTCGTGATTCCCGATTCGGAACGGATAATCGCAATTTTACCGATCATGCTAAACACCTTTCAATGCATGTCCGCTATCCGTGAGATGAATGATGCGCACGCGTCGAGGTGAAATCATGCAGTCATTTTCAAAACCGCCTGCCCAATACAATCTGAAGATCAAAGCGAGACGTTCGCAGCGCCGCCGCGTCCGGTTGGTGGGCCAGGTATGGTATCTCACGAAGGCGGTGACCGGCCGCGTGGTCGACCTTTCCGCCAGTGGCATCGCGCTGGACTTGCAATCCCCGACCCATGCAGCCGCCGGCAGCAAGGTTCGCGTCGAGTGCACGGACATCGGCATGCTCGACGGTATCGTGCGCTGGGTCCACAATGGCAGAATCGGCATCGAATTCGATCCATCCTCCAATGCCTCGGCTCTGGTCGCCTCCTATTTTCGCTTTTTCCACAAGGACATACAGCCGGTTCTCAGGCGCTGACGGCCTGTTTGCTCGCTGGGCGCCGGAACCACAATAAGCCTGTCATATTACAGGTGCACACCTTCAAAAATCGTCCTAATCTCCCTCACCCCCAGAGGTGATCGAGAACCGTAATTTATCGTTGAAGGAGTGTTTCATGTCTTCCATTCTGGAATTGCCCAGCATGTCGCGCCGTTCCCTGCTGCAGGGCCTTGGCGCCACAGCCGCGCTGATCGTCCTGCATCCCTTCGCTGCCCGCGCGGCCGGCAACCAGGCGCATCTGCGTCTCATGGAAACGACTGATATCCACGTCAACGTCTTCCCTTACGACTACTACGCCGACAAGCCGAACGACACGATGGGCCTATCGCGCACCGCGACGATCATCGACAACATCCGCGCCGAGGCCACCAATTCATTGCTGATCGACAATGGCGACGTGCTGCAGGGCAATCCGATGGGCGACTACATGGCCTATCAGCACGGCATGAAGGAGGGCGACGTTCATCCGGTCATCAAGGCGATGAACACGCTCGGCTATGAAGTTGGCACGCTCGGGAATCACGAGTTCAACTATGGCCTCGATTTCATGTTCAAGGTCCTGGGCGGCGCGAACTTCCCCTTCGTCTGCGCCAACCTGACCAAGGGCCAACTCGCCTCCGACCCGAAAAAGGACGACCTGTTCTTCAAGCCCTATCGGATCATCGAAAAGAAGATCAAGGACGGCGCCGGCAATGAAAGCACGGTCAAGATCGGCTTCATCGGCTTCGTGCCGCCGCAGATCATGCTCTGGGACATCAAAAATCTCGAAGGCAAGGCGCAGACGCGCGATATCGTTGAAGCCGCCAAGGCCTGGGTGCCGGTCATGAAGGAAGAAGGCGCTGATATCGTCATCGCCCTTTCGCACTCCGGCATCGACGGCAGTGCGCCCTCCGACAGGATGGAAAATGCCTCGCTCTATGTCGCCGCCGTTCCTGGCATCGACGCTGTCTTCACTGGCCACCAGCATCTCGTCTTCCCCGGCCCGAAGACCTGGGATGGCATCAAGGATGCCGATCCGGTCAAGGGCACGCTGCATGGCAAGCCGACGGTCATGGCCGGCTTCTGGGGCTCGCATCTCGGCCTGATCGACCTGCTCCTGGAAAAAGACGGCAACAGCTGGAAGATCGTCGACTTCACCGCCGAGGCACGGCCGATCTATCACCGCGACGACAAGAAGAAGGTCATCGCCGATGTCGCCGACAAGAAGGAAGTGGTCGAAGCCGCCAAGGCCGAGCACGAGGCGACGCTCGCCTATGTCCGCACGCCAGTCGGCAAGACCTCGGCGCCGCTCTACTCCTATTTCGCGCTCGTCGCCGACGATCCCTCAGTGCAGATCGTCAGCCAGGCGCAGATCTGGTACATCAAGGACATGCTGAAGGAGACCCAGTACAAGGATCTGCCGGTGCTTTCGGCAGCCGCGCCCTTCAAATGCGGCGGCCGCAACGGCGTCGACTATTATACCGACGTTCCCGCCGGCAATATTGCCATCAAGAACGTCGCCGATCTCTATCTCTATCCGAACACGGTGCAGGCGGTCGTCATCAACGGCGCGCAGGTAAAGAACTGGCTGGAAATGTCGGCGGCAATGTTTAATCAGGTGCAGCCGGGCGCCAAGGATGTCGCTCTGCTCAACGACAGCTTCCCATCCTACAATTTCGACGTCATCGACGGCGTCACCTATCAGATCGACCTGTCGCAGCCGCGCCGCTTCAGCGATGACGGCAAGCTCTTGAACGCCGATGCAAACCGCATCCAGAACCTGCAATTTAACGGCAAGCCGATCGACGCCGCCCAGAAGTTCGTGGTGGTCAGCAACAACTACCGTGCCGGCGGCGGCGGCAACTTCCCGGAGATTGCAGCCGACAAGGTCGTCTACAAGGCCCCGGACACGAACCGCGACGTCATCGTCCGCTATGTCCACGACCAGGGCACGATCAACCCGACCGCCGACGGCAACTGGACCTTCAAGCCGCTTCCAGGCACCACCGTCCTGTTCCCAAGCTCCCCCAAGGCCAAGGACTTCCTTGCCGAGGTGAAGAGCGTCAAGATCGAGGACGCCGGCGAAGGCACGGATGGTTTCAGCAACTTCCGGCTGGTTCTGTAGTCGGCTAACAGTTCTGCAAAAAATGGAAAGGCACCTCAAAGGTGCCTGCTCCCAACTGAAATGTGGAATTAAGCTAGAACAATGGTGCCGAACCCGCTTGCAGCACGAGTGTTGCGGGCGGTTCACCCGCCGAGAATATCGTCGTGAAGCATTCCGCAGACTCAATTGTTACGGAATGCTTTTTTTCAACGTCACGAAATTCGGTCGTAAAACTCCTGCTTTAATTGGGAGCTTGGCGACGGCGGGCTTGAGCGACTAATTAAGCAGAGCGGAAATGGGCGTCAAAAATTATCTGATCGAAGGCATTTCTGGCACCGGCAAAACCACGGTGTGTGAAGAACTGCAGAGACGCGGTTACCATGCCATCCACGGTGACCGAGAGTTGTCTTATCACGGCGATCCCGAGACGGGTGAACCGCTGGATGTCTCCGAGCAACAGCATGACATTTGGTTTGTGCACCAGCACCACATTTGGGATATGGACAAAGTCAAATCCTTGGTCGCTGATCAACGCAACCCGATCTCGTTCTTCTGCGGCGGCTCCAGGAATTTCCTCCGCTTTATTGACCTGTTTGACGGGGTTTTCGTTCTCGACATCGATTTAGACACGTTGAACAAGCGACTTGCCGGGAGACCAGAAGACGAATGGGGCGGAAGACCTAGCGAACGGGAATTGATTGCGCGACTGCACGCAACGAAAGAGGATGTTCCGCAGAATGCAATTAGCATTGACGCCACTGCGCCTATCGCACGCGTTGTCGACAATATTCTCTCGAGATGCAGAGTTGGCGATCGAGCGCCTCGAGTGTAAGGACGCCTGAACGGCCTGAGCAGGCACCGAACGAGCGCCTGCGGCCAATCGCAAAATTCGAAGTTGTGCGATCGATTTTTGCGACATCAAGTATTCAACATTTCAGTTGGGGCCGGCCTCAAAGGGTGCCTATTCTCATTCCGCCGCCAGCGGGTTCTCGGCGGGATGGTACACGTCCATCGCGGCCTTGAAGTCGACACGGTCCGGGCATTGCGACAGGCGTTCACGGAAGGCTTCGATCATCCAGGCGGCCGCCGGACCCGGGGGATTGGAGAGCTTGCGCACGGCATAGATCGGATATTCGCCCTGCTCATAGGCATCGAGGTCGAGATGCACGAGCCGGCCCTTCTGCAGGTCCTCATAGATCAGCGAAGCCGGCAACCCGCCCCAGCCAAGGCCACCGCGGATCAGTTGATGCTTGGTAGCGATATCGCTGAGGTGCCAGATCTTGTAGGACAGGACATTGAAATCGCGCCCCTTGGTGAGGTTCGAAGCATCGGTGACGACCAGTTGCACCTCTTCGCGGACGTCGGTGAGGTTTAGCGGCCGCTTGATCTGGGCGAGCGGATGGCGCGGCGAGGCGACCGGCATCATGAAGGAATGGCCGATGCGCTCGATCACCATGGAGTCGTCCTGCTTTATGACCGCGCCGCCGATTCCGATCGTCGATTTGCCGCTGGCAACCAGCTCCATCATCGTGCCGAGCTCGCCGGCATCAAGCCGCAGCGACACGGACGGAAAACGGTCACGGAATTCACTCAGGACGTCGACCGTGGCATTCGTCGGCACCATGACGCTGATGGCAACAGCCACCTCCGCCTCAAGCCCGGTCTTCAAGCCCTTGACCCTGGCGCGCATCAGCTGGAGATCGGAAAGGATGCGGCGTGCATCCTCCAGCATCACCCTGCCCGCATCCGTCAGCTTCGGCTGGCGCGAGCCCGAACGCTCGAACAGCGGCATTTCGAGCTGCGCCTCGAGATTGGCGATCGTATAGCTGATGACCGACTGCGCGCGGTTAAGCACGCGCGAGGCTGCGGAGAAGCTGCCGGATTCGGCAACGGTCAGAAAAACCTGTAATTGGTCAAGTGTTGGATTGGGAAGCATTGGCTATCCATTTTATCGATCATTCCAATCCATATTATCATAGTTTTTCTCGATAGCACTGAAGACTTATCTATGGATGCGAAACGTGGCCGGACTTCCCTACCGGTTATCGCAACCCATTGATAAGGAACATAGCATGTCCTCCATTCTGCTTCTGACATCCAGCCCGCGCTCCGACTCCTACTCCACCAAGATCGCGACCGAGCTTGCCGACAAGATCAAGGCCCAGAACCCGGGCAAGACGATTGTCCATCGCAATCTGGCCGGCGCGCCGCTGCCGCATATCGACGAGTTCTTCACGGCCGCCATCCGCACGCCGGCCGACGCTCGCACGGCTGAACAGAACGAAGCCATCAAGATTTCCGAAGCGCTGGTGGACGAGCTGCTCGCCGCCGACACGATCGTCATTGGCACCGGCCTCATCAACTTCAATATCTATTCGTCGCTGAAGTCCTGGATCGACAACATCGCCCGCGCCGGCCGCACCTTCACCTATACCGAAACCGGCCCGAAGGGCCTGGCTACCGGCAAGAAGGCGTATATCGTGCTCGCATCCGGCGGCGTCTATTCCGATGGCCCGGCTGCTCCGCTGAACCACGCCGTTCCCTACCTGAAGTCGGTTCTCGGCTTCCTCGGCATCACCGAAGTCGAAACGGTCTATGTCGAAGGTCTCGCCTTCGGTCCGGAAGCTGCTGAAAAGGCAATTGGCGCCGCTCAGGCCCGCGCATCCGAACTGGCACTTGCCGCTTAATTCGCAAGCACGACAGCAGATCACGGCGGCCGGTTTATACCGGCCGTTTTTTTATGTCCCGCCGTCTTTCGCCAGCTCGCTCATGAAGCCTCTTGCGGCCCTCAGAATCTCGTCGGAAAGCGCCGTGTCGTTTGCAACGCGCGCAAGGCCAACCGCACCAGCCATCAGGACGGCGAGCTTCCTCATTGAGGACTTTGCAAATCCTAGACTGACGGATTTAAATCGCCGAACAGGACCGGTCTGTTATCTATTTCAAAAGCGGCTTTTGCCTTCGGATAATCCGTTGCGGTATACGCGGTCACGATGCTTCGATGGAATGCATCCGGAGCATAGACACCCGAGTCGTAGGTCGGAGGATTGCCGTGAAAGATAAGCTGCACACCTATCATGTCAACGTCGTCTGGACCGGCAATGACGGTACGGGAACGTCGAGCTATCGCGGCTATCGACGGGATCATGAGATACGCGCCGAGGGCAAACCGACGATCGCCGGCTCTTCCGATCCGAGCTTCCGTGGCGATCCCACCCGCTGGAACCCGGAGGACCTGCTGGTCGCGTCGCTTTCCGCCTGCCACAAGCTTTGGTATCTTGGCCTTTGCGCACAAGCCGGCGTGATCGTCCTATCCTATGAGGACGCGGCGGAGGGAACCATGCTGGAGGAGAGCGGCGGCGCCGGGCAATTCACCTCGGTCGTCCTGCGCCCCAGGATCGTGATCGACGCCACGTCGGACGCAAAGACAGCGCTTGAGCTGCATCACAAAGCCCACGAGATGTGCTTCATCGCGCGCTCGGTGAATTTTCCCGTTACCAACGAGCCGCAGATTTCGACGGCGACATAGTGATTGCAGGCCATTGAAAGAACCTTCGGTTCCTTCAATGGCGATCGCCGTTCACGGCTTACTACCAGCCGGTTTTGGAAATTAGACTTGGCGGACCTTCTCACCGTCACCAAACAGCGATGGGCCGTTCTGATCGATGATCTGCCGCGCCTTGCGGAAGGTCGATTCAAGCGCGTCGTCGGCAGAGGTGAAAACATCGGCGCGGATGAAATTGCGCACCAGCGTATCGCCGTTCACATCCTTCTCGATCCTGCCCATCAGGCGGAACTGATTGCCCTCACGCTGCGGCGTCGCATAGATCGTGCAGTCGCCATGCGTCTGCGGCTCGGCGCTGATGGAGGAGCCGCCGGTCTTTTCGGCGCTCGTCGCCGAAGCGCCGCCGCCGGTGAAGATCGAGAGAATATTGGACAAGATCGAAGCCATGAATCGCCTTTAGCATGAAGGACGTGAGGTCGCAAAGTTAAATGATCAGGTTCGCGAGGATCTCATTCTCGGTGATGTCCTCATAACCCATGCCGGCACGCTCGAACTTCTCGACCAGTTGCTTGAAATTGTCGGAATCCTTGGTCTCGATGCCGATCAGGATGGAGCCGAAATTGCGGGCACTCTTCTTCAGATATTCAAAGCGGGCGATATCGTCATCCGGCCCGAGCAGATTGAGGAAATCGCGCAGCGCGCCGGGGCGCTGGGCAAGGCGCAGGATGAAGTATTTCTTCAGCCCGGCATAGCGCATGGCGCGCTCCTTGACGTCGGGCAAGCGCTCGAAATCGAAATTGCCGCCGGAGACGACCGCGACGATCGTCTTGCCGCGAATGGCATCGGGATCCATGGTCTCCAGCGCGGTGATCGCCAGCGCGCCCGCGGGCTCCAGCACGACGCCTTCGACGTTCAGCATATCGGCGATCGTCACGCAGATGGCGTTTTCCTCGATCAGCCTGACCTGCTCGGCGGCAAACTCCTTCAGGGCAGCAAAATTCAGGTCGCCGATACGGCCGACCGCCGCGCCATCAACGAAATTGTCGACCTTCGTCAGCGTCACCACCTGCCCCGCCTCGATGCTGCGCCTAAGGCTCGGCGCTCCTGCAGGCTCTGCAAAGACGAATGTCTCCTTGCCAAGGCGATCGGCAAAATAGCCGGTGATGCCCGCCGCCAATCCACCGCCACCGACGGGCAGAATGATGTAATCCGGCAAAACACCTTCCGGCAATTGCTCGGCGATTTCGTCGGCAACCGTCGCCTGCCCCTCGATGATATCGGCATGATCGAAAGGCGGTACCATGACGCCGTCAATATGCTGCACATGTTCACGCGCCGCCTGATAGCACTGGTCGAAGAAGTCGCCGAACAGCTTGATGGTGATGAATTCGCCGCCGAATATGCGGGTCTTGTCGATCTTCTGCTGCGGCGTTGTCACCGGCATGAAGACCACGCCTGGCACGCCGAAATGGCGGCAGACGAAGGCAAAGCCCTGGGCATGATTGCCGGCCGAAGCGCAGACGAAGGTCTTACCCGTGCCGCCCTCGGCTATCACCTTGCGAAAGAAATTGAAGGCGCCGCGGATCTTGTAGGAGCGCACCGGCGTCAGATCTTCGCGCTTGAGCCAGATGTCGGCTCCATAGCGCGCGGAAAGATGCTCGTTCAGTTGCAGCGGCGTTGCGGGAAAAAGGCCACGCATGGCCTCGGTGGCGTCGAGAACATTCTGCTTGTCCACGGGCTTTATCCGTCCTTGTTCAATTCGCCTTCGCTATGACACAGGAAACATGAGTAACGAAAGCCTGTTTGTAGTAGTTTCCGACTTGTCCGAGCGAGATTGCCATGCTTGCGGGAGCAAGGTTTGCGACAATCAAACGCGCAACTGCCATGATTTACGCCAGCGGTTGCAGCCGACAGCTACCCCCTAAATCTTCGAATTGACACGGTGGGACCGTCCGTCTCCAATGCGACCAGCCATCATGATGATGGTTAGAGGCCCGCTCTAATCCGGTTTACCCGGTGTCGGCGGGCTTCGCTTGGTCTATTATTATCCGTCGCCGTGACGTGACCTATAATTGCAAAATTAAATTGAGAATCGCTCGATAGCTGAATATCTCTGGCTTCACCCAGAGGAGATCATCATGCGCTTCACCCGTCCTATGCTCGCCGCTCTCACTCTCGTCGTATTGGCATCCTGCACATCCCAGGAAGAAGACTTCAACTCCATGATCCCTATCGTCAAAGAGAGCCCAAGTGCTCGCGCGAAGGTCATATCAAAGTGCATGGCGCAGCCCATGCAGCCGGAAGCGCTGGATCAGATCGCTTTCTACGTAAAAGCTCAAAGGAGCGAGGTGAAAAAGCTCTTTTGCCAGCGGCTGACAAACGGTGTTGCGTCGGGAAAGATCACATACAGCGACTTCAAAGCCGTATTCCAAAAGAAGATGGTGACGCCGGCGCTGGTGAGCGTTCTCAGAGGGCGGTAAGACAACCGCGCCGGAACGATCCGAATGTGCGGCAAGGCGAGCTACGTTGTGCCCCTTGCCGCAAACATTCCCTTGACTGAATCGCTCAAGTGCTTGAAGGGAAAGGCACGCGGACGTGGCGAAACTGGTAGACGCAAGGGACTTAAAATCCCTCTGAGTGATCCGTACGGGTTCGACGGCATGGAATAAAACAACATGAAATCATGTGTTTAGAATTTCGAAAGCCATAATTTCTCCGCCTTTTTGGCGTACACATTCCATACACAGTCTGATGCACACTTTTCTGAGCGCGGGGAATGGGGTTGAAGAATGGCTAGCCATGAGATTTTAGGCGGCAAGGTTCTCGTCTATCGCCGCGAGAACAGCAAAAAGTGGCAGTGCTCGACCCGCATCAACAGCAAGAACTGGCGGATGAGCACCGGCGAGGAAAGCCTGGCCCTCGCGAAGGAAATCGCCGAGGACTGGTTTTTCCGAATGAAGGCGAAGGAGAAAGGCGGCGGCCTCAAGGACGAGAAGACCTTCAAAGACGCTGCCAAACGTTATCTTGAGGAATACGACGTAGTGACCGGCGGCAGCCGCAACCGCACATACGTCGCCGGCAACGAGCGCCGCCTGCGCCTTTATCTTTCGCCCTTCTTCGAAGAGTTGGGATTATCGGAGGTGACGGCGGGCAAAGTGCAGGAATACCGTGTCATGCGGTACAAGTCCGCGCCCGAGATCACGCCGCCGAACGATCCTGACGGCAAGCCGGTCAAGAAGCTGCCTGCCAAGAACACGTTGCATCAGGAGATCGTCACGCTTCGCCAGGTGCTCAAGACCGCCATCCGGCACGGATGGCTCACCCACCTGCCCGATCTGTCCACACCGTACAAATCAGCAGAGAAAATCTCCCACCGGGCGTGGTTCTCTCCAGACGAGTACAAGCGGCTCTATACCGCGACCCGGAACCGGGCCGAGAAACATCGCGACAAGCGCTTCCAGTGGCACGCTGAACAGTTGCACGACTTCGTCCTCTTCATGGCCAATACGGGCCTACGCCCCGATGAAGTCAACCGGCTCCAGTATCGGGATGTCGAAATCGTCGAGGATGAGGAAACGGAGGAAACCATCCTTCTCATCCAGGTGCGCGGCAAACGTGGCGTCGGTTATTGTAAGAGTATGCCCAGCGCCGTCTTTCCGTTCGAGCGGCTTCTCAAGCGGAACGAACCGAAGCCGGATGACCTGATTTTCGCTGACAGTCATCCGACGCTGTTCAACACGATCTTGGAGGAGCAAGGGCTGAAGTTTGACCGTGAGGGCAGTCGCCGCACGGCCTACAGCCTACGTCACACCTACATCTGCCTCCGGCTCATGGAAGGCGCCGATATCTATCAGGTGGCCAAAAACTGCCGGACGAGCGTGGAGATGATCGAGAAATACTATGCCTCGCACATCGCGACGAGCATCAGTGCGGCTGCCGTGAACGTCCGGCGCAAGGTGAAATCGAAGAAGCAGGTCGTTGAGTATGAGAAGCGGAATGCACATCGAAGCCAGTAGTCACTATCTATCGAAAAAGACTTTGGTACGCGAGCCGACGTCGTTGCTCGTTTAGGCGATTATTGGACGATCTCTGAAGCCAGGCAGAGGTCTTCGGCCTGAACGCGTTCGTTGATATGGCGGGCCAACTCACAGACTTTGGTTCTGGCGAGGGTGACAAATGCGAAATCGAGCTTAATCTTGCCTTTAGGATCAAGGGCAATCGCTGCGTAATCCGCGATGTATTTAGCATCTGCTTTCCCGTCGCGATGCACGATAATGTGCCGCGCTTCAAGATAAGGCATCGCCTCATCAACGAAGTTCTGCTGGATCTTCAAATCCAGTTTGATGTTGAACTTCTCAATCAACTTAATTGTACTGCGCTCGTTTTCCAGAGATCGAAAGACATTTTCTGAAACCTTAATCAACAAGGCATCCCAGGATCCCGCCTTTAGCACATCGATCATCTTCATATCGACGCTCGACCCGCTCAGCAGCCGCGGGTAGTCAATCCCTTTCATGGCAGCCGCCTTGATGGTTTCCTGTAAGAACTCGCTGAAATCCTCATACAGATCTTTCATGAATGATCCGTAGAGCGCCTTTTGAAGGTGGATGCCGACAATTTTTCGCGATTGATGACTATTTATCCGGCTCGCAAGCTTTGGATAAAGCTGGTTGCTCAGGCCCATGTGTGTAGCAATGTTATGATTGCTGTTTTTGACCTTCGAAATAAACGTAGTCACCAGCACGTCCGACAATTCTATATCGGCCTCATAATCCGCCACACGGGCAATGAATCTCTGATAGGGTTTGGTGCGCATCGTTTCCTCCGTTTTCGATCAACTTACGGATGAAGAAAGCTCCAACCTTACGCTGCCCCTGTGTATTCTATAGAAACCCTCAGGGGCGCCGCCCGCGCGCGCAAAGGGCCGAGCCTCGGCCCCGTCTGCGGCCGCACCAACCCTCTTGCCCTTGCCACCCCCGACCTCACCGGCAGGCAGGGTTGCTGGAGGTTCCTGCGACCCGTTTCTTAACAAGGATTAAGCCGCAGCGGTAGCCGTTGCTGCGACTGCAGGCTTCACCTGGAAATCTTCGGATCCGACCTCATTTGCTCTCTCCGCGAGCGCTTCATATTTTTCCTTCGTCACTCCCGAATGACCGCTCTTGTAGAGATGCCGGATCACTTTATGGGGATTGAGAATCACTGCGTGAGAAAACCGCCCCGCGGCTCCGTTCTTGGTCAGGATGAACCCTAGCTTTTCAAGCTGCTCTACGCGCTCCTGCCACATACGGACCGCCTTTGGACCTGAGTAACCGGAGTGCGTGGCAAGGGCGGCGGCGGCAGCGAGGGAAACATACATCTCATTGTACGCTCGGCACCACAGTTCAAGAAAAGTGGAGCCAGCTGGCTTGCCTTTTGTCAGGTCATTGATGATTGCCATGATAATGGGCATCGTGCGAGGTACGGGAGTATAGCCATCGTCATACCCCGCGTCCCACAACAGGTTTGTATCTAGCTCGGGCCACAGTGACGCGCGGAGAGCTTCGGTCTTGCGGGCAGCCCGCTTCTTTTTGATTGGTGCCATGCGGCCCCCCATACGTTAGAGACAAGATAAGCGGTTGGGGTTTGGACCCCCAACCTAGTGCTGGCTTTTTGAACTGTGCAAGCTTGAATTTGCACGGTCCTTCATGGCTCAGTCTGGGTGGCTTAGGTTTGGACCCCAAGCCTGATTTGAGCCAAGTTAGTGGAATGAGCTGGCATTCATCCCATGCCGTCCATGAACCAGCGGCATGGGTAAATTTTTAGCAAAAAAATACAATAAAAACAACTACTTAAATAGCTTTCGATTGCAGTGTGACTTGGGAAAAGCATTGTAGCGACATTGAAATGGCCGCCGCATATAGTGCAGCATAGTAGACTATCGCGCACTGAGCCACTTTTTTTATCCAACGAAAACAGCGCTAAATCGCCGAAATACCAGTATCGGATGATCAGATTATCGGGTCATCGCGTGTTCGGGTCATCGGGTGCCGTGACGCGGGTGGCCTCGAACGGTAACGTTAGAGTGCGGATCGCGCCGAGGCGTGTCTTAGGTCCATAGCCGAGGCATTTGCTGCCATCGGGTAGCAGACGCATGGTCGCGCCAATAATGATAACCGCGAAAGAGCCCCAGAAGAGCTTCGGATTGTAGGCTGATGCTCCGAAAGCCTGGGCGGCCCCGCTCACCAACGCGCACGGTGCTGCATTCGGTAGGGAGTGGGGCGCGAATTCCTAGAAATTGCTCTACTTCATGGGATCATCACTGCGCAAATTTCAGATTGTCGTTCAAGGTAAATCCAGGTTCCATGCGTGTAGACTGGCAAAGATCCGGCCTTTTGCGGACAAACAACTTCACTTTGGTCGGGAACGTACTTGGTGCGGACGGCGGGGGTCGAACCCGCATAGCCAAGGCCGAGGGATTTTCTTACCAGCTACGGCTTTCACCGCCGCCTCTCGGCGTTTGTGGTCTGGACTATACCTTCACCTTAGCTTTCGCCGTAGGTGCTGCCCGTCTAGTCTCTACACCTTCCTCTTGCGAGGCTTGGCTCGGGATTGCCATTTAACAGGTTTCCCCGACTTTGAGCAGTTCTACAGCCAGCGTTTCCGCCGGTGCACTCAAATTTCGTTTAAGTCCCTTGTGTCTACCAATTCCACCACGTCCGCGTGGTGTCCTCTGCTAGCAAAGAGGAGAGCCATTCTCAACTGCTAATCACGTGGTCGTACAAGAGTTTTTGCGCAACGGTCAGAATGCTCTGCGATACCCGCTTTTGCTGCGGTCACCTTGAAAGAAATCAACATCTGAGTGTATCAATGCGTAACAGCGCACCTACGCATCGCCCAATGTGTACGCATTGAGCTAGAGAGGCGATGCGTTGCACGGTTTTCTTACCGGCCGCGAAGGGGGCGGCACGGAGAAAACCGGCAAGTGCGTCAGGGGACACCCCTGAACCCCGTCCGTGCCAAGGAGAGGCTGGTGGCCATCTACCACCTGAATGTCAAGAACATCAGCCGGGGCGACGGACGCACGATTGTCGCCGTCGCTGCCTACCGGGCTGGGGAAACGCTTCCAAACGAAGCCGAGGAACGCCTCTCGGAATTCGGCGGGCGGCGTGACGTTGTCGCCAACGAAATCCGCCTCCCCTCCGACGCGCCGCCCTGGATAGCGGATCGCGCGCAACTCTGGAACGCCGTCGAGGTCGCCGAAATCCGCAAGGACGCGCGCCTCGCCAAGGAAGTGGAGTTCGCGCTCCCGCGCGAGCTGCCGCGCACGGCATGGCTGGCTGTTGCCCGCACCATGGCTGATGCGTACGCAGCGCAAGGCTTTGTGGTCGATCTCGCCATCCATGATGACGGCACCCAGCATAATCCTCATGTCCACCTGCTTATGACCACGCGTGTGGTCACAGCCGAAGGCTTCGGCCCAAAGATCCGCAGTGCGGACGGACGGCAGTTCGTGACCGAGGCGCGCAGCCTTTGGGCGCGGGTCGCCAACGACGCGCTGAGAACGGCCGGGATTTCGGTCACAATTGACAGCCGCAGCTACGCAAAACGCAGTTTGGAGCAGAAGCCCGGCCGCCATCGCGGCCCGGATCCCGAGGAACGGCGGGCACGTCGCGCCCGCGCGCGCAAGGAGAGAGAGCTGATGAGACCCGGAGAGGCCGACAACGATTTCCCCGTGCCAGATCCAGACGGAGCGCCGATCCATCCGCGCGAGCTGGAGGCGGCGGAAGGGCGGATGCTGGATGACATGCACCGCAATGTTCCGGCGGAACGCGGCGGCCAGGAGAGCGGCGCTACCCTCGCCCGAGCCACCGTTGAGCAGCAGAACAGTCGCGAGATGAGCGAGGATGAGGCCGCCGCGTACCGCCTGGCCCCCGAGAACATGCTCGACTGGCTCGATGCACCTGCCACGCTGGAAGATCACACGGATACGAAGGTACTCGAGCGCTGGGAAAATCACCTTGACTGGCTGGAGCTTGAACAAACTCAGCCGCCCACGTCGCCAGAGGACGGACTTTGGCAGGAACCTGACCGCAGCCGCAAGTAGCACTTGCAAGATCCGTATACTCGCCCCATGATCGTTCCATGACCAAGGTTTACACAGGTTCGGTACTCGGGATCCGCACACTGACGGAAGAGCAACGCGCGGAGGTGCGCGAAGAGCTTGCGTGGCTGGAAACCGACCTTGTCCGCCGCCGCAAGAAGCTCGCGTTCTGGACTGAGTGCAAGGCCCGAGCCGAGGCTGATCCGGCAATGCCGCAAGCCAAGCGCGACGGTGCCTTGTATTTTTTCAAAGAAGCGCAAAAGCTGATCGCGTCGGGAGAGACGCTGCGTGCCTATCTGGTGGCCGAGCTTCAAGAGCAGCCTGAGCACCAGCCAGCTTATCACTACGCCCACTAGGAGGCCGGGATCGCCCGGGTAGCGTCATGACCGACGAAGAAGCCCTTGACCATCTGCAGGATCAGGCCCGCACACTTGAGAAGGAGGTCAAGGACAACGATTACCATATCGAGCGCTGGACGCACGCTCTGGCCAAGGCTGAAGACCCCAGCCATGCGATTTCAGGGCTGCATGACTATCACAACCGCCAATACGGCCTCATGTTCGAACTGGGTAAGCTCGAAGCGAAGATCGAAGATCTCCAGAACCGCATCCGCGAACAATCTGACCACGAGCAGGAACTGTCTCTCGCTCAAGATTTTGTGGCGGGCCAGCCCATTCCTCAGGAAGATTACCTGGATTGGTTGCGTCCGGCACTCGATGCTTCTGATACGCCACAGGAGCAAGATCAGGCAGAGCGTGATCTTCAACATGAAGACGAAGAGCGGATGCTGAAGGAAATGCACCGCGAGGATCAAGAGCCGGAGGATTATCTGGATTGGTGGAAAAAATGAAGCAAGTGTCCCCCTCGCGCCGTTGGTTCGGAGCTACCAGTGTGGAAACTCATTCCTTTTCCGGGCGCCGATAAGAACTTTTCGGCCTGCGACTATTTGTTGGCCAATGAAGATCGGGGCGTACCGGCCAACTCGCACCGTGGTAGCTGAAAAACTTGGGCGCTATCGGCCGAATGCCCAAAAAATCTCCCAGATCTTCCGGCGTCATGACACGCGTCCTAAGACTTGCAAATGGCTCTTTACCAGAGTTTGCAGCAACGAGGTTTTTCAGCCGAAAATCCATCGTTAGAAAGCAAAAAAGGCCGTGACGTTCAGCCGTGCAGATATGCCAGGCGTCAAGATTGTTCTTTTGTCCGAGCTTTTCTACCAGGGCAGCGTAAAGGGGGTCGTCAGACTGAGCCAGGCGTTTTTGCTGCTGCTCCTTCGAATTGGGAAGATTCATCCAGGCTGGCCCCATCGTCAACGGCGCGTGTCCATCTACGCTTCTCATCCGAATGTCTCGGAAAAAGCCATGATCTAACCAGCCATACCCCTGAAAGCGACCAGTTGGTTGACGAAATCGTTCTTGCTCCAGCTCGGCCGAAGTATAGCAATCCAGCAGCCCCCTTTTGGCTAAAGATGCGAGACCCGGCATGAAAGTAGTGTTTCTGTACACCTCCGAGGCGTCGTCGGGTTCGTGGACGCAAACCCGTGCGGCATAGCCGGTTTCAATATCGATGCCGCCCCATTTCTTAGGCCCGGTAGATATCCAGCCAGTTTCGTGGGTGATGCTGTGGCCAAGCAGACTATTGTCCACGAGGACACCCAGCTTCGTCTGGCTCAGGCGTTTCTTTGCCTCTCTAGTCGAGGCGACAACAAGAAAGTCGACGAAGCCGGGTAGATATCGGAATCGCCAGTGCTCGACCCTCCTCTGCCATATATCTCGCAAGCCCATGCGCAACTCACCTATAAGTGTTTCGATATATATTGTGATTTCTATTTTTGGAAAACAGGCCTCATTCCTTGATATATGCAATGTCTTCCACTTTCGGCGGAAGCACTGCGGATGGCGCAAGTGCAGCTGTCTTCTTGCGTGACAGCGGAATACGCTTGAGGAAGCGTTCCGACTGTAACGCCGCACGGCGCTCCTTAAGCGTCGGATGCGTCGAAAACAGCGAGCTTGTGCGGCCACGGAACATGAGCCGTGCGTGTTCGCGTTCAAATGCGCTCAGCTCCGGGCCGTTATGGAGCCTTTCCAGCGCCGAGATCATATGTTCCTTGCTGGTAAGGGCCGCGCCGATGGCGTCGGCCCAGTATTCGCGCTTGCGCGAGAGGTTCAGCACCGACAGCTCCGAGAACCAGGTGAGTATCCACCTGCCCCAGCTCTGGAGGGTGTTCGAGAACCCAAGATACCAGACCAGCGAGTTCTGGAACGAGCGGGCCAGCCCCATGCGGCGCATGTCGTTGTTGGCGATATGGCCCAGCTCGTGGCCGATAATCGCGTCCACTTCGTCCTCGCTTAGTGAATCGATCAGCGGCTGGCCGATCACCACCAGGGCGTTGGCGGCATTGGCGCCGATCGCATAGGCATTGTTGTGGGGCATCACGCCCACCCATGGCCGGGTCTTCAGCCCTAGCTGCGCAGCAAGGCTATAGACGCGCTGGGCCAGCGGATCGTCCTCGGTCAGCAACTTGATGCCATGCTCACGCACCGCACCTTTGCGCTGCCCGCCAAGGCCGACCAGGCCCCAGAACGTGCCCCACAGCGGTACGGCCACAAAGCCGCCGAAGGCGCTTCCGGCCAAAACGCCGAACCCGATCCCGACCGGCGCGGAGATTAGGCCTCCCCACGCCAGCCCGATCCAACTGCCGATGACGAGGCCCAGCCAGGTCGGCACACTGCTATTTTGGAGTTTCCGATAGTTGATTTTGATTTCGGTCATGATCGTCCCCTTGCGATACCATTCCGACGCGTTGTCTGCAGTTTTCGCTTTTCTCATGCACCACGAGCTGCGTCCTGAACGGCCGTGTGCCGGCGATATCCGTGATGCCGTAGCGCCAGCCGTCACCCTGCCACCCGCCCAGCAGCTCCCGGATCTCGTCGTTGGTCAGCAGCGGACGGCCGAGGAACTGGATACCTTCCGTCATCGAAAAGCTGGTGTTGGTGGAAGCGCCAGTATCCCATCCGCCGAGATGGGACGAGACGTTGGCTGTGGCGCTGGTCGTTCGGTGGGCATGCGTCTTGTGGCCGAGATAGCCGCCAATCAGCTTGGCCGTCTCATCGTCGTTGATCCCGAAGAACTGCTTGACCGCGCAATTCAGGAACGGCTGCCAGCTGGTGCCGGGATAGTGCTCCTGGATCGCGTAGAGATTCTGCAGGAAGAACCACAGGCGCACCCCCGCCCCGACGTGCGTGTTGATCGCGTCCCGGTATTCGGGAAACGGCCCGATGTTCAGGAACTCGTCGAGCATGAATAGCACCGGGATGTCGGGAACGCGCGGGTTGGCAAGCATCGCGTCGAGCGCAGCTTTCAGTACCACTCTCAGCCATCCCGAAAAGGTCTTCATCATGTCGAACGGGATCTCGACATAGACCGTGGCGGGCCTGTCCTTGAGGCTTTCAAAGCTCACGTCGCTCCCGCTGACGCTGCGCTGGATATCAGGGTCTTTCCATTCGTAAAGCTTGCTGGTCAGAGACTCCTGCAGGACTTTCAGCCCGCGCTGGGGATCCTTTTCACGGATTGCGCGCGCCGCATCGGCCGACGGCGGAAAGGCCTCCATCCGTTTTGCGACCGCGAGAAGGTTGGTGCCCTTCAGCAAGGCCATCTGGCAAGCCGTCGCCAGCGTCTGGCGATTTGGCGGCGCGTTGTGACGGACAAACATAATGATTGCCGTCATGAACCCGACCGCATCGTCAGCGAAGAACGACGGTGACTTGGGATCGCGCGGAAACATCTGCTGCGCGATCGAGCGAGCGTCCGCTTCGCGGCGCACCCGGCTGACAGGATCGAAGCGATGAACGGGCTTGCCGGAGCCATCATCCAGGGGTGCAATCCGATACACCGGCCCCAGCCCGCTCCGCCACTTCGACGTGGCGTCAAACAGCTCGCCCTTCGGATCGAGGACGACGCAGCTGCCTTTGTAGCGCAGCAGGTTCGGAATGATGGTGGTTTTGCCCTTGCCTGACCGTGTCGGCGCGATGGTCAGGAGATGGCCATCGCCATCCCAGTGGACAAATCCGGCAGGCTTGGCCTGGCCTTCGTCGCTGAACGTGCCCAGCAGGAGGGAACGCGGATCGTCGAAAGCTTCCCTGCTGCGCAGGTAGGGCCGCAGATCGGCCGGGGTCGGCCACCTGGCCGAACCATAGAGTGGCGGCGGATCGGCTAGTTGGCGTTCGCGCGCTTCGCGGTCGGCCAGATCGCGTTTGGCGCGTTCAATGATAGGGCCAGGATCACGACCTGATCGAATGGCGGCTTCAACGGCATCGGCAACCTCCGGGCCATACAGCTTTTCGATTTTCTGCCGCGCTGAACGTCCCTCGCATACCTAAAGGTCTTGAGTGTCCAGCTTCCGACTTTCAGAGTGGAAGCGAGGTCGCGCTGCAGATAGCCGAAAGGATCGAACTTGTTGGTCATTATGTCACCCCAGCCCAACTAGAGCGAGAGTAACAACTGAAACGAGAAAGGCAACCGGATTCAAATCCTTCTAAGGTTGAAACAATTCGCGGCGAACGCCAAGCGACTTGTTGAACGCTTACTTGGGATTACTCGGTCTTGACGACAGGCTGACCCTGCCGTTTCAGGCCCGGATGCATAAGGGCGGAACCGCCCATGTATCGCGGGCCTTGCAAAGGTAAGTGCCGATCACGCGTGAACACGCAGGCGCTTTGTATCTGTGCATGACGGCGGTGGACACCGCTGACGCAAGACAAGATCGGCCTTCGGAAGCGAAGGCACCTGCCGTTATGAAGTTCTCCCCCGCTCAATCTAAGCTAACACAGCAAAACATGAAGTACTGTCTTGTCAGCTATTGCGAAGCGTCACATATTTCCCCGAAGAAGTGGAGGAAATATGCCAAGCGTCTTCTTTTCGTATTCGCACGCAGATGAAGTATTACGGGATAAACTCGAAAAGCAATTGTCCATGCTCAGGCGGCAGGGCGTTATCGAGACCTGGCACGACAGGCGTATCAGTGCCGGCGAAGATATCCACCAGGCAATTGACGGTCACATCAACACGGACGACATCATCCTGTTGCTTGTCAGTGCCGACTTCATCGCCTCCGATTACTGCTACGACATCGAAATGCAGCGCGCGATGGAGCGCCATGAGAACGGCGAGGCCATCGTCATTCCCGTGATCCTTCGCGCATGCGACTGGCACCACGCGCCGTTTGGAAAGCTGAAAGCGGTTCCTTTGGACGGCAAACCGATTACCCAATGGCCCGACATCGATGAAGCCTTCCTTCAGGTCGCGAAGGCCGTGCGAGAAGCAGCCGCACGCTTCGGCAGAGTGGTGACGACCTCGCCTATCCGGGCGGCCGTAGCGCCCATCTTGGCCACCTCTCCGGCTGCTGAAATCGTAAGTCCGCGGTCGAGCAATCTGCGACTCGCGAAGGCCTTTACGCAGAGAGACAAGGATCAGTTCAAGCTCGATACGTTCGAATATATTGCGCGCTTCTTCGAAAACTCCCTGAAGGAGCTCGGCGAGCGCAACCCCAACTTCGAAGGTGTCTTCCGGCGCGTCGATGCCAACAGATTCTTTGCCACCATCTATCGTGACGGGAAGGATGTCGCCCGCGGCACCATCTACGTGGGCGGCGACGCGTGGGGACAAGGTATCAACTACGTCCAAGGTGAGACGGTCGCCAGTAATAGCATCAATGAGTCCCTGACGGTCGAGGCAGACGACCAAGCCCTCTACCTGACAAGCATGGGCATGATGTCTTACGGGCGGGATCGTGATCAGAAGCTTTCGCAGGAAGGCGCCGCCGAATTGCTTTGGGGCGTCTTGATCGGCCCGCTGCAGGGCACTCGCTAGTAGGAGGAAGCATAATGCTGTCACCGACTGAATTCACGATCGGCACCTACGAGAGTGCCACACCTCTCAGTCTTATCCTGCCCCGCGCAGGATATGAGATAGCTGCATTGATCGGTCATATCAACAAAGCACCTGCCGCAGTGCTCCTCTCAGGGCAAAATGCTTTCCAATGTTTTGAGACTGCGGGAAAAGATGAATGGCGAGGTCTTATTATTCCGAACGTCCGCATTGAGCTCGACGAAACGAGCGTCTTTGAACCAAACCAAATCTCAATCCCCTTGGGCACCCTTATCAGAGTCGATACCCGGCTCACCATTTGGGCCAAGAGAGACCATTCGATCGGCTCATCAACCTCTTTTAAGCTTCACGACGAACTGGCGTCGATCAATGAGTTTCGTGCGGGGTTCACGAGGTGGCAGATTGTGATCGGAGAAGGACAGGAAAAGCGCGTGCTCTGGCAAAAGCTGGATGAAAGCAAAGACTAGTCGGGCTTTTAAAGCATGCGCCTGATTTCGGCCGTGAGCGGCGCCAGATTGCCGCTGAAACTGAGGATCATCGCTTCCAGAAACGGTTTCGGCCGCAGCTTGCGGTCGTCCAGCCGATAACCCGCGTTGCGGGTGAGCATTGTCAAGAACACCAGCTGGATGCGGCCGTTGCCTTCACGGAACGGGTGAATGGCATTGATCTCACCGAGGAACCAGGCCGCTTCCTGCGCGAAAGCGTCCTTGTCGGCAGCGGCCGCAAGGTAGCCGCGCGCGGCCAGCGCGGCGAACAGGCGATCCGCCTCATTCTGAATATACTCGGGATAGCAGAACCAGTTCTCACCCTTGCCGGTGCGGATCGTCCGGGTTTCCCCGGCCCAGTCGTAGACATCCTGGAAGAAGTGCCGATGCAGCGCGCGGTAATGCGCAAAATCCAGTTCACCATCCGGGAGGGTTTCCCCGGCCCTGGAATCGAACATCAGCTGCTCGAACTCGTCTAAGAGATCCTGATCCTCGATATCCGCCTTGTTGCGCAGCACATGGGTGCCGGGATAGCACAGCGGATCCTCGACGGCGTTATAACGAACCACCCGTCAGCCCTTTTTGAAGGCCTTGATGATCTCGCTGCGATAGGCGTCACCCTTTAGACCGCTGGCCGTCAGCTTCTGCGACAGCACCTTGGACGCGGCATTCATGGAGAGCCCTTCGACCTGAGCGAACTTCGCGGCTTTTCTGCCGCCGATGGGGCGGGTCACGAACTTGCCGGTGGCAGCCGAACGGGCTGTTTTCGTTTCCTTTGTCATGACTCACTCTATCATTTCCGTCGCGCGGTTGCCTACTTCTTTATGGGGGGTGTGGGAAAGTCTGGCCTGCCGGCCGCTCAGGCCGCACACGCCTGGCCCTTCCTGTCGCCTTGTTGCGGAAGATGCCCGGGCCTTACCCGGGATATGGATGACGAACGTCCGTCCATCGCCGGCGAGCCTCCCGCCTTTCTCTGTCAGTTGCCGTTTTCGCCTTCTGGAAACCGATACTGTGGTGAGCCTTGGTGAGGGTTTGCCGGGGTTTTCGCACGTTGGCCGATTCCTGCCCCCGCTGGCCGGATTGGTCGCCAGACTGGACTGATCCGTGCCGTGCGCAATGGATCTTCCGCCGCAAGCGGTCTCCCGAGAAGACCATTGCCCGCGTCCCGTGGCGATCAGGCCTGAGTGTCGGCGACCGGCCGCATGGGGTGGCCGGATCAACCAAAGAGGAAAACACCAATGGCAAACACCACCACATCCAAGGCTCCGACCCACGAAATCTTCCACGTCGTCGGCGAAGATAAAACCCGCTGGACAAAGATAGGGATCGGCTGGGAGCACGGCGACAGCGACGGACTCAACCTGATCATCAACTATACACCTCTGGTTCCAGGCCGCATCGTCGTCCGCAAGATCAAGGCGCAGGAGACCGAGGAGTGAGCCCGGTTGGGTTCAGCGGCTGGGCGGAGTCAATGTACTTCGCCCAACCCTACACCATCAGCGCAACCGGCTTCTATTTCATCGATCTGGAGGAGTATCAGACAAAGGCGGCGACCGCCGTGGACGATTTCGGCCAGCCGGTCGAGGAGTTCGAGCTTCACTACATCGACGGCGAATGTGCCGAGTTGTTCAATGCGGTTCGTGTCTCGCAGGCCAGTCTGGCCGAATGGTTCGAACTGCTTGACGCGCTCGGCCGGGATGAGGATCGCTATCGGATCGCCTGCCATCTCGCCGGACTCGGCTATGCCCTCGATGAGCTTGCCGATCGGTGGGACGATTACAGCGTGTATCGCGGCACCGCCGCGGATTACGCGGCGGAAATCATCGCGGATTGCTACAATCTGCCCGGCCCTATCGTATCCTACATCGACTACGAACGGCTGGGACGGGAGATGGTTCTTGGCGGCGACATTACCGAACTGGACGACGGCATTATCCTCATCGGAGGATAATGCCCCCAGCCCTCCCCACGGCGCCAACGCCGTGGCCGCGAACGCGGCTAGTGGCCCAGCAGCTGAATCACCATGAGATACAGGAGTGCCAGACCCAGCATACTCCACAAGAGCCTGCCGAAGACGCTGATCGCCGCCAGCAGCGCCTGCATGATGATCAGCAGCGCGAGCAGTGTCAGGACGATCATGACGCCTACCATGAAATCACCAGTTCCGGGTATTCCGTGACGATCGAAGGACGGTAGGCTTCTTGCTCAAGGTAAGTCGGCCGCCAGGTATAATGAAACTGCTCATCGTCGAGCCATATCTCCAGGGCTTTGGCGGCATCCGTGTCCGACAGATCGAACGGCAGCTCTTGCACGATGCGGTAGTGGCGGTGACCTTGAAAGGCCAGTTCGTCGATGGCAGTTGCGACCGCCTCTGGCTTGAACAGCTTGTTCGCGTATTTCGTCCGCACGTTGGCGGCCATCAGGAAGTTGCCTTCAGAGCGCTTCATTGGAACACACTCCCCAGATAGGTATCGGTGATCTTGAGACGACCATGGCCAAGCTCGGCCGAGATCTGCCGCCGCGCGGCGCGATCGGCCTCACGTTCCTTGGCGTCCATCTGTTTCCAGGTCTTGCCGCCAGCAAGCGGGCATAGCTGGCCGGTCAGCACCGCATAGCGACGCTGCGCATAGGCGTGCCGGAACCCGTGGGTATTCCCGCAGGCCCACCTTGCCGGTCTGGTATTCATAGCGCTTGAGCTGTTCGACGTAGGTCAGATCGGCGGGGATCAGGGAATCCTGTCCTTTGGCGATCGTCACGACGTGCTGCAGCGCGAGGCGCTGTTCGGCGGTCGTGATCGGAATTTTTCTCGCTCTTCCGCCTTTCGTCCAACTTGCTTGCAGCGCGATGTGGTCGGCGCGCAGGGCGACATGCGGCCGGAACTTCAAGGCCTCCTCGCGGCGCAAGCCGAAGGCGACCTGCAGCAGGATGGATGCTTGGATATGGGGGCTTTCAATGTCCTGGAATTTCGTCTGGTCGAGCGTCTGCGCGCGATTGCGCGTGACCTCGCCACGCTCCCCGACGCCGTAGGCGGCGTTGTCGCGGCTGACGACATTCGGCTTGCCTATTTTCTCGGCCCACCAGCGCAACCAGCTCAGCCGGTTACGGACGCTGGCGTCGGTCTTGTCCTCGTTGAGCCATTTCTCGACGAGGGCTTCGATATGTTTGGGTTTAAGAGATGACGCCGCCGGCAGCTTGTAGCCAAGCTCCTCGAGGTCGTCGGCCATTGCGGCAAGGCCGCGCTGGCGATTGGTTTGGGTGCCGTAGGAACCGTCCCGATTGCGCCGGCACAGGCGCACCAGATCCATAGTCAGATCGTCCATCAGACTC
Source organism: Rhizobium lusitanum (assembly GCF_014189535.1). Taxonomy (NCBI): domain Bacteria; kingdom Pseudomonadati; phylum Pseudomonadota; class Alphaproteobacteria; order Hyphomicrobiales; family Rhizobiaceae; genus Martinezella; species Martinezella lusitana. The sequence continues at coordinate 159,057 of NZ_CP050308.1, read as the reverse complement.
TATCCTTTAGATGAGTGTTGATGGCCGATGCGAAGAGATCCTTGGATCAATACATCCCGCGAAAAGACATCTGCGGCGTGGGCCGGAATGCGGTTAGTCTCCTTTCGTACGGTAAGAGCCGTCCTGAGCCAGCCGGGTGGCTGGCCGATGTGGTATGCCCTGGTGGGCGACCGACGCGGGTTCGGTGAACACGCATCGGGGGTCGCGCCGCCGCGGCGGCGCACGTATATGATGAGCAAACATGTCGCTCTCCTTTTGGGTTGGGAAACGGTGAGGAAGATGGATCAGGCGCTATGCTCGATCTGCCGGGATTGTGACCGGGGACGCCTGTTAAATGCCAGCGCATTGCCTAAAAAATGATGCCGTTTCGTCCCGGCCGAAATCGGCATCATTCATCTGTCATGTGAGATCATTCGTGCAAAGAAATGGAGTGATTGGGGTTTGGCGAGTCCGTCACTCCCCAACAGATTGGCGAGTGACGGCTCGCCGCCGTCCGCGCGGTCGGACATGGGATGTCCGACCCGTCCCGCCTTGGCTTCGCGCCCTCATGCCTGTTGTTCTGCGATGGGCATCGGTCAGAGGTGGTACGATGATCCACCTTCAGCAACCCGCAAGTCGTCTTCCGCCGCCCGTGGGGCGGTCTCCCGAGCACAGACTGGCAGAACGCTGATGCTGGCGGATCTGATCGAAGCCACCTGCCGAAGGTTGCCCATCTGGAACGCGGGCAAGACGAACGTGCGCTCCGCTGCGGCGGGAGCGCGGGCGGATGCCTGATCTGTTTCTAAATAGGAGAAGTTTGATGGGGAAGGCCTTCCCCTGCCTGCAACCCGACGGGCGGTTTTACGTCACCCCTTCTGCGGGGAGCCCGCAACGCCCCGAAACGATGCTGGAAGGTTATGTTTGTCCATTCACATTATAACGTGAATGGCAAAGCACTCTTTCCACTATGATAACCGCCGGGAAGGTCTCGTTCGCGCAGCGGACGCTTGGATCATTGCGCGGCACTTGCATCCCGCTCCGCAGTAAATCGAATTTCGAGTGAATCCGCAAGCCAGATCTCCAATCCATCAAGATAGTCGGCCAGTTTCTCAAGGTTAGTCGCAAAGACACGAATGTTGATGAGCTTCAGATCAGGGCCGAGCGACCTCCGATGTTCGATTGCCCCCTTTGGTGCATTCGCCTTCTTGCGTTTGACCGTGGCATAGCGAAACCTCTGACCATCGGGATCATGGTCGTGTATCTGCGCAATGTAGGAAGCAATCGCGTCAAAGTCTTCGTCCGGCAACCCATCAACACCGTGTATATCACAGACCGGCTTTAACAACGGCCTAACCATATCCCACAATGAAGTAAGATCGTGCTTTCCGAGATCATTCTCGTCTTTCGCCGTGACTCCGTGTCCAAGGAGCATGGAAGCCGATCGAAAAATATCCTTGAGCACCAGCTCAATGTGATGCCGGTAAAGATACACGATCGGGTAAATAAGCAGATCCTGGTCAGAGCTGCTGTTGCAAACCTCGACCGCCAATTGGAGTGCAGCTTTTCGGAATCCGCTTTTATAAGCGTGCCCGAACTCGCCCCAATGGGAAATGCAGGCATTGGACTGCCAATCCTCCCGGTCGCCGCCGAATAAAATATCGGTCGCGCGAGGCGGAGCAGACTTGCCGAAGATAGACTCTGTTCTATCCACTTTCTTCGACACCCAAATACGCTCCAATATTAGATAAAGGACATTATCACATATAGGGGGGAGCACGGCAGATCTATGATGTCTTTCTCCAGGGCAACCTATAGAGGGCTCGTTTTGGGAATCGTGTATTGGTAAACATTGTTGGACTGTGTCTGGAACTCGAGCGTAACGCTGTCACTGGTAAACTTTGCGAGAGGCAAGAACTCGCTGATAGTTTCGATGCTCTTGTAACTGTTCACTGCAAAAGGTTTCCTGGGAGTCCCGGGCGCGTGGGCAGTATCGTCGAAAAACGAGATCTTTGCTATTTTCGACGCACCACGGACAATGAAATATACGCCGGGATTGTGGGTGGCGCCGAACGTCGCGGCTCCGTCGTCAAACCAGTACTCGATCTCAAATGGCAGCCCAGGAAGTTGCTTTACCTTCTGCAACAGATTTGGATTCGTAATAAGCTCGCAGCCCGCAACACACAAACCTTCACGCTTCGATGCGCTGGCCAGCATTGTCTGGTAGAGAGCTTGTGCCTTGTCGATCCGGGTCTTGCAAGATGTGGCGATAGCCTTGGTTTCATCTGGGGCATCACTGGCACCTTCAGCGAGATCGGCGGCAATTGACCATCCCATGGGAGTAAAGTTCACCGAACTTGTGGCGGCATTTAGCGTGGACAGTCTCGTCGGTGGAGAGCAAATCTTAATTCCGGATTGCTCGTTGGATTGCATGCCATAGTTTAACGAAAGCAATGCTGCTCGGTCGTTGTTGCTAACGCCATCAGTCATGGCCGTTCGAACGACATCGTACGATAAACGACACGCCTGAATTTGCGTTTCGACATATCGCAATTCACATCCTAGCCCATCCCGTAAATCCTTTGAACGCTCTACTGCATCGTCATCATAATCGGCTTGGTTCTCGAGAAGAGTCTCAACCCGGGTCAATCCGTCAAGCAGCTTTAGTCGAAATCCGTTAGCCATCTCCAGGAAGTAAGCGTAGTTGGACTGATCCGGATCAATAGAAGCATTGCCGATGAGCTTGCCAAAACCGGTGGTTCGGAAGCCGATGATGGCCGCCCTCGTTTTATCTTGCTTAGATACATAATCAGATAATGTTTTCTTTATATCCGTTAAGTTTGTTGGATCGTCGATCACGAGATTTGCGAGGCCTGGCGTACCCTCGCCTCCGACTGTGTAGACGCGAATACTCATAGAGCCATATTGCATCGCTTGGCGCACAATCTCGGAGTAGGACGCGCTCCCTGACGCAGAGAAGCCTGCAGAGAACCCGGCACTGAGACTAGCGCGGATTTCGGATCGATGTTTTTCATCGAGGTTGTATATGGAAAAGACCGCAGCCGCGATGACTCCGCGATCAACCTGCGATACGTAACCGACGCCGCATTTAGCAATCAGATCAAGCGGCTGTTTGATCTTGGCGGCCTCATCGTTCAATTTCGGTTGCTGCATCCCAAACGAGCCGTAATGCGATTTTGCCGTCACCATCCACGTAAGGCTGTCTTCCTTAACTTCGTCCATGGAGAACGAAGAGAAACTACCCGCAGCAGAAAATGGTCCATATGAACCTGAGAGGGCCAGCGAGATATTTACTTCCTTAAAAAACTCATATTTCGAAGAAATTTGCTTAATCGAAAAGGTCGTCGCAACGCCAAATTTATGATCAGGCTCGGACTGTTGCTGCGAATTTGTCGACAAACAGACATTTGCGCCGAGAGCCCCGAGCTGACACTCTGCGGTAGACGCAATGCATTGCGGAAACGTCCGCTGGGGATAAAGTGGATCGAAGCCACTCCCTAGATAAATTGTCGCGTCAGGTATGTATCCGTAATTCTCGGCATGGCTTGGCCAAAACAACGAGAAAAAGGCGGCGACCGCCAAAAGATAACGCTTCATAGCTCCCCCTAAGGTAACTCGCAGCCGACCGGATAGCTTAACGGTGTTGGCAGCACCGTTCCCCCTGAGAATTTTGACAGGCAATAGCGTTTGATTGCGACGACATCGCCAGCACGAGGTAGATACTCAACGTCAACAGAGCAGTAGCCTTTTACATGGCCCCCACCTTTCAATTCTCCGCAGCCTTTGGTATAGTAGTAACATAGAAACTTTGTATCGTTGATAATTGAGGCGCTCATCTCATGAATGCAAGCTCCTCCCTCATGAAATACCTTTTCAGTGCCTTTTTTGTATCTATATCCACCCCATTCTTCGTCGGTTATATCGTAGTAATTGTTATGTGAACTCGAATTTGTGTTGCCGCCGGAGTCATAATACTTGCTTACCCCGACGCAAGTACTCTTTGATCCCGAAACGAACGCGTTGAACGTCGTCTCAACGCATTGATCGATCTGCGACATAGTTCCTTTGTCGATCGGCACTGGATCCGCGTAGATTGGATGCGCGCACGTTAGCACAACCGTGATCGCTAGGAGGCATGTCGGGAAGCGTTTGACGCGAGGGATGATTATGGAGCTACGTTTTCGCATTTCAGGACCACCCCGCTTAGAGTTACCATCCCAGTGAGCTCAGCCATTTGCCTCTTGCAAACGGACCCATCCGAGGCTGGCGTTCCGGAAATGTCGCAGCCGAACTCTGCTGTCTGATCCGCACCTTTGACTTGGCATATGGTACTGCAACTTTGGCGGGCCGGCGCCTTGTACGATTTTGGTGGCAGAATCAGAAGCCTGCCCGTAACCACATCAAACTTGCAATCACCGGGGTCATCCTGCGGAACGGTATTTTCCGCAGGAGGCTGCACAATCTGTATTTGGTCCGTCTTTTTTGGCGCACCTTGAGACCATCCCATCGACGGGAGGCAAATCGCGGCCATTAGGGCCCAGAGAACTGAACGCACCACACCCTCCACCGTCGTTACTGTCTCTATTTGCAGTTAAAACCTCCCCCGACGATACTGCTGAACGGCCCGTTTTTTGAGCAAAGCTTTCCATTCGTAGTATTCACGGGAAGTGCTGCGACGCAATTCACTTTAGTATCGTTTCCAGAGCTTGTTTTTAGCTTACAAGAAGCGTCACAAGTTAAATTATTCTTAGTTTTATTTGTACCGACAATTTCGACAGAATCATCTATCAAGATCTGACAATCTATAGTCACACCATCTATGGATTTTATCATGCTTTTTCCACTAGTTGCCGATAGAGTTTTATGGCTGCGTGTGGAATTTTCACCTGCGAATGCAGAGCTTTGTGCAATAATAAATAAAGCGACTAAACACACTCCAAAAATGCGATTAAGCATATTTGGCCCTCCCCAAATATTATCTAATTTTTACTTTCTCTCCAAAACAACCTAGAGTCAACAATGACTACACAGAATTACCCGCCATCCTCTACTTTAGCGTAAAGTCGATATTCTCCGCTTCCGCGTGATTTAAAGCGCTTGCGTAAGCATTTGATGGATTTCGTTACAGAATTTTGCGAGAAATAGTCAATTTTTCTAATTAGTTGCCTCAAACATCCTTGGCAGATTCACGAGGAGTGGCTCTTCATCGAGCAAGATGTTAGCGAGTCAATTTGAAATCCGAAGTATTGTACTCTCGCTTACCCCAAACGCCTTTGCAATTCGCGCATATGGCTCACCCCTAGCCTTTCTCTCAAGTACCTGAGCCCTCTGGAGCGGGTTCAGCTTCGGCTTGCGCCCGAATTTCACCCCTTTGGCCTTTGCGATGACGCGGCCATTCTTGGTGTTCTCAAGGAGCCGCAGCCGATATTGCTTACCGGCCCAACCATGCAGAAATAGCGTCACGTCGGCTTCGCTGGAGGTGGAGTCGAGGGCCTGATCAAGAAGTCGCAGCCGCGCACCAATGCATTGAATCTCGCGGAGAATGAGCAGCATATCGAGCGGGTCGCGCGCAACACGATCCGACACGGTGGCGAGAAGGGTATCTCCGGGCTCAAGGCTGGCCAATAACCGCAGAAATTCCGGCCTCCCCTGAGTATCTTTTGCACTCTGCTTCTCCTCGATGATGCGATCACACCCCGCCTTTTGAAGCCTGTCGAGCTGATAGGCGAGATCCTGCTTTTTCGTGGAAACGCGAGCATATCCATAGATCATGACGGTATCCTGCCAAATAATCTGACGGGATCGAGGGGCAAGCGCACGCCTTAGAGGCCTTATATTGTTTAATATTACCTGAAATTGCAGCGCGTCAAAAATCACGACATTTGCAAGAGAGGGTAATTCACATTCTGTAACTGGTTTTATTGTTCAGCAAGACTTTAAATACTTGATTCGTTGCTGTCGACACTCGACGCCCCTGCCCTGATCGGTTGACCGTCAAAAATCGTGATTTTTGATATCCAGAACCTGCCAAAGGCACAGGCCGAACGGCGGGTTTAGCCGTTCTGTCACGGCCCGGACTCCGCCCCGGTCTCATCTCGTTTGTGGGGCCTCTTTCATGCAAAACACCATCAAACGGCCGACGATCGGGTGGGGTACCGTTCTCGTCGCACTCCTAGCAACGGCCAGTCCAGCGGGCGCGTCGATCGAACGGGTGCCCGCCATCGACCCTCACACCACGTCCTGCGCCGCCTACGTCAACCAGCTGCGCCACAGCAGCATCGGGCGGTTCGTCTTCGCCGTGAACCTGCGGCCGGTGACGGCCCACAGTCCCGTCACGGCCGAACCAGGCGACGCGCAATATGTCAGGCTCGCGGACGCACCCATCGAGATCAAACGCGAGTTGCTGCGTGCCCTGACCGATCTCGGACACGGCGGCAGCGGCGACCCGCGCGGGATTTCGCAGTCGGAAGATACCCGTATTAGCCGACTGTTCCAAACCAGCGTCGAGGCCGATTTACAGACCGCTGTCGAAGCCCTCGGCAACACCCCTCCCAAGAACTGAACCCCCGTGTCCATTGCGGCACGGCTAACCCTCGGAGACATATCCATGATGATGAAACTTACCCGATACGGTCTGGCATTCGCCATGGCTGCCATGATCGCCGGGCAGAGCGTGGCCGATGAACAGGTCGACTTCCAGATCAAGTGGCGGAAGATGGCCGCTTACGCCCAGGCGGTCTACGCCCAGTACCCGGCCCAAAAGCCCTATATTCTGCATAACAAGACGCCGGATGGGCAGGGCCTGGCGGATGAAGTGTATGCGGCTATCCGCAAAAGCGGCAAGGATGCCGTTGCTTATGAAGGCTTTACCCAGGGAGATCCCGCCGGGGATTACCGCTTCATTGAAACGGCAGACGTGCTGTTTTGCGGCTGCACCAGCAGCGAGGCCAAGGCCGTGAAGGACGCCGCTGTGAAGCAGGGCTTCACCGGCCAGTTTGTTCACCTTTCCCTGCCGAAATGAGCGATCACGCCATGAGGATCATCCTTGCCTCGGCACTCCTAGTACTGACGGCGGCTGTGACAGCCGCCGCTCAGGACGAACCCCGACATCCGCCGCTCAAACGTCAGGTGTTCAAGCTCAACCCCAAAGATGGGTGTTTCCGCTACACCGGCACCGCTTTCGAGCTCTCCGGCCGGTTCCGCGCCGGAGCTTACGTCAGCATCACCATGCACACCCTCGACGAGGCGGGCCAGCCCGCCCCGGCCGGAGACGAGCAGCGTATCCCGATCATGGATGCGCCGGAGTACAAGACTGCCGATCCGGCGTCGTGGTTCGGCCCGCTCCCTGCGAGCCGGACATATTCGATCGGGTTCATGCCCTCGTACACGCACGGCTCCCTCGGCCAGGTGGTGATTTGCGGGCGCGTGGCGCCGCCAGAGCAGCAGGTCCAGCCGCTCTACACGCAGCAAGAACGTCAGCGATTGAACAAGCTGGCTGATGATATGATGGCCAAAGACCCCTACTCGCGGGCCTTGCTGGAAGAACCCAAGGTTCTGCCCAACCGGGATGACGAATGATGGAAACGCACCAGGCGCTCGAACGGCTTCAGAGGCAATTGGTCAGCATGGATGCGCCCGTTGAGCTGCGCCGGAAGATTATGGCCAAAGTGGCCGTGTGCGAGGAACGCTATATCCCGCTGACTTGCGATACGCTGATTGCGGCCCTGGAATGGTTCGACGCCGTACGTCAGGGCGCTACGGTCACACAATAGCTCCGCTCAACGATTATTGGTCTTTGCCGGGTTCAGTATGCCCTTGCAGGTATCGCAGCGCATACAGCAGAATTAAGAACGGCGCCCGGCCTCAAGCTAGGGGAATATCGATTATCGCCAAAATCAGACGGGTTGATTTTGCGCTGTTGGCGAGTACCCTTTCAAGGGCATCAGCGTCATGTCCTTCTTTGGCTGCCTTGAGGTCGGCGGCCATGCTGAGAGTCAGTTGCGCGAGAATGCGAACTAGATCCCCTCTAGTCTTCACTGACGACAGGCCCAGATCCGAATAGCGCCACCCTTGCATGTTCACGCGGCGGGCGAATGCGGGACTGTCTGCCTTTTGGAGCAAGGCCGATCCACCACTCTCATAACTCTTGATAGCATTGTCGATTGCGTTCGAGAACTTCCCAAAAAATGCATCTCCGATAATACTTTGAACTGCGCAGTTGCCATTCGTAATTTCCTGGACGCCTGGCCCCAACTGTTCGCCGGATATGTCATTCGCTCTATGGATGATTTCCTCAATCGATCCGCTGATCCCTTGCGCACTAGCCGTTGCGACGGTGAAAGCAATGAAAATAACGACCGAAATAAAGCGCCTCATTTCCCTACCTTCTCCATTGTTTGATCCAGATCACGGCATGCTGTGCTGACAGCCTCTAATCGCTGGCCAAGAAGCATATAACCCTCGCTCTTGAAACCAGGGCAAATCTCTAGCAACAGCCCCATATAATGCGGCTCGCTCAGCGCGCCCGCCATCCGTTGAGTCCGGGCCTCCCCGATCAGCCCATCAAAGGCCTGCAACTGAACCTTAAGCCTAGCGCTGAGCGGCTGCACGTCGGAAGGGTTTCTCGCTTTGTTTGCTGCGTCTAGGTCTTCGAGCGTGCTGGCAAGTCTTTGAGACGCGCCTTGGATTTCGTTGTACATCCTGTATTGATAGTCAGCGTGCAATGTAATCTGAGCTGCCTCTAGCTGACCGTAAACAAGATAAGCCGTATAGGCGGCGGCCACAGCGGCGAGGAATGTGCCGACAGCGCTTACGCATTGAGCCCAGACCTCAATCCGGTCTTTCATCCCGCACCGCCTTCAACAGCTACTGCATTCTCAAACTCTTAGCATGAGCGCACCTTACTACTTGCCAAGTGGTCTGTGTAGGGGCCGACATGTCAAAGAACGGTACTGACTTCGCTCAGCTCGACACGGTGCATAAATCAGGCAGACCGCATAAAAAGTCCACGCATTTTCATATGAAGATCGATGTTCACTCCGAGGCGTAGCAGACAGCCTGCAATTTGTTTCCATCAGGATCGCGGACATAAGCAGCATAGTAATTCGGGCCGTAGTGAGGCCGAGGGCCTGGCTCTCCTTCGCTCTTACCTCCCAGTTTCAGGGCCTGTTCATGGAAAACATGAACCTGAGCTTTCGTATCGGCAATGAAGGCAACATGCGTTCCATTTCCCCATGTTGCAGGACGGCCATCCTCCGGGGTGTAAATGTAGATGGTCGGCATCTGCCCGTCTCGTTCATAGGCCAATGGCTTTTCTGGTGGCTTGGGCAACCTGGAAAAGCCAATTGCTCCCAGCACGGCGTCATAGAATTCTGCCGAGCGTTCCTTATCATTCGTTCCCAAGGTGATATGGCTAATTATGGACACGGAAAGTTCCCTCGTTTCTGAGCAGGCTGTCGAGTTTTACAATTCTACAGTGATTACTACTGACAACGATATGTCAGTAGTAAATGGTGCGCGGAGCGTCTTGCCGGGACTCCAGTTGACCGGGTAGGCACTAACATGGAACGCACGAGCGGATGCAGTCGATCCCGCTCCCCCTTGGGGCCGCTATGCTGAAGCTCCTGTGGCTGCCTGTTTTCCGCCCTTAGCGTGGTGAGAATGTCCGAAATCCCGCCTGCGGCGGCGCCATGCTGATTTCTCCGATGCTCTTCATTGTTCATGTCAATCACCCACCGATCTGTGGGTATCGCCCCCGCATATCGACGATCGTGCTGGGGTAAGCCGCGGAGGTGCCCTGCCACCACCGCGTGGCGGGCAGTGACAGGGCATGCCGCTGACGCAGGTGGCATTGCGACAGCGGCGGGGCGGCGCAAGCTATATCAGACAATCTAAGCGAGATAAATTGATGTCCACCAGGAGAAGCGGCGGTACGTGGAAACCACCGGGCTCAAGGCTGATACCACGTTTCAACCGCTCCAGAGTAGCTACGAGATGGTTAGGACGCCTTCTGGCTAACGCCTTGAAATTTCAAGGCGAGCACAGCGCAACACAGTGCTGGCAGAATGCCGAAACAACCGAGCTCAAAGATTGACGGCAAGTTGCGGCTCAAGGGCGTCCATAGTAGCAGGCTGGCCGACGTGGTTGTGGCGATATACCCGGAAAGCGGTGAAACCAAGAGGAATGCTCGTGCGCTCAAGGTATCCCGTAGCGGCAGCATGAATGTCAAATGGATCGCAACCGGCAACACACCGAGGACAGCGGCAATCGGAATCGCGACGATGGCAACCGGCAGCACGTCCTGAAACGAACGGAGGAAAAGCAGAGCGACCAAGATGTTGATCACCGCTATCTGAGGGCCGAATGCGAGGTTGTACAGAACAAAAATGCGCGTTTGATATGTCACTACGTATCCGCTCCGGCAACTACCGCAAAACGAGAACAACTTGAAAGTGTTTAAACCCTGAGATCAAGCCGAGGCGGACGCGGTTCAGGTGCATTTCCATCCTATTCTTCAGCCAGGCTCCCGATTAGCGACAGAAGCCTGCTCCTCACGCGGGGTGGCAGCAGCAGGATATCCTCCATCAATCGCCCACCTTCAGCGGTCGCGAGATACGCGATGCGCTCGTCAATCTCGGATGTGACCTGACTTGGCTCTCCTGCGAGCGGATCAGGAAGCCCTTCGAAAAACCGTGCCACGGGGATCCGCAGGTAGCTCGCCATCTTATAGAGCATCGAGGCGCTGACGCGGTTTTTGCCCGTCTCATATTTCTGCATCTGCTGATAGCTGAGGCCGATACCTTTTCCCAAATCGGTTTGTGACAGGTTGGATTGAATTCTGAGAATGCGGATCTGCTGTCCGACGTGACGATCGACAGGATGGCCTTCAGAATCGGATGACGACGCCGGCCATTGCCCATAATTAGCTCTCATGTGTAGCTACCTCACAGTCACAAAAGACCGTGATAGCCACGTTGGCGCATCTCCGCTTTCGTAATCTTGCTACTAAATTCATGCTGCCAAAACTGTTTGGAGAATATCCAACAATTTCCCGATAGTCTCCAAAGGGAGGAGTACAACGATGGCCACCGTTCTTTATTTCGCCGACAGCCAGTCTAAAGGTTGCGGTGCCACGGTTCGTTTGCCGTCCGGGGAGCCGTGTATGCTGTCTATCGCACAGACAAGTGTGCAGGTGAAAAAATCGCGGTTTGGTCTGCTTGGGGCGATCCTGTACCGCGAAACCGAAACCTACAAAGCTACCAGAACTGCCATAGGCTCTTGCCTACCTCTATCCCAACGACAAGACCCCGGCCGGTGTTCATAGTCTTGTTTTACACGCATTCTTCAATGCGCTACTTCATTGCGACAACGCTGCGGAAGTGAGCCTTATGTTGAATGACGCCGTACGACAGGCTGAACGGCAGGCTGGTTGCGCCTTGGAGGATATATCGTCCGAGAATTTCCCCGAATGGGCTGTTCCGACCCATCGCTGAAACCTATAGCGGTTGTGGCCAGGCTGGTCGGATCAGAACTTGACCAATGCTCGTAAGCGGGTCGCTTCGCAAACATTACTAGTTCTCGGAATGGGCTGTGGGATCGACTCAAGCACTATCCTACGATTGCGGGGTCAAACCCTGCCACTCTTAAATTCACAGGATTCTATTCCACAGATACAAGACATGATTGCAGCTGTTCTTTTTTCGTTCTAAGCAGTTGGAAGTTAAAGCGGTGAGGCGAAGTTGGTCATGTCCGAAGAGTTGGCAAATCCGAAGCTCTTTATTTCGTACTGCTGGAGCAATCAGGATCATGAATCCTGGGTTGTGAGATTCGCCGAAGAACTGGTCAGCCAGGGCGTGCATGTCATTCTGGATAAATGGGATCTCAAACCTGGCAACGACGCCAATGATTTCATGGAAAGTATGGTCAAGGACAAGACCGTGACCAAGGTCATCATGATTTGCGATGAATCTTACGTCACCAAATCGGACGGCCGGAAAGGCGGTGCCGGGACCGAGGCTCAGATCATCACGCCCGAGATTTACACGGAGACCAAGCAGGATAAGTTCGTTGCAATCGTGCGGGAGCGAGACGAACAGGGCAAACCGTTCCTACCAACATACTATAAAGGACGGATCTACTTCGATCTTTCCGATCCGGCGACATATGCAGAGGAATTCGACAAGATTGTTCGATGGGCTTGGGACAAACCCTATCACCAGCGCCCGGCGCTTGGTTCAGCGCCAAGTTTTCTGAAAGCGGACAATGCACCAGGCAAGATCGCGAGCGTGGTCGCTCATCGAAGGGCCTTGGAAGGAATCAGGGGCGGCGCTTCAAATGCAGTTGCCCTTGCCGGCGAGTATCTTGAGATCGTTATTGGCGGTTTGGAAAGCTTCAGACTTGCGACGAGTGATCAGCATCGCGAAACGTTTGACGAGATAGTCATCGCAAGTATCGAGGAATTCACGCCTTATCGCAATGAGCTCATTGAGCTGTTTGCCGCTATCGCCCGGCATATGCCAACAGAAACCATGGCTGAACTTTTGCACCGCTTCTTCGAACGATGGTTGCCTTACTTTCAAGCCCCAGAAATCGCGCGCAGCTATAGCGAATGGGATTTCGACAACTATCGATTCATTGCGCACGAACTGTTCCTGTACGCAATGGCGGCCTTTCTCCGGTTCGAGAAGCTCGATATGGCCGCCTATCTCACGAATACGGAATATTACTTCCGCGATCGCCTTGCCGCTGGATCAGAAATGCGATCCTTTAATGTCTTAGACGCCCATCTACACTCGCTCGAACATCGCAATAAGCGCATGAAGTTAGGACGTTTTTCTCTTCAGGCTGATATGTTAAGAGAACGCAACCAGGGTACTGGCGTTGTATTCCATCATCTTATGGCTGCAGACTTTGTCTTGTTTCTTCGCGGTATTGCGCAAGAACGTTACGGTTCTTGGTGGCCAGATACTTTGGTTTATACGGGCCGGTCGGAAGGACCGTTTGAGATGTTCGCACGAGCGAAATCGGCAAAATATTTTGAGCGGTTAAAAGGGTTGTTGGGTGTCGATAGTGCATCGACCTTCAAAACGTTTATCGAAGAGCTAGTCGCAAATCGTGATCGCGTTCCCAGGTGGCATGTCCATACGCTGAACGTGGGCGGGTTATGTGGATTGGCAAGCTTGGCAACGTCTCCCTAGTAACCTCGCGTTATGCAACCCTCACGGTCTCAAGTAACGAGAGGTACAAAAGGGGCAAACGCCTTTTTCATTGATCAGAGGCCATTCAAGTGGGCAATTTATACCCTATTTTGCTGTCAATCGCGTCGTTTGCGTTATCGCTTTTCACCTTGTGGGTGACGCAATTTCGCCGTGGTCATCTCAAGATGACGCAGCCCGCCCTGCTCTGCCTCATGCGCGAGCAGCCATCTGGGCGGTACAAATTTTTTATCCGAACATTGCTCTATTCAACGGCCAGCAAAGGCTGCGCCGTTGAGCACATGTTTGCGCGGATACAGACGACTTACGGATCTTATCTTTTTGATTTTTGGGGCCATACAGAATCTGGAAAACTCACGCTGGGTAGTGGCCTTTTTGTCGGGCAGGCAGGAGTTTGTGCGGATCACCATTTCAACCCGCGACGCGACGCCAACGAGTTCTTCTTCTGCGATGGCGACTATCATATCGAGATATTCGCCAAAATCGTCGGTCGAGGAAAACCTCAAAAGCTCAAAGAGCTGAAATTCACGATCGACAGCCTTCAGGCGGCAACTCTGATCCAGATAATGGATACCGAGCTTTATCTGTATTGGAATGCAGAGTCGGCGAATTACGACAGCGAGTTACGGAAAAACAACGAAATGTTTCCGCTGGAGCCGCCGAAGTTCCCTTCGTGGTTTAATCCAGGCGGCCAGAATCTAGGCTGAGGTATCGCCGCGACCTTACGGCTTCCGCCATTTGTCAGGATGCCCCTTGTCTGTATTGCGAACGCGCTCGACCAAAGGCGTTGAGCCAGGGCTGAGTTCTTTCGCACGTTCGATAGCTTCCTTTTGCGTGGGAAGAACGTCGCTTGCCCTCTGAGAGCCAGGACGCCGCACTGCATAATCACCTTGTTCCCGGCGCTCGATAAAGAGCTCATCCTTCTTGGTCATTCTGATTGTCTCCTGACAAATCAGCCATACAACCTGGAACAAATTGGCTGAAACGCTATGCATGTGGGGCGCCTGAAATACCTCCGCAAGAGGCCTGATCGGCCCGAAGCTGATTTTGGTCAAGTCGCATGTGGCTTAAGCGGGGGCCAAGTGGCGTTGCCCCTTTCTTCCCCCAACAGGTCTTCCGCCCAGCTTCCTCCACTGCGTTCCGTGCAGCCGGGTCCCCGCGAAGACTGTTGTCCCCTTCCATCCCCATCGCTCGCGCGACCCCGGGAAGCAGAACGCGGTTCTGCTCCGTGTTCGATTTGAACAATCAATGGAAGGACTAACACCATGGACACCATCGCCATGACCACCGCAACCGCCACCGAGCCTGTCAGCATCCGTGCGACCATCGAGCCGATTGCTCTGTCCCGGCTAGTGCCGAGCAAGGCCAACGTGCGCTGCACCAATAGCACTATCGGCGTGTCGGAGCTGGCCGACAGCATCGAGGCCCACGGCCTCCTCCAGAACCTCACCGTCCGCAAGGGCAAGAAAGGCAAATACGAGGTGGTGGCAGGCTCCCGCCGTCTGGCGGCCCTGCACCTGCTGGCCAAGGAGGGACGGCTGGCCGAGGATGCCGCAATCCCCTGCAACGTCCGTGACGACGACAACGACACCGAACCGTCGTAGGCCGAGAACGTGCAACGGGAAGCCATGCATGTGGTGGATGAGATTCTGAGCTACCGGCAATTGGCAGAAAACGGCATGGCCCCGGACATCATCGCCTCCCGCTTCGGTCAATCCGTCGTCACCGTGCGCCAGCGTCTGAAACTCGCCAAGCTCTCGCCCAAGGTGCTGGAAGAACTGCGCGGCGACGACATGAGCATCGAGCAGGCGCGTGCCTTGGCGCTGAGTGACAGCCACGACGAGCAGGAACGGGTCTGGTTCGAGTCACCGTCCTATAACCGTGACCCGCGCAGCTTGCATTCGATGCTGACACGGGAACATGTGCGCAGTACCGACCGGCTGGCCCGGTTCGTGGGGCTTGAGGCTTACGAGGCGGCTGGTGGCGGCATCACCCGTGACCTGTTCGGGGACGACAGCAGCACGTTCCTTACCGACCCGGCGTTGCTGACGCGCCTTGCCATGGCGGGCTTGGAACAGGCGGCGGAACCCCTGAAGTCCGAGGGGTGGGCGTGGGTGGAAACCTCGCTGGAAACCTCGGCCCTCTACACCAGCGGCTACGGACGCATTTATCCGCAGACCCGCGACCTGACCGACGACGAACAGGCCGAGTTGTCGGCCCTTGGCGAAGCTTGCGATGAAGTACAGGCGCAGCTTGAGACCTACGAAGAGGGTGACCCTGCCATCGAGGCCGACGAGGCCAAGCTGGCGGACATCGAGCAGCGTATTGACGCCATCCGGGATGCAACCCGCCGCTATGCCCCACAGGAGACGGCGCTGGCCGGATGCATTGTCGCCATCGACCATGGCGGCGGACTGCATATCAGCCGGGGTTACGTGAAGTCCGAAGACCGGGACAGGCTGGCGCATTTGCAGCGTGGCGAGACCGAGGCAGCGGACAGCGAAGACGACGAGGCTTCGGCCCCGGTGGCCGTACCAGAACCGGGCTATTCCGCCGCGCTGGTGGAGGAGTTGACCGCCATCCGCACCGCCGCCTTGCGCGTCGAGCTTGCGAACCGTCCGGCGGTGGCGCTTGCCGCCCTGCTTTATCCGCTGGTGGGCCGTATCTTCCTCAGTGGCTACGTCTCCTATGATGCCGCCGTGGAAATCAGCGGCCAGCGCCGGGAACTGGCCCTGTCCATCAAGGAACCGGGCGAGGTTCGCGCTCTTGCCGCATGGCAGGCGATGAAGGAGGCATGGGGCGATACGCTTCCCGGCCAGCCTGCCGACCTATGGGCGTGGTTGCTCGACCAGTCCACCAACAAGCTGCTGGAATTGCTGGCCTTCGTGACCGCCGCCAACCTCAACGGTGTCAAGGCCAAGCATGAGCAGAGCCGTGACCGTCTCGCGAATGTGGAGCGGATTGCCGTGGCAGTGGGTCTCAACATGGGCACGTACTGGACGGCAGATGCGGCGTTCCTTGGCCGTCTGAGCAAGGCGGGCATTGCCGAGGTGCTGGTCGAGGCCGGATGCGCCGCTCAGGTGGCACGCGCCATCGAGAAAGCTCCGAAGGCCGAGGCGGTGGCCGAAGCCGAGAAGCAGCTTGCCGGGAAAGGCTGGCTCCCTGCCGTGCTACGGACGGCGACTGCCGACTAGCCCCTATCTACCGCTATCCCCATTGGCCCGGGCCTCGTGTCCGGGCTTTTGCGTTGCCGGGGAAACGCTCAGGCTGGCGCCGCCGGGTTCGACCCGCCCGGCGCCAGGGCGAGAAGCCCCCCTTTGGCCCTTCCTCTCGCGCTCTCCTCCCGCCCGCTAGTCGATAATATCGATGATCTCGTAGCTCTTCACAATCGCGCCAACGCCGTCGTTCAGGAGCGCCAGGAGGCTTTCTTTCGAGATGGGCACGGTCTCGATCTTCTCCAGCTGCATCGGCGACCAACTGTTCTCGGGTTCACTCTCAACATCTTCACGGAGTTCGCGCAGCGCCTCGCGGGCACTGTCCTCGTCGTCAAAGAATATCGAGTATATGCCGATAAAAGCCCAGCGATCCGCACGACGTTTGTCGACAGATGCGGAAGTGTAAAAGGTGAGCGACTCAATCTGGGGCATGCTTACCTCCAAATGCTTTCGGCGCTGCGGACGACCGCCGTGCTCGGATATGACCGGCGTTCCAGCCCGGTCACAACTCATAAAAGTATGAGCTCTTGGTCAATTGTAGGATTCTAAATCCCTCGGAGTGATCCGTACGGGTTCGACCCCCGTCGTCCGCACCAAATCTACAGGCAACCGCCAGACACGGGCCTTTTTATCGGAAAATTCGCTTGCAAAAAAGGCGACCCGCTGGGCCGCCTTTTTTCGTCTACGTCAGCATTGAACGCCTAGCGAATTTCAATTCTGAACGCGCTGCGCGGATACCATCAGCCGTCGCTGTAACGACGATAGCCTGGCGGGCAGGTTGATAGCCGGTCCGGGACCCACCATCCCCATTTTCAAGCGCCAAGGCCCTTCATCCAGGCGGCTGGCAGCACGCGCCACCGGTTGGGTCATGCGAGCCAGGGAGACACCTGGTGCCTTCGGACATTGTCCCGGCGACCACTGGCCGCATGCGCCCGCTTCAGGCAATCGGGATCAGGAACCCGTATGGACACCCTCGGCCTCCCCCTTCAGCCCGAAACGCCATATTTATTAGGTGACCTTTATTTTAGGCTTGCAATATATATCCCCTTGAACAAGGGAATGGGATACGTTACGCGTAACCAACGGCAAGTAGCTTTGTGACGGAACAAAGTGCAACCCTGGCCATCTATACTTACCACGGCGACCCAAACGCACTGACTGTAGCAGGGAGATCGCATACAAGTACTCCCGCCAAGCCGCCGACCAGATTCAATCTACGAGGCAATTGCTACATAGATGCTCGACTTTTTGTAGAAATATTATTTTTGACTGCTGACATACTTCACCTTGGCGCACTGGGCGCGGAGATGATGCAATCACGGGCTACAAAGGCGATGGAGCCGCTCAGGAGGGAAGAATGACGAATTATACCTGGAATGGGACCAACGGCGACTGGAACACCGCTGGCGACTGGTCGCCCAATGGGACGCCGGGGGCGGTAGACACGGCCACGGTCAACAGCGGCTCGGTCGACGTCAGCTCGATAGACTTTGTGGGAGCTTCCGCCCTTACGGTGAACGCCGGGGGCAGCATGACGATCGAGGGCGTGCTCGAAATCGGCGGAGCCCACCTCAATATGGTCCCCAATACGCTCTCGGCGATCGGTCCCATCACCGTCAACGGTGGCGCGCTGATCGCCGGCGGTTTCCTTACCTCGGCCAGCGGGACCATCATCCTCTCCAACTATGGAACATTCCAGTGGAATGGTGGCCAGTTCGTGGGAGGCGCCGACGCCTCGGGACTGACCGTCGATCTCGGTGCGACGGATAGCGGCACGTTCGTGTTCTCGCAGCCCTTCAACGGCACTATCACGGACTTCAATGCCGGCGACATCATCTCCTATAGCGGCACCGGCACGGTAAATTCGGTCGATATCGTCGGCAACGCCGCCATATTCAACACAAGTGCGGGAACATTCACGATCAACTTCGATCCGAGCGTGAATACCGCCGACTTCGTAATCTCTGGCAACACCATCACCACCAACCAAGTGCCCTGCTTTGTCTCCGGCACACGCATCCGTACGACGCGTGGCGAGATAGCTGTGGAGGACCTTCGCGTCGGTGGCCTGGCCGTGACATCCTCGGGCAAGGCACGACCCATCGTCTGGATCGGCCACCGCCGGATCGAGCGCCCGGCGCCTGAAGCCTGGCCGGTGCGGGTTATGGCCGGCGCGTTCGGTGACAACCTTCCCGTTCGTGACCTCTTCCTCTCGTCTGGCCACGCAGTCTGCGTCGACATGGCCGGCGAGGTATTCGTTCCAGTCGGCCAGCTGGTCAACGGATCGACCATCGACTGGATCGAGGTTCCGGAGGTGACCTACTGGCATGTGGAGCTTGAGAGCCACGATGTGCTGCTCGCCGAGGGGATGCCTTGCGAGAGCTACATGGATGCCGGCAATGGTGCTTTCTTTGGCCGTGCGTATAGCCGCCTCGGTAAAGTCGATCCTCAGCGCGTCGCCGAGAGCTTGGCCCGATATGCCCGGCCGTTCGTTGACGGCGGCCTGATCGTCGAGGCCATCAGGGAGCGCCTCGCCTGCCGCGCCGAGGCGATCACTCCGAAACAAGCAAGCAAAGCTGCGTGATCTTAGGTGCCCTGCCGACCTCAGTCCGCAAGCGTCGTAGCCTTACGAGGTAGAACTGCTCTTGCTCCACGAACTGGAGCGGTAGGGATACTGGAATCAACCACACGCTGGTCTCAACGGACGAGCAGTTTATCAGGGGTTGTCCGATGATGTCCGAGGTGCCGGCCAGCTTCGTTTCTGGAACTCGCATCCGCACCCCGCGCGGCGAAATCGCCGTAGAAGACTTGATTGCGGGCAACTTGGTGATAACCGCCGCCGGAAACGTGCGCGCCATCGTCAGAATCAGCTCACGGACGATCCGCAAGCCCCCGCGCGAGTACTGTCCGGTGCAAATCAAGGCTCGGGCTTTTCCGGGCGACACTCCCAAACAGGATCTACAGCTGTCACCAAGCCACGCGGTGCGTGTGCGGGCAGTGGACGATGTGTTGATCTCGATCGGCCAATTGATTAATGGCGCTACGGTTGCCTCAGTCGACGTCGATGAAGTCACCTATTGGCATCTCGAGCTGGAAAGCCACGCGGTGCTCCTGGTCGAGGGGCTCGGCTGCGAGAGCTGCCTGGATTGCGGCGGCGTTTGGTTCGCCGACGCCCCACCCGCGGAACAAACGACGGCCGTCGTCGAGCAACGCGCGCAATCGCTGGTAAAAGGCGGCGCGGTCGTGGCAGCGATCCGCCAGCGTCTGCTCTCCCGCGCGGAATCGATGGGCTGGCGCCACACCACGGGAATGGACCCACACCTCATGGTGGATGGCCGGCGCGTTGAGCCGACGATCGATGACAATCTGGCGGTGTTTATCTTCCCAACCGATGCCAAGGAAGCCATACTCGGGTCGCATACTTGGGTCCCGGCTGACGACGGCGCAAGCCCGGACAGACGGACACTCGGTCTTTCGATCCATGGCCTTGCACTCTTCGACGGTCTCCGTGTCAACCGTCAGCTTTCGCTCGACGAGGTTGAGGGCTTTTACCCTGAGGAGGCTGTCCAGGGCTGCGCTTGGCGCTGGACCAACGGTCGGCTTCCCCTGCCTCCCGACCTCTGGGCCGATTGCCGCGGCCATGCCATCCTGCGCCTCGCCTTCGACCCCGACGCCGGCAGATCCTGGATTCCACCCATGACCACGCCAAAGCGTGAGCTCCGCCGAGCGTTCATGAGTAGTCCAGAGGTTCACCTCGTCAGTCCTGCCAATGACGATCGAGACGTACCGCCCGCTCCCATCATTGATATTGCCCACGAGCTTGTCGCTGAAGGACCTGCTCCCCACCACCCGCAGTCCAGCCATCTCCGTGTCGTCGATTTACGCCCCGGCGGGATGCTTCTCGGCAACCTTGTTCACGGCGCCCTGGATCAATTTCGTCGTCATGTCTTCGCTCCTTGTCGCATGGTTTTGATCCGGCGTCCGGCCCTGCACGAGGCCAAGTCCGACACGGTCCTGCATGACGATGATGTCGCGAGAAGCGTTGGGCATATGCCAGATGCTTGCCACGTTGACGGAACCGGAAACCTGGTGGTTCCCCAACAAAAAAGGCGACCCATTGGGCCGCCTTTTTTTCGTCTGCGTCAGCGTTGAACGCCTAGCGAATTTCGATCCTGAATGCGCTGCGCGGATACCACCAGCCGTCACTGTGGCGGCGATAGCCCGGGCGGGCGCGTTGATAGCCCTGATAGCCATTCCATCCACCGGGGCGGTAATGCGGCTGACGACGGTTCGGGCGATGCCTTCTGTCGTCCCAACGGCGGCGGTCGCCCTCACGGTATTGTACCTGTTCGACGGCGGTGCTTGCCGCCGGCTTGGCTGTATTGAGCGGCGCGGCAACCGAAGGCGTAAAGGATGCGAGTCCCATGATCAGCGTCAACGCTCCAGCGCCGACGATATTGAAAATCTTGCTCATGACGTCTCCATTCAAAGTTTGCAGCTCTTCATTGAACCCTAATTGATGAACGCATCATGAATGCCACCAGAAATAGCGATCACATCAAAGGCATCGCCTCTATCGCACTTTGCAGTAGTTTTTTTGCTGACGGGACCGGCTATTGGCACGGATGCCTGCTGGCTCCACAACACAAAAAAGCGCAGCTTTCGCTGCGCCTTTTGATGGATTGGCAAAGTACTAATCAGGCGACGAGCTTGGCCGCGATCTTGGCGACGTGGGCTCCCTGGTACTTCGCGGCTTCCAGTTCGATTTCCGAAGGCTGACGCGAACCGTCGCCATTGGTGATCGTGGACGCGCCGTAGGGCGAACCGCCCTTGACTTCTTCCGTGCCCATCTGGCCCTGGAAAGCATAGGGAAGACCGACGACGACCATGCCTTGGTGCAGAAGCGTCGGAATGAAGCCGAGGATCGTCGATTCCTGGCCGCCGTGCTGGGTGGCGGACGAGGTGAAGACCGAGCCGACCTTGCCGACTAGCTTGCCTGCAAACCACAGGCCGCCGGTCTGATCCCAGAAATTGCGCATCTGCGAAGCGACCGTGCCGAAACGCGTGCCGGCACCGACGATGATGGCGTCGTATTCGGCCAGCTCATCCGGTGTTGCGATCGGCGCGTCCTGGTCGAGCTTGAAACAGGAAGCCTTGGCGACCTCTTCCGGCACGAGTTCCGGAACGCGTTTGACGGTTACCTCGGCGCCGGCCGACTTTGCACCTTCAGCGACGGCATAGGCCATCTTCTCGATGTGACCGTAGGCGGAATAGTAAAGTACCAGAACCTTAGCCATGGGTGTCTCCTGTTTGTTGGACGCGCTGATTGTCGGGGCAAGTTGTACCAGCGACGGGACAAGGACGCAGCCCCGGCAACTGGAACGGACTGTTCACCTGACGAAGACGAAAATTCATTTGCGGTCGCTTTTCTAACGCAGAGGATACGAAAACGGCAGTTTTCATTCGCCGCAAACGGCGCTACCTATTTCAAAACCATTTTCGAACGCGCGCCTGCGCAATTCCACGGATACTTCCATGACCAATGAAACCATTGTCACCGCCGCCATGCTGGCCATCGGCGACGAACTGCTCTCCGGCCGGACGAAAGACAAGAATATCGGCCATCTCGCCGATGTCATGCTGCTGTCCGGCATCGACCTGAAGGAAGTCCGTATCGTTGCCGACGATGAAGACGCCATTGTCGCCGCGCTGAATGCGTTGCGTGGCCAATATGACTATGTCTTCACCTCCGGCGGCATCGGCCCGACGCATGACGACATCACCGCCGACGCCATCGCCAAAGCTTTCGGCGTGCCTTGCCAGCACGATGCGGAGGCGATGCGAATCATGGCGGAGATGTATGCCAAGCGCGAGATGGAATTCACCGAGGCCCGCCAGCGCATGGCGCGCATGCCCGTGGGATCGAAGCACATCGCCAATCCGGTATCGACCGCGCCGGGGTTCAACATCCGCAACGTCTATGTCATGGCCGGCGTACCGCAGGTTTTTCAGGCCATGCTCGACAATGTCGTGCCGACGCTGCGCTCCGGCACCCGCATGCTGTCGGCGGCGATTTCCTGCCCTTACGGCGAAGGCGAGATCGGCACGCTGCTCGGTGCCATCCAGAAAGCCCATCCGGATACCAGCATCGGTTCCTATCCGCGCTATGTCGGCCAATCCTTCTCGACCGAGATCGTCGTGCGCGCCCGCTCGGCCGAGCTGGTCGAAAGTGTCGCAGCTGAAGTTCAGGCGATGATCGAGGCCATCAGGCAGTCGAAAGCCAAGGAAAATCAGTCCGCTGAGGCATGACGCTCGACGAGGTCTTTTTCATCAGGGAGGGAACCGGAGTGATATCGGCGCATTAATATCATGCGGAATGCTGATATAATGAACCGAACCGATCCCTTCCGCACGGGAGATCACGTCATGTCCTATAAAACCATCTTGGTCATTCTCGACACGCCAGACAATACAACGGTCGCGGTCGATTTTGCGGCAGCGCTCGCCAAGGAGCATGGAGCTCATATTATCGGCCTGCATGCGGAAATCGTCTCAACCGTGCCGCTGGTCGCGCCGATGGAGATCCCCGATCCGGTGGCCGTGCAGGCCCTGCAGGACATGGCACACAGCCAGGCGATCGAAGTCGAACAGCTGTTTCGCGCGAAAATGGAGCGCGAGGGTCTCGATTACGACTGGCGCAGCTTCTTCAGCACCGTCGGCTACGGCTCCGAACCCCTGATCGAAAGCGCCCGCAGCGCCGATCTGCTGATCGCCGTGCAACCCGACCCGTCCAAATCGTCCGACTCGAATGTCGATGTCGAAAGCTTCCTGTTCGAAAGCGGACGGCCGGTGCTGATGATCCCTTATATACTTACGCAGCCAAAACCGATCCGCCGCGTGCTGATTGCCTGGAACGGTTCGAAGGAAGCCGCCCGCGCAACGTTCGATGCCATGCCGTTTCTAAAGGCTGCCGATTCCGTGGAGATTCTGTCGATCGACACGTCCGAGAGCTCCAAGCGCTCCCCAACGGACACCAGCCTCGAGATCGAGGCAACGCTCGCCCGCCATGGCGTTCGCGCCACGCTGACGACGGAAAGCTGCGGCGGCAAGACGCCATCGCAGGTCATCGAGAACCGCCTCGCCGACAACTCGATCGATCTGCTCGTCATGGGCGCTTATACGCATTCCTGGCTCTGGCAATTGATCTTCGGCGGCACGACGCGGACATTGCTGAAATCGATGACGGCGATGACGCTGCTGGCAAGGTAAGTACGTTTGTGATTGCCTGAGGTGCGCACGATCGCCCGGTTTCGAAGCGCTGCTGTGCCTTTTGCACACCCTGCCGAATGTGTGGCATAGCGGCAGCTCTTGCCTTTTCGCCGTAAATCCAGCAGAAAACAGCGACCGATGACAGAATTCCCGCCAGGGAACCATTCGCGCGGTCTACGGAACATGACCCAAAAGCGCCAGGCCGCTTCCGGGTAAGATCATGTTCAGGCAGATGGCGAGCGAATCGCGTTTCAGGATTTAGTCCATGGTCCGCGCCCGTCGCGGGGTCTGCTCAGGGTCGCCGGTAGCGCCGGTGTGTCGTTATGTCTGCTCCCGGAGCTCCTGAGCCATGTCCCTGCCCGATAAAGCCTTTCCCGTATCCTGGGATCAGTTCCACCGCGACGCCCGCGCCCTTGCCTGGCGGCTTGCCGGCCTCAACAAGAATTTCAGGGCGATCGTCTGTATCACCCGCGGCGGCCTCGTGCCTGCTGCCATCATTTCGCGCGAACTGAACATCCGCCTGATCGAGACCGTCTGTGTCGCCTCCTATCATGACTATTCGACCCAGGGCGAAATGGATCTGCTCAAGGGAATCACACCAGAGCTCCTCACCGACGGCGGTGAAGGCGTGTTGGTTGTCGACGACCTGACCGACACGGGCAAGACGGCTGCCCAAGTCCGCACCATGCTGCCGAAAGCGCATTTCGCCTGTGTCTACGCCAAGCCAACCGGCGTGCCGACCATCGATACCTTCATCACCGAGGTCAGCCAGGACACCTGGATCTACTTCCCCTGGGACATGGGCTTCACCTATCAGGAGCCGATCGCCAAGGGTCATCGCGGCTGAGATCCGTTCGGGACTCACACGAATCACTGGTGATTCTCCGTGACGCATCCGATCTGGCTAATATATCAGGAATAGAGGTGGGCGCTTCGGCGTCCACTATATTTAGTGCTCTTCTCTCAGCAAGAACACGCGGGATTCAAGGCCTTCCGCCCGAATCATAAGACGCCGCAGCATGGTTTTGCTCCAAAACCAATGGTTTCAGGGTCACGTTCACAATATTGTCGCGTTGACCTCCGTCGTTGATGGTATTTACCCCCAAAGCGATCGTCCGAAAGGCGAGCTTTTTCCGCCAAGCGCTTGAATCTTCTGATGTCCCAGCGTTTCCCCGGTTTCCACAGGTATCCCCACAAGATATTGTGGTTAAAAATCTGTCGCAAACCACCCCTTGACGGAATCGGGTCTTTCAAACTTAATAAGAAACGTTGCGGCGGCGACTGGGCCAGGCGGGATAACGAGGACTGGTCCTCAATTCGAAATCGGATTTTGATTCAGGGCGATGAACCATTGCTGGTCGCGCCGTGAGGTTTTTTGTGCCGATGTCGATGCTGCCAAAAAAACACATGCGGGGACTGGCAGCAATAAGCTGTTAATACTATATTTAGTGTTTGCAGCCACCATCGACACAAGATAGAGGAAAGTCATCTCCGAATGACACCCCCTGTCAGATAGCGGAATGAACAATGGCTGCGCGTTCAAGTCGCGAGGCCAGACGAGAACTTTTGCGCCCTGTTTACGAGGCAGGTGTGCTCCAACGAATGAGGTTATGGGACCATGCGCATCGAGCGTCGCTTTACGAAGGCAGGCCAGTCACCCTATGCGGAGATCGAATTCCGCAAGGCCACCAGCGAGATCAAGAATCCCGATGGCTCGATCGTTTTCCGCCTCGAAAACATCGACGTGCCGGCGCAGTTCTCGCAGGTCGCCGCCGACATTCTGGCGCAGAAGTATTTCCGCAAGGCCGGCGTTCCGACCAGGCTCAAGAAGGTTGAGGAAAACGACGTTCCTTCCTTCCTGTGGCGCTCCGTTCCCGATGACGCTGCCCTGAAGGACCTGCCGAAGGAAAGCCAGACCGGCTCCGAAATTGATGCGCGTCAGGTCTTCGACCGTCTGGCCGGCACCTGGACCTATTGGGGCTGGAAGGGCGGGCATTTCTCGTCCGAGGAAGACGCGTCGGCTTTCTGCGACGAGCTTGCCTATATGCTTGCCACGCAGCGCGTCGCACCGAACTCACCGCAGTGGTTCAACACCGGTATGCACTGGGCCTATGGCATCGATGGCCCCGGCCAGGGCCACTATTATGTCGACCCCTTCACCGGCAAGCTCACCAAGTCCAAGTCGGCCTATGAGCATCCGCAGCCGCATGCCTGCTTCATCCAGTCGGTCGAGGACGATCTCGTCAACGAAGGCGGCATCATGGACCTCTGGGTTCGTGAAGCCCGTCTCTTCAAGTACGGCTCCGGCACCGGCTCGAACTTCTCGCTGCTGCGCGGCGAAGGCGAAAAGCTGTCCGGCGGCGGCCGTTCCTCCGGCCTGATGAGCTTTCTGAAGATCGGCGACCGCGCTGCCGGCGCCATCAAGTCGGGCGGCACGACGCGCCGCGCCGCCAAGATGGTCGTTGTCGACATCGACCATCCGGATATCGAGGAATACATCAACTGGAAGGTCAAGGAAGAGCAGAAGGTTGCCGCCCTTGTTACAGGTTCGAAGATCGTCGCCAAGCACCTGAAGGCGATCATGAAGGCGACCGTCAATTGCGAAGGCGACAATGACGATTGCTTCGACCCGGCCAAGAACCCTGCCCTGAAGCGCGAAATCCGCGCCGCCAAGAAGGATCTGGTTCCGGAAAACTACGTTCAGCGCGTCATCCAGTTCGCTCGCCAGGGCTACAAGGATCTCGAGTTCAAGACCTACGACACCGACTGGGACTCCGAAGCCTATCTGACCGTTTCCGGCCAGAACTCGAACAACTCCGTCTCTATCAAGGACGAGTTCCTGCGCGCCGTCGAGAACGATGCCGACTGGCACCTGACCGCCCGCAAGGACGGCAAGATCATGAAGACCCTGAAGGCACGCGACCTCTGGGAATCGATCTCCTATGCCGCCTGGGCATCGGCCGATCCGGGCCTGCACTTCAACACGACGATGAACGACTGGCACACCAGCCCGGCCGCCGGCCCGATCCGCGCATCCAATCCGTGCTCGGAATACATGTTCCTCGACGACACCGCCTGCAACCTTGCCTCGCTGAACCTGATGATGTTCAAGGATGCAGCGACCAAGCGCATCGATATCACTGACTATGAGCATGCCGTCCGTCTCTGGACCGTCGTTCTCGAAATCTCGGTGATGATGGCGCAGTTCCCGTCGCGCCGCATTGCCGAACTCTCCTATGAATATCGCACGATCGGTCTCGGCTACGCCAATATCGGCGGCCTGCTGATGTCCTCCGGCATTCCCTACGATAGCGACGAAGCCCGCGCTATCGCCGGCTCGCTGACCGCGATCATGACCGGCATTTCCTATGCGACCTCGGCTGAAATGGCCTCCGAACTCGGGGCGTTCCCGATGTTCAAGCCGAACCGCGAGAACATGCTGCGCGTCATCCGCAACCATCGCCGCGCCGCCTATGGCGAGACCTCCGGTTATGAAGGTCTGTCGGTCAACCCGGTGGCGCTGATCCACTCCGAAAATCCGGACCAGGATCTCGTCGCCCATGCCAAGGCTGCCTGGGACAAGGCGCTGGAACTCGGCGAAAAGCACGGCTACCGTAATGCCCAGGCAACCGTCATCGCGCCGACCGGCACGATCGGCCTCGTCATGGATTGCGACACCACCGGCATCGAGCCGGACTTCGCCCTGGTGAAGTTCAAGAAGCTCGCCGGCGGCGGCTACTTCAAGATCATCAACCGCGCCGTTCCGGAAGCGCTGCGGACGCTTGGCTATAGCGAAAGCCAGCTTGCCGAGATCGAAGCCTACGCTGTCGGCCACGGCAACCTGAACCAGGCGCCGGCCATCAACCCTTCGACGCTGAAGACCAAGGGCTTCACCGACGAGAAGGTGGAAACCGTCAACGCAGCGCTGAAGAGTGCCTTCGACATCAAGTTCGTCTTTAACCAGTGGACCCTCGGCGCCGACTTCCTGAAGGGCACGCTGAAGGTTTCCGACGAGCAGATGGCAGACATCAGCTTCAACCTGCTCGACCATCTCGGCTTCTCCAAGAAGGATATCGAAGCTGCCAACATCCACGTCTGCGGTGCGATGACGCTGGAAGGCGCGCCGTTCCTCAAGAACGAACATCTCGCGGTCTTCGATTGCGCCAATCCTTGCGGCAAGATCGGCAAGCGTTACCTCTCGGTCGAAAGCCACATCCGCATGATGGCCGCCGCCCAGCCCTTCATCTCGGGCGCCATTTCCAAGACGATCAACATGGCCAACGAAGCAACCGTCGAGGATTGCAAGAACGCCTACATGCTCTCCTGGAAGCTCGGCCTGAAGGCGAACGCGCTCTATCGCGACGGCTCCAAGCTCAGCCAGCCGCTCAACTCCTCGCTGATCGAAGACGAGGATGACGAGGATGCACTGGAGGAATTCCTGCAGGCTCCGGCTGCCGCACAGGCCGTCACCGTCACCGAGAAGATCATCGAGCGCATCATCGAGAAGGTCGTCCGCAGCCAGGAGAAGCTCCCGGGTCGCCGCAAGGGTTACACCCAGAAGGCCAAGATCGGCGGACACACCATCTTCCTGCGCACCGGCGAATATGACGACGGCCGCCTCGGGGAAATCTTCCTTGACATGAACAAGGAAGGCTCGGCTCTGCGCGCCCTCATCAACAACTTCGCCATCTCCGTCTCGCTCGGCCTGCAATATGGCGTGCCGCTCGAGGAATATGTCGACGCCTTCACCTTCACCAAGTTCGAGCCGGCAGGCATCGTCACCGGTAACGACGCGATAAAGAACGCCACGTCGATCCTCGATTACGTGTTCCGTGAACTGGCCATCTCCTATCTCAACCGCCACGATCTCGCGCATGTGGACACCTCGGACTTCAACAATACGGCGCTCGGACGCGGCGTATCCGAAGGCAAGGCCGATGTCGTCTCCAAGGGCCTGACCCGCGGCTACAAGCCGACACTGGTGCCGACCTCGGGCGAGCGCCCGGCAGCCGAGATCAAGGGTTCGGCCACGGCCGCTCCTGCCCGCGCCGCCTCTGTCTCGACGATCTCCGCTTTCTCCGGCAACGCCGTGCGCAAGCTGGAACCGACGAGCGCCATCTCCACCTCGGAAGTCGTCGCCTTCAAGCGCGATTACGAGGAACGCGCCAAGGAACTGGCCGAAGAGATTGCCGAGGAAGTGGCAGAAGAAACCGGCCTCTTCACCGACAAGGCGGCGGACGATGCGGCAGCAGCCAAGACCGACGCCAAGAAGCTGGAATCCGAACGCCGCGCCCGCTCCATCATGCAGGGCTACACCGGCAACATGTGCACCGAATGCCA
Source organism: Rhizobium lusitanum (assembly GCF_014189535.1). Lineage (NCBI taxonomy): Bacteria > Pseudomonadati > Pseudomonadota > Alphaproteobacteria > Hyphomicrobiales > Rhizobiaceae > Martinezella > Martinezella lusitana. Next base: position 130,022 of record NZ_CP050308.1, on the reverse strand, counting down.
GAACTTCACGATGGTCCGGAATGGAACCTGCGAGAAGTGCGACACATGCGGCAGCACGAGTGGGTGCAGCTGATCAAAAGTGAGCGGGCTTGTTTGGGCTTGTCACAAAGTGATTATGCCTAGGTTTCCGCGCATTCTGTTCTGTTAGAAATGTCAGAGAGCGGCCGAAAGGCCGCTCTCATTCGTTGGAGCGAACCTTTTGCCGCAATCATTGCGAGGCCATAGGTTCCTGTTCGCTTCCCTTGACGCGTTCCCCTGATATCCGTGTTTATAAATGGCTCTGTTTTCGACCATCGATAGAGAAAGTGAGATCCCCGTGCCCTACACCGCTTCCAACCTCCTCCTCGATCTCGACGGAACATTGGTCGATTCCCAACCAGGTATCCTTTCAAGCTGCCGCGCGGCATTGCGTGCTCTTGGCCATGAAACGGACCCGGAGATGGATATCCGCTCGATCATTGGCCCGCCGATCGAAGACGTGATGCGGTACCTTCTCAGCTCATTCGGCGATGATCGTGTCGCGGAAGCGGTCGATGCCTACCGAGCTGACTATGGAACTCGAGGTCTGTTGCTGAGCGAGCTTTACCCCGGCATCAGGGAAACACTCGTCGAGCTGCATTCTCAAGGCACCCGCCTTCTTCTGGCGACTTCCAAACGACAAACATTCGCACAGCGCATTCTCGACAATCACGGACTGTCGGACCTTTTCCAAGGCATATATGGCTCGGTGCCCGGAGCCGGTCTGGACCATAAGCCTGAACTGCTGGCGCATATTCTGCAGGATACTGGACTGGCCGCCCAGAACTGCCTGATGGTCGGCGATAGAAAGTTTGACATCGTCGGAGCCCACGCGAACCAGATGCGTGCCGTCGGTGTTCTTTGGGGCTATGGTAACCGTGAAGAACTCGAGCTTGCTGGCGCGGATCTTATTCTAGCAGCACCAGAGGAATTGAGATCATTATCGAGGTAAGAGGCGCGCTACCACAGGCTATCTGGACACGCAGCCACTGTGAGAATCTCATGCACTATGATTCGCACTACCCGATAATTCTGCCTCCGCTCATCAGGAAGCCACAGGCAGTGATAACGTCATCTATCTGGACTTCCGATGAACGAACACATGAATTCCGTTGAGCTCAAGAAGGCCTTTCGTCTGATCAACCACGGCCCGACCGTGCTCTTGTCCGCACGACATGGCGGCATCGACAATGTCATGGCCGTGGCCTGGTGTTGCGGTCTTGATATCGATCCACCGAAGCTCACCCTGGTTGTCGACAAGGTTGCGCAGACGCGCTCCCTCATCGAGGAGAGCGGGGTTTTCGTCGTGCAAGTTCCGACGGTCGCCCAGCTTGCGCTGACACGGGAGGTCGGAACCCGAACGTTATACGAAGAGCCAGACAAGCTTCAGACATCAGGTATCTCGATCTTCGAAGTGCCGGGACAGGATCTGCCGTTCGTTGAAGGCTGCTCGGCCTGGCTTGTCTGCAAGCTGATCAATGAGCCGCATATTCAAGACACCTACGACCTCTTCATTGCCGAAGTCATCGCTGCGTGGGCGGACGACCGTGTGTTCCGGGACGGCCACTGGCATTTCGAAACGGCGGGGCCGGAATGGCGCAGCCTTCATCACGTAGCGGGTGGACACTTCTATGCCATTGGGGAGTCGCTTTCGACGGCGGCCGAAACGACCTGAAATCGCGTGCCCTTATATTCGATGCCTAATTGCGCTCAACTCCTGCCGTCCAAGACTGTCCGTAGCAACACAAGATCGAATGTGACCCTGGGCGAAGGATAGAGGCCATATCTGTCACATCTGACGTTTACATGGCCGCTGCCATCACTTACGGGAAGCCCCATATTGTGGGTTTAAGGGCGAACGATCATGCTGATCAAGCAAAGCGACTACCATCGGATTTACCGGGTCATCAATAGCCTGCTGATCAACGAAAACGCCAACCCAGCGACGGCTTCGATGTATTTCAGCACGTTCGGAGCCTTCATTCTAGAACATCATTTCAAGATCAAAGCAAAGCCGAAAGGCGGTCTCGCCGCTTACAATCTAGACGGAAAACACATCCTTTTTGCTGACCAGCGCGACGATGGCTATGTCTCCGGCGCAGGCGAGAATTTCCACTGCTGGGTCGAAGCGGACGGTTGGGCAATCGACTTCATGGCCCCTGCGTTCTCAGAAAGTGCGCCGGGCCTGCTTATCCATTCGAAGATGTTTCAGCGTCCGCTTACATCCATGGCTCCGTCTATCAACGATCTCGGCCAGTCAGGCGATTTCTTCTATCATTCCGAGCCGGAGGCGACGGCCGAGCGTTTCGCGGATTGGCGCAAGCATCCGATGATCGGAGACCTCGCCACCGTTGCCACGAACTGGTTCCGGAAGTCTCCCAAGCAAATGCAGACGTCTATCACCGTTCGGAACAAGGATGGGAAAACCAATGTTGTGCCGCTCGTCGGCAATTCCCTGGTTGGCGCGTGGTGATGCTCGGAAGCCCGTTCGAGCCGAAATAGCAATTGTGATATGGCTCGGATTTTGCCTGCAAAGACCTTGCTAGATACTGTAGGACACCCCGCATCCAAGCAGCCATCGACCAATTGATGGCACGTCGAGGCATTCAGAGATGGTCATAAACACTCGACGCCGGTCTGCCTGGCAACTCCTTTTGCTGCCCTTACGGCTCGTCATAGCCGTGCTGGTGCTCATCAGCGAAGTCGCCCGACCACTATACCGACCATTCGTGAACTGGTTCTCCTCACTCTCCATCGTAGTGCACTTCGGCGAGTTTGTTGGTTCATTGCCACGAGGCGTCATTCTCGTTCTGTTCGTCGTCCCGCTTGCGATTGCCGAGCCGCTGAAGATTTATGCTCTATTCGTCATTGCCAGGGGTCATGTGATCTCCGGACTAGTCATAATCGCATTGGCGTACCTGATGAGCTTCCTGTTGGTCGAACGTCTTTTCCACGCAGGCCGGGAGAAGTTGCTGACTTACGGCTGGCTGAAATGGACCATGGATCGTGTGGAGACCGTTCGGAACTCGGTGGCCGACATGAAAAGAAGCGTCATCGCAATGGTACGCAGTTGGCTTCGACAAGGCGCTTGAACAAAGGCCGGCTGTTATCCAGCTTGGTGCTGATCAGTCTCGGCTTGAGGAAAAACATTGCTTTTCATGATGCTCGATGAGGCACCACAACATAGCAATCTGGGTGAAGTTTGCACGGAACTCAACATCCGCCCACATCAATGCTGCGGATGCATGCACTCCCCGTGATCCGCAAGAACCTCGATCACCCGGCACTGATCGACGCGGCCGTGGCCGCAGCCTTTTACCATCATTTCAAGTTCCGCTTTCAGCGCTGTCAGGCTGCGGATGCGCTGTTCGACCTCGATCAGGCGGGCCTTGGCGATGGCGTCGGCCGAGGCGCAGGATTGATGCGGGTCGTCCTGCAGCGCCAGCAGCGTGCGGATGGAGTCGACTTCGAAGCCGAGTTCACGGGCGTGGCGGATGAAGGCCAACCGATGCAAATGCGACTGCTCGTAGGAGCGCTGGTTGCCCTCGCTCCGCTCCGGCTCGGCCAGCAGACCGATGCTCTCGTAATAGCGGATCGTCGGCACCTTCACGCCGCTTTGCCGGGCCGCTTCGCCGATCGTGATTTTTTTCATATTTTCCTCTTGCACCTCTAGTCACTAGAGGATGTAGGAAGGATGCCACGGTTTGACAAGGAAGCGGATCATGGCAGCAGCAACACAGACACGATACAGAGTTGGCGGTATGGATTGCGCATCATGCGCCGCCAAGATCGATACAGCCGTGCGGCGCATGCCCGGCGTCGAGGATGTCTCGGTTTCGGTGACCGCCGGAACAATGACCGTGCGCCACGACGAGACCAGCAACCTTGTCGCCATCGAAAAGAAGGTGGTGGGTCTCGGCTATTCCGTCGCGCCGCTTGCCGGCAAGGCAGCACCCTCGCCCGCAGAACATCAACATGACGATCATGGTCACCAGTGCAAAGGTGATCATGACCATTCCCATGATCACAGCGGCCATGATCATTCGGCGCATGACCATGCCGCTCATGATCATCATGCCGATCACAAGCCTGCGGAAAAGGAAGTGGAAGGGCTGCATGGCCATGACCATGCGCCGACGAACGGCCCGTGGTGGGCGAGCAAGAAGGGCCGGCTAACGATCCTGTCCGGCGGCGCGCTGGTTGCCGCCTATGCCATCGGCCATCTCGTCCCCTCGATCGCACCCTATGCCTTCATCATCGCCATGCTGGTTGGCCTCGTGCCGATCGCGCGCCGCGCCGTGATGGCGGCTCTGGCCGGCACGCCCTTTTCCATCGAAATGCTGATGACCATTGCGGCAGTCGGCGCGATCGTCATCAACGCCGGCGAAGAAGCGGCAGCGGTGGTCTTCCTCTTCCTCGTCGGCGAACTGCTGGAAGGCGTGGCCGCCGGCAAGGCGCGCGCCAGCATCCAGTCGCTGGCGACGCTGGTTCCGAAAACCGCGCTGGTCGAAGACGGCGGCCAGACCCGCGAGATCCAGGCCGACAGTCTCAAGGTAGGCGCGATCATTCTCGTGCGCCCCGGCGACCGTATCGCTGCCGACGGCGTCATTGTCGAAGGAGAAAGCGCTATCGATGAGGCGCCGGTCACAGGCGAAAGCACGCCCGTGCGCAAGGGTATCGATGCCAAAGTTTTCGCGGGTACGATCAATACGGACGCCGTGCTGCGCGTTAAAGTCACGGCGGCGGCCGCCGATAACACCATCGCCCGCGTCGTCAAGCTGGTCGAGGAAGCCCAGGAATCCAAGGCTCCGACCGAGCGCTTCATCGACCGCTTCTCGCGCTACTATACGCCAGGCGTTGTCGCCGTCGCGGCACTGGTTGCGGTGACGCCGCCTCTTACGATGGGCGCGAGCTGGGCAGAATGGGTCTACAAGGGCCTCGCCATCCTGCTGATCGGCTGCCCCTGCGCGCTTGTCATTTCGACACCGGCAGCCATCGCTGCGGCCCTTTCGGCGGGCGCTCGCAGCGGCCTGCTGCTGAAGGGCGGCGCCGTGCTGGAGACCATGGGCAAGGTAACGACGGTCGCCTTCGACAAGACGGGCACGCTGACCGAGGGCAAGCCAAAGGTGACCGATGTTGCCGGATTCGGCTTTACCGAGGCGCAGGTATTGTCGCGGGCGGCAGCGCTGGAGAATGGCTCGAGCCATCCGCTTGCTCTTGCGATCCTGGAGCGGGCAAAGACTGACAGGCTCCCGGTTCCGCCTGCCGCCGAAGCAAAAGCCCTGCCCGGCAAGGGCGTCAGCGGCCGGGTTGGCGGCGAGGCCATATTGCTGCTCTCACCACAGGCGGCGCGGGAGATCGAAGTATTCTCGGCCGAGCAGGATGCCCAGATCGTGGCCCTGAACGATGAAGGCAAGAGCGTTTCCGTGCTGGTCGTGGACGGCAAGATTGCCGGCCTGATCGCCATGCGCGACGAGCCGCGCGCTGACGCTCGCGCCGGGATCGAGGCGCTCAGAGCGGCCGGGATCAGCGCCGTCATGCTGACCGGCGACAATGCACGGACCGCTGCGGCCATCGCCAAGGGTCTCGGCATCGAAGCCCGCGCCCAGCTCCTGCCGGAAGACAAGCAGCGCATCGTGCGCGAGTTGCAGGCGCAAAAGCAGGTCGTCGCGAAGGTCGGAGACGGCATCAACGATGCGCCGGCGCTGGCAGCGGCCGATGTCGGCATCGCCATGGGTGGCGGCACCGACGTGGCGCTGGAGACGGCCGACGCCGCAGCGCTTCATGGCCGCGTGACCGATGTCGCCAACATGGTCGTGCTATCGCGCACGACGATGAGCAATATCCATCAAAACATCACCATGGCACTCGGCCTGAAAGCGGTGTTCCTGGTGACCACGGTCGTCGGCATCACCGGCCTCTGGCCGGCGATCCTCGCCGATACCGGCGCCACCGTGCTCGTCACCGCCAATGCGATGCGGCTTCTCGGATGGAAGGCCGCGAGATCTTGAGGTTAGGCCTCTGTGCTTGTAACGGCAAAGGCGGTCGGCATCGCTGCCTTACCCGCCTTTGGCCATTCATGACCCAGCCAACAGACCCTGAAGCTCCGGCAGCTTGTCGTTGACTAGCCAGCCGTAATAATTCTCCTCCGGCAGCTTGCGGCCACCGGGCTTGTCGGCATCCTGCCGGAGCGATAGCGCCCGGCGACGCGGCTGTCCGACATTGTATAGCGTTGCGGTCAGGCCGGGATTGTCGGAGATATCGAAGCCCTGATCCCGGTATGCCTCTATGGCATCCCTGATGATCGCCGCAATGTAGAGAACGCTGCGCGCCGGATCCATGATGTCGCGATATATTGCCTGCGGATCGTCCGGCGATAGTTTCGCCAATCCACTGGTGACATGTACCCGGTCGGTGACCTCCAGCGCCGTCAGGGGGCTGATTTGCCCGAGGCCGAAGGTCTGTCCGGCATAGAAGGGCTGAAAGAACGCCCGCTGGAACGTCATGTTCTCATAGGAGACGCCGTCGATGGTCTTGCCGCGAAAATTCTGGTCCCACGCCTCGTCGCGGCACTCCCAGAGCTCGGTGCTGCCGGTGAAGCCATTGCAACGCGCAAATTCCGGCCTCTTCACGAAGGACTGTACTGACACGCCCTTGTAGCTGAACGTGAAGTCCGCCTTCGAATAGGCAAGCGCCTTGACGTAGTAGGACTGAACCCTGTCGACGATCGTGATGTTGTAGGTATGCTCGCCGACAAGAGCGCCGATGATGTGGATCGGGTCGATCTGATAGGTTTCGGCAGCCTTCTTGATCTGCTGCATCAGGCTCTTGTCCTGGCGGAGCACCGTGAGGATCTTCTCGTATTTCTCCTCATAGGTCGTCGAGAAGGCCTTGGCACGCATCGCCGATGTGCTGGGGATTGCGGGCTGCTCGGAATTGCGATTGCCAGAAGGCACGCGCACCATGTCCCGGGCGGCGCAAGTGGAGGTAATGGCGAGAAAAAGAATGAGGCTGGTCGCCGAAATCTTCGATAGGCTTGTTCGCATTTGATAATCGCTCTCGTAAAAGGCACCGACCACAGGACCGCCTTCATATTCGAACAAGCTCCTGAAACAAGGCTGAGCGGTTCTTCCGCGAGGCGAATCACAATAAACTTTAGTTGAGACGGCACCTGCCCGCGCGCAAACCCACGGCTTCAGAGAGGAACCCGGTGAACCATCTTTTCGTGACCGGAGGCATTCTGCTTGCCGCCGCCCCTGGCGCCGCAATTCCCACGATGGACGACGTTCCGACACTTGCTGCGGCCGCGATCGTGCGAAGGGTTGATGTCCCGATGTCGGCCATCCATATATCGAGCGTCAAGCCAAGCACCAGGATGCCCGGGTTCGTCGTCTGTGGGATTGTCGACGAGCAATCCGCCGAGGGGGATAAAAACGAGCGCTTCTTTGTCGTCATACCCGGTGACTTCGCGATCCTTGACCGCGACGGACCGAAGCTCGTGGACACCTATTGGTCTGCAAATCAGTGCAAGTGAGTTGCCAGAGCCTTGCTGATCATGGCTAGTTCTTCGGGCGTGCGGCCCGGTTCTAGTCGGAACCAGACATTCGGATCGTCAGCGGACTGCCGCTTGATATAGGTGTAACCCGTCGCGCTCCATGTCTTCACGGCATCGTCCAAATTGTCCAGAACGAGATCGCCGTCATTCGTTCGCGCCATCAGCACCAGATGCCCCTCATTATGCTTGTCGAGAACGACCGTCAGCAACAAGGCCGAGTGGGGCCAGCCAGCTTCTATCAGGAGCTTTCTTTTCAGCAGAACATAGTCGTTGCAATTGCCCATGCCGTCATCGGGATAGGTCCACCAGTTCATGATCCCCATCTTGTAAATTCCATAGTGGTCGTCGTCCCCGACGCCCTGGATCTCATGATTGACCAATTGGTTGATCTGCTGCAGTTCGGCCCATCGGTCCTCGTCGACCTTCGCGAATTCTTCGCTCTTCTGCCCCGCGGCGCATTCGGCGGGCTGGGCTTCGCAGAAGCTGATCCAGCCGATGGGTACGGTTGTCCTCACGGTTACCCGCGCAAAACTATGCGTCTGCGAGCCGGACATATTGCCTGCAGGCTTTGCGATGGTCGCGCCCGAAAAGAATAAAAGCCCGGCTAGAAACAGAATGCATGTGACGAATAGCGATCGCATCTTTGGCTCCATGAACGGAGCCATGAAGCCGGAGGGCCGTCAAATTTATTCAAAAGAAGATTGTTTGCATTTTAGGCTTCCTGCGTTTTTCGCCTGACGGAGCCATCGAGATCGATCGCATGATAAAAAATCTCCGAACGATCAAAACCGGCAGTCGGCCTTCTTTTGAGCCCTGCAACCAGCCTCTCAAGGATATTATGGCGCCCTCCCCACTGGCGCGGCAGGGCATTGACGCATATCCTTACTGGCATCCTCATCAATTATAAGAGCCGGTTTTGTTTCTCGAAATTTCAATCGTCGTCCTGCTGACCATCCTCAACGGTGTCCTGGCAATGTCGGAACTCGCCGTGGTTTCCTCCCGACCGGCACGTCTCAGGGTTCTTGCGGATCAGGGCAGCAGAGGTGCCCGCCTGGCGATCAAGCTGACCGAGCACCCGGGCCGTTTTCTATCGACGGTCCAGATTGGCATCACGCTCGTCGGCGTCCTGTCCGGCGCATTCTCAGGTGCGACGCTCGGCGCACGCTTCACCAACTGGCTCCTCGCTCAAGGCATGTCCCAAACGCTGGCCGACGCCATCGGCGTGGGAACGGTCGTCATGGCGATCACCTACCTCTCCCTGATCGTCGGCGAACTCGTGCCGAAGCAGATTGCGCTCCGGGCTCCCGAGACGGTCGCAAGCAAGGTCGCCCCGGCGATGACCGTTCTCTCGAAGTTCGCTTTGCCGCTGGTATGGCTTCTCGATGCCTCCGGCCGTCTGGTGCTCAGCCTTCTCGGGCAATCAGGAAAGGGTAGCGACGGCGTCACCGACGAAGAGATCAAGACCATTCTCGCCGAGGCGCAAAGCGCCGGCGTGATCGAGAGGGAAGAGTCCGCGATGATTTCCGGCGTCATGCGCCTCGCCGACCGTACCGCGCGGGCGCTGATGACACCCAGGCGCGAGGTCGAGCTGATCGACGTCGACGACAGTGCGGAAGAGATACGCGCGCAGCTTCATAGGACCAACCGTTCGCAGCTTCCCGTACGCAGGGGAAGTTCCGACGAGGTTCTCGGCATTCTGTTCGTCAAGGACTATTATGACGCGATATCCACCGACGGCCACGCCGATATCAAGGCGCTGACGCGCGAGGTTCCCGTCGTGTCGGATCTTGCCACCGCCAACACCGTCATCCAGATGATCCGCACGTCGCCCACCGACATGGTGCTTGTCTTCGACGAATACGGACACTTCGAAGGCGTCGTCACCTCCGGCGACATCATGGAAGCGATCATGGGCGTATTCCAGACAGACGCCGGCGAGGAGCCGGCGATCGTTCGCCGTGACGACGGCTCCTATCTCGTTTCCGGATGGATGCCGATAGACGAATTCTCGGAGTTCATGAACATCCCGCTGGACGAGGATGCCGAATACCAGACCGTCGCGGGTCTGGTCCTGGAGGAGCTGAAGCACCTTCCGGAACTCGGGGAGAGCTTCAGCAGGAACGGCTGGCGCTTCGAGGTCATCGATCTCGACGGCCGGCGGATCGACAAGCTTCTGCTGTCACCCGAAAAGACCGAGGCTGTATAGCAGCGGCCCGGCCGACTGTGCTCTTCTCGTATCGGCGGCGATTTTCGACGGATCGGATGGCTGAAAACCTGGGACAGACCGAGAGACACGTGGCATAAGGGCGCCAAAATCTCTCTCTTCAGGCCTCGCGTAGACAATATGATCCGTATCGAAAACATCAGCAAGCAGAACAGCCACCGCATCCTCTTTATCGAGGCGTCCGCAGCGCTCAACAGGGGCGAGAGCGTCGGGCTCGTCGGCCCCAACGGCGCCGGCAAGACGACGCTGTTCCGGATGATTACCGGACAGGAGCTGCCCGACGAAGGGCAAGTCTCCGCCGACAAGGGCATCACCATCGGCTACTTCAATCAGGATGTCGGCGAGATGGAAGGCCGCAGCGCCGTCTCCGAGGTTATGGAAGGTGCTGGTCCGGTCAGCATCGTCGCCGCCGAACTGCGCGAGCTTGAGGCGGCCATGATCGATCCCGATCAGGCCGATAACATGGACGATATCATCGAGCGCTATGGCGAGGTGCAGGCGCGCTACGAGGAGCTGGACGGCTATGCTCTGGAGGGCCGCGCCCGCGAAGTGCTGGCGGGCTTGAGCTTCACCGAAGAGATGATGGACGGCGACGTCGGCGGGCTGTCGGGCGGTTGGAAAATGCGCGTGGCGCTCGCCCGCATTCTCCTCATGCGCCCCGATGTCATGCTACTCGACGAACCAAGCAACCATCTGGATCTCGAAAGCCTGATCTGGCTGGAGGAATTCCTGAAGGGCTACGAAGGCGCACTGTTGATGACCTCGCACGACCGCGAGTTCATGAACCGCATCGTCACCAAAATCATCGAAATCGACGCCGGCTCGCTGACGAGCTATTCGGGCGACTACGAGTTCTACGAACAGCAGCGGGCGCAGAACGAGAAGCAGCAGCAGGCGCAATTCGAGCGTCAGCAGGCAATGCTTGCCAAGGAAATCAAGTTCATCGAACGCTTCAAGGCCCGTGCCTCGCATGCCTCGCAAGTGCAGAGCCGCGTCAAGAAGCTGGAGAAGATCGACCGGGTGGAGCCGCCGAAGCGCCGCCAGACGGTCGCTTTCGAGTTCCAGCCGGCACCGCGCTCAGGCGAAGACGTGGTCAATCTGAAGAACGTCCACAAGAAGTATGGCAGCCGTGTCATCTATGAAGGGCTGGATTTCATGGTACGGCGCAAGGAGCGCTGGTGCATCATGGGCATCAATGGCGCCGGCAAGTCCACCTTGCTGAAGCTGGTAGCGGGTTCGACGCAGCCGGATGAAGGCAGCGTTGCCTTGGGCGCCAGCGTCAAGATGGGTTATTTCGCCCAGCATGCCATGGACCTTCTCGACGGTGAACGCACCGTGTTCCAGCAGCTCGAACACGATTTCCCGCAGGCGGGCCAAGGCTCCCTGCGCGCGCTTGCCGGATGTTTCGGGTTCTCCGGCGACGATGTCGAGAAGCGATGCCGGGTGTTGTCGGGTGGCGAGAAGGCGCGGCTTGTCATGGCGATCATGCTCTTCAACCCGCCGAACCTCCTCGTGCTCGACGAACCGACGAACCATCTCGATCTCGACACCAAGGAAATGCTCATCAAGGCGCTGTCGCAATACGAGGGCACCATGCTGTTCGTCTCACATGACCGGCATTTCCTCGCGGAGCTCTCCAACCGCGTGCTCGAGCTGACGCCCGAAGGCGTCCACCAGTATGGCGGCGGTTATACGGAATATGTGGCGCGCACTGGCCATGAGGCGCCCGGCCTGCATAGCTGAGCATAGGAACGTTGGGGCAGTGTGCCCTCAGTGCACACTGACGGGGAGAGGCGCTGTCCCGTCGACCACCGCGACAGGCGTGGTCCTGCCGCGGACGCGGATTTCGATGCGGCGGCGGGTTTCAACAGCACCCGCCTGCCCCGCCGAGATCGTATCGCCGGGCAGGATCAGCTGGGCGGCCGACATCGGCAGGATCGTCGCATTCTTCAGCTTTGGATTGGCTTTCAGAACATTGGCGACGGCGATGGCGCGTGCCAAACCAAGCCCGGCATTGTCGGACGGCTCGACGGCCGATATCGGCAACCTGCCATCCATGGCGCCGATCAATGTGTCGTCGAGATTTGAGATTTTCCGCGCGACCGGCTGTTCGTCCGTATGGCCGATCACCTCGACAATGTTGGCTCCATAGGCGCTCAGATTGCCGGCGATCTCATTGACAACCGTGGTGTCGAGCAACTGCACGAAGGTCTTGGTCAATTCGGTGCTGCCCGACTGGAAATAGTTCGTCCTGACGTCCTCGAGATTGATGATCGGCGGCCACTCGTGGGGCCCTGTTCCGCCAAGCCCTCCAGCGAGGAGCTTGTTCATTTCGTCGGGCGCCTTGGCAAGATCGACGCCATGCTGCTTCAGCACCTCGGCCACCTTGGCAAGGTCGCGCAGATCCTCCGATGTCGTCCCCTCCATGTTGAGACTATCAAGGGTTTCGCGCGCCAGTACCAGTTCGCGCCACTCCTTTTCCAGCTTCACCTGGTCCGCCGGCGAGAGATCGCCGGACTTGAGCTGCCTTTGCAATTGTACGATGAGCCAACTCTGCTCGGAACGCTTCTGTTCCAGAAGGACAAGCTGCTGCTCGGCCTCCTTCAGTTTGCGCTCTGCTTCATAGCGATGGCTCCGCTCCTGCGAAATCATCGCCGCCGCGACCAGCAACAGGCAAAAGACCAGGAGCAGCATGGATTCAGCCATGGTCAAGCCGAGGATGAGGCCACGATTGTAGCCCTTGTGTTCCAGCTTCGGCTTGGCGTCTGTGGCGCGTATCACCATAGATGCCACCGGCGTTTGCGACCCGCCGTCACGGAGAGCACGTCTTCATGAGTGGGCGCGGTCTCGACTGCGGACGATTTCTCAGGCTGCGCATCAACCAATTTGAGTTCAGGCGATAGTGGCCGTCCCGGCAGATCCGCGATCCGGCTCAGCGTCCGTTCGATATTCCGCAACGGCTGCAACTGCGCTTCGGCCATGTCCTTGATGGCGGCGATGGCCGGCGCGAGTTCGGCCCGAACCACATCTTCCGGCGCGCGAATATCCTCGAGCTTCTTGCCGACTGTTTCGACGGCGGTGCCGAATTTTCCGATGATCTCGGATAGCTGAGAGGTCGTCTCCGTCAGTTGCGCCGCCGCCTCGTTGATCGGCTTGACCGCCTGTTTCGCCAGGACCTCGAGTATCTTCTGGATTTCTTCGCCGTTACGCTCGGCCTGGCGCCCAATCTCCTCGAACCCTTCCGACAACATTTGCTGGCTGACTCGCCGGTAATGGGCGAATTCGCGCGACGAAGCGTCAAGCTCCGTGCGCACCCGCCGCGTCATCTCGGCCAGCTCGTGGCGCGTACTGCGCTCGATGTCGATCGGATCGCGCCGCATCTGATTGAAGAGAATGCGCAGCGTCACGCCGGCGATGGTCGAAGTGACAGCGATGCCGAAATTGCGGACGATCGTCTCGATCGAGGTCTCGCCGGCGAAGAGATAGAGCGAGACGCCGAGGCTCGACAGGGTGAAGAGGAATCCCATGTAGTAGAGATTGTCGCCCGTCTGCTCGTTCTGCAGGCGAAACCCCGCGAAGGCCAGCGAAGCCACGAAATAGATCGCCATCAGCAACAGCGGCACGCCAGTCACGACCGGCAGCGGCCAGTCCAAAAGCTTTGAGGTCCAGATGAAGATCATGCCGCCGATGGTGGTGGAGGCGAAGAGGACCATCGGCCCGTAGTCGCGCATAGCGAACCTTGCCTCAGCGTCGGCCATCAGCGTATCCCCTCCAGTCGGACGAAGCCGTCGAAATAGCCATTGTTGTTTTTGACCCATTGCGCCCAGAAGCCGCCAAGATCCTCCATGCTGAACTTCGTATTCGGCCTTTGAAAGGCGAAGATCCTGACCATGACACCATCCAGTGACGTCCGGTACTTATCGCGCGCGGGGCTTGCCTGGAATTTCTGGTAGGAGGCGCCGTCGCGATAGTTCGAGAAGACGTCGGTGTGCTCCAGCATGTCGGACGCGATGTAGAGGTGCTTCGGCATGCCGGGAGCAGCGCTCGCAAAGACCTCCAGATTGATCTTCTGGATCGCGGCCATGATCGGCGATAGCTTGCCCGCCTCGCCCACACTCAGCTTGCCGGCGATATCGGCAAGCGGCTTCTGGAACCCCTTCTCCCAGCGCGCCTGCGCCAGCCGGGGATTGCTGGTCCATTCATCGACATTAGCGCCGCTTCCGGGATTGCAGCCGTGGAAGGTCTGGATGAGCTCGCCCTCCTTCGCCGTCAGCGCGTAGATATCGATCGCGCCGCCGACGGGCACATCAGCGACGATCTTCTGGAACTGGTTGCGCAGGTCTAGCGCCGTCGTGTCCGAGATCGGATCGGTGACGTCGAGGAGGATTGCCGTTTCCGATTTCGGTCCGCCCACCGGGCAAAGCGATGCCTGGTCGACCGCAACATTGGCGCTCGCCTTATAGCGCAGCCAGCCATAGCCGCCGACGATGCCGAGCGACAGGACGGCAAGGCAAACCGTCGCGATGATCAGACCGATGGAGCTACTGCCCCGGCTACGCCGCTTGCGTCGCGCCAATGGTACTCTCCGGGAAAAGATTGTCGAGCTTGTGATACTTCTCGATGGCGCTCTCGAATTCGTCGCCGATCCGCTTGATCTGTTCGCTCAATTCGGCCTGCGCGCTCTGAATACGCTCGCCAAGCAATTTGTCGTCCCATTCCTCGTTGCTATGCAGCACCGGCACCAGCCGCTCAAGCTGATAGCGGGAGGCGAAATAAGCCGGCTCCGGCTCCGTGCGTGCGCCTCTGTTGGCCTCGCGATAGACGGTCAGAAGCGTGTTGGCGGTGCGCTCGAGATGGTTCTGGTGTTCGGCGAAGAGGCCGGCGGTTCTGGCTCGGTGGGCGAGGATCGCGGCGGTCTCTTGCCGGCGCATGCTGAGATCGCGGATGATCGCTTCGATCTTGCTGTTATGTTCGTCGCGGATATCCCGGAGATCATCGATCAGATCGAGCTTGCGATCGATATAGCTGCTTCGCGCTGTATCGAGGCGCTTCTGCACGCCGGCAAAACCCGGATAGGGATCGGTCAGGTAGCAGCCGTCGATGAAGGCGAAGAGCGAAAACATCAGGCCGACGGCAAACAGCATCCAGGAATTCAGCTCCTGCAGACCGAGCGGCGCCGTTTTCAGCCGTTGCATCACCTCTACGCCGGCGCCGGAAAGAATCGTTGCCGACACTTCGCGGTAATGCGCCAGCGCAATGTTGATCGCCAGCGCCACCGCGACATAGGCGACCAGACCGAGCAGTCCGAGCAGCTTCAAAAGAAACGACCGGTGCACGAGGAAACGGACGCAGAAGAAGGAAAACATCAGCGCCGCGCCGATGTTCAGGAAGGCAAAGGCCGCCGCTTCCGTCACGCCGCCGACGACACCCTGCTCACTTCCCTTGGCAAGGAAGCTGCCGTTCATCACCATCTCGATCAGGATGAGAAAGACGATCAGCGCCACCTTGAAGCCCCAGGCGGCCTTGCTGGAAATCTTCGCTGCGCGCTGCAACTTGTGCCTCGACTTGAAATCCACCAATTCGTCCTCGGCGGTCTTCAGATTACGGCGCAGGCCATGCAGTTCATCGACGCCGCTTGCCACCTCCGCCTTGAAATCCGAAATGCTCGAGGCATTCGCCTGCCGGATCAGCCCGAACTGCCCTTCGAAATCAAGGTTGCGCAGGCGGCTGTCAAAGGTCTGGAACTGGTCCTCGAGGACCTGATGGGAGCTTTTCTTCTCCGCTTCGATCCAGGCAACCACATGCTGCTCGGTCTCGTCGAGCGATTGCGCGCTCGGGCCTGGCCGGTTGAGCCTGCCGGCGGTCGCACCCTTGTCCTTCAGGCTGAGCGTCGTGCTCAGCTTCTCCAAATCAACAACGGGAAACACATCGGTCGAGGCCCGAAAATCATGGCTTGTCTCCCGAACGGTCTCCCAGAGGCGGTTTAAGGCTTCAAAACGCAATGATCTTCCCCAGGCGAAACCATCAACTTTAAAAGGACTAGTGATAGACCGATATCGCACCGGTTGTCCCTGGTCCAGAGCAGTACCGGCGAAGTTAAAACGGGATTGTGGTAAAGAATAGCCCGAAAGAATCTTGCCGGTCGCGAAGCTATCGCGCTTGGCGGCAAAGACCCGGGATTTTTGTCATCACCCTCAATAAACCACTCGCCAAATCATCACGATCGCCTAATTTGCTCCAATCGCGACTGATCCGGAGATCAAGGCCATGACACCCTCCCCCTTCAAGAATATCTGTATTTACGGCGCGGGCGCGCTCGGCGGCGCAATTGCGGCAAAACTGGCTTTGGGGCTCGGGGAACAGGCACGCATTTCCGTCATCGCACGCGGCGCGCATCTGGATGGCATTCGCAAGCAGGGCATCCATCTCTGGGAAGCCGAGGCAGACAAGCCGCTCGTGGCTCAGGTAACGGCGACCGCCGATGCGGCAGAACTGCCGCCACAGGATCTGGTGATCACCGGACTTAAAGGCCACCAGCTCGGCGCGGCGGTGCCCGGCATCGCCAAGCTGCTGCACGCCGGCACGCGTGTCATGATGATCCTGAACGGCATACCCTGGTGGTATTTTCATCGGGACCAGCAAAGCGGCCATGCCGAACTGCAGATGGAGGAACTCGACCCGAACGGCGATCTCTGGCGATCGATAGGTCCTGAACGCGTCATCGGCTGCGTCGCCTATCAGGGCGCCGAAGTCATCAATCCCGGCGAAATCGAGCTGAGCAACAAGGGCCATTTCATCCTCGGCGAACCCTCGGGCGAGACATCAGGCGATATCGAAGCGATAGCGGCCCTGCTGAAGCAGGCAGGCGTCAATATCTCGATCTCGCCGCGCATCCGTGACGAGATCTGGAGCAAGCTGATGGGCAACGCCGCCTTCAATCCAATCAGCGCCCTAACGCGGGCGCGGATGTCGGGAATCATGGCCAACCCTGCTTTGTCGACCATGGTCGGCGAGGTGATGCACGAGGTGAAGGCCGTGGCGGAAGCCCTGGGTTCACAAATAGCGATCTCCATCGAGGAACGCCTGGAACGCTCCCGTCACATCGGTCCGGTACGCACCTCCATGCTGCAGGATCTTCTGGCCGGCAAGGCGCTGGAAATCACCCCGCTGGTCGGCACCGTCGTCTCGCTCGGCAAGCTGACAGGCGTGCCAACACCGACCTCGGCGACGATCCTGGCGCTGGTGACGCAATTGGATCAGGAGAACTTGCGGGCGGCGGAGTAGCTCCAAAGCCCCTCACCCCATTTGCACGGGAGAGGGAGTTACAGAGCCAGCATCCGCATCTTTATATCCCACTTATTTCTTCGCCTCTCGCCGCGAATGGATTTCCTATGCAGCTTGGCATTACCATCAGGGCCGAATGTAGAGGTAGACGTCATGCTTGATACACATTCTCCAAACCTGACCGAGTCCATCCGCTTCCTTGTCCACGACAGCGATAAGAGGCACCAGCGCGTTGCCGCTTCCGCCCCTATCGGCAAGCTCCAGCCGAAACGCCGGCTCCGCAACCGGCAGGTCCGCGAGAAGCGCACGTTCTATGCGATGTTCGCCTTCGGGCTGCTGCTTGGCGCCCTCGAGCTCTTCATCGTGCTGCACTATCTCTAAGCGGCCTCAGGATCATGACGAAAACAGCCTTGCAAAGGCGCATTGGCGGCGCGATCACCGCGCTCGTCACGCCGTTTCGTGACGGCGCGCTCGACAGCGTCGGTCTGATGGCCCACGTGGAATGGCAATTGCTCAGCGGCATTGACGGGCTACTTGCCTGTTCGCTGACCGGCGAAGGACCGGTGCTTGACGAGGCCGAGCGAGAGCGGATCATCGAAATCTGCGTCGAGCTGGCGGAAGGGCGAGTTCCGGTCATCGTTGCCACCGGCACCAATGATACGGCAACGACCATCGAGGAGACACGGCAGGCTGAAAAGCTTGGCGCCGACGTCGCCTTTGTCACTCTTCCCTATTATTCCAAGCCCACCCAGAAGGGCATTATCCATCACTTCGAGCGGCTGGCGGAGAGTACCGACCTGCCGCTGATCATCCATAATCTTCCGTCCCATACCGCTGTCGACCTGACGCTAACGACGGTCGCGCGGCTGGCGGAGATCCCCTCCGTCATCGGCATTGCCGACGGCAGCGGCGACGTCACGCGCATCGGTGCCTGGCGGCCGTTGCTGCCAGGATGGATCGGGCTCTATTCGACACATGATGCGACGGCACTCGCCTTCACCATTGCCGGTGGACGAGGATCGTTTTCGAGCGCCGCCAATATCGTGCCGCGGCTTTTCCACTCCATGCAGATGTCGGCTGGATGTGACCATCTGGCGGCGGCCCAGCTAATCGACGACCGGCTGCGGCTGTTGTTCAAGGCGCTTTCGCGCGAAAGCGAACCCGCGACTGTGAAGCATGCGCTGGCGTTGATGAAGAATATGAGCCCCGATGTGCGCCTGCCGCTGACCGGCATAGAGGCGGAGACGGATGCGGCAATCCAGACAGCCATTGCTTCGCTTCGACTGGATTGCGATCACCGCGCTCCCGCGCCACTGGCTTTCCGCCTAGGATTATAAAAGCGCTCTATCGCTATGAGATTTTTATATTTTAGCTCTTCCTGCCAAATGGAAATCCTACCGCATAGCACATAGATTTGAGTGCGTGGCGCTTGCGTCGGTCAAGATCGACAGCAGCGCCGGTGACACTTGGAAAGGAACTATGATGTCACGCTACATGGAATACGGTACTGCCGCCGACCCGCTCCAACGCCCTCGGGGTACTGCCGGGGCCACACGCCCGGCCCGTTCGCATGCGCTGCAAGACGGCCTTCTCGCCATCGCGCCGCGGCTTGCCCTCGTCGTTCTCGCCGCCGGCGTCGTCCAGGTGCTGATGCACTGGGCCGTCAACTGAGCCTACCGAAGCGATTTACGAGAGAAAACCATGGCAAACGCACAGCATATCCAACGCCGCACGGCTCATATAGCCGCTTCCCCGGCACCCGCCCGCTTCACCGTCGGCCGCGACCGGCGCGGCACCTGGATCGTCCAGGATCGGCAGGGTCTCGTCGGCGGCCTGTTCGCCAACGAAGCCGCAGCGCTGCATTTCGCGGCGGAAGAATGCAATCATAACCCGGCCGATATCTGCCGCGCTCCCGAAGGCTCGGTTCTCGACCTCAACGGCCTCGTCATACCGTTCTCCAACCTGCATTAAGACGGGATAGTTCGAGATATTCTTCGAGCGCCTCGCGCACCCGGCCCAACGCTTCCTTAACCCACGCTTGGGTAAAATAGCGGCCGGGTGCCATCAGAGTGAAAGCGCAATGTCGAAGCCTGCCTTCCGTTATAGCCACTACGATCTCAAGGAGCAGCGTGCCGGAACCGTGATCGAGATCACGCTATCGGCCATCGCCAATGTCCGGCTGATGAACAGCTCCAATTTCGAGCGCTTTACGGAAACCCTTAAGCACCAGTTCCTTGGCGGCGTCGCCAAGAAATCGCCGATCCGGCTGACGATACCAGAGACCGGCCTTTGGCATCTGGTGGTCGACATGGAAGGCCATAACGGCCTGGCAGAGTCGAGCGTCAAGATGATCGACAAGACGCCTGCGCCACGCATGCAGAAGACCAGAACGCAGACCGTCACTAACAGGTGATATCTAGCCTACCGCTCGCCGCGCTCCTTGCGCAGCTTCGCCCACCAGTCCAGCCGCTTGCGAATTTCGCGCTCGAAGCCGCGCTCCGGTGGATCATAGAAGGTCTGGCGGCCCATCTTTTCCGGAAAATAGTTCTGGCCTGAAAAGGCATCCGGCTCGTCGTGATCGTAGCGATAGCCGTCACCATAGCCCTCCGTGCGCATCAGCTTCGTTGGCGCGTTGAGGATCTGTTTGGGCGGCAACAGCGAGCCGTTTTCCTTGGCGGCCTGCGTGGCGGCCTTGAAGGCGGTGTAGAGAGCATTCGATTTCGGGGCGGTGGCGAGATAGACGCAGGCTTGGGCCAGCGCCAACTCCCCTTCCGGCGACCCTAGATAATCATAAGCATCCTTGGCGGCGTTGCAGATGACCAGCGCCTGCGGATCGGCAAGCCCGATATCCTCCACCGCCATCCGCACCAACCGCCGTCCGAGATAAAGCGGGTCTTCGCCGGCATCGAACATGCGGGCGAGATAGTAGAGCGCCGCATCGGGATCGGAGCCGCGCACGGACTTATGCAGCGCCGATATCAGATTGTAGTGGCCGTCCTGCGCCTTGTCATAGACCGGAGCACGGCGCTGCACGATCTTCACCAATGCGTCCGGATCGAAAAGCTCGTCCTTGCGGGCGGCGCGCCAGACTTCTTCCGCCAGCGTCAGCACCGAGCGGCCATCGCCATCCGCCATGCGGATCAGGCTGGCGCGGGCATCCTCGGTCAACGGCAGCGGCTTGCCCTCCGTCTTCTCGGCGCGGCTCAACAGCTCCGCCAGGCTTTCCTCGTCATGGGAGCGAAACGTCAAGACGCGGGCGCGGGACAAAAGAGCGGCGTTGAGCTCGAAGGACGGGTTCTCGGTCGTGGCACCCACCAGAATGACGGTGCCGTCCTCCATGACGGGCAGGAAACTATCCTGCTGGGCGCGGTTGAAGCGATGGATCTCGTCGACGAACAACAGCGTCTGGCGGCCATCCATGCGGCGCAGGCGTGCGGTTTCGAACATTTTCTTGAGATCGGCAACGCCGGAGAAGATTGCCGAGATCTGCTCGAAGGCCAGGCCCGCCTCGCCCGACAGTAGCCGCGCCACCGTCGTTTTGCCGGTGCCGGGCGGCCCCCAGAAGATCATCGAGCCCAGCGAGCCGGACTCGATCATGCGGCGCAGCGCACCATCCTCGCCGGTCAGATGGGACTGACCGGTGACATCAGCCAAAGTTTGCGGCCGCAGACGATCGGCAAGAGGTCGCTTGCTGGCGACCCCTTCCGGTATCTTCGGTGCAAACAAGTCATCACTCATCGGAAAAACTGCCGTATGCGCTGGCCATCGCGTTCGATCTCGACGCGCCAGAAGCTTGGATTGCCGCTAACGGTCTGCTGTAACATGTCGGTCGAGGTGATAGCGACGCCATTGACCGAAATAATGATATCCTTCGGTGCGAAACCAACGCGATCGGCCGGCGAATTCGCCTTCAGGCCTTCGACCACGACACCAGCAGTATCCGGCGGCAGATGCAATTCGTCGGCAACGCGCGGCGAGAGATTAGCCACCGTCACACCCGCAAAGGGATTGTTGCCCTCGATGAGCTTTTCGGCACGCGGGGTTGTTTCGGGCGCGGCGGCGAGCGTCATGCTGGCCTGATGCTCCTTGCCGCCATCCAGGACCGTCAAAGCCACGGTGACGCCGAGCCCGGCCGTCGTCAGACGGTAACCCAATGCGTCCGGGTGTTCGACGGGGATGTTGTTGAGGGCAGTCACGACCTCGCCCGGCTTCAAGCCAGCCTTTGCCGCCGGTCCACCATCGACCACCTTGGTCACCAGCGCGCCGCGCACCTTGTCGAGGCCGAGCGCTTCGGCAACGTCCGAGGTCACCGGCTCGAAGGAGGCGCCTATATAGGGCCGGTCGAAGGTCTTGTCGCCACGATCGGCGGCGGCGAGGAAAACCTTCACCAGGTTGGCGGGAATGGCGAAGCCAATACCGTTGGAGCCACCGCCCTGCGAGAAGATCGCCGTGTTGAGGCCGATCAGCTCACCGCTCATATTCGCAAGCGCACCGCCGGAATTGCCGGGGTTGATCGAGGCATCGGTCTGGATGAAGAAGCCGACCTCGTTCTTCACCTGGTTGCGGGCGAGCGCGGAGACGATGCCGCTTGTTACCGTCTGGCCGACGCCGAAGGGATTGCCGATCGCAAGCACGAGATCGCCAACTTCAACGCCATCGGAATTACCGAGCGGCAGGATCGGGAAAGTCTCGTTCTTCGACTGGATCTTCAGCACCGCGAGATCGACCCGGTCATCCTTCAGGATCACCTTGCAGGGAAATTCGCGGCCATCCGACAGCGCGATCTTGATATCGTCGGCGCCATCGACAACGTGATTGTTGGTGATGACAGTGCCGTTTGCCTCGACGATGACGCCGGAGCCCAGGGAGGATTGCTTCTCCGTGCGGTTCGGCATGCGCTGGCCGAAGAACTGCTCGAAGAAGGGATCACCGGCAAACGGCGATTGCCGCTGTACCACCCGCTCGGCATAGACGTTGACCACCGCGCCAGCCGTCTGCTTGACCAGCGGCGCAAACGACAGCTGCATTTGCATCTGGCTTTCCGGCACAGACTTCGCAGTCTGCGCCGCGGCGGAAAGCGGCATCGCCATGACGAGGGCAATCATCGAAACGGCAGCGCGCGTCAGCAGGACCTGCATGGAATTTTCCTTTTTTAATGCTCTTGAAACAACGTTGTAGCGCTAGACGGTAGAAAGAAAAGAGGGCGGAAGCATGAAGCATAGATGGTCGTGCGCACTTATAAAAAACAGGTGGAATGAACAAAACCATGTGATTGCGCATTTCACTTCGGAAATCGACAGATGGAGTAACCTTATGCGATCAAACAGCCTAACGGCAGCCTTCCTCATCACCTCCCTCGCCCTCCTCGGCACGCTCGCCGCGACCGGCACATCCCGGGCCGCGAGCTTCAACTGCGACGCGCAAAGTCTTCAGCCTGACGAAAAGACGATCTGCGATGTCAGAGCGCTCAACGATGCCGACGTGAAGATGGTGACGACCTTCGACCTGCTCTCCGGCCTGCTCGCCATGGGTTCGCGTGGCACGCTGCAGGATGAACAATCCGCCTGGTTGAAGAAGCGGCAGGCCTGCGGCGCGGATGTCGGATGTTTGACATCGTCCTATCAAGAGCGGCTGAAGGAGCTGGATGAGACGTATAAAAAGATCAATCGGCCGATCTAAAAGCAAAGTAGCCCAAAAAGACAAAACCCCTGATGTGTAATCAGGGGTTTTGCGCTTGTCTTAGATGGTCGAGATTACTTGCCGCTCAGATCCCTGACGGCACCACGGTCCGCGCTGGTCGCAAAGGCCGCATAGGCCTTCAGCGCCGTCGTGACATTGCGCTTGCGCTTTTCGGTCGGGAACCAGCCCTTGGCGTTCTGGGCTTCGCGGCGGGCTGCGAGTTCCGTCTCGTCGACGCGCAGGCTGATCGTGCGGTTCGGGATATCGATGTCGATCATGTCGCCTTCGCGCACCAGGCCGATCGTGCCGCCGTTTGCCGCTTCCGGCGAGGCATGGCCGATGGAGAGGCCCGAGGTGCCGCCGGAGAAACGACCGTCGGTGATCAACGCGCAAGCCTTGCCGAGGCCCTTGGACTTCAGGTAGCTGGTCGGATACAGCATTTCCTGCATACCCGGGCCGCCCTTCGGGCCTTCATAGCGGATGACCACGACGTCGCCGGCCACGACCTCATTGCTGAGGATGCTCTTGACCGCCGAATCCTGGCTTTCGAAGACCTTGGCCGGACCGGAGAATTTCAGGATCGATTCATCGACGCCGGCGGTCTTCACGATGCAGCCATCGAGCGCCAGATTGCCCTTCAAGACGGCGAGACCGCCATCCTTGGAGAACGGATGCTGGGCATCGCGGATGACACCCTTTTCACGATCGAGATCAAGCTCTTCCCAGCGCGCACTCTGGCTGAAGGCAACCTGCGTCGGGACACCGCCAGGGGCCGCGCTGAAGAGCTCCAGAGCCGCCTTGTTGTCGGTAACCGCGATATCCCATTGCGCCAGCGCATCGCCCAGCGTCGGGGCGTGGACGGTCGGCAGATCGGCATTCAACAGCCCGGCACGGTTCAACTCGCCGAGGATCGCCATGATACCACCGGCGCGATGCACGTCTTCCATGTGAACGTCTGCCTTGGCCGGGGCCACCTTGGAAAGGCAGGGAACCCGCCGAGACAGGCGATCGATGTCATCCATGGTGAAATCGATTTCACCCTCATGCGCCGCCGCGAGGATATGCAGAACGGTATTGGTCGAGCCGCCCATGGCGATATCGAGCGCCATGGCATTCTCGAACGCACCCTTGCTGGCGAT
The DNA here is from genome assembly GCF_014189535.1 of Rhizobium lusitanum. Lineage (NCBI taxonomy): Bacteria > Pseudomonadati > Pseudomonadota > Alphaproteobacteria > Hyphomicrobiales > Rhizobiaceae > Martinezella > Martinezella lusitana. The sequence continues at coordinate 106,123 of NZ_CP050308.1, read as the reverse complement.
TGTCCGCGGCAGTGCCGTGACATCGTCCTGCTCGTAGTAGCGCTTCGCGAGAGCGACGATACGGCGACCGGCCTCGAGGAAGAGTTCCTTGCGGTCCGAATGGGTGGCGAGCGTCGAGCCGTTGCCGGGCAACGACAGGCCGAGCGCTTCCGTCAGGCAGTTCATCGAATTGGCGGTGAACATGCCGGAACAGGAACCACAGGTCGGACAGGCCGAACGCTCGATGATCGCGACGTCCTCGTCGCTGATCTTGTCGTCGGCAGCGGCAACCATGGCGTCGACCAGATCGAGCGCGACCTTCTTGCCGTGCATGATGACCTTGCCGGCTTCCATCGGGCCGCCGGAGACGAAGACCGTGGGGATGTTGAGGCGCAGCGACGCCATCAGCATGCCAGGGGTGATCTTGTCGCAGTTGGAAATGCAGACCATGGCGTCGGCGCAATGGGCGTTGACCATGTATTCGACGCTGTCGGCAATCAGCTCGCGCGAGGGCAGCGAATAGAGCATGCCGTCATGGCCCATGGCAATGCCGTCATCAACGGCAATCGTGTTGAATTCCTTGGCGACGCCGCCGGCCGCTTCGATTTCACGCGCGACGAGCTGGCCGAGATCCTTCAGGTGGACGTGACCCGGCACGAACTGCGTGAAGGAGTTGACCACCGCAATGATCGGCTTGCCGAAATCGCTGTCCTTCATACCCGTGGCGCGCCAAAGGCCGCGTGCGCCCGCCATGTTGCGGCCGTGGGTTGTGGTTCTGGAACGATAAGCTGGCATGGTGTATTCCTCGTCGTCTCGGAAATTGTGAGGCGCCGGCCGTCCCCAAAAGGGAGCGCCGACATTCCTGCTTTTTGGAATTGTCCTAATCCAATCGCGCCGGACTGTCACTATCAACTCAGCCGAATCCGGTACGCCGCAAGGGCAAACCCAGCCTCGGGCCGTTTGTCGGGCGTATTCATCGGCCAAATGACGTGAACACGTGAGCAAGCCGTTTCTTCGATCACGGACAGACACAAAAAATTGGTTTCCGTTCGGAAGAAATACCGGCGTAAGACCGTAACAAATCGTGCGTCCCGTACGTAGAGGTCGTATCATCTCTACGATCGCTGAAAGGACTATAGCATGCCTTCCTATCGCCCGCCAAAAATCACCTCCTCCGAGATCACGCCGCGCTCGATCTATCTCGGGCGCCGGGAATTCCTGACGGCGGCGGCTGGAGCCGGTATGGCCATCGCCGGCGGCAAGGCTGCCTTGGCGGATCCGCTGACCGCGACGAAGAGCAACTATACGGTGGACGAGAAGCTGACGCCGATCAAGGATGTCACCACATACAACAATTTCTACGAATTCGGGCTCGACAAGGCTGACCCGGCAAAGCTTTCCGGCAGCTTCAAACCGCGTCCCTGGACTATCAAGGTCGACGGCATGGTCGGCAAGCCCGGCACCTTCGACATCGACGCGCTGATCAAGGAATTTCCGCCGGAAGAGCGTGTCTACCGCATGCGCTGCGTCGAAGCCTGGTCGATGGTCATTCCTTGGGACGGCTTTCCGCTGGCAGCCTTGCTCGACAAGGTGGAGCCGCTCGGCAGCGCCCAATTCGTCGCCTTTGAGACGGTCGTGCGGCCCTCGGAAATGCCGGGCCAGTCAGGCCTTCTCCAGTCGCTGGACTGGCCTTATGTCGAGGGTCTGCGGCTCGATGAAGCCCGCAATCCGCTGACGCTTCTGGCCGTCGGACTCTATGGTGAGACCTTGCCGAACCAGAATGGCGCGCCGATCCGCCTCGTCGTACCCTGGAAATATGGTTTCAAGGGCATCAAGTCGATCGTGCGTATCACGCTCACCGACAAGCAGCCGATGAATACATGGCAGGTCGCCAACAGCCAGGAATACGGCTTCTACGCCAACGTCAATCCGGCGGTCGACCATCCGCGCTGGAGCCAGGCAACCGAGCGCCGCATCGGCGAAGGTGGTTTCTTCAGCGCCAACCGCCACCCCACCCTGCCCTTCAACGGCTATGCCGACCAGGTCGCCAGCCTCTATGCCGGCATGGATCTGAGGGCGAACTTCTGATGGCCTTGTCCCTCGCCTTGCCGAAACGCTGGCAACCGGCCTCCGTCTGGGCGCTCTATGTCGTCGCGCTGATACCGGCGGTATGGGAATTCTATCTCGGCGCCACCGACCAGCTCGGCGCCGACGCGGTGAAGACCTTCGAGCTGTTCCTCGGGCTCTGGGCGATCCGCTTCCTGCTGCTGACGCTCGCCGTCACCCCGGCGCGCGATCTGTTCGGCTGGAACTATCTGCGCTATCGCCGCGCGCTCGGCCTGCTCTGTTTCTACTACGCGCTGATGCATCTGGCTGTTTACATGATCCTCGACCAGGCGCTCGACGTGCAGGCGGTCGTCGACGACGTGCTGAAGCGGCCCTTCATCATGTTCGGCATGGCCGGACTGGTGATGTTGCTGGTGCTGGCCGTGACCTCGAATAGTTTCTCGATCAAGCGCCTCGGCAAGAAATGGATCTGGCTGCACCGGCTGGTCTATATCATCGCCGCCTGCGGCGCGTTGCATTTCGCGCTGTCGACCAAGGTCCTGTCGCTGGAGCAATTTATCTATATCGGCCTGCTGATCGCCATGATCCTCTACCGGTCATACCGGCCGATCATGATGGAGAGACGCAGGGCGGCGCGGAAACCATCTGCCTCTGCTCGATCAAAGGCTGCGTGACGCAAGAGGCTATTCGACCGTTGTTCCGAGCGAAGCCTGCTTTTGCTGACCGTCGGAAATCTCGACGGTCGCCGTCAGGCCGGCAATCAGCTTGGTACCGTCTGGCACCTTGTCGAGCGCAATGCGCACCGGCACGCGCTGCGCCAGGCGAACCCAGCTGAAGGTCGGCGTGATATTGGCAAGCATGCTGCCGGATGTGCGCTCGCGATCCTCGATGCCGTTGGCGATGCTTTCGACGTGGCCGGTCAGCTTTTCCGTCTGGCCCATCAGATGGATGGAAACGGTATCGCCGACATGGATGCGCGGAAGTTTGGTTTCCTCGAAATAACCCTCGACGCGCAGGGAATCGCTATCGATCAGCGCCACTTCGGCGCTGCCCGCCGTCACATAGTCGCCTGGACGCAGGCTCAGGTTCGAGATCCTGCCGTTAACGGTGGCACGAACCTCGGAGCGATCGAGATTGAGCTGGGCGAGATCGCGACTGGCTTGCGCCTGGCGGAAGGCCGCATCGGCCTGCTGTTCGGCGGTCAGTGCCTGCTCCTTCTGCTGCAGGGAACCTGCGTCGCCGAGGCGGGACTGCCGCTGGTTTTCGCGGTGGGCCTGATCGAGCGCGGCCTTGCTGCTTTCAAGTGCAGCATCGGCCTGCGCCAGCGCGATGGCGAAGCGCTCCCGGTCGACGCGGAAGAGGACGTCGCCCTTGTTGACGGTCTGGTTGTCCTTGACCAGCACGTCGCTAACGAGACCAGCGACATCCGGCGCGATGCCGACGACATCGGCGCGCAGGCGCGCGTCGCGCGTCCACGGCTCATCCATATAATGCCCCCAGAGTTCGCGGCCGACGAAGACGGCTCCGACGACAAAGGCAAGGGTAACGGCGATACGGCCAATCATTTTGAACGTGTTCATGTGAAGTACCAACGGGAGAGTGAGGAAACGGCGCCAAGCAGCAGGACGTAGAGCGCGAGATCGAAGAGACCGCGATGCCAGACCAGGGCATAGGCCCCGACCCTTGCGAGAAGGCGACGGAGGGGAATGACGGCGAGCAGCGCCACCAGCATGAGGACGAGGAGGCGTGGGATATAGACGCCATAAAGATCGAATTCTGCAGGCATGATGTCACTCGGCGGCAATGGAAAGAGGTGAAGATGTATCAGACATGGGCGGCTGCCAGCTTTGCGGCGGCTCGGCATGGGGAAAGAGCGCTCGGCGCAAGCCGACCAGGGCATCGAGGCTCGAACGACCCACCGACCCATCCCGGAGCGCGATGGCCTCCAGGCTGTTGTCGATCGACTGGCGCAATCCATCCGATGGATCGATAGCCTGCCCCACCTTCAACCGCGAGCGATAGAAATCCGCGACGCCGGAGAGAACCGTGCCGACCGACGAAGCGCTCGTGGTAGTCAGCTGCACGCGTTCCTTCTGAAGCATCAGCACGTTGAAACCGAGGCGAACATCGGCGTAGCCGTCGACCTTTTTCAGCTCGCGGTCCTCGACGGCGGCAAGGCGCGGAACGAGTTGACCGAGGCGATCGAGGATGCGGCCAGACAGACGAGCATGATCGCGTCGCCGCGCACCGGTGGCGGTTTCGGCAAGGTCGCTCCAGCCAGCCCGCACCAGCCGCGAAGCGGCGAGTTCGGAGCCGAACGGCCGTGTCAGCTGCGTCCAGACCAGCGCGAAGCCGACGCCCGCCAGAGCAGCGACCGCTCCATTGATGAAGGTGCTGAAATCGGCCGTATAGTGATCCTGCAGCGCGATGAAGGTGGCGCCGTTCACCGTCAGCAGCATGGCGAGCATGTTCGATTGCGGCCGCGGTATCAGCAGACCGATCACCAGGAAGGGCGGCGCGAAAGCCAGCACGAGCAGTTCGTAGCTGTTGATGCCAGGCAATATGCCGAAGATATAGACGAAGGCGATCACCAGGCTGAATGCGGTCCAGACGAACATCGAGGTGATGAACGGCGCCGGACGGTCGAGCGCTGCGAAGAAGGAACAGGCGACGGCCGCCATGGTCACGAAGCCGGCGCCGTCTTCCCAGCCGGTGAATATCCAGAGCAGGCAGGCCACGAAGATGCCGACGACGACCGATCCGGCTGAGAAGGCCAGCAGCGCATAGTCATAGTGCCGGTTGCGTCCGACGACATCACGATGGCGAAAGGCAGGGAGCCAGGAACCAGCTCGCTTGCCAACGACGATCTCATTGCGCAGCGTCAGGCAATCTTGCCACAGATCGACGATCTCCTTCAGCCGGGCGAGCGCGCTGGACAGCACGAGATCATCCCAGCTCAGATCGGGATCGGCATTCTGCAAAGCGTCGATCTTTCCGGAGAGGACTATGGCCGTTGTGTCGGCTTCGCTCTTGCCACCCTTGCTTAACCAATCGGCCACTTCGTTCATGACCGCGAGGAGTTCGGGAGGCAGTACTTTCTCCCTCGCCTTCAACGCATGCAGGCGATCGGCCAGAGATGAGAAGAGCGGCAACAACATCAGGAGACGGCCGCGCAGCTCGCGGGAGTGACGGACGATATCACGGCTATCCGCATCATAGCCGAGCTGGCTGATGATGAGGTCAAGTCCAGTGACATCCGAGGCAAGCTTCTGCCGCTTCAAGGGCGTGGCGGGTGACGCACCCTCCCCGCGCAGGATTTCATCGGCCCAGCTGCCGGCATCATCGAGCCATGTCGTGATGCGTTGACCGAGGACCGAGCGCACGCTGGTCGGGAAAAAGACGGCGCTGACGACGCTGGCGCAGACAATGCCGATGATAATTTCCTCGGAACGAGCGAGCGCGACATCGAAGACGGTTTCCGGAGAGCCGACCGTCGGCAAGGCGATCATGGGCAGCGTGTAACCGGCCAGCATGAAGACATAGCTGCGCGAGGTCCGGTCGAGCATCGATATGAACAGCAGCGTACCCGTCCATAGCGCGATGACGATGGAAAGAAGTATAGGCGCATTGGCGAAGAGCGGAACGAAAAAGACGGCGGCGGACGCTCCGAGCAGCGTGCCGAGCGCGCGATAGAGCGCTTTCGAGCTGGTTGCCCCCGCAAGCGGATTGGCAACGACATAGACGGCTGCCATGGCCCAATAAGGCCGCGGGAGATCCAGCGACAATGCGATGAAGAGCGCGAGCATGGCCGCCACAAAGGCCTTGCCGGAAAACAGCCAGTCACGCCAGGACGGGAGGCTCATAGCGCTTCCTCGCGCTGCTGATTGGTTCCAGATGCCTTCGGCGCCTCGAAATCCTCGAAGGCCTGCAACACACGGATCGCGGCTTCGATATCGGCCTTGTCGACATTGGCGAGGATCCTGCCCCGCAATTCGTCCAGTGTCTCCTCCATGCGCGCCGCAAGCGCCTCGCCTTCGGCGGTCAGCCACAAGCCTTTTGCCCGACGATCTGTCGGATCATCCTTGCGCACGACAAGCCCGAGACTTTCGAGCTGATCGAGCAACCGCACTAGCGACGGGCCTTCGATACCGACGTAATTGGCAAGAACCACCTGCCGCACTCCGCCGCCGAGACGGCCGATCCACAATAGAGGAGCGGCGGACGCCTCCGAGATCCCGTGGGAACTCAGGACAAGATCAACGACCTTCCGCCACTGGCGGCCGGTCGACAGGAGATTGGCTGTGAAGATGCGCTGCAGGGCGTTAAACGATTTCATGGCTATCTATTAGCATTAAATTAGTTATGATTCAAACGATATGGACGAAATGAGCCTGCCAAAACGGAAAGGCAGCTATGCGGTGGAAGACGGGTACTGCGTCACGCGGCAGGTTTCTGCCGAACTCCCCTGCTCGCCGGAAAGGCGGCATCAAGCGCCAGAGCTGCCCCTATCCCCGCGGCATAGGCCAATATGTTCCACAGGGAAAACACCCGCCCCAGCAATAGCGCACCTGCCGTCGTCAATCGAAAGGCGTCCAGCCACGGCGTATGAACCAGCCGGAAAAATTCGACGAAAATGGCAATCAACGCTGCCGCCATGGCGATCTTTCCAGGTTTCGTAGTGACCCGTAACGACGCCAACAGAAGATAGACCATCGATCCCCACAGGATCGAGCCGCCATATTTGACGACCGCAAAAGGCAGATGCGCTTCGTATCCAAACCGCCTGAGCGCGAGACCACAGGCGATGGTCAGGGCTAGGGTGGAAAGCAGCAATACTCTTCTCGATGAGCTTTTTTCTTGGACTTCCAACGTCGTCCCTCACAGGCAAAGCAGGCATCAACCTTTGACGCAGGTAGCCCGCCATCCCGATGAAAAGCAAGAGCATGCCGAGCGGCTCTGGATACGGAAAATTCACGGGTACCGACACAATGTTGAGCTGTAATTTCGCCACGCTCTTCCTGTCATCAGCATTGGCATCCGAGACGTCATCAGCGCCAAGCGTGAGAAACATTGAAATGTCCAAAGCTGCTGCACTGGAAAAGCTTCTGCCGTCTCTCGATAACTATCTCACCCGCGCGCCTGCCTGTTCCGATCTGAAGGGTGTCCGCCGGTTTGCCGTCGAATTCCTATTCTTCGGCATCAAGGAGGCACGCGCCTGTCTTTTCGTAGGGCTGTTTTTCCTGGCAATTTTCACGGTTCCGCACGCGGGGATCCTAGGCATCCCGCGCTATGACGTCCTGCTGATCATTGCGCTCGCCGTTCAAATCGGGATGGTCTGGGCGAAGCTGGAAACCGTCGACGAGTTGAAGGCAGTCTGCCTCTTCCACGTCGTTGGCTTTGCACTCGAAGTTTTCAAAACGTCGGGCAGCATACAATCCTGGGCCTATCCGGATTTCGCCTACACCAAGCTCTTCGGCGTCCCGCTATTTTCCGGCTTCATGTATGCCGCCATCGGCAGCTACATCATCCAGGCGTGGCGCCTCTTCGACCTGCGCATCAAGCATCATCCCCCCTATTGGATGGCGGGCCTGATGGCGGTCGCGATCTACGCCAATTTCTTCACGCATCATTATATCGGCGATTATCGCTGGTATATTGTGGCCTGCACGCTGGGGCTCTATGCGCGCTCGACAGTCGTCTTCCGCCCCTACGACCGCGATCGCCGCATGCCACTGCTGCTGTCCTTCATCCTGATCGGCTTCTTCATCTGGCTCGCAGAGAACATCAGCACCTTTTTCGGCATCTGGAGATATCCAAATCAGATCGGCGCCTGGTCCGCGGTCCACATCGGAAAATGGAGCTCCTGGTCGCTTCTCGTCATCATGATCTTCACCATCGTCGCCAATCTGAAACACATCAAGAAACATGTACATATTCCGGCCTAGGTGGAGCCTCATCGATGGATATCCGCGCTGGCGTGTGATCGCGTTACACGTTGGCAACGCCTTCAAAAATCTGGGCGACGCAAGTATGCGCAGATCATCAAGATGAGCTCCTGTTTCAGCTCCGGCGAGCTGAGTATTCCCTTTCGAGCTGCACTATGGATCACACCTTCGACCGCACCGGATAGCAATTGAGCAACAATTTCGGCGTTCGAACTGCCATCGCTGTTGCCATAGGAAGCGACAAACGCCTTATAGTGGTCCTGATATTCCGCCAGAAAAGCGTCATGAGCTCGCCTGGAAGAACCATCGTGGCCGGGCACTTCGTCCAGAAGCACTCTGTGCAGGTCCGCATTGACGCTATGCGCTTCGATCATGCCTTGCACGAGAGCTTCAACCTGCTGCGACAGCGATCGCTCGCCTTTCCTCGTCCCACGCATCACCGCCAAGACTTCATCGAAGTGATGACGGCGGATCGCTTCGACCAGAGAAAGCTTGTCCGGAAAATACTGATACAGCGAACCGATGCTGACGCCGGCAACATCGGCGACCCCGTTGGTCGTGAACCCGGCCCATCCTCGATCGGCCAAAATGCGAGCACCTGCCTGAATGATGGCATCGACGGTCGCGCGAGAACGGGCCTGGCTCGGCTGTTTTCGCATCGGAGATCGCGGCTTTTTAATGCGAGTAGACATGCGTGCCTTGTCCCGGGAATATGTGAACACCTTACTCACATTTTCCGAAACGATAAAGGCACCCAAATTATGAGCGCATTGCCACTGCTCCGCACCCTTTTCAAATACCAGGCTTGGGCCAATAGCGAGCTACTGCAAAGCATCGCGGACCTGGATCCCGAATTGCATGGCGAAGAACGACATGCCGCAACGCGGTTGATCAACCACTCCTATATCGTCGACCGAATATTCGCGGCGCACCTTGTCAGGCAAAAGCATGGTTTTTCCGCAGACAATACGCCGGGTTCCCCTGCCCTGAAAGACCTTCGCGCGGCCGTTATTGCATCCGACGAATGGTATCTTGACTATCTGGAAACGATGACGGCCGAGCGGTTGTCGGAATCTCTGCCATTCGTGTTTACCGATGGAGACAGAGGCTACATGTCGCGCGAGGAAATGCTGACCCACGTTGTCGTCCATGGCGGATACCATAGAGGTGAGGCCGGTCGCATCCTGGCGCAACTTTCCATCACGCCGCCGTGGGACACTTTTGCGGTCTACCTTCACCAAACCGAGCCTTCCCGCCGACAACAGGCAAATGTGTCTGTCATAAGCTCCCTCACCGAGGATCTCGCTCTTCTATTATAGGCCTTGCTCGCGACCTCATTGGTTTGGATTACGCGTCCAACCAGTTCAGGCTAAACAGAAAAAGGCCGGATGATCGCTCATCCGGCCTTTTGATTTTTATCCGAAGCGAGCCTTAAGCGGCTGCGGCTTCTTCCTCGGCAGCAACGCGGGCCTTGTCGGCTGCGCCCTTGGCAGAGGTGTCGCGATCAACGAATTCGACGACTGCGAGAGCGGCATTGTCGCCCTGACGGAAGCCGGCCTTCATGATGCGCAGGTAGCCGCCGTTGCGGGTGGCGTAACGCGTTGCAATCGCATCAAACAGCTTGGCAACGACAACAGCGTCGCGGATCTGCGAGATGGCCTGACGACGAGCGTGCAGGTCGCCGCGCTTGCCGAGGGTGACAAGCTTTTCGACGATCGGACGAATTTCTTTCGCCTTCGGCAGGGTGGTAACGATCTGCTCATGCGTGATAAGCGAAGCCGCCATGTTGGCGAACATCGCCTTACGGTGGCTAGCGGTTCTATTCAGCTTGCGGCCGGCTTTACCGTGGCGCATTGCTATTCTCCTTCACTTGCAGGCTAGATCCACCTGCAGTTTGATTGGTTAGTATTGGTCTTCGTAGCGCTTGGCGAGATCTTCGATGTTCTCAGGCGGCCATGCCGGCACTTCCATGCCGAGGTGCAGACCCATGGAAGCGAGAACTTCCTTGATTTCGTTCAGCGACTTGCGACCAAAATTCGGCGTGCGGAGCATCTCTGCTTCGGTCTTCTGAATGAGGTCGCCGATATAGACGATGTTGTCGTTCTTCAGGCAATTTGCCGAGCGAACAGACAGTTCCAGTTCGTCCACCTTCTTTAGGAGCGCCGGGTTGAAAGCAAGTTCTGTAACTGCTTCTTCTTCGGCTTCCTTCTGCGGCTCGTCGAAGTTGACGAACACGCCAAGCTGATCCTGGAGGATGCGAGCCGCGAAAGCGACAGCATCTTCACCGGTGATCGAACCATCGGTTTCGATCGACATGCTCAGCTTGTCGTAGTCGAGAACCTGTCCTTCGCGGGTATTTTCTACCTTGTAGGACACCTTCTTGACCGGCGAATAAAGGCTGTCGACCGGGATAAGACCGATCGGAGCATCTTCCGCACGATTACGATCGGCCGGGACATAGCCCTTGCCGTTATTGACGGTGAATTCCATGCGGATTTCGGCACCCTCGTCGAGCGTGCAGATGACATGCTCGGGGTTGAGGATTTCGATATCGCCGACCGTCTGAATATCGCCAGCCGTTACGACGCCCGGGCCCTGCTTACGGACAACCATGCGCTTGGCATCATCGCCATCCATCTTGATGGCGATTTCCTTGATGTTCAGCACGATGTCCGTCACATCTTCCCGGACGCCCGGGATAGAGGAGAACTCATGCAGTACGCCGTCGATCTGCACGGCCGTCACAGCGGCGCCGCGCAGAGAAGACAGCAGAACGCGACGCAGCGCGTTGCCGAGGGTGAGGCCGAAGCCACGCTCCAGCGGTTCGGCCACAAGCGTTGCCTTGGTACGGCCGCTCGAGGTGAACTCGACCTTGTTCGGCTTGATCAGTTCCTGCCAGTTTTTCTGAATCATATTCTTGCCTTCCGTTCGTTGTCACCATCCAATCGTGACAACCGAGCTTGAAAAGCACCGAGCCGGACACTTGTGCGCCGGCCGGTGTCGTGAGTGGCGATGATCAGACGCGGCGCTTCTTGCGCGGGCGGCAACCATTGTGCGGGATCGGCGTTACGTCGCGGATGGACGTAATCATGAAACCAGCAGCCTGGAGCGCGCGCAGAGCGGATTCACGACCGGAACCCGGACCGCAAACTTCAACTTCCAGCGACTTCATGCCATGTTCCTGGGCCTTCTTGGCGCAGTCTTCAGCAGCGATCTGGGCAGCGAACGGGGTCGACTTGCGCGAACCCTTAAAGCCCTTGGCACCAGCGGACGACCAGGCAATCGTGTTGCCCTGTGCGTCGGTGATGGTGATCATCGTGTTGTTGAAGGTCGAATTGACGTGCGCAACGCCCGACGAAATATTTTTACGCTCGCGACGGCGAACGCGTACGGCTTCCTTGGCCATGGTAGTCCTTTCTTGGATCTCTGCACCGCCGTAATACCAGCGGCTCCACCGGAGCGGCGCCGAACTAGCGCCATTCCAAACTCAAAAGAGGCCGGCGCAGACCGCCAGCCTCCCACATCCGGTTTCCCGGAGATTACTTCTTCTTACCAGCAATAGCCTTTGCCGGACCCTTGCGGGTGCGGGCATTGGTATGGGTGCGCTGGCCGCGAACCGGAAGGCTGCGACGATGGCGCAGGCCACGGTAGCTGCCAAGGTCCATCAGACGCTTGATGTTCATCGAAGTATCACGACGAAGGTCGCCTTCGACCTGATAATCGCGATCGATGGTTTCGCGGATCTGCAGAACTTCAGCGTCCGTCAACTGGTTGACGCGACGCTCAGCCGGAATACCGACCTTCTCGCAGATTTCCTGTGCAAACTTCGGTCCGATCCCGTGAATGTAGCGAAGCGCAATAACTACGCGCTTTGCGGTCGGGATGTTGACGCCAGCGATACGAGCCACGCCTGTTCTCCTTGCATTCCTTTTGCCGAAGCAAAGGGCTTTTGTTATGCAGCCCGGGAGCTGCTTGTTCGATTACGTCCGCAACACGTCAAAACGACCGTACCCGGACTTCCCGATGGAAATCCGCGCCGATCGCTTGGTATGTCGCGAGTTGGCGCGGTGTTTAACGGAATCAGTGCAAAAAAGCAACCGCTCCCGGCAAGTTTATTTTAAGCTGTCTAAAGCTTAGAGAGGATTGCCTCGATATCGGCCGTCACATGTTCGATATCCGACATGCCATCGACCGACTGAAGCTTGCCCTTGGCATAATAGTAGCCGATGAGCGGCGAGGTTTCCTTGTAGTAGACCTGCAGGCGCTCGACGACCGTTTCTCTGTTGTCGTCGGCCCGACGTTTGAAATGGGTGGAACCGCAACGGTCACACACACCCTCCACCTTCGGCCTCAGGTTTTCGTCGTGATAGCCAGCGCCGCAGTTGGCGCAGGTATAACGGCCCGAAATACGATCGGCGAGCACGGCGTCATCGACCTTGATCTCGATCACGGCGGAGAGCCCAAGACCCTTCGCCTTCAACATCGCTTCCGTCGCATCAGCCTGAACGAGCGTGCGCGGAAAACCATCGAGGATGAACCCCTTGACGCAATCCGGTTGATCGATTCGCTCGGACACGATGGCATTGACGATCTCGTCTGAAACAAGCTTGCCGGCGTCCATGACGGCCTTGGCGCGCTTACCTACTTCAGTCCCGGCCGCCACGGCAGCCCTCAGCATATCCCCCGTGGAAAGCTGCGGAATGCCATGCTTTTCCACGATACGCTGGGCCTGGGTTCCCTTACCTGCACCCGGCGGCCCTAAAAGTATCAATCTCATCGCCCCCTCTTTCCTCCACGCAACTTCGATTTCTTGATCAGGCCTTCGTATTGCTGTGCGATCAGGTGACCCTGAATCTGTGCCACCGTATCCAGCGTTACGCTAACCACGATCAGAAGCGAAGTGCCACCCAGAGCCAACGGAATACCGGTCTGGGACACAAGAATTTCGGGCAGAATGCAGACGAAGACGAGATAGAGAGCGCCGATAACCGTGATGCGGGTGAGCACATAGTCGATATATTCGGCGGTGCGATCGCCCGGACGGATGCCCGGGATGAAGCCACCATGCTTCTTCAGATTGTCGGCCGTGTCCTTCGGATTGAAGACCAGGGCGGTATAGAAGAAGGCGAAGAAGGCGATCAGGGCGGCGTAGAGTACCATGTAGAGCGGCTGGCCGTGACCAAGAGCCGCAACGATCGAGGTGACCCAGGCCGGCAGTGCCGTGTTGGTGCCAAGACCGGCGATGGTCGCAGGCAGGAGCAGCAGCGACGATGCGAAGATCGCTGGGATAACGCCCGAGGTGTTGAGCTTCAGCGGCAGATGCGAGGTGTCACCCTGGAACATGCGGGTACCGACCTGGCGCTTCGGATACTGGATCAACAGGCGGCGCTGGGCGCGCTCAACGAAGACGATCAGCGCGATGACCAGAACAGCCACGATAAGCACGAGGAGAATGAGGCCCGTCGACAGAGCGCCGGTACGGCCGAGTTCGAGCGTGCCGGCAAGTGCCGTCGGCAGACCGGCTGCAATGCCTGCAAAGATGATCAGCGAAATACCGTTGCCGATACCACGCGAGGTAACCTGCTCGCCAAGCCACATCAGGAACATCGTGCCGCCGAGCAGCGTGATGACGGTGGAAATACGGAAGAACCAGCCCGGATCAAGAACAACGCCATTGCCATGCTCGAGGCCGATCGCAATGCCATAGGCCTGCAATGCGCCGAGCAACACGGTGCCGTAGCGGGTGTACTGGTTGATGATCTTGCGGCCCTGCTCGCCTTCCTTCTTCAGATTTTCGAGCGCCGGCACGACCGAGGTCATGAGCTGCACGATGATCGAAGCGGAGATGTAGGGCATGATACCGAGCGCGAAAATCGCCATACGCTGGACGGCGCCGCCGGAAAACATGTTGAAGAGGCCGAGAATGCCGCCAGACTGATTCGAGAAAGCCTGGGCGTAAGCCGCCGGGTTGAGGCCCGGAAGCGGGATATGTGTCCCCAGTCGATAAACGAGGAGAGCACCGAGCGTGAACCACAAGCGCTTCTTGAGATCCTCGGCTTTGGCAAAGGTCGAGAAATTGAGATTGGACGCCAATTGTTCCGCTGCAGAAGCCATGCAAATCTCCGCACTACCAATTCCGGCAAAATCGGCCGGGTCCGGAATCAGTTGTCAAATTGTTCAAAAGCCGGGCTTCGGACGGATTGCACTGCAATCGAATGCCTCACCCTGGGTTCCCGTTATTCACCAGAAAGACACAGTTGCATCATTCAGGTTCGTGAGGCTCTCATATGGGAGCAAAATCGCCCGGTGTGAAGCACCCCGGGCGACTTATTGATAAGATTATTCTGCGACAGCAGCTGCTGCTGCGAGCAGCTTGATGGAACCGCCAGCCTTTTCGATCTTTTCGACCGCCGACTTGGAGGCGCCGGCAACTTCCAGCGAAAGCTTCGCCTTCAGTTCACCGTCCGAGAGAACCCGAACGCCGTCCTTGACGCGGCGAATCACACCGGCAGCCTTGAGAACGGCAGCATCGATGGTCTTCGTAGCGTCGAGCTTGCCAGCGTCAACCGCGGTCTGGATGCGCTCCAGCGACACGACAACATAATCGGAAGCGAAGATGTTGTTGAAACCGCGCTTCGGCAGGCGACGGTAGATGGGCATCTGACCGCCTTCGAAGCCGTTGATAGCAACGCCCGAACGGGACTTCTGACCCTTCACACCACGGCCACCGGTCTTACCGGTGCCGGAGCCGATGCCGCGGCCGAGGCGCTTGCGGCTATGGGTCGAGCCTTCGTTATCCTTGATCTCATTCAATTTCATAGCGAATACCTCCGGCTCACTTCTCTTCGACAACGCGAACGAGATGCTGGACTGCACGGATCATGCCACGGACAGCTGGAGTATCTTCCAGCGTGCGGCGACGGTGCATCTTGTTCAGTCCGAGACCGATCAGCGTCTTCTGCTGAACATCCGGACGGCGGATGGGGCTGCCAATCTGCTCGACCGTAACGGTCGCATTGGCGTTAGCCTTCTTGGTCGTCTTGGCCATAGGTCAAACTCCCTTATTCTTCGGAGGCATTGCCCGAAGCGGAACGACGAGACTGCAGAGTGGCATACTTGATGCCGCGCTGAGCTGCGATGTCCTTCGGGTGAACCTGGTGCTTCAGGGCGTCGAACGTGGCGCGAACCATGTTGTAAGGGTTCGACGAACCGGTCGACTTCGCAACGACGTCATGAACGCCGAGCGTTTCGAAAACAGCGCGCATCGGGCCGCCGGCGATGATACCGGTACCGACCTTGGCCGAGCGCAGCAGAACCTTGCCGGCGCCATGACGGCCATGGACGTCATGATGCAGCGTACGGCCGTCACGCAGCGGTACGAAGATCAGGTCGCGCTTGGCGCTTTCGGTGGCCTTACGGATGGCTTCCGGCACTTCGCGTGCCTTGCCATGACCGAAGCCTACGCGGCCCTTCTGGTCACCAACAACGACGAGAGCGGCGAAACCGAAACGGCGGCCACCCTTTACAACCTTGGCGACGCGATTGATCGCTACCAGCTTGTCGACGAATTCGCTATCGCGCTCGTCACGGCTCTGACGGTCATCCCGCGAGCCCCTCTTTTCCTGTGCCATTGTCCTCTTCCTTTTTCTTTTCCGGGTGCAATCGGCAAACGACAAGGACCGCATGCCCTCCCCCTAAGGGGAAACTTGCGGTCCGGTGAATATCCGGTCGACGCTTAAAGCGGCCGACCGGAAACTTGATCAGAAGGACAGGCCGCCTTCGCGGGCTGCTTCAGCCAAGGCCTTGATACGGCCGTGGTAGATAAAGGCGCCGCGATCGAACACGACTTCCTTGACGCCTGCCTTGGAAGCACGCTCGGCTACGAGCTTGCCAACGAGGGCGGCGGCTGCGGTGTCGGCACCGGTCTTCAGAGAACCGCGCAGATCCTTGTCGAGGGTGGAGGCAGACGCAAGCGTCTTGCCGGCCACATCATCGATGACCTGGACGTAGATGTTCTTCGACGAGCGATGAACCGACAGGCGCGGGCGGCCATTGGCCACCGACTTAAGTTGACGACGCACGCGGTTGGCACGACGTGCAAGTGCTTCTTTCCTGCTAGCCATTTCGCGTGATCCTTACTTCTTCTTGCCTTCTTTGCGGACGATCCGCTCGCCGGCATACTTAACGCCCTTGCCCTTGTAAGGCTCAGGACCGCGGTATTCGCGGATTTCAGCGGCAACTTGGCCGACCTGCTGCTTGTTGATGCCGGTGACGACGATTTCCGTCGGCTTCGGCACAGCAATCGTAATGCCTTCCGGCGGCTCATAAACCACGTCGTGGCTGAATCCGAGCGCGAGCTGCAGGTTCTTGCCCTGCAGGGCGGCACGGTAGCCGACGCCGTTGATTTCGAGCTTCCGCTCGTAGCCGTCCTTAACACCCTTCAGGATGTTTTCGATCATCGTGCGGGACATGCCCCACTTCGAACGAGCATCCTTGGAGTTGCTAAGCGGCGTTACGACAATTGCATTATCTTCCAGCTTGAGACCGATTTCGTCGTTAGCAACGAAAAACAGTTCGCCCTTGGGGCCCTTAGCAGTCACCTTTTGGCCATCAACCGAGGCGGTGATTCCTGCAGGCACCTGAACGGGCTTCTTACCGATACGAGACATTTTTTCAAACCTGTCTGTTTCGAAGGAGATCCATGTTCGGTCTTAGAAGACCGAGCAAAGAACCTCACCACCAACATTCTGTTCACGAGCCTGGTGATCGGCCATCACACCCTTCGGAGTCGAAAGGATGATGATACCGAGACCGTTCGCGACCTGCGGAATGGACTTAACCGAGACATAAACTCGGCGGCCCGGCTTAGACACTCGGCCGATCTCGCGGATCACCGATGAGCCTTCATAGTACTTGAGTTCGATGCTGAGCTCAGACTTGCCGTTGCCGAAATCGACGACAGAGTAGCCACGGATGTAGCCTTCAGCCTGGAGAACATCGAGAACGCGTGCACGGAGCTTGGAAGCAGGCGTCGAAACCGACGACTTGCGACGCGAAGCGCCATTGCGGATGCGTGTGAGCATATCGCCCAAAGGATCAGTCATAGTCATCTAATCTGCTCCTTACCAGCTCGACTTGACAATGCCCGGCACCTTGCCGAAATTGCCGAGTTCACGCAGCGCAATACGCGACATGCGCAGTTTGCGGTAATAGGCGCGCGGGCGGCCCGAAATTTCGCAACGGTTGCGAACACGAGTCTTCGATCCATCGCGCGGGAGCGATGCCAGCTTCAGTGTGGCCTTGAACCGGTCTTCGATCGGGAGAGACTGGTTCATGATGGTTGCCTTCAGAGCAGCCCGCTTCGCGGATTGAGTGGCAACCGTATTGCGGCGGCGCTTGTTCTTTTCAACTGCGCTTGTCTTCGCCATATTTAGGTTCCTTTTCTACGCTCGTCGTTACGGTTATTGACGGAACGGGAAGTTGAACTCTTTCAGAAGAGCCCGAGCTTCGTCATCCGCGGTCGCCGTCGTGCAAACGATGATGTCCATGCCCCACATCTGATCAACCTTATCGTAGTTGATCTCAGGGAACACAATGTGTTCCTTGATGCCCATGGCGAAGTTGCCACGACCGTCAAAGCTTTTCGGGTTCAGGCCACGAAAGTCGCGAACGCGCGGGAGCGCGATGTTGATCAGACGATCCAGAAACTCGTACATGCGGGCGCCGCGAAGGGTTACCTTGGCGCCGATTGGCATATTTTCGCGGACCTTGAAGCCTGCGATGGAGTTGCGAGCATGCGTGATAACCGGCTTCTGGCCGGCAATCGCTGCAAGGTCGGCGGCAGCAACAGTCGGCTTCTTCGAATCAGCCGTTGCTTCGCCCACGCCCATGTTGATCACGATCTTATCAAGCTTCGGGATCTGCATTTCGTTGGCGTAGGAGAACTGCTCCTGCATCGCCGCACGAATGCGGGCAACGTATTCTTTCTTGAGCCGCGGCTCGTACTTTACCTCAGCCATCGATCACTTCTCCCGAGGTCTTCGCCACGCGGACCTTCTTGCCGTCTACAACCTGAAAACCGACGCGGGTCGGCTTACCGTCCTTGTCGACGATTGCGAGGTTGGACAGGTGAAGCGAGGCTTCCTTGCTGATAATGCCAGCTTCCTGGGTCTGCGTCTGGCGCTGGTGGCGCTTGATGACGTTGACGCCACGGACGACCGCACGGTCTTCCTTCGGCAGCATTAGAATGACTTCGCCGGTACGGCCCTTGTCCTTGCCGGCCAATACGACAACCTTGTCGCCTTTACGGATCTTTTTCATCGCTCCGCTCCCTTACAGTACTTCTGGAGCGAGCGAGATGATCTTCATATGGTTCTTAGCGCGAAGTTCGCGCGGAACCGGTCCGAAGATACGGGTGCCGATCGGCTCTTTTTTGTTATCGATGAGGACTGCTGCATTGGTATCGAAGCGGATAACGCTGCCATCCGGACGACGGATGTCTTTAGCGGTGCGAACGACAACCGCCTTCATCACGTCACCCTTCTTCACGCGGCCGCGCGGAATGGCTTCCTTGATCGAAACGACGATAACGTCGCCGATCGAGGCATACTTGCGCTTCGAACCGCCCAGCACCTTGATGCACATGACACGACGTGCGCCGGAATTATCCGCCACGTCGAGGTTTGTTTGCATCTGAATCATGTCAGGTCGCCTTCTTGTTGTTACCGGAATGGTTGGGTCTAACGACCCCCTACCCCGGCTTATGGACTAGTCTCTTGTCTGATTTCTCCAGCGCTTGGAACCACAAGGGTTACCTTTGCCAGCCATCAACAAAGCAAAAGAACGCTCGTACTCGAGCGTCCTGCTTCCAAGCTCGTGCTTCATACAGATATTTCGCCCAGACGCAAGGGCCTGAGCGAAATTCTGTTACTTGACTGGGCGGAAACGACCGTCCAGGTCTTGTCTTTGGAGATCGGCGCGCATTCCTCGATGGAAACGTTGTCGCCGACCTTGTACTGATTGTTCTCGTCGTGGGCCTTGTACTTTTTGGAACGACGAACGGTCTTCTGGAGCAGCGGGTGAGCGAAACGACGCTCAACGCGGACAACTACCGTCTTCTCGTTCTTGTCGCTGACCACGACGCCCTGCAGAATGCGCTTCGGCATGTTATTTTTCCTTTAGGCCTTTGCTTCTGCCGCCTTCTGGCGGGCAATGGTTTTCACGCGAGCGATATCCTTGCGGACTTCGTCGATGCGCGAGGACTTCTCAAGCTGACCAGTCGCCTTCTGAAAGCGCAGATTGAACTGCTCCTTCTTCAGCTTGGCAAGCTCGTCCTTGAGTTGGTCGGCGCTCAGGGCGCGAACATCTGCGGCTTTCATGAGCTTCTTCCTTACTCTGCAATGCGCTGCACGAAGCGCGTCTTGACCGAGAGCTTGGCGGAACCGAGGCGCAGAGCCTCACGAGCGATTTCTTCGCTTACACCATCGATCTCGAACATCATACGGCCGGGCTTGACCTTGCATGCCCAGTATTCGACAGAGCCTTTACCCTTACCCATACGGACTTCGGTCGGCTTCTTGGTTACCGGAACATCCGGGAACACCCGGATCCATACACGGCCGGCACGCTTCATGTGACGCGTGATCGCGCGGCGAGCCGCTTCGATCTCGCGAGCGTTGACGCGGTTGGGTTCCTGCGACTTCAGGCCGAATTCGCCGAATGCGAGATCAGAACCGCCCTTGGCAACGCCCTTGATGCGACCCTTAAATTGCTTCCGGTACTTCGTACGCTTTGGCTGCAACATTTTTCTATTCTCCGAACTTATCTGCCACGTACGCTATTAAGCGTTATCGCGGCGGCGGTCTCTATCGCGATCACGGCTAGCCGGACCCTGGGCGTCGCCTTCCAGCGCACGGCGTTCGGAGGCCATCGGATCATGCTCAAGGATTTCGCCCTTGAAGATCCAAACCTTGATGCCGCAGATGCCGAATGCGGTTTCTGCTTCAGCCGTACCGTAATCGATATCGGCGCGCAGCGTATGCAACGGCACGCGACCTTCGCGATACCATTCCGTACGAGCGATTTCAGCGCCGCCAAGACGGCCACCGCAGGTGATCTTGATGCCTTCGGCGCCAAGACGCATTGCGGACTGAACAGCGCGCTTCATGGCGCGACGGAACGCCACGCGGCGTTCGAGCTGCTGAGCGATCGACTGGGCAACCAGAACAGCGTCGATTTCCGGCTTGCGTACTTCAACGATGTTGAGGTGCGTTTCGGAATTCGTCATGTCCGACAGCTTCTTGCGAAGCTTGTCGATGTCTGCGCCCTTCTTGCCGATGATCAGGCCCGGACGAGCCGAGTGGATCGTGACGCGGCACTTCTTGTGCGGACGCTCGATGACCACCTTGGAGATACCAGCCTGCTTCAGTTCGTCCATGACGAACTTACGCATCTTCAGATCTTCGTGGAGAAGCTGACCATACTCGGCGTTGTCCGCAAACCAGCGGCTATCCCAAGTACGGTTGATGCCGAGACGAAAACCGATTGGATTGATTTTCTGACCCATTATGCAGCCTCCCCTTGAGCTTCAACCGCTTCCACTTCACGAACAACGATCGTCAGGTGGGCGAACGGACGCTCGATGCGAGACGCACGGCCACGGCCACGAGCGTGGAAACGCTTCATGACGATCGACTTGCCGACGTAGGCTTCCGCTACGACCAGCGAATCAACGTCGAGATCATGGTTGTTCTCAGCATTGGCGATCGCAGATTCAAGCGTCTTCTTGACGGCGCCTGCGATACGCTTGCGGGAGAATTCCAGCTCTGCGAGTGCACGATCAACCTTCTTGCCGCGGATAGATGCTGCAACCAGGTTGAGCTTCTGCGGGCTGACGCGGAGCGTGCGCGCAATTGCCTGCGCTTCATTATCCTTCAGCCGGCGTTCGGCTTTTGCCTTGCCCATTGTTACTTCCTCTTCGCCTTCTTGTCCGCGCCGTGACCGTAGTAGGTGCGGGTCGGGGCGAACTCACCGAACTTGTGACCGACCATGTCTTCGTTGACACTGACCGGAATGTGCTTGCTGCCGTTGTATACGCCGAAGGTAAGACCAACGAACTGCGGCATGATCGTGGAGCGACGGCTCCAGATCTTGATTACTTCACTGCGTCCGCCTTCGCGTACCTTCTCAGCCTTCTTGAGAAGATAGCCGTCAACAAACGGACCTTTCCATACTGAACGAGCCACTTGAGACTTCCTCTCTTACTTCTTGCGCTGATGGCGCGAGCGCATAATCATTTTATCGGTCGACTTGTTCGACCGCGTGCGCTTGCCCTTAGTCGGCTTGCCCCATGGGGTCACCGGATGGCGACCACCGGAGGTCCGGCCTTCACCACCGCCGTGCGGATGGTCGACTGGGTTCATGACGACGCCGCGAACGTGCGGCTTCTTACCGCGCCAACGCGAACGACCGGCCTTGCCATCGTTGATGTTGCCATGGTCCGGGTTGGAAACGGCACCGATCGTTGCAAGGCAAGTGCCGTGCACGAGGCGCTGTTCGCCGGAGTTCAGGCGAAGGATTGCCATGCCCTGGTCACGACCGACGAGCTGGGCGTAACCGCCAGCAGAGCGAGCGATCTGACCACCCTTGCCCGGCTTCATTTCCACATTGTGGATGATGGAGCCGACCGGGATGAACTGAAGCGGCATGGTGTTGCCTGGCTTCACGTCCACGGCCTTTTCGGAGGCGATGACCTTGTCGCCGGTCGTCAAACGCTGCGGCGCAAGGATATAGGCCTGATCGCCATCAGCATACTTCACCAGAGCGATGTATGCGGTACGGTTCGGGTCGTATTCGATACGCTGAACGGTTGCTTCAATGTCGAACTTACGACGCTTGAAGTCCACCAGACGGTAGGTACGCTTGTGACCGCCACCCTGGAAACGCACGGTAATGCGACCGGTGTTGTTACGACCACCCTTGGAGCTCAGACCTTCCGTCAGCGACTTGACCGGCTTGCCCTTGTAGAGGGACGAGCGATCAACGATGACCAGCTGACGCTGGCTCGGGGTCGTCGGATTGAATGTTTTCAATGCCATTTTCTTATTCCTCAGAGACCGGTGGAGACGTCGATCGACTGGCCTTCGGCGAGCGTCACGATAGCCTTCTTCACGTCCTTCTGCTTGCCGACGAGACCTTTAAACCGCTTGGTCTTGCCCAGGCGCAGCAGAGTGTTGACGGCCGTAACCTTGACGCCGAACAGAGCTTCGACGGCGGCCTTGATTTCAGGCTTTGTCGCGGTCTTGGCAACGTTGAAAACAACCTGGTTATTGTCCGAAAGCAGGGTGGACTTTTCGGTGATCGCAGGAGAAACGATCACATCGTAATGGCGAAGATCCGTCACTTGAATCGCTCCTCTAGAGCTTCAACTGCAGCCTTGGACAGCACGAGCTTGCCGCGGCGCAGGATATCGTAAACGTTGATGCCCTGAACCGGCAGAACATCGATATTCGGGATGTTAGCGGCTGCGAGCTTGAAGTTGCTGTCGAGCTCGGCACCACCGATGAAGAGCGCGTTGGTCAGGCCAAGCGTCTCGAAAGCGCCGGCCAGAACCTTGGTCTTGGTATCAGCCGCGACCAAGTTGTCGAGGATGATAACGTCCTCGGCCTTGAACTTAGCGGACAGAGCGAGACGCAGGCCGAGGGCGCGAACCTTCTTCGGCAGATCATGCTCATGGCTGCGCACGACCGGGCCGTGTGCCTTACCACCGCCGCGGAACTGCGGAGCACGAGCCGAATGGTGACGAGCGCGGCCCGTACCCTTCTGCTTGTACATCTTGGCGCCTGTGCGCCAAACTTCAGCGCGGCCCTTAGCCTTGTGCGTGCCCTGGCGCTTCTTGGCCAGCTGCCAGCGAATGACGCGTGCGATAATATCTTCACGCGGCTCAAGGCCGAAAATCGCGTCAGAAAGGGAAACCTTCCCAGCGTCTTTGCCCTCGAGGGTCTTGACGTTCAATTCCATTGGTTTGGCTCCCTTACTTCGCTGCCGACTTGACGGCATCGCGTACGATGATCCAGGCACCCTTGGAGCCGGGAACTGCGCCCTTGACGAGGATCAGACCGCGATCTTCATCGGTCGATACCACTTCGAGGTTCTGCGTCGTGATACGCGTCTGGCCCATGTGACCAGCCATCTTCTTGTTCTTGAACACCTTGCCCGGATCCTGGCGCGAGCCGGTCGAACCGTGCGAGCGGTGCGAAACAGACACACCGTGCGTGGCACGCAGACCGCCGAAGCCGTGGCGCTTCATGGCGCCGGCAAAGCCCTTACCGATCGTCGTACCAGTCACATCGACGAGCTGACCCGTCGCGAAGTGAGCTGCCTTGATCTCGGTGCCGACCTCAAGCAGATTGTCATCCGAAACACGGAATTCAACGAGCTTGGCCTTAGGCTCAACGCTGGCAACGGCGAAGTGACCGCGAAGGGCCTTCGACGTGTTCTTGACTTTAGCCTGGCCGGCACCGAGCTGAACTGCGGTGTAGCCATTCTTTTCTACTGTGCGCTGGGCTACGACCTGGCAGCCTTCCATACGCAATACGGTTACCGGGACATGCTCGCCGGCGTCGTTATAGACGCGGGTCATTCCCACCTTCTGTGCAATCACACCTGAACGCATCGGTTCAATCCTTCTCACTCAGCTCGAGAACCCTAAGGTCTCAGAGCTTGATCTCAACATCGACACCGGCGGCGAGATCGAGCTTCATCAGCGCGTCTACCGTCTGCGGGGTCGGGTCAACGATATCGAGAAGGCGCTTATGCGTGCGCATCTCGAACTGCTCGCGGCTCTTCTTGTCGACGTGCGGGGACCGGTTAACCGTGAACTTCTCGATACGGGTCGGAAGTGGAACGGGGCCCCGGACGCTAGCACCGGTGCGCTTAGCCGTCGATACGATCTCGCGCGTGGAAGCGTCGAGAATTCGATGATCGAACGCCTTAAGGCGGATGCGGATATTCTGGCCGTTCATTCGACTTTATCCTTGTGTCTGTTACCTGCGTGCCTCTCTAAAAGACACGTCTTTAACTTTAGTTACTCGAGGCGGGCCGCCGGTTTCAAAGATCGAGAGGGACACCAGGTTCGGTGTCCCTATCCTTAATCCCGGGCTTTGGCCCAGCCGCCTAATGACTTACTCTACGATGCTAGCAACGATGCCGGCGCCGACGGTACGGCCGCCTTCGCGGATAGCGAAGCGCAGCTTTTCTTCCATCGCGATCGGAACGATCAGCTCGACTTCAACAGTGATGTTGTCGCCTGGCATAACCATTTCCGTGCCTTCTGGAAGCGTCACGATGCCGGTCACGTCCGTCGTGCGGAAGTAGAACTGCGGACGGTAGTTCGTGAAGAACGGCGTATGACGGCCGCCTTCTTCCTTCGTCAGGATGTAGGCTTCGGCCATGAACTTCTTGTGCGGCTTAACAGAGCCCGGCTTGCACAGGATCTGACCACGCTCAACGCCGTCACGGTTAACACCGCGAACCAGGGCGCCGATGTTGTCGCCTGCCTGGCCCTGATCGAGCAGCTTGCGGAACATTTCAACGCCGGTAACCGTCGTCTTCGACGTCGGGCGAATGCCGACGATCTCGACTTCTTCACCAACCTTGACGATACCACGCTCAACGCGGCCGGTCACAACCGTACCACGGCCAGAGATCGAGAACACGTCTTCGATCGGCATCAGGAACGGCAGGTCGATCGGACGCTCAGGCGTCGGGATGTAGGCGTCAACAGCAGCCATCAGCTCGCGGATCGCGTCTTCGCCGATCGTCTTGTTGCTGTCGTTAAGGGCAGCAAGAGCCGAACCCTTGATGACCGGGATGTCGTCGCCCGGGAAGTCGTAGGACGACAGAAGTTCGCGAACTTCCATCTCCACCAGTTCCAGAAGCTCGGCGTCGTCAACCTGGTCGACCTTGTTCAGGAACACGACAACTGCCGGAACGCCAACCTGGCGGGCGAGCAGGATGTGTTCGCGGGTCTGCGGCATCGGGCCGTCAGCGGCCGAGCAAACCAGGATCGCGCCGTCCATCTGTGCGGCACCCGTGATCATGTTCTTGACATAGTCAGCGTGGCCGGGGCAGTCGACGTGCGCGTAGTGGCGAGCAGGCGTCTCGTATTCAACGTGGGCCGTCGAAATCGTGATGCCGCGGGCCTTTTCTTCCGGTGCAGCGTCGATCTGGTCATACGGCTTGTACTCACCGAAGTACTTCGTGATCGCTGCCGTCAGAGACGTCTTGCCGTGGTCAACGTGGCCAATCGTGCCGATGTTAACGTGCGGCTTATTGCGCTCAAACTTACTCTTTGCCATTTTCGGCTCTCCGTTTTTCTTGTCCCCGAAGGGATCAATTATTGTTATCGGTCAATTGGTATTCCGGTCACTTCTGACCGGAATACTTTGCCTGGATTTCTTGTGCGACGTTCGACGGAACCGGCGCGTAATGATCGAAGGTCATCGTGTACTGTGCACGGCCCTGGGACATGGAACGCAGGTTGTCGACGTACTTGAACATGTTTGCCAGCGGGACGTTCGCGTTGATGACAACAGCAACACCGCGGCTTTCCTGGCCCTGGATCTGGCCACGACGGGAGTTCAGGTCGCCGATAACGTCACCGACGTAATCTTCCGGCGTCACAACTTCGACCTTCATCATCGGCTCGAGGAGCTGGGCACCAGCTTCGCGGGCTGCTTCACGGAAGCAGGCACGGGAAGCAATTTCGAAGGCCAGAACCGACGAGTCGACGTCATGGTAGGCACCGTCGATGAGCGTCGCCTTGACGCCGAGCATCGGGAAACCAGCCAGCGGGCCGGAAGACAGAACGCTTTCGATACCCTTCTGAACGCCCGGGATGTATTCCTTCGGAACAGAACCGCCGACGACCTTGGACTCGAACTTGAAGTCTTCGCCGTCCGGGTTCGGTTCGAACACGATCTTGACGCGAGCGAACTGTCCAGTACCACCCGACTGCTTCTTGTGGGTGTAGTCCTTCTCGGTCTGACGCGTAATGGTTTCGCGATAAGCAACCTGCGGCGCGCCGACTGTTGCTTCAACCTTGAATTCACGACGCATGCGGTCGACGATGATGTCGAGATGAAGTTCACCCATGCCGGCGATGATCGTCTGACCCGATTCCTGGTCCGTCTTCACGCGGAAGGACGGATCTTCAGCAGCCAGACGGTTAAGCGCGAGGCCCATCTTTTCCTGGTCGCCCTTGGTCTTCGGCTCGATCGCGATCTGGATGACCGGTTCCGGGAATTCCATGCGCTCGAGGATAACCGGCTTTAGCGGATCGCAGAGCGTATCGCCAGTAGTGGTTTCCTTGAGGCCGGCCAGAGCAACGATGTCGCCAGCGAAGGCTTCTTCGATGTCTTCACGCGAGTTCGAGTGCATCTGCAGCATACGGCCGACGCGCTCGCGCTTGTCCTTGACCGTGTTGATGACCGACGTACCCTTTTCGAGCTTGCCGGAATAGATGCGAGCGAAGGTCAGCGAACCGACGAAGGGGTCGTTCATGATCTTGAATGCCAGCATCGACAACGGCTCGCTGTCGTCAGCATGACGTTCAATTTCGGCTTCGGTCTTGAAGTCGATGCCCTTGATCGCCGGAATGTCGAGCGGCGACGGCAGGTAGTCAACGACGGCGTCGAGCAGAGGCTGAACACCCTTGTTCTTGAATGCGGTGCCGCAGAACATCGGATGGAACTTGACGTCGATGGTGCCGCGACGGACGAGCGCACGGATCTGATCGTTGTCAGGCAGATTGCCTTCGAGGTAGGCTTCGGTCGCGGCTTCATCGATCTCGACAACGGTCTCGATCAGCTTCTCGCGATATTCCTGCGCCTTAGCCTTCATGTCTTCCGGGATTTCGACGACGTCCCACTGCGCGCCGAGCGATTCGTCGCGCCAGATGAGAGCATTCATCTCGATCAGGTCGATGACGCCCTTGAATTCCGTTTCAGCACCGATCGGCAGCTGCATAACAACAGCAGTGGCGCCGAGACGAGTCTTGATCATCTCAACCGAGCGATAGAAGTCAGCGCCGGTCTTGTCCATCTTGTTGCAGAAGATCATCCGCGGGACATTGTACTTCTCAGCCTGACGCCAGACGGTTTCCGTCTGCGGCTCAACACCGGCGTTGGCATCGAGCAGCGCGATGGCACCGTCGAGAACGCGCAGCGAACGCTCGACTTCAATGGTGAAGTCGACGTGGCCGGGAGTGTCAATGATGTTGAAGCGGCGGGTCGTGCCGTCGCGGCCCTTCCAGTAGGTGGTGGTAGCAGCAGAGGTGATCGTGATGCCACGCTCCTGCTCCTGCTCCATCCAGTCCATGGTGGCTGCGCCGTCGTGGACTTCGCCGATCTTGTGCGACTTGCCGGTGTAGTAAAGAATACGCTCGGTGGTCGTGGTCTTGCCGGCGTCGATGTGCGCCATGATACCGAAATTGCGGTAGTCTTCGATTTTATATTCGCGAGCCATAATGGACTGCCTTTCGGATACCGTTCGGGATTACCAGCGATAATGCGAGAACGCACGGTTGGCATCAGCCATCTTGTGCGTGTCTTCGCGCTTCTTGACGGCAGAGCCGCGGTTGTTGGAGGCATCAAGAAGTTCGCCGCAGAGACGGTCGACCATGGTAGTTTCATTGCGCTTGCGAGCAGCAGTGATCAGCCAGCGAATGGCAAGAGCCTGACGACGCTCGGGACGAACATCGACCGGAACCTGGTAGGTAGCACCACCAACACGACGCGAACGAACTTCAACGTGCGGAGCGATGTTATCCAAAGCCTGATGGAACACGCCGAGCGGTTCCTGCTTTGCCTTGCCCTGCACGGCGTCGAATGCGCCGTATACGATGTTTTCAGCTACGGACTTCTTGCCGTCCAGCATGATGGCATTCATGAACTTCGTGACGACCAGATCGCCGAACTTAGGGTCCGGATTGATCTCGCGCTTTTCTGCTCTGTGACGTCGGGACATACTTCTCGTCTCTCAACTTGTTAGCG
The DNA here is from genome assembly GCF_014189535.1 of Rhizobium lusitanum. Lineage (NCBI taxonomy): Bacteria > Pseudomonadati > Pseudomonadota > Alphaproteobacteria > Hyphomicrobiales > Rhizobiaceae > Martinezella > Martinezella lusitana. Next base: position 78,081 of record NZ_CP050308.1, on the reverse strand, counting down.
GCGCTTTATCACGCGGAGAACCTCGCGCAGCGCCGGATGATCTAAAACCGAATATTACTTCGGACGCTTCGCACCGTACTTGGAACGGCGCTGCTTGCGGTTCTTGACACCCTGGGTATCGAGAACGCCGCGGATGATGTGGTAACGAACGCCCGGAAGGTCCTTTACGCGGCCGCCACGGATCATGACGACAGAGTGTTCCTGAAGGTTGTGACCTTCGCCGGGAATATAACCAATGACTTCAAAGCCATTGGTCAGGCGGATCTTTGCGACCTTACGCAGAGCCGAGTTCGGCTTCTTCGGCGTGGTCGTGTAGACGCGGGTGCAAACGCCGCGCTTCTGCGGGTTCTCCTGAAGAGCGGGAACCTTATTACGCTTTACCTGTGCCTGGCGTGGCTTGCGGATCAGCTGGTTTACGGTAGGCATTCAACCATCCCTTGTAAATCTATCTTATACACCCTTACGGGCTTAACTCTCGCCGTCTCCGGCAACGACACACGATCGTCTCAATGCGCAAAACGTGGCCCGACCCGCTTTCGCAGATGGACCACAGAAAAGCAGAGGACACGGTAACCGCGTCTTGCGTGCAGCATTCTCGTCTTCAACGTGCGTTTTGAACCTTGTTTGAGGTGAACTCCAGAGCGTGTCGCTCCGAATGGCCATGCCTCACATGGGTCCGATGGCGGCGTAACTACTGGTTTCCCGCTGGTTCGTCAAGGCCGGTTAAGGAATTATCTTCGTCACAAAGCCCTAAAAGGCCCTGCAAACCAGCACTTTGGCGTATTCGTTAACGAAATGGCGCCCCTCCGGCAAGATAGACTTGGGTATTTCACTAAAATCCCTATAAGGAATCACAGACTGACAATTTCACGAGACGGCGACGGCAGATCGAGAGAATCGCCCGGCCGAATCGAAACTTCCGAAGGACGACTCATGATTACTGCGCCAGACAACGACAACAATCTTGACGGCCCCATGGTCTTCATCATCATCGGCAAGGGATATGAGACCGACGGCAGCGAAGGCGTCGAGCTGCATGTCATGCTCAAGGCACCGGATGACGATACCGCCGTGCGCGAGGCGCTGAACGCGCTTGCAGAGGAAGGCTTCATTGAGGCCGACCTCGACCAGATTGGCATGCTGACCGACATACCGGACGAAGAACCGCATGCCTCCGCCTATCAGGGCGCGCTGGAAGGCGAAGTGGCGATCATCCGCTTCCGCTGAGCCGCCACTCGGGCGCGCTCATGGCGGCGGCCCTCACCTCTTCTACACAAGAATGCAAAAAACCGCCCGGATCGCTCCGGGCGGTTTTGATTTGTGCTGGCTACAGCCGCTTATTCAGCGGCCGGAGCACTTTCGCCTGCCATATCCTGCAGCATCGGCGTGGCGACGGCTGAACCCGTGCCCTTGCGGCGCTCTTCCAGGATAAGCTCGTCGCGAGCCGTCGCGATGCGGCGGATCTGGGTCATGGTACCACCCGTACCGGCCGGGATGAGGCGGCCGACGATGACGTTTTCCTTCAGGCCCTGCAGGCCGTCGGTCTTGCCGGCGATTGCAGCTTCCGTCAGCACCTTCGTCGTTTCCTGGAAGGAAGCGGCGGAGATGAAGGACGGCGTCTGCAGCGACGCCTTGGTGATGCCGAGCAAAACCGGATCGCCGTAGGCAGGCTTCTTGCCTTCTTCGGCCAGGCGGTCGTTGTTGTCGTCCAGCTCGATACGGTCGACATTGTCGCCGACGATATAATGGCTGTCGCCCGCATCGGTGATTTCCACCTTCTGCAGCATCTGACGGACAATCACTTCGATGTGCTTGTCGTTGATGACAACGCCCTGCAAGCGGTAGACTTCCTGGATTTCGTTCACGAGATAGGAAGCCAAAGCTTCCACGCCCTTGATCGCCAGGATGTCGTGCGGAGCCGGGTTACCGTCGAGGATGTAGTCACCCTTTTCGATATAGTCGCCTTCCTGAAGATGGAAGGGCTTGCCCTTCGGGATCAGGTATTCGACCGGCTCGACACCGTCTTCCGCCGGCTCGATGATGACACGGCGCTTGTTCTTGTAGTCGCGGCCGAGGCGGATCGTACCATCAATCTCTGCGATGACGGCGTGGTCCTTCGGACGACGGGCTTCGAACAGTTCGGCAACACGCGGCAGACCGCCGGTGATGTCCTTGGTCTTGGCGCTTTCCAGCGGCGAGCGGGCAAGAACGTCACCCTGAGCTACCTTCTGGCCCGGCTCGACGGACAGGATCGCGTCAACCGAGAGCAGGAAGCGGGCTTCACCACCACGCGACAGCTTGGCAACATTGCCGCTGGCGTCCTTGATGACGATGGCCGGCTTCAGATCCGAACCACGCGGCGTCGAACGCCAGTCGATAACCTGACGCTTGGTGATGCCGGTCGACTCGTCGGTCGCTTCGAGAACCGAGAGACCGTCGATGACGTCTTCGAACTGAACCGTACCGGCCAGTTCCGTCATCATCGGACGGGTGTAAGGATCCCATTCCGCCAGACGCTGGCCGCGCTTCACCTTGTCGCCTTCGTCCACATAGATCTTGGAGCCGTAAGCGACACGCTGCGAGGAGCGCTCGATACCACGTTCATCCAGGATCTGGACGGCCATGTTGCGGCCCATGGCAACCAGGATGCCATCGGAGTTGCGCAGCATGTTGCGGTTCTTGATCTGCACCGTGCCTTCATACGAAGCTTCCAGGAACGACTGGTCGACCACGGTCGCCGTGCCGCCCAAGTGGAAGGTACGCATGGTCAGCTGCGTGCCCGGCTCACCGATCGACTGAGCGGCGATAACGCCAACAGCTTCACCGAGGTTGACCGGCGTACCGCGCGCGAGGTCGCGGCCGTAGCAGATCGAGCAGACGCCCGTCTGGATTTCGCAGGTCAGGGCCGAACGGATACGGATCGACTGGATACCAGCCTTTTCGATCTCGATGACATCCGGTTCCAGGATCATCCTGCCGGCATCAACGATGCGCTCACCCGTAATCGGATGATCGATATCGTCCAGCGCCGTACGGCCGAGGATTCTGACGCCGATGGAGGCAACGACCTGACCGGCATCGATGATGGCGGTCATGGTGAGGCCCTTGTCGGTGCCGCAATCGACGTGCGTGACGATGCAATCCTGCGCGACGTCGACGAGACGGCGGGTCAGGTAACCGGAGTTTGCAGTCTTCAAGGCGGTGTCTGCCAGACCCTTACGGGCACCGTGCGTCGAGTTGAAGTACTCGTTAACGGTCAGGCCTTCCTTGAAGTTCGAGATGATCGGCGTCTCGATGATTTCGCCTGACGGCTTGGCCATGAGGCCGCGCATACCGCCCAGCTGACGCATCTGGTTCGGAGAACCGCGGGCGCCCGAATGGCTCATCATGTAGATCGAGTTCATCGGCTTCTGACGACCGGTCGCCGGATCGAATTCGACGGCCTTAATGCGGGCCATCATTTCCTCAGCGACCTTTTCCGTGGCCTTGCCCCAAGCGTCGACAACCTTGTTGTACTTTTCGCCCTGGGTGATCAGACCGTCATTGTACTGCTGCTCGTATTCCTTCACGAGCGATTCAGTATCGCCGACGATCTTCGCCTTGGTGTCCGGAATAACCATGTCGTCCTTGCCGAACGAAATGCCGGCGCGGCAAGCATGGGCAAAGCCGAGCTGCATGATGCGGTCGCAGAAAATGACCGTGTCCTTCTGGCCGCAATGACGGTAGACCGTGTCGATCATCTTGGAGATGTTCTTCTTGGTCATTTCCTGGTTGCAGATGTCGAAGGTCACCTTGCCGTGCTTCGGCAGCAATTCGCCGATGAGCAGGCGGCCAGGCGTCGTTTCGTAGATCTTCGAGTAGGCCTTGCCTTCCTCGTCAACCGACTTGAAGCGGCCGCGGATCTTGGAATGCAGCGTCACGACCTTGTTTTCAAGAGCATGATGCAGCTCGCCGAGATCGGAGAAGGCCATGCCTTCGCCTGGCTCGTTCTGGTTCAGGATCGACAGATAGTAGAGACCGAGAACCATGTCCTGCGACGGAACGATGATCGGTGCGCCGTTTGCCGGATGCAGGATGTTGTTGGTCGACATCATCAGCACGCGGGCTTCAAGCTGGGCTTCAAGCGACAGCGGTACGTGAACAGCCATCTGGTCGCCGTCGAAGTCGGCGTTGAAGGCCGTGCAGACAAGCGGATGCAGCTGGATAGCCTTGCCTTCGACCAGCATGGGTTCGAAGGCCTGGATGCCCAGGCGGTGCAGCGTCGGCGCACGGTTCAGGAGAACCGGATGCTCGCGGATGACCTCGTCGAGGATATCCCAGACTTCCGGCTTTTCCTTTTCAACCAGCTTCTTGGCCTGCTTGACGGTCGAGGAGTAACCCTTGGCGTCGAGGCGGGCGTAAATGAACGGCTTGAACAGTTCGAGCGCCATCTTCTTCGGCAGGCCGCATTGGTGCAGCTTCAGTTCCGGACCGGTCACGATGACCGAACGGCCGGAATAGTCGACGCGCTTGCCGAGCAGGTTCTGACGGAAGCGGCCCTGCTTGCCCTTGAGCATGTCGGACAGCGACTTCAGCGGACGCTTGTTGGCGCCGGTGATGACGCGGCCTCGGCGGCCGTTGTCGAACAGCGCATCGACAGATTCCTGCAGCATGCGCTTTTCGTTACGGATGATGATGCCCGGAGCGCGCAGTTCGATCAGGCGCTTCAGACGGTTGTTACGGTTGATGACGCGGCGGTACAGATCGTTCAGATCCGACGTCGCGAAACGGCCGCCGTCAAGCGGCACCAGCGGACGCAGGTCCGGCGGGATGACCGGGACGACCTTCATGATCATCCATTCCGGACGGTTGCCGGACTCCATGAAGTTCTCGACGATCTTCAGGCGCTTCATCAGCTTCTTCTGCTTGAGATCCGACGTGGTCTCAGCAAGTTCTGCGCGCAGGTCGCCGGCGATCTTCTCGAGATTCATGCTGGCCAGAAGCTCATAGATCGCTTCAGCACCGATCATGGCGGTGAACTGGTCTTCGCCATATTCCTCGACGGCGAGCATGTACTCTTCTTCCGAGAGAAGCTGATGCTCCTTCAGAGCAGTCAGGCCCGGCTCGGTGACGATGTAGTTTTCGAAGTAGAGGACGCGCTCGACATCCTTCAGCGTCATGTCGAGCAGCGTGGAGATGCGGCTCGGCAGCGACTTCAGGAACCAGATGTGGGCAACGGGAGCGGCAAGCTCAATATGGCCCATGCGCTCACGGCGAACGCGCGACAACGTCACTTCGACGCCGCACTTTTCGCAGATGATGCCCTTGTACTTCATGCGCTTGTACTTGCCGCACAGGCACTCGTAATCCTTGATCGGCCCGAAGATTCGCGCGCAGAAGAGACCATCGCGTTCCGGCTTGAACGTGCGATAGTTGATCGTCTCCGGCTTCTTGATCTCACCATAAGACCAGGAAAGAATCTTCTCCGGCGATGCGATCGAAATCCGGATGGAATCGAAATTCTGTGCAGGCACCTGCGGATTGAAAAGATTCATGACCTCTTGGTTCATGCCTGTCTCCTTTTGGGGCGAAACGCCCTCGAACTGCAATCAGCACCGGCAAATTCCCGGGAACCGGACTGATGCGTTAAAACGACAATAACCGCGAAATGCGGCAAAAACGTCCTTGCCTGCGCTACACGAAATCGGGCGCTTGCAAGAACGGTGCGCGCTGTTTGTCAGCGCGCACCCTGTCGACTGCTACTCGGCTGCGTCCGGAAGCTGGCCAGCTGCCTGCAGATCGTCGAGCTTGGAGTTTTCCAGTTCGACGCTGAGACCCAGCGACCGCATTTCCTTGACAAGAACGTTGAAGCTTTCCGGAATGCCCGCTTCGAAGGTGTCGTCACCACGGACGATCGCTTCGTAGACCTTGGTGCGGCCGGCCACGTCGTCCGACTTGACCGTGAGCATTTCCTGCAGCGTGTAAGCTGCGCCGTAAGCTTCGAGCGCCCAGACTTCCATTTCCCCGAAGCGCTGACCGCCGAACTGCGCCTTGCCGCCCAGCGGCTGCTGGGTAACGAGCGAGTAAGGACCGATCGAACGAGCGTGGATCTTGTCGTCGACCAAGTGGTTGAGCTTCAGCATGTAGATGTAGCCAACCGTGACCTGGCGGTCGAACTGCTCGCCGGTACGACCGTCATAGAGCGTCGACTGACCGGTCTCCTTAAGACCTGCCATGGCGAGCATCTCATTGACGTCGGCTTCGCCGGCACCGTCGAAGACCGGGGTCGCGATGGATACGCCACGCTTCCACTGCTCGGCCAGACGCAGAACCGAATCATCGTCATAATTATGAACGTCGTCGCTCTTCGGACCGTCGCCAACGACCATGTCGATCGTCTTGCGCAGGGGGGCGATGTTACCGCTCGCCTTGTAAGCTTCGATCAGTTCGCCGATCTGGCGACCCATGCCGGCGCAAGCCCAGCCGAGGTGCGTCTCAAGGATCTGACCGACGTTCATGCGCGACGGCACGCCGAGCGGGTTGAGCACGATGTCGACATGCGTACCGTCTTCGAGGAACGGCATGTCTTCAACCGGCACGATGCGCGATACAACACCCTTGTTGCCATGACGGCCGGCCATCTTGTCGCCCGGCTGGATCTTGCGCTTCACAGCGACGAAGACCTTGACCATCTTCATGACGCCCGGAGGCATTTCATCGCCGCGCTGGACCTTTTCGACCTTGTCCATGAAGCGCTGTTCGAGGTGCGACTTGGATTCGTCGTACTGGCCGCGCAGAGCTTCGAGCTCGCCCTGAACCTTCTCGTCCTCGACAGCAAACATCCACCATTGCGAACGCGGATATTCGGAGACGACGGCGTTGGAAAGTTCCGTGCCCTTCTTGAAGTTCTTCGGGCCGGCAAGTGCCACCTGGCCGCGGAGCATTTCGATCAGACGGCCGTAGACGTTACGGTCGAGGATCGCCTGCTCGTCGTCGCGGTCCTTGGCGAGACGTTCGATCTCTTCGCGCTCGATTGCCATGGCGCGTTCGTCCTTCTCAACGCCGTGGCGATTGAAGACGCGAACTTCGACGACCGTACCGTAGGTGCCGGGCGGCATGCGCATGGAGGTGTCGCGAACGTCGGACGCCTTTTCACCGAAGATGGCGCGCAGAAGCTTTTCTTCCGGCGTCATCGGACTTTCGCCCTTCGGCGTGATCTTGCCGACGAGGATATCGCCCGGCTGAACTTCAGCGCCGATGTAAACGATGCCGGCTTCGTCCAGGTTCTTCAGCGCTTCTTCCGAAACGTTCGGAATGTCGCGGGTGATTTCTTCCGGACCGAGCTTGGTGTCACGCGCCATCACTTCGAATTCTTCGATGTGGATGGAGGTGAACACGTCGTCGGCAACGATACGCTCGGAGAGCAGGATCGAGTCTTCGTAGTTGTAACCGTTCCACGGCATGAACGCGACGAGCACGTTCCGGCCAAGCGCCAGATCGCCGAGGTCAGTCGACGGACCGTCTGCCAGGATGTCGCCCTTGTTCACGAAGTCACCGACGGTGACCAGCGGACGCTGGTTGACGCAGGTGTTCTGGTTCGAACGCTGGAACTTCATCAGGCGGTAGATATCGACGCCAGACTTCGACGGATCGAGGTCTTCGGTGGCGCGGATAACGATACGCGTCGCGTCGACCTGGTCGACCACACCGCCGCGACGGGCACCGATGGCGGCGCCGGAGTCACGGGCAACGACCGGCTCCATGCCGGTGCCGACGAACGGAGCTTCGGCACGCAGCAACGGCACGGCCTGACGCTGCATGTTCGAGCCCATGAGCGCGCGGTTGGCGTCGTCGTTCTCCAGGAACGGGATCAGAGCAGCAGCAACCGAAACCAGCTGCTTCGGCGAGACGTCCATCAGGTTGATGTTGTCGCGCGGAGCGAGCATGACTTCGCCAGCATGACGGCAAACGACGAATTCCTCGATGAAGAACCCTTCGGCATCAAGCTCGGCGTTGGCCTGGGCAACGTAGTACTTCGCCTCTTCCATGGCGGAGAGGTAGAGCACATCGTAGGTCACCTTGCCGTCGATGATGCGACGGTAAGGGCTTTCGATGAAGCCGTACTTGTTGACGCGGGCAAAGGTCGCCAGCGAGTTGATAAGACCGATATTCGGGCCTTCCGGCGTCTCGATCGGGCAAATACGACCGTAGTGGGTCGGATGCACGTCGCGGACTTCGAAGCCGGCGCGCTCACGGGTCAGACCGCCCGGGCCAAGAGCCGAAAGGCGGCGCTTGTGGGTGATTTCCGAAAGCGGGTTCACCTGGTCCATGAACTGCGACAGCTGCGAGGAGCCGAAGAATTCGCGAACGGCGGCAGCAGCCGGCTTGGCGTTGATCAGGTCCTGAGGCATGACCGTATCGATCTCGATCGAGGACATACGTTCCTTGATCGCGCGCTCCATGCGCAGCAGGCCGAGACGATACTGGTTCTCCATCAGCTCGCCGACTGAGCGAACGCGACGGTTGCCGAGGTTGTCGATGTCGTCGATTTCACCCTTGCCGTCGCGCAGTTCGACCAGCATCTTGACTACGGCCAAGATGTCTTCCTTGCGCAAAACGCGAACAGTGTCGGCGACTTCGAGGTCGAGACGCATGTTCATCTTCACACGGCCAACGGCGGAGAGGTCGTAACGCTCCGAATCGAAGAACAGCGAGTTGAACATGGCTTCGGCCGAATCCATGGTCGGCGGTTCACCCGGGCGCATGACACGATAGATGTCGAACAGAGCGTCCTGACGGTTCTCGTTCTTGTCGGCGGACAGCGTGTTGCGGATGTAGGCGCCGACATTGATATGGTCGATGCCCAGAACCGGGATCTCGTCGAAACCAGCCTTGAGGATCACCGGCAGGGTCTTCTCGTCGATTTCGTCGCCGGCTTCGAGATAGATCTCGCCGGTCTGGACGTTGACGATGTCTTCCGCCAGGAAGAGGCCATACAGCTCTTCGTCGGTAGCCTTCAGAGCCTTGAGACCCTTGTCCTGTAGCTGACGCAGCAGACGCGGGGTCAGCTTCTTGCCACCTTCGACCACGACTTCGCCGGTGTCGGCGTCGATCATGTCGGTAACGGTCTTGGCACCCTTCAGCGTTTCCGCATTGAAGGGAATGCGCCAGCCGTCGCCGGAGCGCTCATAAAGCGACTTCGTGTAGAAGGTCGACAGGATTTCTTCGCCATCCATGCCGAGCGCCATCAGCAGCGACGTCACCGGAATCTTGCGGCGGCGGTCGATACGGGCGTAGACGATGTCCTTGGCGTCGAATTCGATGTCGAGCCAGGAACCGCGATAAGGAATGACGCGGGCAGCGAAGAGCAGCTTGCCGGAAGAATGGCTCTTGCCCTTGTCGTGATCGAAGAAGACGCCCGGTGAACGGTGCATCTGCGATACGATAACGCGTTCGGTGCCGTTCACGATGAACGTACCGTTGTTGGTCATGAGCGGCATGTCGCCCATGTAAACGCTCTGTTCCTTGATGTCCTTGATGGACTTCGCGCCGGTATCCTCGTCGATATCAAACACGATCAGACGGAGAGTGACCTTCAGCGGCGCGGCGTAGGTCAGGTCGCGCTGGCGGCACTCATCGACGTCGAACTTCGGCGGCTCGAATTCATAGGATACGAATTCCAGCATGGAAGCGCCGGAGAAATCTGTGATCGGAAAAACCGACTTGAAGACGGACTGAAGACCTTCGTCTGGGCGGCCGCCCTTCGGTTCTGCAACCATAAGGAACTGATCGTAGGATGCCTTTTGAACCTCGATGAGGTTCGGCATCTCTGCGACTTCGGGAATCTTACCAAAAAACTTGCGTACGCGCCTACGACCATTGAACGAAAGGGTCTGAGCCATCGTCGCTCCTCTAAATTCTGCACCCGGGCCTGCAACGGACGGGAACCGCTGGCCAGGCGATCCCGTCAATCAATGAGTAGTTCAATCTCGTCTAACTAACCGAAAACCGCTCAGCACGGATTGCGTCGCGGTTCGGTTTGAGACCATCCTCTTGAAGAACCCATTACCCAAAAGCCGTTTCACCTGCGGCTTTTGGGTAATTTGTTCAAAAAAACGGCAAATGGGAGGGGGCAAAAATGCCACCTCCCAAAGCAGTTTCAAGCTTACTTAACGTCGGCCTTGGCGCCAGCGTCTTCGAGCTTCTTCTTGATGTCAGCGGCTTCAGCCTTGGAAACAGCTTCCTTGACAGCCTTAGGAGCAGCTTCGACGAGGTCCTTAGCTTCCTTGAGGCCGAGACCGGTGATGGCGCGGACTTCCTTGATGACGTTGATCTTGTTAGCGCCGACATCCGTGAGGATAACGTCGAACTCGGTCTTTTCTTCTTCAACGACAGCCGGGCCAGCCGGGCCGCCAACAGCAGCAACAGCTACCGGAGCAGCGGCGGAAACGCCCCACTTTTCTTCGAGAAGCTTAGACAGTTCTGCGGCTTCGAGAACGGTCAGCGAGGAGAGGTCGTCTACGATCTTTGCGAGATCAGCCATGTTTTAGTTCCTTTTGTTCGGTTCGAACTGGTTGGTTATGAACAGCGAAAAACCGCCTTAAGCGGCTTCGTCCTTCTTGGCGTAGGCCGCGAACACACGAGCAAGCTGGCTTGCCGGTGCTGCAACAACACTTGCGATGCGTGTAGCAGGCGTCTGGATCATGCCCAGCAACCTTGCACGCAGCTCGTCCAGCGAAGGCAGGGTCGCGAGCGACTTCACACCTTCGGCGTTGAGCGTTGTTGTTCCCATGGCGCCGCCCAAAACAACGATTTTGTCGTTGCCCTTGGCGAAATCCACGACGACCTTCGGAGCGATAATCGGATCAGTGCTGTATGCAATCAGCGTCTGACCGGTGAAGAGATCAGAAATCCCTTCCGCATCCGTGCCCTGAAGAGCAATTTTGGCCAGGCGGTTCTTCGCGACTTTGACGGTGCCGCCTGCAGCGCGCATCTTCGAACGAAAATCGTTCATCTGAGCGACTGTAGCACCAGCATAGTGGGCCACGACAACCGAGCCCGAAGCCTTGAAGACTTCGTTCAGTTCCGTGACGAATTCGCGTTTTTCCGCTCTTTCCACTGCTTTTCTCCAGTTGACAGGACCGGGTTAACGGGCCTGCCGGGTTGCCTTTTGCCTCCTGGGATCAAGAGAGATCCCAAGCGACGCTTGAGGATCCTGTCCCCTCGCGCTCGAGCCGTAAGGCTCCAAGGCACAAGGCATCCAAGGCTCGAACCGAGTTCATCGAAGCAAAGCTTCATCAAAATTCGGGTCTTACCCGTCTCATGCAGGCTTAAGTGATTAAGGGATAACCACCTGCAATCTCGGACAGGAATTCCGGATTTCTCCGGATATCCCGGCCTCGAGAGGCCGGGAATTCTTGAGAAGCCGGACTTAACGCCCGACTAAAATCATTAAGCGTTCGTAGCCGTGACCGAGGCGAGCTCGATCTTGACACCCGGACCCATGGTCGAAGAGATAGCTACGCGCTTGACGTAGTTGCCCTTGGCGCCAGCCGGCTTCGCCTTTACGACGGCGTCGGCGAAAGCGCGGATGTTTTCTTCCAGAGCCTTTGCGTCGAAGGAAGCCTTGCCGATACCGGCATGGACGATACCAGCCTTCTCGACGCGGAACTCGACTGCGCCGCCCTTGGAGGCTTCAACAGCACTTTTGACGTCCATGGTAACCGTGCCGACCTTCGGGTTCGGCATCATGCCGCGCGGGCCGAGAACCTTACCGAGACGACCGACGAGCGGCATCATGTCCGGGGTCGCGATGCAACGATCGAAGTCGATCTTGCCGCCCTGAACGATTTCAACCAGGTCTTCCGCACCGACGATGTCAGCACCGGCAGCCTTGGCTTCGTCAGCCTTGGCACCACGAGCGAAAACGGCAACGCGAACCGTGCGGCCAGTGCCGTTCGGCAGGTTGACAACGCCGCGAACCATCTGGTCTGCGTGACGCGGGTCAACACCGAGGTTCATGGAAACTTCGATGGTTTCATCGAACTTGGCGATAGCCCGCTCCTTGACCATGCCAATGGCAAGGCTCAGAGCATAGAGCTTTGTGGGATCAACGCCTTCGCGGATCTTCTGAATACGCTTTGCAACCATGATCTTAACCTACCACTTCCAGGCCCATGGCGCGGGCGGAGCCCTCGATCATGGCCATTGCGCCTTCGATATCGGCGGCGTTCAGATCCTTCATCTTGGCTTGGGCGATAGACTGCACCTGAGCCTTGGTGAGGGTACCAGCCTTGGCGCCCTTGCCGGGAGTCTTCGAGCCGGACTGGATCTTCGCTTCCTTCTTCAGGAAGTAGCTGACTGGCGGCTGCTTCATGATGAAGGTGAAGGACTTGTCCTGATAGTAGGTGATGACGACCGGGATCGGCATACCCTTTTCCAGTTCCTGCGTGGCGGCATTGAACGCCTTGCAGAATTCCATGATGTTAACGCCACGCTGACCAAGCGCAGGACCGATCGGAGGCGAAGGATTCGCCGAGCCGGCCTTGACCTGCAGCTTGAGTTGGCCTGCAACTTTCTTAGCCATTTCTCTCTGCCTTTCTAACTGGCCGGTTGCCCGGCCTCTTGTGCCGGATCGCTCCAGCGGCTGCGGTTGCGTGGTGCGGATATCAAGGTCCGGCTAAGACCCCTACCCTTCCACGCGGATTGCGGCGATGCCGCGAGATGTAAATAAGAATTTACTTACTTACATCCAAACTCAAACGAAAGACCAGCCACCAATGACTGATCTTTCCAATCCGATAAAACGATCAGACCTTCTCGACCTGACTGTATTCCAGCTCGACCGGCGTAGCGCGGCCGAAGATCGAAACTTCTACCTTCAGGCGCGAACGCTCTTCGTCCACGTCCTGAACGGTGCCGTTGAACGAGGCAAACGGACCATCCGAAACACGAACCTGCTCGCCGATCTCGAAAGACACGGAAGCCTTGGGCCGCTCGACACCTTCCTGGACCTGACCGAGAATGCGATCGGCTTCATAATCCGGAATCGGAATCGGCTTATTGTCGGAGCCGAGGAAGCCAGTGACCTTCGGCGTATTCTTGATCAGGTGGTAAGCTTCATCCGTCAGGTTGGCACGAACCAGCACATAACCCGGGAAGAACTTGCGCTCGCTATCGACCTTACGACCGCGACGCACTTCAACCACCTTCTCGGTCGGCACCAGGATTCTTTCGAACAGATGCGAAAGACCCTTCTGCTTGGCCTTCTCCTCAATGGATTCAGCCACTTTCTTTTCGAAATTAGAATAAGCGTGGACGATGTACCAACGTGCCGCCATGTTCATCTCCACCCGATATTAATTGCCGGTATTCAGCACGTAGCCGAGAACCCAGCCGATGAGCTGGTCAGCAGCAAAGAAAAACAGCGAGGCGAAAACAACCATGACCAACACCATTACCGTCGAGATCATCGTCTCGCGGCGGGACGGCCAAGTGATTTTCGACGTTTCAGAGCGGACCTGCTGCAGAAACGCTAGTGGATTCGATTTGGATGCCATTGACTGCCCACGCAATTACGGCGCGTAAAGCTGAACATATCAGCCCCACGCACCGCGTGTCTGTTGAACCCTTACATAAACACCGATTCCCGATTTAACAAGAGAGAATTCGATGCTTTCGAAATTTTGCCGTCGATCCGGCATATCCCCGACCCAAGAAGCAGCGGACTGACGCGCCAATCAAATCAAGGAAAATGGCAGGGGCAGCAGGGCTCGAACCTACGACCTGCGGTTTTGGAGACCGCCGCTCTACCAACTGAGCTATACCCCTTCATGTTCCAGTCACCAGCTCTGTGCGGTTGCCCGCCAGCGCCTTTCGGAAACATGGCGCTCCCTTTAAGACGGGACGAAACGATTGGCAAGTGCGTTTTTTGTTTTTTCCCAATCAGGTACGTCGCTTCGTTCGACACAAACCGTCACCATGCCACCGGCGTTGGGGAATTGCAGACATCTCGCCACCCTTTCGCCAGAGGCGCGTCGGCAGGTTTTAGCCTTCCTTCTGCTCGCCGGGCGTTCCCTTGGGCTTCCGCTTCAGAAATTTCGGCCGCAAACGGCGCATGAAATTGTCCATGGAGCGAATCACGTTGGTCAGCGAAATCAGCTTGTCGACCTCGGCATCGGTATTACCCAGCCGTTCCGACAGCACCTCCGCCACCGCCAGCGAAATCTCCGCAGGCGGGACTTCCGAGAAGCGTTCGGCAAGCCTGGCATAAGCATTGGCGGAAACGCCGCCATGGATGGTGATCTTGCCCAGCCGAGCGAAGAGACGCAGGAAGGTCTGCTCGAAGCTCCAGTCGTGAACCGAGACCACCCGCCATTTCTCGCTGCGCTTGGCCGAGAAGCCGGCCAGCACGATGGCGGCCGGCAATTTCAGGTCGCTCAGCCAAAGCGCCAGCGCAAAGCCGCTGGTCGGCGTCTTGGCCTCCGTGTAGAGATCGCCGCAGAAACCGACGAGATCGAGATGACCGGTCGGCGCGCCCTGGAAATCGGCGGCAGGATTGAGCTTCTCCTCGAGGCCGAGACGGATGTTCATGATGCCGAGGAAATATTCGCTCGGGAAGAATTTGACCACCTCGCCCACCTCGCCCCGATAGACGATGTTGGCACCGCGCGGCTGACCGCGCGAGATCAGCAGCGAATGCCCGAGGAATGGGCGATCCAGGACCTTGTAGACCTTATTGAAGAAGACGAAGAGAGCCGTCGGCGGGAACTGTGCCTGCAGGCTCCCGATATCGACCGTGTCGCTGTTGGCGACAAGGACGATATGAGAGAACGCTGTCAGTATGGCGCGCCAATCCTCGGCGGTCGTCAACCCTGCGGCGGCTCCGGCCGCCGGGAAAGCAGGCTTGTCGGTCGCTGTTTCGGATGTCACGCCCTGATCCTGTTCTTGTTACTTCTGCTGGACGTGCAGCAGACGTTCGCGCATGGCGAACCATTCGTCGGCGTAATCGTCGTTGCGATACTCGTCAAAATACGGGCCGCCATCGGTGAAGTGCACCAGTTGCGCATCCGGCCGGTGGTCATATTCGTTGACGAGGTAATTCCAGGTCACGGGAACTTCGCCGATCTGATCTTCACTTTCCAGCCACTTGAACTGATGAAGCTGCAGACCGGTGGCAGTGTTCACATAGTCCTTCGTCAATGCCTTGCACTTGGCATTGTTGAAAAGGATCATGCTCGACCAGTTCTTCTTTTCATATTTGGTCTGGGTCTGGCCGAGAAACTTGGTTTCGACCTTCGGCTGATAGTCGTGCTTGACGCACATGGCGGCATAGCGGTCGTCGCGCAGCTTCCAGAGCTCGGCAATATCGGCGCGGGCGAGCATGTCGCAATCCATGAAGATGCTCCAGCCCTCAAAGTCGCTGAGGTAGGGAACCAGGAAGCGGGAGAAGGAGAACTCGGTCGATTGCAGCGCGTTGCGCTCGCGCGTGAAAATGCCGTCGAGATTGCTGAGCACGATCGGCGAAAACACCACCGGGATCGAGGAACGCTCGATTATGCTTTGTGCGAGGACGTGATAGGCGACAACTTCCTTAGAGTCGAAGCCGACAAAAATACGTGCAACACCGTCGTTCATAGTCCCTCCTAAACGGCCGACCGCCTAGGAGATCAGCCGACTAAAATATCTTTCCGTCGCAGCGCAGACCGCGCTGCCGGACATCGTGTCGGCACATGGGCCACAACATGCCCGCTCCAAACACTGATCGCGACTGTATCGTCGAATGCCATTGCAATTTCCCCGATACGCCTCACGAACGCAGACCTACTTACTTCACCCCAGATATTTGTCGAGTGTTTGCCGAAGCATTTTTGGTTTGCGGCCGTAACAAATAGAGAGGCTGCCCTCCAGCGACTGCGGGCTCGACCGGGCGCGACAACCGCGCCCAGTATCATCTCAGCCGCTGCGCTGCCTCAAACCTTCACGTATCGACGCCAGTCATGCTCTTCCTTGAAGCCCAGGACTTCGCGGATCTTGCGGTTGGAGAGCAAGCCCTCATATTCGCCGATCTCGCGGGTAAAAGGCACGTTCGGAAAGTGCTTGGCGGCAAGCTCGCGTGACGGCGTGTTGGCCGATACCGTATCGTTGGCGGCGTTGAACACCTGGAAGCCGAGGCCATTCTTCTCGATGCACAAATGAACGATCTGGCCGAGATCGCGGGCGTCGATATAGCTCCAGGCGATGCGCTTGCGGATTTCGCTATCGGCGAAAAATTCCGGGAAGCGCTCATACTCATGCGGCTCGATGACGTTGCCGATGCGCAGCGCATAGATGTCGATGCCGAAACGTTCGGCAAAGGCGCGGGCCGTCTTTTCGTTCAGGACCTTGGACAGGCCGTAGGAATCCATCGGATTGACGTCATAGTCTTCTTCCAGCGGAAACTGGTGGAAATCACGATGACCCTCGGCAAAGCAGATGCCATAGGTGGTCTCGCTGGAGGCGACGATGATCTTCTTGATGCCGAGCTTCGCCGCCGCCTCGATGACATTATAAGTGCTCATCGTGTTAATGCGGAAGGTTTCGTTGTCCGGCTTCAGCAGAATACGCGGCACGGCGGCGAAATGCACAACCGCGTCATAGGGCTGCACGCCCTTGCCCTGATCGAGATCGGGGAAATCGCGATGCATCGTGAGGACATTATAAACTTGTCCCGCATCAGTGACGTCAGCCTGCAGATTGGTGACGCCGGGGCTGTCCAGCGGCACGAGATCGATATTGTGGACCTCGTAGCCGGCTTCGACCAGCCAGGGAACCGTGTGACGCCCGGCCTTGCCGCTGCCGCCGGTGAACAAAATACGCTTCTTCATGAAATCTCCTCCAGATAAAATCGAGCGATAGATAGACCGTTTCCGGCGTTTCGCAAGACGGGCGAAGCGGTCTGATTGTCTCAGCCGGTGGATTGGGTGCAAGATCCGCTGATATTGGTGAAAACGTTCAAGGGGTGGAGCGCGCGTGCGTCCTGTCAAGCTTGTCGACTACGATCCAGCGTGGCCTACCCTCTTCCGAACCCGGCGTGAGGCTATCGCCGCCCTGCTCGGCCATCACGCCGATATCCATCATATCGGCAGTACATCCGTCCCCGGACTTTGCGCCAAGCCGAAGCTCGATATCGATGCCGTGCTTGCGACGTCCGATGACAGGCTCGTCGCCTCGGAACGCTTGAAGGAGGATGGTTACACCTTCCATGACGATCCGTATGGCGCCGACAGATGGATCTTCACCAAGGACGAAACACCCTACGGAACTCGCCTTTATCTATGCCTCCCCGGTAATCCCGCCCATTGTGATCGCATCCTCTTTCGCGATTACCTTCATGCCCATCCTGAAGCGGCCGAGAACTACGCCGCATTGAAGCGGCGGCTGGCCATGGAAGCGAATGGCAATTGGGATCACTATAGCGGCGGCAAGAGTAACTTCGTTGTCGACATCCTTCGTCGGGCGCTTGCCGAGTTGACGTAGCGCAGAAAAGTCACCTCCCGGAGACTTGCATTCCCCCCACACCAAAACGCAAAAAGCCCCGCTGTTTCCAGCGGGGCCTTCGTAATCACCGAATAATCCGAGGATTACTCTACGATGCTAGCAACGATGCCGGCGCCGACGGTACGGCCGCCTTCGCGGATAGCGAAGCGCAGCTTTTCTTCCATTGCGATCGGAACGATCAGCTCGACTTCAACAGTGATGTTGTCGCCTGGCATAACCATTTCCGTGCCTTCTGGAAGCGTCACGATGCCGGTCACGTCCGTCGTGCGGAAGTAGAACTGCGGACGGTAGTTCGTGAAGAACGGCGTATGACGGCCGCCTTCTTCCTTCGTCAGGATGTAGGCTTCGGCCATGAACTTCTTGTGCGGCTTAACAGAGCCCGGCTTGCACAGGATCTGACCACGCTCAACGCCGTCACGGTT
Source organism: Rhizobium lusitanum (assembly GCF_014189535.1). Taxonomy (NCBI): domain Bacteria; kingdom Pseudomonadati; phylum Pseudomonadota; class Alphaproteobacteria; order Hyphomicrobiales; family Rhizobiaceae; genus Martinezella; species Martinezella lusitana. The sequence continues at coordinate 60,142 of NZ_CP050308.1, read as the reverse complement.
AACACCGCGAACCAGGGCGCCGATGTTGTCGCCTGCCTGGCCCTGATCGAGCAGCTTGCGGAACATTTCAACGCCGGTAACCGTCGTCTTCGACGTCGGGCGAATGCCGACGATCTCGACTTCTTCACCAACCTTGACGATACCACGCTCAACGCGGCCGGTCACAACCGTACCACGGCCAGAGATCGAGAACACGTCTTCGATCGGCATCAGGAACGGCAGGTCGATCGGACGCTCAGGCGTCGGGATGTAGGCGTCAACAGCAGCCATCAGCTCGCGGATCGCGTCTTCGCCGATCGTCTTGTTGCTGTCGTTAAGGGCAGCAAGAGCCGAACCCTTGATGACCGGGATGTCGTCGCCCGGGAAGTCGTAGGACGACAGAAGTTCGCGAACTTCCATCTCCACCAGTTCCAGAAGCTCGGCGTCGTCAACCTGGTCGACCTTGTTCAGGAACACGACAACTGCCGGAACGCCAACCTGGCGGGCGAGCAGGATGTGTTCGCGGGTCTGCGGCATCGGGCCGTCAGCGGCCGAGCAAACCAGGATCGCGCCGTCCATCTGTGCGGCACCCGTGATCATGTTCTTGACATAGTCAGCGTGGCCGGGGCAGTCGACGTGCGCGTAGTGGCGAGCAGGCGTCTCGTATTCAACGTGGGCCGTCGAAATCGTGATGCCGCGGGCCTTTTCTTCCGGTGCAGCGTCGATCTGGTCATACGGCTTGTACTCACCGAAGTACTTCGTGATCGCTGCCGTCAGAGACGTCTTGCCGTGGTCAACGTGGCCAATCGTGCCGATGTTAACGTGCGGCTTATTGCGCTCAAACTTACTCTTTGCCATTTGAATGCTTCCTATGAACGTAAATGAGTGACCCCGGCGAACCGGTTTAGTGCCGCCGTTTAAGGCTTTCATCGCATTTGCGCAAGACTTAATTGCAGGCCCTGTTCTAGGCGAAGTAAGGTCGATGACGGGCAGTGAGCGGCCCTCGGCATCAATTCGCCGCGAAGGTTTCGCCGGCCGATCCGGAAAGGCATAAAAGCGTTTGCCGGTTCAGCAGCTTAGATAGGTATGTCGAGGAAATAGTTCCAGATGCAGGAAGCGGTATCGCACCCGCATTTGTCGAGAGAGCGGCGCCGCGCAAACGAAAAGCGCCCTCTCCTATCATGGAAAGGGCGCTGAAAGCCGCGATCGCAGGATCGCCTAATCTAATTGTCGACTTATGGTGCTCTTACCCTTCAGGCAACGCACCACGAGCCAGCTGCAATCAATCGAGCAGATCGGCCGGCACCTTGCCGCCATTGTCCGAAAGCTTCTTCAGCAGCGCCTTGTGCAGGAAGATGTTCATCTTGGCGGAATCACCCGCGTCGCCAGTATAGCCCAGCTCCTGTGCAAGCTCCTTACGTTCCGTAAGGCTCGCATCCATCCCGAGCGCCTTCATCAGATCCACGATCGAATGTTTCCAATCGAGTTTCTGGCCACTCTTTTTCACGGCCGCGTCGAGAATCGAAGCGATATCCACCGGGGAAGCCGATGGCGTGGAGGCCGGTGCACTTGCAGCAGGCGTTGTCGGCGCGGAAGATGAAGGTGCCGCGCCAGTCGTGGTGGTGGTTGGCGTTGCCGTGGGAGAAACTTCGGCAGCCTTTGCCTCTCCCCAGATTGCATTCTTGATCTTGTCGAAGATACCCATGTGCACTCCCCCTTTTCGGTTGGCTCACAAATATCTACCGCTCATTAAAATATAAGCAACCCCTCACGTCAAAGATGCAGAGCTGAATATTCTATGGAGATTGCGGGATGCATTTCGCCCGCCGGATTCATCCGTGCCAGCGTCGAATCGACGAAAGCGCGCCATCGAACAGGACAACGACATCGAGACCAAAAACAGACATTGAAAATGCTGGAGCGGGTAGCGGGAATCGAACCCGCGTATTCAGCTTGGAAGGCTGCTGCTCTACCATTGAGCTATACCCGCGGCGGGTGGTCAAGATCCGGTCCGGAATGGTGGAGGGAGTTGGATTTGAACCAACGTAGGCTGAGCCAACGGATTTACAGTCCGTCCCCTTTAACCACTCGGGCATCCCTCCAGTATTCCGACTGGATCTTGCGACCAAGCTTGCTAGACCGTGCGTCGCCGCTTCGATCTGCGCCGCGTATATGACCGGCCCGTTTCCGTCTGTCAACACAAGGAATTGCCAAAAATGACGAAAAAATTTCAGCTCAAGGGAAAACCCGTGGACGAAAGAGGACTATGCGCTCCGAGGCGCTGCCGCTATAAAGCCGCATGAGCAAAGATAAAACATTGGGCCATTCCGGCCCTGAAACCCCCGTCGACGACAACTCGGCCAAGGACACGCATTACGCCACACTGCGGCGCGCGCATCGCGATGCCAAGCGCGAGCGTGGCGAAATCCCGACGCCGGTGCCGCAGAAACGCAAACGGTCGAGCGCGGACGACTGGAAGCCGCCAGCGTTGGCGCCTGACCAGGTCTATCTCTACGGCCTGCATACCGTTCGCGCCGCCCTTGCCAATCCCGAACGGAAGAACATCAAGCTGTCGACCACGCAGAATGCGCTGGTACGGCTGGAGATCGGCCCGGTTGACGCACTCAGCATTCCCTTCGAGATCGTCTCGCCGCAGGATATCGACAAGGTTCTCGGCCCGGAAGCAATCCACCAAGGTGTAATGCTGGAGACCCGGCCCCTCCCCGTTCGCCGTCTCGAAGCGCTGAAAGACAGCCCGCTGCTGCTGGTGCTCGATCAGGTGACCGATCCGCACAATGTCGGCGCGATCATGCGCTCGGCCGTGGCCTTCGACGCCGCCGCCGTCATCACCACGCAACGTCACAGCCCGACCGAATCGGGCGTGCTGGCGAAATCCGCCTCCGGCGCGCTGGAACTCATCCCTTATATACAGGTCACCAACCTCGCCGATGCGCTCGGCGAACTGAATCGCCTCGGCTTCGTCACCATCGGCCTTGATTCGGAGGGACCGGCGCCGCTCGAAGGCACGTTTTCGGGCGAGAAGCTCGCTCTCGTCCTCGGTTCAGAGGGTAAGGGGCTTCGCCAGAAGACACGGGAAACCGTGAACGCGCTGGCGCGGCTGGACATGCCGGGCGCGATCAAGTCGCTCAACGTCTCGAACGCGGCCGCGATCGCGCTTTATGCGGCACGGTCCTATCTGAGAACCTAGCGGCACTTCACCGCCGCAGCAGATTTGGGGGAATTTGCCTTGATCCGTAGTTTTGGTCTCGCGGCGGTCTCCATCGCCGTCATCCTCGCCGTCGGCCAACCGGCGCACGCTGCCGATGATGAACTTGTGCAGGCGCAGGCCGGCACTTGGCTGCTGGCGCCCGAGAATGGCGCCAAGGGCTGCCGCCTCACCTTCGAGACCGCGAAAACAGCCGGCGGCTATGCCATCAGCGGCGCGGATGCCTGCGCAACCGCCCTACCCGCTCTTGCCAAGGCCGCCGTCTGGAATTTCACCGACGACGGCTCGCTCACCATTAGTGACACGACGCAGAAGGTGCTGGTTCGCCTTCAGGAGGAGGAAGGCTCCCCCTGGGAAAGCGAAGGGGCCGATCCGATGTGGCTACTGCCGGCGCTTGGCGATGTCGACCACGTCCCCACAGCTGCAAGCCTGAGCGGCATCTGGCAAGTCCGGCAGCCGGACGGCAAAGCCATATGCGATGTCACGCTGACCAGCGAGACCGACAAGGACGGAACGCCGAAAATGTCACCGGGCGGCGACTGCCCGGCCAACATCGCCGATCTCAAGCTTTCCCTTTGGGCCATGGAAGGTTTCGGGCTGGTGCTGATGGGAGGCGATGGCTCCTCGCTCTCCTTCGATATGCAACCGGATGGCAGCTTCAAGACATCCGACGAGGAAGAGGGCGACCCGATGCTGCTGGTGCGCAAGCAGGGCGGCTAAAATTCCGATACCCAGCTACGGGTTGAAATTCCCGCAATATGACTATCTAACATTAGATTAGCCTAAAGCTGATCGAGATAAGACATATTGCAAAACGGGCGCAGCGTGCATGATTCCATCGAATATCCGTAAATTCATCTTCCACGATTTGCGAAGTGTAGAAGGATATATCGATCCGCCTGATGCCCTTGTTTATCTTTCCATCCTGGAGCGCCAGCGCGAGCATGGACTGGAAGGCGGCGTCGCTGAAATCGGCGTTTATTTCGGCCGTTCCTATTTTCTCCTGAAAAAGATCACCTCGCCGGACGACCGTGTCCTCGGCATAGATCTCTTCGATATCGGCGAAATGTCGAACGGCACTTCCGAGCAATACCGCTCATTCCTACGGAATGGCGACCGTCTTGGCCTGTCGGTCAACAAGGATCTGCTCGTTGTCGGTGACAGCGCGGAACTGTCCCCGAAGGACGTATTGGACAAAGTCGGCAAGGTGCGCTTCTTCAGCGTCGACGGTGGCCACACATTGGCGAATCTGGAGGCCGACTGCAGACTGGCAAAAGAGACGATCGCCGATCATGGTGTCATCGTCTTCGACGACACCTTCAATCCCGCCTGGCCGGAAGTGACCGTCGGCGTCGCTGATTTCCTGCGTAACAACGATCAGGACTTCTCGGCCTTCTGCATGACGAAATACAAGACCTACGTCTGCCGGCGCGAATTTCACGATTTCTATCGTGCGGCGATCATGCGGGCTCCGCATCTCAGAGCCTTCGAACTGGCGGAAACGCACTTCCTCGGATCCGACGCCATCCGCCTGCACAACCCCTTCGGCCGGCGCATTCTCTATGAACTCATGACCCGCTCAGGCATGGGCGCCCTATCGGAACGCGCCTACCGCTGCCACTAAACCAGAGCCCGTTCAGCGAACAGTAATCGGCTGCTGATGCCAAGCCGATTGTTGTAACTGCGATCGCTGGGTAACCGGACATCCCTCCCGCAGCTTCGACCAGGAGGGGACGTTGAGGTTCATCTCGCACTGGGCAAGATAGCTCTTGCCGTCGACGGTCATGCAGGCGACCTCGCCGATCGCATGCTGCTTTCCGTCCCTGTTCTTACAGTAGCAATCCTGGTCGGCCATTGCCGGCGTACTTGCAGCCAACGTGCTCGCGACGAACAATAATCCCAAGACGATATGCCTGAATGCCTTGCGCATGGCCATTCCCTCGTCCGTAGTCGAGGGAGAAAGTGTATGCCCATTTCAGACGTTGTAAATACGCCCGCAGAGGTCCTGTAGGCGTGCGACGCGCGACTAGTGAACCGCCGGATCAGAATCGTCAAAGAACGTCTTGATGCCATCCCGGGCGACCGTCGCCAGGAATTCATCAAACGCCTCGCGATCGGTCGCAAAAGGCTCTTCCCATTCGATCAGATCCTCGTCGGGCGTGATAACTTCCATCCGCCAGTCTTCCTGTGTGCCCGCCGGACGGAAGATATCCACAAGCACGGTCATGTCGCCCTCGGTGAATTCGCCGGAGAGTTCTGAATGTTCGAGTTTGGGCTTCTTGGGCTTACCGGTCATATTTTTCACACCTAGCAAAAGAGAATCGCGTGTCTGCGATCATCGTAAATACCCAAAGGATGACATTTCCAATCATGCTGGCGCAATGTCTTCCCGCATCGGGCGATCTGGCAGCCTGCGCATGAGATGTTGAGTCACTGGGAAAAAGTGGTGCCCCCGCCAAGGTTCGAACTCGGGACCCCCTGATTACAAATCAGGTGCTCTACCAACTGAGCTACAAGGGCACAACGGCATGCCAAGTAGCAGATTTTGATTTCCTGTAAAGAGGAAAATCAACTGTTCAACCTCAATCCGACGTATCGGCGATCCTCTTGTGGATTCACCACTCTTTGCGAAACGTCTTGTCGCATGGGGGGAATATCATTTACCTAGTATGACTGTTTAAAGGACGTTGCATGTCACGCGCTTTTCAATCTGTTTGTTTTCTCGCCTCGACCGCGCCGGAAGCCCAGGCCGCGCAAGAGGAACTGATTCGCCTCTATGGCCAGACGCCGCAGGCGAATGCAGATATCGTCGTGGCGCTCGGTGGCGACGGCTTCATGTTGCAGACGCTGCACACGACAATGAATTCCGGTAAACGCGTCTATGGCATGAATCGCGGTTCGATCGGGTTCCTGATGAACGACTATCGCACCGATAACCTGCTGGAGCGCATCGAGGCCGCCGTCGAAAACGCATTTCACCCGCTACAGATGACCACGCGCAATGCGGATGGTAGCAGTTGCGTTGCCTTGGCCATCAACGAGGTGTCGCTGTTTCGCCAGTCCTATCAGACGGCAAAGCTAAAGGTCGAGATCGACGGCCGCGTCCGCCTGCCGGAATTGATCTGCGATGGCCTGATGGTGACGACGCCGGCGGGCTCCACCGCCTATAATCTTTCCGCGCATGGCCCCATCCTGCCGCTGGAGGCACCGCTGCTTGCCATGACGCCGGTCAGCGCCTTCCGCCCCCGCCGCTGGCGCGGCGCGCTCCTGCCGAACAAGGTGACGGTCGATATCACCGTGCTCGAAGCGGAAAAACGCCCGGTCAACGCTGCCGCCGACAACACCGAGGTCAAATCAGTCGTCGGCGTCCGAATCACCCAGAGCGAAGACACGACGGCGCGCATCCTGTCCGATCCGGACAGGTCGTGGTCGGACAGGATCCTGGCGGAACAGTTTTCGGGTTGAGGATTGTTTTGTCTACGGCCGTGCGAACATTACAATAGCCAATAAAAAAGCCCCGTCTCCGGGGCTCTTTTTTACTCAAGCGAATCCTGATCTCAATCCACGTCGTCCACGGCCGCATCGGCCGCGCCGCTGATGCGGTGGGCGAGTGCTGCTTCCATGAATTCGTTGAGATCGCCGTCGAGCACGTCGTCCGGAGCGGTGCTGGTAACGCCAGTGCGCAGGTCCTTGACGAGCTGGTAGGGCTGCAGGACGTAGGAGCGGATCTGGTGGCCCCAGCCAATATCGGTCTTCGACGCGGCTTCGGCACTGGCTGCCTCTTCCCGCTTCATCAACTCCGCCTCGTACATGCGGGCACGCAGCATGTCCCACGCCTTGGCGCGGTTCTTGTGCTGTGAACGTTCCTGCTGGCACTGCACGACGATGCCGGTCGGGATGTGCGTGATACGCACGGCCGAATCGGTCGTGTTGACGTGCTGGCCGCCGGCGCCGGACGAACGATAGGTATCGATGCGGCAGTCACCTTCATTGATATCGATCTGGATCGAGTCGTCGACCACAGGATAGATCCAGATCGACGAGAAGGACGTATGACGGCGTGCGTTGCTGTCATAGGGAGAGATACGCACCAGGCGATGAACACCCGATTCGGTCTTCAGCCAGCCATAGGCATTGTGGCCCTTGACCAGAAGCGTCGCGGACTTGATGCCGGCTTCTTCACCGTCATGAACTTCCAGAAGCTCCACCTTGAAGCGCTGGCGTTCGGCCCAGCGGGTGTACATGCGCAACAGCATGTTCGCCCAGTCCTGGCTCTCCGTGCCGCCGGCGCCGGAATGGACTTCGACATAGGTGTCGTTAGAATCGGCTTCGCCCGACAGCATGGCTTCCACCTGCCGGCGTGCAGCCTCCGTCTTCAACGTCTTGAGAGCGTCTTCGGCTTCGCGGACGACGTCGGCATCGCCCTCTTCCTCGCCAAGCTCGATCATCTCGACATTGTCGGTAAGCTGCTGCTCAAGCGCACGCACGCCGCTAATGCCGTCGTCAAGATGCTGGCGCTCGCGCATCAGCTTCTGTGCTTCGGTGGCATCATTCCAGAGGGTCGGATCCTCTGACTTGTTATTCAACCAGTCCAGTCGTCTTACCGCCTGATCCCAGTCAAAGATGCCTCCTCAGCAGGCTTATGGCCTGCTTGGTCTCGTCGACTATTTTCTCGATTTCCGCTCGCATAATCCTGCTTCTTCATCCGGCGGTTCGATATGAACCGTTGCACAATTCAAAGAGTGCTGGTGACATAGATATACATGCCGCGGCTGTAAAGCCCCGCGGCATGTTCATTGGAGAAATCCGTTTGGATCAGAAGAGGCCGCCCGAGCCTGAAGTGACCGCCTGGTTGGCCTGCGGCGAGGTTCTGAGAATCTCCTCGGGCGCGACCTGTGCCGAAGCATCGCCGCCGCCGATGACCGTGAAGGTCGTGGCCGGGCCGGTGCCGGGCTTGAAGGCTTCCATGATGGCGTTCGGATCGCCGGGCTGAGCCGCCATACCGGTTCCGCGATTGACCGCCGTGATAATCATGCCCGCCGGAACCTGGAACTTCTGCGGCGGCTGATCCTGGGTGGCTGCCTGCATGAACTCGTTGAAGATCGGTGCTGCAAGCGACCCGCCGGTTCCGCCGCGACCGAGCGTGCTCGGCGTGTCGTAACCGATATAGAGGCCGGCAACGAGGCTCGGCGTGTAGCCGACGAACCAGGCGTCCTTCTCGTCGTTGGTCGTGCCGGTCTTGCCGGCGACGTCGGTGTTCAGCTTGATCTTGCCGGCGGCGGTGCCGCGAAGAATCACGCCCTGCATCATCGACGTCACCTGATAGGCCGTCATCGGATCAAGCACCTGCTCGCGGTTGTCGGCGATCACGGGCTCGTCCTGGTTTTTCCATTCGCTGACATTGCAGGCCTCGCAGACGCGCTCTTCATGCTTGAAGATGGTCGCGCCATAGCGGTCCTGAATGCGGTCGATCAATGTCGGCTTGATCTGCTTGCCGCCATTGGCAATGACCGAATAGGCGGAAACCATACGCAGCACCGTCGTTTCGCCAGCGCCAAGCGACATGGCAAGCACCGGGTTCATGCGGTCGTAGATGCCGAAGCGATTGGCGTACTCGGCAACCAGCGGCATGCCCATGTCGGCGGCAAGGCGCACGGTCATCAGGTTACGTGAATGCTCGATGGCGAAGCGAAGCGTATGGGCGCCACCGCCCTCGCCTTCATAGTTCGTCGGTTTCCAAACATCCCCATTGCTGAGGGTAATTTGCAGAGGGTCATCGAGAATGACCGAAGCCGGAGTGTAGCCATTGTCCATAGCCGCGGCATAGACGAAGGGCTTGAAGGATGAGCCAGGCTGGCGCTTGGCCTGGGTGGCACGGTTGAATTCAGATTGCGCGTAGGAGAAGCCGCCGACCATGGCAAGCACGCGGCCGGTATGCGGATCCATCGCGACGAGGCCACCCTGCACTTTCGGCGGCTGGCGCAGACGATAGCTGCTGGAATCCGCACCGCCGGTCTTCTGGGCGAAGACCACATCGCCGGGGCTCAGCACGCCGCTCGGCGATTTCGCCGCCTTGCCGCTGCCAGCCAGGCGGAATGCCCAACGCATATCGGCGGCCGCTATGACGCCGCGCTTGCGCTCGGTCGCGACCCTGCCGGCGGCATCGACGCTCGGCTGCAAGCCGATATCAACCGCCTGGTCGGACACGGAAAGTACCACGGCAAGCTGCCACTCCGGAACGTCGCTCAAAGTCGGAATCTTGGCAAGCTCCGGACCCCAGTCCTGCGATGTCGCGATCTGCTTGATCGGGCCATGGAAGCCACGACGCTCGTCATAGTCGATGAGGCCGTCCTGCAGCGCCTTGCGCGCTTCGAGCTGCAATTGCGGATCAAACGATGTGCGCACGGAAAGGCCGCCCTCATAGAGCGCCTTCTCTCCATATTGATCGATCAACTGCCGGCGAACTTCCTCGGCAAAGAAATCCGAGGCGGCAAGCGACGGCCCATTCTTCGGCGGTGCGACGCCGAGCGTCTGCTTCTTGGCCTCTTCACCATCGCTCTGGCTGACGTAGCCATTCTCGACCATGCGGTCGATCACCCAGTTGCGGCGGGTCATCGCGGCTTCAGGATGACGGAATGGATTGTAGTTGGCAGGTCCCTTGGGCAGCGAGGCGAGATAGGCCGAATCGGCAATGGTCAGTTCGTTGACCGATTTGTCGAAATAGGTGAGTGCTGCGCCGGCGATGCCATAGGAATTGAGGCCGAAATAGATCTCGTTCAGATAGAGCTCAAGGATCTTGTCCTTGCTGTAGGCCTGCTCGATGCGGAAGGACAGGATCGCTTCCTTGAGCTTGCGGTCGAAGGTCTGGTCCGCCGATAGCAGAAAGTTCTTGGCGACCTGCTGCGTGATTGTCGACGCGCCAACAAAGCGGCGGCCTGAACCGATATTCTGCAGGTTGACGGCAACTGCGCGCAACAGACCGCCGACATCCACGCCCGGATGATTGTAGAAATTCTTGTCTTCAGCCGACAGGAAAGCCGCCTTGAGGCGGTCGGGAATAGCCTGGATCGGAATAAACAGCCGGTTTTCCCGCGAATATTCCTTCATCAGCGCGCCGTTGCCGGCATGGATGCGCGTCGTTACCGGCGGCGCGTACTTTGCCAGGACCTCGTAGTCCGGCAGATCCTTGGAGACGACGCTCAGATAAATAGCCGCCGCGGCCGCAACACCCAGGAACAGGATGCAGCCCAATCCAAAGAAATATCCTATCAGTCTGACCATATGATGCTACCGGTGCTTCTTCTTCATGCGGCACATATGCGAGAACATCGCATATTTACGGGCGTTTTGCACGCTCACGGTGTTAATGCAAGACGACAACAACACAAAGCCGTGCATGCCGTCTGTAGGCGAACAATACTTCGCTGTAACGGCGGGAATGTGAGCAAAATAGGGCTCCAGCCGGTATTTGCCATTTCATCCCGGCCTATTAGCAGGGGCTGTTACATGGAAGACACGAACGGCGCCCGCCGTCCATACCCTTTATCCGCCATTCGCAGCGGTCGAAGCGCGGTATTGTTTGACGGCGGCAGTTAGCTGACCGATCAGCTTCTGACGCCAATCGGGATCGAGCAGCAGCTTCTCATCATCCTTGTTCGACAGGAACCCCAGTTCGAGCAGAATGGAGGGCACATCCGGCGCCTGCAATACGCGGAACCCGGCATGGCGATGCGGATTGTTGATCATGGAGATCTGGCCATTGAAGGAGGTCAGCACATCCTGCGCCAGGGAAATGGAAAAAGCCTGCGTTTCACGCCGGGTCAGATCCATCAGGATATCGGCGACCGCGGCGGGCTGAGTTTGCGTCTCCGCACCGGCGAGCTGATCGGAGTTGTTCTCGCGGTCGGCCACTTCACCAGCCAGCTTGTCGGAGGCCTTGTCGGAGATGGTGTAGACCGTCGCGCCGCGGATATCCTTCTGCTTCAACGTATCGGCATGCAAAGATATAAAGAGTGATGCATGGTTCTGGCGAGCGATGGTCACGCGTTGCGACAGCGACAGATATTCATCCTTGTCACGTGTCAGAAAAGCCTTGATACCGGGCTGGGCGTTCAGTCTGTCAGCCAGAAGCTTGGCGTAGGCGAGCGTAATTTCCTTTTCGTGCGTGACGCCATCGCTGGCGGTCGCGCCGGTGTCGATACCGCCATGGCCGGCATCGACAGCCACAAGGAAGATGCCCGGATCGAGCTTTTCCATCGGCGCCACCGGGCCAACATCCTTGGCTGTATCATCATTGGCCCAGCTCTGCTGCTTGACGAGTTCCGCGAATTGGCCGGCGGGCAGCATCTCGGCATCAAGCACAAGGCGATGCCCCTTGCCATTTTCATCAGACTGCACCTTGGCCATAACCAGCTTCACCGGCTTCGTTGCCGTCAGCACGATGCGAGCGCTGTCCTGGTCCATGGTGCCGTAGCGGATATCCTTGAAAAGCCCGATCGGCTTGAGGTCGGCAGCCGGGAAGCCAAAAGCAGTTGCCGGAAGGTCGATGACCACGCGCACGGGATTGTCGAGATAATGGACGGAAAATGTCGCCTCCCGGTCCATGTCGATGACGATGCGGGTGCGGGCGTCATCGCCGGCAATGCGAGCATCATAGGCAAGCACGGGATCGGCGGCAGCCTCAGCCGTCGCAAGCGGCGAAACGGCGGAAAGAGCCGTCACAGCAAAAGCCGCTAGTGCAATTCGCAAGGCCCTCACGCCACTCTCCGCTGCATGCCGCCATCCCTTTAACAATTGCCCACTGCGCCCCATATTCATTCCGACGTTGTTTTTGAAGTCTCAAAACGACGCGAAAGCCATCGACGGCGCGGCATTTCGTGACGCGACGACGCGCCGGTTAAAGAATCGGAAACGCGACCCTCGGACCTTCATCATCCGACGAATCCATCAATATTATGGCATACTTGGCTTTCCCCTTGCTATTGTGACAGATAAAACATACAACGCATATTAGGGTATAAGTGTTGACGGGATAGAGTCGCCGCAAAGGCAGCCGCCTTAGAGTACTAGGCGCCATCCGCGGCCGTCATCCGCCGTCTCCAGTGCTTCTGCCCCATACTGGATATCTGAATTTCCGGTTTTGCGCGGGAAATTCATCGGTGGAGTGCCACCAAACGCTCTCTAGAGAGCACATTCATCGGGCCCGATTTGGGTCTAAGGTATTGTCGATTTCGCTTGGTTACGGATGTTACCGCAGCAGCTTTCTCAAGAAGTGAACAGACCCCGGGGAACTAACGTCCCGGTTGCCGTCTGGCTGTTGTCATCGCAAAACAACCAATCGCGACTTTCATTATCCGGTGCAGCAGTGATGGATTGCATCCGGCTTGTCTCAATGACAGGCCGGCCCCTTTCCGCATGCCGGCGCCGAGGAGCACAATTTTCATGGCAGACAAAATGCTTATCGACGCGTCTCACGAGGAAGAGACGCGCGTCGTTGTCGTTCGCGGGAACCGCATAGAAGAATTTGACTTCGAATCACAGCACAAGAAGCAAATCCGCGGCAACATCTATCTCGCCAAGGTAACCAGGGTAGAACCCTCGCTACAGGCAGCCTTCGTTGACTACGGCGGCAACCGGCACGGCTTCCTGGCCTTCGCTGAAATCCATCCTGACTACTACCAGATCCCGCTCGCCGACCGGCAGGCGCTATTGAGGGCGGAAGCCGAAGAGCATCGCCGCGATGACGATGTCGAGCATGTCGAAACGGCGCTCGATCTTTCGCAGCAGGATCAGCCTGACATCGGCATCGTCCAGAACGACGAAGCTACAGCCGCCGCTGCGGAAGAAGCCCCTGCCCTCGAGGTAGCCGCTCCCGCCGCTGAAGCCGAAGCACCGGTCAAGAAGGCCAAGCCGCGCCGCAGCCGCAAGAAGGTGGTCGCGGAAGCTCCTGCCGACGAAACGCCCGTTGCCGAGGCAAAGGTCGACGCACCCGGCGAAGACGAGGAAGGCCCCTCCGGCGAAATGGCCGCGATGGTCGAAACCGACTCAATCTCCGAAGATGTAGACGTTTCCAAGCGCCGTCACGACGATGACGACGATGATGATCACGACCATGAAGAGGAAGTGATCGAATCCGTCGGTGCCGAAGACGCCATGGAAGAGGTTCCGGACCGCGTGCAGCGCAAGCCGCGCAAGCAGTATCGCATCCAGGAAGTCATCAAGCGCCGGCAGATCCTGCTGGTGCAGGTTGCCAAGGAAGAGCGCGGCAACAAGGGCGCTGCTCTCACCACCTATCTCTCGCTTGCCGGCCGCTATTCGGTTTTGATGCCGAACACGGCACGCGGCGGCGGCATTTCTCGTAAGATCACCAATCCGCAGGACCGCAAGCGCCTCAAGGAAATCGCAAAGATGCTCGAAGTGCCGTTGGGCATGGGCGTCATCCTGCGTACCGCCGGCGCCAACCGCACCAAGGTCGAGGTCAAGCGCGACTTCGAATATCTGATGCGCCTGTGGGAAAACGTCCGTACGCTGACGCTCGCTTCGACCGCTCCCTGCCTCGTCTATGAAGAAGGCAGCCTGATCAAGCGCTCGATCCGCGACCTCTACAACAAGGACATCAGCGAAGTCATCGTCTCCGGCGAGGAAGGCTATCGTGAAGCGAAAGACTTCATGAAGATGCTGATGCCGAGCCATGCCAAGGTGGTTCAGCCCTATCGCGACATCCACCCGATCTTCGCGCGTTCCGGCATCGAGGCGCAGCTCGACCGCATGCTGCAGCCGCAGGTCACGCTGAAGTCCGGTGGCTACCTGATCATGACCCAGACGGAAGCTCTGGTTTCGATCGACGTCAACTCCGGCCGCTCGACACGCGAACATTCGATCGAAGATACCGCGCTTCAGACCAACCTCGAAGCCGCCGACGAAGTGGCACGTCAGCTTCGCTTGCGCGACCTTGCAGGCCTTGTTGTCATCGACTTCATCGACATGGAAGAGAAGCGCAACAATCGCGCTGTCGAGAAGAAGCTGAAGGAATGCCTGAAAAACGACCGCGCCCGCATCCAGGTCGGCCGCATCTCGCATTTCGGTCTTCTGGAAATGTCGCGCCAACGCATCCGCGCATCCGTGCTGGAAAGCACCACGCAGGTCTGCTCGCATTGCAGTGGCACCGGCCACGTACGCTCGCAGTCCTCGGTCGCGCTGCATGTTCTGCGCGGGGTCGAAGAGTATCTGCTCAAGAACACGACGCACGACATCACCGTCCGCACGACGCCTGAGATCGCGCTCTATCTGCTCAACCATAAGCGTCAGACGATCGTCGATTATGAGAGCCGCTTCGGTGTCACCATCATCATTGGCGCTGATAGCACCGTCGGTGCGCAGCACTTTGCCATCGACCGTGGCGAGCCGGTGGAAAATCCGGTGAAGATCGAAACCCTGTTCAACTTCGCCGCCATTCCGGAGGATGATGACGACGATATCGTCATCGAGGCCGATGAGGACGAAGAAGAAGAACTGGAAGAAAAGGCAGCCAGCGTCGAGCAGCAGCCTGTTGCCCGTTCTTCCGAGAGCAATGATGGCAACCGCAAGCGCAAGCGTCGCCGCCGTCGTCGTGGTCGCGGCAGCGATGTCCAGACAGCCTCCCAGCCTGGGGACACCTCCGCCGAAGACGGCGATGAGGATGGAGACGAAGGCGACGAGGACGATAGCAACGAGAACAGTGAAGTCTCGGCCGTTTCCGGCAGCGATGACGATGACGCCCAGCAGAAGCGTAAGCGCCGCCGTCGCGGCAAGCGCGGCGGTCGCCGAAATCGTGATGGCGAAGGCGAAGGCAATGAATTGGCTGCCGGTGAGGAATCCGGCTCCGATGAAGGCGCTGACGGTGAGGAAGACGGCGAAAATGATGTCGCTGTAACTGTCGCCGAGATTGTTATTGCCGAAGGCGAAGCCGCCGTCGAAAGCCAGCCGGCCATGGCCGCTGTCGAGACGGCGTCCATCGTCGCCGAAGATGTAAAGCCCGCCAAGAGCCGCAGCCGTCGCAAGCCGAAGGCGGAAGCATCGCCTGTGGAAACACCGGTTGTCGAAGCAGCCCCTGTGGTTGACGCCGAAGCCGAAACTGTTGCCGAAATCGCAGTCGATCTCGATACCCCGGCCGAACCGGTCGTGGCAGCCGAGCCCGAAGCGGCCAAGCCGGCACGCGCCAACCGCGAATCGAATGTCGCCTCCTCCGAGCCGGTGGTCAAATCCACCCGCACGAACGAGGCCACCGATAGCGACGGCAAGCCGAAGAAGGCTGGCTGGTGGCAGCGCCGCGGGTTCTTCTGAACTCTGCTGTTCGGAAAAAATTGAAAAAACCGGCCGTGGTGACACGGCCGGTTTTTTGTTTTGAAGTGCTATGAGAGTACTGCGGCGGGCTCTTCTTTTCCCAAATCCACCCTCGCCCTTCGACAAGCTCAGGGTGAGGGTTAGCCCTACAAGCTGAGGGCGACGAGTTAACCTACAAGCTCGGGTGACTGCTGATCTTCAAGCTTGGAAGTGAAGCTCATTTTGGACAGGCCAGAACACTCTCCGCCTCACCCTGGGCTTGTCGAAGGGCGGGGCGGCCCGATTGGCGGGCCTCCCGCTCTTCACAGTTTGATTCAAGAGCCTCCTAAAATACCTTCAAAATCCGCCGCAAGTCGCTGATATAAGATTCTATTTCAGCCAGTCGGCCATGCGCGTCACGGCTTCCTCGATTTCCGCATTCGAACCCGCATAGGACATGCGCATCGCACGATGTCCCTCGATCGGATCGAAGTCGAGGCCGGGCGTGGCGGCGACGTTGATGTCTGCCAGCATCTTGCGCGCGAAGGCCATGCTGTCGTTGGTGAATCTCGTCACATCGAGATAGGCGTAAAAAGCGCCGTCCATCGGAGAGGCGATGGAGAAGCCGATTTCGGGCAGGCGTTGCATCAGGAAATCGCGGTTCCGACGATAGCTTTCGCGATAGGTATCCAGCTCAGCCCCTGCCCCAAGTGCTGCTGCCGCGGCAATCTGAGAAAGCTCCGGCGCGGAAATATAAAGGCTCTGGGCGACGCGCTCGATCGGGCGCACCAGCCGCTCCGGCAGCACCATCCAGCCGATGCGCCAGCCGGTCATGCAATAATATTTCGAGAAGGAGTTGATGACGATCGCCTCGTCGGTCAGTTCCAGAGCGCTCGTCTCCTCACCGACGAAGGTCAATCCGTGATAGATCTCGTCGGAAATGAAAGCGATCGAGCGATCGGCGCAATAGTCGGCAAGTGCCTTCAGCGCCGCCCTGCCCGTCACCGTGCCGGTTGGATTGGCTGGGCTTGCGAGCAACACACCTTTCAACCGCTTGCCGCTGGCAACTTGTGCAGCCTCCAGGCTTTCCGGCGTCAGCGTGAATTGTGTTTCCGCCGTAACAGGCACCTCGACGACATCAAGCCCGAGGGCGGCAAGAATGTTGCGATAGGCCGGGTAGCCCGGCCGAGCGATTGCCACACTATCGCCGGGATCAAATAGCGTCAGGAAGGCGAGATTGAAGCCGGCCGACGAGCCGGTGGTGATGGCGATCCGTGCTGGGTCGATCTCCAGCCCATGCCGGGCCTGGTAATGGCCGGCAAGAGCCTGCTTCAGCGCCAACGTGCCGAGCGCATCGGTATAGCCGATACGGCCATGATCGAGCGCCGTGCGTGCTGCCTCAAGCGCTGCCTGGGGCGTCGGGTGTGACGGCTGGCCGACGGCCATGGAGATGACTGCATGCCCCGCCTGCCGTCTCCGCGTCGCCTCCGCCAGCACGTCCATGGCATGGAAGGGTTCGACATCGCTGCGTTTGGATAGGGAAAACAAGGTCAATTCTCTCTTCATATCGGATTGGCGTGTGACAATTGCCGCAATATCGGCCTGTTCACAATCCCGCGATTGCGGCTTCGCCGTGAAAATTCCTGTTTCTGGAAATAAGCATGCACCGTAAATTGCCGATACCTATTTGCGGATTTTAACCGGGCGGTGCTATGTCGACCCGACGATGAAGTCTTAGCATCGACTCAAACGAGGACCCAATGACCCTTTTTTCCAAAACCCTGCTGACGGTTTCGGCGGTCGCCATTGCCGCATCGCTTGCCTTCGTCCAGCCCGCAGCCGCCCTGGATGATCAGCAGAAGAAGGAGTTCGGGGAGTTCATCAAGGAATATCTCGTCGAGCACCCGGAAGTCTTGCTGGATGCGCAGGCCGCGCTTGAGAAGAAGCAGGACGCAGCGCGCCTTGCCCAGTCGAGCCAGACAGTCACCCAGAACAAGGACGCCATTTTCAATTCCAAGAACGATATCTCGCTCGGTAATCCGAAGGGCGACATCACCGTCGTCGAGTTCTTCGACTATAACTGCACCTATTGCCGCCATGCGCTCGGCGATATGGAGACGTTGCTGAAGCAGGACACGAATGTGCGTTTCGTGCTGAAGGAATTCCCGATTCTGGGACCGGATTCGATTGCCGCATCAAGGGTTTCCGATGCTTTCCGCAAGCTGGCGCCTGAAAAATACGCCGCCTTCCATCGTGCGCTGCTCGGCAGCGACGGTCGCGCCTCTGAAGATAGCGCCATCGAGGTCGCAAGCTCGCTCGGCGTTAAGGAAGCGGCGATCCGTGCCGAGATGGCCAAGAGCCCGAACACCGATTCGGTCAAGGCCACCTACCAGCTCGCCACCGATCTCAACGTCACCGGCACGCCGGCCTATATCATCGGCAACGAGACGATCTCGGGCGCCATAGGCCTGGAGGCCATTCAGCAGAAGATCGCCAATGTCCGCAGTTGCGGTAAGACCACCTGCTGAATTAAAGCACCTGACGACCCCGCGCGGCCGCCAGGCAGGCAGTCCTCGGAAAGGCGCGCGGGCCTTTCAAGAATAGAACCGCTTCCGAATTGAGCGTAAAATAGCCAAAATCGGGGCGTTTCCACACCAGACATGCGCGCGCTCTTATCTGGGGGCTTTCCTATAGGCCTTCGGGAGTCTATAGGTTGCGCTGCACATTGACGGAACCTCTGATGGCGCAAACAATTTTCGTCCTGAACGGACCCAATTTGAATGCCCTTGGCAAGCGCGAGCCGGGCATCTATGGCGGCAAGACCCTCAAGGATATCGAAGCCGATTGTAAGTCCGTGGGCGAAAGCCTGGGCTTCGTCATCGATTTCCGTCAGAGCAATCATGAAGGCGTGCTGGTCGATTGGATGCACGAAGCCTGCGATACTGCCGCCGGCGTCGCGATTAATCCCGGGGCCTATGGCCACACGTCGATCGCGCTTCACGATGCGATCCGCGCCATTTCGGTTCCGGTGGTGGAGGTCCATATCTCCAACATCCACGCACGCGAAGAATTCCGGCACAAATCAATGATCGCGCCCGCCGCCAAGGGAATGATCTGCGGTTTCGGGCCTTATAGTTACATCCTGGCGCTGCACGCGCTGAAATCCATCACGCAATAGCAAGAATTACAGGGCACAAAATCCATGGCTGAAAAGAAAACGGGTATCGACCAGGCGCTGATCCGCGACCTCGCCAATATTCTCAATGAAACCGATCTGACCGAGATCGAAGTCGAGCAGGAAGATTTGCGCATCCGCGTTTCCCGCGCCGGCACGACGCAATATGTTCAGGCGCCGATCGCAGCCCCGGCTTATGCCGTAGCGGCTCCAGGCGCTCCGGCAGCAGCCGCCGCTCCCGTCGGCAAGGTGCGCAACCCTGATAGCGTCATCAGCGCGCCGATGGTCGGCACGGTCTACATGGCGTCCGCGCCGGGTGCAGCCGCCTTCATCCAGGTCGGTTCGGTCGTCAAGGAAGGCCAGACGCTGTTGATCATCGAAGCGATGAAGACGATGAACCAGATTCCCGCGCCCAAGTCCGGCACCGTGACTGAAATCCTCATCAAGGATGGAAGCCCGGTCGAATACGGCGAAGCCCTGGTGGTCATCGAGTAAGCCCATGCCCATGATTTCGAAGATACTCATAGCCAATCGCGGAGAGATCGCCCTCCGGGTGCTGCGCGCCTGCAAGGAGCTTGGCATCGCGACCGTTGCCGTGCACTCGACAGCCGACGCCGACGCGATGCATGTCCGTCTGGCGGATGAAAGCGTGTGCATCGGCCCGCCGCCGTCTCGCGACAGCTATCTCAACATCCATCAGATCGTTGCCGCCTGCGAGATCACCGGCGCCGACGCCGTGCATCCGGGCTATGGGTTCCTGTCGGAGAATGCCAAGTTCGCCGATATCCTCGATGCGCATGGGATCACCTTCATCGGCCCAACTGCGGACCATATCCGCATCATGGGCGACAAGATCACAGCCAAGACCACAGCGCTGAAGCTCGGCATTCCCGTCGTTCCCGGTTCGGACGGCGAAGTGAAGACCGAGGCGGAAGCGCTGAAGACGGCCAAGGAAATCGGCTATCCCGTGCTGATCAAGGCGACCGCCGGCGGCGGCGGCCGTGGCATGAAGGTTGCGCGCACGGAAGCGGACGTTGTTGAGGCCTGGTCGACGGCACGCACCGAGGCCGCAGCCGCCTTCGGCAACGAATCCGTCTACATGGAAAAATACCTCGGCAAGCCGCGGCATATCGAAATCCAGGTGTTCGGTGATGGCGAAGGCAATGCTATCCATCTCGGGGAACGCGACTGCTCGCTGCAGCGCCGCCACCAGAAGGTCTGGGAAGAAGCCAACTCACCGGCGCTCAACGTTGAGCAGCGCATGAAGATCGGCCAGATCTGCGCCGACGCCATGAAGAAGCTGAAATACCGCGGCGCCGGCACGGTCGAATTCCTCTACGAAAACGGCGAGTTCTATTTCATCGAAATGAACACCCGCCTGCAGGTGGAGCATCCGGTCACGGAAGCGATCACCGGCATCGATCTCGTGCACGAACAGATCCGCGTCGCTTCGGGCGGCGGTCTGTCGGTGACGCAGGACGAAGTGCATTTCCACGGTCATGCCATCGAATGCCGCATCAACGCTGAGGACGCGCGCACCTTCGTGCCCTCGCCCGGCACGATCACGCATTTTCATGCGCCCGGCGGTCTCGGCGTGCGCATCGATTCGGGTGCCTATCAGGGCTACAAGATCCCACCTTACTACGACAGCCTGATCGGCAAGCTGATCGTGCACGGCCGCACCCGCGTCGAATGCATGATGCGCCTGCGCCGTGCGCTGGATGAATTCGTGGTCGATGGCATCAAGACCACCTTGCCGCTGTTCCAGGATCTGGTTTCCAATCAGGATATCGCCAATGGCGATTACGATATCCATTGGCTGGAAGACTACCTGGCAAAGACCTCGGTCTAAGCGCCCATGGCACGGCCGCGCGGCAGAAATCCCGGCATTACTCCGGAGATTCTGCTGCGCGCCTATTCCATCGGGCTCTTCCCGATGGCGGAATCGGCGGATGATCCGGAAATCTTCTGGGTCGAGCCCGAATTGCGCGGCGTCTTGCCGCTCGACAACTTCCATATTTCGAAAAGCCTTGCGAAGACTATTCGGCAAAAGCCCTTCGATATCCGCTTCGACACGGATTTCGACGCCGTGATCGCCGCCTGTGCCGAGCAGACCAACGGCCGGCCCAGCACCTGGATCAACAAGACGATCCGAGCGCTCTATTCAACCCTCCACCATATCGGCCACGCCCATTCCGTCGAGGCGTGGGACGGCGACATGCTGGTCGGAGGGCTCTATGGCGTCTCGCTCGGTTCGGCCTTCTTCGGCGAGAGCATGTTCTCACGCCGCACGGACGCCTCGAAGATCTGCCTTGTGCATCTGGTCGAGCGCCTGAGAGATCGCGGCTTCACCCTCCTCGACACTCAGTTCACCACCGAGCACCTGAAGACATTCGGCGCGATCGACATGCCGAAGGACGAATACGCAAAGATGCTGGAAAAGGCGATGGAATCGCCCAATTTGAGCTTCTTAGACAGTTAAGAATCTCCATCTAAGCATTGATTTAAATCATCAGTCCGCTACTTTTGGCTCGACAGCCGGAGGTAGTATCTTGAAGAAATATCTTGCAATCGCATTTCTCGCCGCACTGGCCGCAACGCAGGCCGAGGCAAAATCCTTTCATGACATGTTCGGTGCCGATGCGCCTGAAGGCGCAGAGGGGGCAGTGCTCAAGACACTCGACTTCCAGCAGGGAGCGATCAAGCTTGCCGGGGCCAGCGCCACGCTGAACGTTTCGGATCAGTTCTACTATCTCAATCCGCAGGATACGCGGAAGGTGCTGGTCCAGCTCTGGGGCAACCCGGATAGCGCCGCCAGCAACACGTTTGGCATGATCTTCCCGGCGAAGTATCCGCCGATCGATCCGCACTCCTGGGGCGCGGTGATCGATTATGACGGCAGCGGCCATGTCTCCGACGACGATGCCGCCTCAACGGATTACACAGCGCTGCTGAAGCAGATCCAGGATGCGATCCAGGAGAGCAATCCGGAGCGCGAGAAGGCGGGCTACGATCCGATCACGCTGGTCGGCTGGGCCGAAGCGCCACATTATGACAAGGCGACCCATGCCCTCCACTGGGCACGCGACCTGATCTTCGGCAAGGATCCGAACGGTCCTCATACGCTGAACTATTCCGTGCGCGTCCTTGGCCGCGAAGGCGTGACGGAGCTTGATTTCATCGCTGGGCTCGAGCAGTTGCCAGAGATCAACGCGGCCATTCCCAGCGTCATCAACACGGTGCAGTATGACAGCGGCAAGCGCTATGCCGATTTCACCAACGGCGACAAGATCGCCGCCTATAGCATGGCGGGCATGATTGCTGCCGGTGCCGGCGTGAAGATCGCAGCAAAGCTCGGTTTCCTTGCCGTCGTCCTCGGCTTTTTCAAGAGCTTCGGCGTGGCGCTTCTGGCGCTGAAGAAGGGATTGATCCTTGTCGTCGCTGGCATCGTTGCTGCCGGCCGCAAGATCCTCGGCCTGTTTCGCCGCAACAAGAATAACGACGCGTAGGAACGATTCCGGCCGGTTTGATCCACTGAAGGACAACCGGCCTTTCGGCGCCTTCACGGCTTCAAATTCCGGTTGTGATCTGCTATCGCTCGACGCGAAGAGTGTTGGCGCGTCGAGGTTTCACTTTGCCTTCGTAAATACCGGTCTCATCCAATTTCACCCCGTATGCCAGGGCAGCTCATCGCCGCCCGGCATATGATCATGTTCATCGGGTGGTGGTCTGAGACCGGTTTGGCATTGTTGACATGCGCCATGCGCAGCCATTGCTGTCTCAGCTCTTCATCTGTCCTAGACATCGCCACACCGCGCCCGTAAAGGGTTTGTCCTGCCGCCAGCTTGGTGAACTTCCGAACGGAAGACCAAGACGGTATGTGCACTATTTTAAGGGTCCGATGGACCATCAATCCCAAAACTGCCCCTCAGCCATGGATCGTCTGCAGCGGCTGCGGAGGCCTCAAGCCTTTCAGATCCAGCGGCAAGATCAGGCTCAACGCCAACGGCAAGAAACTCGACGCCTGGCTCGTCTATAAATGCGCGGCCTGCGACAAGACATGGAACCGAACGCTGTTCGAGCGCCAGAATGTTCGTGGGCTGGCGCCTGCCACTCTCGAGGCACTGCAAACCAACGATCTCAACTGGATACGGGCGCAGGAATTCGACCTCGATGCACTGAGGCGCAAGGCTCAGCGCATCGACGAATTTGCCGATGCCAATGTTCAGAAGGAGGTTCTGGGCGAAACGGACGGCTGGACCGTACTCAACATCGAGTTGGCGGTCGCGTTTCCTGTCAGTACGCGGCTGGACCGCCTGCTCGCCGCAGAACTCGACATCTCACGATCCCGGCTTCAGGCGCTGCATAGAAGCGGGAAACTGCAAACCCATCCGGATCGCGCTGACGCCATGCGGCGACGAATCAAGAATGGCACGAGCGTCGTCATTGATCTCACGAACGAAACCGGTCGATATCCGGCTGAGATGAGCGCCGCTTCGCGGAGATACGATGAGTAACGAAATCGCCCGCAGAAGATCATTTCTGCGGGCGAACATCACGTCGTTGTCAAAGTTTGGAGAGGTGCTTTACTTGGTGCCAGCCGAGTCCGGCGGCGGGATATCCGACTTCTGCTTGCACTCTTTCAACCAGACGTCATAGATCGGATGCTCGACGGCGTTAAGGCCGGGGCTGTCGGCGAACATCCAGCCGGTGAAGATGCGGCGAATGCGGCGGTCGAGGGTGATCTCGTCCACTTCAACAAAGCCATCGACCTTCTGCTGCTCGTTATCATCTCGCGAATAGCAAGCCTTCGGCGTCACCTGCAGGGCACCGAACTGCACCGTCTCGTTGACATAGACATCGAAGGTGGTGATGCGTCCGGTGATCTTGTCGAGACCGGAGAAGACGGCAACGGGATTGGAAATACGGGCGGCTTCGGCGGCCGGTGGCAACAAGGCTCCTGCGGCAAAGGCAAGAACTGCTGCCGATATCGCACGCAAAGTAGCGCTCCGCGTGAAAAACGTCATATCCGCCAATCTCCGCTTGGTCTCGGTCAAAGCGCCGAGCACGAGCCGGCATGTTCTGCGCCTATAGGCCAATTGTGGCCAAAGGACGAGCCCGCCTTCTATGCTCAGTTGCCCGGCGTCCAGGCGTCATAGTCGCCGGTCACGCGCGGACGTTCGCCGGCAACGGCGAGCGAACCCGGCGGACGATAGGCCTGCGGCGAACCGGTGGGATTGGCGCGATGACCTGTTTCCCATTCCTTGGCGACGTAATTATCCTTGGTCGGCGGAACGTCGGTGCGGTGATGCATCCAGCCGTGCCAGCCCGGAGGAATGGCGGAAGCCTCGGCATAACCCTTGTAGATCACCCAGCGCTTCTGAAGACCATAGGAGGACATGCCGCCCTCGTAATAGACATTGCCCAATTCATCCTCGCCGACGCGCTTGCCGAACCGCCATGTCGCGAAGCGGGTGCCCATCGTCTGACCATTCCACCAAGTGAAGGTTTGCAGGAGTAAATTCCACATGTCTTTTCCTTGTGCCCGCAAAAAGGCGAGCGATACCAGAATTCGATCCCTCGCTTATGCCGCCACTAGGCTTGCTTGTCCAGTGATTCCAGCGGGAAAAGCGGTCATTTCAAAGCCATCTTGAAGCCCAGATGGGTCGGCTTGAAACCCAATCTCTCATAGAAACGATGGGCATCCTTGCGCACTGCGTTCGATGTCAGCTGCACCAGCCGCACACCGCGACTTTTTGCCTCGGTGATGCAGAATTCGATCATTGCGGCGCCAATCCCCTGCCCGCGCAGGTCGTTGCGCGTCTGCACCGCCTCGATGATCATCGCGGAGGAGCCGCGCCCGTTCAGAGATGTCGTGATCATCGTCTGGAACGTGCCGACAACTTCGCCGGTCAGCTCGGCGGCGAAGAGCGTCTGATCGAATGAGGCTTCAATCGTGCGGAACGCCCGAAGATAGTCGTCATAGGCGGATGGATCGATGGTATCGCCGTGGCCGCCGACAGCATCGGCGGCGAAAAGAGCGATCAAAGCTGGTAGGTCGGATTCGCAGGCCTCGCGAATGATCAAATCGGCACTATTCATGATCAACCTGCCTAGGCTTTCAATGGTTTTCGAGGGGCTTCTCGAATATCAGCGCCGGAATGCCCGACTGCGCATCGCCGCAGTTTTCCGTGCGACCAACCTCGACAAAACCATGCGCTTTGTAAAAGGCAGTCGCCGGATCGTTTTGGGGATCAACTTCGAGCCGCATGACTTCGGCGTCAGGAAAGCAGGTTTCCAGCTCGGCGAAGATGTCGCGGCCGATGCCCTGGCGCTGGCAGCGTGGGCTGACATAGAGCATGTAGAGCATGACGGTTTTCGCGAGTTCCGTCGACATGGCGGCATAGCCCATGCCGCCGATGTTTTTGCCGTCGTCCGCGACGAGAAACTCCGCGTTCTTTCGGGCGAGCCGTGTCCTTAGGGACTGGAGAGAATGCCAGGAACCATGCAGCTCGCTGACCTTGTCCGCGCCATAAAGCCGATCGTAGGTCGCATGCCAGGTTTCGCGCAGCAGAGCGCGGACCTTTTCCAGGTCCTGCTCGCCGGCGGTGCGGACAAAGAACACCGAATTATTCCTCTTCGATGCCGAGCTTGGCCTTGACGAGGGCCTGCACGGCCTGCGGATTGGCCTTGCCGCCGGTCGACTTCATCACCTGGCCGACGAACCAGCCGGCAAGTGTCGGCTTGGCCTTGACCTTGGCGACCTGATCCGGATTGGCGGCGATGATCTCATCGACGGCCTTCTCGATGGCGCCGGTGTCGGTGACCTGCTTCATCCCTCGGGCTTCGACGATCTCGGCGGGGTCGCCGCCTTCGGTGAGCACGATCTCGAACACGTCCTTGGCGATCTTGCCGGAGATGGTTTCGGCCTTGATGAGGTCGATAATCGCGCCGAGCTGGGCGGGCGAAACCGGAGTCTCTTCAATGTCTTTGCCGGTTCTGTTCAAGGCGCCCAGCAAGTCGTTGATCACCCAGTTCGCCGCCATTTTGCCGTCACGACCCGCCGCAACCGTCTCGAAATAATCGGCAATCGCCTTTTCTGAGACGAGCACCGAGGCATCGTAGATCGACAGGCCAAGCTCACGCACGAAGCGCTCCTTCTTGTCATCCGGCAGCTCCGGCAGATGCGCAGCAAGCTCCGTGACGAAGGCGTCATCGAATTCGAGCGGCAGCAGGTCCGGGTCGGGGAAATAGCGATAGTCATGCGCATCTTCCTTGGAGCGCATGGAGCGGGTCTCGCCCTTGTTCGGGTCAAACAGGCGGGTTTCCTGATCGATGGAGCCGCCGTCTTCCAGAATACCGATCTGGCGGCGGGCTTCGTATTCGATTGCCTGGCCGATGAAGCGGATGGAGTTAACGTTTTTGATTTCGCAACGCGTGCCGAACTCGCCGCCGGGGCGACGCACGGAAACGTTGACGTCAGCGCGCATCGAGCCTTCGTCCATGTTACCGTCGCAGGTGCCGAGATAACGCACGATCGAACGCAGTTTGGTCATATAGGCCTTGGCCTCATCCGACGAGCGCATGTCCGGCTTGGAGACGATTTCCATCAGCGCCACGCCGGACCGGTTCAGGTCGACATAGGACATGGTGGCGTGCTGGTCGTGTATCGACTTGCCGGCGTCCTGCTCCAAATGCAGGCGCTCGATGCCGATCTCGATATCCTCGAACTGGCCCTGACGATCCGGACCGAGCGAGATGACGATCTTGCCCTCGCCGACGATCGGATCCTTGAACTGCGAGATCTGATAGCCCTGCGGCAGGTCGGGATAGAAATAGTTCTTGCGGTCGAAGATCGAACGGTTGTTGATCTGCGCCTTAAGACCAAGACCAGTACGCACGGCCTGCTTGACGCATTCCTCGTTGATAACTGGCAACATGCCAGGCATGGCGGCATCAACCAGCGAGACGTTGGAATTCTGTGGCTTGCCGAACTCGGTCGAAGCACCGGAGAAGAGCTTGGATTTGCTCAACACCTGGGCATGGACTTCCATCCCGATAACAATCTCCCAATCGCCGGTGGCACCGGGAATGAAGCGCTTCGGATCTGGTGTGCGGACGTCGACAAGGGTCATGGGAAGCTCTTGAAATGCTGTTCTTCTGAACTTCGTGAGGTAGAGCAATTGGCGGGGCGGCGCAAGACTTTCGGCACCGCGCGGGCGCTATAAGCCCGAACCATATGTCCCGTCGCTGCTGTCGACCAGCGTCTTGGCGAGACCGAGCGTCGGCACGTCGCGATCGAGCTTGGGAGAATAGACGACGGAGAGCCAATGGATGGCATAGCCATGGGCTTTGAAGAAACCGATCGCCTCGCCGTTGTCGGCATGGGTCTGCAAGGAGACCTTCTCCAGCCCCTGCCCCAGAACATCCTGCTCGATGCGCGCGAGCAACGCCGAGCCGAGCCCTTGGCGCAGATAATCGGGGTCGATCCAGAAATCGGAGATGGTCTCGTCCAGCGCCTCGCGCGCCGCCCAGCCGGCGATCTCCCCATTCAGTTCGACGACGGTAATCGTCAACCAGACATCGCGGGTGAAATTCGAGAAGGCATCGCTGGCACTTTCCAGCATCGCCTCTGAGCCACCGACCGACCCCATGGCCTTCCGCCACGACCGCAGGCCGATATTGGTCAATATCTCCGTTTCGCCCTCACGAGCATTGCGAATATGGATCATCGAGCCCCCAGGCATTTTCGGCAGTAAAGCACCTGCAAACGCCTTTTTCCAGCGGCCAGATGAGAGCAACCTCCGGATAGCCGGCTATGTTTAACAAGGGTGAAACTTGACCGCCGTCTGCAACCTGTTTTAAAAGTGCTGCGTCAATGGAGTTTTTATGTCCAACTCGTCTGAGCCCCGGTAAAGGCCCCGCCCGCAAGTCTTCTTGCGCGCTGGGCCCGAAAACGAAGCCCCGGCTTCCCTGAAGGGAGCGCCGGATCGTTTTGTTGCGCCTTATGGCGCTTTCCGGATCTTGAGAACCATGGACATTTCCCGCGCCGAACAGCGCATCCTGCATCTGCTCGCCCAGGGCGGGCGCATTGAAATCATTCGTTCTGAAACCAAGAAGATCGAGGACGCGAGCTGCTTTACGCGCGACGGCTGGCTCTATCCCGATTTCGGGATTGAACTCTTTCGCAAGCTCAGACGCCTGAAGGCCATCAGGTCTACCGACGGCTATCCCTATCGGATCACGGAGAAGGGGCTGAAGCTGGTCAGGGCGCAATTGAATAATCGATAGAGACACGAGAGTCGCCCGATCGGGGCGGCTCTCACCCGCTGAGGCGGCTCACGGGCGGTGCGCCGAGAGCGATCAGAATGTCCTGATGATGTCCGTCACATGGTCGCCTCGACGATCGCTTTCCTCCTGCACCGAATCGCGCCTTTCGTTCATTGCAGCGATTTGATCCTCGCTATCCGCCAGAGCCTTCAAATAGCGCTTCTTCAGATCACTATTGTCAGGCACGGCGCCGATATTGTGTCTTATCCGCTCCTGCTCATTGATGGTTTTTTCGATTTCACTATCGAGGCTCGCCAGTTCGTTCTGGATCGCGACCTGCCTTTTGCGCGCGTCTGCGAGATTTGCGAGCTTGTCCGTGAGTACCTTGTCATGGGTCGAAGCCGACCATCCAAGCAGCATGTCCGGCTCTGCATCGACCAGAGCATAGCTGGTACTCTGGAGCTGCTCGTCGACCGCCGTCAGTGTCTTTTCCGTAGCCGCTGGCACAACTGCCTTGAGCCGCTGGTGCGTTGCCGTCTTGCCGAAGCTTTCGCCCGACGAAAATGACCAACCGTCCCTGATCGGGTGCTCGACGATGACAGTCCTTTCGCCGTCAAGCGCCCCTGAAACAGTGTAGGTTGTCGTCTGACGATATTTAACGACTGCTTGCATCACGCCATCCGAAACCTTCAGAGAGGCAATCTCCTCAGTTGGCGCCTGCTGCTCGCTGATCGATACCTTTCGGTCGGTCGCGAAACTGGCGAGGCGCGTATCCCCCTTGGGCAACGCGGATAGCTGGGAGTCGCCGACGTAGCCGATCTTGCTGTCGTATAGTGTGAGAATTCCCGCCGGCATGCTGACGCCTGCGGTGTTCTTGAGCATCACGGCGGCGATCGGATTGGGAAAGGCGCTGCCTCCCCGATACATGTCCACCATATCGGCATCCAGTTCGGCATCCACGATCGGCACCGACAAGGTGTTGCCATTTGCCAGATCGTAAGTCCCCGGAAGCTCAAAAGTGGCCGAGATATCGCTTTCGGTCGCAGTGGTCGGATTGGCTGCGGCCATTTGCATTGGCGCTGCCGGCTTTTCGAGCTCGTCAGCCATGTATGCAGACGCGCTTGCCTTTCTGCTGACGCCGCCCATCATTGCCTTAGCAGGCGCGGGGGCTGCTCGTTCCTCGACATCCGATGCGAGACGCTGCCTGTTGGACAGGTCTCCACTATCGGGATCAGGGACATTGTTCGAAGCCGTGTCGACTGGCACCTCCTGCCGCTCTCTCCAGTAGAGCTGGTGCAGGCCCTGC
Source organism: Rhizobium lusitanum (assembly GCF_014189535.1). Taxonomy (NCBI): domain Bacteria; kingdom Pseudomonadati; phylum Pseudomonadota; class Alphaproteobacteria; order Hyphomicrobiales; family Rhizobiaceae; genus Martinezella; species Martinezella lusitana. Next base: position 30,886 of record NZ_CP050308.1, on the reverse strand, counting down.
TTCAGCGTCACCGGCTCGGCAGACGTCAACGTCAGTTTTACGCCCTTCCAATCTTCGCCACTGGCGTTTTCCAGCACGGTCCATGCCTGCAAGCGCGCTTTGCCATTTTCCCCGGTCACAACTTTGTAAGCCGTTTTCCAGATCGGAGACGGCACGACATAGGTTAGACCGATATCGCCGCTGCTCTTCGCACCGTTCACCTTGATATCGATGATGCGGGTGCTGTCGTTCTTGCCTCGGGCAATGGCTGCCGCCGCTTTGGCGACCTTCGCTCTCATATCGGCATCTTCAATCCGGACGGACGCATCCTCGCCAAGCGCCAGCGTCTCCACCGCGCCATCCTTGTCAAGAACGGTCAGCAAGTGAACTGGCGCATTCTCGCCAGCCTTCCTGGTCTCGATCCCAAGAATGTTTCCCTCAACGGTTTTCCCGCCGCTGGTTACCGATACCCTCGCGCCCTGTATCGATATCAGAAGCGATGGCACGGATGAGAGCGCTTCCGGCGTGAACGGCAGACCCTTGAAAGTCTCCTGCAACGGCTGCGGCCCTGCCAGCGAAAAGCCAGCCACCGAGCCCTCGGTCCCATTGACCACAAGGCTCTTCAGCATGTCGTCGACCTGATCGAGAGGCACCTCGAGCCGGGCCACGCCATCGCTATCGACCGCGGCGGATCGAGAAACCTCGGCAAGGCCGCCCGAGGACAAGGTAATGGCGCGAATGGCCCCATTGTCAGCCGCCAGCGAAATCGCTGGAAATGCTACGCTGAGGAGCAGGATCGCCGTGACTTGCTTGAGCATGAAGAGACCTTCCGAATCGGTTGCAGACGACAAGACCAAGCGGCCCGCTGCAATTTATGATCGTATTTCGGTCTAAAATGTGATCGCGGCTGGGCGGAATATTGGCAGGTGCGGATAGGCAAAGAATTCGTTGCGGACTGCGTCTATAACGCTGGCGTTCTTGAAATTCGCATCCAGCGCGCGCCGCCCGCTCAGCCGGCAAATCCAACCGCGCCGACCGCTTTACGGTCGGCGACGGTCATAGATCTCAAGATGAGGTTGCTTACCACCACTTCGTCGGCGTGAACTTGCCGGCGGCCTGTTCGATGACGTGGGCAGTCTTGAACAGCGTTTCTTCGTCGAACGGTTTGCCGATGAGCTGCAGGCCGAGCGGCAGGCCCTTCGAGTCGAGGCCAGCAGGGACGGCGATGCCGGGGAGACCGGCCATGTTGACCGTCACCGTGAAGATGTCGTTGAGGTACATCTTGACCGGATCGGACGCGAGGTCCTCGTCGGCGATGCCGAAGGCCGAGGATGGTGTGGCGGGCGTCAGGATGGCATCGACGCCGGCGTGGAAGGCAAGTTCGAAGTCGCGCTTGATCAGCGTGCGAACCTTCTGGGCGCGCAGGTAATAGGCGTCGTAATAGCCGGCGGAGAGCACGTAGGTGCCGATCATGATGCGGCGCTTGACCTCGTTGCCGAAGCCGGCAGCGCGGGTCTTCTCATACATGTCGGCGATATTCTCGCCATCGACGCGCAGGCCGTAACGTACGCCGTCATAACGGGCGAGGTTCGACGATGCCTCAGCAGGAGCAACAATGTAGTAGGCCGGCAGAGCATATTTCGTGTGCGGCAGCGAGATGTTGACGATTTCGGCGCCGGCATCCTTCAGCCAGGCGATGCCCTGCTGCCAGAGCGTTTCAATCTCGTCCGGCATGCCGTCGACACGGTATTCGTTCGGAATGCCGATCTTCATGCCCTTCAGCGACTGGCCGAGCGAGGCTTCATAATCCGGCACCGGCAGATCGACCGAGGTTGTGTCCTTGGCGTCGACGCTTGCCATCGACTTCAGGAGGATAGCGGCATCGCGGACATCGCGGGCGATCGGGCCGGCCTGGTCGAGCGACGAAGCGAAGGCGACGATACCCCAGCGCGAGCAGCGGCCATAGGTAGGCTTGATACCGACCGTGCCGGTGAAGGCGGCGGGCTGGCGGATAGAGCCGCCGGTGTCGGTAGCGGTCGCGCCGGCGCAGAGATGCGCGGCAACGGCAGCGGCCGAACCGCCGGAAGAGCCGCCCGGAACGAGCTGCTGGTTCGAACCCGTCGCGCGCCAGGGGTTGATCACCGGGCCGTAATAGGAGCTCTCATTGGAGGAGCCCATGGCAAACTCATCCATGTTGAGCTTGCCGAGCATGACGGCGCCGTCGTTCCAGAGGTTCTGGGTCACGGTCGATTCGTAGCGCGGCTCGAAACCGTCGAGAATGTGGCTGCAGGCCTGGGTGTGGATGCCTTCGGTGCCGAAGAGATCCTTGATTCCCAGCGGAATGCCTTCCAGCGCACCGGCCTTGCCGGCGGCGAGACGCGCGTCGGAGGCCTTGGCCATGTCGCGCGCCTTTTCCGGCGTCACCTTGATATAGGCGTTGAGCTGATCATTGACCGCATCGATCGTCGAGAGATAGGCCTCGGTGAGTTCGGTGGCGGTGATATCCTTGGCGCGCAGCTTGTCGCGGGCTTCGGCAATGCTCAGGCTGGTCAGTTCGCTCATCTTGTTTCGCTTCAGATCTTTAAAAGGGGCAACGGGTCGGAACAGGCTTGGAGTAAACCCTTATTCGACGACTTTGGGCACCAGGAAGAAATTCTGATCGGTGATCGGCGCATTGGCGACGATGTCGTCGGCCTTGCTGCCGTCAGTGACTTCGTCCGTCCGCTTCTTCATCGCCATCGGCGTGACGGAAGTCATGGCCTCGATACCGTCGACATTCACTTCGGAGAGCTGCTCGACGAAGCCCAGCATGCCATTAAGCTCGCCCACCATCCGCTGAGCCTCGTCATCGCTGACGGCGATGCGGGCAAGATGGGCGACGCGTTTTACGGTGGCAAGATCGACGGACATGGTACTCTCCGGGTAGCAGATACACCGCTGAAGGTGCAATTTATACCCACGCTATAAAGACCATGTCCGCCATACGCAACGTACTTTTGTTACGCGGAAATGCTCTCGCCCGGCTTCGGCGCCGCAACCGCCGTCTTCGAACCTTCCAGGCCGGCGATGAACTTTTCCGGGGTCTGGTCGATGATCGGGAAGGTGCCGTAGTGGCATGGAATAGCGGTCTTGAAGTTGAAGAAGCGCTGGCAGGCGAGTGCCGCGACAGCACCACCCATGGTGAAGCGGTCACCGATCGGCACGATGCCGATATCAGGCTGATGCAACTCGTTGATCAGGCCCATGTCCGAGAAGATGTCCGTATCGCCCATGTGGAGCAGCGACGGTTCGTCGTCGAAATGCAGCATAAGGCCATTCGCATTGCCAAGCGCGTGCGACACGCCGTCCTCGGTGATCTGGGCGGAGGAATGCAGCGCGTTGGTGAAGGTGGCGGAGAAACCGCCCAGGGAGATGGTGCCGCCGGTATTGCCCATTTCCAGTTTCTCGACGCCCTTGGTACCGAGCCAGGCAGCGAGATCGGCATTGGCGAGGACGACGGCGCCGGTGTCCTTGGCAATCTGAACGGTATCGCCGACATGGTCGCCGTGGCCGTGGGTGAGCAGGATATGGGTGACGCCGGCGGTGACATCCTTGAGATCGAGACCCGCGAAGGATGCGTTATAGGTCAAGAACGGGTCGATAAGGATTTTAGCCTTGGCCGTTTCGAGACGGAAAGCGGAGTGGCCGAGCCAAGTGATCTTCATGGATTTCTCCTTAATGCTTGATTTGAAATGCAAGACTGGTGTTAGGACATATCCGAAACCGTCACAAAGAAAAGCGGCGCGGAATTCACTTTGTTTTGACGGGGAGACAAGAACCTATGACGACACTGACCATCGAAGACCTTGCCGTGATGCTCCTGCCTAGACAGGCGATTGCCGGGCTCGATCTCGGCACCAAGACGATCGGCCTTGCCATGTCCGATCTCGGCCGACGATTCGCCACGCCGCGCCCGGTGATCAAGCGGGTGAAATTCACCCAGGACGCCCAGACGTTGCTTGCCTTCGCCGAAAAAGAAAAGGTCGCCGCCTTCGTCATCGGCTTTCCGATGAACATGGATGGATCAGCGGGGCCGCGCGTGCAGGCGACTCGGGCCTTCGTGCGCAGCATGGCAGAGAAGACCGCCCTGCCCTTCGTGTACTGGGATGAGCGGCTGTCAACGGTCGCCGCCGAACGGGCGCTACTGGAAATGGACGTTTCGCGTGCCAAGCGGGCCGAGCGCATCGACTCGGCCGCCGCAAGCTTCATTCTTCAGGGCGCCTTGGACAGGCTCTCCGCTCTCGGCAGGACGGCCTTTCCAGATCTCGATTCCTGACGGCGGTTCCACCATGCCAGGATATCGGCGCGCTTGCGAAAGGCGAGGATCGTGAAAACCAGCAGAGTGTCGAAGGCAATGGCGCGGGCCACCAGCGGCGGAATGGTCTCCGGCGGAATGCCGAGAATGTTGCCGTAGATATGAAAGACGAGGTCATGCATCTGGCGCGTGAACATGAAGACGCCGAAGCTCATGTCGTAGTAGGATAGATAATACCACGCCCCGAGGAACGAGACAGGCGCGGCCCAGAAGATCAGCACCCACTTCATGCGGCTCCCCTTCGGCGCTGATATTGCGTCGTTCCAGACGAAAGGACCAGCCAGTTCATCAGCGCCATGGCGCTCAACACTAGTGCCGGCACCGTTATATCTAGTGCGAGAATGGCGAAGAACATCATCGCCGCGATAAGAAACGCGATTTTTGCGGGTCTGGACCCCATGGCTGCACGCTTATTGGTTAACAATCAGTCTGCGCACAGTGGCGAGTTAACCGTTGCGGCGCAATGTAAACCAATTGTTAAGGTTAACGGCCGGGCGCGGCTGTGGATATCTCCCGAACGATCAGAACATCAGCCGTAAACACCGCGCACGATACGCCTCAGCGCCGTGGCCGCCTTCTCCCAATCCTTCGTTGTTTTCAGCGCGAGGCCGGCGCATTGGTCACCGACGGCAGCGGAGAGAACAAGATGCTGTATGGCCGAGAAGATCAGCGCATTGACGGCGACGGCGTCGATCCCCTTCGGTGAGACCAGCGAGCCGCGCATGCGCTCGATCCAGCTGCCAAGCGCCTTCGAACGCGCTTCCGAAAGCCGGCGTACCTGCTCGGTATTCTCAGACACTTCCCAGGCGACAATGCGGCGCATCAGCGGATCGGCACGCAGCGCATCGAGGAAAAGCAGCGCCAGCCGCTCCATCAGATCGCCATAGGTCAGCAGGAACATGCCGCCGGTATCGTCGGGGATACGATCCTTCACCCAACTTCCGAGATCCGTGCCGATCGCCTCCACCAGGCCGTCGAGGCCGCCGTAATAGCGATAGATCAGCTGCTTGTCGCAGCCGGCGCCACGGGCAACCGCGTTGATCCCGAAATTCTGGAACCCCTCCTCCGCCAGCAGTCTTTTGGCGGCATCGAGGATCGCCTGCTCGGTGACGGCGCGATTACGGATCCGCTTTTCCGGCTCGGCGGTTGTTTCGATCGGTTTTCTCAGAACGGCGTTTGCGCTCGGCATCATGTCGGCTCCAGTCAGTCACCGACCGGTGAATAACAAGCCCGGCACATGCGAACAATGACACGACAGCCATGGAGGCATCTTAATCCATGCAATCCACAGATTAGAGATATTGGCCGAACCAGACGGTGCTCGGCGAGGCAAGTTCGGGCGGCAGTTCCAGCTGGGTAAACCCGCGCGACGCCCAGAATCGAATCCCGCTGTGATTGCCCATGCTCGCGCCAAGATGGACGCCTTTGACACCCTTGTCGCGGGCGTTCGACAGCCATTTATCGAGAAGAGCGCTGCCAATACCAAGCCCCTGCGTGCGCGGCAAAAGGTTCATATGGACATGGGCCGGAAACGGATCGGTGAGAACAGCGGGTACTCTCTTCGGATAATGAATCGCAAAGCTACGCTGCTGATCCGCGTTCCATGTCGAAGTATCGCCGGAGGGTTCCGGATAGCGGCTGCGCAGCTCAGGCCACCATTCCCGCTCCAGCTTCTCCTCGAAAGCAACCGTGTCGAAGACACCGGCGATATAGCCGCAAACACCTTCCCCGTCTTCGGCAACGAAAACAGTCTCCGGACTGAAGACCGCATAGGGCACCGAATAAATATGCCCGATCATCCGCCCATCGCGATGGAGCCCGGTCGCGTCTCTACCGGCATCGCCTGTGACCAGGGAGATGACATAGAGCTGGTCGATGTCATCGGATTGGACGGGGCGGAGGTTAATCATGGGAGCCTCAATAACTGCTTTCGCGTTTACATTTCGTGGGCTGATGTGTATCATTTCTTATCGACATACACACGAGATTGCAAATGCGAACGAACATAGACATTGACGACGCATTGATCGCGGAAGCGATGACTGCAACAGGACAGTCGACGAAAAAGGCGACCGTGGAAGAAGCTCTGCGGAGCGTCGTTCGCTGGCATCGCCAGAAAAAAGCCCTCGACCACCTTGCTGGGCTTGGTTGGGAAGGCGATCTCGACGAAATGCGCAGAGATCGGCAAACGTGATCGTTGTCGATAGTTCTGTTTGGATTTCGCTTTTACGCGCAACGGAGACGGAAGCCGTGCTTCGTTTGCGAAACATACTCACCGCGGGGCCTCCCGATATTCTGGTCGGAGACCTGATTCTTCTTGAGGTTCTTCAAGGTGCCCGAGGCGAGCGACAGGCGACATTGATCGAACGAAACCTTCGCCAATTTACCATTCGACCGATGTTGAACGATGGGCTTGCCGTCAAGGCTGCACGCAATTATCGCCTGCTACGTGCACAGGGAATTACGGTGCGCAAAACCATAGACGTCATCATCGGTACGTTCTGCATCGAGGAAGGCCATACCCTTCTCCACGATGACCGGGATTTCGATCCGATGTGCGAACATCTCGGTCTTCAAATCGCCCTATAAATCCAACCCGGCGCCCTAAGTCGCCGGCGGATACAGCAGATCGACGATGTAGCTCGCATCGAACCGCGCATCCAGCATACCGTAGGTGGAGCGCCAGCCACCGGCCAGGCGGGTTTCGATGAAGGCGTCGGCGATCTTGCCTGCACCCAGTCGATAAAGCTCGGCTGCACCGGCAGCGAGCGCCATCTGCTCGATCAGCAGACGGGCGGCGCCCTCGTCCTGCTCGCAAAGCGCCATCGCGGCGCGGAGCACGTCGATGGTCTTCTTGCCGGCCGGACCGAGATCGCGGGCAAGACCGGCAAAGACGGTTTCGAACAGGTCCCTGCCCCGGTTCAGCACGCGCAGCAGGTCGAGCGCCATGACATTGCCGGAGCCTTCCCAGATCGCATTGACCGGTGCTTCGCGGTAATGCCGGGCGATCGGGCGTTCCTCGATATAGCCGCTGCCGCCGATGCACTCCATTGCCTCGTAGATCAGCGCGGGCGCGATCTTGCAGCACCAGTATTTGGCAACCGGCGTCATGACGCGGGCATAGGCGGCGTCTTCGCTGCTGCTGCTTGCCTTGTCGAAGGATTCCGCCAGGCGGAAGGCAAGCGCAGTCGCTGCCGCGACATCGAGCGCCATGTCGGCAAGCACGCGCGTCATGATCGGCTGCTGGACCAGCGTCTTGCCGAAGACGCTACGGCCGCGCGTATGGTGTACGGCCTCGGCGAGCGAGGCCCGCATGATACCGGCGGAGGCCAATGCGCAATCGAGGCGAGTCAGCGTCACCATGTCGAGAATGGTGCGGATGCCGCCATCGGGAGCCCCGAGCAGAAAGCCGAAAGTATCGCTGAACTCGACCTCGGACGAGGCATTCGAGCGATTACCGAGCTTGTCCTTCAGCCGCTGGAATTGCAGGCCGTTGGCGGAGCCGTCCTCGAGCAGGCGCGGCACCAGGAAGCAGCCCATGCCGTCCTTGGTCTGCGCCAGCATGATGAAGGCATCGCTCATCGGCGCCGACATGAACCATTTGTGGCCAGAGAGCCGGTAGATGCCGTCGCTGACCTTGTCGGCCGTCGTCTTGTTGGCGCGCACATCCGTGCCGCCCTGCTTTTCCGTCATGCCCATGCCGATGGTGACGGCGGATTTCTGCATGGCCGGCTTGTTGGACGAATCATATTTGCGCGACAGAACCTTTGGTGCCCAATCCTTCTGGACGGCCGGCGACGCCATCATCGCGGCGACCGAGGCGCTGGTCATGGTAAGCGGGCAGAGATGGCCGCATTCGAGTTGCGCCGTCAGGTAGAAACGGGCGGCGCGGACCTTGTGCGACTGGCCTTTCGCGTCCGGATCGGCCTGGGCATCCCAGATCGAGGAATGCAGGCCCGCCGACATCGAGCGGCGCATCAGCGCGTGCCAGGCCGGATGGAATTCGACCACGTCCAATCGCTCGCCGCGCGGGCCATGCGTGCGCAGTTGCGGCGTACCCTGGTTCGCCATGCGCGCCAGCTCCTGCGCCTCGTGCGAGGTGACGTAGCGGCCCATCTGCTCCAGGTCTTCACGCGTCGAGCGCGGCAGGTTGGAGGTCAGATCGACAATAAGCGGATCGGAGCGATAGGCATTGATTCCGGACCAGAGGCTCGGCTGGTTCAGTTCGGCAAATGTATCGTCATTCCGGGTCGATTGGGTCATATTTCGCTTTTAGAGCATGAGGATTGCAAAAGGAAACCGGAAGTTTCGGCTTTTGAGATTAGCGCTGTAACGAGATTCGAATCAAATTGCATGGGGAACAAATGCGCTTATCCAAAGCCCGTGCTTGCCCCTGAGGCGCTCCCTCTTTATAGACGCCCTGACGAAATCCAGAGGGCAGCTTCATGGTCTTCTTTCCCCACCGCCACCTCATCGGCATCAAGGGCCTCACCGAGCAAGATATCACCTATCTTCTCGACAAGGCCGACGACGCGGTGAAGATCAGCCGTCAGCGCGAAAAGAAGACATCGACGCTTCGCGGGCTGACGCAGATCAATCTCTTTTTCGAGGCATCGACCCGCACGCAAGCCTCTTTCGAGCTGGCCGGCAAACGGCTCGGCGCCGACGTCATGAACATGTCGGTCGGCAACTCCTCGGTGAAGAAGGGCGAGACGCTCATCGACACAGCGATGACGCTGAACGCCATGCGCCCGGACGTGCTGGTCATCCGCCATTCCAGCGCCGGTGCCGCCGCTCTGCTCGCCCAGAAAGTTTCCTGCTCCGTCGTCAACGCCGGCGACGGCCAGCACGAGCATCCGACACAGGCCCTGCTCGACGCACTGACCATCCGCCGCGCCAAGGGCAAGCTATCGCGCATTATCGTGGCGATCTGCGGCGACGTGCTGCATTCGCGTGTTGCCCGTTCCAACATTCTGCTGCTGAACGCCATGGGCGCGCGGGTCCGGGTCGTGGCGCCCGCCACGCTCCTGCCCGCCGGGATCGCGGATATGGGCGTTGAAGTCTTCCATTCGATGAAGGAAGGGCTGAAGGACGCAGACGTGGTAATGATGCTGCGTTTGCAGCGCGAGCGCATGTCCGGCGCTTTCGTGCCGTCGGTGCGCGAATATTATCGCTTCTATGGTCTCGATGCCGAGACGCTGAAGGCGGCCAAGGAGGATGCGCTGGTCATGCATCCCGGTCCGATGAACCGTGGTGTCGAAATTGCCTCCGAAGTTGCCGACGGCCCGCAGAGCGTCATCGCTGAGCAGGTGGAAATGGGCGTCGCGGTGCGTATGGCGGTCATGGAGACGCTGTTGATCTCGCAAAACCAGGGGCCGCGTAGCGAGGGAGCTGGAGCATGAGCAACTCGATCGTCCTCCAGAACGTCCGCATCATCGACCCCTCGCGCAATCTCGATGAGGTCGGCACGATCATCGTCGAAAACGGCATCATCCTCGCTGCCGGCAAGGATGCGAAAGCCCAGGCCGCGCCGAAGGGTGCCCAAGTACGGGATTGTACGGGCCTCGTCGCCGTTCCCGGCCTGGTCGATGCCCGCGTGCATGTCGGCGAGCCCGGCGGCGAGCACCGCGAGACCATCGCCTCGGCAAGCCGCGCGGCGGCAGCCGGCGGCGTTACCTCATTCATTATGATGCCTGACACCGATCCGATCATCGACGACATCGCGCTGGTCGAATTCGTCAAGAAGACGGCGCGCGACACGGCTGTCGTCAATGTCTATCCGGCAGCGGCACTCACCAAGGGCCTCGCCGGCGAAGAGATGACGGAAATCGGCCTCCTGCGCGAAGCCGGCGCGGTCGTCTTTACCGATGCGCATTCCGGCGTCCACGACACGCAGGTTCTGCGTCGGATCATGACTTACGCGCGTGAGTTCGGCGCCGTCATTTCCTGCGAGACCCGCGACAAATACCTCGGCGCCAACGGTGTCATGCATGAGGGGCTGTTTGCGAGCTGGCTCGGCCTTTCCGGCATTCCGAAAGAAGCCGAACTCATTCCGCTCGAGCGCGATCTCAGGATCGCCGCCCTGACGCGCAGCCACTATCACGCGGCGATGATCTCGGTGCCGGAATCGGCGGAGGCCATCCGCCTCGCCCGCTCGCGCGGCGCGAAAGTCACCTGCGGCATCTCGATCAACAATCTGGCGCTGAACGAAAACGACATCGGCGAATACCGCACCTTCTTCAAGCTCTATCCGCCACTGCGCTCGGAAGACGACCGCTCGGCGATGATCGAGGCGCTGGCAGATGGCACCATCGACATCATCGTCTCGTCGCATGATCCGCAGGATGTGGACACGAAGCGCTTGCCTTTCGGAGAAGCGGAAGACGGCGCGATCGGGCTGGAGACGCTGCTTGCCGCAGCACTTCGCCTGCATCATAGCGGCCACGTCAGCCTGATGCGGTTGATCGACGCCCTGTCGACGCGGCCCGCGCAGATCTTCGGCCTTGACGCCGGTACGCTGAAGCCCGGTGCAAAGGCAGATATCGCCTTGATCGATCTCGACGAGCCTTGGCTTGTCGCCAAAGACATGCTTCTGTCGCGCTCGAAGAATACACCGTTCGAAGACGCAAGAATGAGCGGCCGGGCCGTTGCGACCTATGTCGCGGGCAAGCTGGTTCACAGTCTGTAGGCAAAGCTAGGGCTTATGGAGAATAAGAAGTGATGGCGGAATTCTGGACATGGCAGCTCTCCTCGCAGACTGCACTCGCAGCAGCCATTATCGGCTACCTGCTCGGCTCCATTCCTTTCGGTCTGGTTCTGACGCGCATGGCTGGCCTCGGCGACGTGCGCAACATCGGCTCCGGTAATATCGGCGCAACCAATGTATTGCGCACCGGCAACAAGGGGCTGGCGGCGGCGACGCTGTTGCTTGACGCCTTCAAGGGCACGGTCGCCGTGCTGATCGCCTCGCACTTCTTCGGAGAGGATGCGGGCGTGCTTGCCGGCTTTGCCGCCTTCCTCGGTCATATCTTCCCGATCTGGATCGGGTTCAAGGGCGGCAAGGGCGTTGCGACCTATTTAGGCGTTCTCCTCGGCCTCGCTCCGTTCATGGCATTGATCTTCGCCATCGTCTGGCTGGTGATAGCCTTTACCACGCGATACTCCTCTCTTGCCGCACTGGTTGCAACCCTTGTCATTCCGGTTGCATTGTGGATACTGGGTGCCGACAAGATCGCCGCCGCCATGGCGCTGATGACTGTTATCTCCTGGTACAAGCACCGGGCCAACATTGCCCGGCTGACCGCCGGCACGGAAACCAAGATCGGAGCGAAGGGGTAATGGTCGCAGGCAGCGCAGGACGAACCGGAATTGCGCTGACGGAAAAACAAAGGATCGCCTGGCTCAGGCTCATCCGCTCCGACAATGTCGGCCCCTCGACCTTTCGCGATCTCATCCAGCATTATGGCTCCGCTGAAGCCGCGCTCGCCGCATTGCCGGACCTGTCGCAACGCGGCGGCTCGACGCGGGTGATCCGCATCGCCAGCGAGCAGGATGCGCTGCGTGAACTGGAGGCGGTGCACCGCTTCGGCGCCCGCTTTGTCGGCATCGGCGAACCGGGCTATCCGCAGGCACTGAAAGAGATCGACGGCGCGCCGCCGCTTCTGACGGTCAAAGGCGACCTGTCGGCGGCGGTTCGTCCGGCCATCGGCATCGTCGGCTCGCGCAACGCCTCGATCAGCGGCGCGAAATTCGCGGCAATGATTGCCCGCACCTGTGGCCAGGCCGGCTACGCCGTCGTCTCGGGTCTTGCCCGCGGCATCGATACGGCAGCGCACCGCGCCAGCCTTGAGACAGGCACGATCGCCGCCATGGCTGGCGGGCTTGACCAACCCTACCCGCCGGAAAATGTCGGCCTGCTGAATGAGATATGGAACGGCAAAGGCCTTGCCGTCAGCGAGATGCCGTTCGGCTGGGAGCCCCGCGCACGCGACTTCCCGCGCCGCAATCGCCTGATCGCTGGCATTTCTCTCGGCCTCGTCGTGGTCGAGGCTGCGACGCGCTCCGGCTCACTGATCACCGCACGCCTTGCCGGCGAATTCGGCCGGCTGGTCTTTGCTGTCCCCGGCTCGCCGCTCGATCCGCGTTGCGAGGGTACCAACGGCTTGCTGAAGGACGGCGCGATGATCGTCACCCGTCCGGAGGATATCGTCGAAGCGCTGCGGCCATTGGCCGAACCCGACCTGTTTCGCTCGCAACTTGCGGAAACGCCGGTCGAAAAGAACGACAAGCCGTTGTCGCCACCGCCGGACGATACCGACCGCGATCAGATCGTCGACGCGCTCGGACCGACGCCGGTGGAGATCGACGACATCATCCGGCACACCGGCCTGTCAGTATCCTCGGTCCATTCCGTGCTTCTCGAACTGGACATGGCCGGCCGGCTGCACCGGCATCCCGGCGGACTGGTGTCGATCTCAATGCTGGATTGAAAGCATGACAGACCATCCCGATATGATGGCTGCATGCTCGCCGGAAGCGTCGGCAAGCATTTCTTCGGGATGTAACCCGGATGCCATCTGGCAGGGATCGCGACATCGAGCCAATGGCAAAAATCGACATCGCCTCTTGACCGCGACGAATTCCCTGTCCATGTCGGAAGGCCGGGGAGCCAAAATACCCGGTTTCTCCCGCGCCTTTTTCCGGCGCGACCTCTTATTCAGAGAATTATGATGAACGTTGTAGTGGTGGAATCGCCTGCCAAGGCCAAGACAATCAACAAATATCTGGGACCCGGATATACGGTTCTTGCCTCCTTTGGCCATGTGCGAGACCTGCCCGCCAAGGACGGATCGGTCCTGCCCGATCAGGACTTCGAGATGCTGTGGGAAGTCGACGCCGCTTCGCAAAAACGCATGAAGGATATCGCCGACGCGGTGAAATCCGCGGACGGTCTGTTTCTCGCGACCGACCCGGATCGCGAAGGCGAAGCGATTTCCTGGCATGTACTCGATCTTCTCAACAAGAAGCGCGTCATCAACGGCAAGCCCGTCAAGCGCGTCGTCTTCAACGCCATCACCAAAAAGGCCGTGCTCGATGCGATGGCCGACCCGCGCGACATCGACGTGCCGCTGGTCGATGCCTATCTCGCCCGCCGCGCCCTCGACTATCTCGTCGGCTTCAACCTGTCGCCGGTACTTTGGCGCAAGCTGCCCGGCGCCCGTTCAGCCGGCCGCGTGCAGTCGGTGGCGCTTCGCCTCGTTTGTGACCGCGAATCCGAGATCGAGCGCTTCATCTCTGAGGAATACTGGAACCTCTCGGCGATCCTGAAGACGCCGCGCGGCGACGAGTTCGAGGCCCGGCTGGTGTCCGCCGCCGACAAGCGCCTGCAGCCGCGTGCTATCGGCAATGGCGAAGAGGCCGGCAATCTGAAGGCGCTGCTGGAAGGCGCGTCTTATGTCGTCGACTCCGTTGAGGCAAAGCCGGTCAAGCGCAATCCAAGCCCGCCCTTCACCACCTCCACCCTGCAGCAGGCCGCCTCCTCCAAGCTCGGCTTCTCGGCCTCGCGCACCATGCAGGTCGCGCAGAAGCTCTATGAAGGTGTCGACATCGGCGGCGAGACCGTCGGTCTCATTACTTATATGCGTACGGATGGCGTGCAGATGGCGCCGGAAGCGATCGATGCGGCCCGTGTCGCCATCGCCGATCAGTTCGGCAACCGCTACCTGCCGGAGAAAGCACGCTTCTATTCGACCAAGGCGAAGAACGCCCAGGAAGCGCACGAAGCAATCCGCCCGACGGATTTCGATCGCATACCCGATCGCGTCCGCAAATTCGTCGATGCCGATCAGCTTAGACTCTATGACCTGATCTGGAAGCGTGCCATCGCCAGCCAGATGGCGTCCGCCGAGATCGAGCGGACCACAGTCGAAATCCTGGCCGATAAAGCCGGCCAGAAGGCCGGACTGCGCGCAGTCGGCTCCGTGATCCGCTTCGACGGCTTCATCGCCGCTTATACGGACCAGAAGGAAGACGGCGAGCAGAGCGACGATGCCGACGACGAAGATGGCCGTCTGCCCGAAATCAATGCGCGCGAAAACCTCGCCAAGCAGAAGATCAACTCGACGCAGCATTTCACCGAACCGCCACCGCGCTATTCTGAGGCGTCGCTGATCAAGAAGATGGAAGAACTCGGCATCGGCCGCCCGTCGACCTACGCGGCGACGCTGGCGACGCTGCGCGACCGCGACTATGTGACCATCGACAAGCGCAGGCTGCTGCCACAGGCCAAGGGCCGGCTGGTGACCGCCTTTCTCGAAAGCTTCTTCACCAAATACGTCGAATACGATTTCACCGCCGATCTCGAAGAGAAGCTCGATCGGATCTCGGCCGGCGAATTGAACTGGAAGGACGTGTTGCGCGATTTCTGGCGCGACTTCTTCGCCCAGATCGAGGACACCAAGGAGTTGCGCGTCACCAACGTGCTCGACGCGCTGAATGAGGCATTGGCACCGCTCGTCTTCCCCAAGCGCGAGGATGACAGCGATCCGCGCATCTGCCAGGTCTGCGGCACCGGCAACCTGTCGCTGAAGCTCGGCAAGTATGGCGCCTTCGTCGGCTGCTCCAACTATCCGGAATGCAACTATACGCGCCAGCTTTCCTCGGAAGGCGGCACGGAAGCCGAGTCCTCAGGACTGAACGAACCGAAGGCGCTCGGCACTGATCCTGTGACCAACGAGGAACTGACGCTGCGCTCCGGCCGTTTCGGACCCTATATCCAGCGCGGCGACGGCAAGGAAGCCAAGCGCGCCTCGTTGCCGAAGGGCTGGAAGCCGGAAGAAATCGACTATGAAAAGGCCATGGCGCTGATCTCGCTTCCGCGCGATATCGGCAAGCATCCCGAAAGCGGCAAGATGATCTCGTCGGGCATCGGTCGTTACGGACCGTTCCTGCTGCATGACGGCAGCTATGCCAATCTCGAGACAGTGGAAGACGTCTTCACTGTCGGCCTCAACCGCGCCGTCACCGTTATTGCTGAAAAGCAGAGCAAGGGACCAGGCGGTGGACGCGGCACGCCGGCGGCCTTGAAGGATCTCGGCGCCCATCCTGACGGCGGCGGCTCGATTACGGTTCGCGATGGCAAATACGGACCCTATGTCAACTGGGGCAAGGTCAACGCCACACTGCCAAAGGGCTCTGATCCGCAGGCGATCACGGTTGAAGAAGCGCTTGCGCTGATCGTTGCCAAGGCCGGCAAGTCCGGCGGCGGGAAGCCGGCCAGAGCGCCCGCCAAGGCTAAAACCAAGACGGCAGCGGCCGCCAGCAAGACGACGAAGACCACTGCCAAGCCGAAGGCCAAAGCAGCCTCCAAGGCGAAGACAACGAAGAAGAGTGCAGAGTGAGCAGAGAACCACGCGGCAGGAATTCATCGCCGGAGCACCGCTCCGGCAAGGTTGGCCGCGTGACGAAAAACAGCGGCGATGCGGAGCCGATGGTGGCGATCATCCATGGTGTCCTGCCGCCGCGCGAAGTTCTCCTGCGCTTCATCGCCGATCATCCGCAGCAGGCGTCCAAGCGGGAACTCGCCAAAGCTTTCGGGCTGAAGGGCGAGGCCCGCATCGAACTCAAGAGCCTCCTGCGCGAGCTTGAACAGGACGGCATGGTGCAGAAGAGCCGCAAGTCGCTCATCCGCCCCGGCGCATTGCCGCCGATCGCCGTTCTCGACATCACCACGCGCGACAAGGATGGCAGCCTGATCGGCCGACCGACCGAATGGCCGGAAGAGAATGGCGTGGCCCCGGCCGTGATGATCAAGCAGTCCTCTTCGCCAGCTGGCCGCAATGGCAAGGGCAAGGCGCCCGTCGCCGGCATGGGCGACCGCATCCTCGCCAAGATCTTTTCGGCCGTCGACCGCGGCGGCCCTGCCTATACCGCACGTATCATCAAGGTCATCGATAAGCGCCAGGGCGCGTCTATGGGCGTCTTCCGCGAGACGCCGGGCGGCGGCGGGCGGTTGATGCCGATCCAGCGGCGCGGCGAGGAAATGGTGATCGATCCGGAATATACCGGCGACGCCAAGGATGGCGATCTGGTCGAAGTCGAAGTGGCGCGCCTCGGCCGTTTCGGCCTGCCCCGCGCCAAGGTTCTGTCGATCGTCGGCTCCGTCGCCTCGGAAAAGGCGATCTCGATGATCGCCATCTATGCGCACGGCATTCCGCACATCTTCCCGCCGGCAGTCATCGCCGAGGCGGACGCAGCCAAGCCCGCGACGATGTCGCATCGCGAGGACTGGCGCAGCCTGCCGCTGATCACCATCGATCCGGCCGACGCCAAGGACCATGACGACGCCGTCTACGCCGAAATGGATCCCTCGCCCGACAATCCCGACGGTGTGATCGTCACCGTCGCCATCGCCGACGTCTCCTGGTATGTGCGCCCCAATTCTCCGCTCGACCGTGAGGCCCTGAAGCGCGGCAATTCGGTCTATTTCCCGGACCGCGTCGTGCCGATGCTGCCCGAGCGCATCTCCAACGATCTCTGCTCCCTCAAGGAAGGCGTCGACCGTCCCGCCCTTGCCGTGCGGATGATCTTTTCCAAGGAAGGCCGCAAGGCCGGCCACACCTTCCATCGCATCATGATGAAGAGTGCCGCCAAGCTGTCCTATCAGCAGGCGCAGGCGGCGATCGACGGTCAGCCGGACGACAAGACCGGACCGATGCTGGAGCCCATCCTGAAGCCGCTCTGGCACGCCTACAAGATCATGAAGCTCGGCCGTGAACGGCGCCAGCCGCTCGAACTCGACATGCCCGAACGCAAGATCCAGCTGAAGCCGGACGGCACGGTCGATCGCGTCATCGTGCCGCCGCGCCTCGACGCCCATAAGCTCATCGAAGAAATGATGATCCAGGCGAACGTGGCCGCCGCCGAGACACTGGAGAAGAAGAAGCAGGCGCTGATTTACCGCATCCATGACGGCCCGTCGCTTGCCAAGCAGGAAGTGCTGCGCGAATTCCTCGCGACGCTCGATATCACGCTTGCCAAGGGCGGCAATGTACGCGCCAACAGCTTCAACGGCATCCTGGCGAAGGCCGAGGGCACGGCCCACCAGACCATGGTCAACGAGATGGTGCTGCGTTCGCAGAGCCAGGCGATTTACAGCCCCGACAATATCGGGCATTTTGGCCTGAACCTGATGAAATACGCGCATTTCACCTCGCCGATCCGCCGTTATGCAGACTTGATCGTGCATCGCGCGCTCGTCGGCTCGCTGGGCTTTGGCGAAGGCGGCATCACGCCGGACGAAGAGGCAGCGCTCGACGATATCGCCGCCGAAATTTCCACTTTCGAACGCCGTGCCATGGCGGCCGAGCGCGAGACGGTCGACCGGCTGATCGCCCATCATCTTGCCGGGCGCGTCGGCGAGGAATTCGAGGCGCGCGTCGGTGGCGTCACCAAGTCGGGACTTTTTGTCACCCTGCCCGACTATGGCGCCGACGGTTTCATCCCTATATCCACGCTTGGCTCCGACTATTTCATCTATGACGAGGCGCATCAGGCGCTGACCGGTGAAAAGACGGGGCTCGGCTTTCGCCTCGGCGACAGCGTGACGGTGCGGCTCGTGGAAGCAATCCCGCTTGCGGGCGCCCTGCGCTTCGAAATGCTGAGCGACGGCCGCGCCATGCCAACAGCGGTGCGCTCCTTCCACAAGGCGACCCGCCGCAACAAGAGCCCGGCGCGCAAGGCACCGGGAACGAGACCACCGCGCGGCCGCCGATAGCCGGCGGCTGCCGGCAGGAGGGAAGCATTCATGACGAGCAGCCCGTCCGATTCCACGATCCGCTATGGCGGCCCCGACGAGGCTGAGCGTCCGCTGGGACGCTCCATTGTTCGCGGTCTGCTGAACCGCTGTCCAAACTGCGGCGCAGGCAAGCTCTTCCGTGCCTTCCTGAAACCAGTCGACCACTGTGCCGCCTGCGGCGAGGAGATATTCCACCAGCGCGCCGACGACTTGCCGCCCTATCTGGTGATCCTGGTGCTCGGCCATGTCGTGGTCGGCGGCTTTATGATGACGGACATGGCTTTTCATCTGCCCGTATGGGTCCATCTCGCCATCTGGGCGCCGATTACGGTGATCACCGCGCTGGCCATAATCCAGCCGATCAAGGGTGGCGTCATCGGTCTGCAATGGGCACTCAGGATGCATGGCTTCGGCGGCCATGACGACGGCCCAGCCGAGTGGGATCAGGGGAACGGCCGCTCTTGAACACCGTATTTGAACGAATATCGCCAGCCTTGCCGGCCGGCCGGGTTCGGCATGTGCCGCTCCCCCTTTGGCCATGATTTATATCAAATCATCGCATATCGGTGATTCGCACGAATTGCCCGATCTCCAATGGCTTGACATCAGCGGCGTTTCTTGTCTGAACATGCCGGGCGTCGAAAGGATCATTCTGGAGAGTGCGACCAATCCCATGAAAGCCGAACCGTCACCTGGATTTGGCCGTGCCGTGCCTTTCTATCCCCCCGCGTCGCGAATGATTCGTTCGCCAAATGCTCTAAGGATCAATTCATGACTGAACCGACGAACGGCAAGGCCGGCCATGTCGAAGAAATTCATTGGCCTTCGCTCGTCGCCGCTATTTCGTCCGTTTCCGCTGTCGGCATCGCCATCGGCCTCGGCCTGCCGCTTCTCAGCATCATCCTGGAAAAACGCGGCATCTCGTCGAGCCTGATCGGGCTGAACACGGCGATGATGGGGGTTGCCGCGATGATAGCGGCCCTGATCACCACGAAGCTCGCCCACCGCTTCGGTGTCGTACAGACGATGATCTGGGCCGTCGTGCTCTCCGCATTGAGTTCCCTGGGCTTCTATTACGCCGAGAGCCTGGCGCTCTGGTTTCCGCTGCGCCTGATCTTCCATGGTTCGACAACGACCTTGTTCATCCTGTCGGAATTCTGGATCAACGCCGCCTCACCGCCCTCCAAGCGCGGCTTCGTGCTCGGCATCTACTCCACCGTCTTTTCGCTCGGTTTTGCCGCCGGCCCCCTGCTGTTCTCGCTGGTGGGCAGCGACGGGCTGATGCCATTTGCCATCGGCGCCTGCATCATTCTCTCCGCGGCCATACCGATCTTCATCGCCCGCAATGAGAGCCCTCCCGTCGACGAGAAGCCTGAACTGCACTTCATCCGCTATGTCTTCCTGGTGCCGACCGCCACAGCCGCTGTCTTCGTGTTCGGCGCGGTAACTGTTGGCGGCGGATCGCTTTTCACCAGCTATGCCACTCGGCTGGGCTTCAACGAATCGCAGGCAGCTTTGTTGCTGACGGTAATGGGCGTCGGCAATTTCATATTTCAGATCCCACTCGGGCTGCTTGCCGACCGATTGCACGACAAGCGGCCGCTGCTGTCGATCATGGCCGCCATCGGGTTCGTCGGCGCGCTTCTGCTGCCCTCTCTCGCCTGGAATTGGGTCCTTCTGGCGGTCATCCTGCTTTTCTGGGGCGGCTGCGTCTCCGGCATGTATACGGTAGGCCTGAGCCACCTGGGAACGCGGCTGACGGGTGCGGATCTGGTAGCAGCCAACGCCGCCTTCGTTTTCTGTTACGCGGTCGGCATGGTCCTCGGCCCGCCCACCGTCGGCACTGCCATGGATCTTGCCAACCCCAGCGGTTTTGCCTGGGCGATCGCCTTTTTCTTCGGCCTTTATGTCCTGCTTTCGGGGATACGTCTGCTCTTCATGGGCAACAGGGGTTGACTTTTCGGGCGCGATTTGTAATTTCGCGCCAGAATTTGCCGTGGACCTCCGCACTGGCCGTCCACGGCTTTCATTTTTCTTAAAGGCAGGACGACCATGGCCAAGGCTACCACCATCAAGATCAAGCTGCTGTCGACGGCCGACACCGGTTTCTTCTACGTTACGACGAAGAACAGCCGCACAATGACGGACAAGATGACGAAGACGAAGTACGATCCGGTTGCTCGGAAGCACGTCGAATTCAAGGAAACGAAGATCAAGTAAGTTTCCTCAGATTCTGGTTACAGCAAAAGGCGCAACCGCAGGGTTAGCGCCTTTTTCTTTTTTGACCCTGCTTTCCTGTGCAAAACTTCGCCCGATGCCTGACGATCAACAAAATCTAAAATGCATCCCACAGATATTGATGACCAAAGAAAAACGCCGCCTTCCCAAGGAAGAGCGGCGTTTTAAATTGGGGGCCGGCTAGCCTGCAAAACGGCACGAGGAACCGTTTGAATTTGCCTGCCAGCCGACCGACCCCACGACCCAGGAGATGCGGCGGACCTGAGCATCATGGGGTATTCTCAAACCCTTACGGGCTATCTCTGTACGGGACTAAATTTGCCCGAAATCGAAATAAAATCAACAAATTCTTAATGATAAAAAATCTTCGTCTGGCTGGATGGTTAAGATTCCCAATTTCACCCAGATCTCTCCCCGTGAAATATAACAATCCCCAAGCGAGTACATCTCAAAAACCAAGAGATAACTAGCGCATATATAGCAAATTCAAGCGGAAGATGTTTAAGCACAATTCCATACTATGATGACAGATATATTATGAGTGGCATTTTCTAGTTTCTTACCAATTCGAATTCAAATCCATCAAGCATATCGCGCGCAATACACCAGAAAACATTGGATCCCTGCCGGCAAGCAAGCATTTTCATCGGACTATACTGCAATTATAGCGTTTATCCCGATGCAGAAATCAGCGCGCATATAATTGTGGAATCATGACTATAAATTTTCGATCTCTGTTCAAAACTCCGAAAAGCCCGTGAATATTGATGGGGCCAGGGAATTGAGCACTGGATCAGTTTGGATCAGGCTGCCGCCGCAACAACCCGATTGCGGCCTGCCTTCTTGGCTTCGTAAAGTGCAAGGTCGGCCTGCTTCATCAATTGCTCGGGCGTCTCTATAGACTCCAGGCGGGATGAAATGCCGAAAGAGGCGGTGATATTAAGTGCGGCTCCCGCTTCCCGCAGGGTCACGGGCACGGTCTCCACCGCGGCGCGCAGACGTTCGGCAACGGCGGCGGCAACCTCCGGAGGCGTATCCGGCATCACCACGACGAATTCCTCGCCGCCATAGCGACAGGCCAGATCGGCACCACGAACGGTGGAGCGGATGCGAGCGGCAAACTCCTTCAGCACTTCATCGCCGGCGTCATGACCATAGGTGTCGTTCACCAGCTTAAAGCGGTCGATGTCGGTGATCAGGATCGAAAGCGGCCTGCCACGCGCCAGTGAGCGGTTGAAGAGGATCTTCAGGTGATTGTCGAGATAGCGTCTGTTGTTGAGGCCTGTGAGCGCATCAGTGACGGCAAGCTCGATCGTATGCTGCATGCTGGCACGCAGACGGTCGTTGTAACGCTTGCGGCGGATCTGCGTCAGGCTGCGGGCAACCAGTTCGTTCGGATCCAGCGGCCGGACGATATAGTCGTTGACGCCAAGATCGAGCGCCCGGACGATCATCTCGTCGGCACCCTGCTCCGTCACCAGCAGTACCGGCAGGAAGCGCGTGCGCTCCAGCGAGCGAAGCTGCGAGCAAAGCCGCAGCGGGTCGTAGTCGTCGAAATTGGAATTGACGATGACAAGTTCGAACGGCTTTTCCGCGGCTTCGAACAAGGCGGCCTGCGGATCGGAGGTCGCTGTCACCTGGGCAATCGGCTTCAGGGCACGGATGATGCGCTCCTGAGAATTGGCGCGGCCGTCGACCAGGAGGACATGGCCAGTCTCGTCAATGCGGCCATCCCCCAGGCGCAGCAAATCCTCGATGCCGAGATTGCGAGCCGTCTCGTTGCGCATGCGCAGTTCGTCGCTCAGCGTCTTCAAGCGCAAAAGGCTCTTGACGCGTGAGATGAGCTGCAGGTCGTTCACCGGCTTGGTCAGGAAATCGTCGGCGCCGGCCTTCAACCCGCGTACGCGATCAGCCGGCTGATCCAGCGCTGTGACCATGACGACGGGGATATGCGAGGTGCGTGGGTCGGACTTCAGTCGCTCGCAGACGTCGAAACCGTCCATGCCGGGCATCATGATGTCGAGCAGGACGAGATCGACCTGCGTGCTGTCGCAAATGGCGAGCGCCTTCAAGCCATCCTCGGCGGTCAGCACCTCGAAATACTCGGCCAGCAGCCGCGCTTCAAGGAGCTTCACATTGGCGGGGATATCGTCGACTACCAGAATGCGCGCGGTCATCGGTCTTTCCTCGCGCTCAGGCGTCGCCCAGGTAAGTCTTGATGGTCTCGATGAATTTCGGGACGGAGATCGGCTTCGAGACATAGGCTTCGCAGCCGCCCTGGCGAATGCGCTCCTCGTCACCCTTCATCGCAAAGGCGGTAACCGCGATCACCGGGATGACGTGCAAGTCGTCATCCTCCTTCAGCCATTTCGTCACTTCCAGTCCCGAAACCTCGGGAAGCTGGATATCCATGAGGATCAGGTCCGGGCGGTGTTTCCGAGCAAGGTCAAGTGCTTCCATGCCGTTCCGTGTCTGGATCGTCGTGTAGCCCGACGCCTCGATCAGATCTCGAAAGAGCTTCATATTCAGCTCGTTGTCTTCTACAATCATCACTTGCTTAGGCATGGAGAGCTGTCCCTGCATTCGGTATTGCATCCACTTGCTGAAAATATAAGGTCGCGACAAATCGATTCCAAAAATATTTGAATCGGACATTATCGGCATTTGGTTGAAAAATAGGTAACTTACCTCTCAAAATGCAAAGTAACTTCAAGAACTCGAAGACGGTCACCGCCGACCCGCAAGAGACGGCAATCGCGGTACTTGGCTGGCTCGCCAACGAGCCGGATATGTTCGGCCGTTTCCTGGCCTTGACCGGCGTCGAGCCGGCGCAGGTGCGCAACGCCATCAACGAACCGGCCTTTCTTGCGGGCATGCTGGATTTCCTGATGAACCACGAGCCGACCTTGCTTGCCTTCTGTGAGGCAAGCGGGATGGCGCCGGAAACCGTTATGGCTGCTGCAGCGCATTTCTCGCCGCCTGGCCTCTCCTCGGGGGAGTATTGACGATGGACGCCCCAATCGAACTGGACATGTCGCATGTTCGTCTTGGAGACCGTCCGCTGGTCGTCTGCGACGTCGATGATGTCGTGCTGCATTTCTTTGCGCCTTTCCTGGTCTTTCTCGACGGCGAAGGCCATGAGTTCCTGCCGCGGTCCTTCCGGCTGACCGGCAATATCATTTCGAAGGCCAACGGTACGGCTTTGGAGGAAAAGGATGTCCATCGCCTGATCGAAGCCTTTTTCGAAGCGCAGGAACAGTGGCAGACGCCTCTCGACCGCGTCGTCGATGCCCTCGGCGACTTCTCGAGAGACGCCGACGTCGTTTTCCTCACCGCCATGTCGCCGCAGTTCTGGGCCCAGCGCCGCCGCCTGCTCGACCGGCTCGGCCTTGCCTATCCGCTGATTGCCTCGCTGCAGCCGAAGGGACCGATCGTACAGACCCTGCATGATGCCCGCTCCCTTCCCGTCGCCTTTGTGGATGACATGGCGCACAATCTGCATTCGGTTCGCGACCATGTCCCAAGCTGCCTGCTGATCAATCTGAGGCCGGATTCGATCGTCCACCGCATGGCCCCGACTGTGGCCGCCGATATTCCCCAGACAAACGACTGGGCTGAAGCCGCGCCATTGATCCACGCCCATATCGCCCGCTGAGCCCAGCCGCACCGCTATCATAGAACCAAGCGCATCAAGGGTCGCCCATCCTTTCGTTTCGCCACTTCGGAAAATCCGGCCGCCTCGAATATGCGCAGCGAGCCGACATAGAGGCCAACGGATTTCGATTGTTTCGTCCGTTCGATCGGACAGCCTTCAAGGATGCGGGCGCCGGAGGCCTTGGCGAAATTTACCGCCTCTGACAGCATGCGGTGGCTATATCCCTTGCCGCGATCGCGTGAGTTCATGAAGAAGCAGCTGACAGCCCAAACGGAACCATCGTCGGCATCGGCCGGATCGAGCGGCCGTGACACGGTTTTCGGGGAATTCCACTGCGGCAGCTCGGAGCGCGGGCCAACCTGCGCCCAAGCGATTGGCCGTTCGTCGATATAACCAAGAATGCCGGGCGGAGAACCTGCGGCGACTCGTGCCTGCATGAACGCCTTCTTGGCACCGGCATCCATCGTCTTGCGATCAGATGTCGGAATACGGAAATGGGTGCACCAGCAACCATAGCAAGCGCCGCTCGGGCCGAAGAGCGTTTCGAAATCGCTCCATCGATCCGACGTCAGGGGCAGCACTTTCAATTCCTCCAACATCCCCTCCTTTGGCACATTTGCGCCTTGAGACTCGCGAGCTTAGAACATAAGGTAGCGATGTTCAATTTTTGTTCTCGTTTCATGATCAGCGCGCCCGACAAAATTTCAGGTTTTTGCCGCGATTGCTTGAGCGAGCAATTGAGCGAGCGAACGCGTTGCCGTGCCTGCGGCAGCCCGCGCCTTGTCTATCACCGCGAACTCTACGACCTGACGCTGGCGCATATCGATTGCGACGCCTTCTATGCCTCGATCGAAAAGCGCGACAATCCGGAGCTGGCGGACAAGCCGGTCATCATCGGCGGCGGCAAGCGCGGCGTCGTGTCCACCGCCTGCTATATCGCCCGCATCCATGGCGTCCGCTCCGCCATGCCGATGTTCAAGGCGCTGGAGGCCTGTCCGCAGGCGGTCGTCATCCGCCCGAACATGGAGAAATATGTCCGCGTCGGTCGCGAGGTGAGGACGCTGATGCAGGAGCTGACGCCGCTGGTGCAGCCGCTTTCGATCGACGAGGCCTTTCTGGAACTCGAGGGCACGCAGCGCCTGCATCATGACCCGCCAGCGCGAATCCTTGCGAAATTTGTCAAGCGTATCGAAAGCGAGATCGGCATCACCATCTCGGTCGGCCTTTCCTATTGCAAGTTCCTCGCCAAGGTGGCGTCCGACCTGCAGAAGCCGCGTGGCTTTTCGGTGATCGGTCGTGAGGAGGCGCTGTCGTTTCTGGAGCCGCGTCCCGTGACGACCATCTGGGGCGTCGGCAAGGCCTTTGCGGCAACGCTGGAAAGCAGCGGCATCCGCACCATCGGCCAGCTCCAGACCATGGACGAAGGCGACCTGATGCGCCGCTATGGCGTCATTGGCCAAAGACTTTTCCGCCTGTCGCGCGGCATCGACGACCGCACGGTGCATCTGAATGACGAGGCGAAGAGCGTATCGGCGGAAACGACCTTCTTCGAGGATATCTCTCGCCACGACGATCTCGTGCCGATCCTTCGCGATCTCTCCGAAAAAGTATCGCGACGCCTGAAGCACGGCGAGATCGCCGGGCACACTGTCGTACTGAAGCTGAAAACGGCAGATTTCAAAAGCCGGACCCGCAACCGCCGCCTCGAAGATCCGACCCAGCTTGCCGACCGCATCTTCCGTACCGGCTTGCGATTGCTCGAACACGAGACCGATGGCACGAAATTCCGCCTGATCGGCATCGGCGTAACCGATCTTTGCGACGCCGCCCGCGCCGACCCTCCGGATCTGATCGACGAACAGGCCACCCGCCGCGCAGCAGCCGAGGCTGCAATGGACAAGCTCAGGGAAAAATTCGGTAACAAGACGGTCGAAACCGGCTACACATTCGGCGGCAAGCGCGGGACGTGAGAGAGCGCCGGCAGCATATCCGGCTCTTCATCGAAAAGTGCTGCACGATTGGCAAGTGCCTGCTCGTAGTCCGGCCTAGTCGCAATCGCGTTTTCATAGCTCGCCAGCGCCTCGTCGGGGCGCCCGAGGTGGCGCAAGGCGTTGCCCTTGTTGTTGTGGGCGACGGCATAATCCGGTTCCAGGGCAAGCGCGCGATCATAACGGATGACGGCCGCCTCGAAATTCCGGGTCGCGGCAAGGATATTGCCGTAGGTGCAATGGGCGGCAGCGGAATCGGGGCGCAGCTCCAGCGCCCGCCCGATCTCGGCCTCCGCCTCCCCGGCCTCGCCGCGTAGCAGCAAGAGTATGCTCAGCCGGTGCGCGGCATCGAAATCTCCGGGATTTTCAGCGATCGCGGCGCGGCATTGCCTTTCCGCCTGGACACGATCGGCAGATCCCTGGTCACCGGCCGGGGCATCATCGGACCAGATTTTCTGCCATAGCGTCCGCGACGCCGCAATGTCGCGGTAGAGCGCCAATGCTTCCCCATGCGTGGGCTCGACGGCGAGGATCTGTCGGCAGCCAATCTCGGCATCGCTCTGATCGCCGGCGGCATGCAGATCTTTGACGCGGGCAAGCGCAAGCGGCAGGCAATGCGGATCCAGGCGCTCGCCCAGATTCCGTCCTGTCCTCGTGTCGATCCGATAATGTTCGATACGCCGGCTGACGGAGCCGAAAGCATATTTGTGCGCGTAATTGCCCGCACCGAGATCGTAGATTCGAAAGCCGTTCTCTATCGCCCAACGGATCGTATAGGCGTGCAGTATCAAGCCTGGAGACATATCCCGGATGGTGACGTCACGCGCGCTCAAGAAACAGATCAGCCGCTTTCTGGGGCGATCGAGAAGGATGGCGGCAGCCGCGATCGGCGTCTCGTCCTGCCACAGGATCGGCAGAAAGAGATCGCCATCACGGAGGCAATGCGGCAAAAGTGACCGCGCATTGTCGAGGACGTACCGTGCATGACCTGGATCGCGCTGTCCCCATTGCTTCTCCCAGAGGCTGAGCAGCGTCGCCAAGTCCGCCTCAGTGGCTCCACTCTCACCATGCGTCACCCGGAGCGTTGTTGAACCGTCCAGCTTGCGCAGACCGAGGCGGATATTGCGCCGCACCTGCGGGCGCAGCTTTTCGTCGAGGAAAGATTCGAAATCCGCCGGCAGCGTCACATGGAGATGGATCTCCGGATCGACCCGATCTGTCGCGTTCTGGATCCGCGCGGGATGCTTAACCCGGTCGCCGGTAAAATCCTTGGGCGGGAAATGTTCAAGGAAACGCCCGATCCGCGCGGATGATCGATCGATGCCGTCCAGATGCAGGCTGCGCCAATTGAAGGTGCGGATATGCTCCGCAAAGGCCAGGGCCGATGCATCGGCATAGGCGGGATCGCTGAGAATGCCGGTATAGGGCGCGAAGTAGGAGCCGCCCATGGCGACGATATTGTAAAAGCCCTTGCCCCGATCAAGGCCAGTGCCAAGCTGGATCGGGAAGAATGCCACATAGGCGCCATCAGCCTCCTCCCTCGCCGCCAGCACGAACCAGGGCAAGCTGCGCGAGGCAAACCAGTTCGATATCCACGTTGAGGACAAAAAGCAGTGCGCTTCCGGGTCGATCTCATAGATCCGATCCCAGTTGCCTTTCAACGCTTGCAGATCTTCCAGCTTTTCGATCACGTCCACTTGCATGTCGAACCCCCATCCGGCTCCACATTCTGTAACTTAAGAATTACATAAAATACATCTTGCCGCAATTGCGCCGATAGCGCAGGTCTCATCGTGGTGAATCATCGAAAAGCATTTCGAATAGATCGCTTGTCTTCAAGTCTTCCTTAAACTTCGAAGTCTAGTCTGCATCAATACGAGTATTGCGTTTTGGTATGTGTGTATGAAGCCGTGTTTTCTTTTCGGACTGGGCCTGTTGTCGGCCACAGCTCTCGTTCACCCTGCCCTTGCGGCGGACGATGTCCGCACGTTGCAGATCGTCGTGTCCAAGGACCGGCAGTCGCTGGCCGTCTATGACGGCGACAAGGTGGTGGCGACATCGAAGGTTTCGACCGGCAAGCGCGGCCACACGACACCCAGCGGCATCTTCTCCATTCTGGAGAAAGAGGTCTATCACGAGTCCAATCTCTATTCGAACTCGCCGATGCCCTTCATGCAGCGGCTGACCTGGTCCGGTATCGCGCTGCACGAATCCAATTCAGTGCCGAATTATCCCGCCTCGCATGGCTGCGTGCGCATGCCGAAGGCATTCGCCAAGATGCTCTACCAGATGACCGAGCGCGGCGTGCATGTCGTCATCGCCGACCATCCACTGGTGCCGCAGCCTTTCGAGCACGCCATGCTGTTCCAGCCCGAGGCAGCACCCGCCTCAGTACTGTTCTCCGATATCGAGCTGCGCCCGACGACAGCTGTCTTCATGCCACAAGCGCAATCGGTGCAGGTCGCCACGAACGATACAGCCGCCTTGCCGATGCCAACCGCCGCGCGGACAGCGCAGCCTGTCGACCAGGCTCCGCTCAGCATCCTGATGACCCGCCGGGGATTACGTGAAAACGTCCGCGACCTGCAAGGTCTGTTGAACGGCATGGGTTTTGCGACCGGTACGCCGGACGGTCTGCTCGGACCAGCGACCGTGCAAGCAATCAGCGACTTCAAGAAGGCGCACGGCATCCCGACATCGGGCAGCCTTGTTAGCCCGGCTCTGATGACGGCGGTCTATGCCGCCGCCGGCAAGGGCGAGCCGCCGAACGGCGCAATCATGGTGCGCCAGAACTTCAAGCCACTGTTCGAAGCGCCCGCGATCATCGCCGAGCCGCAGGAAGCACTCGGCACGCATTTCTTCACTGCAAATACGATCGATAGGATGAACGGCAAGGCGAACTGGTTCGGCGTGACGTTGGAGGAGGATCTTTCCAAGGATACGAAGAAACGGCTCGGCATCACCAGCGAAGAACAGGCGGAAGCGTTCGACGCCGCCGACCGCGCGCTGAACCGCATTACCATACCCGACGACATCAGGCGCAGGATCGGGGATCTGCTGACGGCAGGATCGTCCCTAACGATTTCCGACACCGGCGTCGGCCCTGAAACCGGCAACGGAACCGATTTCATCACCATCACCAACAGCGGTGCATTGGGCAAGAAGGGCTAGACCAGCTCGACATCGATCACACCGGGTGCCGTGCGCAACGCGGCTGCGATCTCCGGCGTGATGCGGTATTTCTCGGACAGCACCACTTCCACCTCGCGCTTGCCCTCCTCCTTGATGACAATAAAGGAGACCAGGCCATCGCCCCGGGCGTTGAGATGGGCGGCCACCGCCTTCAGCGGACCGGAATCGCGGACATACACGCGCAATGCCTTCTGCATCTGCAGCGACTTCTCCTCCAGCGACTGTGCCGTGTGCAGCCGTAGACTGATACCTTCCGGCCGCTCGTCGGCCTGGGCCGTTATGACGAAGGATTTGCCCACTTCGAGCACGTCGCGATATTGACTGAGCACTTCGGAGAACAGCACGGTTTCGAACTGGCCCGAAGCATCGGAGAAGACGAAGATGCCCATCTTGTTGCCGGTGCGCGTCTTGCGTTCCTGCTTCGAGATGACCGTACCGGCGAGACGGCCGTTGCTGGCCCCCTGCTTCACCGCCGTGGAGAAATCGGCGAAATTCTGCACGCGCATCTTATCGAGCACGCTCTTGTAACTGTCGAGCGGATGAGCCGTCAGATAGAAGCCGAGAACCTGGAATTCGCGGAGCAGCCGCTCCGAGGCGAGCCAGGGCGTGAATGGCGAGAACGAGATCTTCTCAGGGCCAGAGGCCGCACTTCCGAACATGTCATGCTGACCGCTGCGCTTGTTTTCCTGCGCGACCTGCGCATAGCCCATGATCCGGTCGATCCCGCCGATCAGTTGCGCGCGGTCGATCTCGAAGCAATCGAAGGCGCCAGCGAAGATCAGGCTTTCCAGCACGCGGCGGTTGATCTGCTTCGGATCAATGCGCAGGCAGAAATCCTCGATACCGGCGAAAGGCTGCTCGCCGCGAACTTCAACAATATGTTCGACGGCGGATTCGCCGACACCCTTGAGGGCGGCCAGAGCGTAATAGATGCGGTTCTCACCCGTCTCGAAACGACGGAACGAGGTCTGGATCGACGGCGCGATCACCTCGATACCGAGGCGCTTGGCGTCCTGACGGAAGTCGTTGACCTTTTCGGTGTTCGCCATATCGAGCGTCATCGACGCTGCGAGAAACTCAACCGGATAATGCGCCTTCATATAGGCCGTCTGGTAGGAGACGATGGCGTAGGCGGCGGCGTGCGACTTGTTGAAGCCGTAGTTGGCGAACTTGGCGAGCAGATCGAAAATGACGTCCGATTGCCCCTTCGACACGCCATTCTTAACGGCGCCATCGACGAAGCGCTCGCGCTGCTGGTCCATCTCCGCCTTGATCTTCTTACCCATGGCGCGGCGCAGAAGATCGGCCTCGCCGAGCGAATAGCCCGACAGGACCTGGGCGACCTGCATCACCTGCTCCTGGTAAACGATAACGCCCTGGGTTTCCTTCAGGAGATAGTCGATGGTCGGGTGGATCGACTCGATCTCTTCCTCGCCATGCTTGCGGGCATTGTAGACCGGGATGTTTTCCATCGGGCCTGGACGATAGAGCGCCACGAGCGCGATAATATCCTCGATGCAGTCCGGGCGCATGCCGATCAGCGCCTTGCGCATGCCGGCACTTTCCACCTGGAACACGCCGACCGTCTCGCCGCGCGCGAGCATCTCGTAGGTCTTCTTGTCGTCGAGCGGGATGCCGGCGAGATCGATACTGATGCCGCGTTTGGCGACGAAATCAACGGCCGT